>OZ243043.1:0-1613014 GCA_965212075.1 Alphaproteobacteria bacterium
GTCCGGAGAAATTCTTTGCGCTTTTGCGCGACATGGGTGCAAACCTCGTTGAACATTATAGCTTTTCCGATCATCATGTCTTTCGCCAAAAAGATGCAGCTTTTCTGCTGAACCGCGCCGATTTTTTGAACGCACAGCTGATCACGACTGAAAAAGACATGGCGAGATTGTCAGCGCGCACGGGGCAATGTGGTCAACTCGCGCAAATCTGCCAGAAATTGCGCGTGAAGCTGGTTTTTAATGATAAGGACGTTGAGCAGATCAAAGTTTTACTGAAAGAGGCTCTCAAAAAAGATGAAGAAAAAACGAACTAAAATTTCCTATATGTTTGAAATGGCGGGGGTTATCTTGCTTGTCGGCGTGAGCAAGGCTTTGGGGCTTGATTTGGCTTCGCGTTTTGGCGGCTGGGTTGGCTTTAGGCTGGGGCCTCATATTGGACGCAGCCATGTGGCGCGGAGGAATCTATCCCAGATGATGCCGCATCTGTCGCCCGAAGAGGTTGATCATATCGTCGCGGCCATGTGGCGCAATTTGGGGCGGACTTTTTTTGAATATGCGCATCTGAAGAAATTTTCAAAGCCCCGCCACAAATGGCGGGTGGAGATTGATTTTCCCCCAAGAGCCCGCGAAGCTTTTCGGGTCCATCAAGGCCGCGTGATTTTCTTTTCGGGGCATTTTACGAATTGGGAATTGCTGCCATTGCCGATGAAGCGTGAAAATATTCCCTCAGCTGAAATTTATCAGAAATTGACCAACCCTTATGTGAATTTTTGGATAAGACGGCTGCGCAAGACGGCGATTTCATTTTATCAGATCCAGAAAGGGGCGAGTGTGCGCAAGATCATTCATCATATTCGCGCCGGTCATGTTTTTGCGACTCTGGTTGATCAGAAAATGCTTGATGGCATTGCCGCGCGGTTTTTTGCTCATCCGGCGCTGACATCAAAGTTTCCCGCGACAATGGCGCTCAAATATAATTATGCTTTGGTGCCGGCCTATATTGTCCGCGCTGATCGCGGCTGGCGCACGCGCTTTCGCCTGATCGTTTGTGATCCGCTCGAGATTGACCGCTCAGCGCAATCAGCAGCACAAAATGATGAAAATATTCTCCGTGTGACGCAGCAAGTGAATGATGTTCTTGAGGCGATCATTCGGGCGCGTCCGGATCATTGGCTTTGGCTGCATCGCAGATGGCCGCTGCGCTGATCACAAAGGTGCCAGTCGCGCACACTATTCCGCCGGTCACAACCAAAGCTGGATCAAGATTAACGCGCTGCCATTTGATGCGCCAGTCAAGGTGAGCGCCGGTGGATCTGCCGGTCGCGCCGACGAGGCCGATCAGATCGCCTTGGCGGACTTTTTGCCCGACACGCACTTTGATGTCACCCAAATGCAGAAAGGCGCTTGAGAGGCCAAGCCCATGATCAAGAAATACCAGTCCACCTTCAAAGTAGAAGTTTTTTCCGACAAGAGTCACAATGCCGTCCGCGGGGGCAATGATTTTGGTGTTTGGCGGCGCGGCTATATCAATGCCATAATGCGGGCGGCGCGGCTGGCCGTTGAGCACGCGCTGCGCGCCATAGACACCGCTAATTTGGCCGCTCACCGGCCAGATAAATTTTTTGGCAAAGCCGGTCAAGGAGCGGGTTGTCGCGCGCGCGGCGCGTTTTTGCTGGCCTTCGCGGCGTATTTGCGGCCAGGCTTCCGGCGGCGGGGTGACGAGCGCGTCTTGCAGGCCGTCAATGTGCTGAATGTCATATTGTCGTCGTTGGATGGTCAATATTCTTTTTTGGAACGTGCCATTGGGTCTGACCAGCTTCAATTCGGATTGCGGGCGATGATCACGCCCAAAGCCGATCACAAACTGCCCCGAAGGCAAAATGGGGATAGGCGCGCCATCAAGAAAAATTTTCTCTCCATTTTTGATCTGGCCGATCATCATGCCGCCTTGTATTGCGATGCCGCTCAGGTTTTGATCGGCCAGCGCGCCTATAGGCAAGAGGGATAAAAAAACAAAGCCCATCACGGCCTGCGCGCAGATGCGGCTCATCAAACTTGCTGCTCGCGTTTTAAGGAGATTTCAGCCGACGCATAAGCTTCCTGTCGATCAACATTCCAGTAGCGCAGCTCGTTGAGCGGGATTTTTTTTCCGGTGATCGCGCATAAAACATAATGGCCGTTTTTGATGACCTGAAAATCTCCGTCAAGATAAATCAGCTTGGCCAAATCCGGATCAGTCATGCTCGGATTCCCCTTGGTTGAACAGGCTTTTTTGCTTATGGTTTTGCTCCTCGTCTTCAATGCGGCGGACACGGATTTTTTGCTGCTGCGCAAATTCAATTTTAAGATTTTGGCCGAGTCGCGTTTGCTGTGCACTGGCGATCGGGCGGTCATTTTCATCGCGCACCAGCGCAAAGCCGCGCGCGAGAACATGATGATAGCTGACCGCATCAAGCATGCGCGCGAGCGCTCGCAAAGCCTGTTCTTTCTCCCGCAGCGCATTATGGATCACCAAAGCGGCCTGTCGGCGCAGATGGATTAATTTTTGCTGGCTGGCATCAAGCAGCTGTGCGAGCCTCTGGGGCGATAGGAGCGCCGCGCGCCGCGTCAATCTTTCCTGCGCGAAAGCGATCTGCCGCCGGATGGTCGCGGGCAGGCGCAAGGCCATATCATCCAGTTTTTGCTGCATCACATTGACAATGTCCGCGCCGCGGTTTAAGCGGCGGCTGAGATCAAAGATCTGCTCGGCGCGCAGGTTCAGCGCAAGGCTGCCCGCTTTGATTTGCCGCCGCGCGAGATCATGCAGCGCCGCCTGCAGATCTGTGCGCACCGGCACGGCGATTTCCGCGGCTGCGGTCGGCGTCGGCGCGCGGCGGTCGGCGGCGAGGTCCAAAAGGCTGTGATCGGTTTCATGGCCGATCGCTGAAATGATCGCTATGGCGGAGCGGCTCGCGGCCATAACCACCTGCTCTTCATTGAACGGCCAGAGATCTTCAAGGCTGCCGCCGCCGCGCGCGACGATTAACAGATCGGGTTTTATGTTTTTGTCCAGCCTGTTGAAGCCGTCAATCGCTGCGGCGACTTCTTGAGCGCAGTCTGCCCCCTGCACCCGCACCGGCCAGATCAGGACAGGGCGCGCAAACCGTGCATTGAGGCGGTGCAAGATATCGCGGATCACCGCGCCGGTCGGCGAAGTGATGACGCCAATCCGCTCTGGCAGATAGGGCAGGGGCTTTTTGCGCGCCTCATCAAACAGACCGGCGGCGGCGAATTCTTTGCGTTTTTTCTCGAGCAGCGCCATCAGCGCGCCCTGTCCGGCGGCGGCCATTGTCTCCACGACGAGCTGGTAGCGCGACTGGCCGGCATAGGTTGTCAGCCTGCCGGTGCAGACGACCTCGAGTCCCTGTTCGGGCTGATGTTCAAGGCGGCTAATCTGGCCTTTCCAGATCACCGCCGAAAGCACGGCCTTATCGTCTTTGAGATCGAGATAGGCATGCCCCGAGGCCGGACGGCTCACCCGTCCGATTTCGCCGCGCACGCGCACTTGGCCAAAATTTCCTTCCACCACGCCTTTGAGCTGCTGTGAGAGCTCCGAAACGGAAAGCGCCTCATTGACCGGCAATATGGATTCCGCAACATTCGTCATTTGAGTTTGATAATATCAGCTTATGGGGATCAATGTATTGATTATTGGCTCCGGTGGGCGCGAAGATGCGCTCGCTTGGAAAATCGCTGCCAGCCGCCGCGCGGGCAATATATTTTGCGCGCCGGGCAATGCGGGCATCGCGCGCGCGGAGACTGTCCGCTGTGTCAAAATATCGGCGCATGACCAGCAGGCTGTGGCTGAGTTTTGCGGTCAGGAAAAAATCGACCTTGTCGTGATCGGGCCGGAGGGCGCTTTGACTGCAGGGCTGGCTGATTATTTGCGCCAATATGGATTGAAAGTTTTTGGGCCTTCGGCTGCCGCAGCACGGCTTGAAAGCTCAAAAGCCTTCACGCGGAAATTATGCGCGCAATATAATATCCCCTCTCCGGCGTGGCGCGCTTTTGATGATGAGGCGGCGGCAAAGCAATTCATTCAAGATCATGATTATCCTTTGGTGGTCAAAGCGGATGGGCTGGCTGCGGGCAAAGGCGTGACGATTGCTGAAAACCGCGCGCAGGCCGAAAAAGCGATTGATGATATTTTGAGCGGCAAATTCGGTGTCGGCTCTTTATTGGTGGAAGAGTTTATGGAAGGCGAGGAGGCGAGTTTTTTTGTGCTGAGTGATGGCGAGAGTGCGCGCATTTTTGGCACGGCGCAGGATCACAAGCGCGCTTTTGATGGCGATCAAGGCCCGAACACGGGCGGGATGGGAGCGTTTTCACCGGCTGCGATTGTCTCACCGGCGATGGAGCGGGAGATCATGGCGCAGATCATTGAACCGACTTTGCAAGCGATGAGGGATCAGAACGCGCCTTTCACCGGCGTTCTTTATGCCGGTCTGATGATCACCGGCGGCGGGGTTAAATTGGTTGAGTTCAATGTGCGCTTTGGCGATCCGGAATGTCAGGTTTTGATGATGCGGCTTAAATCGGATCTGCTTGATCTGCTCTGGGCGGCGGCTTGCGGGCGGCTGGCCGAGCAGGAGATTATCTGGCATGAGGATCACGCGATGACTGTGGTGATGGCGACGCAGGGTTATCCGGAGAGCTATGCGACCGGCAGCCGCATTGAAGGCTTGGATGAAGCCGCGGCCCTTGATCGGGTCAAGATCTTTCACGCCGCCACGCTTTATGACGATGGGGTCTGGCAGGCCAATGGAGGCCGTGTGTTGAATGTATCGGCCTGCGGTAAAAGTCTTGAACAAGCGCGCGCGCAGGCCTATTCTGCGATTGATAGAATTCACTGGCCAGAGGGTTTTTTTCGCTCAGATATTGGGCAGAAATTTTAAAGGGGGAATCATGTCTGAAGCTGAAATTAGCCGCCAAGAGCAATTTTCCGGCACAAAAGATGTCATTGAGCGCCTGCGCTTTGACGAAAAAAAATTGGAAGATTATATGGCCGCCAATATAGAGGGCTTTGAAGGGCCTTTGAAGGTTGAGCAATTTAAGGGGGGGCAGTCCAATCCGACCTATCGGCTTTCAACGCCCAGCGCCAAATATGTGCTGCGGCGCAAGCCGCCGGGCAAATTACTGCCCTCGGCGCATGCGGTGGATCGGGAATATCGCTTGATTTCGGGCCTTTATCCGACCGGCTTTCCGGTGCCGCACCCTTATCTCTTATGCGAGGATGAGAGCATCACCGGCACGATGTTTTACATCATGCAATATGTTGAAGGGCGCGTGTTATGGGAGGGCACTTTGCCCGACCAGACAAAAGAAGAGCGCACCGCGATCTATGATGCGATGAACAAAGTGATCGCGCAATTACACATGACTGATATTGACAAGGCAGGGCTTTCCGATTTCGGCAAGCCGGGCAATTATTTTACGCGCCAGATCGCGCGCTGGTCAAAGCAATATATCGCTTCAGAAACTGAGAAGATTCCAGCGATGAACAAGCTCATTGACTGGCTGCCAAAAAATATCCCCGCAGGCGATGAGACATCAATCGTTCATGGCGATTACCGGCTGGATAATATGGTTCTTCACCCGACAGAAAATAAAGTGCTGGCCGTGCTGGATTGGGAATTATCGACGCTCGGCCATCCTTTGGGCGACTTCACCTACCATTTGATGCAATGGCGGCTGCCGCAGACGGCGGGCGCTTCGGCAGGCGGCATGGTTGATCTGGATCTGCCCGCTTTGGGCATTCCGACCGAAGAAGAATATATTGCTGCCTATTGCCGCCGCACAGGCCGCGATGGCATTGATAATATTGATTTTTACTTTGCCTATAATTTTTTCCGCATTGCTGGCATTTTGCAGGGCATCATTGGCCGTGTGCGCGACGGCACGGCGTCGAGCGAACATGCGGCGGAAAATGCCGAGAGAGTCCGTCCGCTCGCCGAAGCCGGATGGCTCTATGCACAAAGCGCGGGTGCTGTCTAGAGTTTCGCTTTGGGGTGGCTTGCGAATTTGTGGAAATATAGAAAATAAAAAGTCGCCGCCCAAAGAGATAGATAGACGAGGATCATGATCCCCATAAATGAATAGCCGATCTCGTCGGCGAACTGGCCAAAGAGCAATTCACGGTTCTGTTCAGTTTTGAGAATATCGGCCAATATGCGCGTATAGGCACCGACGACTGCTAAATCCATGATCGTTTTGGCAAATGAAAATATCCATGTCAGCGAATAAAGAAACAAAACCGCATGGCGCACAAGCCCGTCATGGATGTCGCGCAGCAGATAGATGACCGCAAACGCCCCAAATTGAATGCTCGCAAAAAGCGCGATGTTATCCGTCAGTGAGCTGGTGCTTGTTTGGATCAGATATTCAATTTCAAACCAGCTCATCAGCTTATGGGCGCGCTAGTTGAGCTTTTTGTTCATATGGCGCTTAAATTCAAGGCGGGCGATCGTGCGGCAATGGACTTCGTCCGGCCCGTCAGCGAGC
Organism: Alphaproteobacteria bacterium; assembly: GCA_965212075.1. Taxonomy (GTDB): domain Bacteria; phylum Pseudomonadota; class Alphaproteobacteria; order JAPOUT01; genus CBDBUR01. The sequence goes on from OZ243043.1 coordinate 6,541, forward strand.
CGCAAGGTGCGCATGGAGGCGTAAGCGCGCGCGAGGCCAAAATCGGTGGTGACGCCGCCGCCGCCATGGGCTTGGATCGCATCATCAATCACTTTGAGCGCCATGCGCGGCGCTGCGACTTTAATCATCGCGATCTCGGCGCGCGCGGTCTTATTGCCGACTGCATCCATCATATAAGCGGCCTTCAAAGTGAGCAGCCGCGTCATTTCAATATCAATGCGCGCCTCGGCAACGCGCTGCTCCCAGACTGAATGTTCGGCGATTTTTTTGCCGAATGCCTCGCGCGATAAAAGACGCTCGCACATCGCGCCGAGAACCCGTTCGGCGACGCCGATCGTGCGCATGCAATGATGGATGCGCCCCGGCCCGAGGCGTCCCTGCGCGATCTCAAAGCCGCGCCCTTCGCCGAGGATCATATTCGTCGCGGGCACGCGGACATTATTGAGTTCAACTTCCGCATGGCCATGCGGCGCGTCATCATAGCCGAACACGGGCAGCATGCGTAAGACCTCGATGCCCGGCGCATCAAGCGGCACGAGAATCTGCGATTGCTGCCGATAGGTTTCGGCGTCAAAGTCGGTTTTGCCCATGACGATCGCGACCTTGCAGCGCCGATCGCCAACGCCCGACGACCACCATTTGCGGCCATTGATCACATATTCGTCGCCTTCGCGCTTGATGCTGGTCTCGATGTTGGTTGCATCGGATGAGGCGACGCGCGGCTCGGTCATCAAGAAGGCCGAGCGGATCTTGCCTTCCAACAGAGGCTCCATCCATTGTTTTTTCTGCTCAGCCGAGCCATAGCGGGCGAGCACTTCCATATTGCCGGTATCGGGCGCAGCGCAGTTGAACACTTCCGATGACCAGCCAACCCGCCCCATAATCTCGCATAAAGGCGCATATTGCAGATTGGTCAGGCCTGCGCCGTCTTCGGATTCTGGCAGGAACAGGTTCCACAGCCCTTCATCGCGCGCTTTTTGTTTGAGCTCATCCAAGATTGGCGGCGGCACCCAGCGATCTTCGCCGGTGGCATTTTGCGCGTGATCGGCGAATATATGCTCATGGGGATAAATATGGCGGTCCATGAAGCTTTCAAGCCGTGCGCTCAATTCGCGCACTCTGTCGTCATGTTCAAAATTCATAGTTTCCTCCCTTGATTTTCTGCTTCATCATAAATCAAAGGCCTTGTTTGCGCAAATCCTCAAAAAACCCCTGCAAGAGCGCTTGCGCCTCATCGGCGCAGATGCCGTCATAGATTTCCGGCGCGTGGAAGCAGGCTGGGGAGCTAAAAAACCGCCCGTGATGAGCGACGGCACCGGCTTTGGGGTCGCAGGCGCCATAATAAAGCCGCCTGATCCGCGCGAGCGAGATCGCCGCCGCGCACAGCGCACAGGGCTCGAGCGTCACATAGAGGTCGCATTGGGGCAGGCGGGCGGCCTGCATGGCTGCAAAGCCTTCTCGGAGCACGAGCATTTCGGCATGGGCGGTCGGATCTTTGAGGCCGCGCATCCGGTTGCCGGCCTGCGCGATGATAGACTGGCTCTGCCCTTCCACGAGGCAAGCCCCGACCGGCACTTCATCTTGCGCTGCGGCCTTTTGCGCCTCTGCGAGCGCGATTTCCATAAACCGATTCTTCATATTGGCTCATCTTATGCGTTAAATTGGCATGATGAAAATCGCGCGTTATATACAGCAGGCGGGGCTGGCCTCGCGGCGCGAGGCTGAGGCTTGGGTGCGCGCCGGACGCGTGCGCGTGGAGGGCCAGATCGTCCGGACACCGGCTTTGGTTGTCAAAGCAGGCGAGGCCATTTTGCTTGACGATCGGCCTTTACCGACAGCCCAAAGGCGGCAATTATGGCTTTATCACAAGCCCGCCGGTCTGATCGTCACGCGGCGGGATCCGCAGAACCGCCCGACGATTTTTTCAAAGCTGCCGCAGCCTTATCAAAATCTTATCGCGGTGGGGCGTCTTGATCTTGCGAGCGAAGGGCTTTTGCTGCTGACCAATGATGGCGCGCTGGCGCGGCAGTTGGAATTGCCTGCCAATGGCGTTGCGCGCCATTATCGCGCGCGCGTTTTTGGCGCGATCACACAAGATCACCTCGACCGTCTTGCTGCGGGCATTGTCGTGAACAAAATCCGCTATGCGCCGGTCAAAGCGCAGCTTGAAAAGACCAAAATGGCAAAAACTTCGGGAAGAAATCAATGGATCAAAATCACTTTGCATGAAGGCAAGAACCGCGAAGTGCGCATATTGATGGAGTCTTTGGGGCTTCAAGTCAATCGGCTGATCCGCACGGGCTTTGGCGTGTTTCGGCTCGGGCGTCTGCCCAGCGGCGCGGTTGCGCCGGTGCGCGCTGCGCTGCTGCGCGCGCAGCAAAAGGAATGGGAGAATTCATAATGGCGCGGCTTGCAGGGACGACAGGCATTCGGCTGACCGGAGGCCGCTTCTCATCAAAGATGATTACCGCGCCCGCCCAGCTCACGCGGCCAAGCTCGGCGCGCGCGCGCAAAGCTTTGTTTGATCTGCTGACCCATCGGGTCGGCGTGGATTTTGCGCAGAGTCCGGTGCTGGATATTTTCGCCGGTGCTGGCACTTTGGGCTTTGAGGCTCTGTCGCGCCGCAGCCCTCATGCGATTTTCATTGACCATCGCCGCGCGGCGATCAGGCAAATTGCGAAAAATGCGCAAAAGCTCGGCGTTGCGGATATTTGTTATCCCTTGCAGCGCGATGCGCTGCGGCCCGCGCGCCGCCCGCAAAAACTTTTACCGGCACAACTTGTTTTTGCCGATGCGCCCTATCGCTCGGATCTAGCGGGCGGTGCCATTGCCGCTTTTATGCGCGGCGGCTGGCTGGCTGACAATGTTGTGGTTGTGATTGAAGATGATGTCCGACATTCTATAAAACTGCCCGAAGGATTTATCCGCGCCGCTCACCACGAAGCGGCTTCGGCGCAGTTTGCTATTTTATTACCGGCGGTGAAATAATTTTTCAATATTAGCGAGCTTCATTTCAATATAGGTCGGGCGGCCATGATTGCATTGCCCGGCATGAGGGGTTGCCTCCATCTGCCGCAGCAGCGCGTCCATTTCCGGCAGGGTCAGTCTGCGTCCGGCGCGGATTGAGGCGCGGCAGGCGATATTGCCAGAAATTTTATCAAGCCGCTCTTCCATAGATTGGCTGCTGCCATGCTCGGCGAAGTCATCGGCGAGCGCGCGCATCATATCGGCGAGGTCAGCGCCTTTGCACAGATCGGGAATCTCGCGCACCAAAATCGCCTGCGCGCCATAGCGCTCAATGGTGAAGCCGAGCTGATCGACATCATCTTTATGGTCAAGCAGATGCTCGATCTGCATATTGGTCAGCTCAATGATTTCCGGCACGAGGAGGCTCTGTTGTGCGATGGCGCGATTTTGCAGATTGGCCTTCATTTGTTCATGGAGGATGCGCTCATGGGCGGCGTGCTGGTCAACGATGATGATGCTGTCGGCGGTTTGCGCAAAAATATAGGTGTTATGCAGCTGGCCGCGCGCAGCGCCTAGGGGCATATCGGTTGGGCTATGCGGGTCTTGCGGGTCTGGATTTTTTTCTGCTTCTTCTGGGGCAGTTTGTTCTTGTCTTTGGGTGATAAAGGGCGCGCTTTGATGTTTCAGGCTCAAATGCTGCGGCTGGGCTTGAGGATAGAATGGCGGCGGCCTGATATCTTTCATTTGATTTGGCGCGCTTGGCGCGCTATGAGTGTTTTGCGCCATCACATCCATAGCGCTTTGCGCTGTGGGGCTTGCGATTTTATGTTTGGCGCCCGACAAAGCGCGCCGCAGCGCGCCGACGGTGAGCAGCCTGACCGCCGCCGCATCCCGGAAGCGAATTTCGGCTTTGGCAGGGTGGACGTTCATATCAACTTCCCCCTGGGGCAAGGTCAGAAACAAAGCGAGCACCGGATGGCGGTGGCGAAAGATAAGGTCGGCATAGCCTGCGCGCACCGCTCCGGCGATTGTGCGGTCGCGCACGGGGCGCGCATTGACGAACAAGAACTGCTCATTGGTGTTGGGGCGATGATAGGTCGGCAGGCTGGCATAGCCGCTCAGCGTCATGCCGTGATATTCGGATTGAATGGCGACCGCATTATCAAGAAAGGCCTGCCCGACAATCTGCGCGATTCTTTTTTGGCGCGGTTCAAGCGCTTCGGTGGTGAATTTCAACGGGCGCGCCATGACGCCGGACAGTTCAAACCCGATCTCCGGCCAAGCCAGCGCCAGTCTTTTGACAATATCGGTGATGAGCAGCAACTCATAGCGCGCGCTTTTGAGAAATTTGCGCCGCGCGGGCAGAGCGTGGAACAGATCCTCGACGCGCACGAGCGTGCCCGTTTGGCCGCTCGCCGGATGGAGCGCTTGGCGGGCACCATAATCAACGCGAATCTGGCAGGCGTTCGCGCTGTCTTTGGTGCGGCTGGTGACCGCAAGGCGGCTGACCGCGCCGATCGACGACAAGGCCTCGCCGCGAAACCCCAAAGTGGAAAGATGTTTGAGCAGATCGCCGCTCTGGTCTGCCGCTTCGGAAAGCTTTGATGTGGCGTGGCGCTCGATGCATAATTCGAGGTCTTGCTCGCTCATGCCGATGCCATCGTCGCGCACCTGCAAAGTCGCGCCGTCTTGTTCAACATGGATGGAGATATTTTTAGCTCCGGCATCAATGGCATTTTCAATGAGTTCACGCACCACAGAGGCCGGCCGCTCAATCACCTCACCGGCGGCGATGCGGTTGACCAAATGTTGTGGCAGGCGGCGAATGCGTGATCTATCTTCCATTTTGCTTTTCATTTTGTTTTTCATTTCTGCTTTTCAGTCATAAATTCAACAAGATCTAGCTTGCCTTGCTCAATGGCAGGCTGGCCAAAGGGCGACACCTGCCAGCATTGAGCGAGCACAAGAATTTCCAGCACAAAGCGCATCAATAAATCACCATAGACGATTTCATCTATTTGCGGAAGTTCAATGATTCGCGTTGGCCGTCCGTTGCGCATCAAGGACTTAAGCGCCACTTTTTCTTGTCCTAATGTGAGAGCACTGAGATGTTTATCTTCCAGCCAATAAAGATTTTTCTCGCCGCGCGTATGAATCGGTATGGTGGGATTTTTTTTCAAGCCGGTCAGGCAGGTGAAAATTTTATCCTCCGGGCCGTCGAGATAAAGCTGAAAGCGAACGTGCAGATCATCAGGCAATTGCGCCCAGATCGGCGTAATCGCTTTGTCATTCTTGCCTAAGCTTTCAGAGAAAATCTGCTGCCACCAGGCGCTGAAAGGGGCAAGGCGCGGATCGGTCGCAATCATCGCATGAATGTTTTTGCCCTGCTGGCCGCCCCAAACATTGAAAGCGACGCTTGTTAAGACATCATGTGTCTTATCGGTTGCTTCATCGGTTGCTTCATCGGTTTCGAGAGCGTCAAAAAAATTCATGATGCAAAGGCGCGCCGCGCGGCGCAGCTTTTCCGCATCCAACCCCATGACGAGAGCCGGAAACATGCCCAGCGCGGTAAAAAGTGAAAACCGGCTGTTAATGTCGGGGTCGCTGTCAATCGTGCGAATGTCATGGGCTCTGGCGATGCGGCGCAAAGTGCTCTGCCCTGTCGCGCAGATCGCAATGACCGCCGCGCGCGCCGCGATGCGCTGCTGTTCAAGCCAGTCAAGGATGCATAAAAATAATGCCAAAGTTTCAGCCGTCTCGCCCGATTTTGATATGACAATGAATCGAATGCGTTTTGGGTCAAGCTGTTCGAAGAGCCTCGCCATCGCAACCGGGTCAGGCCGGATGAGCTTATGGATGCGCATTGTCTTTTTGGCAAAAGGCGCAAACAGGCCGGGCGATAAAATGGATCCGCCAATGCCAACGAGCACGATATCTAAGGGGGCATCTAAATGGTTGCCGTTCAAAGTTTCATCATCAGATATCTGCGTAAAATTTTCAACAAGACGCAGCAGGTTTTGCATATCGCGCGCTTCGCAGATTTCGCTGAGAAGCCGTATCTCGCCTGCTTGATATTGCCGCGCGATTGTTTGCGCGCTGTGTCGGGCGTGCTTTATCAGCTGAGAAAAGTCAGTTGCGTGCACCTGATTTATTGTTTGATTTAAAATTTTTCTTCCCTCCTACCGTAATCATAATCATTTTTTTCGGGCGTAGGAATTTTTGTGCGACCCTCAAAATGTCTTTTTGCGTGACATTCATAATAAGCCGATTGCGGCGCGTGACATAATCTATTCCGAGTTTGTGCCTTTGTATGTAAGTGAGGTTGCGCGCGATGGCGAGAGAATTGTCAAAATTGAGGCCATAAGAACCGATCAAATAGGTTTTGGCATCTTTGAGCGTTTTGCGGCTGATGCCTCTTTGGCGAAACCGCGCGATGATCTGGCGAATGAGATTTTGTGTTTTGCGCGTCTGCGCGTTGCGGGTTGACGCCGCGCCGAGAATAAAGCCCGCCTCGCGCAGAGCCTGAGTGCCTGTGCCGATGGAATAAACAAGCCCGCGCTTTTCGCGCGCCTCAATGGATAGAAGCGAGGTTAAACCGCCGCCGCCAAGAATGTGATTCATCACGTAATAAGCGATAAAATCAGGATGATCGCGCTTGATCGCAGGCAGGCCAAAATAAATTGTCGTTTGTGGGCTTTGACGTTTGATCGCTATATTGCGCGCGCGCCATTTTAATTTCTTACGGATTTTTTTGAAAGATTTCCCCTCAGGCAGCGCGCCGAAAATTTGGTCAAGTGCGCGCGCGAGCTCTTCAGCCGTGATGTCGCCGACCACAACAGCAGATAGGTTTTTTTTGGTTAGAATTTTTTGATGCTGCTGGCGAAAATCCTTTTTTGACAAAGCGCGAATGTCTTTCGCCAGCCCTTCAACGGGAAACGCATAAGGATGGCGCCCAAAGGCTGTGCGATACCAAAGTGATCGCGCAAAGCTTTGCAGATTTTGCTCCCTTTGTGCAGCCAGCGTTAAAAATTGCGCGCGCACTTTTTCAATCGGCGCGCGATCAAAGCGCGGGTTTGTGATCGCCTTGCGAAAAAGATCAAAGGCCTCATCTTTGTTTTGAGATAAAGTGCGCATCTCGCCATAGACAGCATCATGGCCAGCGTCAAAGTCTATATCAATAGACAGATCGTCCAATTTTGCGCGAAAAGCCTCCCAATTCATACCAGCGGCACCCTCATCGAGCAGAGCCATCATCATCGCCGCCACACCTGTTTTGTTTATGGTCGTTGCAGAGGCTGCCGCGCGGTTTTCCCAAGAGGTAGATAAAGCGATGATGGGCAGGCTATGATCTTCCACCAGCCACGCTTCAATTCCCGCCGGACTCATCACTTTCTGAATTTCAAGCGCGTGCGCTGCGGAAGCGAGGAAAAAAACCGATAAAAATAAAAATCTCATCATCATTTTTTTGGCAGTAAAAACCCATTCATGGCGCGGCCTGAATTAAACATATATTTGGCAGCCTTTTGGACGTCTTGAAGGGTGATGGCGCGGATATTTTCCGACAAGGCGGTGATGTCATCAAGCTGGTGTCCGATGGTGATCATGCGCCCGACAAAATTGGCCAAGCGCGCTTGGCTGTCATTGATGTAGATGGATGAAGCGATGAGGCGATTTTTGGCGCGCTGAAGCTCGGCTTCATTGATCGGGTGTTTGCTGAGGTCAGATAAAACATCATCAATGGCTTTTTCAATTTTTCTTAAATTTTTCAGATTTTGTTTCTGGCGGGGCGCGAGCCATGCGCGCAGAGAAAATTCGCCCGGCCCGCGCCGATTGATGGTGAGATAGGCACCGGCAAAGCTGGCGATTTTTTGCTCAATGACGAGCGCGCGGTAAAGCCGCGAGCGCTCACCGCCGGTGAGAATTTCGGCCAAAACCTCAAAGCCTGCCGCTTGCCGCGCGCCGAGCACATGGCGGTTGGTATTGGCATAAATGCGCGAAAAAACCGCTTGATTGATTTCACGGTCGCGGTGAAGAATATGCGCTTTGTCCGACCAGCGTCTAATCACTGGCGGAAAATCGCCGGATCGCCCGTCATCTGTGGCATTGAGGGGCTGGGATTTCAGATCGCCATAATGTTTTTCCGCTAATGTCTTGGCCTCATCAAAGCTGATATCGCCAGCGAGCACGAGCACCGCATGGGCCGGATGATAATGTTGACGGTGAAAATCAAGCGCATCTTGAGCGGTGAGCTGTTTGATGTCGTCTTCATAGCCGATAATGTCTCGGCCATAGGGATGGTCAGGGCCATAAAGCGCGGCGCGCATTTTTTGCTGCAAGAGAGCTTGAGGATTGGTGCTCAGACGGCTGTGCAATTCCTCAATGACGACATTGCGCTCTTTTGCGGCGTCGTCTTGGGAGATTTTAATTCCGCGCACCCGGCTGGCCTCAAGCTGCATGACCACTTCAAGCTGGTCGCGGTGAATGCGCTGAAAATAAGCCGTATAATCATAGGCAGTGAACGCATTGCCGCGTCCACCATGACGCGAAACAATTTTTGCAAAGCCGCCTTTTTTTTGATGATCTTCATCTTTGAACATTAAATGTTCAAGAAAATGCGCCAGTCCGGTTTTGCCTTTTTGCTCATCGCCAGAGCCGACGCGATACCAGACCATATGGGTTGCTACCGGCCAGCGGTGATCGGGAATGACGACCAGCCTCATGCCATTGGATAGGTGCGTTTCATAAGCTGAAAAATCTCGCGGCGACTCCCCGCAGCCTGCCGCCATAATCAATATCATGATCATGCCGACGAAAAAAAATAGACATCGCCGAGACAGCAAGCAAGTCATTTTTTAGGCGTTGGTTGAGGTGTTTGTTGCGGTGTTTGTCGCGGAATAATTTTTTTGATGAGATTGCGCGGATAAAGGGCGACACCCCGATCCTCAGCGATGAGCGCGCGGATATTGGGCAGCGCTTTATCCAGATTCATACGCTGCGCGAGCGCCTTTTCGCCCGCCGACATTTTGCTATGAGAGCTTGTGTTCTGGCCGTAGAGAACCTGTTCAGCGAGTGCTGTTGGCGAAGTGGGTGCGGTTTCTCCGGCCTGCAAAGGCGCGCGCAAAGCGATGTTGGGCGGCACCGTTAAAGGCGGATAGGTCAAAATCAAAAACTCATTGGGCGGCGATTTGCCAAAGCCCAATCCTTGATCGGCACACGCTGTAAGAAGCAAAAAGGTTGGCAGGAAGACAGCCTGCAAGAAAATAGTTCTCAGTTTTTTTTTCATTTTGCCTCTTCGTCCTTGGGGTTGATGGTTTCTGCCCAAAATAGCATGATGATTCCGAATGTCAGCCAAATATCAGCAAGGTTAAACACATACCAATAATAGCTGAAGGCGTGAAGGGAAATAAAATCAACGACGGCACCATGGATGATGCGATCCCATAAATTTCCGACGCCGCCGCCCAAGATCAAGCCCAAAGCGAGGCTGCGCCAGCGATCGCGCGCGCGCGCGAGCCAGACGCCGCAAATGACAATCACGCCCAAAGTGATCGCGATCAGCGCGATGCGTCCCCATGTGCCCATGCCGGAAAATAGGCCATAGCTGATGCCGCTATTGCGGATATGAACAAAATCCATAAACGGCGTGATGGAGATTCTACTCCGCGAATAAGGCGGCAAATAGGCGGCGAGCGCATATTTGCTGGCTTGATCAAGCGCGAAGCTGGTCAAAGCGATTGCGATGCCCCGATAGGTGAGATGATGCCATAAAGAGCGCAGCCAAGCGGTCATGGTTTATTTGTCTTTTCAAATTCGGCGACGGCGCGTGCGTCGCGCGCGGAGAGATCGGGATAGGCGCTGACCGCGCCAACATCAGGCAGGATTTTCCACGAGCGCGCGCAGCGGCGGCCTTGAGCGATTTTTGGCACGATTCCGATATGCGCAATCTCGTGGAGACGGAACGCCGCTTCGGGGATGGGCTGGGCTTTGACTTCGCTTTGTGAGGTGATCGCGATTTCGGCAAAATCAATATCACCGACCGCGTTGAGGATGTCGGGATCGCTGATGAAAATTTCAGGCGCGGCTTCCAGCGAAGAGCCGATGCGTTTTTCTTGGCGTTCAATTTCGAGCGCTGCGACGGTCACTTTGCGCACGGCGCGGATTTTCCCCCATTTTTGCGCGAGCGCTTGATTGCGCCAAATTTTATCGGGCGCTTCAAAAGTTTCAAGATGAACCGAATGGTTGTCGCCAAAGCGCGCATGCCAGGCTTCTTCTGCGGTGAAGCAGAGGATCGGGCTGATCCATTTTGTTAAGAAAAGAAAAATTTTATCCAGCACGATGCGGCAGGCGCGCCTTTTGAGGGAGGAGGCCGGATCGCAATAAAGCGCGTCCTTGCGAATGTCAAAGTAAAAGGAAGATAAATCATTGATCGCAAAGTTTAGGCTTTCTTGAGTCACATATTTGAAATCAAATTTTTGATAGGCAGCGCGGATGTTTTCGTCAATCTCAGCCAGCCGGTGCAGCATGAATTTTTCCAGCGAGGGCATTTGGTCAAAAGGCAGCTTTTCGTCTTGAGAAAAGCCGTTAAGGTTGCCCAGCAAAAAGCGCAGCGCATTGCGCAATTTGCGATAGCTGTCTTTTGTTGTCGTGATGATTTCTTCGCCCCAATGGAGATCGTGCTCGTAATCGCTGCGTGCGACCCAGAGGCGCAATATGTCGCTGCCGGATTCTTGCGCAAACTCATAAGGCGAGACTGCATTGCCCTCCGACTTGGACATTTTGCGCCCGTCCTGATCGGTGATGAAGCCGTGGGTCAGCACGTTTTGATAGGGCGCGCTGCCTCTGGTGCCGCAGGCTTCGAGCAGGCTTGACTGAAACCAACCGCGATGCTGGTCGGAACCTTCCAAATAAAGCGAAGCCGGCCAGATCATCTCCGGATTGTTTTCCAAAACAAACGCATGGGTCGCGCCCGATTCAAACCAGACATCAACAATATCCTCAATTTTTTGCCATGTCCGCGCATCATGCCCGCTGCCGAGAAAATCTTTGGCGGGGCGATCAAACCAAACATCAGAGCCTCCTTCTTTGATGGCCGCGACAATGCGCTCATTGACTTTCTCATCGCGTAAAATCTCGCCCTTCTGATTGACGAAAATCGTCAGCGGCACGCCCCAAGCGCGCTGGCGCGAGATCACCCAATCAGGCCGCGTTTCCACCATCGCGCGCATCCGGTTGCGCGCGCTGGGCGGGTGCCAGTGCACCTGATCAATCGCGGCCAGCGCCTTTTTGCGCAGATCATGTTTGTCCATAGAGATAAACCATTGCGGTGTCGCGCGAAATATCACCGGCGTTTTGGAGCGCCAAGAATGTGGATAGCTATGCCGCAATTTGCCGCGCGCGAGCAATGCACCGCATTCGCTTAACGCGCTGATGACTTTTTTAGCGCCGTCGCCCTTCTCGCCATATTTATCTATCACAGCATAGCCGGTGAAATCCGGCGCTTCTTTTGTGTAGCGCCCATCACCATCCACCATATCGGGAACTTTGATTTTATGTTTGGTGCATAGATCGTAATCATCGCGGCCATGGCTGGGCGCGATATGGACAAAGCCGGTGCCGGTCTCGCTGGTGACAAAATCCGCAGGCAGCACCGGCACATCAAAATCATATCCTTTATCTCTTAACGGATGCGCGCAAATGATCTCGCCGGGATCAATATCTGCGAGCCTCTGCCAAGAGGCAATCTCTGCGGCTTGTTGCACATTCTGCGCGAGCTGGTCAGCGATGATAATTTTTTTGCCTTGATCTGTTTGATAAAGCCCGTAAGACAGGGTCGGCGAAAAAGCGATCGCGCGATTGCCCGGGATCGTCCAAGGCGTTGTCGTCCAGATGACGATATGGGCGTCTTGATATTGGCCTTGCGTGATCGGGAATTTGACCCAGATCGTGTCTGAGGTGATTTCATGATATTCCACTTCCGCTTCGGCGAGCGCGGTCGTCTCGGCGACCGACCACATGACCGGCTTTAATCCGCGATAGAGCGCGCCGGACATCGCGAATTTGATGAATTCTTGCGCGATGATCGCTTCAGATTGCGGCGCCATCGTCAGATAGGGCCGATCCCATTCACCCCAGACACCCAGCCTTTTGAACTGATCGCGCTGTCGGTTGATCCATTTTTCGGCAAAGCTGCGGCAGGCTTTGCGCAGCACTGCGCGCGGGATTTCATCGCGGCTTTTGCCTTTATTTCTGAAATTTTCTTCCACCTTCCATTCAATCGGCAGGCCGTGGCAGTCCCAGCCCGGAATGTAATGGGCGTTCTTGCCAAGCATCTGCTGCGAGCGATTGACGAAATCTTTTAAAATCTTATTGAGCGCTGTGCCCAAATGAATATCGCCATTGGCATAGGGCGGGCCGTCGTGGAGAATAAATTTCTCCCGTTCTTGTGAGAGCGCGCGCTGCTGGGCATAGATTTTTTTTTCCTCCCAAAATTTGAGCAATTTTTGCTCAAGCTGGGGCAGTCCGGCTTTCATCGGGAAATCGGTTTTGGGCAAAAAGAGCGTCTGGCGCCATTTCTTTGAATCTTGATCGGGCATTATATTAAGGCTGGAATTTAAAGATATTTTGAGCGTTGATCTCTTGGCATAATGTCGTTGCGGTTTCGCAATCTTGCGTGATTTGTGCTTTGAGCGCATCGAGGTTTTCAAAGCGTTTTTCTGCGCGGATGAAATGTAGCGGAAAAACGCGGGTATAAACACCATAAAAATTGCCGCGATAAAAGCCGCCCTGTCCGCCGAGCAGATGAGCCTCAAGCAGAGGCGCTTTGCCGCCGCCGAAGGTCGGGCGCACGCCGACATTGATGACGGCGTCGTAAGTTTTGCCGCCGATGAGGCAGCGCGCGGCATAGACGCCAAAAGCGAGCGGCGCGTAATGTTTGAGGGCGAGGTTGAGGGTTGGGAAGCCTAGTTTGCGGCCACGCTGTTCACCGCGCCGCACAGGGCCTGCGATTTGCCACCAGCGTCCGAGCAAAAGCGCGGCTTTTTTGACGTCACCTTGGCTAAGCGCGCTGCGTATTGCTGTGGAGGAGATCGCGCCGTCTTCTTCTTGCACTGGCTTGATGATGTCCACGCCGAAGCCGATTTTTTTTCCGGCGTCAAAAAGAAATTGGGCATCGCCCTGCCGCCTCGCGCCGAAGCGGAAATTTTCACCGACCGCAATATGGGCTGCGGCCAATTGCCGGTGCAATATATCTTTGACAAAATCGTCCGCCGACAGGCTGGCCAGCTTCCGGTTGAAGCGCAGATTGAGCAGCAAATCAACCTCCATCAGTCCCATCAATGCGGCTTTGATTTTCACGGGCGTCAGCCGCGCGCGCGGCTGGTCGGGGCGAAAGAAGTTTCGTGAATGCGGTTCAAAAGTGATGATCGCCAGCGGCGTTTTTTTATCAGCGCTTTTATCAGCGCTTTCCTGCGTGATGGCGGCGGCGGCCTCAATGACGGCGCGGTGCCCTCGATGGAGGCCGTCAAAATTGCCGATCGCATAGACCGCGCCTTTGAAAGCGTCGGGCAGGTTATGGGGGTCGCGCAATATCTTCATATTTTTTTAAGGATTGGAAACCATTTGTCAGAGAGGGATAAGTAATATATAGACTTATCTTGACGGCGCACTACCTTATATAGCCGTGAACAAGATGAGAAAACAAGGATGTCCGTGATTCGCACACGCTTTGTTCTAGCTTTGATGCTTTTATTGGCGAGTTTATCGCCTGCCGCGCTGATGGCGCAGCCGGGGACTGGCCGCGCGGCGATGCAGGCGGTTTTTGACCAGAGTCGCCTGCACAAGAACCAGTCGGCGGAGGTCAAATTGTCCATTTTGGATCAATCGGGCCGCGAGCGGGTTCGTTATTTTCGCTATCTTTATAAGGTTTTGCCGGGGCGGACGAAGAGTCTGATCAAGTTTTACAAGCCGCCGACGGTGCGCGGCACTGGCCTGCTCAACGATGCCGAAGACGATGCCGAGCAGACCGAGCAATGGATCTATCTGCCCGCGCTCAAGACGGTCAAGAAGCTGAACACCCGCGACAAGCATAAGAGCTTTATGGGGTCGGACTTCACCAATGCCGATATTTCCGGACGGCAGGTCAATCAAGACCGGCACGTGCTGAAAAAAGATGACGGCAAAATCATCACGATCCTCTCAACCCCGAAAGATAAAAGCGAGCCCTATGGCCGCATAGAAACGCAGATCATCAAAAAGATCAACGTGCCGCGCCGCGTCATCTTTTACGATCGTCAAAATGCCAAATTAAAAACTTTGGAAAATCAAGTCGTGCAAAAAATAGACGGCATGTTCACCGTGATGAAAGCGGTGATGATCAACCACCGCACACAGGGAAAAAGTCATATCAAAAAGGAAAACTTCAATGTTTCAGCCGCCATTGATGTCAATGAGGTCGGTTTTAAAGGCTTGAAAAGATAAGAAAATTCGGTATAATTATTGAATCAGCTATAAGAGAGGAGTGATGAGAGATGAGGATCTTTTTATCTTTTATATTTGCCGCATGGTTTATTTTGACGCCGCAGCTGGCGCAAGCCGCCGATGATGATGATTTGATCATTTTGGATGAAGACAGCCAGCCGCAAGCGGACTCCAATCAGATTCTAGATTTTCTACAGCGCCATTTTCAGATCTCCGGCGGCGGGTTTTATGCTGGCGGCGGCAGCGCATTTGAACAGGGCTTCGGCTTCGGCTCGGCTGGCTTTGATTATCCCTTCACTTTTTTTTCGCGCAGAGGCCGCATATTTGTAGAGGGCGGCTATTCCTACCGAGAGGTTGAGCTGACCTTATCGTTTGAGGAAAGTTTTCCGAATGTCGGTAATGATCAGGCGAGAATTGAGGCTAGACGAGATGAGCTTGAAGCGACAGATTCAGATTGCGCCCCCGTTAATCCGGATGACGTGGAAATAAGCACTTTTCGCCGCACTTGTGAGTTTAATATCAAAGTGACCGACAGTTCAGGCGAATTGCGCGAAGCCTTTTTGGAATATGAAGTTTTTCCTGATGTTGTTGTCGCCGTTGGCCGCCAGAGGCCGGTCTGGGGGCAGTTTGATGTTTTTTCTGTGACCAATGCGCTGCTGCCGATTGAGGTGCAAACCCGTCAGTTTGGCTTTTCCAACAATAATTTGCGCTTCCCGCAAGATGCGGTGATTGTTTCATATTTTCCGACCGAGCGGATTGAGCTTTCGGGTTATTTGTTTTTGCAAACCTCGCTTGACCCGCTGCTGGAAGAAGGCTTGCGCGGCGGCAATTATAATCTGTTGCGCGATACTGACTTGGTAGACACTGATTTAGTGGCCTGTGATGAGGTGCAAGATCTATCGGGTGTTTCTGATTGCGAGTTTGAGATCGGGGGTGATTTAGCCGGAGAAGATCGGCTCGGCTATGCTGCCCGCGCTTTATGGCGCACGGATTATGCGACGATCGGATTCACTTTTAATCAAGGGCGCTATTCATTGCTGGGCACATTTAACCGCCTGCCCATCGTGTCAAGATTTTGTCGTGATGGTTTAGATTGCGGTGATGATGCGAATTTGATCGGCTATAATGTTCAAGATCGCTTGATTTTGGGAGAAAGCAGATCCTTTGGTTTTGAGATCTCCATACCGCTTAGAGAATGGACGATCAAAGGTGAGTTCGTTTATAACCAAAGCCAAACTGATATTGGTGTTTTTACACAACGACGTAGGCAGTGTCCGCCCCAAAATCCCGTGAATGATTGTCAGCCCTTCGATGCTTTTTTTAATTGGATTGTCCGCGATAATCGCGGGCGCGGCTATGTTGATGTTGATGCCATCATGGTGCAGCTTGGGTTTGATGCGCGCTATGATCGCTGGAATTTTGGCTTGAGCATTCTTCTCTTTCAGTCTCTATTGTCGGGTGAGGCTGATCGCGCCAATGATCTTTACAAAGCGGCATTTCCGGGCAACGATTCTCAATTAGATGAAGGTGATTTTGATGGCATTCCGCTGCCGACGGTCTATGTCTTTTACGATTTCGGCTTGGAAAAAGAGCATACTGTCGGCCTCGCCGGAGGGTTTTTGGGCATTGTCGCAGGCGTTAGTGTTTTTTACACCGGCTCCAAATTGTTCAATGAACATTTGAACTGGACCGCCGCGGTGGATTATACGACCAGTTTGGCGAGCCAATTGATCGCTGACTCCAATGACAATCGTCAAGGCAATGAAGGCTCAACCGAGCTTTCTGAGGAGTTTTCTTTGACCTTTCGCGTCGGTGCGACGCTTGAATTTTAGATTATCTCATAAGCTGTTATGGCCCGACTGAGTAATCGGCTTTGGGTCGGGTTTTTTTGGGCGGCGGCGCTGGTCGTGCTGGTTGCGCCAGCCTCGCAGTTGAGCTTCAACAATGATGACTGGCTGCCCGCGAGCCACCCTCAGGAAATTTATCTAGATTATCTGGCAGAGCAGTTTGCGCCCGGCGATGGCTTGGTGATCGCGCTGGATGTGCCGCAGGGTTTTTTCCGCAAAGATGTGATGGCGCGCATTGAGCGTCTTGAGGCCGCGCTTGATGCTGGCTTGGGCAAAGATTTAATTTCGCGGCGCTCGCCGCTTTCGGCGATGAGGCTGGATGACAATCGGGGCGTCATTGAGGTTGAGAGTTTTTCAGATGCTTTGGCGCGCGGCGCGTTCAAAGACCTCAAAGCCTATGAGCGCGCTTTTGCGCAGAGCCCCTATGCCGGACGGCTTTTGTCTGATGATCATCGCCTTGCCGCATTGGATCTGCGCCTTGACACGCGCGAACAGGCCGCGCGCCGCGCTGGGGTGATTGAGATTGTCCGCGCCGTTTTGGCGCAGGAGGGCTGGCAGGGGCGCTATCATCTGATCGCGCAAGCCGCGCTCAAAGACGCGATCAACAGCCAGACCCGCGCCGATCTGCCGCTTCTGCTTGCGGGCGCAGCGATGATGCTCGCGGTGTTTTTATGGCTGGCACTGGGGCGCTGGATGTCCGCCGCATTTGTTTTTTTGACTGCTGCGGCTGCGGTTTTGGGGAGTCTGTCCATCATTGTTTTGCTTGGCCATGATATGACGGCGGTCGCGCTGGTTTTGCCGGTTTTGGCTGGCGTGATCGCTGTGGCGCATGGGCTTCATATTCTCGCGCATCATCGCGATTTGTCCCGTAAATTTTCTGACGGCGAGCCAAATGATTTTGCGCTGGCGCAAAAGACGATCCGCCGCGTCTGGTGGCCATGTTTTCTTGCCAATCTGACGACGGCGATCGGCTTGGGCTCATTTGCGGTCTCTGAGCTTTTTCCGCTGCGCAACTTTGGCTGGGATTCGCTCATAACAATGGTGATGCTTTATCTGCTTGTGCTGGCGGCATTTTGGTCTTTATTTTGTTTTTTTGGCCCGCAAATCGGGCTTTCATCGCAGAGTCTAGCCTCAAATTTTTTGTCGCGGCTTTTGGCGAGGTTTTTGGCTTTTTGCCATCGCGCGACCTCGGCCTATCCGGCTGGGATCTGTTTGGCGGTTTTGCTGCTGACGAGTTTTCTCGGTGCGGGGCTGGTGCGGTTTCATACTGAGACGAATTTTCTCGAAGTTTTTTTCAAACCGGCGAGCCAGATCAGGCAGGATTTTGCGCTTGCCGATCAAAAACTTGGCGGCGCGGGCGCGGTTGATGTGATCATCCGGCATGAGGCGCCCGATCATTTCAAGACGCTTCAAGCCTTTGATCACGCGCGCCAGCTTGCTGCGCGGCTCGCTTCTCACGGACAAGTCAATCACGCTGAAGCGATGGACATTCCGGTTGGCCAAGCGCATCAGGCTTTCACCGGCAAAAAGGCTTTGCCCGACACCGACAATAAGCTTGCCCAAGAGCTTCTTTTTCTTGAGCTTTCGCGCAGCGAATCCAAAGACGATATTCTTTCGCCCTATGCGAATTTTGATTATACTGCGACGCGCATTCATCTGCGCACGCCTGATCTGGGCAGCGGCGCGATTGCGCGCCTGATTGTTGATGTAGAGACAATTATCGGCATAAAAGCTGTTGAGGCGGCGCAATCTGCGGAAGTATTTTTAACCGGATTCAATATTTTCGTTCATGCTCTGGGCGAGGAGATATTATCAACGCAGATAGCGAGCTTGGCGCTTTCCGGCATTTTGGTGTTTGTGATTTTTCTGCTTCAGTTTGGCTGGCGGATTGGGGTGCTGGGGTTTTTATCCAATCTGGTTCCGGTGGTTGCGGTGCTTGGGGTGATTTCTTGGTCGGGGACACCGTTTGATTTCACGACGATTTTGGTGGCTTCCATCACTTTGGGTCTGGCTGTGGATGACTCGATTCATTTTTTGCATAGCTGGCGGCGCGCTAGGCGTGAGGGCATGTCGGCGCTTGCAGCGCGGCGGACGGCGCTCGATCTGACGGGCTGGGCGATTATTTTGACGAGCCTTCTTTTTTGCGCCGGTGCGGCGGTTTTTCTTCTCTCGGAGCTTGTTCTGCTGATAAAGTTTGCGATTTTTATGATGATCGGCTTGGCGCTTGATCTATTTTCATCTGTGCTGTTTTTGCCGGCTTTGCTTGCCTTTGCGGCGCGCGATGATATAGACTGAGCCGCATGACTTACATCGTTAATGAAAAATGCATTAAGTGCAAATATATGGATTGCGTGGAAGTTTGTCCGGTGGATTGCTTTTACGAGGGCGAAAATATGCTGGTCATCCATCCCGATGAGTGCATTGATTGCGGGGTCTGTGTGCCGGAATGTCCGGTGGATGCGATTTTTGCCGATACCGAGCCGATGGACGATCTTGATAAATGGCTCAAGATCAATACGGATTATGCCGAGAAATGGCCGAACATCACGGTTAAGCGCGATGCGCCGACAGATGCGGAGCAATATGAAAATGTTGATGGCAAGTTTGATAAATTCTTTAGCCCCGAACCGGGTGAGGGGGATTAGACATCCGCAGATGAACACAAAAAAAATCGCTAGAGGGAAATCCGCTCAAAAAAAGGCGGCACAGAAAAAAACAGCTAAAAAAAAGATAATTAAAAAAGCTGTCAGGAAGGCCGCATCTTCAGCCTCAAAAAACCCACGTGGTCAAACGGCTGCGGTAGCGCTCAAAAAACCGATCAGGCAGCGCGCCTCTTTTCGTTTGAATGAATATATCGTTTATCCGGCGCATGGCGTTGGGCAGATCATTGAAATCAAAGAGCAGATGATCGCCGAGCAAGCGGCAGAATTTTTTATCATTGACTTCAAACAAGAGCGCCTTGTTCTCAAAGTTCCGGTTTTGCGCGCGGCCTCGGGAGGCATGAGGAAGCTCGCTGATGAGAAGCTCATGCGCAAAGGCATCGCCGTGCTCAAAGAGCCCGCGCGGATTAAGCGCACAATGTGGTCGCGGCGCGCGCAAGAATATGAAGCGAAAATCAATTCCGGTGATTTTATTTTGCTCTGCGAAGTGGTGCGCGACCTCTATCGCTCGGAGTCGCAGCGCGAGCAGTCTTATAGCGAGCGGCAATTATATGAGGCCGCGTTTGCCCGCCTGCAGCGCGAGGTCGCGCTGGCGCGCAAAACCGGCGATGAGGCGGCGACGGAAACATTATTGTCGGTGCTTATCGCCGCGCGCCGCGAGGATGATGAGATAAAATCTTCACTCGCTACACCGCCTTCTTAAGGTCCCGTAGTTCAGTCGGATAGAACACCAGATTCCTAATCTGGGGGTCGGAGGTTCGAATCCTCCCGGGATCACCAGTTTTTTAAGAAAGGATCAAGCCTCGTGCTTTTGGGAAAAAACCAAAAACGAATTCTTGCCGCGACAGATATTGGCATGCTGCTTTATTGGCTGCTGATTTTTTTTGATTATGCGGGCTGGCTGAGCATTGATCCGGAATATATGTATTCCAATCATCATGATCCGCTCATCGTCGCGTGGAATCTATCATTTTTGCCGATTGATATTGCCTTTGCGGTTTTGGGCTTGGCGGGGCTTTTTCTGCCGGTTTCAGATATGAGCCGCCGCGCCCTCAATCTCATATCGCTGACTTTGATGTTCTGCGCGGGCGTGATGGCGCTCAGCTTCTGGGCGCTCATCGGCGATTATAAATTATTCTGGTGGGCGGTGAATCTCTGGCTGGCGGTGCTGCCGCTTTTGATATTTTTTAAACAGCGCGAACCTTACTGAAATCGCGAAGCGCTTTCGGCGGTTTTGGCGGCGGATTCGTCGACGGCTTTGGAGAGCGCCTCGGCTTCATCACCGCCTCTGGCACTGCCCTTGGCAGCTTCGCAGATGGCGTTGGCATAGGTTTCGTAGAGTTCGGGCGGGATATCGTGTCCCATGCCTGCCACGCGGCGCAATTGCGCGCCGGAGATTGCGGCAGCAGTATCTTCACCGCCTTGGATCGGCACGAGCGGATCGTCCTCGCCATGCAGCACGATTGTCGGGGCGGTGATTTTTTTCAGCCTCTCGCGGCGGTCACCATCGGCGAGGATTGCCGCGGTCTGGCGCGCGACGCCGGCAGGATAATAAGAGCGCGTGACCGTGCGCTTGACCTCATGGAGCAGGGACTGCTTGTCGCGCGGATAGCCGGGCGAGCCGATGGTCGCCCAAATATGCTGGCCGCGTTTGATCGCCTCTTCCAAATCATTCGGGTCCGCGACCGGCGAGAGCAAAGCCTCCATAGCTTCGGGCGTTCCCTGCGGCAGTTCGGGATTGCCGGTGGTTGACATGATCGACGTTAAACTCAGCACATGGTCTGGATGATTGGCCGCGACTAGCTGCGCGATCATGCCGCCCATGGAGGCGCCGACAATATGCGCTTTTTTGATGTTCAGTGCGCTCAGCAAAGCGGCGGCATCATCGGCCATATCGCTTAAAGTGTAGGGGACGTCGGGTGTTTTGCCAGCGGCGGAATCGGCGACGAGCTGAAACATATCGGGCACCGGCGCGCTGTCAAATTTTTCCGACAGGCCAATGTCGCGATTGTCAAACCGGATCACCTGAAACCCGCGCTTGACCAAAATATCCACCAGCTCGTCCGGCCATAGGATCAATTGCGCGCCTAGCCCCATAATGAGCAGCACCGTTTCTTTGTTTGGATCGCCTGCGCGCTCATATTCAATTTTTATGCCATTGGCTTTGATTGAGGCCATGATGTCTCTCCTTTGGTTTGTTTTAGTTTGTTTGTTCTAGTTGATTTTTGGGTGTCTGTCCCCAGCCGACATTTTTATTTTCGGCGAGATAGGCGTCTTCTGGAGCCGTATTGGCGCGGCCTAAAATTGCATTGCGATGCGGGAAGCGGCCAAAGCGCTCAATGATCTGCGCATGATCTTCAATGAACTTCAGATTGCTGGGCGATGTTGTCGTGCGCTCGGTGAAATATCTGACCGACAAAGCCTGATCTTCCACACTTTCAGAATGTTCAAAGGGCGTATAAAACCAGATGCGATCTGGCCCGTCATAGTCAAGATCAAAGCCCTGCGCGATACTTCGTCGCGCAATTTCGCGCGCTTTTTCATCGCAGGCGAACGCACCGGCCTCGCCGCGATAGATATTGCGCGAAAACTGATCCAAGATGATGACGAGCGCCAAAGCTGTTTCAGCCTTGTCGCACCAGTCATCAAGCTGGCCGTCGGCGGCGTCTTGATGAAGCGCGTGAAATCTTGTTTTGATTTCTGCATCAAAGGCGGGGTTCGCAGCCCACCATTTTTTCTCACCAGAAGCGCGCCAAAATTCCAAAACATCGAGCGCGGTTTTATTCATATCAGAGCCTCATGCCGCCAGACATGATTTTGTCATAGCTTGAACCATCAAGCGGGGTATAAGACTTTGTTTCCGGATTGTTGAACAAGATCG
Organism: Alphaproteobacteria bacterium; assembly: GCA_965212075.1. Lineage (GTDB taxonomy): Bacteria > Pseudomonadota > Alphaproteobacteria > JAPOUT01 > CBDBUR01. Next base: position 28,371 of record OZ243043.1, read on the forward strand.
GGTCGGAGATTTTTGCCGGATCAAACCCATCCTTAACGAGGTCCACTTTGCGATGTTTGAACGTGCCGGTGACTTCTATTTCTTTTTGCATCCGCAGGAAGACGGGTCGCGCATAAGCGGGCAGCTGGCTTGAGATATGTTCGTAGAACTTTTTGAAATCAACATCGCCTGCGACGACAAGCGAAGCCATGCCCGCGCGGCCATCAGTGCCGGGGACATTGACGCCATAGACATTGACATCGCTGATCCCTTCAAAGGTGGACAGCACTTCGGCGACCTCTGACGTGGCGACATTTTCGCCCTTCCAGCGAAATGTATCGCCGATGCGGTCAATGAAATAGAAATAGCCCTTTTTGTCAAATTTCAGCAGATCGCCAGTGCGGAACCACCGGTCGCCTTTTTTGAAAACATCATGCATGATTTTGCCCTGTGTTTCCTTTTTGCCGACATAGCCTTCAAAGCGAGCGAAGGGCTTGTCGGGGTCATCGTCGAAGATTTCCCCGAGCAATTCGCCGACCTCGTCTGGTCCGCATTTGATGCAAAAGCCTTCTTGATTGCGCACGGGCTCTTCTTTTTCAATGTCAAACTGCGCGACTTCAAGGTTGGAGCGCGAGCGCGCCCATCCGGGAACGCGCCCGACAGCGCCAACTTGGCCGTCGAAGTTAACCAGCGACACATTGCCTTCAGTAGCGCCATAAAACTCAATAATTTTGGGTATTTTGAAGCGCTTTTGAAAATCCGGCCAGATATCCGGCCGCAGGCCATTGCCGACGATTCTTTCGAGTTTATGGTCCTGTTCGTGCTCTTGCGGAGGCGCGGTGGTGAGATAGCGGCACAGCTCGCCGATATATTGGAATTGTGTGATGCCATGTTTGTATATGTCGTCCCAGAAATCGCGCACCGAGAATTTGCGCTTCAACACCATCGCGCCGCCGGTCAGCATGGTCGTGCCGACGGCGCACATGCCGCCCGCCGAGTGATAGAGCGGCAGGATTATATAATTGCGGTCATGCGGTTTGGCTTTGGTGATTTTGGAGAAAATCGACATGATGCCCAGCATGCGGCGGTGCGAGAGGCGCGCAGCTTTAGGATTGCCGGTTGTGCCGCTGGTATAGATGTAGAGCGCATCGTCGTTAAAATCGATTTTTTGCTCCTCTGGCAGGATGAAGGGTTCGCTGGGCATAGTGGCGAGCGCCTCATCGATATTTTTTGAACCTTGCATCTGTCCTTCCTGTGTCCAGAGCTCCGGCGTGAATTCAAGCATATCGGCGGCGCCGGCATATTGCTCGCCCAGTTCGGCGCCGAGAATGATATGTTTTGCGCCCGATATGTTCAGACAATGCGCAAGCGGCTTGCTGGTCAAATGCGTGTTGATCAAAGCAGCCGTGCCGCCTGCGCGCAAAATGCCAACCCAGCACATCAGATATTCCGAACGATTTTCCATCATCAAAGCGACGACTTCGCCTTTCTTTGTGTTTTGCGCTTTCATCCAATGCGCATAGGCATCGGCGCGGCGGTCAAACTCATCATAGGTGATGGTTTTGCCCTCAAAGATGAGGAGCGGCTTGTCGCCATGCTTCTTGATGACCGCATCAAACTCCGTGATGAACGTCGTGTCGGTCTGTGTGCTGAGCCTTTTCAGCTCATTGGTCATGCCGATCGCGTCGATGGCAAAACGGATTTCTTTCAACAATCCCATGATGATACCTCCCTGTTCACTACGGATAGAAGGATATTATAGCATAAATGGTGGCGCTGGAGAGACTCGAACTCTCACATCCTTGCGGATAACGGATTTTGCATCACACTGCGGCTTTCACCGCGAAGAGAGGCCTCTTCTTTGTGCGCTGGACTATGCCTTCGGCCTATGGGGAGGTGAAAACTTATACACCGCCGCCACTTAGCTGCCCGCCGTCTAGTCTCTACACGTTCCCTTACCCTTGCGGGCTGGGGCTTCGCTCGGCGTTGGCCTCAGCCGGACTGGAGGCGTTCACCGAATTTGACGAGTTCTACTTCCGGCGTTTCCCCCGGAGCAACCCCTTTTTGAAGTCCGTCGCGTCTACCAATTCCGCCACAGCGCCCTTCCTCTTTTCTTATCATATCTGCGCGGGGCGCGCTAGGTGAGGTGAGGGGATTTGGCAAGATAGAGGCTGCGGGGTAAGGTCGGGCAGATGGAGACGGCAGCGACATTTCCGCCATTTTATCGGCGCCTGCGCGAAGGGGTTCGCTCGCGCTGGGCGCTGTTGGTTTTGGCGGTGGCGAGTGTTTCTGAGGCGATTATTTCCCCTCTGCCGCCCGACGTTCTACTCGCGCCGATGACGATCGCCGCGCCCGCGCGCGCTTGGCGCTTGGCCGGATTGACGACTTTGTTTTCGGTTGCGGGCGGCATTGCCGGATATTTCATCGGCGTATTTTTCATGGATTATTTTGGCTGGGCGCTGCTTGATCTTTACGGGCTGCGCGAGCAATTTGCGCGCTTTGAAAGCCTTTATCAAAATTATGGCATAGCGGTTGTGCTGGTCGGCGCGTTCACGCCGATCCCTTATAAAGTGATCGCCATCACGAGCGGCGCGGCCTCTTTGAACCCGTTTGTTTTTATTTTTTTCAGCCTGCTGGGGCGCGGCGGGCGATTTTTTATCGTCGCTGGTCTCTGCCGCCTTTGGGGGCCTGCGGCGGAAGAGCTTTTGCTGCGGCTGGCTTTCGGCACAAAATTGAAACAGGCTTTGTCTTTAATTTTTTCAGGAATTCTTGCTAGCGTGTTGATTGTTTTGCTGGGCGCATTTTACTTTGAATATATCGTTGGGCTTCAGCCCTGCGCGCTTTGTCTGTGGCAGCGCTGGCCTTATTATGCGGTGGCCGCTCTTTGTTTTGCCGCTTTGTTCTTGCCGCTTGAGCGGCTTCGCTGGGGCGTTTTGGCTTTATGTTGTTTGATATTTATCGCCAGCGCTTTATTGGGGGGCTATCATGCGGGCGTGGAATGGGCTTGGTGGCCCGGTCCGGCGCAATGCGCGGCGGCAGCAGACATCGCCGAGAGCACACAAGGCCTGATGACGCAGCTCGCCACCGCCGCGCCGCCGAGCTGTGATGAAGCGCCATGGCGCTTGTGGGGCCTGTCGCTGGCGGGGTATAATTTTTTGATCTCTCTGGCTTTTGCCGGATTCACCTTATTCACCTTTAGGAACTATGATGAGTCAAGAAAAGAAAACTTCAGAAAAAAAGACTGACGTAATGGCGCGCGTCAATCACGCTGGAGAATATGGCGCAGTGCGCATTTATCAAGGTCAGGCGGCTTTGTTTGACCGCAGCAATAAGCGCGCGGCGCGCCAAGTCAAGGAGATGGCCGCACATGAGCAGGAACATCTTGCCTTTTTTGAGGCGATGATCGCGCGGGAGAACATTCGCCCGACGGCTCTTTTGCCGGTTTGGCACGCTGCCGGATTTATGCTCGGTGCCGCGACCGCTTTGCTGGGACGGCAGGCGGCGATGGCCTGCACGCAGGCGGTGGAGGAGGTGATTGACGATCATTATACCCGCCAGCTTGATGAGCTAGGCGAGGAAGATAAAGCCTTGAAGCAGGAGATCGCGCGCTTTCGCGATGATGAGCGTGCGCATCGCGATATTGCGCTTTTGGAAGGCGAGGATAATTTCCCTGTGATGCGCGCAGGGATTGCGGCGATCTGCCGCGCAGCGATTGCGCTCTCTTCGCGTTTTTAGGCGATTTATATATAATTCTAGCTAAAAGGTTTCCAAGCTTTTAATTTCCGTCATTCCCGCAAAGGTGGGTGAAGCTCTTGGCGATTCCTCTGTCAGCGGGAATCCAGTGAACGGGCATCATCAGGGCGTAGCATTTTCAACGAGAGGCTGATTTGGTTTCCTGCTTCATTTTCGCCCAGTCTTGGTGCGCGTTTAAGAATTTGGATTAGCGAAACCATCTCCGAAAGAGCCAGCTTTGCGCCGCGTATGATGAACGAGCTCGCCACGGCGATCATCTTTGTCGGGCAGCGAGGTGGCGCGTTTGAGCACATCGAGATAGGAGGCTTCGGTCTCCATGTTTTCGGTGAGGCCGTTTTGCGCGAGATATTTTTGCAAGCGCGGCAGCCGATAGCAAGGCACCCACATCAGCAAATGATGTTCAATATGATAATTGACCCAGTAGGGGGCGATAAAGGCGCGCGCGCGCCATCCGGCGCGTGTTGTTCTGGTGTTGCGCAGGGGGTCGTCATTGTCGGGCACGACGGCGTGTTCGGCGATATTGCGGATGCGCGTGACCAATTGATGCCAGGTCAAAAAAGGAATGAGCCAGAGCAAAAGATAAAGCTCGGGATATCCGGCGAAGGTGAGAATAGCTAAGATGACGAGCTGTACCGCGAGGGGGCCTCCTAATTTGCTGATGAAATATCTGCAGCGCGTTTTGAGGCTCCATGTCGGTTTGCCAAGTGCTGCGATGATCTGCGCTTTGCGCTGCTGGTATCCGGTCTGGCCGGTCAGGTCGCGAATGAATTTGCGCCGCAGGCTTGCGCGCGTGATCGGGAAAGGCGCAGAGAGGATCAGATCGGGATCATCTTCCTGCTGTGTGCGCGCATGATGTTTGAGGTGATAGCGGCGATAGGAGTCGGTGCGCGCGATGACCGGCCAGGCGAAAAACAGATCGCTGATCCAGTCATTGATATAGCGGTTTGGATGGATTGTGCCATGGGCGGCATCATGCATCAGCACGGCGAGGCCGAGCTGCCGCGTACCGATCAGCGCAACCGCGAACGGATAAAAGGCGACGGCGATCGCCCAATGCGGCGCAAGCGCAAACGCTGTCATTGTAAGCGCAATCACGCTCCAAGCATGAACGATCAGCCAGAGATTCCGCATATAAGAGCGTTTGCGGATCTTTGCCTTCTGGCTTTCGGTAAGAATCTGGTTCAACCGCATGAAATGATTATAGCATGATCTGTCTTGATAAAATGACTTATCTTTCAATGGCTTATCATAGCCTTATCGCTGCTTAAGGCGTTGAGAGATGTGCGGCTAAAAATTGTCCGCCAAGCTGCAGCCCGTCAGGCATGATGGAATGGCCGCCGCCTTGGCTGATATGATATTTAACTTCAAACCCCGCGTCGCCCAGTCTTTGTGCAGCGTTTAATGTTGCGGTTGCGGGGATCATCGGGTCTTTGTCGCCATGAATGAGCAGGATCGGCGGGCGTAATTTAATGTCTGCCAGATTTTCTTTTTCGGGCAGAGCGCCGGAATAGCCGCAGATCGCCGCCGGTGCAATCTTGCGGCGCAGGCCGACATGGAGCGCCATCATCGTCCCTTGACTAAATCCGACCAGAGCGAGCCGATGATCCTCGACGCCCAGCCGCGCCAATTCATGGGCTAAGAAATCTTCAAGCAGACTGGCCGCGCTTTCGACGCCGGCTCGCATTTTTTCGGGATCGCGGTCGCGCGCGATCGCAAACCATTGATAGCCGAACCCGCCCATATCGCATGGCTGAGGCGCATTGGGCGCAACAAAGACCGTGTTGGGCAGAAGTTTTTGCCAATGAGGAGCAAGGCCGATGAGGTCTGCGCCGTCGGCGCCATAGCCATGACAGAACACGATGAGGCTGTCGGCCTGTCCAGAGGCGGCATCAAGCTGCGGACCAGTTAATGAATTTTTTGCCATATCCATTCTCCTGTTATTCTTGCCTATGATTTATTTTGTTTTAGCCGGTCTGGCCTTCGTTGTCGGGGTTTTATTTTTAGGGCTTTATAACATGGTGCGCAAAGATCGCTCGGCGCAGCGCGCGCAGAAATTGATGAAGCTGCGTGTTTGGGGTCAGCTGGGGGTTGTGGCGCTTTTAGCGGTGAGCGCCTGTCTGGTGAGCGGCGCGGATTAAATCAATAGCCCGCTTTGGTGAGCGCGGCCTCCAATTCGGGGATGGCGGTGAAGAGGTCGGCGACGAGGCCGTAATCGGCGATCTGCATGATCGGCGCTTCTTCGTCTTTATTGATGGCGACGATGGTTTTGGAATCCTTCATGCCCGCGAGGTGCTGGATCGCGCCTGATATGCCGACGGCGATATAGAGTTCGGGTGCGACGGTTTTGCCGGTCTGGCCGACTTGGTAATCATTGGGGACATAGCCCGCATCGACGGCTGCGCGCGAAGCGCCGATCGCCGCGCCTAATTTGTCGGCGATTTTTTCAAGCAGGACGAAATTGTCGCCCGATTGCATGCCGCGCCCGCCGGAGATGACGATGCGCGCCGCCGTGAGTTCGGGGCGATCGGATTGCGTCAGCTCTGCGCCGATATGTTCCGACAGATCTGTTTTAAGATCGGCGACATCCACTTTTTCAACCGCGCCTGCGCCGCCTTCTTCAGCGGCAGGGAAAGACGTGCCGCGCACGGTCATAACTTTTTTGGCGTCTTTGCTTTTGACCGTCTGGATCGCATTGCCGGCATAAATAGGCCGCTCAAATTCATCTTTGCTGATGACCGCGCTGATCTCGGAAATCTGCGCGACGTCGAGCAAAGCCGCGACGCGCGGCAGGACATTTTTCCCCATCGTCGTCGCGGCGGCGAGGATATGCTCGTAATTTTCAGCCAGCTTCGTGATGAGGTCTGCCATCGGCTCGGCGAGGTGGCTGCCCAGACTTTGATGATCGGCGTGCAAAACTTTGCCGACGCCGGTTAGTTTTGCCGCGCTCTGCGCGACCGCATCGCATTGATCTCCGGCGACCAGCACGGCGATGTCTTGATCGATTTTCGCCGCCGCCCCGACCGCTTTGGCCGTCGTCGCATTGAGCGTCTGGTTATCATGTTCGGCAATGACGAGAACAGCCATATTAAATCACCCCCGCTTCTTCTTTGAGTTTGGCGACCAATTCGTCGGCATTTTCCACTTTTCCGCCGCCCTTGCGCTCTACCGGCGGCAGGGTTTTGATGATTTCAAGATGCGGCGCGATGTCCACGCCATAATCGCCTGCGGTTTTTGCGGCGATCTCTTTTTTCTTGGCTTTCATGATGTTAGGCAGGCTCGCATAGCGCGGCTCGTTGAGGCGCAAATCGGTGGTGATGATTGCGGGCATTTTGATTTTGATCGTCTGCAGCCCGCCGTCAATTTCGCGCACGACTTTGGCGTGGCCGTCTTCAAGTGCCAGTTCGGAGGCAAAGGTTCCCTGCGACCAGCCCAGCAAAGCGGCGAGCATCTGGCCTGTTTGGTTGCAGTCATCGTCAATCGCCTGTTTGCCCAATATGACCAGATCGGGCTTTTCCTCATCGGCGACGGCTTTGAGCAGTTTTGCGACCGCGAGAGGCTCGGGCATCGTCTCGGTTTCAATCAAGATGCCGCGATCAGCGCCCATCGCGAGCGCCGTGCGGATGGTCTCGGCGGCGGCCTTGTCGCCGATAGAGATCGCGATGATCTCTTTGGCGGTGCCTGCCTCTTTGAGCCGCACCGCCTCTTCCACGGCGATCTCGTCAAAGGGGTTCATCGACATTTTGACATTGTTCAGATCAACGCCCGACCCGTCGGGCTTGACGTGGATTTTGACGTTATAATCAACCACCCGTTTGACGGGGATCAGGATTTTCATAATGGCTCCCTAGTTTTTGCTTGCTCCGAAATTAAGGGAGCGGAGTGAATCTGTCAAATGCAGCTTACGGGGTATTTTTGTTCCAAATATCCTCAAGCTGGTAGTAGGCGCGCACTTCGGGGCGAAAGATATGGACGATAACATCTCCGGCATCGACGAGCGCCCAGTTTCCGGCGGGGAGGCCTTCAATGCGGGCGTTGATCTGTGCGTGTTTTTTCAGATGTTCGGCGAGGCGCTCGGCGAGTGCCGCGACGTGGCGGCTGCTCGTGCCGGAGGCGATGACCATATCATCGGCTAGGGCCCTATCTTTATTGAGAGGAATATGGAGAAGATTTTCAGCTTGGCCGTCATTCAAGCAGGTTTTGACGATCTCAAGGATTTTGGCCATTAAGCGACATCCAGCCAGTGAATGGAGAAGAGCTGATCGGGATCGGTCCAGCTTTTGCGCGGTCTGAAGCCTGTCGAGTCCGCGAGGTCTTGGAATTGCGGGATCGTGAATTTGTAGGATTTTTCGGTATGGATCGGCTCGTCCTTGCGGATTTTGAACTGATGCGCGCCGAAGGACAGGGTCTGATCGCAGAGGCTGCGCAGGCAGATCTCTATGCAGCCCTGGCTTTCATTATAGACGGCCTCATGTTTGAAGGCGGCTTGGTTGATTGCGCCATTGAGCTCGCGGTTGATTCTCGTGATGAGGTTGAGCGTGAAGGCGGCGGTGATGCCTGCCCCGTCGTCATAGGCGGCGTGGACGATGCGGGCGTCTTTTTTCAGATCAACGCCGATGATTAGGCTGCCGCCCGCGCCTAGAGCCGCGCAGAAAGCGCACATTAATTTTTTTTGTTCATCGGGCAGAAAATTCCCGATCGTAGAGCCGGGGAAAAATCCGATATTGCAGCAGGCCTGCTCATTTTCCGGAATGGCGGCCAGCTTAAAAAAATCCGCGCAGATGCCGCCAACAATGACCGACGGAAACTCACGCGCGATCAACGTGATCCGATCCAATAATTGATTGCGGTTAATGTCAATGCCGGTAAATCCGCTGGGCGCTTGCAGCATATTCAAGATCATGCGCGCTTTCTGGCCGTCGCCCATGCCGAATTCCACCAGATTGACGCGCGGCCCGGCGATACCGGCCAGCTCGGCGCCGATCTTGCGCAGCAGAGTCATTTCGGTGCGCGTGATGTAATAATCTTCGGTGCGGCAAATATCCTCAAACAGCTTTGAGCCGCGTTCGTCATAAAGGTATTTTGGCGAGATGGATTTTGGCGTTTTCGCCATGCCGTCGAGCATATCGCTGAGGAAGTCGCCTTGATCGGGCTTATGGTCTTCAAAAAAGGCGGGCTGCGACATCAGCGATCCTCGGCGAGGCGGAGTCCAGAAAATTGCCAGCGCGCCTCTGGAGGAAAGAAGTTGCGATAGCTGGGACGCATCTGCTCTTTGACGGTCGCGCACGAGCCGCCTTTGAGCACGAATTGGTTGCACATAAATTTGCCGTTATATTCGCCGATAGCGCCCTTGGCGGCGCGATAGCCCGGATAGGCCATATAGGGGCTTTGTGTCCACTCCCAGACATCGCCGTAGATTTGCCGCAGACCTTTGCCCTGCGCCGGTGCCGGATGAACAGCCAACGCCTCGCCATCTTTGACCATGTGCCCCAAATTGCCGCAGATCGGCAGAGTCTTTGAGACGATTTCAATCTCCTCCTCGCGCGGGAGTCTTTTTCCCCGCCATGCGGCATAAGCGGCGGCTTCGTAATAGCTCAGATGAACGACCGGCGCGTCATCGTCGATTTTTTGTTCGCCTGCTAAAGTGAATTCGGTCCAATGATTATCCCCGCTTTTCTGCCAATAGAGCGGCGCCTTCCACTGCTCTTTTTGTTTTGTCTGCCAGCCATCCGAAAGCCAGAGCGCGGATGTTTCATAGCCGCCATCTTCCATGAATTGCCGATAGTCGCGATTGGTCACAAGCGTTTCCGCGAGCGCAAATGGCGGAATGAATTTTTTATGCACCGGCGTTTCATTGTCAAAACAAAAATCCTGTTCTTGCTCCGCGCAGCCAAGCTCGTGAAGGCCGCCGTCAAACGCCGCCCATTTTGAAGGCGATGGCCTTGTATCCGCTCTCTCCGCTTTCGCCGCTTTTTGATAGATCGCCGGACGCAGAGGATTATGGGCGATCACATGTTTAATGTCGGTCAGCAATAATTCTTGATGCTGCCATTCGTGGCTTAGGCCTAATAAAATCAAAGGCGAAATTTCACGCCAATTTTTCGTGCTGGCTTCGTCAATGAGCTGGCTCATTTTTTGGTCAATATAAAGACGGTAATCGTGCACTTCGCTCACCGAAGGGCGCGATAAGAGGCCACGCTCTGCGCGCGGCCATTTATCCCCGATCTGCTCATAGTAGGAGTTGAACAGATAATTATAGGCTGAAAATTTCCCCTCTGTTTGGCTCTGGTGCGACGGAAAGAAAGGTTTGAGAATAAAGGTGTCAAAAAACCAGCTCGTATGAGCGAGATGCCATTTTGTTGGGCTAACATCTTGCATGGTTTGAATGGTTTGGTCTTCTACGCTGAGTGGCACGGCCAGATTCACGGTCTGATCGCGTGCTGCCAAATAGCTTTTTTTCATGCCGACACGATCATCGGGCGCAAAGTTAGAGATGAACATTATTGATGCTCTCCATCCTCAGGACAAAATAAAATCGCACGTCTCACCTAGGCGCGTCAAATGTTTAATTGACCGTGTTTAGCGGCCATTTTTGCGCACCACCGAGCTGGATATATCACGGATGGGCGCGGTCAAAAAGGCGATGGCGGGGGGCTGCATAGCGGCGAGGCTGCGGTTTTGGGCTTCTGGCACGATGTGAGCCGCCAGGCGCGCCGCGAGAGGGCTATGGCGCGCCGCGCGGCTGTCGCCGCGGCGGGGCAAGACCGCAAGCGGCATCAGATGGGGGATTTCCGCACCGCGATGCCAGAGCGGCAATTGGCAGAAAATATCCGCCCCCATCAAAAAAATAAAGCTGATATTCGCGTGGCGGCGCATAAGCGCAGACAGGCTGTCAAAACTTTTTGTGAAGCCGTGTTTTTGCTCCAGATCGCTGACGATGATCCATGAAGGCGCGGCGAGATTTTGTGCGCTTTGGAATCTCTGCGCAAAAGGCGGCTGGTCGGGTTTGAAAGGATTTTGCCGCGCGACAAGCCAGATGACCAGATCAAGGCCGAGCCTTTGGCGCGCGATTTTGCTGATATGAAGATGGCCCGCATGCGCCGGATTGAACGAGCCGCCCAGAATACCGACGCGATGATGCCCTCGTTGCGGCAAGTGTTTCATTTACGGGCGAGTTTGGCCGCTGCCGCGCACGATATATTTGAAGCTGGTCAGTTGTTCGACGCCGACCGGCCCGCGCGCGTGGAATCTGCCGGTCGCGATGCCGATTTCAGCGCCCATGCCGAACTCGCCGCCATCGGCGAACTGGGTTGACGCGTTATGCATGACGATCGCGCTATCCACTTGAGATAAAAAGAGCTGCGCGGTCTCTTGATTTTCGGTGATGATCGATTCAGTGTGAGCGGAGCCATAATGCGCAATGTGATGCATGGCATTTTGGACGCCATCAACAATTTTTATGCTGACGATCGCATCAAGATATTCTGTGTGCCAGTCCTCGTTGCTAGCGGGGATAACGGAGTGATCGGCTTTTTGCGCAATTTTTTGCGTAATGTCATCGCCGCGCACTTCGCAGCCGGCATCAAGGAGCGTTTTGACCAGCGGATTTAAAATTTTATCCGCCGCCGCGCGATCAACAAGTACGGTTTCCACCGCCCCGCAAATGCCGGTGCGCCGCATTTTCGCATTCAATGTAATCGCGCAAGCCTTTTCAAGATCGGCATCGCGGTCAATATAGATATGGCAAATGCCTTCAAGATGAGCGAACACCGGAATGCGCGCCTCAGTGAGGACGCGTCCGGTCAGATCGCGGCCACCGCGCGGCACGAGAACATCGAGCGCGCCGTCAAGGCCGCTCAACATCATGCCGACCACAGCGCGGTCGCCCAAAGGGGCGAGCGTGATCGCCGCTTCAGGCAGATCGGCGGCGCGCAGCCCTTGTTGCAGGCAGCTATGAATCATCGTGCTGCTCTCGGCGCTTTCAGAGCCCGGGCGCAGCAGGCACGCATTGCCCGCTTTGAGGCAGAGGCCTCCGGCATCGGCGGTGACGTTGGGGCGGCTTTCAAAAATGACCCCGATAACGCCGAGCGGCGTGCGCCGCCGCTCAATATGCAATCCGTTCGGCATCTCCCATGAGGCGATCTTTTGGCCAACCGGATCATCAAGCGCGGCAATATCTTCGAGTCCTTTGGCCATTGACGCGATGCGCGCTTCATCAAGCTTCAAGCGGTCAATTTTGGCGGCGGTGAGTTTGTCTTGTGCGCGGCCAATATCGAGCTCATTGGCGGCGAGAAGGTCGCTTTGCCGCTCGCGCAGTATTGTCGCCATCGCCGCAAGCGCATCGTTTTTTTGCGCCGCCGTCGCCTGCGCCATTTCGGCAGCCGCTTGCTGCGCCGCCTGCCCCAGCGTGAGCATCTCTTTCAAGCGATTATCTTGTTCAGCGCGGCGCGCCATATCTTTATCCTTTTAAAATGACGAGATCATCAGCGTGGATCATCGCCGTTCGTCCACGATAGCCCAATATGGCTTCAATTTCACCACTTTTATGTCCGGCGATCTGCGCGGCATTTTCACTGGAATAGGCCGAAAGGCCGCGCGCGATCTCTTCGCCGCTTTGCGTTTTGATGCGCAGCGCATCGCCGCGCGAGAACTCACCCTCGACATTTTTGACGCCCGCAGGCAGCAGGCTCTTGCCTTGGCGCAGCGCTTTTGCCGCGCCGTCATCAATAATGAGCGCGCCTCTGGGTTTGAGCGTTCCGGCGATCCAAGTTTTGCGCGCGGCCTGCGGCGAGGCTTTGGCCGGAAACCAGCTGCACGCGCCGCCCGCAAGCAGCGTCTTGAGGGGGTGCGCATCACGGCCTTGCGCGATCACCATATGGCATCCGGCTTGATTGGCGATGCGCGCCGCGGCGATTTTGGCTCTCATGCCGCCGCGATGGAGGCCGACACCCGCATCGCGCGCAAGCGCCTCAATCTCTGGCGTGATGCGGTCAATTTGGCGGATGAGCGCGGGCGCGTCTGCGGCCTCTTTATGCGCCGGATCGCGGCTGAGCAGCCCGTCCACCGTTGACAGCAGCACCAGACATTCCGCGCCGACCATATTGGCAACGCGCGCAGCAAGCTGGTCATTATCCCCGTAGCGGATTTCGTCGGTGGCGACGGTGTCGTTTTCATTGATGACCGGAATCGCGCCCAGCGCGAGCAGGGTCATCAAAGTGTTGCGCGCATTGAGGTAGCGCCGCCGTCCTTCCGTATCGCCCGAGGTCAGCAAAATTTGCGCCACGATGATGCCGAACGCGCCCAGCGCTTCGTGCCACGCATGAGCGAGATGAATTTGCCCTGCCGCCGCCGCCGCTTGGCTTTCTTCCAGTCTGAGCGGCGCGGGCGGCAGAGCGAGGTCTTGGCGTCCCATCGCGATCGCGCCCGACGAGACGATCAGGATTTTCTGGCCGGTTTTGTGAATGGCGGCGATATCTTCGGCGAGCGCGCGCAGCCAATCTTTGCGCAACGCGCCGCCCTGTTCGGAAACGAGAAGCGACGAACCGATTTTCACCACGATGACCGACGCCGCTTTCAGCGCGTCAGATGCAGACGCCGCCGCGATCAAGGATGCCATGCAAGCCCCGCATCTTTTTGTTCATTATGTTTTTGGCTTTTTGTCATGGCACTGTCTATAATAATATGATTGATCAATTGTTTGGCCTCATCAAGCCCTTGGCGCGTCCAAGTTGAGAGCGCAAACACATCTTTTTTTGTCGCCGCGCGCAATTGTTTGATTTTTTTCTTGAGCTCATCTTCGGTTAGCAGATCGCTTTTGGACAGAAAGATCACCTCTTTTTTTTGCGCAAGGTCGCCGCCATAAGCGGCGAGCTCATTGCGGATCGTTCTCCAGACCCCTGCGACATCATCAAGGGATGAGTCAATCAAATGAACCAGCACACGACAGCGCTCAATATGGCGCAGGAATTTTTGCCCCAGCCCCGTGCCGAGATGCGCGCCTTTCAAAAGGCCCGGAATGTCAGCGAGCACAAATTCCTGCTCATTGACGCGCACCACGCCCAAATAAGGCTGTAATGTCGTGAACGGATAATCGGCGACTTTGGGCCGCGCGGCGCTCAAAGCAGCAAGCAGCGAAGATTTGCCCGCATTGGGCAGGCCGATCAATCCAGCGTCAGCAATCAGACTGAGGCGCAGCCATAGCCAGCTCTCTTTGCCCTTTTGGCCGGGCTGCGCATAATGCGGCGATCGATTTTGCGGGCCTTTGAATGAATGATTGCCGCGTCCGCCGCGTCCGCCATGAAGCAGACAGATTCTCTGGCCGGTCTGCGTCAATTCGCCGAGTAAAATTTCGCCGCTCTCGTCAAATATCTGCGTACCCGCAGGAAAATATAAAATTTTATCTGCACCTTTCGCGCCGCTGCGTTTTTTCCCCATGCCGTTGTGGCCATGATCCGCCTTGAAATGCTGCTGGAAGCGATAATCAATCAAAGTGTTCAAGCCTTCAATACATTCGGCGATGATGTCGCCGCCATCGCTGCCATGGCCGCCGTCGGGCCCGCCGCGCGGGATGAATTTCTCACGGCGAAAGCTCACCGCGCCTGCGCCGCCATCGCCTGAGCGGGCATAAATTTTCGCTTCATCTAAAAACTTCATCGTCCTGACCCCGCTTTGCTCCAACCGGCGCGGGCGGTTTATGAGTCGAGCGGCTCCACCGAAATGATCGTCCGACCGCCGCGTCCGCGCCCGAAGGCGACATTTCCGCTTTTCAGCGCAAACAAAGTGTGGTCTTTGCCGATCCCGACATGGCGGCCTGAATGCCACTTTGTCCCGCGCTGGCGGATCAAAATTTCACCGGCAGACACTCTCTCGCCGCCGAATTTTTTGACCCCGAGCCGCCGTCCGATCGAATCGCGTCCATTGCGCGAAGATGAGCCTGATTTTTTATGTGCCATGATGTATCTCGGTCATCTATCCGGTAATTTTTGCGATTTTGAGCCAGGTCATCTCTTGGCGATGGCCGCCGCGCCGCCGATAATGGGCGCGCCGCTTCTTTTTGAACAGAAAAATCTTCCGCAGCCGGTCTTGTTTGATGATCTCGGCCTCAACATGCGCGCCTTCAACAAAGGGCGCGCCGATCTTATCGCCGACCATTAGCACGGAGGATAATTTGACGACCTCGCCGACTTTGCCCGGAAGCTTTTCTACGGCAATTTCACCGCCATTCTCAACGCGATATTGCTTGCCGCCTGTTTCAATTATCGCAGACATTTTGATCATTCCTTGAATCTAAAGGTGAGGCTATATATAGCCTATTCTGCTAGCCGGTTTCAAGTAAAAGGCTTTAGGCAAAAGGCTTTAGGCAAAAGGTTTTGGCGGCGGCCCGCCGCTAGCCCAATCAAGCAGTTGAACAAAGTGCGCGCTGGGTGCCTCTAGCTGGTCTGACAGGTGCATCAGACAGCCCATATTGCCGGAAGCGACAATATCCGCGCCGCACGCATTGAGCGCTTCGGCCTTGCGCTCGCGGATTTGTAGCGAGAGCTTGTTTTGCAATAAGTGATAAGTCCCCGCCCAGCCGCAGCAGGCGTGAGGATCGCGCGGCAGAACGACGCGATATCCGGCTTGTGTGAGCAAATGGCGCGGCAGATCATCAATGCGCTGCCCATGCTGAAGGGCGCAGGCACCATGCCAGGCGATTGTCTGTCCGGCGCCGGGCGGCCTTTCAAGAGGCTGATAGCCCAAATGTTGCAGCATCTCGCTGACATCCAAAACGCACGCGGAAAATTCGCGTGCACGGTCTTCTGCTGGCAGCAGATGGCCATAATCTTTCATCGCGAGACCGCAGCCGGCGGCGTTGGCGATGACATAGTCAGCATTATCAGGCAGAGCGCAGATATTTTTCCACGCCAGATCACGCGCCGTTTTGCGCTTGCCGAGATGAAGCGGCATGGCACCGCAGCATCCCGCACCGTGCATGACGGCCAGCTCAATGTTATGGCGGGTGAGAATGCGGATGGTGGCGGCGTCAATCTCGGGCGCGAGCACTTGCTGCGTGCAGCCGGTGAACAGCACAGCATGAAGCCGCGTCGGGCCGAGCGCAGGATGAATCACTTCATGAGTCGCTCTGGATTTGCTCAGCGCGCGCAGATCGGTTGGCGTAAAGGCAAGCGCGGGCTTTAAGCTTTGCGGCAGCAGCCAGGCAAATAATTTTCCGATCAGGCCAAAAAACAATGTCAGCCTGAAGATGAAAGGATGGCGCGTTAAATAATGAATGAAAGCGCGGTGCATGCGCGCGCGCCAAGGCCGCACTTTGGCGCTTTCAATTTTTGTGCGCGCGAGGTCGGCGAGATGCATATAATCCACCCCCGACGGGCAGACCGACATGCACGCCAAGCATGACAGACAGCGATCCATATGTTTGACCAGAGCAGGCGTGATGGTTTCTTTTTCAAGCTGGTCTTGAATCAAACCGATGCGGCCACGCGGTCCATCAAGTTCATCGCCGAGCACATTATAGCTGGGGCAATTGGCCGTGCACAAACCGCAATGAACGCAGGAGCGAAAAATCTGCTGCATTTCGGCAATTTCCGGATCGGCAAGCTGTTCGGCGGTAAAATTTGTGCGCATCTTTTTCTTTTAAACCATCTCGCTTAAATGCCAAACTCCTAAATGCCGAAATATAATCGGCCCGGATTCAAAATGGCTTGAGGGTCAAAAGCCTGCTTGATCCGCGCGGTGAGCGCGGCGAGCGGCGGGGCGAGCGGCGGGAAAAAGCTCACTTGTTCTCGCGCCTGTTCGTCGGCGCGAATCAAAACCGCCTCAGCGCCATTTTCCACGCAGATATTGCGAATGTAATTAGCTTTGTTCACGAAGCTTTCTTGATCTTGCGCGCTGTGGCTGAGCCAGATTAGCCCGCCACCCCAATCCATAAAGTAAATCATATCTTCCAGTTCCACCGAAAGCCGCGCGGTAACACTCGCGGCTAGAGATGGCGGCGCGGAAATGCGCCAAAGCGGCGGCGGCGCATTTTTTGAGGACACAGCAAATAATTCAACATTGCAGATGGTTTGCCAAAATCGCAATGAAATCTCATTGCCAATGATCGTGATGGGCGCCAAATCTTCAAATAATTTTTTCAGCGCATCAGCCGCTGCGCTTGTCGCGCGCGCCGTGCCTTCAATTCTCAAGGCGGTGAGCGATTCTTGCGCGTTCAGCTCTGGCCAATTTATGGCCGCTTGTGTCGGAAGATGCACCGCGCCGTTGACGCCATGATTTTGAATCAAAGCGCGCTCCATCACTTGGACGGCGACGGCGTCATCAAGCCCGTGCAGAAACACAGAGCGCACCACTTCCGGTTTGGGCATGGTTTTCAGCGTGACTTCATGCAGCACCGCCAATGTTCCCCATGATCCTGCCATCAATTTGGATAGATCATAGCCGGTGACGTTTTTGACGACCTGTCCTCCCGATTGAAACGCTGCGCCATGTCCGGAAATGGCGTGGAAGCCCAAAACGTGATCGCGCGCCGCACCGGCGATGATGCGGCGCGCGCCGGATAAATTGCTGCCAATGATGCCGCCGATCGTCCCATTATGGGCGGCATTATGGGGCGCATTATGCGGCGCATGAGGCGCATGAGGCGCATTATGACCAAACAGCGCGCTCCAATCGGGAGGCTCAAAGGCGAGCATTTGGCCTTTGGCGGCCAGCGCGGCGTTGATGTCGCGCATCGGCGTCGCGGCGCGCGCGGAAATGACAAGCTCCTCAGGATGATGGAATAAAATGCCGCTGAGTGCTTTGAGGCAAAGCCGATGCGCGTTTTTGATCGGGCGTCCAATGGCACGCTTGCTGCCGCCGCCAAAAATTTCCAGCGCGCGATTGCCGTCGCGCGCCCAGCGCAGAGCTTCTTGAATGTCTTTAAGATTTTGCGCTGCCACTTGCGCCATGATCAGAAGCGCTCCAAATCAGGGAAGGGCAATTGATTGCGATGAACATGCATGCGGCCAAGCTCGGCGCAGCGGCGCAGCTGGGGAAACATCTTGCCCGGGTTGAGCAGATGATGAGGATCAAATGCGCATTTGAGCCGCTGCTGCTGGTTGAGGTCTTCCTCGCTGAACATTAAGGGCATCAAATCGCGCTTTTCAACGCCGACCCCATGCTCGCCGGTCAGCACGCCGCCGACCTTGACGCATAATTCGAGAATTTCGCGGCCAAAAGCTTCGGCGGTTTCGAGCTGTCCGGCTTGCTGTGCGTCGTAGAGAATCAGCGGGTGCAGATTGCCGTCGCCCGCATGAAACACATTGGCGACGCCGAGCTGATATTTTTTGCTCAAGCGCGTGATCTCGTGAAGCACAGGAGCAATCTGCGCGCGCGGAATGGTGCCGTCCATGCAGTAATAGTCGGGCGCGAGACGCCCCACAGCCGGAAAGGCGCTTTTGCGTCCGGCCCAAAATTGTTCGCGCTCATGATCGTTTTTTGACAGGCGCAAGCTCGTCGCATGATGAGCGCGCGCTAAAGTATCAATGCGCGCCATCAGTTCAAAAACTTCGGCTTCATTGCCATCAAGTTCAATGATGAGAAGCGCTTCAGCATTTGTCGGATAGCTGGCTTGAATATAGGCTTCGGCTGCGCCCGCGGCGATTTTATCCATCATCTCCATGCCGGCCGGAATGATGCCTGCGCTGATGATGTCGGCGACCATATGACTTGCCGACGCCACCGAGCTAAATCCGATCAAAGCCGCTTGCGCAAATTGCGGCTTAGGCAGCAGACGCACAGTGACCTCGGTGATGATCGCCAAAAGCCCCTCCGATCCGGTGAGAATGCCCATCACATCATAGCCGCCGACCGGCTCAATCATTTTGCCGCCAATGCTGATCGTGCTGCCATCCATCAACACCGCTTTGAGGCCCAGAAGATTATTCGTCGTCAATCCATATTTGAGGCAGTGAATGCCGCCTGAATTTTCCGCAACATTGCCGCCGATCGTGCAGGCGATCTGGCTGGAAGGGTCGGGCGCATAATAAAGTCCGTGCGTTTCAACCGCTTTGGTGATCGCCAAATTGGTCACGCCGGGCTCTACCACTGCGCAGCGATTGGCGGGGTCAATATCTAAAATGCGATTAAATTTTGACATGCCTAATATAATGCCGTCTTCCAAAGGCAGTGCACCGCCGGATAAAGACGTCCCCGCGCCGCGCGCGACGATCTTGATCTTGTTCAGCGCGCAATAGCGCAAAATTTGTGATACTTGCTGTGTCGTTGACGGCAGCACAACCAGCATCGGTGATTGACGATAGGCGGTTAGGCCGTCGCTGTCATAGATGCGCAGCGCATCGGGATCGGTGATGACGCCTTCGCCCGGCACAATCGCCGATAAAGCGCGCGCGATCTCACTGCGCCGCCGCAAAGTCTCCTGATCTGATTTTGGCATATCCATATGTTATTGCCCCATATCTTCACCTGATTCACAACACAATGTGATTGACAATGTGAAGTTGGATTTTGTGGCCTGATATTATCTTAATTTAATGTCTCGTGTTGAAGCACAAATTCAAGTTTTGCGCGCTCCCGTGCAGGGAGCGTCTCAGGCGCCAAACGATCTCAACAAGCCAAGCAATAAGATGGCCGGGCGCGCATCAGCCAATCCGGCAGCCGCGCAAGTTTCGTCGCGCGGCGGGTTGACTGCGGGCGCTGCCGCGAGAAGCGCGCGCGGACAGGCTCTCCACAGACAGGTGCCCTTACAGCGGCGCGCCGTGGAGATCGCAACCGGGCAAGTTTTGAGGCGGCCAAGCTCATCTTCATCTGCGACAGGCTCGCCTGCGACAGGTTCACTTGCGATAGGCTCGCCTGCGACAGGCTCGTCGGCTGAGACATTTTCTCCCGCAACCGGCGTCTATGCTGAACTGGCGCGCACACCCATCGGTGAGACGGCGCGGAAAGAAGTCAAAAAGCTGCTTTCCGCTTTTGAGAAAGGCAGCGTTGACGACAAAATGGCCGCGCAGGTCGCCAAAAAAATTGAGACGACTGGCCGGTTCAGCAAACCCGATCGTGTGCGGTTTCAGAAAAATATGAATCAAAATCTGAAGCAGCAAGATTATTCCAAACAGCTGTTCACCCGTTTTCTCAAAGTGGATGCACATGAGTTAGAAGTGCCGCGGGCTGCGCCATTTCTCAGACCTGTCACCGAGCAGCAATTCACTGAGGCGAAGGTATGGAACTCGCTTGATCAAGTGTTTGATTATACCGAAGCGGCGGAAAAAGATTTGGCGGAGCTTGGGACTTTGTCCAACAAGCTCAACAAGACCGGCAAGCTCACCGGCAAGGAGCAGAAAAAATTCAACCAGCTTTTATGGACGCATAAGGAAAACATTCCGATCTTGCAGGCGCACCTTGTTGATCTGCGCGAGAGCATGCCTGAAAATTTGGGCATGGTGAAGGTTTTGGACAGTGCGATCACGGCGCTGGCTGACAAACATATGGCGCTGGCTGATCTGATGAGCCTGCACACCGATCATCTGCCGGAGCGTCCGGCGACCAGCCGCGATGAGCGGTTGGATTTTCATTTGCTTCAAGCCCAAGCTGGCCGCGAGGTGCTGACGAGTTTGCGAAAATCCTGCCCCGATGACCCGCAAAAGCTGCGCGCACTTGACAAAATCGACATGCAGCTCGCCCAACATATTGCGTCTTTGGCGCAGCTCAAAGATAAAATGATTCCGCAAAACCCGGATGATCTCGCTTTGCTTTTGGATATGCCGATCAGCAAAGCCGACGGCGTATCGCCGAAAGCGAAAAAAGAATTGGAAAAAGGCTGGGCGCGCGGCCTCAAGCTGCCTGCCGGGCGGCGCGATATGACTCAAGAGCAAATGATCAATTTGTTTTTGAATCATCAATTAAAAAGCGCAGGATTTAATATGCGCAATTTGCCGAGTCTTAAATTTTTACAAGAGCAGGGATATCTTCAGGCAATCAATAAAAAGCCCTGGCCGAAGATTGATAATGAGATCCGGGTCAAGCTGGGCGGCGATGAGCGCAGCTTTCGCAGTGTGATCACGCCGTCGGCGGTTCATTCTGACCGTCTTGCGCAGCCTTATCGCGGATCAGGTGTTGGTTCGAGTGATCGGCTGCAATATGATCATGCGGTCAATCTGGCGAGGACATCTTTTACCAATGACCGCGGTCAGGAGCTGTTTAGCGCTCATCGCTCAGGCGTGCTTGACGCTTACGATATGACGCCAAAGAAACTCGCCCAGCTCAGCAATCCGGAGCTGCAAGGCCTTTTTCAAAGTGTTTTGGTGGATCGCGGGCGGCGCGTAGAAACCTCCGCGCAGCTGGTTGAGCTCTTTCACTCAAAACCCGCTGAAGCGCGCCGCTTAGCCAAAGAGGCGCGTCAAGAAACTTCCAAAGCGATGGCAGAAGATACTGCGGCCACAATGCTGCTTGATGATCCCGCTTTGCTTGAGCGCGCGCTGCAAGGCGAGTTGGTTGAGCTGCCGATCACCTCTTTGTCGCTGATGACGCCCGATCATCTGCGCGAGCTGGGCGGCAAATCCAGCGAACAGACCATGCTCACCCATCACAAAGAGGGGTTGGAGAGTTTGCGCAATAATGGCCTGCCCATCAAATTGAAACTGCGCTCGCCCGTCGACGGCAAATTGACCTCGGTGCGCGTGCAGGTGAGGCCGCGTGTTTTGAGTTTTGGCGTCAATGCGGGAGCTTTACGCGGTGTTGGTGTGGTTAAGGGCAATCGGCTGCCTTTTTGGAAAGGCCTGATGGGCTGGGGCTTGTCCGCACGGCTCAATGATCCGGTGCTCAACCACATGGTGGGCAAGCGCAGCGATAAACAAATCTCTGGGCAGGCCGCCGATAAGATTAAACAGCTTCAGATAGATCAAAACCATATCAGCCAAATGTTGAAAAACAGCGCTCTGACGTCTGAGGCGCACGGTCAATTGCAGCATGATCTTGTCTCTTTACAGAGGCAGGAAGCCAAGATCACGCAATTGGCCGATCAAGTGAAGACCATCTGGGCAAAGGGCAGCTATGTGCGCGAAGGCCGCGAGCCTTATAAAATGCCGGCGCGCGTGGTGATGCTCGCCGATGCGCTCGGCGAAAAAACTTTGTTCCATTGCAAGAGTGGCAAAGATCGCACCGGCCAGCTCGACGCTGAAGTGAAATATCTCTCAGCGGTTTTTGATCAAACCGGAATTCTTCCCGCGCCCGACCAGCCGCCGCGACCGGCAACACGCCGTTTGCGGACCTTGTTTGCGCTGAAGACCGGCAATCATGAAATGCAGCGCTACAATACAGGCCTTGCTGGCTTTAAGCTCAAAGGTGTTCCCGCGCTTGACGCGCAGTTTGAACGCTCTGCGCTGCCGACCTATCGCGGCGGCTCGGCCTACATTAAATCATGACGATTAAATTATGACTGGCATCACACATACCGACAAAGCTGCGAATCCTAACGCGCTGCCTGCCGATACACAAAACGGCAGCACACAAAATGTTTCGCATAAATCCCACATCAGGGTGGATCTTGAAGGCCTGTTTGTTATTGACGGCAAGACATATGATGTTTTAGCTGCTATTTTCCTTGTGCAGCGCGACACTGGAAAAATCGCACAGAAACGTCTGGCCTCTGTCGCGAAAGAATTGTGGCGCACCAATCGCAAAGCAAAAATGATTGTGTTTTTTTTAAACGGCCTGCGCGCTATTCGCCCAAGCGGCGGTGCCGATGCCCGCGTTGAAGCTGATGACATCACCGATCAGGCTGCGAAATTTGCTGACATTTATGGCACAGATCCTTTCGACCAGATCGGTATCAAAGATATGAAACCTGAAATGCGCTATAGGGTTTACAAATATACCAACGGCAAGGAGAAGAGAACTAGAAATATGACAGAGGAAGACATGGTAAAATTTTATAAGAGTTGGGATAAATGGCATGTGTCTGATAGGCTTAAAGACATGTCGGTAGGGCAAATGTTGCATTGGCAGAACAATGTCGGATTTATTCTCACGAGATATGGCGGCTCAATTGACAAAGAAAATAATTCAATTGTGACGAAAGAATATGACGCTGTAAAACAAGGAGATCTGGATCAAATGATTGAAGGGGTTAAGTCCCAGCTCAGCGCAGTCAATACCGAGCAGTCGCTCGCACAAACAGATGCAGAAAAATATACGAAAATGACCGATGAAACTAAGGAGGAGCTTGCCGCTGTTTTAAAAGCTTACGAAGGCGTCGTGCAGGCCGAAGCCAGTAGAGATTAAAGTTCTCTTTTTTGTGAAGCGAAAATCATCTTAATGATATTTTGGGGATAGTCCGCTACAGCGCGTTATGGCTGTTATAATTTCACCATCGGCTTTAAAGCATTAGGAGGGCAATTCATGTCTACCAATCCTTTTTCTGTGAATCAAAATTCTTCCTACACGACGTTTGAAATACAGCCCAAGTCTCAGAAGGCAGAAAAAAAAGAGTCACAAGAAAATAATTCAGAGGTTCAGCAAAGCGCGCCTGATGAAAACGAGATCATATTTGATGCCGAAACCGATCGCTTCATCTTGGATGGCGAGTCGCTCACTGTGGCTGAGCTTGTATACCAAGTGATGGCCAAAGCCGCCACGCGTGCTGCGGAAGCACTCGCGGTTTCATTGCAAAGCCTTCAAGACGCCAATAAAAACGCCGAGCAGGCGAATGAGTGGTTAAGCAAAATGAATGATCTCTCCCCCGAAGGCGGCCCGGAGAGCACCGTGGATGCGCAAAAAATCATTCAGGCAGAAAAAGAATTTCAGGATAAATATGGCTTTGACCCCTTTGAGAAATATAGCATTCAAAAGCCCGAAGCGTCCGACGGGGCATATACGCAAAGTAAAATGGAAAAAATTGTAGAAGGGACAAAGTCTTATATGAGCACGATCTCCAGCAACCAGCAAGCCATTCAGCTTGATCTCCAAGTGCGCACCAGCCAAATGAATGACGCTAATCAAGCGGCATCGTCTACTTATCATGGCATAAGTCAAGTGTCGAGCGGAATCATTAGAGGAATCGGTGGTAGTTGAGCTTAAGTCATGTCGAAATCTGATTTGAATATATCTTCAGCGATTCAAAGTGCTTTGGAAAGCGCTGAGGTGGTTGTGACAAAAGGTGTGAGCGCTGCGCAATTGTATGATCTGGATCCTCAAAAGATAGAGGCATTTTATGCGCTGGGCTATCGCAGCTATATGCAGCGTGATTATCAAAAAGCTGAAGAGATTTTTACATTTGCCTATTGCTTTGACCATCGTCATGCAGAAATTGTCAAAGGTCTGGCGTCGGCGCGCAAAATGCAGGGCAAGTTCAAAGAGGCCTTGCCCGCTTATGCGCAAGCCGCGCTTCTTGATATGGAAGATCCGGCAATTTCTTTTCACGCGGGGGAATGTCTTTTCGCACTGGGTGAATATGCGCCTTGCGCAGATGCTTTGAGCGCTGCGCGTACGCTTGCTGAAATGCGCGGTGATTGCGAGCAGCTCATTGGCAAGATTGATCAAATGGAAATTCAGCTTCAGAAACAGCAAAAAGAGGATAAAGATGTCAAATCAAACGACGCATGATGAACAAAATCATGAATCTGTGGAATTTTTGCCCAAAGTTCCGCCAATGCCAAATCCGCCCGCGAATTCGGATGATGTCGCAGCGTGGGAAAGGCATATTGAAGCGATTGATAAATATCTGCTTGATCTGAGCGAGACGATCCAAAAAATTGAAAGCGGTGATTTCATCGAAAATTTCAAGAAGCGCCTCGCTGCCCGAGGTCTGGATGTTGATAAAGCCATTAAGCTGCCAAAACCCCAGATGAAAGAGGTTATGGAAGAGATTGCAGAAAAAATGAAATCTTTGATGGCAGTTTTCCAAGATTTTAACCGCACGGACATCAAATCCCAGCGGCGAGTCACAAAATCCAACCGCAACATTAAATCAATATAAATAGGATTGAAGATGACAGCAGAGCCTGCAAAAAAAATAATTAGTAAAGAGCAAGCGATTTCAGCCATCGCGGACGGCAAAGATTTGGCCGAGCTGCGCGGTCTCAACGATGCTACGATTGACTTTATTTATGCTTTCTCTGCATTGAATTATAAGCGCGGCCGCTATGAAGACGCGGCGAGAGGATTCCGCTTTTTGTGCCGCCATAAACATCGTGATTCGGATATGTGGCTGGCGCTGGCGCGGTCATCTTTTCAGAATAAAGATTATATGCGCGCGCTGGAATCTTATTTAATGGTGGCCTTGCTGCGGCCTTCGGCGTCTTTATGTCTGGAGATTGCGCGCGCTTTTATGACAGTGAATATGCGCGCGCAGGCCAAAATATTCGCTGCCGCCGCAACGCGTGCGCTGCTGCCCGCTGACCGGCGCGAGTTAAGAGGTGAGATCGCCATTTTTGAAAAAGAGCTGGAAGGCATGTCGGCATGAGTGAGATCGGAAGCAAAGCGAAGGCGGTTTCAATATCTTCTGCATCTTCTGCGGCGGGGGCTGCCGCTGCGGTTGATCAAGTCGCCGGAAAAGCAAAGACAGCGAAGAAAGGCGCGAACGCGGCCAGCACGCCTTTTCAGCCTCTGTCGGGCAGCATCAGCGACGAGCTTCTTTTTAATGCAATTCCAGAGCTTGCGTCGCCCATTATTGATCAGGAAATTTTGGTGAATGTTTTGAAAAAGCTAAGCGTGGATTTATCTCAACATGTGCTTGCCGGTGAAATAGAGACGCTCAAATTTGATCAAGATAAGATGCAAACGCTTGCGAAAGAGAACATTAAAAAGCTGAAACATATGCTGAAGTCGCTCGCAAAGAAGAAGAAAGCAGGCCTTTTGGGCAAGATTTTCAGCTGGGTTGCGGCTGTTGTCGGCACGATTTTGGGCGCGGTGATTGCGACAGCGACTTTCGGCGCGGGCTCGGTGGCGGCGGGCACCTTGATCGCGGTGAGCACGGCATTAGCGGTATCGCTGACGATTGCCTCGGCGACCGGCGGCATGGAAAAGCTAACCGCCGAATTAGCCAAGGGGTTTGCCAGCATGTTTGAGGCTTTTGGCATGGACTCAAAAAAAGCCAAGCGCGTGGCGCAAATTGTGGCACAAGTGGCAATCGCCATTGCCGTGATCGCGGTTCAAATTGTGATGCTGGTTCTTACCGGTGGTGCCAGCGCTGAAGAATTTGCAAGTGAGATGGTACAAAAAATCGCAAGCTTTACGATCAAGGCTACCAGCATTGCGATAGGATTGGTGACGATGGCTGGTGGGGGTGCTTCAGCCGCAACCGGTGTTTACAATTATGAGTCTTTACAAGATCGCGCGGGCATAACAGACACCAAGTCTTTCTTGAAAACAATGCAATCTTTGATTGATTCCGAGAGCGACCTGATTCAGGAGATTGTTCACGACATCATGCATACACAAACGAATATGGCTCACATGATCAAAGCTGAAAATGAAAATCGCGCCATTCTTGCCAATATAGGCGGGCAACCGAACGCTGTTTAAACATCATTTTTGAATAAAGGAGATAAATCATGCCAACAGAGTCAGTGCAAAATCAAACCGCCGTCAAGAATTGGGATATAGCGGTCAATTCGGTGCAGGAAGGAAGCCAAACTGTTGTCAGTCCAACATCAAGTGCTGCAACACCCTTCGCGCCATCTGCTGCGCCCCCAGAGATTCCATCGCGCCGCGCGCCAGATGCGGCGGACGCACAGAAATTTGAAGAAGGGTTGGATAATCTCAATAATACAGTTCTGCTATTTTCAATTGAAGCTTTAGGGCGTTTGCTGAAGCTGATCTCTTTGAAGCAGCATCAGATTGAGAGCGAAGCGCGCATGGCCGAAACGGAGATTTCGCAGGATATGAGCGGGGCAGCAGCGGATGATTTGCGCGAAGAGGGCGTGATGTCGCTTGCAGGCTCTACGGTGATGTCGTTGATGCAGATTACCGGCGCAGCGGCGATGATCGGCGGCGGCATCAGCCAGGCGAAGGTCAGCAATACGATGGCGGTGAGCAATAGGATGATGACGTTTCAAGCCGCGAGTCAAGCGATCAGCGCTACCGGCAGCATGATACAGGGCGGGCTCAATCTTGAAGTCAAAAAAGAAGAGGCAGAAAAAGTGCTTCATGAAGCCGATGCCGCCGTCGCAAAGTCGCTGGAAGAATCCGACAATGAGGCCTCGAAAGAAGAGCTTCAGCTTGTTCAAGCCATCATCCAGTTTTTAGAAAAATTGGAAGAGTCGCGCCATGAGGCGGTGAAGGCCACGGTTTAGTTTTTTGCCAACAAAGAGGGGTGGAGATAACGCATATTAAAAGGAACGAGACAGATGACAAAAAACTCCAGCAAAAATTCTGCCGGTAAAAACTTTGCCAGTAAAAATTTTGCCAGTAAAAATTTTGACCGTAAAATGATTGAGATCGGGTATATCGGTGCCTTTTATGGCCTGATACAGCAGGCGCATGAGGTTTTCAGCTTTTATTGTGATGCGCGTTATCATTCTCGCAAGACGCAAACCGCGGCCAAATTAGGCGCGGCGCTAGCTCTGATCGGCGCGCAAGATTATCGCGCGGCGGCTGATCTGCTTGAGAAAGACCTTGCCGACTTTCCTGACGATCAGCTTCTTGAAATGAAGGTGTTTCTCGCTCTGAGCTATAAGCAGGCAAAAATTCGCGCTGATCGCGTTGATGCCTTGCTGGCCGAGATGAAAAGTGTGCTTTCCGGACCCACAGCAAAGGCGATTGAGTCGCTGACGGCCGGATGATGTTTTTTCCATCGCGAGGTTTGATGCTAGCTGCCTGTTTGGCCTGCCTTGCGGGCTGCAAGACAGAGCTTTATCGCTCTGTGCCGGAGCGCGAGGCCAATCTGATGGTTGCGATTCTTTTCCAGCACGAAATTGAAGCGGACAAAGAGGAGAGTCAGGAAGAGGGGTTTTATTCAATCTGGGTTGAAGAGCATGAATTTTCTCACGCGGTTGAATTGCTGGTTTCGCAAGGCTATCCGCGGCGTACGCACTCAACTTTGGCGGAGCTTTTTCAGCCCTCCGGCCTCGTGCCGACGCCGTTTGAAGAGCGTGTGCGCTATATTTACGGCTTGTCAGAAGAATTGTCGCACACGATCTCGCTATTTGAAGGCGTGATTGATACGCGCGTTCATGTAGCACTTCCGGCAGAGGGGGAGCAGGGAAAAAAGAATTTTGACCGGCACGTGTCGGTTTATGTCCAATATGATCAGAGCGTTGATTTTGACAATCTCATTCCGCAAATTAAAAAGCTGATTTCTGACAGCATCGGCGAAATCACCTATCAAAATGTTGAGGTGCTTGCGGCACCGGCCTATTTTCGCAAAACCGAAGACCGCGTCATTGCCGCTTATAAATTTCCTGCGGGCATTCGCGTACTGCCGGAATATTATGGACTTTTTATTGCGCTGATGATTGCGCTTGCGCTGATTTTGATACAGGCGATCGGCGCGGCTGGATGGTTTTATTGGCTCTGGCGGCGCGCATTTGAAAAACAGCAGGATGTATCGGCGAGCACACCTCTGGTAGAGGCGGCATCTGCAAAGCCGCCTGAAAATATTACGTCAAATGCTGCACCAAAAGAAGGGCCAGCATGATGTTAAATGATGAGCGGCAATTTTCTTTTTTATGCAATCCGGCGGCATGGATGCATCCAAATTGGCGCGCGCATCTTATGCGCTGGGATATTCCAGAAGGATTGGCGGAAATTTTGTGGACGCGCCGCGCACAGAGCGGTGAGTTATCACGCTTTTTGGCAGAGCGTTTTGAGCTGCATCCAACGTCTATGCTGGACATTGAAGAATCAACGCAGCATTTTTTGCTGATGGACATTGAGCCTTTTGAAGCTTGTTTGGTGCGGCTGGGCATGATTTTTTTGTCGCCGCGCGCGCTTTATATATTGGATGGCGCTCATTTGCGCCGCCTTAAAGAGGAATTTGGCCAGAAGGATTTTCTTTTTATGCGCCATGAGGCGCTTCATCTGCTTGAAGCAAAACATGAAGCGAAAGCTCGCTCTGATTTTTCAGTTTCAGAGTCTTTTTCAAAAAAAACCGCTTTAATTTTTGGGCTGGCGGCTTTTTTAAAAAAACTTCCGGTGCGCGGCGATATTTTGACGCGGCTTTGGCTCAAATTGCCGCCTTTGGCGGAGGAGCCAGCCGCACCCGCCGGTTTTGCGCAAGTGCGCGCACAGCTTGATCACATCGGCGTTTTGAAGCCAGACGCGATGAGCAGAATTTTTGACACGCCTTTTTCTGAAGAGGCCGCATGATGATCAGCCGCATAAAATCGGGGCGTCTTCATGTGGAGCAAGGGCAGGTGGTTTTGCGCAGCGCAGATTACCAGCATTTTCTGCAAGCGCGCGAGATCACCCGTTCAGCGCAAAATCATGCGCGCGAGATGCGCGATCAGGCCGCGCGCGCCTATGAAGAAGCGCGCCGCAAAGGCCATCAAGAGGGGCTGGCTGAAGGCGAGCGACAGCTCATTGCGCGCCATATTGACTTTGTCCGCAATGCGATTGAGTTCACGGCACGGCTTGAGACGAATATCTGCTCTTTGGCCAAAGAGGCGATCACGAAAATTGTCGGCGAGATGGATATTGATGAGCTGACGCGCAAAATCGTTGTGCGCGCGCTGGCGCATTATGGCAGCTTGCCGGAAGTCAAATTGCGCGTAGCCACCCGGCAGGAAAAACAGGTGCGCGCGCAGCTTGAGAAAATGACAGAAGAGTCAAAACAGCGCGGCATAAAATTCATTCGTGTGGTGGGAGATCGCCAGCTTCGCTCAGGCGATTGCATCTTGGACAGCCCGATCGGATCCGTTGACGCCAGCCTAGATACGCAATTAGCCGCCATCATCAAAACCTTGGATGATCCGATAGGAAGAAAATTGCACTTTCAACAAGATCAAGAAGATGATGAAAGTTGAAACCGCGCCAAATCCTCTGACATTGTTCACACACCGCATGGCAGCGTCTCTTGCAGATGTTCACTTATTGCGCGTGACTGGCAAAGTAATTGAAGTAATCGGCACTTTGGTGAAAGCGCATATTCCTAATGTTGAGATTGGGGAGATTTGCCAAATGGTGTCGCCGGAAGATGAGATGATCGCTGAAGCGGAGATTGTCGGCTTTGTGGGCAGCGCGGCGATATTGACCGTTTATGGCGATCTGATGGGCATTTCGGCGCAAACCGAAGTCGTGCCGACCGGCCGCACACAGGAGATCGGCGTGGGAGATCAATTGCTTGGCCGCGTCATTGATGGCATGGGGCAGCCGTTGGATGAGGCAGCCAAAGGCGCGCTGGTGCTTGATAAATTTTATCCAATTCACCGCGAAGCCCCCGACCCTTTGGAGCGCCGCTTGATTTCACAAGTTTTGCCCCTTGGCATGCGCGCTTTGGACGGGATGTTAAGCTGCGGAGAAGGCCAGCGTATGGGCATTTTTGCTGCTGCTGGCGTCGGCAAATCAACATTGCTGTCGGCGCTGGTCAAGGGCGCGTCTTGTGATGTGATCGTTATCGCGCTGATTGGCGAGCGTGGCCGTGAAGTGCGCGAATTTATTGAACATAGTCTGGGGGAAGAGGGCATGCGCCGCGCGGTGCTCGTCATCGCCACATCCGACCGCTCTTCAATGGAGCGCGCCCGTGCTGCCTATGTCGCCACCGCCATTGCCGAATATTTTCGCGACCGCAATCGCAAGGTTTTATTTTTAATGGATTCGGTGACGCGGTTTGCGCGGGCTTTGCGGGAAATTGGGCTGGCCGCCGGTGAGCCTCCGACGCGGCGTGGATTTCCGCCTTCAGTATTTTCAACATTGCCGCGCTTGATGGAGCGCGCCGGCATGAGTCGGCGTGGCTCCATCACGGCTTTTTATACGGTGCTCGTTGAGGGTGATGATATGACCGAGCCGATTGCCGATGAGACGCGCTCCATTCTTGACGGTCATATTATTTTATCGCGCGCGCTTGCTGCCTCAGGTCATTATCCGGCGATTGATGTGCTGCAGAGTGCCAGCCGCGTGATGACGAACATCATCACACCAGATCATCAGCAAACCATGCTGACTTTGCGAAAATATCTTGCGGCTTATAGCGATGTGGAATTTTTGATTAAGATCGGCGAATATAAAAAGGGCAATGACCCCCTCACCGACAAGGCCGTTGAGCTGGCTGATGAGATCAATCTTTTTCTCAAGCAAAATCAAAATGAGCTCAGCACTTTTGACCAAACCTTGTCCGCGATGCAAGACCTCGCGGCGCGCTAGAAGAATTTTTCATGCAAATGCAAGAGCTGCTACTTAAAATTCGCCGCAAGAGGTATGAAAACGCGCAAGTGGATGTCGCGCAAAGCCGCCAAGCTTTGGCGCAAGCGCGGCAAACATTAGATCAAGCGGAGCGCGCCGTGGAAGCCTTTGTGCGTGAGCGGCGTCACCGCATTGAAAATATATATAACCAACTGATAGGTAAGGAAATTTCTCGCAAAATATTGGACGAAGCGCGCGCCGCCGAGCGCAGCCTCAATGAAAAATTGGCGGCGATGAAAGTAGATGTCAAAAATTGTGCTGACCAAGTGGAAAAAAAGAAAAAGCATCTTGCTGAAGCGCAAAGCCGGCTGATATTCAGCCATAAAGGCATGGAGAAGGCAGGAGAAATTTATCAAAAAGCGATCAATGAAAACTTGCGCGCAGAAAATCTGCGCGAAGATGAAATCATTGATGAATTTGCAGTCCGTAAGAAATTTTGAATGATGCGCGCTTTTATTTTTATCATATCTTGTTTATGTGCCAGCGCCGCTTTGGCTGGTGAAAAGGCGATTTATTACCGCGCCTTTGATCAGAATTTGCCATTGGCTTTGAGGGATGTTGCTGAAAGCTTTAATCTGTCGCTCAACATGCAGGACATTCCCAACCAGCGTCTTAAGGGAGAATATGAATTACATTCTCCCAGCAAATTTTTGAACATTATTGCGCAGCGTTATCTTTTAGACTGGTTCATTGATGATGAAACGCTTTTTGTCACGCCAAAAAAATTACGCCAGCGCCGCGCTTTCTCATTTAAGACGGTGGCCGATCTTGATGATTTTCGTATTTATGTTCGGAAGAAAAAGCCTCTTTCGGGCATATCATTTCCTATGAGCCTTGATGGAGAGCAGCTGCAATTGACTTTTCAAGCGCCGGAAGCTTATTTGCAGCGCATTTCTCTTCTGTATGAAACATATGCCGGTCAGCACACAGAGGCAGAAGATGAGATTGCAGAAAAGGAAAATGCCGGAGACGGTCATGGCGTGATGATGTTTCGGCTAGAACATGCTTGGGCAACTGATAAGACATATCAATTCGCCGATACAGCTTACACTGTTTCCGGCGTAGCGACGATTTTACAGAAAATCATCGGCGCAAAGGAGGCAGACGAACAAAGTGGCGGCCTGCCTGTTTTTGGCAGTTCGGAATCCGTTCCGGAAATTCGGCCTCTTGCCGCGCCGCGCCGCAAAGCCGTTCAGGAGCAGATGAAGAGCAAAACGCAGGCTCAACACAAGCCGCCAGACGCCGCATTGTCTCAAGCGCCAAAGATTCTCGCCGACGAACGGCTCAACGCCATTCTCATTTATGATGATCGCAGGCATTATAGCTATTATAAAAGTTTAATCAAAAGACTGGATAAGAAGTCTGAGCTTGTTGAAATTGAAGCCATGATTGTGGATGTCGCCAAAGATCACATTTATGATTTGGGCGTCAATTGGCAGGCGAGCAAAGGGCGCGATGCTATCGGTTTTGGCACGATCGGCGAGAATTTGGTGGAAGAGGGTGCCGTTGCTCTTTCGGGCGGGCTTGGCGGTTTATCCACCGCCTTGACAAGCAATTTAAGCGGCGTCTTGGCCAAAATCAGATTTCTTGAGACAAAGGGCAATAGCCGCATTGTCTCGCGTCCTTCGGTTGTCACGATGGACAATCTTGAGGCGATCATCAACACGACGCAGCGTTTTTTCGTTCGCGTGACAGGATTTCAAGACTCCTCGCTTTATCCGGTAGAGGTGGGAACGACGTTGCGTGTCACGCCTCATATTATTTCCCGCAGCGCAGATAGTGTGCGCAGCAAGGATTACCACATCCAGCTTTTTGTTGTGATTGAAGATGGCGCTGTGGACGAGGCGCAGAGCACAAGAGTTGATGGCTTGCCGCGGATTCAGGAAAACAAGATCAACACGCAGGCGGTCGTTGAGCAGGGCGAGAGTCTTTTGATCGGCGGTCATATTCATACGACGACATCTGAGTCAATTTCGCGCGTGCCCTTTCTCGGATATATCCCGCTTTTGGGCTATTTGTTTTCATCGCGCAACAAAGTGGAGAAAGAATTTATTCGCCTTTTCATCATCCGTCCCCGAGTCCATGAATAAAGAGTTAGTAAAAAATATACCCGCAGATGAGCAAATTTGGCATTTGCCGTCCTGCATTGACGGCGCTCATGCTGATGAGATGCAGCGCCATATTGCGCATGCTGCGCAGCTGGCAGGCGGTGTGACGCGGCTCGTTTTGGATTTGCGGCCTCTCGCGCTTTTAGATTTTTCAGGCGCTGGTTTTTTGCTTGACCTGATCGCGCAGGCGCGCGCGCGCAAAATAAACGTCATTCTTCAAACGAAGGATGAGTCTCTGGCATCTTTGCTGCATTTTATGCAGTTTGATTTTGTCGCCGAGATTCAGTTCGTCGCAGCCAGCGAGGAGGCGGTGAATGGCAAGAATCTCAAATAGCGGCGGCACTTCAAAAAATGTTCTCAGCTCTGTTTGGCGTGCGGTCAAATCTCTCAAGACGCGTCAAGGAACGGCCCATGCTGTCAAGCAGGCAAGCACATCGCGTGCGCGTAAAGTTAATGGTTTATCTCCGCGCCGCAGGCTTTTCAACCGCACGCTTTTCTCGCGCAAAGCCCGCTCGCCGGCTTCTTCTGCTGAACGAACCAACATAAAGGCAGATTTTGCGGGCAAGGATGGCACGCAAAGCGGCAAGCGGCTTTTGGAGATTTTTTCCACCGCCGCGCCAGAGGAAATATTGCACGCTGTCCATGAAACGGCGATCAATCCGGAGATTCAACAAGATCACGTGCTTAGTTATAATGGCGATCTTCATGTGAGTTTTCAGCAGAAGCTGATGAGCATGAACGATCAGGAGCTTCTCGCGCTTTATCAGAAATTCAATAGTTCGGACATGCTCAATCTGCGCGCCGGATTAAAATTAGCCGCACAGCAGGGCGCAGGGCGCGGCACGGCGTCTGACGGCGTAAAGAAGGAGTTTGATTTCACCTCGCGCCATTTGGAAGGGTTGAATCGGATTATTCTTGCTGAAGTGATGCTGCATCGTTCTCTCGTTGATAATCTGCTGCCGCTTCGTGGGCAAAATATGTCGAGAAAGACAAAAAATATTTTGCGGCGCTTTGGCAGGGATATGGCGCCGCATATTTCTTCTTCGTCGGGTGATGTGCCGAAGGCAATTTTGCAGCGATTTCAAAATGATTTTGCCAAGCTGGCGCGCCAGTCCGAAGAAGGCGTGGCCGATGAGGCTGTCGGCAAAGAAGGGGGCATATGCCATCTTGACCGGCAGAATCCGAACAGCGAAGAACTCAACGTATCCGAGATTTACATCAAAGATTTTAAACGCATTCCGAAAAAATTTGATGATGGTGAGCAGGTGATCACCAATCACCAGCTGGGCTGGAACGAATTTGATCGCAAGAATATTTCCGATCATATCACGCAATTTTGCCGCGGCGATGCCAATCAAGCGCGGCGTGTGAACTCTCTGCTGTCGCAGCAATCTTTGGCGGATCTTTATAAGCTGCAGCGCGGCGGTGCGTTTGTGCCCTATCCTCGCGCTGCTGACCAGCCTCATCAGTTTGATGGTTATGAGGGCAATAAGAATCTATCGCAGACGATCACGCGTCTGGCCAATGGCGATGTCCGCGTGCGGACAATGCAGACCCTTGAGCCAAATATGTTTAATCGTTTCAAAAATCATGGCGGCATTGAATTTCTTCCCGTTGGCGATAAGAAATCTGTGCTGCGATTAGATATAGATATTCTTGTGCCCGCGCAGCGCAGTGTTGCGCCGGAAATTACTCATTTTCGCCACTCATCACATATTGTGGTTGAAGACTCAATCATAGAGATGTGATAGATGCTAGATGCGCACCGCACCTGCGCGATTGTCTGAAAGTTGCGGCGCAGTCTGGCCATCTGCGTCAGCATCGTCAGCAAATTGCAAGACGCCATTTTTGACGCAGCTCGCCCAATATTCCAGAGCATTGACGAAGCGCTCCATTTCGTTTTCCAAAATTTCAGTCGTGAGCACATAGGCCGGCAGTGCGCGCGTGAGTAAGATTTCTTTGCTCTCCGCGTCAAAGGCGAATGCCGCGCCGCCCATAACCGATTCCGACAAATTCGCTTGCAGCAGATTGTGATAAAAAGCTGTGATCTGGTCGGGCTGAGCGAGGCGCGGGCTGTCAGAGATTGCAGAGATGAGAAACATGGTGCGAATGTCTTGCTGCGGCTCGCCAAGTGCTTGTATTTCCACAAGAAATTGATCGTCAAAAATCAAGGACGAGATCGCGCGCTTGTCAAAAGAGAGATTGCGCAAGCCGATATTCTGCCCGAATTGCATCAAGGTTTGGTTTAATTGCGAAAGAGGAATGGTGGTTGAGTTCATCAGTGGGGGGCATCCTTTTGAGCTGGTTTTTGTTGGTGGAAAGCGATCTGCTGGTGCAGCCGCGCGAGTAGATCATTTTGTTCTGCGGCGAGGTTTTGCTGGCTGATGAGTTTCAGCCAAAGGGCGGCTTCGTCATAAGCGCCTTGATGGGCGAGGCATAATCCGGCGCCCAATATCCAGCTCGGATTGCCTTCATCAATCGCGGTGAGAAAGCGATAGACCACCGCAGCGCTGCTATAATGGCGCACGAGCGTGCGGTTATAAGCGAACACGGCGAGTGTTTTAATATCGTCGGCGCTGAAATTCATCAGCACGGCGTATTTACGATGCGGTACGCGTAAAAATCTTGCGCGAGCGTGATTTCGTTTTGCATGATCTCGGTGAGTTCCTTTGTATGAGGCAATTGATTCTCTAGTGCATGTATTTTCTCACGCAAGTTTTTGAGCTGTTCGGCGTAGCTGCGCGGCACAAGGTGCGGGCGCTCAATATTTTGGCTGGGATCAAGAATGCGCGCTGCGATTTTGTCAAGATGATTTTGTGTATGCGCGTTTATTTTTGTGAGCAGTGGACGCTCAATGCTTGGCGGCAGAGGCTGGTAGAACCATGATTGATTTTTACGCAGAAAAGGATCATGTGCTTGTTCTGCGCGCGCTGTGCGGCGCTGAGGCAGTTGAGCGGAATTTGCCCCTGCTGCTAAATTTCCCACCAAGCCTGTCTTCAAATTTATGCCTAGGTTTGCCATAGCGAAATGCCCGATTCAAGTTCCCTGTTCAATTACATTCTTTGTGCAATTACATTCTTTGCACGACAGCTTTGAGCATATCCTCAATGGATTTGATCATTGCCGCTTGAAGTTGAAATGCCATATTCATGCGCATCATCGCCATCTGCATTTTGGCCATATCAGCAGGGGAGGTGGGGTCTATATTTTTTGCAAGATCGGCCACGTCCTGCATGCCGGAATCGGCGCTTTCACTGACGTGGGAAACAATTCCTTGAATATTTAATCCGGTAGACATGATTTCCTTTTAAGGCTGGTCGTTTGTTTTGTGGTGAATGCTGTTCCAGAAAAGACTCACGATGCGATGCGCAGCGGTGAGCGCTTTGAGTTCTGCATCAAAGCGGGCTTTGTCTTCTGTGGTCAAGCCTGCGGCGATGGCCGATTCTTTTTGTGATATTCTGCCGTCAATCTCTTGAAGAAGCTGGTTATACAGATGACCTTTGGCATCGGCCATGAGGTCGCGCCCCAGATCGGTGAAAGAAGGTAGTTTTTTACTGATTTCATTCATTGCTAGCATCCCATTTGATGATGAATCATCATAGAAAAGGGGAAGACATTTTGAAAATCACATTTAAGTTATTATCTGTTTATCAAAGATAACGAATGTTGAGATTGTCCGGCAGGGAAGCTGTTGCTGGTGTTTGCACGAATTGTTGATGTGCGCGCTCGGCCCAGCCAAAGAAGCGTCCGATGATGTTTTGGAATTCAATTTTTGAAATATCCACAGCGCGTGCGCGGCAGGCGAGCGAAATAAATTCGCCTTCATCGCTCAATGTGAGGCCGAAAGGCTCTTTGCCAACAATTTTGTGATTGAAGCTCAACATTTTGTTCAAAGCAATTTTGCGCTGTGCGGCCTCATAGGGGAGGGGTGCCAATCTGATCCAAGCGCGCGCGCTGGTGTCGGGGGAGAGCGGGTCGTGCTCAATGATGAGGAGCAGCCCTTGACCGATGAGTGCTTCATGGCGGTGCTGCGCCCCGTGACGGCGCGCTTTGACGCCGCGCGCCTCAATCCAGTCAATGAATCTGCTGCGAAAACTGCTCATCTTTGGCCGGCCTTGATTTGGGCGATGTAGCGCAGAGCTTCGGCGACCGGCATGATGAAATCGCTGGTGATGTAGTGGCCAAGCTCAATATCATGGAAGAGTCCTTGTGCGAGATCAACATTTTCGTAGATGGGAATGTTTTCCTGTTCAGCGATTTTGATGATCTCACGCGCGATCGCGCCTTCGCCCTTGCCGATAACGAGCGGCAGCGGGGTTTTGTCTTCATCATAAAGGAGCGCGACGGCGTAATGAGCCGGATTTTTGACAATAACGCTCGCATTGCGCACCGAGTTCAGCATCGAATCATCAAGGATTTCGCGATGCGCCTGCTTTCGATGCGCTTTGATTTCGGGGCTGCCCTCCATTTCTTTATATTCTCTTTTGACTTCCTCTTTGCTCATTTTGAGCTCCTTCATGTAGAAATATCTTTGGAAAATAAAATCTATAATGGCGATCGGAATGTAAAGCGCGGCGAGAATCGCAAACAGCCATCCCAGCGCGCGCGCGCCGGACCACATAATACATGGCAGGCCGCAAATTTCAGCGGCAAAAAACTCACCGATGAAGCTTTTGACGATCAAAAAAGCGACATAACCAATTGATAGAAGTTTGATGATATTCATTGCGAAGTTGAATAAATTGCGCGGCGCGAACATTTGCTTGGCGTTGCTGATAAAATTGACCGCCTGCAGGCCTTTTGCGAGCTTGGCGGCAGAAAATACAATGCCGACTTGGAATAGGTTGGCGAGAATGGCGATGGCAATTGTCGTCGCATAGGTGGCTGCAGAAATGACCACGCCGAAGGTAAGCACATTGCCCAGCAAAATAGGGAAGGTTTGCTGAAAAGGCTGATGAAGGCCGTTCAACATCACGTTAATCATATTGATCGTCATTACGGTGATCTGGGGATATAGCAGGAAAAACAATCCGGTTAGGCCGATGAGAATCGCGCCGGCGACGATTTCGCGCGAAAACAAAAATTGACCTTTTTCGCGCGCATCGCGTATGCGTTTTGGCGTTGGCAGTTCGGTTTTTTCGCTCATTGAGCGGCCTCGCGCAGAAAATTATAGCCGGTTTCAAAGAGCAGGCCTTCGCGCCAAATATGGCCGAGCATATTGCTAAAATAAAACAGCAAAATCACAATGGCGATCATGCTCTTAAACGACATGGAGATGAAAAACACATTGAGTTGTGGCGCAAAGCGGCTGACCAATCCTAGAGCGATTTCCGAGATCAACATGACCAAAATCACCGGCCCGGCGATGACCAAAGCTAGTTTCAAAAAAAGGCTCAAAGCATGCACGATATGTTCAAAAAGTTTAGGGTCATGTTCGGGCAGAAAAGCCGTCACCGGCAGGATCGCAAAAGACGTAAACATGAAATCCATAAAAATTATCATGCCGCCTGCGGTGATGAACCAGACGAGAAAAGCTTGCGATAAAAGCAGCCCCAAAGGAGAGGCCTGCCCGCCAAAAGCCGGATTAAACACAGACGCAATGGACGCGCCGCGCTGGTTGTCAATGAAATCACCGATCGCTTGCGGGATCAGGAACGTCAAAGACAGAATGAATCCCAAAATCAAACCGATCATCATTTCTTTGGCGACCAGCGCAAAGACGATATGACTGCCCATCTGCCCGTCCTTGATTTCGCCCCAAATGAGCGGCCAGATCACGAGGCCTAAAGCGCCGATGAGCGCGTTGCGCGCCATCAGCGGCACTTGGGGAGTGCGCAAAAACGGCATAAAAACCGCGATGCCCAGCAGACGCGGCGTGGACAATAAAAACGCCGTCCATATTTGCTGCACAAGAGCCGTATCCATTTAGAACGTCCAAGTGGCGGCCTTGTCAAAGACGTGCCGCGTGAAAGACAATAAATTATTGCCAATGCTCTCCATCGTGGCGAACAGAGTCAAAATGACGGCGATCAATTTGAAGCCAAAAGCCAGAGTTTGTTCTTGCACCTGAGTCAGCGCCTGCACGAGACTGATAAGCACGCCGACAATCGCGGCGACCAGCACAGGCGGCAGCGAGGCCAGCAAGATCAAATTAATCGCCTGCACACTATTGCTCAGCATTTCAGAGAAATCTCCCATGCGCTTTATTCTCCCGCTGTGGTGCCGTAGCTGGCGAGAAGGCCTTTAATCAAGCGATCCCAGCCATCCACCGCCACAAACAAAAACAGCTTGAACGGCAGAGAAATCGTCACCGGCGAGACCATCATCATGCCCAAGGCGAGCAAAATATTGGAAATGACGATGTCAATGACGACGAAGGGAAGATAAATTAAAAATCCGATCTCAAAAGCTTCAGACAATTCTGTAATCAGAAAGGCCGGCAACAAAGACAGAAAACGCTTATATTGGTCCGGCGCGGATAGATCTTCCGGCCAAAATTCTTTGGCGTTGTTTTGGAAAAAATCTAATTGCGTGGTGTTCGCATTGCGCTGTAAGAATTCGCTGAGCGGCTCAAGCGCAAAGGGCAGATATTCCATGAAGCTGTCCCCTTTGGCCTCATAAGTTTCAATGATGGAAAAGATCTCATAACCCACGGGCAGCATCACATAGATTGTCAGCACGGCGGCCATGCCATAAATCACCATATTTGGCGGGATTTGCTGCACGCCCAGCGCGTTGCGAATCAGCGAAAAGATCACCGCCATTTTGATAAAGCTCGTCGCCGAAATGATGATGAAAGGCGCAAGAGATAAAAACGCAAAAAATAAAATTAGATCGGGTGAGATTCCGACATTATCAAACAAGCCTTCATTCATATTGAGTTCATCTTTAGCGTGTCAAGATAATAGCCGCGTGATCCGAAAACCGATCTTGCCGTCAATTTCCACAAGCTCGCCTTCGGCAAAAGCGTGGCCGGAAGCAATGGCATGTGCGCGAGGGAAGATCAGGTTGGGCAGGTCGGTGAGTGTGAAGCCGGGTGTGAGTGCCGCAAGTTCATTGACTGGCATAGACACTTCACCTATGCGAAAACTGATCTTCACGTTAACATTTTCTAGCGTGACGTTTTCCGGCGTATCGCTTTCTGGTGGTTTGTTTTCTGGTGGCTCATTTTCTGGTGGTTGATTTGCGCTCACGCTGTCGGCGCTGATGTTCGGCGCGGGCGGATTTTGGCTCTCATTTTGTTGAGGTGCTTCGGGCTCTGCTTCAGGTGTAGGAGACGTGCTTTGTTCATTGGCAGGTTGCTTCTGCGCAGAGTCTTTGGATGATGCTGGATCAAAGACGGGGTCATGATTTTCTGTATCTGTGGGGTCTGTCATGATGGCATCCGTAATTTTCTCTTCCCCATTGAAGATAGCTTATCGCGAATAAGTCGAGAGTTAAACTAATAGTGATAATTCACCGTTAGAGGAAAAAATTACTAGATTGATCATAAATCTGATATAAGGTTAAAAAATAACCATAATTGATTATGTCTTTCTTCACGCGTTTCAATCCTCTTTTAGAAAAAATATCCGAGCGTCAGGATGTGATTTTAGCGACTTTCATCGTCTCGGTGATTTTCATGCTGATTTTGCCCCTGCCGACGCTGCTTGTGGATGCTCTGATCGCGTTTAACATATCAATTGCGGTGATTTTGCTGATGGTCGCGGTTTATCTGGGTTCTCCGCTTGATTTTTCGTCTTTTCCGGCGGTGCTGCTGATTACGACTTTATTTCGGCTGGCGCTGTCAATTTCCACGACGCGGCTGATTTTGTTGCAGGGCGATGCGGGACAGATTGTTTCCGCTTTTGGGAATTTTGTTGTGGGTGGTAATCTTGTTGTGGGTCTAGTGATTTTCCTTATTTTGACGATTGTTCAATTTATTGTGATCACGAAGGGTGCGGAGCGTGTGGCGGAGGTGAGTGCGCGTTTTTCACTTGATGCGCTGCCGGGCAAGCAATTAAGCATTGATGCCGATATGCGCGCCGGCGCCATCACATTAGATCAGGCGCGTACTTTGCGCGCGCGCATCCAGCAGGAGAGCAAGCTTTATGGCTCTATGGATGGCGCGATGAAATTCGTCAAAGGCGACGCGATTGCTTCGGTGATTATTGTGTTTGTCAATCTTCTTGGCGGCTTGGGCATTGGTATTTTGCAGCGTGGTCTGAGTTTTGGCGAAGCAGCGCATATTTATTCTATTTTGTCTATCGGCGATGGATTGATTGCGCAGATTCCAGCTTTGTTCATTTCCATTACGGCGGGGATCATGGTGACGCGCGTCTCGGATGGGGTCAATGACGCCAATTTAGGCCGCGACATTGGCAGGCAGATAAGCGCGCAGCCGCGTGCTTTGCTGATTGCCTCGGCGATGTTGGTCGTGATGGCATTTTTGCCCGGTTTTCCCAGCGTGATTTTTGTGGTTCTTGCCCTTGTGCTGGGCGTTCCTGCGCTGATCGCGACATTGAGTCTGCGCAAGGCACCAAGCTGGGATGATGAAGATGTGCAAAGTGCTGCGCCCGCTGCCCCGGATCAACCGGCGGGTGGGAAGAAATTTTCCGCCGCGCGCGATCCGATTTTTGCGCCGACGCTTCCAGCTCTGGTTGAACTGCCCAGCACGGTTCTGACTCTCGCGCCGCCGCCGGAAATGCGCGACCAGATCAACCAGGCGCGCCTGACGCTTTATTATCGATTGGGCGCACCTCTGCCTGTGATTGAGACGCGAGTCAATCCCGGGCTTGAAAATAATCAATATAAAATTTTCATTGGCGAGATTCCCGCCGCCGATGGCGTGGTTGAACCGGCGTCTTTATTTGTGATGGAGAAGGCTGAAAATCTGGACGTCTTTAAAATCCCCTATCGCAAAGGCGCAGATTTTTTATCAAATCACCCGACTTTATGGGCCGATCAAAAAGACATATCACGGCTTGACGGCGCAGGGTTCACTTATAAAAAACCGCTTGAGCTGATTCAATATCATTGTGAGACCGTGCTGGCAAAATATGCTGCGAGCTTCATCGGCATTCAGGAGACAAAATTTTTGCTCGCGCGGATGGAGGAGAACGCGCCCGATCTGGTCAAAGAGGCGCAGCGCGCGCTGCCGCTGCAGACGATTGCGGAATTATTTCGCCGTCTTGTGCAGGAATATGTTTCCATCCGCGATCTGCGGCAGATATTAAGCGCGATCATAGAATGGGGCGCTAAGGAGAAAGATCCTATTTTGCTCGTTGAGCATATTCGCTCGTCTTTATCGCGGCAGATCAGCTACCAATATTCGGTTGGCTATAATATCCTTCCGGCATTTCTGCTTGACAGCGAAATTGAAGAAACTGTGCGCAATGGCGTGCGGCAGACATCGGTCGCGAGCTATATTGCGCTTGATCCGGAAGTGGCCAAGAAAATCGTTGCGGGCATTAAATCCATGATGGGTTCAGCGCTGGACGGCGATAATATGCCGGTGCTCATCACGGCAATGGACATTCGCCGCTATGTCCGCCGCCTGATTGAGATTGATCTGCCGGAAATTCCGGTGCTGTCGCATCAGGAAATCACATCGGAGATCACTTTGCAGCCGCTGGGGCGGGTTGTGCTTTGAGCGCTGCCGCTAGCGGCAAGGTGAAAGGAGAATCACATCACCGCGCGCTAAGGTTGGCAAGTCTTTCGCGGTGATTTGGGCCTCAGCGATATCAATGGGGAAGCGGACATAAAGCTGAGGCGGCCAAGATTTTCTTGCAAAAGGAATGAGGTTCAGCTCTGCGCTCAGTTCTGAAAATGGGAAGTCGGCATGAGTCCAGACAGCCAGCTGAATTTTTTCATGAGAATTTTTGAGTTCGCAGCCAATGTGGATTGCCAAATCTTTTGGCGGGCTTATATTCAAATGCCAGTCCTGTAGGTGGATGGTCTCGGGCAGAGCTTTTAATTTGTTGTTGAGAATATGAGTGAGTGCCGCGCGCGCGAGTTCCGGCGATAATTCGGGCAATGTCCACGGCGCGCATAAAGCATTGATGTCTTTGATGAAGGGGATGTTCCGGAATCCAATTTTCATTTCATGTTGATTTTGAAATGATAAAGCCAAGAGCAGAGGGAATTTGTTAAGCGGCACGAGGTCTGATGCCTCAAGAACAAAATCGGTCTGCGCGATTTGTCTGTGAGGGCATGTGTGCAAAAATTGGTTATGCGCATGGATTTGCCCTGCATCGCCCTGAGGCAGTTTTGGAAATTGGACTGTCGGTTGTTTCATGATGGCAGCGCGCTGTTATAATTTTTTACTATAATTTTTTTATATTATAATTTTTTTACGTGCGCTTCAACTTGATCCCAGTCAGGCGCGGATTTTTTCTTTTGCTGATCTGCCTGTTCTTGCATCTGTTCTTGTAGTGGCTGGCCTTGCTCGTTGCGCAGATTGATTTTCACATCAAGATTTTGTGTGTTTTGCATATGTGCGATCAGGCTGGTCTGCGCCATATGCAAGAGTGACGCGGCTTGCGGATTGTTCGTTGTGAAGGTGAGGTTGAGGCTGCCGTCGGGCAGTTTTTGTGCGGTGAGCTGGGTTTGCGGCAGCAGACTGTCGTCAAATTGTATGCGCAGTGAAGCATTTTGTGCGCCATCTGCGCGCGACAGCATGATTTTTTGGCTGACTTTTGTGATGAAGCTGGAGAGTTCAGCCGGACTGGCGCTTGAGGTTTCAGAAACCGCTGCAGTGAT
This sequence comes from Alphaproteobacteria bacterium, assembly GCA_965212075.1. Classification (GTDB taxonomy): domain Bacteria; phylum Pseudomonadota; class Alphaproteobacteria; order JAPOUT01; genus CBDBUR01. The sequence continues at coordinate 72,272 of OZ243043.1, forward strand.
CTCTGTTTGGGAAATCGTATTTTTTGTAGCGGCGGTGTCCATATTCATCTTGTCATTCACTTTATCTGGTGTTTCATGTTCGTCTTTATATTTTTCTTTTTTGTCAATTTTTTTATCTTGATTTTCCTCAGCGCGTTTTTCTTGAGAGGATTTATTTTTTGATCGGACTTGTGTGTGTGCTTGTTCATATGCCCGTTCATATGTCTGTTCATGTGCCCGTTCATGTGCTTGTGTGATCGGGTTTTTATTTGACTGGTTTGCCGTGCGTGGAGATTGTTGAACTGCTTGGCGAAATAATTTTCCTGCTTTTTTAATTTTTTCTGAAATCATGGGCAATGCGCGGCGCATAGCAGCAGGTCGCAAGGCAGAGGGCATCTGATTTTGAGCGCTGCCTAAATTATTTCCGGAATTATTTCCGTTAATGGGATCAGTCATGATGATTTATTTTATTGAAATGTCATCTGTTGCCGGTTCACGATTTAGTTGGGAATGTAATAGATGAAATCACGGCTACGCCATTGAAGCGTGATGTGATCGCGCGCGATTTTTTTCAAAGTGAAGCCGCCTTTGAGTCGGTCGCCGATTTTTGCTGAAATTTCTGTGCGGCTATTTTTTTCGTTTTGCGTTGGATAGACCAGCCGAATTTGGGCATTTTTTCCGGTCACGAGGCTCACGATGCGCGCCGGAAATGTCGGCCCAAAGCGCACATCAAAAAATGGCAGCATGCCTTGAGGCAGGCGCGGCGGATTTGCCTGCATGGCTTTTTGCCATGGCTTGCGAAAATTGCCGAGTAGATTGCCTTGAATGGTCACGCCTTTTTTGCTCAGCTGCGGCGACAGGCCTGAGAAGGGGGGATGTTGCGCGAGCCAAGTAGAAATATCGTTCATGGCTTCATCCTGCGTGATGATATTTGTTTTTATTTGAGACAAGGCTGGCAAATCATGTTTGAGCTGTTCGCGGATTTTTGTGCGCGCATTTTCAGATTTAATCGTGCCGTAGAGTAGAAGGTTGATGCTGCGCCCTTTGTCTGGGGTGAGCTTGTAATCAAGATGAGCGCTATAAAGCTGGGTGATGACATTGATGGATTTATCGAGTTTTTCCAAGCTGAGCACGTTGATGTCGGTATGCGCGCCGCGCGCAAGGTTGCGCAGCCGGTTCAAGTCGGAGGTGCGTGCGACATAGCCGGAGATTTGTTTTTTCGGCATTGTGTTAATGAGCTGAATATGCGCGAAGGCCGGATCGGACTTGATGTGCGCATGAAGCCGGTCGGCGGCTGAATAGGCGATTGAGATTGGTTTTTCGGTGCTGTGCAGGCTGAAAGCGACCATAATGATCGCAAGACTGATCGTCAAAGCGGCAGCGAATGCCAGCTTGATGAGGTTTTCAATTTTGTGCAGCCCGAATTTTTGCTGCAGATTGGCAAGGATCAAAGCGGGCAGACCGTTTGGCTGCAATGCGGGCATCAGCGCCGTTTCGGCGGAGCTGTGATTGATGAGGTCATCAATATCATCTTGCTCCGGCCAGTCGCCATTTTCGGGCCCGAAAGCCAATGCGATATTGCCGAGCGTGAAAATTTGCATCGGCTCAAGATCAATCGGCAACGCGCTGACCGGTTTTTGATCAAGATAAACCGGCGCATGAGCGCGCGTGATGGATAAATAATCCTCAACAAAGAACATGTCCACATGGTGTTCGTGAACTTGCTCGCCGATGAGCACAATGTCGCATGTTTCATCTGTGCCGATTTGATAGCGCTTGTCGCATAAGGATATTTGCGCGCCCGCTTGCGCGCCCGACAGCACACGCAGCACAAAAGTCGTTTTTGATTCTGCTGCGGGAGCAGGCGCGGGGGCTTCTGCAGGCCGCTCTTCGCGCGTGGCGATGTCAATGATCGCTTCAGACATGATCTGGCCTTTGATCCTGCTCGCTGAGATATTGCATAAGTTTTGCAAGGAGTTGCAGCACATCTGCGCTTTCATCCTGCGCGTCGGGTGAGAGGATATGGAATCGGATATTTTGCGCCCGATCGTGCGAAGCGAAGAGATCAGGTCCATGTTGCGCGCTGGCGAGATCGCAAGCACAGATGATGGTTTCAATGCGGCGGACAGGCAAAGCCGCATTATCAGGAATGATGTGCATTCGTTTTGCGACGAGCGCTTCTTTTGAAGCGCCGTCAACCGGCAGCAGGATTTCGCCAACGCGCTCAATCTGGAAGCTGTGCGGCGGTGTGTTCACGCTCACGCCGAAAGCGCGGTAGATGGATGAAAGAGATATCATGGATTAAGCGTCCTGTTCAAAGACAAGCTGGTCAATTTCGCTTTGCACGGGGAAGAGAATGCGCGATTTTGTTGTTTTGGCATTGGCAAAGAGATAATCGGGCAGATTGCGCACGCCATTGCGCAGCTCTTGCAGCACGAGCACTTTATCAGACGGCGACAGAGCACGTATCGGCGCAAGCACTTGGCTATTGAAACTTTCGGGCGCGGAGATAAATTTCAAGCAGCGGGTAAAGAGATCATTTTGTTTGAGGTGAGTATGGGTTTTGAATTTTTTTGAAAATCGCGCAAAGACTTGGCCTGCCCATTCGCGCAATGTGTTGAAAACTTTGATTCCTTGAAACTCGGCGAGAATGCGGCGCAGGCGCTCGGGCTGAACCGAGGCGCGGGTTGCTGTCAGGTCTTTGTCGGCGGCCTGCATCAGGAAGCCAGCCATATTGTCCAATTTGTCAACGCCTTGTTCGGAGGTGATTTTGGTCAAAGCGGGCAGAATGCCTTCATAGGAGACGACCAGATTCTGATAGGTTTTTTGCAGCTGCGAGGTTTCAACGGAGATTTTTTGGCTTTGCGCGCGCGCCAGCCCGATCGTGTTAGCGCCGGCAAGCAATGCGCTTGAACTCTCAGCGGCCCAAGCTTTTGCGGTTTCGCGCAGCAGATTAAGCTGGTCATTTTTGAGGTCTGCGGGCGGATGATCCAGCGTTTGCTGCAGGATAGCAAAGCCTTCGGCTTGATCTTGCGTAATTTCAGCGAGCATTTGGCGTAATTCGTCCCCATTTTTTGGCGGCCTTTCGCGCAGCCGCGCGAGGAATTTTTGCGCATGGTCTTTTTGCGGCTGCTCTTTGGGGGGGTAGTTTTTCTGAATGCGCTCAACAATTTCCACATAGAGATTATCGTGGAAATCTTCACATTCATATTCTTCAATGTTTTTCTCTTGAGCTTTTTCGCTGTGCGCGAAGGAGATTTCTTCTTGCATGTCCTGCATATTTTGCGAAGGCGTGGCGCGCTTGCTGATGTTGAGCTGTGCGAAGTGACCGCTGTTCTTTTGGGCAGCGGGAATGTTAGTGGCGATATTTTGCGCTGCGGCCGCTCCGGCAATGCTGTTGATGGGTTCCGCCATAATTCGTGTGCTCGTCTGAAATTGTGGTTCCTCTCAGGCAAGCATATAATGCAGCGTGTTCAACGCTGTTTCACAAAATCGTGAAATCGCATCGCGGTTTAACCGCGCGGTGGTTTAACCGCGCAGCAGTCTAAAACGCAGATTTCATTCCCAGATAAAAAGCGCGCGGCTGGCCGGGGAAATAGCGGTCATCGCCGAAAGCAAAATCGGCGCGATCGGCAAAGCGCTTATCGGCAATGTTGCGGATGTGAATGAATAATCTGACCTCGCGCCAAATAAGGGCTTCGCTGTAGAGGTTGAAAACATAATGACCCGGATAGGTGTGTTCATTGGCGGGGTCGGTGTAATAGTCGCCGATATGAACGAGCTCAATGGCGGCGCGTCCGCGCTTATGGGTATAGGCCAGCTCGGTGTTGAGCAGAATGCGCGGCGCGCTGTCAATGTCGTCGCCTTTTTTGATCTCGCTCGGCTCATGCGCGAACGCATACCAATGCTGCGCATAGGTGAACGCCATTTGCCAAGCAAAGCCGAACCCCAGCGGGATATGAGTTTGCAGCTCAAGTCCGGCGTGGCGCGTCTTGCCATTGGCGAAAGTTTCAAAATCGGCATCGCGGAAGCTGTGGCGGTTTTTGTTCATATAAAAGCCGACGAGCTCCCAAGATAGACCTTCCTGCCGTCCGCGCAGGCCGAGCTCAACGCTGTCTAATCTTTCAGCGCGGATGCGCGCGCCATTTTCTTGATTGACATGAAGGCGATAAAGATCGGTGGTTTGCGGCGCGCGGCTGCCTCTTGTGTAATTGGTGAAAACATAGGTTTGGTGGTTATAGATTTTGGGCAGACGATAATTGACGCCGATTTTCGGCGTGATCGTCAAGAAGTCATTATCTTGATCGGGCGGTCGATAGAATCGGCCAAAGCTGCCATCTTCGGTCTGATTGTCATAATCATAGCGTGTCCATTCCAGCCTGATGCCGAGATGAAGGCTCGTGCGCTCATCTTGGAGCTGCAGGCTGTTTTGCGTGAACAGAGCCAATGTGAGCGCATCAACCTCATAATCATAATGAATCCCTTGGAGGAATCCACCTATATCGGCGGCCATCTGTTCTTCGCTTAATGCGCCATTGGTATATTCCAGTTCGCCGCCGAAAGCGAGGTTGAGATTTTGTTCAAACACCTGCCAATGCTGGTGCCAGATTGGCCGGATGCCGAAACTCGCATGGTTATTTTTTTCAAGCGGTGCGCCGGGGAGAAAATGCTGGAGAAAATCCATATTTGTCCAGCGAAACCATGATGTAAGATCAAGTTTGTTATTCTGGTTTTGCTCCCACGCGAAATGAATTTGCCCGCGTACGGACTGCACTTTGCGATAAGCGTCGGGGTCGTCGTTATTCAAAATATCCGGTCGGCTTTGATAGACGGCGTTGAAGCCCGCAGTTTGCTGGTTAAGCCCCTGTGCCGAGAGCAAAGCTTTCATTTGCACTTTACCAAAATCATGATCATAACGCATCTGCCCCTTAAAGTGCTGCACGCCGGAAGAATCACGCCAGCCTTGATCAAGCAGATAAGAAAATCCGAGTCGCAAAGCTGATTTTTCTGAAAACGGCGCATTTTGCGATGTGATGAGATGAGTCAAAAAGGGATTGACACCAAAGCGCACAGATAAATCGCCTTCATAGGTTTTTTCGGTGCTGCGGCTTTTGACGTTGATCGTGCCATGCACGGCGTTGGCGCCATAAAGCGCCGAGCCGGGTCCGCGCACAATATCTATATTTCCGGCGAGTTCGGTGATGGCCTCAAACAGGCCGTTGACATTGGCAAAGCCGGGCGCGCGCAGTGAGACGCCGTCTTCAAGATAAAGGAAGGAGCCCGCACCCGCGCCGCCGGTCAGCACCGGCGAGCGGATCGCGGTCAGATGTTCCTGTCCGCTGCCATGCTGGATGTTAAAGCCGGGCAGGCGATTGAGCAGTTCTGATGGATGAGTCGCCTGAAGCAGCGATATGTCATATTGGTCAAGGCCTGCATTGTTTCCGGCCTGATCATCCTGTCCGCGGCCCAATCCGATGCCGGTGACGATAATTTCATCAATTTCTCTGCTCGCCGCATTTGAAGGAGCAAAAAGAGCCGTGCCGAAAAACAGCGCAAACGCATAGATATGTCTTTGCGCACGCATGGCGATAAAATTTTTTATCATAAGATTCCCAATTATAAGATGCCCAGTCACAAAATTCCTTGCCGGAGGAAATCATGAATATGAATGACGCCGACAGGTTTGCCATCCTCCACAATAAATAAAGCGGTGATCTGTGATTTTTGCATCAGCTCAAGCGCGGTGGAGGCGAGCATATCTTTTGTAATGGTTTTAGGATCAGGGGTCATCACATTTTTGGTGTTTTTTGTCAGGAGATCATCGGTGATATGTCGCCGCAGATCGCCGTCGGTGATGATGCCGACGAGCTTGCCCTGTTCATCAACGACTCCGATGCAGCCCATCGCTTTGGCCGAGATGATGAGCAGTGCATCCGCCATGCTGGCGGTTTGCGCACAAAGCGGCATAGCGGCGCCGCTATGCATGAGGTCGTGCGCATGTTTGAGCTGCGCGCCCAGCGCGCCGCCCGGGTGCAGATCACGAAAGCGATTTTGATCAAAGCCGTTTTTTTCCAGCAAAGCCACGGCGAGCGCATCACCGGTGACGATTTGCAGCGTTGTTGATGTTGTCGGTGCGAGGCCGATTGGGCCGGCCTCTTCGGCGATCGGCAAAGTTATGGTGATGTCAGCGGCTTTGGCCAGCGCGGAGTTTGGCCGCGACGTTATGGCCACCAGCAAGATGGCGAAGCGGCGCGAATAGGTGATGAGCGGGCGCAGTTCGGTAGTTTCGCCCGACCATGACAGAGCGACGATGGCGTCATTTTGGGTGATCATGCCGAGGTCGCCGTGAGCAGCTTCGGTGGGGTGGACGAATTGCGCGGGCGTTCCGGTGGATGCCATTGTGGCGGCGATTTTGCGCGCGATGTGGCCGCTCTTGCCGACGCCTGCGACGATCACTCTGCCCGAGATTTTGCTCAGACGCATAACGGCCTGTTCAAAGTTTTTGTCAATGGTCTGCAGCAATTTTTGCAGGCCGTCAATTTCAAGTGCGATGGTCTGCCGCGCGCTGGATTTAATATCGTATTGAGACATGATGGGCTTATGGCTGGAAAGTTTTTTGTGCCGCGATGAACGCAGCGCGTGTGCCGCAGTCAAAGCGCTGGCCATCATAAACGAATCCGTAAAGTTTTGTGGTTTTTATCTGCGCGGCGATGGCGTCGGTGATTTGGATTTCACCGCCCGCGCCCGCTTTGGTTTGCGCGATGGCCTCGAAGATTTCGGGCTGCAAGATATAGCGCCCGATCAAGGCTAGATTTGAAGGCGCTTGGTCAATAGGCGGTTTTTCAACCACACCGCGCGCCTGCACGACCGCGCCTTGGCGCCGGGCTGGGTCCATGATGCCATAGCGCGCGCAATCTTGGTGTGGCACTTCCTCAAGCGCGATCATATTGCCGCCGGTTTTTTGCCATGCCGCGATCATCTGCGTCAAAACGCCGGGCTGGGCGCGCAGCAGGTCATCTGGCAATAGGACGGCAAAAGGCTCGCTGATATGATCGCTGGCACAGCCGATCGCATGGCCGAGGCCTAACATATCCTTCTGGCGCAGATAGACGGCATTGTCCAGCGTGAGATCGCGCACGATGTTTAATTCTTCATGAGCTTTTAATGCGGTGAGCCTATCTTCCAATTCCGGCGCGGGAGAGAAATAGGCCCTTAATCCCTGCAAATTATCGCCAGCGACAAAGATGAATCGGGTGATACCGGCCTCGCGCGCCTCATTGACGGCATGGTGAATGATCGGCAGGCCGCCGATCGGCAGCATTTCTTTTGACACCGTTTTGGTCATCGGCAAAAGCCGCCGTCCAAGGCCTGCCACCGGAAATAAAGCTGTTGATAAAGTTTTTGTCATAATAGGCTATATACAAAGAAAGGTTAATGAAGGGAAAATTAATCAAAAGATGGGCTAATCAAAGGCATCTTTGGAATCTTTAAGGTGTTTTTGATATTGTCATCTATCTCATATAAACTTTATAGCGCGATGTGCAGATTTTTATATCGTTTAGCATTTTTACTGCTTTTGACGCAGGCGAACTTATTGCGCGCCGAGGAAGCCGCCGCGCCGTTTGATCGCGCAAAGACGCGCGCGTGGCTGGAGGAGTTTCGCAAAGAGGCAATCACGACAGGCGTTTCGGGCGATTTTTTTGATCGCGCCTTTGCGGCCTTTGCGCCTCTGCCGCAAGTGATTGCAGCGGCCAATTACCAGCCGGAATTGGTCAAATCGCCGGGTGATTATGTCAATCTTTTGGCTTCGGCGGTGCGCATTCGCAAAGGCCGCGAATTGTTGGCTCAACATATCGGACTTTTGGAGGCGCTTGAGCGCAGATATGGCGTTGACCGTTATATATTGCTGGCGATTTGGGGGATTGAAAGCAATTACGGAAAGAATACGGGCAAGTATAATGTCATTCGCGCGCTCGCGACTTTGGCGATAGAAGGCAGGCGCGCGCAATTTGCGCGCAAGCAATTGTTGGCGCTGCTGCCGATTTTGGAGCGGGAGAAATTGCCGATAGATGTGACCGGCTCATGGGCGGGCGCGATGGGGCAAGTGCAATTCATTCCGACCAGCTATGTTGATTACGCCGTTGATTATGATCGCGACGGCCAGCGCGACATTTGGGATAATGTTCCGGACAGTTTGGGATCGGCGGCGAATTATCTTAAAAGATTTGGCTGGGTGACGGGATTGTTTTGGGGCGTGGAAGTGCATCTGCCGAAAGGCTTTGACATGAGTGAATATGATAAAGATGCCCTGCGTCCGCTGAAAGAATGGCGTCAGGCGGGTTATGTTTTGGCAGGCGGCGAAGATGCCCGCGCCGCGATCTGGGATGAACATGAAGCGCGCCTGCTTCTGATGGAAAATACAGATGGTCCGGCTTTTCTCGTGACGAAAAATTTTAATGTTCTGCTAAAATATAATGGCGCGAACATCTACGCAACTGCGGTCGGCCATCTATCCGACCGTCTGCGCGGCGGCGAAACTTTTGTCACTGCTTGGCATGAAGACAATAAAGGGAATAAAAAACAAAATAAAAAACAAGATGAAAAACAAATTACGGCACAACCTCAAAAGCCGCCTCAAAAATCATTTCCGGATTTAACCCGCGACGAAATCAAAACGGCGCAGAAACTTTTAACCGCGCTGGGTTTTGACACAGGCGCTGCGGATGGCCTTTTTGGCAAAAAGACGCAAACTGCGCTGCAAAGCTGGCAGGAACAGGTTAACCTTGAAGCCAATGGCATATTGTCATTGCCAGTGCTTTATCAAATCAGCGCAGCGGCTTTGGCTTTGTCGTCTGACGAGATCAAGCTTCTGCAGCAGAGGCTTGCCGCGCTGGGCTTTGATCCGGGGGTCGCTGACGGCCTGATCGGACGCAAAACCCGCTCAGCGCTGCGGAGCTGGCAGGAAAAAACCGGATTGCCGGTCAATGGCCACCCCGATCGTGATATTCTCGTCGCGCTGGGCACAGCGAGCATTCAGCAAGATGAAAATGAGAGCGAAATAGACAATATAGACAATAAGGCAGACAACAAAACGGACAATAAGTGAGGGGGGCAGAATGGGGCTGGCACAAAAAGAACTTGAAACGATCCGCGAAGGCTTTTTGCAGAGCGGCTACATTGCCACGCCGGAGATTGCGATGTCGGTTCATTTGGCGCAAGCGCTGAACAAGCCGCTTTTGATTGAAGGGCCGCCGGGCTCGGGCAAGACGGAGCTGGCACAAGCTGCCGCGCAGCATTTCACTAAGCCTTTGATTCGGCTGCAATGTTATGAAGGGCTGGACGAGGCCAAAGCGCTCTATGAATGGAAATATGCGAAGCAATTGCTTTACATTCAGCTTTTGCGCGAAAACCTCTCTCATGTGACCGAAGGCGCGAAAGATTTGCCGCAAGCGGCGGCGCGGATTCACGATTTGGAAGATGTGTTCTTTTCCGAAAATTTTTTAGAGCCGCGCCCGCTATTGCGCGCGCTGACGATAGAGAGCGGCTGCGTGCTGCTCATTGATGAAATTGACAAGGCCGATGAGGAGTTTGAAGCTTTTTTGCTGGAGCTGCTATCGGATTACCGCGTCTCAGTGCCGGAGCTGGGCGTGGTGGAAGCGAAGGTCAAGCCCTTCGTCGTGCTAACGAGCAACGGGGTGCGCGATCTAGGCGGCCCGCTGCGCCGCCGCTGTCTGCATTTATTTTTATCCTTTCCGGATGTGGAGCTGGAGAAAAAAATCATCGCGGCGCGGGTTCCTGAGGCATCGGAGGCGTTGCGGGCTCATCTTGTGCGTTTTGTGCAGGCTCTGCGCGAAGAGAGCATACGCAAGCCGCCCTCGATTGCCGAATCGGTGGATTGGGCGCGCGCGCTGGTTCTGCTGCAGGCCGACGAGCTGACGCCGGATTATGTCAAAGCGAGCTTGAACGTTCTGCTGAAGCTGGAGAGCGACATTGAGGTGATCGCTCCGAAGGTTGAAGTTTTGTTGAGCAAAGCCGAAGCGGTGGGATGATTGCGCAATTGGTTTCGGCCTGTCGGGCGGCGGGGATCAGGGTTTCGACGGCGGAGACGCTCGATGCGATGCGCGCGGCGGCCGAGATCGGCCTTGCTGATCGCGCCTCGTTGAAGTCGGCGCTGGCGCAGACATTGGCGAAGACGGCGGGCGACAAAAAAACATTCAGCGATTGCTTTGACCGCTATATGCGCTTAAGCGGCGAGGATCAGCCGGAAGACGGCCTGTCGCCGGAGGCGCACATCGAGATCACCGCGCAGATGATGCAAGCGGCGTCGCAGATTGGCTTGGATCGGATACAGCTTTTCACGCAGCGCGGTCTTTATGTCCGCCGCTTGTTGGAGGCGGCGTCTGTGTCTGCTCCTGAATCTGCTCCTGAATCTGTGTCGGCCCCGCAGGGCGAAGATGCGGCAAGGGGAGAGCGGCTTGCGGCGATGACGGCGCAAGCGCGTTATCTGGTGGATCGCCAGCTGGAGATCTCGCAAGGGGAGACGATGCTGCGCGTGCGCAGCGAGATGTTGATGGATATGGCGCTGGGCGAGACCGACCAGCGCGATCTGGAGATCATGTCTTATCAGGTGCGGCGTCTTGCGAAGAAATTGGCGGCGCAGACCTCGCGGCGGCGCAAGCGCAAGCGGCGCGGCCATCTTGATGTTGCGCGCTCTTTGCGCGCGAGCTTAAAGAATGACGGCTTGATGATTGATTTGATTTGGAAAAACCGGAAGATCAACCGGCCTCGGATTTTTGCGCTCTGCGATGTATCGGGATCGGTGTCGTCGGCGGTGCGTTTTTTGCTGATGTTTTTATATAATTTGACCGATGTCGTCGGGGATGTCCGCGCCTTTGCGTTTTCCAACCGGCTGGGGGAGGTGTCCGGCCTGTTCCGCGAGAGCGAGTTTAGCGATGCCTATCGCCAAACTTTGCGGCTTTATGGCGGCGGCTCGACTGATTACGGCCAGTCTCTGCGCGACTTCGCTGAGCAGGCTGGTTCGTCCATTGATCGCAAGACGGTGATCATCATTTTGGGCGATGCGCGCTCCAATTATGGCGATCCGGGCGCGGATGTTTTGGGTCGTCTGTCGTCTTATGCGGGTCGGGTGCTGTGGCTCAATCCGGAAAATGAGAGCCTGTGGGGTTCGGGAGATTCGGAGATGCCCCGCTTGAGCGCATCAGTGGATGCGGCTTATCCGTGCCAGACTTTGCGCCAGCTCGCGGCGATCATTGATGAGACGGTTAAGATGAGGATTTAGGAAGATATTTTGCTTACGATTCGTTTGATCAAATCAGCCGATAAAACCCAAGCCAGCGCTGGAAGAAGTATGCCCGCAGGAACATGCCAAAGAACATAATTCAGAGAGTAGTGGGCATTGTGATTTTTCATCACAATATACCAGCTCACCGAGGCAAGAAGACAAATAAATGCAAACAACGTTAAAGGTGCCGTCTTGTGCCAATCGCGAAAGCGCCAACCCTGCCCGCCTATAAAAAAACCAGCCACAATCATCAAAATCAAAGGCGTAAAAATATTTGCTGCATTCAACTTGATAAGATTAAAAATGTTTACCACGGTGCCATAGTTCCAATAGGCGTCAAAAATCAACGAGTAGGAGGGGAAGTGGTGGCCTTCTCCCGATTGAAAGCTTCTTATCCATGCCCTTCCTAGAATAAGCTGTCCTGCTTGAGAAAAACTGCTATAATACATTCCAAGAAGAAATAGATGAACCGTAAGCGTCATCACAAAACCCATCACGCCGCTTACAATGAGCAGCCCTCCATGCTTGAAAAGGCGCAGCCGATCAAAACCTTCGCCAAAGCCTTTCTTTGTGCAGCCATATACAACAACCGCACCCGCAGCGATCAAAATGTTGGTCATATATTCATAAGCCCTAAGTGAACTCAAAAATACAAGTGCTGCAAAACCTAACGAAAAAATAATCCAATCCCGGCCTTGGGGTGGTGGACGTGAAACATAATAGCGCCAGCACCATAACATCGGCAGAAACCACAAAAAAGGCATCCAATAAAGGTTGCGTGCAAAAATCGTCAACCAAGGCGAAGTCAGTGTAAACGCAAATGCCAGCGCGGCCGCGACCGTGCCAAACTCAACAGCTATCAGCAGCACCAGCGCCGCAAGCGCCAACGCTAAGGCCAACGCCGTCGCACGATGCATATATTTAAGACGCTCTTTGGCATCAACCCCGATCAATTTCAAACCTTGATCCATCGCACCATAGAACCATGCTTGAAAACTTACATTAGAATGCCTCACCTTCTGCCTAATATAAGAAGAATAAAATTTAGGCGGCCTGATGTCTGATAAATAATCTTTATAAACAGAAGAATGTTGCTTCCCCTTGCGAGCAGAAGGAAGCCCACCATTATATAAAAAGCCATACATATCAGTTTCTATTAGCCGAAGCAGAATAAGCGATTCAGACTTTGGATCATGCTTCCCGAAGGATTGTTTACCGCGATCATCCGGGCCAGACGGTACGTGCCGCCCAACATCGAAAGCATCTTTATAAAAAGACGCAAACAAAATAATGCTCATCACAATGAACCAGAATGCATGGCGTCTTCTTCTGCTGTTGGGATTATAAAAGCCAAGACAGGCATAAAACAGCGTTTTGAGAAGATCAGCATTGCCACGAATGTTTGAAATTTTCGTCGGCATGGAACCTGTCGCCGGATAAGTCCTGATTGTCGGTAATTCAAGACAGCGAAACCCTAGCCGCGGCGTGCGATAAGACAAATAGGCCAAAAGCTCATAAGCCCCAAACACACAACGAAATGGCGCCACCCGCTGATCTCGCAGCAGCCGCGCGCTATAAGCCCTGAAACCTTGCGTCGTGTCTGTCCAGCGAAATAAAGAGAACAGGCTCAATAAAGGCGCATGCAGCCAGCGCACGGCATATTCGCGCCAGCGCGGCGTGTTGATACCCTGGCCTCCTGCAATAAACCGCGAGCCTTGCACAAAATCCACGCCTCCTTGTAGCGCATGGATAAAGCGCGGTATGGCCTCTGGATCATCTTTATTATTGCCATCAATCGTGATGATGCCCTCATAGCCTTGATCAAGCGCAAAGGCATAAGCAACACGCAATTGTGCGCTCAAGCCACCCGCCCCCGTTTTGATAAGCAGACCGCGTATATTTCTTGCTTCAAGGGCGTGCGCATCCAAAGAGCCATCATCGCTGCCGCCATCAACAATGATGATGTCAGCTCGTGCGGCAATATCAAGCGCGGCCATGCGATCTAAAAGATCGCTGATCCGCTTGCCCTCGTTGAGGACCGGTATCACAACACAAAAAGAATGCTGCCGACCACGCCAATAAGCAGTATTAAAATCCGGAACTTGCCGAGACATCATTCTAACCCCCTTTGATGGTGAGCAATATAACACCGCAGAAGATCATTACAATACCCAAAATTGTCGTCCAGTAAAATGTCTCCCGAAACATAAGGCCCGACAGCAACGCCACAAAAACAATCGCCCCTGACGTCAGAATGGGATGGACGATATTCAATGGCAATCGGGCGAGGGCTCCGGCATAAAACAAAAAAGTTGCGCCATAAAAAACCAGACCCAGCCAAAGAGGCCAGTTCAATAAAGCCGCGAAAGGATCACCAAAAGATGGGAATTTGCGCGGTGGTGTAATCGCCAGCTTGATGAGTCCACTCGCAGCAACATTGGTGGCAATCCCTGAAACTAAAATGAGCCACTTCATGACTTTTTCCCTAATTGGCTTGCGCCATAAAATTTCTGAACAAACCGCACCGCATATTCAATCTCACCGAGATGAGGCGCATCTTCGCTCGCCCGCATTTCAATCGAGACGAGATGGTTGATAGGATCGGACACAATCGCGCGAATCACTTCTGCTAAAAGTGCGTGATTGTGCGCACTGCCCTCGCTGCGACCAAGCGTGATGAGCTGCGGCTCACTTATATGGATATGCCCAAACAATTCGGCATAAGCGGGGATGATATCTTTTGGATCTTCTTTATTGATGATGACCGCGCCGCAATCTAAAGTCATACGGATGGCGGGGTGAGCGATCTGTTTGACCATGTTTGCGGTTTGAGGCAGATTGGTCATAAAATTTGCACCATAAATTTCCGGATTAGGCTCAAGGCAGATAAAAACTTTTTGTGCGGCAGCAATATCTCCGAGGCGGCGGAAAAAATCCACAGCCAGCGCACTTGTCTGGTCATCATCAAGCCCTGAACGGTCTCTGTTTTTGGGGGAGCCGAATACAAGCCGTGGCGCACCGAGTGTCGCAGCAATTTCACAGACGCTGCCCAGATGATCCAGCATCGCGGCGCGATCTTCGGGCGTAGCAAATATGTTCCATGATGAGGCAAAAAGAAGCGCCTGCATGCCAATAATTTCGATCCCCCGATCAGCCCAGAAATCGCGCATCGCCGAAACCTCCGCAACTCTTGCTGATTTTGGATCAGGAAAATATTTCCCTGGTGCAATATCAATGGCATCAATGCCCAATGCCTGCAGCAAATCAGCCACCATCTCATCTTCCGAAACATCCCATGCGATATTTGAGATCGAAATTCTCATTTTAAAGTTCTTGCTTCGGTGCGCGCGTAGTCGCGTATCGCATCAAGACTGTCCGCGCGCTTATATTGATAGCGCCCTTCACTGCCAAAAGCTTTGGCATGAATGGTTTGAAAGTCGTAATGTGGCGGACTATTTGATAAAACATTTGCAAAATCCATATCAAAAGCCTCTTTGGCGACCTCACCAATGCTCACCGGCTCAGCCGTTAGATGAACCAGCGTAAGACCAGCTTTGCGCGCTTTTTCAATATCGCGCCAGAGATGAACCATCGGATAAAATTGAAAAACCGCCCGATGATCTATCATGTCAAGACAATTATCGTTCAACAGATCAAAAATTGCATTTTTACGCAATCCCGCTCCCACCAATCCCGGAAGCCGAATGATCAAATGATTTACAAAATGTTTCTGAACAAAAACTTCCAATAGATGGCGATGGAGGCCATAGGCATGGAGATGATTTTGATCAATCACGCTATTTTCGTCAACACCAACCGGATGGCCAAAAACATCCAACGTGCTGATGAGAACAAAAAACCGGCACTGGATCGATTTGATATGCTTCATAAGCATTTCGAGGTTTTCCCAATCGGCTTGTGGTTCTTTGTTGGCGAGCCACTTCACCCCAGGTGCGCCAGCGCAAACCACAAGATCAAACGCTTTGCCCTGAATGTCAGCGATATTTGCTGACCAAAAAAGCTCGTCAAACTGAACTTGCTGAACTTGTTTGAGCAAAGTGGTGCCCACAAAGCCACTGCATCCGATCAGAGCACTTTTCATAAACTTTTCCGCTTTTTGACTGCGCCGTGTGTTGACGTGCCTGACGATAAAGGCTGCGCGTCTAACTTCTCCCAAATATCATAGATATTGTCAATTTTACCACCCAAAATTGAATAATAATTTTTAAGTAGATGATTTTTTTCAAAAAGGATCGGACGGCCATCATCGCCCTCATTTCTGGTCAGCACGGTCTTGACCTCAAAAAGAGAAGAAATATACTCGGCCTCACCGATGATCGGCAGATAACGCCGCGCGTCCCTGATCATGCGATCGGCGCGCGTGTGGTCATGTTCAGCGAGTTTTTCGTAAGGGTTGATCGCCGGATCATCCGGCCAGTGGAGATGAGGCGTATAGCGCACATGTGTCAACGCATGGAGCTTGCGTGGAGGAAAAGGCATCAACGAAAAAAATGGCCCATCCATCACGGTCACGCAGAATTTGTCCAATGGCGGCGGCACTTTGACAAGTGCGATTTCGGCGATCTCCTGCTTCAATCCTCTCGGCTGAGAAGGTGTGATGCCTTTGATCTGATCAAGTCCGCTATAGGTGCAATTGAATATATAATCCGCCGAAAAATCTTGATGACCGTCTTGTTGCATGGCGGCGCATTCGGCAACCAAGCTCTGATTACGCCCTTGATGAATTTGCTGAACATGCCAGCCAGTTTTGACCTCAATGCCTGCGCAAGTGAGAGCTTCTTTTGCGAGCGTTTCCAATTTTGTCGCATCAAAAACATATTCTTCAACGGCAAATACATCTGTGATCAAGCGAGAATCAAACAAAGCACGGATCTTCGGCGGCGGCGATTTCAATGAAATGTTGGCGGCAGCGCAGAAGCGTATAAATTGCTCTCTCGTGATTTTGGAATTTTTTTTGGCCACCGCATAAAGGCTGATGAAGCCATCTTGGACTGCCCCGCGGTAATCTTTAATAAAATGCGGGAAGTTAATTTGACTGCGAAAAGCGGTTGCCAAAGAGCGCGGATAATGCGCGCCCGCATGAATGCGCGCCTGATTGTGATAAGAAGCGCGCGCGAATAATTTTTGCTCGCGTTCAATCAAAGCAATTTTGACCAAACCGCGACGATTGGCCAAATAGGCTGCGATGGCGGTTCCGTAAAATCCACCACCGATAATGATGGCATCGTAATGCATGCTGTTCACGCCTTGAAGTTATTCACTGGTAGAAATATCTTCAACGTTCAATTTTTTGTGATGGGTGATGACAGCGCTTGAAAACTCCCGGCCAATATGATGGGTGCCCTCTTTGCTTGAAAGGCTGCCGATATATAAAATATACTCACTCAGGACAAGAAGCGTTATTGAAATCAGAAAGAACATGCCCGATTGCTGCAACGACAATGTCACCCAGCCTGGTGCCACCTCTTTCTGAAATACCCAAACGGCGACAATATAGACCGAATAAAGCAAATTCATACTTGCACCAAACAAGCAGAAAATGGCGACAAGCCGCATCGGTCCATGCGTCGCCGAGACGAGCAGGCTAATGCCCCGGTCCATACTATCACGCAGAGTTTTTTTATGTCGGCCCTCAAGAGGCGTTTTATAGGTCAGATGTTCAGCCACAAATCCCGACACCGATTGCAAATGTCGATAAGCCACTTCCGGTCTTGCGTGCTGTAAAATGAAATTGACAATGTTGCGGCTAAGGATTCTGAACTCGGGCTGGGTTTTGGCGAGATGCCCATGGCCTAGCAATCTACACAGGATGTTAAAGGCGCTGGCGGCCAAACGATAGGCCAAGCTTTTTTTAGGCTGGTGCTCATTGCGCGCAAAGACGATATCGGCACCGTCGGCGGTTTTTTGCATCATCTCAGGCAAGAAGCGGATGTCGTCAATGAGCGGATCAATCACAGCGACATAATCGCCCAGCGCATTTTCTAGTCCCGCCCACGAGGCCGCTGTCGAATTAATCTGGCGGCTCAAAATATAGACCTGTAAATTTGGCAGGCCGCTTTCTGCGGTGAGTTTTTGGAAAATGGCGGTGCTTTGATCGGTTGATGCATTATCAACGATGATCAATTCATAATCGCTGGCGAGCGGCGCGATGATGGCGGTTGCCTCGCGCAAGAGGGCTTCCAGCCGCTTCGCTTGATTGCGCACCACCAACACCACAGATAGAAATAAAGGAAATTGTGCCATAGTTTGCCTTTAGGTGATTCGCTTGCCAATAAGTCTATACGAAATAAGCATCATTTGTTTGAGGGTCGATTTTTCCCGATTATTATATCTCCTTGAAGGACTTCACTGACATAGCGGTTTGGGTGCTTGGCGCTGATATGGCGTACTGCGGTGGATGCGGCCTATCCGTGCCAGACTTTGCGCCAGCTCGCGGCGATCATTGATGAGACGGTTAAGATGAGGATTTAAGCTGCGGGCGCGTCTTCAAGCGCTCTCTGGCGCATATATAAAAAGAGCGGCAGGCCGAAGCTGACGCCGAAGAAAAATGCGCCGACAATGGGCAGCCAGAGCTGGCTGATCCGCAATCTCGCTCCTTCGGTGAGAATAAGAACGCACATCACGATAAAAGACAGGATCACATCAATCGCGACGGCTCCGGCGATGCCGTTAGCGAACATATCAGAGAGAATAAGCTCTAAAGCGAGGCCATGTTTGGCAAGCCATGGCAGATATTGCGTCATGGGCAGGAATAAGCCGATGACCGCCAAAATGAGATAGATGAAACGTAAAGGCATGATATTCCTCCTTAAAGTTTATTAGAGGCTTTTTAGCTGCCGCTAATATGATCTATTTTACCAAAAACATTTGGAAGTTTGTCAAGAATTTCATTTTTGAGCGGCGTCTGGCTGATCGCGCGGATATTTTCGTGCAGATGGCGGGGGTTGCTGGCATGGTTGATGTCGTGGCCGGTAGCCAGTCCGAGGCGGCTCGGCGCTGCGCATCCGAGCGCTGCGCGCGAGACCCCCATCCCCGTGCGCCCTAAAATGATCCTGTCCATATTATTTATAATCCCTCTAAAAAAACCATCCGTAAAAGATTCTCACGTAAGGATTTTTTTTATCCTTATATTGAAGTTAAGATAACCCTTTCAGTTCGAGTCGTTTTAATCAGGGGATAGGATCATGCAGGCATTGCTTTTTGAGCCATATGATCAATCTGACGAAGATTTTTCAAAACCATCTTTGCCTTCTCGCTCAATAGCGACTTCTTTTGCTATGGATGTAATCCAGCAGGGAGATGTCTTGAAAGAGTTAAAAAAAATAAAAAAGAATAGTTTATTTGACGTGGTGATTGCTGATCCGCCTTATAATATCGGGAAGGATTTTGGCAACAATCAAGATTCACGGGATCTTCAAGAATATTGCCACTGGTCAAAGGAATGGATAAAAGAATGTTTTCGCTTGGTCAAACCTTCGGGGCTTATTTATGTTTATGGTTTTGCGGAGATATTAGCGCATATTGCGGTATCTTTTCCTATAGACCAGCAGAGATGGCTTGCGTGGCATTATACAAATAAGGCAGTGCCATCATCAAAGTTTTGGCAGAGAAGCCATGAATCCATTTTGTGCTTATGGAAGGGGCAGAGGCCAAAAATCAACATCGATGCGATCCGAGAGCCTTATACGGAATCTTATAAAAAATGCGCGGGCAAAGTTCGGCGGGAGACAAAATGCCGCTATAACGGACAGGGCAAAGAGACAATTTATAACGCTCACCCAAAAGGCGCGCTGCCCCGAGATGTTATCAAAGCCCCCGCTCTTGCGGGGGGGGCAGGGCATGCTGAGCGCTGGTTTTTGTGTCGTGATTGTGGCGGTGTTTATGAGCCGCGCGAATTAAAAAATCATCAAAATTGTGATGTGCTTAAACATCCGACTCAAAAGCCCTCTTTGCTGACAGAAAAATTAATTCTTTCTGCAGCCAAGAAAAAAAACGGAAAGCTGCTCGTGCCTTTTGCAGGTTCTGGTTCAGAATGTGTTGTCGCCAAGAAATTGAAAGTCGGATATTACGGCATCGAAATTAACCCTGAATATGTAAATTTAGCTAGAGAATGGTTGGCGCGTGTCTGATCTGGAGAGTTTTGAAGAATTTCTTGGTTCAATAGACCTTGAGAAATATCGGAAGCAATACTCTCCTATTAAACTTGTTGAACTCGATTTGCCAAGAGAGGTTCAATCTCTCCCCCATATTTTTCAATGTTATTGGGAGAATAAATCTGACTGGCTATTGTTTGAGGAGTTTTACAAAAAATATGGGGACGATCTTAGTGTTCAAATAGAAGAATTCAGAAAAAAATCTCTTTTTAGTAAAGAGACTTTTTATAGAGGACTGCCTGCAAGAACATATAGAACTTGGGCAAGTCTTTTGACACAGATACAGGGAGGTTATTTAGCAGAAAAAATCTATGGCAAAAATAACGTTGTAATGAGTGCAGAACTTGATTGGAAAGGAGTAGATTTCCGAGTTTTGAAAGGAAATTCAGAAGTTAATATGCAAATCAAAAAAAAGACAATGAGCAGAGAAGTCCGCGCTCCCTACAAAGACATGAAATATGAGATGGAAATTAGGGGTATCGTATATGCAGTTCCGGGGAACCGCTATAAGAAAAACGGGGAAGAGAGAAAACCTTTTCGGGATTGGAAAAATTACTGGGAAGGCAAGCTTGATATTCTTGACAATGGGTTTGTTGTTTTCCGCAAAGGAATTTTTGATGCCCTCGAAGCGATTGAATGATTTGTCTTTTTATTTCTCTCCTATCGTGGCAATTGAGTTGAACCTAGCAGAAATTCATCGACGGCGCGTGCGGCCTGACGGCCTTCGCGGATCGCCCAGACAACGAGCGACTGACCGCGCCTCATATCACCGGCGGTGAACACTTTATCGAGCGAGGTTTTATAATCGCGGTCATCGGCGAGGACATTGCCGCGCGTGTCGAGTTTAACCGCCAGTTTTTTGAGCAGGCCGTCATGGACGGGGTGGACAAAGCCCATAGCGAGCAGGACGAGGTCAGCGCGCAGCGAGAATTCGGAGTCCTCGATTTTTTGCATGGCCTCATCGACGCGCGCGCAATTGAGGTGAGTGATCCGGCCATTTTCGCCGGAGAAGCTGCTGGTGATGACCGACCAGTCGCGCTCAGCGCCTTCTTCCTGGCTTGATGAGGTGCGCAGTTTAAGCGGCCAGTCGGGCCAGGTGAGGGCTTTGTTTTCATGCAGAGGCGGTTTGGGCATGATCTCCAATTGCGTGACCGAGAGCGCGCTTTGCCGGAAAGAGGTGCCGATGCAGTCCGAGCCGGTATCGCCGCCGCCGATGACGATGACATGTTTGCCGCTTGCGAAAATATCTTGAGCGGCGACGCCTTCACCGGCGATGCGCTGGTTTTGCTGCGTGAGGAAATCCATTGCGAAATGGATGCCGTTGAGCTGGCGGCCTTCAATGGGCAGGTCGCGCGGTTTTTCGGAGCCTCCGGTGAGCACGATGGCATGATAATCTTTAATGATCTCATCGGGCGTTTGGATGTGCTGCCCGCAATGGAAGACGACGCCTTCCTGCTCCATTTGTTCAACGCGGCGATCGATCAGGTGTTTTTCCATTTTAAAATCGGGGATGCCATAGCGCAGCAGCCCGCCGGGCTTGGCATTTTTTTCAAACAGATGGACGTGATGACCGGCGCGCGCGAGTTGCTGCGCGCAGGCGAGTCCCGCCGGCCCGGAGCCGATGATCGCGACACTCTTGCCGGTTTTGCTGGGCGGGATTTCGGGCTGCACCCAATTTTCGCGCCAAGCGCGGTCGATGATGGCGCACTCGATGGTTTTGATCGTCACCGGATCGTTTTCAATGTTGAGCGTGCAGGAAGCCTCACAGGGTGCCGGACAGATGCGTCCGGTGAATTCGGGGAAGTTATTGGTTGAGTGGAGGTTTTGCGCGGCGTCTTGCCATTGTCCTTTCCAGACGAGGTCGTTCCAGTCGGGGATTTGGTTATTGACCGGACAGCCGCTATGGCAATAGGGGATGCCGCAATCCATGCATCGCGCGGCTTGATTGCGCTGCGCCTCTTCGCTGAGCGGCAGAGTGAATTCGCGCCAGTGGCGCACGCGATCGCCTGCGGAGAGGTTGCGGCGGTCCTGCCGCCCGATTTCGAGGAAGCCTGTAATTTTACCCATATTTACCTGCTGCGTGATATGGCAAGCGGCTGGCCTGCGAGCGATTGACGCTCCTTGAGTGCGCGCTGGTAATCGACGGGCATGATCTTGACGAATTTTTTGAGGCTGACCTCCCAATTTTCGAGCAGCGCGCGGGCGGGGGCGGAGTTTGTATAATGGGCGTGATTTTCGATGAGCTGGCGCAGGCGTTCGGCGTCAAAGCGTGTCATATCGGACATCACATCGACGAGGCCGTGCATTTCGAGGTCGCCGCCCTGATGAGCGCGCTGTTCGAGTGTGCGGTCTTCGGCCTCGATCGGCTGGAGCTCGACCATAGCGAGGTTGCAGTTTTTTTCGAAATCGCCGTTTTGGTCAAACACATAGGCGACGCCGCCGGACATGCCAGCGGCGAAGTTGCGTCCGGTTTCGCCCAGCACGACGACGATGCCGCCGGTCATATATTCGCATCCATGGTCGCCGCAGCCCTCGACGACGGCGACGGCGCCGGAATTGCGCACGGCGAAGCGCTCACCGGCGACGCCGCGGAAATAGCATGATCCGGCGATTGCGCCATAGAGCACGGTATTGCCGACGATGATGCTTTCTTCAGGCGTGATCGTGGAGTGAGCGGGAGGATAGATGACGAGCCGCCCTCCGGCGAGGCCTTTGCCGACATAATCATTGGCTTCGCCGACCAGCTCCATGCTGATGCCGTGAGCGAGCCACGCGCCGAAACTTTGTCCGGCCTGTCCTTCGAGTCTGATGGAGATCGTATCTTCCTTGAGGCCTTTATGGCCGAAGCGTTTGGCGATTTCGCCAGAGAGCATGGCGCCGGTGGTGCGGTCGGTGTTGTGGATTTTGGCCTTGATGCTGATCGGCTTTTGATGATCCAGAGCGGGCTGCGCGGCTTTGATGAACTGGCGGTCGAGGATATTTTCAATCTGGTGTTTTTGCGGCTCGCATTTATATAGAGGCGTGGCAACTTTGGGCTTGGCGAGCACGCGGCTCATATCGAGGCCGCGCGCCTTCCAATGGGCGATGGCCGTTTCTTGGTTGAGGAAATCGGAGCGGCCAATCATATCGTCAAAGCGGGCGACGCCCATCTGCGCCATGATCTGCCGCGCTTCTTCGGCGACGAAGAAGAAATAATTGACGGCATGTTCGGGCGCGCCGCGGAAGCGTTTGCGCAGCACGGGGTCTTGGGTTGCGATGCCGACCGGACAAGTATTGAGATGACATTTGCGCATCATGATGCAGCCGATCGCGATCAAGGGAGCGGTGGAGAAGCCGAATTCATCGGCACCCAGCAAAGCGGCGATGACGACATCGCGTCCGGTGCGCAGGCCGCCATCGACCTGCACCGAGATGCGCGAGCGCAGCCGGTTCAATATGAGGGTCTGGTGTGTTTCGGCGAGGCCGATCTCCCAGGGGCTTCCGGCATGTTTAATGGAAGTGAGGGGGCTGGCTCCTGTGCCGCCTTCAAAGCCGGAGATGGTTACATGATCGGCGCGCGCCTTTGCGACTCCGGCGGCGACCGTGCCGACGCCGACTTCGGAAACCAATTTGACGCTGATAGCGGCGGCGGGGTTGACATTTTTCAGATCAAAGATGAGCTGTGCGAGGTCTTCAATGGAATAGATATCGTGATGGGGCGGCGGCGAGATCAGTCCGACGCCGGGGGTTGAGTAGCGCACTTTGGCGATGACCGGATCGACTTTATGTCCGGGCAATTGACCGCCTTCGCCGGGTTTTGCGCCCTGCGCCATTTTGATTTGGATCATATCGGCATTGACGAGATATTCGGCGGTGACGCCGAAGCGTCCAGAGGCGACTTGTTTGATCGCCGAGCGCATTGAATCGCCATTGGGCAGAGGGCGGTAGCGATCGGGCTCTTCGCCGCCTTCGCCGGTATTGGATTTGCCGCCGATGCGGTTCATCGTGCGTGCGAGCGTCGTATGGGCTTCGCGGCTGATGGAGCCGAACGACATGGCGCCGGTGGAAAAGCGCTTGACGATGCTGGCGGCGGGCTCCACCTCTTCGAGCGGGATCGCTTTGCGGCTGATCTCTTCGGCCTTTTTGATGTGGAACAGGCCGCGCAGACTCATCAATTGGGTGTTTTGCTCATTGATGCGCTGGGCGAAGTTTTGATAGGTTTCC
Organism: Alphaproteobacteria bacterium; assembly: GCA_965212075.1. Lineage (GTDB taxonomy): Bacteria > Pseudomonadota > Alphaproteobacteria > JAPOUT01 > CBDBUR01. The sequence continues at coordinate 95,930 of OZ243043.1, forward strand.
CGATCATTGCTGCGCACCGCATGTTGGAGGTCGCGCACGGTTTCGTGTCGCCAGACATGGTCTTCGCCGCGCAGGCGCACGGCATATTCGCCGCCGACATTGAGCGCATGTTGGAGCACCGGCGCGTTGCCGAAGGCTTGCTCATGGCGCTGGAAGGCTTCGGCAGCGATGACGCCCAAGGCGACGCCCTCCACTTGGCTTGCGGTGCCGGTGAAATAGAGCCGCACGAAATCGGAAGCCAGCCCGACAGCATCAAAAATTTGCGCACCGCAATAAGATTGGTAGGTGGAAATGCCCATTTTAGACATGACTTTGAGCAGGCCTTTATTGACGGCTTTGATATAGCGCTTGATCGCATCCTCAGCGCTGATTTTTTGATCAAATTTGAGGCGGAGCGCGTCAATGGTTTCAAAGGCGAGCCAAGGGTTGATCGCCTCCGCGCCATAACCGGCCAGACAGGCAAAGTGGTGGGTTTCGCGCGCCTCGCCGGTTTCGACGACGAGTCCGGCGGAGGTTCTCATGCCTTTTTGGATCAAGAAATGATGGACCGCCGATGTCGCGAGCAAAGCGGGGATCGCAACGCGCTGGTGGTTCATCAGCCGGTCGGAGAGGATGATGATGTTATAGCCGTCTTTGACCGCGCTGAGTGCGCGCTCGCACAGGCGGGTGATCATGCGCTCCATGGCAGCAGAGCCGCGCTCTTGGGCGTAGGTGATGTCGAGCGTTTTGGTGCGGAAATGATCGTCGGAGACATTGCCGATCATCCGGATTTTTTCCAAATCCTCATTGCGCAGGATTGGCTGGCGGACTTCGAGTCGTTTGCGCCGCGTCGCGCGGCTGTCAAACAGATTAGGCCGCGGCCCGATGAATGAGACTAAGGACATCACAAGCTCTTCGCGGATCGGATCAATCGGCGGATTGGTCACTTGCGCGAAATTTTGCTTAAAATAAGTATAAAGCAGCTTGCTCTGACCGGACAAAGCCGATAGAGGCGTGTCATTGCCCATAGAGCCGACGGCCTCTTGGCCGGTTTCGGCCATCGGCGTGAGCAGGAACTTTTCGTCTTCTTGGGTGTAGCCGAAGGCTTGCTGGCGGTTGAGCAGCGATATGTTGGCGACGTGATGGGTGAAGCCGGTCAGCGGCAGGTCTTCAAGGATGATCTGTGTGCGGGCGAGCCAGTTTTGATAAGGCTGGGCGCGCGCCAATTGTTTTTTGATTTCTTTATCGTCAATGATGCGGCCTTGTTCGAGGTCAATGAGCAGCATTTTGCCGGGCTGCAGCCGCCATTTTTTGATGATTTTTTCTTCCGCGACGGGCAGCACGCCGGATTCTGACGCCATGATGACGCGCTCATCATCGGTCAGGAGGTAGCGCGCCGGACGCAATCCGTTGCGGTCGAGGGTTGCGCCGATCTGGAGGCCGTTGGTAAAAGCGACTGCCGCCGGGCCGTCCCAGGGCTCCATCAACGCGGCGTGATATTCGTAGAAGGCGCGGCGCTCATCATCCATTAGATGATTGTTGGCCCACGCTTCGGGGATCAGCATCATCATCGCATGAGCGAGCGAGAAGCCGCCGCGCAGCATGAATTCCAGCGCATTATCAAAGCTGGCGCTGTCGGATTGGCTTTCGGGGATAACCGGCAGGAGGTGCTTCATATCGCCGCCGATCAAAGCCGAGCGCAGAGTAGCATGGCGCGCGCGCATCCAGTTAATGTTGCTGCGCAGAGTGTTGATTTCGCCATTATGGGCGATCATGCGATAGGGGTGCGCGAGCCGCCAAGACGGAAACGTATTTGTTGAGAAGCGCTGATGAACGAGCGCCAAAGCGCTTTCAAGGTCGGGATCGGTGAGATCGCGGTAATAAGGCTCAATCTGGTTGGCGAGGAACATGCCTTTATAGACAAGCGTGCGCGCCGACAAAGAGGAAATATAGAAGAACTCATCAATTTCGGAATCGTTCATCTCGAGCGCTTTTTTTTCAACGAGGCGGCGAATGGTGAGCAATTTGCGCTCAAAATCATCAATGCTGGCTGTTTCTGCGCCGCGCGCGACGATGATCTGGCGATGCACTGGCGCGGTGTGTTTGGCGCTTTGGCCGAGGCAGCGATCATCCACCGGCACATCACGCCAGAATAAAACATGCTGCTCTTGCGCGAGGACGTTGCTTTCAATGAGCGCTTCAAGCTGTTTTTGGCTTTCTTCTTTGGGCGGCATGAAGATATGCCCGATGGCATAAGCACCCTCTTCGGGCAGGCGGCAGCCAGCTTTTTCAGCTAGCTTTTTGACAAAAAGGTGAGGTGTTTGGATCAAAATGCCCGCGCCGTCGCCGACATCGGGTTCAGCGCCGGTGGCACCGCGATGCTCAAGATGGCGCAAAATGCGCAGCCCGTCTTGAATGATCGCATGGTCTTTTTTGTTGCCGATATTGACGACAAACCCCACGCCGCAGGAATCATGCTCATGCGCGGGGCTGTAGAGCGTCGCTGCGCGGGGGTCGGGATGGGTCTTTCTTGGCTTCATGCTATTTCCTGCGCTGACGCGCATTTTGGCTCCAGTTTGTTTCGTTTAGATGAAGGGGCTGCCCTAGGAGCTAAGCCCCCCTCGGCGCGACAGCGCCTTTTTCCCTCAAGAATGCCTATCATGCCTCAAATTGGCCAAGCGGGGCAAGAGACCAAAAATTGCAAAATTCCTGATATTTAACAAAAATATCGTAAAATCCCTCTCAACGGGGACAAGATTCTGATAGAATTTTCTGTCTGAGCCGTAATTTTGCGGGAAATTAATTCAGACGAAAGGAGGCCACTATGAGGGCGCAAATAACAAAATCACAGGCAACAAAATTGACAGTGTTGATCGGCACGGCGATGAGCGTCGCTTTGCTGGGGGCTTGTTCGGAATCGGGCAGCGCAGACAAAAAGATGGCTGCCGCCGATAAAGAAAAATGCTTTGGCGTTTCCAAAAAAGGCAAGAATGATTGTGCGGCGGGTCCGGGCACGACCTGCGCGGGCACATCAACGATTGACTATCAGGGCAATGCGTGGACCTATGTTGATAAGGGCACCTGCAAGAAGATCAAAACGCGCTATGGCAAAGGCTCCCTGAAGCCGAAAAAGACTCGGATTCCGCGCACATAATATCGCGCACATAATATATTGGCATATAGGCATGATGCAGATAAACGCGCGCGCGGGTTTAGGCGCGCGCGCGCCGCATATCGCGCAGATTTTATCTGAACAGCCGACTGATATTGGCTGGGTTGAAGTTCACCCTGAAAATTATATGAGCGCCGGAGGCTCTGCGCTGGATGAGCTGATGGCATTGCGGCGGCTTTATCCTTTGTCGCTGCATGGGGTTGGGCTGTCGCTGGTCTCAAGCGAGCGGCTAGATGAGCGGCATTTATCGGGTCTTAAAACTTTGGTTGATCGCACATCGCCGGTTTTGGTGTCGGAGCATTTGGCGTGGAGCGCATGGGCGGGGGATTTCTTCAACGATCTGCTGCCGGTGCCGATGAGCGAAGAGGCTTTAGCGGTTGCCATTTTGCGCGTGGATGAAATGCAAGATTATCTTGGCCGCAAAGTGCTGGTTGAAAATCCTTCGCTTTACGGAAAGCTGCCTGAGAGCGTCATACCGGAGCCGGAATTTTTAGCCAGTCTTGCGCGCCGCACGGGCTGCGGCCTGCTGCTGGATGTAAATAATATCGTCGTATCGGCGAACAATCTGGGCTTTGATGCGCGGCGCTGGCTCAAGGATTTTCCGGTTGATGATATTGGCGAGATACATTTGGCCGGTCATGCGGTGATAGAGTTTGAAGGCCGACGGCTCGCGATTGACGATCACGGATCGGCGATCCCCGACGAGGTCTGGCAATTAGCAGACGATCTTCTGGCCTTATCGGGCGCGCGGCCAATTTTGATTGAGCGCGATAAGAATATCCCCGATCTGGAGGTTTTATGCAGCGAGGCGCGCCGCGCGCAGGCGCTTTTGAATGACATATCTGTAGATCAAAATTATGCAGTTACGTGATTTTCAGCGCAGATTTGCGGCAGCTTTGACGTCGACGGACGCCCGCGCGGCTGATTTTTTTTCTGGTGATGACGCTCAAAAGCGCGCAGCGCTGGCGATTTACCGCAACAATGTCGCCCATAGTTTAAGAGAGGCGATGGCTGAAGGTTTTCCCACCGTCAAGCAATTATTGGGGGAAGAGTTTTTCAATGGTCTTGCGGTTCGTTTTTTGCGGGAGAATTTGCCGCAGAGGCGCGTTCTTGCCGATTATGGGCATGGGTTTGCCGAGTTTCTGGGCAGCTTGGACGAGCTTGGGGATTTTCCGTGGCTGGCTGATGTTGCGCGGATTGAGATGGCGCGGCGCGAAGTGTTTCATGCGGCGGATGATGATCCGCTGCGGCCTGAAGATTTGCAAAATTTCAGCGATGAAGATTTGACCGCAAATAAATTTTCTTTGCGCGCTTCATTGGTGATTTTGTCTCTTGACTGGCCTGCCGACACAATATGGCAGGCGCATCAAAATCAAAGCATTGATGAAGGCTTGGAGATCATGCCCGAAGAGATATATTTGGCGGTTCGCCGTGATGGAGACGAGGTCATCATTGAGCGCATTTCGGCGGCTTGGCGCGCGTTTCTCGCAAGGCTTGAACAAGGCGAAAATCTAGGTCAGACTGTGCATGCTATATTGGCGAATCACGAGAACTTTGATCTGGCATCGGCGCTGAGCGCATGTCTATCAAAGAAATATTTCAAAAGGGGTGCATCATGAGTCCATTGGTTGAATTTGTAAAAATCTGGGTTATGCGTCTGGTTGGCTGGGCCGATGCGGTGCCGACGAGTCTCGTTTCTTTGTTTGGGCGGCTGGCGATTGCGCCGGTCTTCTGGTTTTCAGGGCAGACAAAGGTGGATGGCTTTACGCTCAAAGATTCGGCGGTGTCTTTATTTCGCTATGAATATAAAGTGCCTTTTCCTGAGGTCGCCGCGCCGATGGCGGCTTTGGCCGAACATCTTCTGCCATTTTTGCTGGTGCTCGGTCTTGCGACGCGCTTTTCGGCGGCGGGATTATTTGTGATGACTTTGGTGATTCAATGGGTTTATCCATCGGGCTGGTGGTCGCATCACGCTTTATGGTTTGCGATTTTGGCCTATCTGATCGTTTTGGGTCCGGGTGTCATCTCCGCCGATCATTACATCAAGAAGATATTTACGCGCGCCGCTTAATCCACTGCGGGCGCGAGCATGACCAGCGCGGCCTCGTGGATTTTGCTGTCCGCCGCCGCGATGATCTGCCCGCCGCCCATCGGATTGCCGCCGCGCCACGTGGTGATGATCCCACCTGCGGCCTCCACCACCGGTATCAGCGCATGGACATCATAAGGCTTGAGCGTGCTCTCAATGACGAGATCAATCTGCCCCAGCGCGAGCAGGCCATAAAAATAGCAATTACCGCCATAAAGCGTAATCGCCGCGCGGTCGCTGATCTGGTTAAAGGCGTCAAGCTCGCCTTTTTGGAGGAATAATTGCGGCGTCGTTGTTCCAAGCACGGCCTGTTCCAATCTCTGATCTTTGCGCGTTTTTAAGGGGCGTGTCTGGCCGTGCTGCTGCCAGAAGCCTGAGCCGTTTTCAGCGACAAAGCGCTCGCCGGTCGTCGGATGGTCAATGATGCCCAGCCTCACCGATTCTTTGTTCTCGCTCAACGCAATGAGGATGCCCCAAAATAAAGAGCCGGCAAAATAATTTCTTGTGCCGTCAATCGGATCAATCATCCATAGAGGCGCATCGGGTGCGCCGCGCGTGTTGCCCATCTCCTCGCCGCTGATCGCATGATCGGGGAAAGTCTGGTTGATCATTTGCCGCAGACGGGCCTCAATATCAAGATCGGCGCTGGTTGTCGGATCAAAGCCTTTATTTTCGGCTTTATTTTTGATGAGCGCGCTCCGGCGAAACTGCGCCATAGCGATCTCTCTAGCCTTGTCGGCCATTTTTTGCGCGAGCGCCAATTCGGGAGTTATAGGTATCAATGTGCCGCCGAAGATTTTGTCGGATAGATCTCTTCCAGAGATTTTGACAGACCAGAAGCGGTAACGATGCGCGCATGAATGCGCCTGAGCATTCTCGGCTCATGAACGCCGCAGGAGTGCGCAATGATTCCGACTTCATGCTGGATGGCTTGGGCATATTCGGCGACGCGCTCGGCTTTATTTTTGACGATGAGCCCGCGCTGCAGACGCGGATTATGCGTAGTGATTCCGGTGGGGCAGGTATTTTTATTGCATTGCAGCGCTTGGATGCAGCCCAGCGAGAACATAAAGCCGCGCGCTGAGACAATAAAATCAGCGCCTGCGCATAAAGCCCAAGCGACGTCGCCGGGCATGACGAGTTTGCCTGACGCGATGATCCGGATGCGGTCAAGCAGTCCGGCTTGGGTGATGATATCGACGAGCTGCGGCAGGCTTTCATTTAACGGCAGCCCCATATAGTCAATGAGCGCCATGGGTGACGCGCCAGTGCCGCCATCGGCGCTATCCAGCGTGATGAAGTCGGGTGCGGATTCTTCGCCGCGCTGTTTAATTTCAGAGATCAAATCATTGAGCCAGCCATAAGCGCCGAGCACCATTTTGAAGCCGGTGGGTTTGCCGGTGGTCTCGCGCACCAGCGCGACCATGTCGAGCAGATCGGCAACGGAATCGATTTCGCGATGGCGGTTGGGGCTGATTGAATCTTCGCCCTGCGGAATGCCGCGGATTTCGGCGATTTCTTTGGTCATTTTCCCCCCCGGCAGAATGCCGCCTTTGCCGGGTTTGGCGCCTTGGCTCATTTTAATTTCAAACATTTTGACCTGCTCATGCGCGGCGATGGCGCGCAATCTGTCTTGGCTGAGCTGCCCTTGCGCATCGCGTACGCTATATTTGGCTGTGCCGATCTGGAAAACGATGTCGGCGCCGCCTTCAAGGTGATAAGGCGATAGGCCGCCTTCGCCGGTATTCATCCACACATTGGCTTTTTTTGCGCCCTTTGACAGAGCCAGCACGGCAGGTTTGGAGATGGCACCATAGCTCATGCCGGAGACATTAAAAAAAGACGGCGCTTGATAAGGATGAGGGCAATAGGGGCCGATGGTCATTTTCTGCGGCTCGGCGGCGTCTTCGTCAAGGGTCGGGAAGGGGCAGTTGACGAAAAACACCGTGCCGGTGCCGTGCAAAGACCGCGTTGAACCGAAAGCGATGGTTGAATCGATGCCTTTGGCCGCGCGATAAATCCATGCTCTTTGTGCGCGATTGAAGGGCATTTCTTCACGATCCATCGCGAAGAAATATTGCCGGAAATATTCGCCAAGATTTTCAAACAGATAGCGGAAGCGTCCGATGACCGGAAAATTGCGCCGAATGGCATGTTTGGTCTGTAAGCGGTCAATGAAATAGACCACGACGACTGACACAAGCGCCAAAGTAAAAATTGCACCGATGAGCGCTGCAATGATGTCAAGGATTGCAACGGCTCGGGTTGATGCCTCCACCACAATTTCGGGCGCCATTTCAGGCATGATCAGCTTCCCTCTTTGATTGTGAGAAAATCAAATTTTTTAAATTGCTCAAGGATATAGTTTATATGTTCACGCAATTTTGTCCAGCCTTCAGAGAGGATAAGCTGCTCTTCATCCATATAAAGCGCGCGGTTAATCTCAATTTGCAGCGCGTGGATGTTGCGGTCAGGCTGGCCATAATGCTGGGTGATGAAGCCTCCGGCATAGGGGTCGTTGCGGGCGACGCGATAGCCATGGGCGGCAAAGGCCTGATGGACGAAGCTGGATAAAAGCGGCGAGGCCGCGCGGCCATGGCGGTCGCCGATGACGATGTCGGCGCGCTGCTTTTGCGAGGGCATGGAATGGCAGTCAATCAAAATCGCGACGCTGAAAGTTTTGCTCGTATTGTCAAGCAGTTCGCGCAGAGCGAGATGATAGGGAATATAGAAATCTTGAATGCGCTGGAAGCCGTCTTGCCAGCTTAAGGGCTCGGCATAGATTTCGTGCCCCTCAGCGCAGATTTTGGCGATCGTGCCCAGTCCGCTCATCACGCGCTGCGACGCCGCATTGATATAAGGCGGCAGCGCCTCGTCAAACATTTCGGGGTCAAGCTCATAAGGCTCGCGGTTGAGATCAAGAAAACATCTCGGAAAGCGTGCGCTCATGATCGGCGCGCCGAGCGCGGGCGCGGCGGCGAAAAGATCATCTATGCAATAATCTTCCGAGCGGCGCAAGACAGCCAGCTCAAGCGCAGCTTTTTTGACGAACGCTTCAGGATATTCCGCGCCGGAATGCGGCGAGTTCAACACAAAGGGCATAGTCTGCCGTGCCGGATGGCGAATGAGAAATCCGTCAGATTTGGCGGGTATTTGTATCATAAAATGCTTTTATCATTTTTTGAAGTGATGGTGGGCGCGGCTGGGATTGAACCAGCGACCCCTGCGATGTCAACACAGTGCTCTCCCACTGAGCTACGCGCCCTTGATCTTGTGAGAGAGCCTAAAGGCTGTTAAGAATTGTGGCAAGGGTTCATCCAACGAGTTGAGTAAATTATGTCTTCACGAGCGCGATCACGATCGCAGACGCGACCACAGATGCGGGGGGGCAAAGAGAAAACAGATCGGGGGTTCACGCGGCGGCGGGCGACGAAGAGTCAATCGTCGCATCGCGGTCTGCGCGTGGTTTTTATGAGTCTGCTGATGCTGGGGATGGGTCAGTCGCTCTTTTTTGCGGTTTTGCCGCCGATCGCGCGAGATATCGGGCTGAGCGAATCGGAGACCGGGGTGATTTTTTCCTTATCGGCGGCATTGTGGGTATTTTGCAGCCCGTTTTGGGGGCGGCGGAGCGATGTTTGGGGGCGGCGCACGGTGATGGTCATTGGGCTGTCGGGCTTTGCGGCGTCAACGACTCTGATCGCGCTCACGGTCTATGCCGGGCAGCAAGGCTGGCTGCCGGGTTTGTTGATTTTACCGGCCTTGATTGTCTCGCGCGCGATTTTTGGGATGTTTGGCTCCGGCACGATGCCCGCCGCGCAGGCTTACATTGCCGATCGGACGACCCGCAAGCGGCGCGCGAAGGGCGCTGCGGCGCTAACGGCATCGTTTGGGATCGGCAACATTATCGGCCCGGGCTTTGCGGCGGGTTTGGTGGTTTTCGGATTTTTGACGCCATTTGTTTTGGTGGGCATGTTTGGTTTTTTTGCTGCGGCGATGATTCTGATTTTATTGCCGGAGGGCTATCGCAAACGGTTTGGCGGACAGAGCGCAGAGAGATTAGGCCTATTCTCGCCGCGGATTCGCGTCTTTATGGTGATGGGCATATTGATCAGCTATGCGCAGGCGGCTCTGGTTCAGCTTTCGGCGTTTTATTTTATTGACCGGCTTGAGCTCGCCGCACCTGACGCGACGCAAGTGATCGGCGTCGCGCTGACCGTGATGGCGCTTGCGGCTTTATTCGCGCAATTTGTTTTGATTCAAAGGTTTGAGCTCTCGGTGCAGGATATATTGCGCTATGGCTCCATCGTGATGGTAATTTCGCTTGTCGGCATGGCGCTGAGCGAAAATTACGGGCTGCTGGTGATATTTTTGGGGCTTGCGGGTTTGGGCTTTGGGCTTTTGCGTCCGGGCTTGATGGCGGCGGGATCATTGGCAGTCGGGCGCAAATATCAGGGCTCGGTGGCCGGCACGATGAATGCGACGGCGGCAGTCGGCCATATGATCAACCCGTTCACCGGTGCGGTGCTTTATCAATATTATCCTCCCGGGCCATTCTGGATTGCTGCGGCCTGCATGGCCTGTCTATTATTGATCACGCTTTATCATCCGAAAATCAGGGCTTTGGGCGAAAAAGGCATCCATGAAGATGATACCCCCGCCGTGCCTGCGCCGCTGGCTGTCCATGTTGCGCACACATCCGACGAAAGTCCGGCGCGCAAAAGCTCAAAGCGCAGCGCCAAAAAGAAAAATTGACATCATATTAAAAATTGACATTCTCGCGCCGTCCTCCTAATTTGGCTTTCAAGAAATCAAACGAAGACATAAAGGGATAAGATGAAAGTCCGCAATTCACTCAGATCTATTCGCAAGCGGCATCGCGCCAACCGCGTTGTGCGGCGGCGCGGGCGGCTTTTTATCATCAACAAAGTCAATCCGCGCTTTAAGGTGCGTCAAGGTTGATGGAGCAAAAAATCGTCAATATAAAACTGACGGCGCTCATTTTGATTATATTTGGCCTCGCGCTGACGCGCCTCGTGCCTCATCCGGATAATTTTACGCCGATCGCAGCAATTGCACTTTTTGGCGGCGCTTATTTTGATCGCCGCGCTCTGGCGTTCCTCGTGCCTCTCGCGGCGATGCTTGCGAGCGATGTTTTTTTAGGATTGCATGATCTGCTCTGGGCTGTTTATGGCGCTTTTGTGGTGATCGTCGTGATGGGCTTTGCCCTGCGCCGCTTTGAGCGCAAGATGCCATATTGGATTGCGATGATGGCGCTTCTGGCGTCGTCATGGTTTTTTGTCGCGACCAATTTTGCGGTCTGGCTGACATCAGGTCTTTATCCCCAAACATTAGAGGGGCTGATACTTTGCTATATTGCGGCGATTCCCTTTTTCGGCCATCAGCTGGCCGGAGATTTATTTTACACCGGCCTTTTATTTGGCGGCTGGCATTTGGCCTGCCGCACTTTTCCGGCTCTGGCCGCAAGCCGCGCCTAGCTAGCTTTATTTTGCGCGACAGCGCCGACGGCGATCGCCATGATCGGCAGGATAAAATGTCCGGAGCCGATTTCCAGCCACCATTGCGAGACGTTCATATCAATGATCGGCAGCAGGACAAACAGATCAAGCAGAGAATGGAGCAGCTGCCACGACACGCCGACGAGGATGCCTTCGCGCAGATAATCGCCGCTGATCTGCTTGAAATAGACGACGAGCAGCCACATGCCGATCAGCAGGGTCGTCACCATGAATATATTGAAGGTGAGCCCGAGATTGAGGCGCGGCTCGCCGTCGGGGGTATAGAGCAGGAAGCCCTCAACGAAAGTCGCGAGCCAAACGACCGCCCCAAAAAAAATGATTTTGAATGCTTTATTCATAATATATCTCCTTATGTTCTTTGGCTCCCCGGGCCGGACTCGAACCAGCGACCCGACGGTTAACAGCCGTCTGCTCTACCAACTGAGCTACCGAGGATCAAAGCAGGCCTTATACCTAGTCCCTATTTAGCACGGATAGGATTTTTGCGCTATGAAGGATTCTGGCGGAGATAGGCGGCGATGCTGGGGCTGCTTGCGATATCGCTGAGGGTGCTGATCATCAGTTCGGCCTCGGCGCTGATGACGCGTTCGGCGAGGCTTTCGGGGGTGTCGCGCTCAAGCACATTGATGCGGGTCTGCGCGATGATCTGGCCTTGATCGTAATGTTCATTGACGAGGTGGATGGTCGCGCCGGTGATTTTTTCGCGCGCTTGGAGCACGGCGCGATGGACTCGCAGGCCGAACATGCCCGCGCCGCCATATTTGGGGAGCAGAGCGGGATGGGTGTTGATGATGGGCGCCGGAGCCGCTTTGATGATGTCGGCGGGGATTTTGCGCAGATAGCCGCTCAGGATGATGAGGTCGGGCTTGGCCTCAATGATTTTACTTAAAAGCTGCGTGTGGTCGTTAAGGTCAATCAGATGGGTCGGGATGTCATGCTGCTCGGCGAATTGCAAAGCGGCGGCCTTTTCATTATTGGAGGCGAGCAGGACGATCTCGGCGGCGATTTTTTCCTCGGTGATGGCGCGCTGGACGGCGCGCATCGCCGAGCCGTTGCGCGAGGCGAAAAAGGCCAGACGCAATAATGTCTTGAGCGGGTTCATCTCTAGCGGGCGATGGCAATTTGCCGCGCGCGCGCAAGCAATTGCCCCTGCTGCGACCAGATCGTGCCGTCTTCGGTGAAGAAGCCTTCATAGACCTCAAGAGCTTCAAAGCGCGCGAGCACGGGCTCATCACCTTTTATGGCGGCGTAATTTTGTGGCGCGATAAAATAGACGGAGAGTTCCACCGTGGGCATGCCGCGCGAGGATTGGAAGTCTTCCGGATTCATGATGCTGAACAAAGCGGGCGGCCAAGCGTCGGCGATGGCGGCGAGCGTCTCGGCCCAGAGCTGCGGCGGCGGCTCGTTGAGGCTCGTCCAGCCGCCGGAGACGGGCATCGTGCCATTGGCGAAAGGTTGAGCGCCGAAAGCAGGCCGCATCTGATAATTTTGGTGGATGGGCAGCATAGGCTCCATGGGCTCGCATTGATCGGGTGAAGCGACTTGTGGCATGGGTGCGGGCGCGAGTTTTATCGTTTCTTGATAAGACAGCGAAAAGGCAGCGCTGGCCTGCGCGATGAGCTTGCCGTCTTGTTTCATCGCGGCGCGGCGCGAAGTCAGGCGACCGCCTTGGCGGATGATGCTGGTTTCAATCACAACCGGCGCGATTTGCGGCGGCGCGAAATAATCAATGGTCAAAGAGCGGGGCAGGCGGATCCGATCTGGCTCGTCTTCGTTTTGGTTCTGGGCGAGGTTCATCGCGCGCAAGATGAGCGCGGCGATGAAGCCGCCATTCGGCCCGACGACGATCAGCCAATTAGGCGTGATCTGCGCCTCAAAAAAATGAACATTGTCTTGCTGTTTGATCAGGGTCGGCGTGATGTCTTGTTCAAATGACATGATGTGTTGATCGGGGCATTAATAGGGACATTAATATATGCAACAGCATGGCAATCAGGGTCAGCAGCAGGGCTAAGATGAATCGCGGATCGCCGGGGTTCCAGAAAGTTTCGATCGGCACGGCGATTGTCTTTTGCATGGCGGCGATTTTGAATATATGACGCCCCTGAAAAGCGGGGTTCATTCCGATTTCGAGCAGGTCGCGGCGGCTGCGATAGCGCATGAGCGCGCTTTGTGTCCATATTTGCGCATTTTCAACGCCTTCAATATCAAGTGCGCGGGATATCGCACTGCCTGCGATTGAAGGATGCGACGCCCTTTTGAGAAGCTCCGGCCACATAAATTCCATATAGCGATCAAGAACTTGCTGCGCGCTTTCCTCGGGCGCGACACCTTCAACCGGATCAGGCTTAGCTTTCATGTCAATCAGATTGACCATATGGAAGTCATTGCCTTGATCTTCTTCCATGAAGCGGCGCATTTGAGCGCGGCGGGCGGGGTCTTGGCTCTGCGCTTCAACTTTTTCCATATAAAAGGCGATTTCTTCTTGTGTCAGGGGTCCGGCGAGGTTGGTATACCAGGCAAAAAACACCGCATAGATAAGCGCCGGAACGCCCCAGATAAAATATTCACGTTTCATGCGTTTCATAATTATATGTTTAATATAGTATGCTAAAAATTCAAAGAGGATTTTCTCCGCGCCTATAAGAGGTTGGAAACCTCTTTTGCGCGCGGCTTAAAACAAATTGAAGGCGATCATGATGTTGCAACAAGCGATAGATTTTCGAGATGAAAGCGCGGCGCTTTACCAGCTCGTTGCGCCGCTGGCTGAAGCTGATTTTGCCCAGCCGACTCAATTTAAGGGCTGGACGATTGATCGTGTTTTGGGTCATCTTCATATGTGGAATTGGGCGGCGGATTTATCGCTTCAGGGCGGTGAGGTGTTTGATGATTTTTATCGCGGGATCACCGATTTTGCCCAGCAGGGCAAGGGGCTCGGCGATTTTGAGGCGCAGTGGCTTGATGGGCTGGCAGGTCAGGCTTTGGTGAAAGCATGGCGCGATTATTATCTTGAAATGGCCGCGCGTTTTGAGGGGGCTGATCCCAAAAAGCGAGTCAAATGGGCAGGGCCGGATATGAGTGTGCGTTCATCCATCACGGCGCGGCTGATGGAGACGTGGGCGCATGGCCAAGAAGTCTACGACCATCTGGGCGTTGTGCGCGAGAACAAGGATCGGATTAAAAATATCGCGGTGCTGGGGATCAATACGTATGGCTGGACGTTCCACGTGCGCGGCGAAACGCCTCCTGAGCCCATGCCACATGTTCGGCTCACTGCGCCATCGGGCGCGCTGTGGGTTTGGAATGATCCCAGCGACGAGGAGCTCGTTGAAGGGCAGGCCGAAGATTTCTGCCAAGTGGTGACTCAAGTGCGCAACATTAAAGATACGAATTTGCGGGTCAAAGGCGCGGTTGCGGAGGATTGGATGTCCAAAGCGCAATGTTTCGCCGGTGCGGCTGAAACCCCGCCTGCGCCCGGCACAAGAAATACCCGAAAATAGGCAAAAAAATTTTTCGCCGCGCTAGAAATAGGGGCATATAATCATTATGAATAGACATAAGGGGAAAATATATGCAGAGCGATCATAAAACCAATAAAACTTTTTGCGCGTTGAGCGCTTTTGCGGTCATGCTTTTGTTCGGCGCATGCAGCGAAGATCGCGGTCGTGACATGAGTTCAGCCGACCGCCTCTATCATGCGAAGCTGCAGGAAATGCTGCTGGACGCCAAGCCCGGCGATGTCATCAATATACCTGCCGGCGTTTTTGCTTTTGAGCGCAGTTTGAGTCTCAACGTCAATGGCGTGACTTTGCGCGGCGCGGGCATGGATAAGACAATTTTGAATTTTCAAGACCAGATCGTCGGCGCTGAAGGCCTGCTCGTCACGGCCAGCGATTTCACCATTGAAGATCTGGCAATAGAAGACACGAAAGGCGATGCGCTCAAAATCAATGAAGGGCGCAACATCACGATCCGCCGTGTGCGCACCGAATGGACGCGCGGCCCGAGAACGGCAAATGGCGCTTATGGCATATATCCGGTGCAGACCGAAAATGTGCTGATTGAAGGCAGTGTGGCGATCGGCGCGTCCGATGCCGGAATTTATGTCGGGCAGTCGCGCCGCGTGGTCGTGCGCAATTCGCGCGCTGAATATAATGTCGCGGGCATTGAAATAGAAAACACCATCGGGGCCGATGTCTATAATAATGTCACGACGAACAATACAGGGGGCATTCTCGTTTTCAATATGCCCGATCTGAAGCAAGCGGGCCATCACACGCGCATTTTCAACAATCAAGTTTCCGGCAATAATACCGACAATTTCGCCCATGAAGGCACGCCGGTCGCGGGTGTGCCGACAGGCTCGGGCATCGTGATTAACGCCAACGATCAGGTGGAGATTTTCAAAAATAAAATCACCGAAAATGATACCGCCAACATTATTATTGCGAGTCTTTTTTCCACCAATTATAGCGAACGCGAAAAAAAGAAAGATTTTGATCCCTATCCCGAAGCGATTTTCATCTATGACAATGAGATGGGCGGGGGCGGTGCGTCTCCGGCGGGCTGGGATCTGCAGCTTTTGCGCATTTTCACCTTTGGCCTGACCGGACGCTTCCCCGATATTTTGTGGGACGGTTTCGTGGACAGCAAAAAACTTATCAATGGCGCGCTGCCGAAACATTTGCGCATATGCATTGACAATGGCGATGCTGAAATGCTCAACGCTGACGCGCCCAATGATTTTGGCAATCCAGTGCTTGTGGATATGACACAGCATAAATGTCGGCTCAAAAAATTGTCGCGCACTATTGTGAAGGCGGCGCGTTAAACACCCTTTATGCCGCGCGGGTTTGCTGTCATTTTTTTATGTTTGCTGGGCGCTCATCAGCTTCACGCGCAGCCGATTTTTCATCCGCAAGATAATCCAGATCAATTAGCCGCCTGGGGCATGATGGCGGTGCGCGCGGGTCATTTGGTTCTCGGCGCGCGGGTTATTCCCTATGATCTGAACATGCCTCTATTTACCGACTATGCGCATAAGCTGCGCACGATCTGGATGCCAGCAGGCAAAGCGGCGGCTTATCGCAAAGCGGGGGTTTTGGATTTTCCGGTCGGCACGGTGATCACCAAGACGTTTTATTATCCTCTGCCGCCGCGCGCAGCAAAAGATGGTCAAAAGGTAGCGCGCATCAAAAATGTCAATGCGGCGGCACCGAGCGGCTTTGATGGCCGCCGCCTCAATCTCAAAAACATCCGGCTGATTGAAACGCGGCTTTTGATCCGCCGCGCGGCGGGCTGGGTCGCGCTGCCTTATATTTGGAACGCCGCGCAGACCAAGGCGCGCTTGCAGCGCATTGGCGGGATCGTCAAGCTGACGCTCATTGATCCGTCCGGCGAGCTTGCCGCCGAAGACTTCCCTTATGTGATTCCCAACACCAATCAATGCGCGGGCTGTCATACGGTCAATCACACGAAGCGCAAGCTCGAGCCGATCGGCCCCAAAGCGCGCCAGCTTAATCGCACTTTTTCCTATCAGACGGGTCCAGAAAACCAGCTTATTCATTGGGCGCGGCTGGGTTATCTAAAAGGCTTGCCCCCAGAAGTACATTTACCCCGCAATGCGCATTGGAATGATAACGAGGCTTCGCTCGCTGCGCGGGCGCGCGCTTATCTAGATGTGAATTGCGCCCATTGTCATAACAAGGTCGGCGTGGCGGATGTCTCTGGCCTGCACCTTGAGCTTGAGACGAAACTAGGCGCGGCTTTGGGCTTGTGCAAACTGCCGATCGCGGCGGGCTCAGGAACTGGAGGCCGCCATTATGGCATCGTGCCGGGCGCGCCCGATGACAGCATTTTGCTTTATCGCATGATGATCAACGACCCCGCCGCGCAAATGCCGGAGCTGGGGCGTTCCACGGTTCATCAAGAGGGCGTTGCTTTAATCCGCGACTGGATCGCCGCCATGAAAGGTGATTGCTGAAATTTTATCCAAACAAAAGTTGAAACTGCGCGCCAAAGAAATATAAACACAATATCATTGCGCATACACCCACGACCCAGAGTTCAAGGGCAACCCGCAGGGGGATTATCGCTTTTTTGGTTTCCATAAAGTGCAAGATCACAAGCCGGACTTTGAAAAATGCTAGCAGCATCAGCGCTGTGGTGAAATATTTGGCGGATTGAGGGCTGACGGTTTGATAATTATCACCCAAAAACCAAGACACGCAGGTTAGCGCGGCAAGAAGGAGCCAGACGATCGTAAAGCTATTGTTAAAGACGTCGCGCATTTTACTGCACCAGATAAATTAGCGGGAATAAAACGATCCAAAGCAGATCAACCATGTGCCAATAGACGCCTCCCGCCTCAAAGAGCCTGACATCATGATCGCTGAACGCCGCGCCGCGCGCTTTTGAAATCAAAAAAAGAAGGATGCCCAACCCGACGATGACATGAAAAAAATGCAGACCGGTGAATACGAAATAATACATGTAGAAATCATTGGTCACCAAAGTTATGCCGCTGCTTATTTTCTCGGTGAATTCAAAAATTTTGACAATGGCAAAACCGAGGCCGCAAAGGAAAGCGCCTATAAAGAGCGCGTGCCCCTTTTTGCTGGCGCTTTTACGGATGCTCTCCACCGCCCCGATCACGAACCATGAGCTCGTCAGCAATAAGAAGGTGTTGAGGGCGCCCAAATTCTGGTTCAAGGTCGCCTGCGACGCATTAAAAAGCTCTATGTCGAGATTTCTATAATAAATAAAAACGCAGAAAAACAATGCGAAGACGAGCATATCGCCAATAACGAATATCCAAATGCCGGGTTCGCCGGGAATGAATCGCGCTTGTTGAGGCCGATGGGTTGTGGTTATTGAGCTCATTGTTTATCAAACCCCTTTGCTTATCAAACCTCTTTTGGGCGCATTTTGCGCCATGTTCGCGTCATGTTCGCAGCGCCTCGCTGGGAAGGTGCCAGCGCTGTATTTTGCAGATAGCATATTTTTGTTTATACTGACAAGATCAATTCAAATCGGGGGGAAGAATATGTCAAAAAAGATTCAGATGTTTGGCGCATGGAGCGGATTATATTATGTTCTGCTTCTTGTTATTGGCTGGGCGATTCTGCCTGGCTTTTTACCGCCGCACGATCCTGCTGCCGAAGGCAATATGGTTGTGCAGAATTATTATGATGACTATTTTCTGCGCATAAAAATTGGCATGATCTTCACGATGTTTGCGGCGGTGATTTATTTGCCCTTTTCGGCGGTCACGGCTTTGGTCATCAAGAAGATTGAAGGCGAGGTGGGCATGCTGACGATGCTCCAGTTAATGGGCGGGGTTTGCACTGCTATGTTGACTCTTTATCCGGCGATATGGTGGCTGGTCGCGAGTTTTCGGCCAGATCGCAATGTTGAGCTGATTCAACTGATGAATGATATGGCTTGGCTGCAATTTGTTGGGGCATTAAGTTTGTTTCTGCCTTGTTTGGTGACGGTTGCGCTGGCGGCGTTTATGGATAAGCGCGAAGACCCTCTATTTCCGCGCTGGCTGGGCTATGTAACGTTATGGTGTTTGGTGCTTCTGTTGCCGGATCAGTTGATTTTCTTTTTTCATGATGGACCTTTTGCGTGGGATGGTCTGCTCGGTTTTTGGCTGCCGGCGATGGTGTTTTGGTTCTGGTTTAGCCTGATGCCGTTTATGCTCCGGAATGCGATCAAAAGAATTCCCTGAAGGGCGGTTGGGCAACTTCATTACAAAGAGACTTATCGAACGGGGGCTTTGTCGCCGTGCAAAGGTCGCTTTGATCGGCGACGAGCTCGTTCAGTTTCAAACGGCGCAATTGATCGGCGATAATCTTTACCGCCTGTCTATGTTGTTGTGCGGTCGTCAGGGTACGGAATGGGCGATCGGCTCTTAGCGTGAGGGGAGCCGTTCAAACATCACTGGCATGATTACCGCACCCGCAAGGATCGCTCGCTCAAGACGCGCTCGGATGCCGGATATTTCTATGAAAAAAATGAAAATATACGGTTTGCGTTAAGGTCGTGGATGTTTTCGGCTGCGACACCTCCATCATTGTGGATATTGATATTGCTTGCGCAAAAAGAAAATAGTGATAGAATAATTTGACCAAACAGGGGGGAACTTACCATGTTATTCATTACAAATCGTATACCTCAAGGTAATCTTGGCAAACGCTATGACGGGTCCTCAAATAAATCCTACGATCGCGAGACCAAAACTGGTCCCGTGGTGAATACGCCCATAACTTATGTTTTTGATTCAGCTAAAGACGACTATCCGAATCAGCATGTATTTTTTTGTTGTCGTGAAGCAGAAAATGATTACCTGGAGTTGGGAAATGAAATGTTTTTTAACAAGCTCAAGAGCGCTAATTATCAACAGATACTATTATATATCCACGGATTACAGACTCAGCCGGAAGAAGCGTTTCAAACTGCTAAAACTCTTCAGGGGGAATTTGATGTAGCAAAAAAAGATGAAATATTAGTTGTTCCTGTAATTTGGCCTAGTGAAAATAATCTGGTAGAATATGGTGATGCACGATTTTCAGCTGAGGCATGTTTCTCTTCTTTCTATAGAGCTTTAAAGAAATTTCATATGTGGATAGGGAAAAACCCGGGATGTAATAAGCGTATTAATATTTTTGCATTTTCTCTAGGCAATCGTGTGCTTCGAGCAACATTAGAACATGGGCCATTTGAAGGGAAAAAACCTCTTAGATTTTTTGAAAATACTTTTATTGTCGCCGCCGACATCCCCGAGAATACGTTTTATGAAAGTGAGTCGGGCGGTAAGTCGGGCGTAAATATCTGTTATGCATCACGCAAGGTTATTGTTTATTATGCCCAAGATGATAAGGCGTTGTGGTGGAGTGATTGGGTTAATTCAGATCGATTAGGGCGTGAAGGGATTAGATCTCCTCAGAGGTTGCTGACAGACAATGTGTATACGGTCGATTGTTCTAATGTTAATGGTAATAACAGGCGACATAGTCATAATTATTTTACGAATCAGTTTGTGTTTGCTCATATTCTCAATTGCATTGTAAAGGAGGGTAATCCTGAATCTGGTTCTTTTACAGCGAGGGGCGATTTTGTGAAGAAATAATAGAAATACTAATTGCCAAGATCAATCCACAAGAATAGCTCATGCTTCGCCGACATTAAATAGACCTGATCAACCCCATCATCAATTGAGAATCGCTGAGACCGCTATTTTACCCTGATGACGAGCCGTTTCGGCATAGAGCCGAAGGCGCGTCGGGCCATGCCAAAATCGTCCAACATCGCCGTCCGTCGCGACAGGTCATCCGACGATCGGCTATGGCCATCTCGCGCGGATGTGCTCTTGAACGGAATATCTAAACTTCATCCAATCCTTATTGGTGATGACAATAACGCTCTCAACTGCTTGACGACTTCACCGGAAGTGAGACCTTCGCGTGAACGATCGCTGCGACCTCCCCGTCTTGCTTTTCAGCCGTCAGCTTGATCACCACAAACGGAACTGTCCGCACCCGCGGATGAAGCTCGGTCACAACACCTTTGCAGGTCAACGTGTCTCCCGGACGCACCGGCGCAATAAACTTGCTATCCATTGCCTTAATATAACCGCCGCGCGCATAACACCAGTCGGTCACGACTGACATCATAAAGGAAAATGTGCATAAGCCATGGACAATCGTCGTTCCGCGACCTAGCAGGTTGACTTTCTTCGCCCATTCGGGATCTGTATGAATCGGATTGAAGTCAAGTGATGCCACCGCATTGCGCGTAATCAATTCCTGATCGATCTCTTTGACGATCGGCGGTAACGCGAAGCCTAATTCGACTTCATCAAAGTATAACGTTGTCATTTTTCAAAAAATCCTCCCGGTTGAGTGTCTGCTTATGATCGCATGAACTTACAAAAATTGATGTGCTGCGTCGCCTGTCGAGACCGGTAAAATTAAACCGCCGCGCACTTCATACACGATTTCGTCGTTCTGATTCAAATATTGAGTCTCAAAAGACAAATAACGTTTACCGCGTTTGATGTACTTGTCGTAAAAGCGCGCGCGGTTGCGAATCTTATCGCCCGGCCTGATGGGGACGCCACATTCAATCTCCTGGCCCGGATTGATCGCGCCAGGAGTCTTTATCCAACTGCCTGGGCCATCCTTGCCGGTCGACCAAAAAACAATCGGCGTCATAAACAGCGGATGTGCGATAATGCCCCCGAAGGGTCCGTCCTTGGCGGCTTCCGGATCGTTAAATAGCGGGTTATCGTCGAGGACGCCTTGTGAAAAGCTCAAAATGTCTTCGAGCTCAACCTCAAAGACAATTTTACCGTCTATCCAGCCCTCATCGTCAATGTCTTCCCACTTTTCGAAACTGGTTGCATTTTTGAAGAAGTCGTTCTCAAATTCCTTTTGCTTTTTTGTCTTGATGAAATCTTGAACCTTGACCTGCTGACCCATGATCACTCTCCCTGTTTGATCGTTTCTATTTTAGCCCCATATTATCATACTGGCATATTATCATAATCGTCCGGCAGACTGCCTAAAAAATTGCGCCCTTTGCCAAGTTTAATTGCCAAGTCGAAACTGGTACAGCCGCCTCGATTTGAACGAGGGACCTCCTGATCCACAATCAGGCGCTCTAACCTACTGAGCTACGGCTGCCCATCTTCGCCCATCATCAAAAGGGTTTTATCACGTCTTCCGCTGTGAGGCGAGGGGGAACCCCTATTATGCTCTCCACATTGCGCCTGCCTCCGATAATATCCCCCCTTCGATAATAGCATTGCCGATTATCTGCTTGACATTGAGGGCGCACATATTTACTTTTGATAATGATAATCATTTGCAAATAGAGATGTCTAGGGAGGTCCTATGACGCGGCGAGGCATGACGGGCATTTTTTTTGTTGCGACGCTTTTCATTGTGCTGGCGCTTTCTGCTTTTGCTGTGGATCAAAAGGATCGGGCTGATGCCGCGGCCAGCAAGGTCGTCAATGTCTATTCTTACCGCCAGCCTTTTTTGATTTCTCCTTTATTTGCGCTGTTTGAGCAAGAGACGGGCATTGTGGTCAATGTGCTCTTTGCCAAGCGCGGCTTGATTGAGCGCATTGCGCTAGAGGGGCGATCGTCTCCGGCGGATGTGCTGTTGACGAATGACATCGGCGAAATGTTTCAAGCGGCTGAGAGCATTGGGCAGCGCGTGAGTTCTGATGTTTTGCCGCGCAACATTCCGGCGCGGTTTCGTGATCGCGATAGGAGGTGGTTTGCGCTGACAAAGCGCGCGCGGGTATTTTTTGTTCAAAAAGACGATGACGATTTTGACGACCTCACCTATGAAGGGCTTGCCAATGATGATTTGGAGGGCAGTATTTGCATGCGCGACGGGCAGCATCCTTACAATCTGGCGCTGATCGCTGCGATGATTGCTCATCACGGCACGCAAAAGGCGCGTGAGTGGCTGGAAAGCCTCAAGGTCAATCTTGCGCGGCGGCCATCGGGCAATGATCGGCTTCAGGTCAAAGGGGTGTTTTCGGGCGCGTGTAAAGTGGCGATCGCGAACACGTATTATATGGGCAAAATGCTGACCAATAGGAAAAATCCGGAGCAAACATCATGGGCGCGCGCGGTGCGGATAATTTTTCCGAAGTTTGCGGCAGAGGGCGGCGGGACGCATATTAATTTTTCGGGCATGGTGATGGCGCGCTACGCGCCGCATAAAAATAATGCGCGCCGCCTGATGGAGTTTTTATCAAGCCGAAAGGCGCAGGCGCTTTATGCGCGCGAGAATTTTGAATATCCGATCAATCCACAATTTGCTTTAGCGCCTTTGGTGCGCAGCTGGGGAGTGCCGCGGGATGATGGGTTGAGCCTTGAAGATATTGCGCGCCATCGCGCCGAAGCTAATCTGCTCGTGGATGAAACCAGTTTTAACGATTAGACGCAGCTTTATCTTTGGCGTTTCTTCAAGAGGCCATTTTGGCTGGGTTGTATTCACTGGCCTGATTGCGCTGGCAGCGCTGATGCCGATCCTCGCCATTTTATGGCTGGCCTTTATGCCTCCGGACGATCTAGCGCGCGCTGAGAGCCAGTTTGCGCATTTATTTCGCTATGTTCTGCCGTCTCTCATTGGCAATACGTTGAGCTTGATGGCTGGGGTTTTGATCGGCACGTTGGTTTTAGGCGCAGGGACAGCTTGGCTTGTTGCATCGTTTCGCTTTGCGTTGCGCGGGTTTGTAGCTTGGAGTTTGATTTTACCGCTAGCGCTGCCGGGCTATATTTTGGCCTATGTCTATGCTGACCTGCTTGCCTATGGCGGGGCGTTGCAGGGAGGCTTGCGTGCCATGATGGGCTGGCAGGATCAAGGGGATTATTTTTTTCCTGAGATTCGCTCTTTGGGCGGCGCGATTGTGGTGATGTCGCTGGCACTTTATCCTTATGTTTATATCGCCGCGCATGGGATTTTTGCGCGGCGTTCGGCGACGGTGATACGTGCGGCGCGCACTTTGGGTGCGGGAGAATGGGCGTGTTTTTTGCGCACCGTTTTGCCTTTGGCGCGTCCGGCGCTCGCGGCGGCGGCGATGCTGGTCTTGATGGAATGTCTGAACGATATTGGCGTTGTGGAATATTTTGGCGTGCGCACGCTCACGATGGGGCTTTATGACATTTGGCTTGGGCGCAGCGATTTGGCGAGTGCGATTCAAATTGCTTTGGTGATGCTGGTTTTTGCTTTTGGCCTGATCTTTTTGGAAAGGGCAGCGCGCAGCGCGCAGCGTTATGAGCTTCGCGCCTCGCCCGAAGACGAGCCGCCCGCGCTCAATATGTTTAAGCAGACTGCGCTGCTGTTGATCTGTGCGCTGCCGCCTTTATTAGGATTTTTTCTGCCGATGAGCATTCTCGCTTGGATGGCTTGGGGGCAGGGGTTCAGCATTGAGGCTTTGTCCGGTTTGGGAAATTATGCGCGCCAGTCTCTGTTTTTGGCGATGCTGGCGGCTTTGCTGGTGACCGGCGGAGGTTTATTTTTGTCTTATGCGGTGCGGATCACGCAGAGTCGGCTTTTGCGCCAGCTTGCGGGCTGGGCGTCTATGGGCTATGCGCTTCCCGGCGCGGTTTTGGGTCTGGGGGTTATTTTGGTTTTTGTGAGCCTTAACGATTTTGGCATGTCGCTCGCGCGCTATTTCAATCTTGATTGGCATTATGCGCTGATGACCGGCTATAAAGTTTTGCTGTTTGCGTATTTTGTTCGGTTTTTGGCGATTCCCTACGGGATCATCAGCGGCGGCAGCGAGCGGATCACGCCGACAATGGATATGGCGGCCCGCACTTTAGGCGCGCGCTTTTCGAAGCTTTTCGGACGGGTTCATGTGCCGCTTTTGCAGCCGGCCATTTGGGGAGGTCTGGTGCTGGTTTTTGTTGAAGCGATGCGGGAATTGCCGATGACTTTGCTATTGCGGCCATTTGATTTTGAGACGCTAGCGACGCATATATATGGGATTGCGTCTTTGGGACTTTTGGAAGAGGTGGCGCTGGCGGCGTTGCTGCTGGGTCTGATCGGATTGGGTGCGGCGTTTTTGTGGACGCGGGCGATCGGCGGCGCCGAGCGGCGGGGCGCTTTTTTATAGAGTAGTAGATTATGTTATAGTTACTGCGTCATCAATCATCTTGGTGGTGAGATGATGAAAATTTTTGAGGTTAAATAAAGAGGGAAATAAAAATGAGTGAGAAATCGATTGGAGAAATGGAGAAAGAAGAACTGATTACAATTATTGAAGAGTTACGACAAAAAACCAACGAATTAGACCAGAAACTTGCACAGAATGATGAAAATTTTCAAAAATTTGAATCTTTTTGGAAAGATAACGCGCAAGAAATCTCAAAATTGCCTGATAATTTACAATCGGCACAAACTAGTCTAACTAAGATTGGGGAGAAAAAATCAGAGTTTGATAGCACAGCGCAAGATAATCTCAATCAAATTACAAATAAAAAAGTAGAGGTTGATAATGCTGCCACAGAATTTCAAAATAAATTTAATGGTTTCATAAATGAAGCCAATAAAAAGGTTGCTGACGTCGTGCGTGAAGCCAATCAAGCTAAGGGAAATATTGAAACCTCACAGAGAGAAATAGCTAGTTATCATGCTAATTTGCTCCATGATAAAGAGAAAACTGATGATGATCCAGAGGAACGAATATCTATTAAAACCCAAATAGAGAACTTCAAAGAAGACTTTGAAGCCAAAGCAGATAAGTTATATTCTCAACATGAAGAAAACTTTGAAAAATTAGATAAAAAAATAGAAGGATTATTGCCGGGAGCAACTTCTGCGGGTCTTGCTTCCTCTTATGTAGACGCTCAGAATAAGTTTAAAGTAAGACTTCTTTGGTTCGGATTTATTGCCTCAATATCTTCCTTGGCAGGTGCGAGCTTTTATCTTGTTTCCACAACTAATGGAGATTGGTCGGATTTGTTTTCTAAAATTCCTGTGCTTTTTCCTCTTGGCTGGCTGGCTTGGTTTTGCCAGCGCTCTATATCTCAAATGAAAAGATTGTCAGAGGAGTATCATCATAAAGAAACGACCATGAGAATTTATGACGGATTCGTGGAGCAAATTAGAAAATTACATACTGATCCTCTTGATGATAGCAAAAAAGCAGATAGAGATGATTTAATCAATAATTTAGAGAAAAGTCTGATAGAAACTCTTTTAGAGACAATCAGAAGGAATCCAGCTGAATCTCTTGGGAAACCAATGACTCCTCTAGAGAATGTTTCAAGTCTAATGAGAAAAAAATCTTCTTAAACAAAAACAGGGAATGAAAAATGAGAAACACCTTTATCGCAATTATCACGCTCGCTTTCCTCAACACCATTTTGATGGGTTGTGCAAGAATACAAATCGAAGGGGCTCTTAACTCCTATCAAGAGGTAAGGGGAAGTATCAAATTAGGAGATCGATTAGAAAATGTTATTCCCAAATTGAATCAAGCAATGCAAACATTATCGCTCTACCAGATGAAACAGCCAGAACAATATTTGAAAAAAGGTGTAAGGGTTGAAATTCACTATGCTCGCAGTGGTTGGCAAAGCGATGGTCTGACGACGGATGACGAATTTACACCATATATATTCAACAATGGAATTCTAGTTGGAATTGGATGGACTCTTTTAGGGGGTGCAAAATCTACTGGCAAAGTTGTTCCTAGAACGACAATAGACAACACGGTTATTGTTCGTTGATTATAGCTAGTTATGTATATCAGGTTTCCGGTTAACCTTATTTGCGGTGATGGAGGCCACGCCCGGAATCGAACCGAGGTACACGGATTTGCAGTCCGCTACATAACCACTCTGTCACGTGGCCGTTTATCTTTGATGCGCAATATATAGTCCATATAGTCCGATAATATAGGGGCTGGTAATATATAGGGCCTGATAATACATAGATGGTATATAAATAAGTGGTATATATCGGTCTGTGTGCATTTTGGAATGATTTTTGAATAGGAGTGAAGCGGGTATGTTCTCCACCTCGGGTCATATGGATAATTTTACGCGCGCGCGGCTCAATATGATTGAGAGCCAGATCCGCGCCGGCGGCGTGACGAATCCGCGAGTCATTGCGGCGATGGCCGATTTGCCGCGCGAAAACTTTGTGCCGCTTGAGCGCGGCATCTTGGCCTATGCCGAAACTGATGCTGCTGTGTCTGTGGGCGATGGCTTTCAACCTGTACGCTATTTATTAGCGCCGCCTTTGCTTGCGCGATTGGTGGATGCGGCGGGTATTCATGAGGGTGATCTCGTTTTGGACATTGGCTGTGCGAGCGGCTATTCAACAGCGATTTTGGCGCAGCTGGTGGGCATGGGCACGGTCGTCGGGTTGGAGGAAGATAAAGCGCTCGCCGAGCAGGCCAGCTCCATGCTGGAGCGCTTGGATTTGGACAATACGGTGATTATAAATCATCCGCTTGATAAGGGCTATCTGGCGCAGGGGCCTTATAATGTGATTTTGCTTAATGGGGCTGCGGCGCGTCCGCCGGAAGACCTCGCGGAGCTTTTTGCCGATCAGCTTTGTGATGGCGGTCGCTGTGTTGGCGTTTTTGATGATGGCGGCGACATTAAAGGCTATGCGTGGCTTTTGACCAAAAATGGCGCTCAAATCTGCTGCGAGAATCTTTTTGATGCGCGCGCGCCGATTTTGCCGGGTTTTGAAGCACCTGCTGTCGGATTTCGTTTTCCTGGTCTTGCGAAAAAATCGCCTCAAAAAAAATCATCACAGACGCCTGAAGCGGTGATGCCAGCCGCAGATGGCGACAAGAAAGCGGAAGGCTTAACAAAAAAAGAATCGGAAACTTCCGCGCTGCCTGATAAATCATTAAATGCAGAGCCATTAGAGGCAAAAAAACCAGAAGCACCTTCACCTTCACCGCCTGAAAAGCCACTAAATGAGAAGCCATTAGATGAGAAGCCATTAAATGAGAAATTGGCGGAGATGAAAAAGCCGGAAACATCTGCGCCGAATGTGAGTCAATTTTCGGTGAGCAAGCCTTCAGTGAGCAAGTCCCCAGAGAGCAAAAGTCAAAAGGCAGAAGTCCCGAAAAACATTCCGGCAAAAATTCCGGAAACAATTATCGATTCACACAGCAAGGCGCACAAGGCATTGGAAGAAAAGAAACCATCGCCTCAATCTTCAGAAGCTGCGCAGGCTGCCAAACCTGCCTCTGCGGATGTTCAACAAAAGGGAAAGACATGAACGCTACGAAAAGGTCTACAATATACGGCTTGCAGCTTTTTGTTGTTTCTCTTTTCATTTGTTCTCATGCGCAGGCAGAAACTTTGCGCGAGGCATTGTTGGAGGCATGGAAAACGAATCCGCAATTACAGGCGGCGCGGCAGGGGTTTTTTTCGGCGTCCACCGATGTCCAGACGGCGTTTGCCGACTGGCTGCCGCAGGCCGATTTGCGCGTGGAATATGGCGTGAATCAAACCAATGGAGAGTTCAGCAGTTCCAGCGCGCCTAGCAGCACGCAGGGCCCAAGCGGCAGCGGAGATTTTGATTTCACCCGCAATCCGTGGAGCGCGTCTATCAGCGTGACGCAGAATATATTTCGCGGCGGGCAGATCATCGGGCGGTTTAGACAGGCGCAATATGCGCGCGAGGCGTCTTATGGCGACCTTTTGGCCACCGAGCAAATGGTTCTGCTCAACGCGGCGACGGCCTATTTTAATCTTTTGCGCGATGAGGCCATCGTCCGGCTTAACCGCAATAATGTCGGCGTTTTTCGCGAGCGGCTTCTGGAGACGCGCAACCGCTTTCGCGTGGGAGAGGGCACGCGCACCTTGATTGCCTTTGCTGAAGCGCAGCTCAGCAATGCGCGGACGATGCTGGCATCCGCTGAGGAGAGATATGTGGCCGCGCAACTGGCTTATCGCCGTGTGATCGGGCGTGATCCGCGCGGCAAGCTTATTTTGCCGCGCCTGCCGCGTCTGCCGGGAAATAAGGAGGAGGTGTTTGCTTTGGCGCGGAAGAATCATCCGGTGCTGCTGGCGGCGCGCGAGCGCTACAATGTCGCGCGGCTGGCCAAAATCACCGCCTATGGATTATTTCTGCCCAGCGTGTCGCTAGAGGCGCAATATGCGCAGGGCGAGGAGCTTTCCGACAGCACCAACAAAACAACAAATTTGTCTGTAACCGGGCGCGTTGCGCTGCCAATTTTTCGCGGCGGCTCGTCATTTGCCACAATCCGCAAGGCGGCACATGAAGCCGAGCGTGCGCGCTTCGGCTTGCTGGATCAAACGCGCCAAATTGACGAAATGGTCGCCAATGCGTGGCAGGGGCTGCGCACCGCGCGCGCGCAGATCGCTTCGGCCACGGAAGAGGTGCGCGCGCGGCGCATCGCTTTGGCCGGCGTGCGCCAAGAGCAGCGCTTAGGCACAGGCACGTTTCTCGATTCGCTTGATGCCGCACAAGATTATTTGAACGCGCAAGTTTCGCTCGTCACCGCGCAGCGCGATGAGCGCGCCATCGCTTATAATTTGCTTGCGACCGCAGGTCTTTTAACCGCCAAACGCCTTAAACTCACCAATTGAAACTTATATAAAGCAGAAAGTAGGATTAGAACATGTCTCAACGCTCTGATGATACGGACAAACCCTCTGAGGAGTCGACCTCTTCGGGTGAAAGTCTTGACGTGGTGCTGTCTTCCATTCGCGATGCGGTCACCACGCATGCCAAGAACGGCACAGAAGGCAGCCGCGCCTCGCCGCTTGCGCTCGCTTTTGATGATCTGCGCCGAGAGGTTAAAAGATTGCGCGACAATCTAGGCGAGAAAAAAGCCGCGCCTGTTTTAAGTCAAAAAGAAATTGAAGAGCTTGTTATGCAGGTCGCACGGCCAATGCTTTCGGCTATGTTGAAAACTTGGCTTGACACCAATCTGCCGCCGCTCGCCGAGCGTCTGATCCGCGAAGAAATTGAAAGACTCTCGCGTGAGAGATGATGAAACAGCCGCCGCAAGCTTCCAAAACATATAATCCCGCGCAGATTGAAACCCGCCTCTACGAAAAGTGGGAGGCGCGCGGCGCGTTTCGCGTCGGTGCGCATAATGGTGCGCGGGACGGCGTGCCGTATTGCATTGCGATGCCGCCGCCCAATGTGACCGGCAAGCTGCATATGGGCCATGCGCTGAACATGTCGCTGCAGGATCTCTGTGCGCGCTTTGAGCGGATGCGTGGCCGCGATGTCTTATGGCAGCCCGGCACCGATCATGCGGGCATTGCGACGCAGGCGCTGGTTGAAAAGCAGCTCATGGCGCAGGGCAATATGTCGCGCGCCGATCTAGGGCGCGAAAAATTCATTGCGCGCGTCTGGCAGTGGAAAGAGAAATCGGGCGATGATATTTTGCAGCAATTGCGGCGGCTGGGGGCGTCATGTGATTGGTCGCTTGCGCGCTTCACGCTCGATGAGGGCATGAGCCGCGCCGTGCATGAGGCCTTCATCGCGCTTTATCGCGACGGGCTGATCTATCGCGACAAGCGCCTCGTCAATTGGGATCCGAAATTGCGCACGGCGATCTCCGACCTTGAGGTGGATCAAAGAGAAGTGCAAGGCCATCTCTGGCATTTTCTTTACCCTTTTGAAGATGAAGGCGAAGATGAAAGCGGTCAGGCCGCGATCACGATCGCAACGACGCGGCCAGAAACCATGCTGGGCGATGTTGCGGTTGCGGTTCATCCTGACGATGAGCGCCATCACCATTTGATTGGCCGCACGATCAGACTGCCTTTGACGAACCGGCTGATCAAAGTGATCGCCGACGAATATGCTGATCCGGAGCAAGGGTCAGGCGCGGTCAAAATCACACCGGCGCATGACTTCAATGATTTTGAAGTTGGCCGCCGGCATGGGCTGGCGATGATCAATATATTAGAGCCGGACGGGACGATCATCGGCCTCGGTGCGAGTCGCGCGGCGGCGCAAGAAGCGGGCATCCCGAAGCATTATTGGGGATTGCCGCGCGAACAAGCGCGCGCGCTGGCCGTCAAGGAGCTAGATGTGGCGGGCGCGCTGGTCAAAATTGACGCGCACCTTCACGCAATCCCCTATGGCGACCGCTCCAATGAAGTGATTGAGCCTTATCTGACCGATCAATGGTATCTGGATGCCGCCTCGCTCGCTGTGGCGGCGATTAAAGCGGTCGAGCAAGGAGAGACCAAATTCGTTCCGGCGAATTGGGCGAAGACCTATTTTGACTGGATGCGCAACATTCAGCCTTGGTGCATTTCGCGGCAATTATGGTGGGGTCATCGGATTCCGATCTGGTATGGGCCGGACGGCGCGCATTTTGCGGCCCGCGACGAGGCGGATGCTCAACAACAGGCGCGCCTCCATTATGGCCGCGACGAGGTTCTGACACAAGATGAGGATGTTTTGGACACATGGTTTTCATCCGGTCTGTGGCCGTTTTCGACACTGGGCTGGCCGGACGCGACCGAGCCGCTGGCGCGCTATTTCCCGACGCAAGTTCTGATAACCGGCTTTGACATTATTTTTTTCTGGGTCGCGCGGATGATGATGATGAGCCTGCACTTTATGAACAAAGCGCCGTTTGATGTGGTTTATATCCACGCGCTGGTGCGCGACGAGCAGGGACAGAAAATGACCAAGTCGCGGGGCAATGTGGTGGATCCGCTGGCTTTGATTGATGAATATGGCGCGGATGCGCTGCGGTTCACTTTGATCATCATGGCCGCGCAGGGCCGCGACGTGAAGCTTTCGCGCGCGCGGGTTGAGGGCTATCGCAATTTTGCGACAAAATTATGGAACGCGGCGCGCTTTTGTGCGCTCAATGAATGTGTTGAGAGGGAGGATTTTGATCCGCGGCAGCTGCGCGCGGCGGAGAATCAATGGATCATCGGCGAATTGGCGCAAGCGCGCGATTTGATCACGCGGGGTCTGGAAAGCTACCGGTTCAACGAGGCGGCTGATGCGGCCTATCATTTTGTCTGGTATATTTTTTGCGATTGGTATGTTGAGTTTGCCAAGCTCTTTTTGCAGAGCGGCGATGAGGCGGTCAAGAGTGAAACGCAGACGGTGGCGGGCTGGGTGCTGAACCAGACTTTACGGCTGCTGCATCCGTTCATGCCGTTCATCACTGAGGCGCTTTGGGAGAAGACCCATCCCGATGATGAGATGTTGGTTCTTGCCGACTGGCCTGTTTTTGCTGAAGGGCTGGTGGATCGCGCGGCGCGCGCGGAGATTGACTGGCTGGTGCGTCTGATCGGCGACATTCGCTCGGTGCGCGCCGAGATCAATGTTCCGGCTGCTGCGCAGATTGAGGTCGTCGTGGTCGGTGCGAGCGCGCATAGCGAGCAGAGATTAACCGCCCACCGCGCGACCATTGAGCGGATGGCGCGTCTGTCGGCGATCACTTTTGGCGCGCAGGTTCCGGCAAATTGCGTTCAGCTTTTGTCAGGCGATGCGACTTTATGCCTGCAGCTTGAGGGGATTGTTGATTTAGCCGCCGAGGCGGCGCGGCTGCGCAAAGAGATCGGCAAGGCCGAGAGCGCGATTGTCCAGATGAACAAGAAGCTGGCCAATGAGGATTTTTTGACGCGCGCGCCGGCTCATGTGGTGGAAGACAATCGTGCGCGGCTTGCCGCTGACATGGCGACTCGCGACCGCCTCACCGCCGCGCTCAAGCGAATCGGGTAGGTTATATTTATTTGTTATGGATAATCACTCCTCAGTGATTATTCTATTTCTTCCACATCATCATAAAGTTCGGGAAGTTGTCTTTTTTTGAAACGAAGTTTAGTTCCGTGATGATGACCTGTTAAGGTAGGGTTATCTAATGTTGTCGTAATCCGTTGTTCGGCTAGTTTGATGTATTCAGAGGAAAGCTCGATCCCAATATATTGCCTTTGATTGATGATCGCAGAGATTGCGGTTGTTCCTGAACCCATGAAGGGGTCAAGGATAATTTCTGCCTCAGTGGATGAGATGATCCGGTTGATCAGCTCCACCGGAAATGGCGCAGGGTGTGGATTATTCATTTCCTGCGGGATAGTCCAAATATCACCATGCGCGTTGGCTTTCGGTGCGAGCTTAAAGTTCTTTTTGGCAATCAGATAAATGACCTCAAATGTTGGCAAGAAATAGCCTGGGTTGAAATTGATGCCTCCGGCGCGCTTCCAGATAATGATCTGCCTGACAGGAAACCCTTGAACGATCTCCTGCCTGTCTTGTAGCAAGCCATTTTGCACACGCCATTTGTGATTATAAAAAATTGCGCCATTTGTTTTAAGGAGGCGCAGCATTTCTTCGAGGCAATTTCTTTGCCAGTCAATATATTGGTCATAGGGCATGCAATCATCGTGGGCTGCATAGCCCTTGATCAGCGCTGCATTAGACCATTTGCCGCCGCGGCCATTTTTGAGGCCATTGCCGGTTGAGTTTTTGATATTATAAGGTGGCGAAGTGATAATGAGATCAAGGCAAGCGTCAGGCATGGAACGCATCACCTCAAGGCTGTCGCCGCAGATGATCTGATTAATAAAATCCTTTGGAAATTTCATATTCATTGTTTTGTTTTTTATTGCTAACATATTCTTTTGATTCTAGCTGAAAGATTATAATGCACAAACAAAAACGCAGGCAAAAACGATTAATAACAATTGCGGAGGCAAGCCAGCAAATAAGAAGCTTGCTCAAGAAAGATGTGGATAAGTCCAATATTTCTTATCTGGTTCAATATGGAAAGATCCGCAAACATAAAGAGGGCGGTGCCACGTTAATCAATATTAATGATTTGCTGGAATATTATCAATCCTATTCTGGCCGCAGGGAGCGGAATTGGAAAAAAAGTCTGGGCGATGATTTGAACTGGGATTTATCTTTTGATCATTTGCGGGAAAAAGACACAACAAAGCACGTCCATCGCCTTCATCCCTATAAGGGGAAGTTTATCCCCCAGCTCGTTGAATATTTCATTAGGCAGGATGTTTATTTTAAAAAGGGGGATATTATCCTTGATCCGTTTTGCGGTTCGGGCACCACTTTGGTGCAAGCGAGCGAGATGGGCATCCACGCCATCGGCATTGATGTTTCACGGTTTAACTGCATGATTGCCGACGTCAAGCTCAGCGCCTATGACTTTGATTTGCTGAAGCGTGAAGTGTCTCATGTTCAAACGGCGCTTTTGGATTATGAGCATGACAGCAATATATCCGACTTTGAGCAGGCGCTTTTGCTCAAAATGAGCAAGTTCAATAAGGAGCATTTTCCGTCTCCGGAATTCAAATATCAAGTGCAACAAAGAAACATTGATGAAAACAGCTATGGCCGGGACAAAGAAAAAGAATTTCTAAAAATCTATCATCACCTTGTCAAAAAATATGATGTCAAGCTCAAGCAGCAGGCAGACCAGAACTTTATTGATCTTTGGTATTGCAAGAGTGTCAGGAAAGAAATTGATTTTGCCCTTCACCTTGTCAAAAAAATAAAAAACGCAGACAATAGACGAGTCCTCAATGTGATTTTAAGCCGGACGCTCAGATCATGCCGTGCCACAACGCATTCTGATCTCGCGACGCTCAAAGAGCCGCAGCTCACCTCTTATTATTGCTTTAAGCATAAGAAGATCTGCAAGCCGCTTTTTTCAATCAAACATTGGTTTGATCGCTACGCCAACGACACGCTCAAACGCCTTCAAGATTTTAATCATTTAAGGCAGCCCGCTTGTTTTGCCGTTTTGCCGTCTGACTCGCGCAATCTGGATGTTTTTGCCGAAGTGGCCAAGCGCAACAAAAAATTATATTCAAAATTGCAGAAGCAAAAGATTCGCGGCATATTCACGTCGCCGCCTTATGTCGGGCAGATTGATTACCACGAGCAGCATGCTTATGCTTACGACCTTTTTGACTTGAAAAGGCGGGATGATTTGGAGATCGGCCCTTTATTTCAAGGGCAGGGCGCAGAAGCACGCCGCGTCTATGTTGAGAATATTTCCAAAGTTTTGCGCAATTGTAGAAAATATCTGGCCGAAGATTTTGATATATTTTTGGTCGCTAACGATAAATATAATCTCTATCCGGAGATTGCAAAATGTGCGACTATGCAAATTGTCAATCAGTTCAAGCGGCCTGTATTGAACAGAACCGAGCGTGATCAGGCGCCCTATTCGGAGATAATTTTTCACATGAAGGAGAAGAGATAGATGGCATTTGACAAGGCGCGGCTGCCGTCGCGCTATGTGACGCAGGGCGCGGAGCGCGCGCCGCATCGCTCTTATTATTACGCGATGGGCTTGAGCGAAGAGGAGATCGCGCAGCCTTTTGTCGGGGTGGTTTCGTGCTGGAACGAGGCGGCGCCGTGCAACATAGCGCTGATGCGCCAGGCGCAGGCGGTGAAGGCGGGGGTGGTGTCGGCGCTGGGCACGCCGCGCGAGTTCTGCACGATCACGGTCACTGATGGCATTGCGATGGGCCATGAGGGGATGAAGTCGTCGCTGGTCAGCCGCGAGGTGATTGCCGATTCGGTTGAGCTGACGATGCGCGGCCATTGTTATGATGCGCTGGTGGGAGTTGCGGGCTGCGACAAGTCTCTGCCGGGGCTGATGATGGCGATGTTGCGGCTGAATGTGCCTTCGGTTTTTATTTATGGGGGGTCTATTTTGCCGGGCCGTTTCAAGGATCGGGATGTCACGGTTGTTGATGTGTTTGAGGCGGTGGGCGAGCATGCGGCGGGCAAGTTGTCGGCGCAGGAGCTTCATGAGCTGGAATGTGTTGCGTGTCCGGGAGCGGGCGCTTGCGGGGGTCAGTTCACGGCGAACACGATGGCCTGTGTTTCAGAGGCGATCGGCTTGGCTTTGCCATTTTCGTCGGCGGCGCCTGCGCCTTATGAGAGTCGCGATGCCTATGCGGAAAAGAGCGGCGTAGCGGTGATGGATTTGCTCGCGCAGAACATCCGCCCGCGCGACATTGTGACGCGCAAGGCGCTGGAGAATGCGGCCTGCATTGTCGCGGCGAGCGGCGGGTCGACCAATGGCGCGCTGCATTTGCCGGCGATCGCGCATGAGGCTGGGATTGATTTTGATCTGTTCGCCGCCGCTGAGATTTTCAAGAAGACGCCTTATATTGCTGACCTCAAGCCGGGCGGCGCCTATGTGGCCAAAGACATGTATGAGGCGGGCGGGATGCCGATGCTGATGAAGACTCTGCTTGACGGCGGATTTCTGCACGGCGACTGCCTCACGGTGACGGGCAAGACGATTGCGGAAAATCTGGCCGACATCCGGTTTGACGAAACGCAGAAGGTGATTTATCCGGTGAGCAGGCCGATCATGGAGAGAGGGGGTCTTGTTGGCCTGCGCGGCTCGCTGGCACCAGACGGGGCGATTGTCAAAGTGGCGGGGATGGAGAGTTTGCAATTTCGCGGGTCCGCGCGCTGCTTTGATTGCGAGGAGGATGCGTTTAAGGCGGTTCTCAATGAAAGATATAAGACCGGCGAAGTTCTCGTGATCCGCTATGAGGGGCCGAAGGGCGGACCGGGCATGCGCGAAATGTTATCGACGACGTCTGCGCTTTACGGACAAGGCACGGGCGGCCAGATGGCATTGATCACCGATGGGCGGTTTTCGGGAGCGACGCGCGGTTTTTGCATCGGCCATGTCGGGCCGGAGGCGGCGTTAGGCGGCCCGATCGCCCTTGTGCGCGACGGCGACATGATCGCGATTGATGCCGATAAGGGCACACTTGATCTTGAAGTGGATGAGGCGGAGTTGGCCAAGCGGCGCGCGGCATGGAGCGCGCCGGAAGTTTTTCATACGAGCGGGACATTGTGGAAATATGCGCAGGCGGTGGGTCCGGCGCGCTCGGGCGCGGTGACTCATCCGGGCGGCCAAGCCGAGAAGCGCGCCTACGCAGATATTTGAGGTAATTATATACATAACAACCCTACTACGTCATTCCCGCGAAAGCGGGAATCCATTTTTTATATTACAATCCTTACTGCTTCACGAACATCAAAACCTAAGAACCCCATACTTTTGATGACTCGACTATTGACTGGTGGCACTTTAGGGTCAGGCCACCCAATAAGTTCCATTACAGAAGCTATACCTAATCTTTCTAATTTATATTTGTCTTTGTTGGCGCAGTTATAGACTCGCACAGTTATGTCATCTTGTTGATCATGCAATAAATATGAAATTGTTTTTTTAGCTTTTTCTAATGTATTTTTTTTATAGAAATTCTTCTTAAAATTTTCCTTGTTCCCCCCATAACGAATTTGCATTGAGAGAGTATGACAACAAGACAATGTCTCAAGCAGTTCATCTTGTGATAGGCCATTTATTTTTTCTTCGCTAGCAAAGTTTTTTCCTATCTTACTGCATCGCTCGAACCCATCTTCGGGACTTGATGAATCTTTTAGCTGATTTGGATCAGAGAGAAGATATTCATCTATAAGAGAAAGAATTTTATCTTTTCGCTGGTTTTTATCAGGAATTCTAGGGGGTTTTTCCTTTTTCCATTTTTTTTCGAGAATATGCTTTATTCTTATCCAGCCAAGAAAAAAGAAAATTTCGGTTTTAAGATCTGAACCCACTTTTTCAAAGTCCGAATGACGACGATTTGTGGATTTATAAATTTCCTCTATTTCCTGATGATCACGGATTAACCCTTCATACATGAGTCGGAAGTCTTCAGGTACACCGTCCTCTTTTTTTGCCGGGTTGCCCCCTTGATTAGTAATGGTAGGGGGGTGAGCCTTGGCCAAACCCTCATTCCTAAGCATTTTTCTAAATTCAACATCTTCCTTGTCAGAATTTCTTTGCCTTTGTTGTTCTTTGAATGCGTTGCGAGTATTCTTAAACTTATCAAGCGACGATTGATTTAATTTTTCTGCGTTTTCATTTTCCCAAAGTTCATCAAATAATTTTACAAGCATTTCAAAGCGATCACCCTCTCCCTGCTCAAAAACGACGGAGGCTTCTCTGTTCTTTGTTAAACCGCTTTGAGTGAGGTTGGCAGAACCCACAAGGGCGCGTTCGCCAATAATGTAGAATTTTGCATGAAATGTATTTTCAGTGTAGTAACGCACGGACACATTGTCATCTATGGCTTTTTGAAGCTCATCTGGAGAGGTAGTCGGGCAAAGTTTAACTAACAAGGAAACTTCATAATCCTTATTTATCAATTCCCGAATAGGTTTATAAAAAGTGAAAAAAGGGCAGGCTAGCTGTGCTTTTTTATTTTCTCCAGACTGAGGGGTAAAAAATCTTGATGTCAAATCGGTTTCTTCTGAATTTGTATAAAAATTTTTCATTGCCATGGTGTATCCCCCCCCCCATTCTCTTGTGTGATTTATTATAGATGATTATAAGATTCAAAACTAATTCTTATGCTAGCTCCACCCAGACCGGCACATGATCGGAGGGTTTTTCTTGGCCGCGCATATTTTTGTCTATGCTGGCACCGGTGAGTTGGTCGGCGGCAGCCGGTGAAAGCAAAATATGATCAATGCGGATGCCGTGATTTTTTGGCCAAGCGCCTTTTTGATAATCCCAGAATGTGTAATTTTCTTCGCCGTCATGGGTAGCGGCGAGCGCATCGGTGAGGCCCAGCCATAAGAGCCGCCGCCACGCGGCCTTGATTTCGGGCAGATAGAGGGCGTCATTTTGCCATCCTTGATCGTCCCAGACATCGTCGGCGCTGGGGATGATGTTGTAATCACCGGCCAGCACGAATTTATCTTCGCGCGCGAGCAGGTCTTGCGCGTGGGCATGGAGTTTTTCAAGCCAAGAGATTTTATAGGGGAGCTTATCGCTATCCACCGGATTGCCGTTCGGCACATAGATTGAGGCGACGCGAATATCATTGACAACCGCTTCAATATATCGCGCCTGCGGGTCTTTTTTTAATTTTGGCAGATGGGTGGTGACATTTTTTATCTCAGCGCGCGCGATGATCGCGACGCCATTATAGCTTTTCTGGCCATGGAAGGCGACCTGCCAGCCTTCTTTGGCAAAGGCGCTTTGGGGGAAATCTTCGTCGGTGCATTTGGTTTCTTGGAGGCAGAGTATATCGGGCTGGTTTTTGCTGAGCCACGCCATCACATGATCAAGCCGCATGCGCAGCGAATTGACGTTCCAACTCGCAATCCGGGTCATTTTTTAATCTCGTCAAACTTGTGGCGATAGATTAAATAAAGCGTGCTGAGCCAGAGCAGGAGATAGAGGGAGAAGATCACAAGGGTAAAACTTGCAATGATATGATCGGGCAATTGCCCTCCGATGAGGGCATATTTTACGGCTAAGCCTTCTTTGGTCAATTCGTTCAAATAGACAAGATTGATCATTGATTTTGCTCCGATGGTAAAGAGAGTCAGAGAATAAAGGACGGAGATTGAATGGCGGATGGGCAGATTGTCTGAGTCGCGCAGCCAATAGATTCCGACATAGACGCCGAACTGGATGGCCGCGTAGGACAAAAACAGCAAAGCGGTATCCTGTCCGTAGAGGAAGGTGAGATATTCATATTCAAAATGGTTCATCTCGTGCGGGCCGCGCGCGTCAAGAGGTCAAACCGCAAACGAAGCGCCGCATCCGCATCCCGAGACGGCGTTGGGATTTTTGACGCGGAAATAGGAGCCGATCGGCTCTTGGACATAATCCAGCTCAGCGCCTTCGAGGTAGGGCAGCGAGAGCGGATCGACGACCATCGTCGCGCCGTTGCGGGTGATGACGAGGTCATCGGGTTTCGGCTGCTTTTCGAGCGCGAACTCATATTGGAATCCGGAGCATCCGCCGCCCATCACGGCGAGTCGCAATATCGCCGCGCCGTCATTTTTGCCGCTGACGATGTCGCAGATGCGCTGTGCTGCGTCGGCGCTCATCTGGATGTTTGAGGGTGATATATCGGTCATAACCTTATTTTATACCAAATCATTCTATGCGAAACCTTATATGTGGTGCATAACAGGCTATGGCGCAAGATATGGACATATATAGCCGGTTGCGCGGCGTTTTATGCGCGCGGCTTGCGGGGCTTGATGGGCTGGCGGGGCTTGATCTGTCGGCGGTGGTGCTGACTCCGCCGCGCGAGGCCGCTCACGGCGATATGGCGACCAATGCCGCATTGGTGCTGGCCAAGCCGAGCGGCAAAAATCCGCGTGAATTGGCCGAGATGATCGCGGCGTCGCTGGCAGACGTCGCCGAGATCGAGCGGGTCGAGATCGCCGGGCCGGGCTTCATCAATTTATCTCTGCCGCCGCTTTTATGGCAGAAAGAGCTGGCCGTGCTTCTCGCGGCGGGCGACAGATATGGGGCCAGCGATATGGGTGCTGGGGAGCGGGTCAATATAGAATATGTGTCGGCCAATCCGACCGGCCCGCTGCATATCGGCCATGCGCGCGGCGCGGTCTTTGGCGATGCGCTCGCGCGGCTGATGGCCTATGCCGGCTATGACGTGACCCGCGAATATTATGTCAATGATGAGGGCGCGCAGATTGAGGCGCTGGCGCAATCGGTTTTTTTGCGCGCCCGCCAAGCGATGGACAAGACGATGGGCGAAGAGATTGAGATTCCCGAAAATTTATACCCGGGGGATTATTTAATTCCGATTGGCCGCCAGCTCGCTGAGGAGCATGGCGCGGCGCTGCTGGATATGGATGAGGCAAAGCGGCGCGATCTTTTGAGCAAGCAGGCCGTTGCGGCGATGATGGAGGGGATCAAAGAAGATTTATCCGCGCTGGATGTCAGCCATGATGTGTTTACCTATGAAAGCGCGCTCTATTGCTCCGGCGCGGTGGAGGCGGCGGTGGATTTTCTGCAAAAAAAGAATCTCGTTTTTGAAGGCGCGCTCGCACCCCCGAAGGGAAAAAAATCGGACGATTGGGAAGCGCGGGTGCAAACCTTATTTCGCGCGAGCGATTATGGCGATGACAGCGACCGCGCGCTGCGCAAGGAGGACGGCTCGTGGACTTATTTTGCCAGCGACATGGCCTATCATTATGACAAATATCGCCGCGGCTTCAAGCGGATGATCAATGTGTTCGGCGCTGACCATGGCGGCTATGTCAAAAGATTGCGCGCTGCGGTGCGTACTTTGTCGGATGATAAGGCGCAGCTTGATGTTCTTTTGATTCACCTTGTGCGCTTTGTTGAAGATGGCGTCTCGGCGCAAATGTCGAAGCGCGCGGGGAGTTTTTTAACCTTGCGCGCGCTCATTGACGAGATCGGCTGCGATGCGGCGCGCTTCATCATGCTCACGCGCAAGAGCGACGCGCCTTTGGATATTGATCTTCAGCTTCTCAAAGAGCAGTCCAATGACAATCCGGTTTTTTATGTTCAATATGCTCATGCGCGCTGCTGCTCGGTTTTGCGCAAGGCGGGCTGGGCGTCTAATAATCCTGAGCCGGCGATATTGGACAAAGCGCTTTTCTTAAAAGACGAGGCCGAGTTCGCTTTGATGCGCCTATTGTGCGAATTGCCGCGCGAGATCAAGGCTGCGGCGCGCGCCGCCGAGCCGCATCGAATCGCTTTTTATCTGCGCGCGGTCGCGGGCGCGCTTCATGCTTTATGGAATAAAGGCAAGGAAGATCCGGCCTTGCGGTTCATCGCTGGCGATGAGGCTCAACAAAAAGGCTCATCTGATGATAATATGGACGCTGTATTGCAGGCACGGCTTTGTTTGATTCGTGCAACGCAGCAGATTCTTGCAAACGGACTTCATCTGATGGGCGTGCGTCCGGTTGAGGAGATGTGATGAGTCGCCTTTAATGAAAATATGATGAGCAGAAACATCTAAGCAGAAACATTTATGAGTGAGATTCCCCCGCCTATTGACTCCCGCCGTCCGCCGCCGCTGCGGCCGCTGCCGATCGCGGCACCGCGCTCTCTGCGCCGTCACTGGCGTCATCGCGGCGGAGTCATAACCGGCGCGGTGATCATGCTGCTTGCTTTGTCCACGCTTTATTTTCGTGCGCCTGAAGATCAGGATGCGCCTTCACCCGAAAGCGAGATTCCTCTACCCGCTTCACCCGCGCCGCCGCCGGAAATGGCTTTACCCGAACAGGCATCGCCTGAACAGGCATCACCTGAAGAGGTGCCGCCTGAACAAGCACCGCCGGAAACGACATCGCCTGAACAGGCAGCGCCTGAAGAGGCTTTACCTGAAATTAATCTCGCTCCGGAAGTCATATTGCCCGAGGAGCCGGATCAGCCATTACCGCCTGCGGCTTCACCGGATTCTTCACCGGATTTAGAGGAGCGTCCTGCGCTTACGGGCTATGTGATTCAGCTCGCTGCCGCGCGCAGCGAAGAGGCGGCACAAAATCATTTGAGAGAGCTGCAGGCTGATCATCAGGATTTGTTGGGAAATCTGTCGGCGGAGATTCAAAAGGCCGCTTTGGCCGAACGCGGTATATTTTATCGGCTTTATGTCGGTCCCTTTGCCGATAGGGAGGCAGCGCAAAATCTCTGTGCGGCGTTGAAGGAGAAAGGTCAAGATTGTTTTGTCAGAAAATTATGAAAATGCCAAAAATTGCGCGCCGATCATTTTTGGCTGTGCGGGATTGAGATTAACGTCAGCGGAGCGGGATTTTTTTCATCACACGCGCCCGCTGGGGTTTATTTTGTTTGAACGCAATTGTTCAACGCCGGATCAGGTGAGACGGCTGACGCAAGATTTGCAGGAAAGTGCTGCTTTTGACGATTTACTGATTTTGATAGATCAAGAAGGCGGCAAAGTGGCGCGGCTGAAGCCGCCGCACTGGCCGCGATTTCCGGCGGCGCGCGATTATGGGGCGCTTTATCAGCGGGATAAAGAGGCGGCGAAGGAAGGCGTTTATATTGGCGCGCGGCTGATGGCCGATGAGCTGGCGCGGCTGGGCATCAATGTGAATTGCCTGCCGGTGCTAGATGTGCCGACGCAAGATGCCGATCCGGTGATCGGCAGCCGTGCCTATAGCGACCAGCCGGAAATTGTGGCCGATTTGGGTCAATGCGCGGCGGCGGGGTTGCGCGCGGGTGGAGTTTTGCCGGTCATCAAACATATACCCGGTCATGGCCGCGCGCGCGCGGACAGCCATTTGGCCTGTCCGGTGGTTGAGGCTTCGGTTAAGGATTTGGCGGCGGATTTTCTGCCTTTTCGGGCTTTGTCTGACCAGCCCATCGCGATGACGGCGCATGTGATCTATTCTGCGCTTGATCCGGTTCATCCGGCGACCTTATCCCGACGAATCATTAACGATATTGTGCGGGAACAGATCGGATTTGACGGCCTGTTAATCAGTGATGATCTCTCAATGGGTGCGCTGAGGGGGACTTTGCGCGATCGCGCCGTTGCGGCACTCGCGGCGGGCTGCGACATTGTGCTACATTGTTCAGGTGATTTGGATGAGATGCGCAGCATCGCAGTCGGTCTGCCAGCGGCGCATTCAAAGACGGTCGCTCGTCTCGTGCGGGCATCGGCGTCTTTAAGTGCAGATCATATAGCCTCCGCTGAATTATGGGCGAGGTTTGAGCAATGGTCTAACCGAGCGGGTTATCAAGATGGCGAATGAAGCTGAAAATTTCGATTTTGACACACCGCAGGATGCCAGCGCGCAATTTGTTGTGGATGTTGACGGATTTGAAGGCCCGCTGGATCTCTTGCTGGAGCTTTCGCGCAAGCAGAAAGTTGACATAACGAAAATATCAATTTTGGCTTTGGCGGAGCAATATCTAGCCTTTGTTGAGCGCGTTCGCCGCGCGCATTTAGATTTGGCCGCCGAATATCTGGTGATGGCGGCCTATCTGGCCTATCTGAAATCATATTTGCTGCTGCCCAAAGATGAAGAGGAGGAAGGCGAGCTTGATGCGCAAACGCAGGCTGAGATTCTCGCTTGGCGGCTTGCGCGCAAACAGGCGATGCTTGATGCGAGTGGGGATCTGATGGCGCGGCCTCGTCTGGGTGTGGATGTTTTGTCGTGCGGTCGTCCGGAGGGGATTCGTCTTGTGCGCGCGCCGGTCTGGCAGGATGACCTCAACGGCTTGGTGCTGGCCTATGCTTCACAAAAAGCGCGGCGCGGCGCGGGCAAGGCCTATCGCGTGACGCGCGCGCCGGTGATGACCGTTGAGGATGCGTTTAAGATATTGTCTAAAAAACTGCAGCTATCTGTCTCATGGGAAAGGCTGGAGGCGTGGCTGCCGGATATTTTGGCGGCGTCGCGCCGCTCGGCGCTGGCGAGCTCATTTTCGGCGATGCTGATTATGGCCAAAGATGGCCTCATTGAACTGCGCCAAGATCATCCTTTTGATACGATCTATCTGCGCTCGCGCAAATCTTTAAGCCAGAAAATGAATCAAAAAATAGGCCATGCCGCATGAGCGCGCCGCATTTAGCTCAAAGTTTTTCAGATCAAAATTTTGCGGATCAAAATCAAGAGCTGCGCATTATT
The DNA here is from genome assembly GCA_965212075.1 of Alphaproteobacteria bacterium. Taxonomy (GTDB): domain Bacteria; phylum Pseudomonadota; class Alphaproteobacteria; order JAPOUT01; genus CBDBUR01. The sequence continues at coordinate 139,667 of OZ243043.1, forward strand.
GAAGCGGTGCTGTTTGCAGCGTCCGAGCCTTTGGATGAAGCCAGTCTGGCCGCGCATCTGCCCGAAGGCGCGGATGTTCCCGCTTTGCTTGAGCAGCTAAGCGCGCTTTATGCGGGGCGCGGCATCGTGCTCGCACAGCGCGGAGGCCGCTGGCTGTTCCACACCGCCGAAGATCTCAGCGCCGTGCTTGAGCGGCATAAAAAAACACCACGGCGATTGTCGCGCGCGGCTCTGGAAACTTTGGCGACCATCGCCTATCACCAGCCGATCACGCGCGCCGAAATTGAGGACATTCGCGGCGTATCTCTTTCGGCTGGCACTTTGGATAAGCTGCTTGAAATTGGCTGGATCAAAATGCTGGGCAAGCGCGATGTGCTCGGCCATCCGGTGATTTATGGCACGAGCAGTTCGTTCTTGCAGCATTTCGGACTGGCCTCAATAGATGATCTGCCCAACCTTGACGAACTCCGCGCTGCGGGGCTGATTGAAATAACACCGCCAATGTTGAAAGAATCCGAAACATCTGACAGCGAAGCGCTGTCGGCATCAGATGTTGATCCGGCTTGATGAGTCATCTGTGAGTCGTCGTTTGGCCTCGTCTTTATTTCTGCGCTTGCAGGATATTGGCAAACATTATCAGAACAATATCGTTCTTTCGGGAATCACGTTTGACCTGCGCGAACATGAGATTTTATGTCTGCTCGGCCCTTCGGGCTGCGGCAAGACGACGACTCTGCTCATCATTGCGGGCGTTTTACAGCCTGATGCGGGCCGCGTATGGATTTGTGGCAAAGAAGTTGTCGGGCCGAACGCGTTTTTGCCGCCGGAAAAGCGACGGGTCGGCTTTGTATTTCAAGATTATGCTTTGTTTCCACATCTGACGGTGGAGCATAATGTGGCGTTTGGCGTACGTGCGGCGCGCAGCCGCCGCCGCGCGCGCGCGATGACCGAGCTGGCAAGGCTGGGCATTGAGCATCTTGCGGGGTCATATCCGCATATGCTGTCGGGTGGAGAAAGCCAGCGTGTGGCGCTCGCGCGGGCATTGGCGTCTGATCCGAACATTTTATTGCTAGACGAGCCTTTCTCCAATCTAGATCGGCAGTGGCGCGAGATTTTGCGTGAAGAAACCGCTGATATATTGCGGCAGCGCGGTGCGGCCTGTGTTTTTGTGACTCATGATCCGGAAGAGGCCTGCCTTGTCGGCGATCGCATCGTGCTGATTGATCGTGGCCGTATTCTTCAGCAGGGGACGCCGCATGAGCTTTACACATCACCGGCGAGCATTGCGGCGGCGCGATTTTTTGGGCGCATCAACCTTCTATCGGGGATTGTTTCGGGCAGCAAAGTGCGGTGCGGCAATTTGGCTGTGCCAGCGGCGGATTTTTCTGATGGCGAGCGGGTGGAGATCGCCATTCGTCCGGAGGCTTTTCTAAAGGAGGCCAAAGACAGCACATTAGCGATTGAGGGCTATGTTCGCCGTGTGCGCTCTTTGGGCGCTCACAGCCAGCTCACTCTGGCGGTGGACGGCATTGATGAGCTGCTGACCGCGCGTCCGGCGGCAAAAATTGACGCAGCACAGGGATCACCCTGCCGCCTTTATCTGAACATGGAGCATGTTCATATTTTTGCCAAAGAAGATGATGAAATAGAGGTTTAGGAAATCATTTGAGAAACTGGCTTGCGTGTGGCATGATGGATTTTCGCATAATGAGTTTTTAATTGATGTCAGGAGAAAGTCCATGAGCATAGGCTGGCTGCAGATCGCCATTGTTGCGGTGATCGTTATTTTATTATTTGGGCGCGGCAAGATCGCCTCTTTGATGAGTGAGATCGCGCAGGGCATCAAGAGTTTTCGCACAGGCCTTGATGACAGCAAAAAAGATAATGCGCTTGAAGCTGACGAGATCACCTCTGATAAAGATCGCGATTAATCATCATGCTTGATATTGGCTGGTCTGAGTTTTTTCTGATCGGCGTGCTGGCATTGCTGGTGCTCGGGCCGAAAGATTTGACCCGCTTGGCTTTTCTTTTGGGTCATTGGGTCGGGCAGGCGCGTCAGGCAATATCTGATCTGCACCGCGCTTTTGAGGATATGGCTGAAGAATTGGAAAGCGGCACAAATGTGGAGAGCGCTGAGGAGGATTCCTCTAATCAGATTGCGCCGCCGATGGAAAAACCGCCTAATAAAAAACTTAAAAGAAATGTGAAACCGAAAAATGCCTCCAAAAAAATCCGCAAAAAGAAATAAAAAGGCAAATAAAAAGCCAAATAAAAAAAACGTGCGGCGGCTCAAGCCAAAACCTCAAGCCAAAAGCGCTGCTGCTCCTGCCGATAATGACGATGAGTTTGTTTCATCGCAAGCGCCTTTATCCGAGCATCTTGCTGAATTGCGCAAAAGGCTTGCGATTTCTTTGGCTGGTTTTGCGGCGAGTTTTGTTCTGGCGTTTATTTTTGCCGGACAGATTTTTGATTTTCTGCTGATACCCTATGAGCAGGCTTCGGGCGATGCGCGCGCGATCCGGCTGATTTACACCGCGCCGCAGGAATTTTTTCTCACGCAGATAAAATTATCTTTTTTTGGTGGTTTTGTGATTTCATTTCCGCTGATTGCGCAGCAATTATATCGTTTTGTCGCGCCCGGCCTTTATCGCCATGAGCGCCGCGCATTTTTGCCATTTTTGCTGGCAGCGCCGATATTATTTTTGCTCGGCGCGGCTTTGGTTTATTTTGCGATCATGCCGCTGGCACTGGGCTTTTTTCTGTCTATGGAGATGGTCTCCACCGCGCGCGCGATTGAAATGGTGCCGAAAGTCAGCGAATATCTAGGCTTGATCATGGCGCTGATGCTGGCTTTTGGTCTGTGTTTTCAACTGCCGGTGGTGATGGCACTTTTGGCGCGCGCGGGGCTTGTGAGTGCGCGGGGGTTAGCCTCAGGGCGCAAATATGCGGTGGTGGCGATATTTATGCTTGCGGCCATCTTGACACCGCCCGATATTATCAGCCAAATCGGGTTAGCGGTGCCGGTTCTGCTGCTTTATGAGGTGGCGATCTTTGCTGCGCGCCGTATGGAAAGAAAAAAAAAGTAAAAACGAAAATAGGGAAATATGCGGATTCTTTTGACAAATGATGACGGCTTTGAAGCCGCAGGTCTCGCAACGCTTGAGCGCATTGCGCGCAACTTTTCCGATGACATCTGGATCGTCGCGCCCGACAAAGAGCGCTCCGGCTCGGGCTGTTCTTTATCTTTTTCCGATCCGATGAGGCTGTTTCAAAAGGACACGCAAAAATTTGCGGTTGACGGCACGCCGGTTGATTGCGTGATGATCGCGCTGCATCATTTGATGGAAGACAATCCGCCTGATCTTGTTTTGTCGGGGGTCAATCACGGCCAGAATATCGCGGAAGATTTGATCTATTCCGGCACGGTTGCGGGTGCGATCCAAGGCTGCATGGCGGGCATCAAGTCTTTATCTTTGAGTCAGGCCTTTGGCTTTGCGACGGCGCAGAAAAAGCATGATAAATCGTTTCAGATTAACTGGCAGACGGCTGCGCATCATGCGCCTGCGATCATTGAACAGCTGCTCAATCAAGATTGGGAGAAAAACGTCATGTTCAATGTCAATTTTCCCGACCGCCAGCCCGAAGATGTAGAAGGGGTCAGCGTGACGCGCCAAGGGCGGCGCGATCACCCTCTGCTGCGCATGGATGCGCGGCGCGATCCGCGCGGACGCCCTTATTACTGGGTCGGTTTCCGGCGCTTTTTATCGGTGCCCGAAGAGGAATCCGACCTCCACGCCCTTTACGCCGGACGAATTTCCATCACGCCGATTCATCTCAATATGACGCACCACCCGACCCATGAGCGTTTGAGCGCACGTCTCAACAGCGATTTTGAGATGACCCGCCCGCCGAAAGGCGCTAAAAAAGATATAGCGTGATATAGTCACCGCTCAACTCTCACCGATTTCATCAAGGAGTGCTTGCCCGATGTATGTTTTGACATTTTGTTTTGCCCTTATGGGCCTGATTTTCACCGCCTCACCGGCTTGGGCGGCCAACGGCGATGGCGGCTTGATGAGTAATTTTGGCGTCTTTTTTCCGCTGATCGCGCTGGTTGCGATTTTCTATTTTTTCGTGATTCGCCCGCAAAATAAGAGATTGCGCGAACATCGCGAATTGATTGCCGGATTGCGGCGCGGCGATATGGTCGTGACCGCTGGCGGGATCATCGGCAAAGTCCACCGCGTTGGCGATGAGAGCGACTGCATCATTGAAATCGCCGATAATATCCGCGTCAGAGTGGTCAAAACGACGATTTCCGGAAAGCATATAAGCGCCGACACGAACGCTGACAGCAAAGAGAAAGAGAAAGACTAAATCTTCATGCTGCATTTTCAACCATGGAAACAGGCCTTGATTCTGGGCATTGTGCTCGCAGGGTTTATTCTCGCCGCGCCGAATGCGATGACGCCGTCTTTGCACAAGGCGCTCGCGCCTTATTGGCCGAGCGATGGAGTCAATTTAGGGCTTGATTTGCGCGGCGGCTCGCATCTGCTGCTTGAGGTGGATCTCAAAGCGGCGCAAAAAGAGCAGCTTGAAGATCTGCGCGATGAAATGCGGCGGCAATTAAGGAGCCAGCGCATTGGCTATCGCAATTTGCGGCTTGATAAAAAACACGTCCGCCTGTCATTGCGCGATCCTGCGCAGGCTGCGGCGGCGCGTAAAGTGCTTGAAGAGATCACCGGATTTTCCGGCGCGAACATTTTGTCGGCGTTCACGCAGTCGGAAGCGGGGCTTGATGTGGAAGTTTTGGCCTCCGGCGCGGTGCGGGTGGCTTTGAACGAGGATGCGCAGCGCGAACAAAATCTCGCCGCGCTGGCGCAATCCATAGAGATCATCCGCCGCCGGATTGACGAGCTAGGCACGACCGAGCCGACGATCCAGCGTCAGGGCTTGGAGCGCATTCTGGTGCAGGTGCCGGGGCTTGATGATCCCGAACGTCTCAAAGCTTTGATTGGGCGCACGGCGAAACTTTATTTCAAGCTGGTTTCAACGCAGCTAGATGCGTTCACCGCGCAGCAGCGCGGCGCACCGGCGGGGACGGAGGTTTTGTTCATGGTGGATGATCCGGCGCGCCCCGTGCTGGTGGAGCGCCGCGCGATGTTGAGCGGTGAAAATCTGGTTGATGCGCAGCCGGCCTTTGAGCAATTTTCCAATCGTCCGATTGTGACCTTTCAGCTTGATGCGCAAGGCGCGCGGCGGTTTGGTGATGTGACGAGCGAAAATGTTGGCCGTCCGTTTGCGATTATTTTGGACGGCAAGGTGATTTCGGCGCCGGTCATCAATGAGGCGATTTTGGGAGGCCGCGCGCAGATCACCGGCAGTTTCACGATTGAAGAGGCCAATGATTTGGCGATTTTGCTGCGCGCGGGGGCGCTGCCGGTGCCTTTGCATATTTTGGAAGAGCGCACGGTCGGCCCGGGTTTAGGCGCTGACTCGATCCGCGCGGGAAGCTATGCGGCGATCATCGGTCTGGTGGTTGTCGTGGGCTTCATCATGCTGGTTTACGGGCTGTTCGGGCTTTATGCGAACATTGCGTTGCTCGTCAATCTTGTGCTGATTTTGGGCACATTGTCTTTATTGCAGGCGACGCTGACTCTGCCGGGGATTGCGGGGATCGTTTTGACGATCGGCATGGCGGTGGATGCCAATGTGCTGATTTTTGAGCGGATTCGCGAGGAAATCGGCAATGATAAGACGCCGATCAGCGCGATAGATATGGGCTATCGCCGCGCGCTGGGCACGATTGCGGACGCGAACATCACGACGTTCATTGCCGGTGCAGTGCTGTTTTTTGTCGGTTCCGGGCCGGTGCGCGGTTTTGCGGTGACTTTGATCATTGGCATCGTGATGTCGGTGTTCACCGCGTTTACGCTGACGCGGCTGCTGGCGGCATTATGGATAAAATATCGCCGTCCGGAAAAACTGCCTCTGCGCCCGATTCGTCCCGCAGCTTTGAGCGAGATCACATAAATGATGACCTTGACTCTTATTCCTTCGGGCATCAAAACGCCAATCTGCCGGATGCGCTATGTTTTTTATGCTTTGTCGGGCGCTTTGGTGCTGGCGAGCATGATTTTATTTTTCGTGCGCGGTCTTAATTATGGAATTGATTTTCGCGGCGGCACATTGATTGAATTGGCGAGTCCTTCGGCAATAGATTTAAGTCTTTTGCGCGCGCAGCTTGCGGCGCTGGACTTGGGCGATGTGCAAGCGCAGCATTTCGGCTCTGACAATGAAGCGCTGATACGCATAGAGGGGCGCGCTGCCGCTGAAGAAGGCCGCGTCGCTGTGGAACAGCAGACGGTTCAAAAAGTGCGCGCGGCGCTCAGCGGCGATTATGAGTTCCGCCGCGTTGAGACGGTCGGCCCGAAAGTCAGCAGTGAGCTGATTCAATCGGGTTTCATCGCGGTGATTGTCGCGGTGATGCTGGTTCTGGTTTATATTTGGATCAGATTTGAATGGCAGTTTTCTTTGGGCGCGGTGATGGCGCTCGTTCATGATGTTTTGCTGACGATTGGCGTGTTTTCTTTATTGCACTTTGAATTTAATCTTTCTATCATCGCGGCGATTTTAACGATTATCGGCTATTCGCTCAACGATACGGTCGTCGTTTATGACCGCGTGCGTGAGAATTTGCGCAAGTTCAGAAAGGTTGAGCTTGACCAGCTTCTTGATATGTCTGTGGCACAAACTTTGTCGCGCACGATCATGACCTCGGTCACCACTTTGCTGGCGCTTGGCTCGCTTTATATATTTGGCGGCGCGGTCATCAAAGGATTTGCTTTTGCGATGATTTGGGGCGTCATCACCGGCACCTATTCATCTATTTTCATCGCCGCACCGCTTTTGCTTGCCACCGGAATCAAGCGGGATTGGTCGCAGCAAAAAGCTTCGCCGTGATAAACTTTCTGTTAACATCTTCAATATGGAGACGATAAAGGGAGATGATAAAATGTCTGAGATGAATAATCAGCAAACACATCAAGCGTCGGAGCCCTCCGCGCCGAGTGAGTCCGAATGGGGGCCGACAATGGATCGGCAGGCGCACATTCAAGGCTATAAGGGGTTTCTGCGCGTGATCATCATCAGCGGGGTCGTGGTGGCGCTCGTGATGATTTTTATGGCATTATTCCTGACATGAAGCTTGCCTGTTTATCTCAGGGCTCGGAAGAGCCGCGCGCTGCTTTGGTGCCTGATCTTGTTGCGAAGTTTCAGGAGCTGGGCTTTGAGGTTGCGGTTGAAAAAAGCGCGGGCGCGGCTGCTGGATTTACCGATCAGACTTATCAAGATGCGGGCGCGCTTTGTGCTGCGCGTGAAGAGGTTTTGCCGGATGCTGATCTTGTTTTGACGGTGAGGCCGCCGCAGGCTGACGCGGTGCAGCAAATGAAAAAAGGCGGTGTTTTGGTTGGCGCGCTTGAGCCTTTTGGCGATCAGGAGCGGCTGCGCTCTTATGCGGCGGCGGGTCTTTCGGCCTTTGCGATGGAGTGGCTGCCGCGCATATCGCGCGCGCAATCTATGGATGTTTTGTCGTCGCAGTCTAATTTGGCGGGTTATAAAGCGGTGATTGATGCGGCGGCGATGTTTTCGCGCGCGATGCCGATGATGATGACCGCCGCGGGGACGATTGCGCCGGCGCGGGTCTTTGTGATGGGTGTGGGCGTTGCCGGATTGCAGGCGGTCGCGACTGCCAAGAGGCTGGGCGCGATCATTTCGGCGACGGACATTCGTCCGGTGGCCAAAGAGCAGGTGGAGAGTTTGGGCGGCAGCTTCGTGATGGTGGAGGATGAGGAATCCGCGCAGGCCGAGACGGCGGGCGGCTATGCGAAAGAAATGAGCGAAGATTATCGCCGCCGCCAGCAGCTTCTGATTGAAGAAACGATTGCCGCGCAGGACATTGTGATCTGCACGGCGCTGATCCCTGGCCGTCCGGCGCCGAAATTGGTGAGCGCTGAGATGGTGCGCTCCATGAAGCCCGGCTCGCTGATCATTGACCTCGCCGCCGAGCAGGGCGGCAACTGCGAATTATCCAAGCCCGGCGAAGTGGTTGAAGAGAATGGCGTTCGGATCGTCGCGCATAAGAATATGCCCGGGCGCTTGGCCAAAGATGCCTCAACGCTTTATGCGCGCAATCTGCTGCATTTTGTCAGCGCGATGGTGGATGAGGAGGCCAAGACGCTCGCCATTGACTGGGATGACGAAATTTTTACCGCCACCGCTTTAACCAAAGAAGGTAAAATTTTTGAAAGGAGTGCCAGCTAATGGGTGTAGATGCGATTATTTTTTTGCTGAGCATTTTTGTGCTGGCGATTTTCATCGGCTATTATGTTGTCTGGTCGGTGACACCGGCTCTGCATACGCCTTTGATGTCGGTGACCAATGCGATTTCCTCTGTGATTGCGGTCTCGGCGCTGATTGCGATTGGCGTCGGCGGGTCGGGCGATGAGCAGCTCTGGACGCGCATTTTCGGTTTTGTGGCGCTGACTTTGGCCTGCGTCAATATTTTTGGCGGCTTTTGGGTCACGCGGCGGATGCTGGCCATGTATCGCAAGAAAGAGCCTGTCCTCAAAAAAGACGAGCAGAAAGCGGAGTAGACGATCATGGGTGATGTTATGTCTGCTATGTCTGATTTTATCACGACGGCCTCGCTGCCACCCAATGTGGTGGCTCTGCTTTATTTGATCTCGGGCATATTGTTCATTTTGGCGCTGCGCGGCCTGAGCTCGCCGGAGACATCGCGCAAAGGCAATATGGCCGGACAGATCGGCATGGCGCTCGCACTAGGCACGACGTTATTTCTGCTTGAAGATCGCAGCGCGATCGTCTGGGCGCTGATAGGCGGCGCGGTCGTTCTGGGCGGCGGCATTGGCATCATCATCGCGCGGCGCATCCCGATGACGGCGATGCCGCAATTGGTTGCGGCGTTTCATTCTTTGGTGGGTCTGGCCGCCGTGCTTGTGGCGTTTGCGGCGTTCTTTTCTCCCGAAGCCTTTAACATTGCCGCCGCCGACGGCATTCGCCGCCTTTCAATGCTGGAATTGTCATTAGGCCTCGCGATTGGCGCGATCACATTTTCGGGCAGCGTGATCGCCTTTGCCAAATTGCAGGGCATCATGTCGGGCGCGCCGATTATTTTACCCTTGCGGCATATCATCAATCTGCTTTTGGGGCTGGCGGTCATCGCGAGTATTTTCATGATGTGTTGGGATGCCGCCTACCAAACCGAAGAGATTATTTTTGGCATGGCGATTGCGGCGTTTGCGCTGGGCTTTTTGCTGATCATTCCGATCGGCGGCGCCGATATGCCTGTCGTGATTTCGATGCTGAACTCTTATTCGGGCTGGGCGGCGGCGGGCATCGGCTTTACTTTGTCCAATATGGCGCTGATGATCACTGGTGCTTTGGTGGGTTCATCGGGTGCGATCCTGTCTTATATTATGTGCCGCGCGATGAATCGCTCTTTTGTGAGCGTCATCTTGGGCGGTTTTGGCGGGGGCGATGTTCAAGCGCGCGATGGCGGCGCGATGGACAGGCCGGTCAAGCAGGGCAGCGCGGATGACGCGGCATTCATTTTGAAAAATGCCAGCCACGTGATCATCGCGCCGGGCTATGGGATGGCGGTCGCGCAGGCGCAGCATGCGATCAAAGAAATGGCCGAAGCGCTCAAGAAGCAGGGCATCAAAATATCTTATGCGATTCATCCGGTCGCAGGCCGCATGCCCGGCCATATGAACGTGCTGCTGGCAGAAGCCAATGTGCCTTATGATGAAGTGTTTGAGCTGGAAGAGATCAATAGCAGTTTTGCGCAGGCCGATGTAGCCTTTGTGATCGGCGCGAATGATGTGACGAATCCGGCGGCGCGCAATGATACCGCCAGCCCGATTTATGGGATGCCGGTTTTGGATGTTGCGAATGCGGCGACGGTTTTATTTGTCAAGCGCTCGCTCGGCGCGGGCTATGCGGGGATCGGCAATGAGCTGTTTTTCCGCGACAATACGATGATGTTATTTTCCGATGCCAAAAAAATGGTGGAAGGCATCGTCAAGAGCCTTTAAGTTTTAGCGCAAGGCTCTATCTCAAAATAAGGCCTTTGCCGACGAGTCCTTCATGCAGCGCGCGCTTGCGGGCGAGTTTATGGACGCGGCGGATGGATTCGGCTTTGACGCGGGCGCGTTTTTGGGCGGGTTTTTCGTAGCTATGGCGCAGTTTAACTTCGCGGAACACGCCCTCGCGCTGGAGTTTGCGTTTCAGCGCTTTGAGCGCCTGCTCCACATTATTGTTTCTGACATTGACACCGATAGACAAAATGGTCTCCTTCAAGTTTGGTGTCGGAGATTAACAAAAATGAGCAGTTTTGTCTAGGTTTGTTATACTCGCTTATGGACGTTTCGGGCGAAATCGACGAGCAGCGCGCGCTTTTTTTGGCTGCGGCTTTGCCTTTGGTGGCGGAGCAAGGCTGGCTGGGTTTTGACATGGATGAAGCCGCTGAGGGGGCGGGGATAGACCGGAGCGAGGTTCGGCTGTTATTTCCGGCGGGGGCTTTGGATATGGCGGATGGTTTTCTCGCCGCGGGCGATGAGCGCTTGCGCGCTCAAATGAAAGGTAAGAAATTGCCGAAATCAATCCGCGAGCGGATTGGCCATTTGATTTGGCTTCGCCTCGCGGTGGATCAGGAGCACAAGGAGGTTTTGCGCCGCACGAGGATATTTTTTTTTCTGCTGCCTTATATGCCGCGCGGGCTGGCCTGTTTGGCGCGGACGAGCGACGTGATCTGGCGGCTCGCCGGAGACCAGTCGGCTGATTTCAGCTATTACACGAAGCGGCTCACTTTAAGCGGCATTTTTTCTGAAAGTATGACGGTATTTTTATCCACGCGCGGCGAGGACGATGCTTATGTTCAAGCGTTTATCGCGCGGCGCATTGAGGCGCTAATGCGTTTGGCAGGTTTGTTCGGACGGATTAGCGGATCTTCGCGCCCGCGCTAATGGGAAGAAGCTGCGTGATATGTCCCATTTTGCGATCTTTGCGCGCCTCGCCTTTATCGTAGATGTGAACGGCGCTGGTAGCGGGATCGGCCTTTTGCGCTGCGTGAAGAACCTCTTCACCAAGCAAGTTAGTCATCACGACATCGGCGAGCCGCGTCGGCGCACCGAGCGGCCATCCGGCGATCGCGCGGATATGCTGCGCGAACTGGCTGGTGAGGCAGGCATCTTGCGTCCAATGGCCTGAATTATGCACGCGCGGCGCAATCTCATTGACGAGCAGCTGGCCGTCTACCTCAAACATTTCCACGGCGAGCACACCGACATAGTCGAGCGCCTCGGCGATCTTGCGCGTATTGGCGATCGCCTGTCGGGATAGATCGCCGTCCAGCCGCACCGGAACCCGCGCCTCGCGCAAAATGCCCTGCTGGTGATGAGTCTCAACCGGATCATAAAAAATCATGCGCCCTTGAAGGTCGCGCGCGGTGATGATCGCGATTTCGCGCGAAAAAAAGATTTTTTGCTCGATGATAACCGGCGCTTCAAATTGCGCGCCGACTTTTTTGATCTCGGCTTCGGAGCTAGCCGTGATCTGCCCCTTGCCATCATAGCCCAGCCGCCGTGTTTTGATGATCACCGGCGGAGAAAATTGCCCGCGATAATCCTCGGGCGTCGCAAATAAAGCTGTGGCGATGTTCAGGCCGTTCAAAAATTTCTTTTCGGTCAGCCGATCCTGTAAAACTTGCAGCGCGCGCGGCGGCGGGTGAAAAGGCTTGAGCGCTGCCAAAAACTGCGCCGTCTCATAGGGGATATTTTCAAACTCAAATGTCAGCACATCCATCTCTTTGGCGAAAGTTTTGAGCGCCTCTTGGTCGTCATAGGCCGCGCGCAGATGATGCGCGGCGACATAAGCGGCGCATGGCGCTGGCTCGGGACTATAGATATATGTCTTAAAGCCCAGTTCGGCGGCGGTGAGCGCGAGCATGCGCCCTAGCTGCCCGCCGCCGAGAATACCGATCTTTGCCCCGACCGCCAGCATCTATTTTTTGGGCGCGCGCGCGACTTTCTTAGATTGCCGGTCGCGCCACGCGGCGAGTTTTTGAGATAGCTCGGAATCTTGCAGAGCGAGAATGCTCGCGGCGAGCAGTCCAGCATTTTTGGCGCCCGCCTCGCCGATCGCCAAACTGCCGACCGGAACGCCAGCAGGCATTTGCACAATGGATAAAAGACTATCCATGCCCGACAGAGCTTTTGTTGCGAGCGGCACGCCGAGTACGGGCAGAGTGGTCATCGCTGCCATCATGCCCGGCAGATGCGCGGCACCGCCTGCGCCCGCAATGATGACCTGCAGGCCGCGTCCCTGCGCGCTGCGCGCATATTCGTAGAGCCGCTGCGGCGTGCGGTGTGCTGAGACGATTTTGGTTTCATGCGCGATGGCGAGCTCTTTGAGAATATCAGCGCTATGGCGCATGGTCGGCCAGTCTGACTGGCTGCCCATAACGATGCCGACAAGTTTTTGACTAGCCATGATCTTCGCCGTCTTGATCCGGCTCATTTGTGGCCGGCAGATCAAACAGAGTTTCAGCCGTCGGCTCCTCTTGCGGCTCTTGCGATTCTTGCGGTTCTTTCATTTCGGGCTCTTCAGGCGTGCTGTCAGATGGCGCGGCTTCGTCTTGCGGTGAAGCGGCTTGCGCTTTTTGATTTGCGGCGCGCTTTACGGCGCGGCGCTTTTCTTTTTCTTGGCGTTCAACGCGCCTTGCGGCTTTTTGGACGGCGTCATCAAGATCGGCCTGTTTGCAGAGGCCCAAGCTGACCGGATCAACCGGCTTGATGCTTGATGAGTTCCAATGTGTGCGATCGCGCACGGCGGCGATGGTGGGTTTTGTCGTGCCGACAAGCTTGCTGATCTGGCCGTTGGTGAGTTCGGGATGATTGCGCACGAGCCAAGCGATGGCATCGGGGCGGTCGCGTCTGCGGCTGACCGGCGTATAGCGCGGACGCTGGCGCGGACGCTGCGGAGGCATATGTTTTTTCGCCACGAGCTTCAATTTCACATTGGGGTCTTTTTGGCAGGCGTCTATCTGCTCGGCGGAGAGCTGGCCGTTAGCGATGGGATCAAAGCCTTTGACGCCATGAGCGACATCATCATTGGCGATGCCTTCCACTTCAAGGCCATGCAGGCCGCAAAATTCTGCGATCTGCTTGAAGGTCAGGCTGGTATTGTCAATCAGCCAGACAGCGGTTGCGGTGGGCATGAGGGGGCGTTCATCCATGATGGTTTAGCCTTTTATTTCTTCTGGTGTTTCTTCCGGCTTTTTTTCTGGCTCTGGATTTTTGGCGGCTTTGGCGTGATGTCCCAGATTGAATTTTTCATAGCGTCTGTTAAATTTACTGAGCTGTCCGCCGCGATCGATGAGATGATGGCCGCCTTTGGTCCAAGCGGGATGGACTCTGGGATCAATATCAAGCATGAGCTGGTCGCCCGATTTGCCATAGGTGGAGCGTGTCGTGAAGCTGCTTTTATCAGTCAACACGACGGTGATTTCGTGATAATCAGGATGAATATCTTTTTTCATAATATGTCCTTATAAGTCCTTAATGGGTTGAGGGCGCGCCTCGAAGGCGAGGGGCTTTAAGAAATGCGGTCTAGGAGTAGGATATGGATTGTTATAAAGCGCCCGGATTAGCCGCGCAAGCTACTTGTGAGAAATGGTCGGGCCTGAGCGCGGTGGCGGCGCGTTATCAGGTGATTTTGTGCGATCTGTGGGGGGTGATTCACAATGGCGTGCGGCTCTATGAGGCGGCGGCGGCGGCACTGGCGCTTTACCGCCAGAATGGCGGGCGCGTGGTGCTGATTTCCAATGCGCCGCGGCCTTCTGTGGCTGTGCGGCGGCAATTGGCGCGGCTCGGGCTCGCGGAGGCGGCCTATGATGCGGTCGTCACTTCGGGCGATTTAACCCAAAAAGCGCTGATGGGCGGAGTTTATGGCGGCTCGTGCCATCATATCGGGCCGCAGCGCGATCTCGGCCTGTTTGAAGGCGCTGCGGTTGAGCGGGTCGGCTGCTCATCTGCGGATTTTATTTTATGCACCGGCTTTGAAAATGACGAAGCGGAGACGCCCGAAACTTATCGGCAGCGTTTGGAACTCTGTCGGGCGCGTGATCTTGTCTTTGTCTGCGCCAATCCTGATCTGCTCGTTGAGCGCGATGGCCGCATGATCCCCTGTGCGGGCCAGCTCGCGGCCTTTTATCAGGATTTAGGAGGCCGCGTGGTCTATTTCGGCAAACCGCATGAGCCGATCTATCATGAAGCGCGCGCGCAGCTCGGCGCTGATGAGGTCAAGCCGGAACAGATTCTCGCCATCGGCGACGGGCTGCAGACGGACATCACCGGTGCGCAGCTTCAGGGGTTTCACGCTTTGTTGATTACAGCGGGCATATCGCGTGATATGCGCGACGAAGATGTCGTAGCCGCCTGCCGCCGCGCCAGCGTGATGCCGCAAGGCTGGATGAATCGCCTCGTTTGGTAGCGGCTTGCGTTTTCTTTCATTTCAGACTATAAGCTTTCTCACGAAGCTTTCTCACGATTAAGAGATTTAAATCTCAGGAGAAAAAATTATGGCACGGCGCTGCGAATTGACGGGAACGCGTCCATTATCGGGAAACAATGTGAGCCACGCGCAAAATAAAACTTTGCGCCGCTTTCTGCCGAATTTGAGTCAGGTCACTTTGGCCAGTGATCTGCTCGGCGATTCGATCAAACTAAAAGTTTCGGTCAAAGCTCTGCGTTCGGTTGAGCATTTGGGCGGCATTGACGCCTTTCTGGCCAAAGCGTCTGATGCGTCTTTGTCGCGCAAGGCGCGCCGCTATAAACGGCGCATTCTTGAAGAAATGAGCGCACGTGGCTGACATTCAAAAACTTGCGCTGCCATTTATCGCGATGGTCGCGATTGTGGTCGCCGCCAATTTAGTCGTCCAATATCCGTTTGAACCTTTTGGCCTCGCGCAATGGGCGACGTGGGGGACGTTGGTCTATCCGATAACCTTCCTCGTCAATGATCTGACCAACCGCGCCTACGGCACCCAGCTTACGACAAAGCTCGTCATTGCGAGCTTTCCGGCAGGCATCATCATCGCGGCACTTCTTGCTGATTTTCGGATTGCGGTGGCTTCGGGCATTGCGTTTTTGATCTCGCAGCAATTGGACAATAAGATTTTTGACCGCTTGAGACACCGGCTTTGGTGGCAGGGGCCTTTGGTCTCCTCGACTCTGGCGTCAATTTTTGACACATGGATTTTTTATGCTGCCGCCTTTGCCGGTGCGACCGGCGAAGGCGTCTATTTTGGTATGGCAGCGCCTTTATGGGTTGGCTGGGCGACCGGCGATTTGATATTCAAGTTTGCTGTCGCTTTGGCGCTTTTGATTCCTTACCGGCTTGTTTTGCTGGCGCGGCCATTCCGGCAAAATGTCGGCGCGCCTTGATCTGCACGCGGCCTGAGCTTTTTGCCTGATGGCGGCGGTCAAATAGATCGACGAATTCGCTGATCATCGCTTCGCCGAGCTGCTCAACATCAATGATCGTCACGGCGCGCTGGTAATAGCGTGAGACATCATGGCCGATGCCGATCGCCAGCAATTCAACCGGCGAGCGCGTTTCAATCTCGGTGATGACCCCGCGCAGATGCTTTTCAAGATAGTTGGACGTATTGGCGGACAGGGTCGCATCATCAACCGGCGCGCCGTCGGAGATGACCATCAGGATTTGCCGCTCCTCCGCGCGCGCGAGCAGACGCTGGTGCGCCCAGAGCAAAGCTTCGCCGTCAATGTTTTCCTTGAGCAGGCCTTCGCGCATCATCAGGCCGAGATTGCGCCGTGCGCGCCGCCATGGCGTATCCGCACTTTTATAAATAATGTGGCGAATATCGTTGAGTCGTCCGGGCTGGGCGGGGCGACCGGCCTCGAGCCACGCCTCGCGCGATTTGCCGCCCTTCCACTTTTTGGTCGTGAAGCCCAGAATTTCGGTCTTGACGCCGCAGCGCTCCAAAGTGCGCGCGAAAATATCGGCGCACAGAGCCGCCACCGTGATCGGCCTCCCGCGCATGGAGCCGGAATTATCAAGCAGCAAAGTGACGACGGTGTCGCGAAACTCCATTTCACGCTCCATCCGGTAGGTCAGCGGCGCGATCGGCGTCACCACCGCGCGCGACAGGCGCGCGGGATCCAAAACGCCTTCATCCAAATCAAAATCCCAGTCGCGCTTATGGCGCGCCATCAAATGGCGGTGCAGCCGGTTGGCCAGCCGTGCGACAAATTCGTGCAGGTGGATTAGCTGCTGGTCAAGCGACTGCCGCAGGCGCTGCATCTCTTCTAGCGGGCATAGATCTTCCGCGCCGATGGTCTCGTCATGGTCGCGGCAGAAAATATGATAGGCGGCGCGGCCATCCTCGCCGCTCCAGAGCGGATGGGGCGCGGCTTTCATCTTATCCTCTTCCGCCTGCGACGGATCTTCAACATCTTCAGCCGCCTGCGCTTGTGATTCCAAACCTTCTTCGTTTTCGTCGCCATCATCGCCTAGGTCTTCCAGATCGGGCTGTGCGGCATCTGCTGAAGCATCTCCAGCGGGGTCGTCCTCGCCATCTTGCTCATCGGGTTCTTGGCTGTTTTGATCGCCCTGCTCGTCGCCATCAGGGTCGCTCTGCAGACTATCGGCAAAGCCCATTTTGGACAGCACGGAATAAATTTGTTTGGCGAATTCGGCCTGATCGTCAATGCAGGCGGCGAGCTCGTTCAATGCGCCGCCGACCTGCTTATTCAGCCGCCGCCGCCAAAAAGAAGTCATATCATTATCGGTGATTTTCCGGCTGGTGAGCTTTTCCCAGATGGCGAAGCCGAAGGCTTCGGCGGAAGGGGGGGCGTCGGCGCGTTCGGGCGGCTCAAGCTGCGCGCAGAGCTGGTGCCAGTTGGCAGTGAGATTATGCGCAACCCCCGCCATATCACGCGCGCCGAGGGCCTCAACGCGCACCTGTTCGGCGATATCAAACAAAGCGCGGCTTGTGGCGTCGGCGGGCATATAGCGCGCGGCGATCTTTTGATTATGGTGCGCGCATTTGAGCGCCTGCCCGTCGGCCTGTCCGCGTTCAATCGCGCGCGTCTTTTTGTTTTTGCCGTCGCTGGGGCGGGGCAGGAACACGACGTCGCCCGCTTGATGCGGCGGCTCATTGTTGAAGACCACATCAACATTATTTTTGCCGGACATGGCGCGCACGGTTTTTGCGAGTGCGGATTCAAACATTTCCTGCCGCTGCGATTGCTGTGCCTGATTCTTTTTGAAGTTTGAGCGGCGCGGCGGGAGCTTTTGGAGTTTTTTCTGCGGCGGCGTTTTGCTCATAGATATATTAGCTGGGGGTTTCGGAAGTATTTATCTCTTCATTAAAGCATCTTTGATAGAATTCGCCAACGGTTTGGCGTTCCAGCTCGTCGCATTTATTGAGGAAAGTCAGCCGGAAAGCCAGTGCGGTATCGCTGAAAATCTCGGCATTTTCGGCCCAAGTGATGACGGTGCGCGGGCTCATCACGGTGGAGATATCGCCATTGATGAAAGCGTTGCGGGTCAGCGCGGCGACTTGGATCATCGCCGAGATCGTTTTGTGTCCGTCTTCATTGTCGAAGTCTTTGGCTTTGGCGAGGACGATTTTCTTTTCGGCTTCATGGGGCAAATAGTTAAGCGTGACGACGATGTTCCAGCGATCCATCTGGCCTTGGTTGATCTGCTGCACGCCGTGATAGAGGCCATTGGCGTCGCCCAGCCCGATCGTATTGGCAGTCGCAAACAGCCGGAAGGCCGAATGCGGCGACAGAATGCGGTTCTGGTCGAGCAGGGTGAATTTGCCCGACACTTCAAGCACGCGCTGGATGACGAACATCACATCGGGTCGTCCGGCGTCATATTCATCAAAGACGAGCGCGCAGGCGTGCTGGATCGCCCAAGGCAGGATGCCCTCGCGGAACTCGGTGATCTGTTTGCCTTCGCGCAGCACGATGGCGTCCTTGCCGACGAGATCAAGGCGCGAAATATGGCCGTCAAGATTGACCCGAATGCACGGCCAGTTAAGCCGCGCGGCGATCTGTTCAATATGGGTGGATTTGCCGGTGCCGTGATAGCCCTGCACGAGCACGCGCCGGTTAAACGCAAATCCGGCGAGCACAGCTGCGGTGGTGTCGCGATCAAACAGGTAATCTTGATCCACTTCCGGCACATATTCGTTGTCCTGAGAAAAAGCGGGCACTTCCATATCAAGATCAATGCCGAAGAGCTGCCGCGCCGAAACTTTTATATCTGGCTTGGCGGCAGTGCTGAGCTCATTCATGCTATCTCCATTGATCATTGCAGGTGTCCTTTTGGCGTTTATTTAAGCAGTGTTTTTAATTCGTTATAAGATTGTATGACTTTGGTCAAGCGATGTTCATATTTTCTGTCGCCGCCATTGAGGTCGGGGTGGTAGCGCTTCACCAATGCCTTGAATTTAGATTTGATCTGGCTCAGAGAGACTGAGCCATATAGGCCTAATATCTCAAGTGCTTTTTTTTGCCGCCGGTGCATAGACGGCCTGCGCGGCGCATGTTTTTCGCGATTTTTGTGGAACAGATCAAAATAATCATTGAGGTTGTCGGTATAAAAGCGCCGCGGCCCTCTAGCACCCAGCCGCCATGTTGGCCGATGGCCGATCAAAGCCGCTTTTTGAAAAGCGAGAATGTCCGCTTCACTCATGCCCGCAAAGAAATTATAGGCTTTGTTGTAATCGCGAATATGCTGGTGGCAAAGATATTGCCATTTTTTATCGTGAGCTTGTTTGTCGGGAGGTTTTTTGCTGTGCGTATGCTGTTTCGGCGCGCGATAAATTCCGCGCGCGGCGCAACCGGGCATTTGACAATAAGCGGCCCCGTCATGCTGGGCGTATTGCTGCGGTCTTGTGCGCACCATATTGAAATAGGTCGGATCAAGTTCCATAACAGGCTATAATCGCTTTTTGTTGACATAAGTGCAAGAACAGATAGGATAAAACATGGGCACACGCAGAGCGCAGTTAGAACGACAACTGGCGGATTTAGCGCCTCTGCGACTTGAAATTACAGACCTCTCCGCCGCGCATGAAGGCCATGCGGGCGCGCCGCAGAACGAACAAGAAACTCATTTGGAGGTTCTGATCGTCTCGGAGAAATTTACCGGCAAAACGCGCATTGAGCGCCAGCGCATGGTGCATTCCTGCCTTGCCGCGCAGTTTTCCGCCGGGCTTCACGCCTTGATCATCAAAGCTTTGTCTCCGGAAGAGGTGAAGTGAAGTTTAAGCCGAGAGTTTGCGCAGCCGCAATTTGGTGACCTTTTGTCCGCGCCGCCCGATGACATCAACGTGAATGCCGTGAAAATCAAAACTTTCTCCCATATTGGGAATTTCTTTTGCCTGATCAATGACGAGGCCGGCCAATGTTGACGTGCTGGCGCTATCGGGCAGATTCCAATCCAGCGCGCGGTTTAAGGCGCGGATCGGAATGGAGCCATCAACAATCACCGAGCCATCGCGATTTTTCAGCAATTCCATATGGTCCTGATCGTGCTCGTCTTCGATTTCGCCGACGATTTCTTCAAGGATGTCTTCAAGCGTGACAAAGCCGAGCAGATCGCCATATTCGTCAACGACAAGCGCGCAATGGTTTTTGCCCTGCAGGAAAGTATTCATCTGCACACGCAGAGAGGTCGTGTGAAGAACGAACCAAGGCTCGCGCGCGAAGTTGGCGATGTTGAGCTGGTCAACTTGTCCGTTGCTGTGGATCACCGCCTCAAGGACATCTTTGGCGTGGATGATTCCGATGATGTTGTCCTGATTGTCGCGCCAGAGAGGAATGCGCGTATGGCCGCCGGACATGATCTGCTCCATCAGTTCGCGTGCAGGCAGGTCGGCATTGGCCATATTGATCTGCGTGCGGTGAATCATCACATGAGAGATATTCACTTCGTCTAGATCAAGGATGCTGTTGAGCATGTCTTTATTGTCTTTGATGACGGCGCCGCCCATATGGTGAAGGTCAATGACGCCGCGCAACTCTTCGCGCGCGCTGAGCTCCTGATCTTCCTCTTGAGCGCGGCGGCGCATCGGCGCGAGCAGTTTGCGGATCATAATTTGTGCGGTGATCGCCGGCAGGCCGAGAACCGCCAAAGCGCCGCGCGAAAACAAAGCCAAAAACAAAAGCGCATTATCCGGCCTTATCAGCGCGAGCGTTTTTGGCAGCAATTCGGAAAATGAAACGATCAGAATTGTCATCACAATTGTCGCATAGACGATGCCCGCCTCTCCGAACAATCTCAAGAATACGGCGGTGGCCAAAACTGAAGCAAGGATATTGACGAGATTATTTCCGAGCAAAATCGCGGCGATGAGCTTTTCGCGCTGCTCAATCAGAAATTCCGCAATGCCCGCGCGCGGATGGCCTTGGCGCGCTTTTTGGTGAATGCGCGCATGGCTTGCGCCGGTGATCGCGGTTTCCGATGCCGAAAAGAGGCCGGAGAATATGAGCAAAATCGGAATGGATAGGATTTCGATCAAAGTGCGTGTGGAAAGATTTAAATTCGCAAACCAGTCTGTCAGCGTGGTGGACAATTCAGCAAGAAGCTCGGTCATAAGACAGATATATCCTGTTTTTGTGTAAAGAAATCATAAAGATCGTCAAAATTCACATCATGAGAGATGAAGGCCTCGCCGATATTTTTTGCAAGGATGAGGGATAATTGCCCCTGTTTGGTTTTTTTATCTTGGCGCATGATATTGACGATGTTGCGGGCGTCGTTGAGCAGGCGGCTTTGCACGGGCAGGCCGACAGCGGCGAGATGATGTGCGACGCGCTGGGCTTGCTGCGGCTTCATCAGACCGCGCTGTGCTGACATGGAACAAGCCAAAGTCATGCCGATCGCCACAGCTTCGCCGTGCAATAATTGATGGTCGGACGCGATCTCAAGCGCATGGCCGAAACTATGGCCGAGGTTGAGCAAAGCGCGCTGGCCATGTTCTTTTTCATCTTGGCTGACAATGGCGGCTTTGGCGCGGCAGCTTGTTGTGATCGCATGGAGCAGGGCAGTTTTATCTTGCGCGATGATTTTATCTTTATTTTGTTCAAGCCAGCAGAAAAAATTTTCATCGCCGATGATTCCATATTTGACGATTTCCGCATAGCCGCTCAGAAATTCTTTTTTGGGCAGGGTCTCGAGCAGAGCGATGTCAATAATAACGAGCGCAGGCTGATGGAATGTGCCGATCAGATTTTTGCCCTGTGCGGTGTTGATGCCGGTTTTGCCGCCGATGGCGGAATCGACCTGTGCGAGCAGAGTGGTGGGAATGTGCGCGATGCGCACGCCGCGCCGGATGAGACTCGCGGCCATGCCGGCGAGGTCGCCGATCGCGCCGCCGCCAAAAGACAAAATAAGATCGTTGCGCTCAATATGCGCGTCAAGCAGAGCGGCGCAGATTTTTTCCAGTGAAGCAAAAGTTTTGGCGCGTTCACCGGAGTAAGGCGCATCAATGATGGTCGCGTCAAGTGCGGCATTGTCGAGCGCTTCGTCTAGAAGATGTCCCTGTGCAGCGCGCGCTTGCGGGTCGGCGATCACGGCGATCTTGCGCCGCGCGAGCAAAGGCGACACAAAGCGCGCCAAATCGGCGAGGATGCCGTCTCCGACATGCACCTCATAGCTGGACTCCGACGCAGAGACGGTGATGGATGTGGTGGTTTGACTCATTGAGGGGTGAATGATTGCAAAATCTTCTTTGTGCGTAAAGCGCAGATGACGGTGTTTATAATGTGCTCACTTGGACGGGTCGCGTCTAGGGTGATATTGGCTTCTTGATAGTGAGGCTCGCGCAGCGCGAGCAATTGGCTCACAATAGCATGTTTATCGCCATCGGCAAGAAGCGGGCGCTTGTTTGGTTTGGCTTCGATGCGGGCGGATAGGAGCGCGGGCGGGGCTTTGAGCCAGATCGTCACGGCTTTTTGCCTGAGAAGCACGCGGGTGGCTGGATTATCCAGCGCGCCGCCGCCTAGGGCGATCACACCGGCTGACGGCGCTTGGATCAGATCGGCCACAATGTCTGCCTCAAGTGCACGAAATCGCGGCTCGCCCTTTTGGGAGAAAATTTGCGCCACCGAGAGGCCGGTTTGCGCTTCAATCACCTCGTCGCTATCGGCGAAGGAGAGGCCAAGATGGCGGGCGAGCGCACGTCCGATCGTGGTTTTGCCTGATCCCATCATGCCGACCAGCACGACAGGCCGCAGCAGCTTCGCCTTCATATTTTTGATATTTTTTGCCATCTCGTTTATTCTTGGCTAAGTTTCCTTATGCTGCGTTTTATTAAAATCACCCTTTTGACCACTTTGGCGATTCTGCTTTTCGGATTGGTTTATCTGCAAGCGATGGATCCGCCACAGCGCCAAATCAACAAAATCGTGCCCAATGAGAAATTATTACAATAGGAATATTAGGAATATCCATGATATTCATCATATCAATATCAGGCGCTGTGTAGAATGCTTTGGCGTTTTGATTTTGGCGCTGTTTGTTGGCGAAAACACGCTTTGGGCGGCGCCGCGGGATACTTTGCCGCCCGGTTTTCACTCCAAGCCGCTTTTGCAGCCAAAATATGAGCCTAACCCCGATGAGGACGAACCTTCTGATGACAAAGCCGCGGCGCAAGATGCGGCCACAGATTCGATTACTTTTTTGCCTCTGATTGAAAAAGAGCTTCTCTTGCCGCCGAAGACCGGCCTGCTTTATGACGAGGAAGGTTTGGGTGAGGAGATTTGGCAGGAAGGCGATTTAGATACGATCATGAGTTTGATGGATACATGGCGCGTTAAATTGCGCTCTCGGCCTGTGGCTGATCTTGCGCGGCGGCTTTTGCTGACTCACGCCAGCGAGCCTTTGGGCATAAATCCTTTTGACTTTATGAAAGTCAGGCTGACCAAAATATACCAGATGGGTGATGTGGCGGCTCTGAAGAAATTTTTTGTGCGTTTTCCTGTTTTGTCATTGGATAAAAGCTTTTCGCTGCTGCATGAGCGTCAAGCATTTGCGCAGGGAATTCGTGATGGCCGCATTGTGGGCGAAGGCTGTGCTTTGTGGCGCGCCAACCGACAGCGTCCGCGTCAGGAAGACGATGTGCTCGTTCCGCCCGAGCCGATTGAACAGCAGATCACAGCTTTATGTTTGGGCTTTTCGGGCCAGATTGGGCGCTCTTTATCGGAAGCTGAAAATCTAAGCGATACAGGCCGCGCGCCGCGGGAGTTTTTTACTTTGTTAGCGGCGGCTTTGGGGTCAAAGACGAAAATAAGAGATAGTTCTTCTGTAGAATCATCTACGCCGCAGGAGATCAATTCTGTGCTGTGGTCGCTCTACAAGCTGGTGAGAAGGCAGCCGAGATATATTTATCTTGATCGCGTTGAGGCGGTGCTTTTGCCCTATATGGCGCGTGATGAATCATTGACTTATAATTGGCGTCTGGCCGCCGCCCAGCGCGCGATGCTGCATGGGTTGATTCCCCCGCGTTTTTTGCAGAGCTTTTATCGCGCTCGTGGCCGTCAAGATTTTGCGCGCCCGCCATCGCGAAGCTCCAAGCAGGAGCGCAGCGCGAATGTTGATCGCACACAAGTGCGAAAAATTTCTAATATTCTCGCCACAGCGCCCAATCGCATGGCTTATATTGCTTTTTTGCATAGCTGGGCGCGCGACATTGCGTTTTTAGATCTTCGCAGCGGCCATAGCCGCTTAAATGGCTTGCGCGCGTCTCTTTTGCTGAATCAGCAAGCGCGCATGAAAGTCTGGCTTGGCTCGCGGGGCGCATCAAATTTGCCGCTGCCGCTGCGCGCGATTTTGGCCGTATTAGAAGGCGCAAAAAGCTCGTCTCATCGCGGGATTGCGCCGCAGGCGATTGAAAGCTGGCGGCAAAGAACCAACATGATCGTCAATGTCATCGGCAAGGAATTTTTCAACATAGACGCCGCCGACCTGCCCGACATTGATGACACCAAAGAAGGCGAGGCGCTCGTGCAGACGATAGAAAAAAAAGCGCGCGCCGAAATCATTTTGCGCGTGCTGGTGGGCATGGATAATGTCGCGCTTGCGCGCACGCCCTCTTTTTTGCGCGCGGTGATCCGCAGCTTGAACGCGATTGGCCTCAAAAAAGAAGCGTGGCGCATCGCGATTGATGTGTTTCTCATTGAGGCATGGGGGCCATAAAGTGGCCATAAAGTGGTCTTAAGAGTAGCTTTAAGAGTGGCTTTAAGGAACTCGTCATAATGTCAAATGACGCAAATAAAATTGAGCTTTTTCTTGAGATGATGAGCGCTGAGCGCAATGCGTCTCAAAACACGCTTGCGGCCTATCGGCGCGATTTGGAATCTTTGGCGGCATTTTTGGCGAGCAAAAAGCGCGCGCTCAAAAATGCCGATGGTGATCTGATCCGTGCCTGGTTGGTTGATCGTTTAGCGGGGCGTCTGGCCCCCTCGACGCAGGCGCGGCGGCTGGCGGCGGCGCGGCAGTTTTATAAGTTTCTGGTTCTTGAAAATATCAGGCCGGATCAGCCCTGCGATGGGATCGAGGCGCCCAAGCGCGCCCAGCGTCTGCCGAAAACGCTTTCGGAAAAAGAAGTGGATCAATTGCTGGATTTTGCCCATAACGCGCTGGCAAAAAACGACAAAGAGCTTCATAAAAAAACCCGCTTTGTGTGCATGATTGAAATTCTTTATGCGACCGGCTTGCGCGTTTCCGAGCTTGTTGGTTTAGCACTTGAGGCGATTTCCGAAGACCGCCGCTTTTTGCTGGTGCGCGGCAAAGGCCGCAAGGAGCGCATCGTTCCCTTATCGCAAAAGGCTAGTGAAGCGCTGGCTGCGTGGCTGGCGGCGCGCAATCAAGATGAGGGCGCACAGCAAAGCGCGTGGCTTTTTCCGTCAGGGCGTTCGCATATATCGCGCCACCGCTTTGCGCAATTGCTGAAACAAGCGGCACTGGCTGCTGGTCTAGCGGGTGAAAATATCAGCCCGCATATTTTGCGCCATGCCTTTGCCAGTCATCTGCTTGAGCATGGCGCGCCGCTGCGCGCGGTGCAGCAAATGCTGGGCCATGCGGATATTTCCACCACGCAGATCTATACCCATGTGATGGAAGAGAGGCTGCGCGCTCTGGTTCAAGAAAAACATCCGCTGGCGCATAAAGTGCATAAAGCGCATAAGCCTGCTCATAAAACTTGACTCTCCGATTTTTCGCCGTCAGACTTCTGCCATGCCGGATTACCTAGATTTTGAAAAACCGCTCGCCCAGCTTGAAAGTGAAATCAAAGCACTCGCCGATCTTGACCAGCAGGATGATTCAGTCAGCGTCAAAGATGAGATCGCCAAGCTCGAGGAGAAGGCCAATGCGCTGCTGCGCACGCTCTATGGCTCGCTCGATGCGTGGCAAAAGACGCAGGTGGCGCGTCATGCGGCGCGGCCTCATTTTTCGGATTATGCGCGCGCGCTGGTGCCGGACTGGACGGCGCTCGCCGGTGATCGCAATTTTGCCGAAGATCACGCTTTGATTGGCGGTCTGGGCTCATTTGGCGGGCGGCCTATTTTGCTGCAGGGGCATGAGAAGGGATCGGACACGCAGTCGCGGGTTCACCATAATTTCGGGATGGCGCGGCCAGAGGGCTATCGCAAGATCGTGCGGCTGATGTCGCTGGCGGAGAAGTTTGATCTGCCGGTGATTTCGCTGGTGGATACGCCGGGGGCTTATCCGGGCATCGGCGCTGAGGAGCGCGGCCAGTCGGAGGCGATTGCGCGCTCGACCGAGAGGTGTTTGTCTTTGGGGGTTGCGAACATTGTTGTGGTGATTGGCGAGGGGGGCTCGGGCGGCGCGGTGGCGCTGGCGAGCGCGAACAAAGTGATGATGCTGGAGCACGCGATTTACACGGTAGCCTCGCCGGAGGCTTCGGCGTCTATTTTGTGGCGCGACGCCGCGCGCGCCAAAGAGGCGGCCAGCGCGATGAAAGTGACGGCGCAATCCTTGATGAAGCTGGGCGTGATTGACGAGATCATCACCGAGCCGCTGGGCGGCGCGCACCGCGATCCGAAGGAGATGATCGCAGTGACAGGCCGCGCGCTTGCTGCCGCACTTCAGGAGCTGGACGCTTTAAGTGCAGAGGAGCTGCGCGCTCATCGCCGCGACAAGTTTATGAAGATGGGGCGTCTTTAGGGGTGCCTACAAGCGTCCGGATGAAATCGCGCATTTCCTGAACGAAGAGCTCCGGCTGTTCCATCGCGGCGAAATGTCCGCCGCGCTCAAACGTTCGCCAGCTCTGGACGTTATATCCGGCCTCGACCATGCGGCGCGGCGGAAACTTGATGAATTCGGCGGGGAAGTCGGCAATCCCGACCGGCACCTCAATTTTTTGACCGGCGGGAATATCGGCGCCGCCTTCTTCCAACATGCCGCGATAGAACCAAGTTGCGGTGTTGAAGCTCTTGGTCAGCAGATAGACCATCACATTAGCGAGCAGCTGGTCTTTGGTGAAAGCGTTTTCAATATGCTCGCTGTTATCTTTGCCGCGCCGGTCTGACCAGCGGTGGAATTTTTCAACGATCCACGCGCAGACGCCGAGCGGGCTGTCCATCATCGCGTAAGAGAGGGTTTGCGGCTTGGTCATCTGCAATCTGAGATAAGCGCCCTCCATCTCAAACATCATCTGTGCGGCAGCGACCCAGTTTTTTTCCTCTTCGGTTTGCGCAGGCGCGGCGGCGCGCAGGCCATACATATTGATATGGATGGCCTCGCAGCCGCCTGAAGGGGCTGCGTGATTGAGTCCCAGATATCCCGAAACCACCGCGCCCCAATCGCCGCCTTGCGCGATATAGGCGCTGATGCCGAGCGTCTCGCGCATGAGCTTGTCCCAAAGTTGAGCGGTGCGGCGCGGCCCGACGGGTCTCGGCGGCTTGCCCGACCAGGCATAGCCGGGCAGAGAGGGCGCGACGACATTGACGCCATCGTCAGCGCTTCCGCCAAATTGTTCGGGGTGCGCGAGCGGCTTGATGACCTCACGAAACTCCAGCACCGATCCCGGCCAGCCATGGGTGAGCAGCAGGGTTTTGGCGTGAGCGCGCTGGGCTTTTTCATGGATGAAATGGACTTGGAGGCCGTCGATCTCGGCGGTGAACTGGTTGAATGAGTTGAGGGCGGTTTCGGTTTTGCGCCAGTCAAACTGGTTGATCCAATAATCGCTGAGCTCTTTGAGATAATTCATATCGGTGCCATAGACCCATCGGTCTTGGTTGGGGTCTATTTCGGGCATTTGGTGCCATTGGTAGGCGCGCACTTTGCTGAGGATGGCGTCGATGTCTTTTTGCGGCGCGTTGATTTTGAAAGGCTTGGGCTGGCTCATTTTGGTTCCCCCTTATTTGAGGTTTTTATGCTATAGGAGATAACCAACCGCGCCAAGCCCTTCGGGGATATGAGGGAAGCATAAATGGCTGATAGGCATAAAGAATAGCGGAATGATTGAGAATCGGACCATATTTACCCGCGACAATCTTGACATCCTTCCGGGGATGGATTCCGAAAGCGTGGATTTAATTTATCTTGACCCGCCCTTTAATTCTAACCGCCATTATGAAGCTCCCGTAGGGAGCAAAGCCGCAGGAGCGGCATTTAAGGACGCTTGGACTTTTGAAGATACCGATGACGCATGGTGGGGATTGATCGCTGAAAAACATCCAGCGCTTTACAAAGTTATTGATGCGGCGGGAGCAGTCGGCAATAGCGGAGATAAATCATATTTGATTTATATGGCTATGCGGGTTCTAGAACTGCATCGGATATTAAAACTCACTGGATCAATCTATCTTCATTGTGATTCTACAATGAGCCATAGTCTGAAGATGATGATGGATAGTATTTTTGGAAGGCGCAATTTTCGGAATGATATTATTTGGAAACGCACAAACAACCCAAAAGGCTCTCAGTTTAAAAGCAAAAAGTATGGAGTTTATACAGATAACATTTTTTTCTATTCAAAAAGCGATAGCTTTTATTTTAATTTGTCGGCAGCTAAAAAGAAATTGGATTCAGAGGAAATTAAGAAAAAATATAAACTTGTTGATGAACATGGGAGATATTATCAAGGCCCCATTGTGAGGGGCGCTTCAATGGGTGATAGACCAAATCTTTGTTATGAATATAAAGGTTATACTTCCCCGCCTAGTGGGTGGCGTATGACAAAAGAAAAACTTATAGCATTAGACAAAGCAGGTAATCTTGGTTGGAGTAAAAATAAAATGCCATTTCGCAAACTTCGGCCCCAAGATGATGATGGACACCCACTGGGCGGTTTGTGGGATGATATAAGCAGAATATCGTCGCAATCTCCGGAGCGCACAGGATATCCAACACAAAAGCCTATAGCATTATTAGAGCGCATTATCAAAGTGTCCAGCAATGAAGGTGATGTGGTATTTGATCCGTTTTGCGGTTGTGCCACCACCTTAATAGCTGCTGAGAAAGAAAAACGACAATGGATAGGCATAGATATAAGCTCAAAGGCCGTTGACCTCGTAAAAGATAGGCTACACCAGACTTTCCAAATTGGAGAAGGTAGCGAAGGAGAACTCGCCTATAAAAGCGCTGACATTATTCACCGCACCGATATACCGATTAGATCGGATCATGCAACCCCACGATCAAAAGACATCAAGCATATTTTGTTTGGAAAACAAAAGGGCATTTGTAATGGCTGCAAACATGATTTTCCGTTCCAGAACTTTACTCTTGACCATATTCAACCCACTTCAAGAGGCGGCGCGGATACGGACGCAAACCTTCAACTGCTATGCAATCATTGCAACAGCGTCAAAAGCAACGGAACAATGGCAGAATTGATTGCGCGTTTGCGTGAACGCGGCATTTTGCATTAGCAAAAATCAAGCGGCGCGGCCATGGCAATGTTTGTATTTTTTCCCTGAACCGCAAGGGCAGGGCGCGTTGCGCGGCGTCTTTTGCTCGCTAAATTGAGGTGTTTGGGGAGGCATCTGTTGCGGCGCGGCGTTTCTGGCCATTATCGGGAGTGGTGGCGTTTCCCCTTCGGGGTTCGCCCCTTCGAGGTTCTCATGGTGAAGCTCCATTTCGGGCAGTTCGTCTTCAATAAGCTGCTCCTGCTGTCCCTGTGCCTGCTCATTTTTATCGCTTTCAATGATTTGCAGGGTCATCATTTGCCGCGTGACATCTTTGCGCAGAGTGGTCAGGAAGGTTTCAAACAATTCAAAGGCTTCGCCTTTATATTCATTGAGGGGGTCGCGCTGTCCGAAGCCGCGCAGGCCGACGACTTGGCGCAAATGTTCGAGTCTTTGCAGATGTTCGCGCCAGTGGCGGTCGAGCGATCGCACAAGCACGGCTTTTTGCACCTGAACGGCGATTTCCGGCGGAGCGGCTTGAAATTGCTCGGCGAGGCATTGATCGCAGGCCTGCGTGACGCGCGCGCGCACTTCTTCGGCGGTGATGCCTTCTTCCTGCGCCCAGTCTTTGATGGGCAGCTCAAGGCCTAATCCGGTTTTTGCGTCTTCGTCGAATTCGGCGAGTTTCCATTCTTCGGGCCAGGCCTTTTCGGGGATATGGTCGGCGAGCAGATCGTCAATGATTTGCTCGCGCATATCGTTGACGATCTCGGCGACATCATCGCTGCGGATAAATTCGAGTCTTTGTTCAAACACGACTTTGCGCTGGTCATTCATCACATTGTCAAATTTGAGCAGGTTTTTGCGGATGTCGAAATTGCGGGCTTCGACTTTTTTTTGCGCTTTTTCAAGCGCTTTATTGACCCAGGGGTGGACGATGGCCTCGCCATCTTTGAGGCCGATTTTTTGCAGCAGGCCGCCCATGCGGTCGGAGCCGAAAATGCGCATCAGGTCGTCATCGAGGCTGAGGAAGAAGCGCGAGCCGCCCGGGTCGCCCTGGCGGCCTGAGCGTCCGCGCAATTGGTTATCGATGCGGCGGCTTTCGTGGCGTTCGGTGCCGAGCACGAACAGGCCGCCTCCGGCGATGGCGGTCTCGCGTTTGGCGAGGATGTCGGCCTCAATGTTGGAGCGGGTTTGGTCGGGGGTTTGGGTGAGCGTCATGTCGAGATTGCCGCCGAGCTGGATGTCGGTGCCGCGTCCGGCCATATTGGTTGCGATGGTGACCGCGCCGGGCGCGCCGGCTTCGGCGATGATTTGGGCTTCCTGTTCGTGGTAGCGCGCATTGAGCACGTTATGGGGGACTTTGCGCGCTTTGAGCTGTTCGGCGAGCAGCTCCGATTTACTGATCGAGGTTGTGCCGACGAGGATGGGCTGGCCGCGCTGGTGGCAGTCGGTGATTTTTGCGACGATCGCGTCATATTTTTCTTGCTGGGTGAGATAGACTTCATCATCTTCGTCGGTGCGGCAGACGGGCAGGTTGGTCGGGACAGCGAGCACATCGAGGCCGTAAATATCGAGGAACTCTTCGCGTTCGGTCATTGCGGTGCCGGTCATGCCTGCGAGCTTGTGATACATGCGGAAATAATTTTGGAACGTGATGGAGGCGAGCGTTTGGTTTTCGGCCTCGATCGGGACGTTTTCTTTAGCCTCGAGCGCTTGGTGGAGGCCGTCAGAATATCGCCGTCCGGCCATCATGCGGCCTGTGAATTCGTCAATGATGACGACCTTGCCATTGCGGACGATATAATCGCGGTCGCGCTGGAAGAGCTTATGCGCGCGCAGCGCTTGGTTGATATGATGGACAACGGATACATTTTCGGCCTCATAAAGAGAGTCGCCGACGAGCAGATTTTCGCGCCGCAATAGATTTTCGACCTGTTCGTTGCCTTCATCCGACAGGCTCACCGCGCGGGTTTTTTCATCAAGGTCATAAGCGTGCTCATCAAGTTCGGGGATCAGCGCGTTGATCTTGGTGTAGAGGTCGGACTTATCCTCCACCGGCCCGGAGATGATCAAAGGCGTGCGCGCTTCGTCAATGAGAATCGAATCGACTTCATCGACGATCGCAAAAGCATGGCCGCGCTGCACCATATCTTCTATGCGAAACTTCATATTGTCGCGCAGATAATCAAAGCCCAATTCGTTGTTGGTGGCATAAGTGATGTCAGCGGCATAGGTTTGCTGGCGCGCTTGGTCATCCATATCGTTGGTGATGCAGCCGACGCTGAGGCCGAGAAATTGATAGATCTGCCCCATCCATTCGCTGTCGCGCTTGGCGAGGTAGTCATTGACGGTGACGATATGCACGCCCTTTCCGGCGAGCGCATTGAGCACGGCGGGCAGGGTCGCGGCGAGCGTTTTGCCCTCGCCGGTTTTCATTTCGGCGATGTCTCCTTGGTGGAGGATGATGCCGCCGGTGAGTTGGACATCAAACGGTCTCTGGCGCAAAGTGCGCCATGCGGCCTCGCGGGTGATCGCAAAGATTTCGGGCAGCAGCTCGTCGAGCTTGCGGCCTTTGCCGACAGCGTGGCGCGCGGCGGTGATGCGCGCGCGCAGATCGTCATCTGTATCTTGTTTGATCTCGTCTTCATGGGCGTTGGTCGCCTGCACGAGCGTCTGCAATGAGCGAACTTTGCGCTCATTGCGGCTGCCGAACAGGCCGAAGGTGAATTTGCTGGCGAATTGCTGAAGACTGGGCATAGAATTTATCACACTTTTTTATCACGAATTTTGGCGAGCGCATCGGCGATTTTGACTTTGGCGCTGCCCGGTTTGAGCGGACGCGGCTGGCTTTGATCGGGTGCCCAGCCGAGCAGCCACGCGACTGTGAAGCTCGCTTTGATTCGGCCATCGGAGTCGGAGAATTGCTCGGCATAGATTGCTTGGGCGCGCGACAAAGTAGAGCGCGTGAGCCGTGCGGGGTGTGCCAGATTAAGGGCTTGGCTTTCGCCCATATTTTGAATATCGCGCATGAGAGCGGTGATGTTGTCATAGCGCGCGGTGATGTGGCTGACATCGGCGACTGGCATGGTGAATCCCGCGCGGACGAGCAAATTGCCCAGCGCGCGAATATCAGCGAGCGGGATCATGTGAGGCGCGGCACCTTGGCGGGTTTCGCTTTCTGCGGCGAGCAGGCTGGCGCGCAATTCGCGCAAAGTGCCTGCGGCGAACAAAGCGGCGAGGAAGACGCCATCGGGTTTGAGCGCGCGGCGAATTTGTTGCAAGCAGCCGGGCAGATCATTGACCCAGTGAAGCGATAATATGCTCGTAATGAGGTCAAGACTATGCGCACGCACCGGCAGCGCATCTTCATCGGCGACAAAAGCGGGCGCGTGCGCAAGGCACGCCATTTCCCAAGCGGGATCGGTTTGCAGCCAATGTTTGACTTTTGGCGCTGCCGCAAGAGATGCCGCGCCGTGCCAGCCAATGTTGAGTGCCATATCAAAATCGCGCGTGATGAGATTTAATCTTTCGGCCATCTCTTCGGCGAGATGGTCAAACAGAAATCCGCGCGTTGCGCGGCCTTTTGTGGCAAAATGTCCGGCGCGCGCGCGGCGTTGGCGCAGGAGCTGCCGGTTGAATATCGGGCTATCATCAGTCATCGCGAAATCATAAACGGACATCATAAATGGATATAGGAACAAATTTGAGAATACCTATCATAACAGCGATGAAAAGCCTGCGCGATCTTGTTTTGCCGCCCAGCTGTTTGTTATGTGCGGCGCGGGTGGGGTCTCATTTTTGTCTATGTCCGCGCTGCTGGCGCGCGGCGGATTTCATCACCAAGCCGCGCTGTGAGATAACGGGCGTGCCTTTTGCGCATGAGTGGCCGGAGGGGACTCAAAGCCGTTTGAGTCAGATGTTTCCTCCGCTTTATGATCACGCGCGCGCCGCTTTGCGCTATGAAGCGCAGACGGGGCGTCCGCTCGTGCTGCGGATGAAATATGCCGATCGGCCTGAAATGGCTCTGCGCATGGCGGCGTGGATGGCGCGTGCTGCCGCCGATCTTTTGCCGCAGACAGATATGATCGCGCCGGTGCCGCTTCATTGGCAGCGTTTATTGTCGCGGCGGTTCAATCAGGCGGCTGAGCTGGCGCGCGCTTTGGCGCGGGACAGCTCTATAGATTTTTATCCAGATTTGCTGCTGCGCGTGCGTCCAACGCGCTCGCAGATCGGATTAACGCGCGCGGCACGGCGGCGCAATGTACGTGGTGCGTTTCAGATTAATCCGACATGGCGCAAGAAGCTTCAAGGCAAGTCAGTGCTGCTGGTGGATGATGTGATGACTTCGGGTGCGACTTTGGCAAGCTGCGCGAAGACTCTGCGCCGCGCGGGCGCTGGGCAGATCAATGTGGCGACTCTGGCGCGGGTGATTCATGCGGAGGAGACGATCGTCTAGCTCGGCGCTTGACAGCGCACATCATATAATTGACGCGCATATTTTTTGAAAGATCAAAGCGCTGCATCAGCGGATTGTAAAAGACTCCCGTTTGATGAGCGAGTCTCAAGTCGTTATTTTTCAGCGCGCGCTGCAGCTCATCGGGGGTGACGAATTTTTGATAATCATGCGTGCCGATCGGCAGCCAGCGCAAAATATATTCTCCGCCAATGATCGCAAACAAAAACGCTTCGGGCGTACGATTGATGGTGGATAGAATCATCATGCCGTCGGGTTTGAGGCAGGCCGCGCAGGAAGAAATAAAATTTTCAACATCATCCACATGCTCCACCACTTCCATATTCAAGATGAGATCAAAACTTTCATCGTGAATCTGATCAATCGTGCCGACGCGGTAGTCAATTTCAAGTTCTTGCGTCTGTGCGTGATGGCGCGCAACATTGATCGTCGCCTCGCTGGCATCGAGCGCGACAACATGAGCGCCCAGCCGCGCCATAGGCTCGCTGAGCAATCCGCCGCCGCAGCCGACATCAAGCACGCGCAAGCCGTCAAAAGATTTTTTGGGGGTTTCTACCGCGTTCGCGCGAATGTAGCGAAGCCTGACAGGGTTGAGCCGATGCAGAGGTGCAAACGGGCCGTCATGATCCCACCATTGTTCGGCCTGCGCTGAAAAGCGGGCGATTTCGTCTTGATTGGCGTTCATTTTTGCTTCAGCTTGCTCCGGCCTCTGCTTGTCTTTATGAATAGGTGGAATTCTAGCACGTTTTTGAAGGAGCTTTTATGCCCCGCTTTAATAGATGCCTTGTGATGAAATTTGGCGGCACCTCTTTGGCTGATATGGATTGTGTGCGGCGCGCAGCGTCGCATGTGCTCGCGCGCGTCGCGGAGGGCTATGAGGTTGCGGTGGTTGTCTCGGCGATGGGGCGCGAGACCGATCGGCTAGTGACGTTGTCGCAGCAGGCGCAGGGCGATCCGGATGCCGAACATGATCTGATCGTCTCGGCGGGCGAGCAGGTCAGCGCGGGCCTGCTGGCGCGGACATTGCGGGCGCAAAATTGCGCGGCGCGCTCTTTTTTGGGCTGGCAGATTCCGATTCACACCGATGGCTGTCACGGCGCAGCCCGGATGACGCGCATTGAAACTGAGCGGATTGAGCAAAATTTGGCGGCGAAGCAGGTTGCGATCATTGCGGGATTTCAGGGGATCGGCCCTGATGGCCGGATCACGGTGCTGGGGCGCGGCGGCTCGGATACGAGCGCGGTGGGGCTGGCCGCCGCACTTGGCGCGCTGCGCTGTGAGATTTATACTGATGTGGAAGGCGTTTATACGTCGGATCCGCATATTGTGGCGCGCGCGCGGCGGCTGGATCGGGTGGTTTATGAAGAGATGCTAGAGATGGCGTCTCAGGGCGCGCGGGTTTTGCAGACGCGCGCGGTGGAGCTGGCGATGGCGCGGGCGGTTTTGCTGAAGGTTTTGCCGGCGCATGCGACTCCCGCCCAGATTGCCGCCGGAGACGCGCGCGGCACCGAGATCGGCGCTGATGTGGAAGATCAACAACAAGGAGCAATGAAAGAGCATATGGAGCAGCAAACGATTAGCGGCGTGACCTATGTCAGCGATGAAGCCAAAATCACGCTGACAGATTTGGCTGACAGGCCGGGCATTGCCGCGAGCATTTTTTCACTTTTGGCGCAAGCGGGGATATTGGTGGATATGATTATCCAGACCTCTGCGGGCGATAGAGGGAAAACCGACATCACCTTCACTGTGGCACAGAGCGATCTGGCGCGCGCACTGAAATTACTGCAAGCCGCGCAAAGCGAGATCGGCTACCAGAGCATGGATAGCGATGATGAGGTTGCCAAAGTTTCGGTGATTGGCATTGGCATGCGCTCGCATGTTGGCATCGCCGAGACGATGTTTCGCACGCTAGCACAGGCAGGTATCAACGTTCAAGCGATCTCAACCTCGGAGATCAAAATTTCAGTTCTGGTTGCGCGCAGCGAAATGAAAGAGGCGGTGCGGCATCTTCACACGGCTTACGGGCTGGATGGTTGATCCCAGCATATCTGTAAGTCCGGTGGCGGGCAGCGGCGCGCTGCTCAGGCGTCTGCGCGAAATGATGGCGCAGCCTCTGCCGACGCAGCAGCGGCTTGATCGGATCGTATCTCTGATCGCCACCCATATGCGCACGGAGACTTGCTCAATTTATTTGCGCGACCATTCTAGGCGCTTTGAGCTTTGCGCCAGCCATGGTCTGAACGAGGAGGCGATTCATAAGACAATTTTGGCACCGCGCGAAGGGCTGATCGGCAACATCGCCGCGCATGCGCGGCCATTAAATTTGACCGAGGCGCAGGCGCATCCGGCCTATGCCTATCGCAAGGAAACGGGCGAAGAGGTTTATCATTCTTTTTTGGGCGTGCCGATTTTGCGCAACGGCCATGTGATCGGCGTGCTGACGGCGCGCAACCGCGCGGCGCGGCATTATACTGAAGATGATGTTGACATTTTATTGACGGTGGCGATGCTGCTCGCCGAGCTGCAGATTGATGAAGTTTTGTCATCCGGCAGCCTGTCGCCGACGAGTCGGCTGCCGACGCGATTGCACGGCGCGGGCTGGGCGCCGGGCATTGCTTTAGGCCATGTCGTTTTGCATGAGCTGCATATTCATATTAACGAGCTGATTGCCGATGATCCTGTGCGGGAACACCAAAGACTGAACGACGCGGTTTATGATCTGCGCGAGGAAATTGACAATATGCTCAACATGCCGATTTTCCGCAATATGGGGGCGCATCGGGACATTTTTGAGGCTTACCGCATGTTTGCCAATGATCAAATTTGGTTCCAGCGCATCCATGAGGCGATTGACACCGGTCTGACGGCGGAAGCGGCGATTGGCCGCGAGCGCGATGAGATGCGCGCGCGTTTTTTGCACCAGAGCAATCCCTATTTGCGCGCGCGCCTGCATGATTTGGAGGAGCTGGCCAACCGGCTTTTGCGGCATTTGTCGGGGGCGCAAAGCATGGCAGCGGAAGATTTGCCAGACGATGCGATTATATTTGCGCGCAATATAAGTCCAGCGGAATTGCTTGACTATCCGCGCGAGAAATTGCGCGGCGTTGTGATGGAGGAGGGCGCTGCGCATGCGCATATCACGATCGTCGCGCGTGCTTTGGAACTGGCACTTGTTGGCCGCCTGCCCGACATGCTGAGTCAGGCCAAAGCGGGTGCGAGTGTTATTGTCAATGGCGATGATGGCGAGGTCTATTTATCACCTGATGAATCGGTGATTGAGGCCTATAAGGAAAAAGTGCGTTTTCGCGCGCAGCGGCAGGCCTATTATCGCGAGCGCGTTGCTGATCCGGCCATAACGCAAGACGGCGTTGAGATTCAGCTTTTAATGAATGCTGGCCTGCTCGTTGACCTGCCTCATCTTGAGGAATCGGGTGCGGCGGGGATTGGATTATTTCGCACCGAGCTGCAATTTATGGTCGTCTCAACGATGCCGCGGCTTGATGAGCAGGTCAAAGTCTACCGCCAAGTGCTTGAGGCGGCGAAGGGGGTTGCGACGTTCCGCACTTTGGATATTGGCGGCGATAAGATTCTGCCTTATATGGATCGCGCTGTGCACGATATGGAGGAGAATCCGTCTTTGGGCTGGCGCGCCATTCGGATCGCTTTGGATCGTCCGGCATTGCTGCGCTATCAATTGCGCGCTTTGCTCGCCGCCGCGCGCGGCTATGACCTCAATGTCTTATTTCCGATGATCAGCGAAGCGGCAGAATTTACCGCAGCGCGCCACTGGCTTGATCGCGAAATCAGCCGTGCGCGCAAGCTCAAACAAGAGCTGCCAAATCAGATTCAAGCGGGCGCGATGCTTGAAGTGCCTGCGCTGATTTGGCAATTAGATCGCCTGCTGCCTTTGGTGGATTTTTTATCCATCGGCAGCAATGATCTGCTGCAATTTCTGTTTGCGTCGGATCGCAGCAATACGCGGCTTTCAGGGCGATATGACGAAATGAGCCTGCCGGTGCTGCGCGCGCTGCGCGACATTCAGTGCGCGGCAGTGAAATATGATGTTCCGGTGACGTTATGCGGCGAGCTGGCCTCAACGCCATTGACGGCGCTCGCGACGATCGGGTTGGGTTTGACACGCATCGCGATGGCGCCGACATCAATCGGTCCGGTGAAGCAGGCCATTCGCGCGGTCAATTACCGGCAATTGAGCGCAAAGATGGCCGAAATTTGTGATATAACGGAAGATGACCTCACGCCGCGCGCGCGGCTGGCGGCCTTTGCCAAAATGAACGACATTCCGGTTGATTAGATGACGAAAGATCTTTCTCAAATACGACCTTGGCGCTTTGTAGCGCGCCGTGCCAGCCGCGCGATTTCTGTGGGCGAAGTGAAAGTCGGCGGCGGCGCGCCGATCAGCGTTCAGTCTATGACGAATACGCCGAGCGAAGATGTCGGCGCGACTTTGGCGCAGATTAGCCAGCTTGAAGAGGCGGGCGCGGATATGGTGCGCGTCTCCTGCCCGACGGAGGAGTCCACGCGCGCTCTGCGCGAGATCGTGCGCGCGGCCAAAGTGCCGATCATTGCGGACATACATTTTCATTATATGCGCGCGATTGAAGCGGCCAAAGCGGGCGCGGCCTGTCTGCGGATCAATCCCGGCAATATCGGCGACGCGGCCAAGACTCGCGATGTGATTAAAGCGGCGAAAGATTATGGCTGCTCCATACGCATTGGGGTCAATGGCGGCTCGCTGGAGCGGCGGCTGCTGGAAAAATATAAGGAGCCCTGCCCCGATGCGATGGTGGAAAGCGCGCTCAGCCATATGCGCATTTTGCAGGATTTGGATTTTCACGCGTTTAAGGTCAGCGTCAAGGCGTCGGATGTTTTTTTGGCGATGGCGGCCTATCGCGCGCTGGCGGTGCAGACGGACTGCCCGCTCCATTTGGGGATCACCGAAGCGGGGGGCTTGCGCGCGGGCACGATCAAGTCAGCGATCGGGCTGGGCATTTTGCTGGCCGAAGGCATTGGCGATACTTTGCGGGTTTCGCTTGCGGCGGATCCGGTGGAGGAGGTCATTGCCGGTTTTGAGATTTTGAAATCTTTGGGCTTGAGGCATCGCGGCGTCAGCGTGATCGCCTGTCCGTCTTGCGCGCGGCAGGGCTTTGATGTGATCGCCACGACACGCTTGTTGGAAGAGAGGCTTGCGCATATATCTGCGCCGATCACGGTGTCGCTGATCGGCTGCGTGGTCAATGGTCCGGGCGAGGCGGCGCTCAGCGATGTTGGCTTTACCGGCGGCGGCGCGGGGCATGGTATGGTCTATGTCGCCGGAGAGATGCTGGAAAAAATACAGCATGAAGACATATTGGATCGCATCGTGGCTTTGGTGGAGGCGCAGGCCGAAACATTTGCCGAAACGCCTGTCATGTCTGAATGATTACCCCCGACCAGTTGGAAGCGATCATTGCGCGGATGGATCGTCTGGAAGCGCAGATGCGCGCGGCGGATCCGTCGGGTGAGGATTATGCGGCTCTGGGGCGTGATTATGCGACGTTGAGGCCGCTCGCCAATATTGCGCGAGATTTGTGCGCGGCCTATCGGGAGCTTGAGAGCCTTGAAGAGCTGTGCGCTAGTCAGGACAAAGACCTCGCCGCTTTGGCGCAGGAGGACATCAAAAAAACCGCGCATCTGATCAAAGAAAAAGAGATGGCTTTTGTGGCTTTGGTCAGCCGTCAGGAGGAAGGGCAAGAGGGCGACCGGCTGATCCTTGAAGTGCGCGCGGGAACGGGTGGCAGCGAAGCGGCATTATTTGCAGGAGATTTATTGCGCATGTATCAGCGTTATGTTGAGGCGCAAAATTGGACATGGGAGCCGTTATCACAAACAATGTCGGATATTGGCGGCATCAAAGAGGCGGTTATTTCTGTTGCGGGCGCGGGCGCGGTTTCGCGGCTGCGCTTTGAGTCGGGGGTTCATCGGGTTCAGCGGATTCCGGCGACCGAGTCGGGCGGACGGATTCACACATCGGCGGCGACCGTGGCGATTTTGCCCGAGCCGGAAGAAAGCGCTATTGAGATCAATCCAGCGGATTTGCGCATTGATGTGTTTCGCGCGCGCGGGCCTGGCGGGCAGTCGGTCAACACGACCGACAGCGCGGTGCGAATCACGCACCTGCCGAGTGGCCTTGTGGTCAGCCAGCAAGATGAGAAATCCCAGCATAAGAATCGCGCGCGCGCGCTCA
This sequence comes from Alphaproteobacteria bacterium, assembly GCA_965212075.1. Taxonomy (GTDB): domain Bacteria; phylum Pseudomonadota; class Alphaproteobacteria; order JAPOUT01; genus CBDBUR01. Next base: position 179,388 of record OZ243043.1, read on the forward strand.
AAGTGCTGCGCGCGCGGCTTTATGAGCTGGAGCAGACGAAGCGCGAGGCCGAACGCGCCTCGGCGCGCAAAGGGCAGGTTGGCTCTGGAGATCGCTCAGAGCGGATTCGCACATATAATTTTCCGCAGAGCCGCGTGACGGATCACCGCATCGGTCTGACAGTTCATGCGCTTGAAAAAATTTTGGAAGGATCAGCGCTTGACTTGCTCGTTGATCCTTTGCTTGCGCACCAGCGGCAGAAAAAACTGGGGCAGCTGGCTGAGGAAGGAGCATCGGAATGACGATCAAAGATTTAAAATCCTTTGAAGGCTCAAAGAATGTTGAAGATCTATTGTCGGCGGGTGCGAACTATTTGACGGCGCAGAACATTGAGACGGCCCAGCTTGATGCGCGGGTGCTTTTGGATCAAGCGCAGCGGGTTGCGCGCATGCAGGCTGCGGGTGAGGGTTTTGAAAATGTGCGGGATAAATTCATGGCCTATGCGGAGCGCCGCATTCAGGGGGAGTCAGTGGCGCGCATTGTGGGGCAGCGTGAATTTTGGAGCTTGGCGTTTATCATCGGCGCTGATGTATTTGATCCGCGCCCCGAAAGCGAGACTTTGGTTGAGGCCGCGATGCGCCATAAGCCGCGTGATGAAGCGCGCGTGCTGGATTTGGGCACGGGGTCGGGCTGTTTGCTTTTGTCGCTTTTAAGCGCATGCCGCGAGATGCGGGGTCTGGGCATTGACATTCTGCCTGAGGCGGTGCGCATGGCGCGTTATAATGCGCGCCGTTTGGCTCTATCGCCGCGCGCGCATTTTTTTGTCGGCGATTGGATGTTGGATTATCAGGGTGCGTTTGATCTTTTGCTGTCCAACCCGCCTTATATTCCTTCGGGCGATCTGGCGGGTTTAGCGGCTGAGGTGCGCCATGACCCGCGCTCAGCGCTTGATGGCGGCGCGGATGGGTTGCTGGCCTATCGCCGTCTAGCGGCGTTGGCGCCGTCTTTGCTAGCGCCGGGCGGGCGAATCATCGTTGAAATCGGCGCCGAGCAAGCTGATCGGGTCAGTGAGATATTCACGCTTGCCGGATTGACCATCAATGATATAATAAAAGATCTTTCGGGGCACCAGCGCGTGGTGGTGGCATCTTGATCCGAGAGCGCAAACCCTCCCAACAGGACATATTATGAGACAAGATCATCAGCGGCATGGCCAGAATCATCGCGGCCAACAGCGTCCGCGCAATAAGAATAGAAATCAGAATCTAGCGCAGCGGACATTGGACAGCAACGGGCCGGACATCAAGCTGCGGGGAACGGCGGCGCATATTTGCAAAAAATATCAGACGCTCGCGCGCGATGCGCAATCTGCGGGCGATCGCATCCGCGCTGAGAATTATCTCCAGCACGCCGATCATTATTATCGTCTGGTGATGGCCGCGCAGCAGCAAACTGCGCAGCAGCAAACCCAGCAGGCGCATCAGATGAGCGCGCCGCCGCCAAATGAAGCGCCGCCAAATGAAGTGTATGACGTGCGTGAGGCGGCGCATGAGCCTCATTCTTCTTCGCGTCAAGGGCCAGATAATAATAGAGGTTCCCATAAAAACGGCGCGGCCAATTTTGAAGAAACGGCACGTGGCGAAATAAAAAATGACGAAAACGAAAATGACGCCGAATCTAGCTGATGATTTTGATCACGCCATTGACTGCAAAGGCAGCAAAAATGAGCGCGCCGCAATCCCGATTAGCAGAAAATATTTTCCCCGCTTGGTCGCGATCATCCGGATTTAAGACCGCAACCTGCCAAATCAGATGAGCTCCCGCGGCGGCCATCGCGAAATAAAAACCGAGAGACGCGTCAATCAAAACACCTGATAAAATCATCAGCGCCCATGCGGCGGCGTAGAAGACTCCCAGCCATAATTTGATGTTGGCATAAAGCGCGATGGCAGTGGATTTGAGTCCAAGCAGAGAATCGTCATCTCTGTCTTGCAGAGCATAAATTGTGTCATAGCCGATGACCCAGAGGATATTTCCGGCATAAAGCGCTAGCGCCGCAAGCGGCAGCTGGTTTGCGATCGCCGCCCAGCCCATCAGCGCGCCCCAGCTAAAGGCAAGACCAAGAAAAAATTGCGGCCAGTGGGTAAATCTTTTCATAAACGGATAGATGGCGACGAGCGCGAGGCTCGCCGCGCCGAGCAGGATCGTCAAAAGATTAAACTGCAGCAAAACGAGAGCGGCCAAAGTCAATTGAACGAAGAAGAACGCCCAAGCGGCTGGGCGGCTGATCTGGCCTGAAGGCAGAACGCGCGTTTGGGTGCGCGCGACCTGCTTGTCAAATTCGTGATCAGCGAGGTCATTATAGGTGCAGCCCGCGCCGCGCATCAGCAGCGCGCCTGCGGCAAAGAGCGCGAATATATTGACCACCGACAGGTCTGCGCGGCCAATATAGGACATCGCCGCGAGCGACGACCACCAGCACGGCCAGAGCAGCAGCCAAGTGCCGATCGGGCGGTCAAGGCGGGCGAGCTTTATATAGGGCATCAAGAGTTTTGTCATTTATCCGTCTTTAGATTAAAGGTAATTATTGTGAAGGGCAAAAAAAATAACTTACCGCGTCGAGAGACGAGCGGTTTCGTGCCGCGCCTTTATGTGGCCGATGATCTGGCTGCCGGAAGCCGCTTGCGGCTGGATGAGGCGCAGACGCATTATATAGTGCATGTGATGCGGCGTATAGCGAGCCGCCGCTCGGCTGGCGATGATCTGTTTTTTTTCAATGGCCGCGATGGCGAATGGCTGGGCCGGATCAGCGCAATGAACAGTAAGCGCGCCGAGATTGAGATTGAAGCGCAGACGCGCGACCAGACGAAGCCGGTGGATTTATCGCTTATTTTTGTTCCTTTGCGTGGCGGGCGCTCGGCGTGGCTGGCTTGCAAGGCTGCCGAGATGGGGGTCAAAGCGCTCCAGCCGGTTTTCAGCCAATATGGCGTTGCGAAGGAGGTCAATGCGGCGCGTCTGCGCGCGAGCGCGATTGAAGGGGCGGAGCAAAGTGAAAGCCTATCGGTTCCGGAGATTTTTCCGGCGCGTCCTTTGCTTGATCTGCTTGCGGACTGGCCTGCGCCGCGCCGCCTGATTTTTTGTGATGAGACACGCGCGCGCTCATCATCATCGGCGGCGGCGACTGAAGATTTAGCCGCTTTGCGCGGCGGGCGAAGTTTTGCTATTCTGATTGGCGCTGAAGGCGGATTTGCTCCCGAAGAGCGCGCCGCAGTGGCTGCTTTGTCGGCGCATGTGTCGATCAGTTTGGGGCCGCGCGTGATGCGCGCCGAGACGGCAGCGATTGCGGCACTCGCATTATTTCAGGCGATTTTGGGCGACTGGGCTCAATAAATAACGAAAGGATTGCACATGACGAATGACCGGCGCATCACGCGCGGCGATCTGGTGGCTTATATGGAGTCGGGCTGCAAGCCTGCGTCGCAATGGGCTTGCGGCACGGAATATGAGAAGTTCGCCTATCGGTGCAGCGATCTGAAGCCGCTTGATTATAACGGCGCGCAGGGCATTGAGGCTTTGCTGCAGGAGTTTCACCGCAGATTTGACTGGGATTTGATTTTAGAAGACGGCCATATTGTCGGGCTGCAATCGCCGGAGGGGCAGCCGAAGGCGTCCATCACGACCGAGCCGGCCGGTCAAGTTGAACTATCGGGTCAAATTTGCCGCAACGTCCATGAGAACGCCGCTGAGATCAAACTCTATCACCAGCAAATGGCTGAGGCCGGCAAGGCGCTCGGCATCGGCTTTTTGGGCATCGGCTATGCGCCGAGCTGGAAGCTGACCGATATGCAGCCTCTGCCCAAAGCGCGCTATGCGGTGATCTCGCGCTATATGGTGCTCAACAGCGTGATGGGGATTGATATGATGTATCGCTCCTGCACGGTGCAGGTCAATATGGATTTCTCCGACGAAAAAGATATGGTGCAAAAAATGAGGCTGGGTCTGGCGCTGCAGCCTTTGGTTTCGGCCTTGTTTGCGACTTCGCCGTTCATGGATGGCGCGCCGACGCGGTTCATCACCAATCGGGTCAATGTTTGGCGCTATTGCGATCCGGCGCGCTGCGGGCTTTTGCCGCTTGCGTTTGAGGACGGCTTCGGCTTTGAGCGCTATGTGGATTATGCGCTGGATGTGCCTTTATATTTTGTCTGCCGCGACGGCAATTATATTGATGTGCGCGGCCAGACCTTCCGCGAGTTTCTCGACGGCAAGCTTGATGTGCTGCCCGATGAGTTCCCGACGATCAATGATTGGGAGGTTCATCTGACGACGATTTATCCCGAAGCGCGGCTGAAAAAGTTTATTGAGATGCGCGGCGCGGATAGCGGCTACACATTGGAGCATTTATCGGCGCTGCCGGCTTTCTGGACGGGGATTTTATATGATTCCGCCTGCCGCGAAGCCGCTTGGGACATTGCCAAAGACTGGCAGGCCGAAGATCGCGACGCGCTGCAAAAGGAGATCATCCGGCGGGGGATTTCCGGCAAGTTTGCCGGGCGGCCTGTGCTGGAGATGGCCGCGCAGCTAGTCGCGATCGCCCGCGAGGGTCTGACCAAGCGCCATATTCTTGACGCGCAAGGACGCGATGAGGCGCATTATCTCGCCGTGCTGCAGGACCGCATTGATAGCGGCAAGACGGCGGCTGACCGCCTGCTTGATCTTTATCATGGCGCGTGGGGCGGCGACATCAACAAGATTTTCAGTTTGGATGAGGCGAATCTGCCTGATTAGGCAGCTGTTTGGCGGCCTGTTTTTTGATCGCTTTTTGCAATTTTTGGAAAGCGCGCGTTTCAATCTGGCGCACACGCTCGCGTGAAATGGCATATTTTTGGCTGAGTTGCTCAAGCGTCAGCGGGACATCGCGCAGTTTGCGCGCCTCAATCACTTCGCGCTCGCGCGGCTTGAGGTCTTGCAGCGCGTTAAGCAGCAAGCCTTTGCGATAAGCGAACTCCTGCTCCTGCGAGAGCAAAGTTTCTTGATCTTCTTCTTCGCTTTCAAGCCAGTCCATCCACTCGCCGCCTTCTTCATTGGTTGAGATCGGGGCGTTGAGCGACATATCATTGCCCGACATGCGGCGGTTCATTGAGACGACTTCATCTTCTTTGACATTGAGCCGCTGGGCGATCTGGCGAATATGTTCGGGGCGCAGATCGCCGGATTCAAAGGCTTGAATTTCGTGCTTTGTTTTGCGCAGATTGAAGAAGAGTTTTTTCTGCGCGGCGGTCGTGCCGATCTTGACGAGGCTCCAAGAGCGCAGCACATATTCCTGAATGGAGGCGCGGATCCACCAAAGCGCGTAGGTTGTCAGCCGGAAGCCTTTGCTGGGATCAAAGCGCTTGACCGCCTGCATGAGTCCGACATTGCCTTCGGAGATGACTTCGGCGATGGGCAGGCCGTAATTGCGATAGCTCATGGCGACTTTGGCCACGAGGCGCAGATGGCTGGTGACGAGTTCATGCGCGGCTTCAACATCTTGTTGATTGCGCCAGCGTTCGGCGAGTTCGCGCTCTTTTTCTGCGCTGAGCATCGGATAATTACGCAAAGACTGCAAATAGCGCGTGAGATTATCTTCAGGCGTGAGCTGCGGCGCCGGTGCGGGCACAGGCAGATGAGAAGCAGGTTTTTTGTGAGAGTCTTTTTCGGTCATGTTGAGCTCATCATAAGGTCGGAATTAACCCCGTGCATATTGTCCATATTAAGAGTCTAGCACAGATGATTGTGATTTGAGCAGAGAAATAACGGCCTGAAAATCGGCAGGCGGCGGGCTGTCAAAGCGCAGAGGCTGTTTGTGGCGGGGGTGGACAAAGCCGAGATGGGCAGCATGGAGCGCTTGGCGCTGTATTTTTTGCAGGATGGTTTTGCTGCTGGTGTGATTTTGATATTTGCGCCGCCGGTAGAGCGGATCACCGATGAGCGGCCAGTCGCGCGATGACAGATGAACGCGGATTTGGTGCGTGCGTCCGGTGAGCAGGCGGCAGGCGAGCAGGCTGGCGGTTTCATCATCAGGGCTGCCAAATCTTTCACGAAGCTGGTAGTGCGTGATTGCGGGTTTGCCGCCAAATCGGCGCACGGCCATTTTGTGCCGATTGATCGGATGGCGGCCAATCTTTGCGTCAATTTCGGCTGGTCCGGGCGGCGGCCATCCCCAAACGAGGGCGAGATATTCACGGGTTAATTTTCCATCCTGTCCGTGAGCGGCGAATTGTTGTGCGAGTTTGTGATGGGCGAGATCGGTTTTAGCAGCGACGATCAATCCGCTTGTGTTCATATCAAGGCGATGGACGATGCCCGGGCGCTCTTGGCCGCCAATGCCGGAGAGGCTTCCCTGACAATGATGAAGCAGCGCATTGACGAGCGTGTCGTCGTGATGACCGCGCGCCGGATGCACCGGCATGCCCGCCGGTTTGTTGACGACGATGAGATCATCATCTTCATAGATGACATCCAATTTGATGGCGCGGGGTTCAATCTGGCTAGGCGCGATGGGCGGTAACGTAATCGTGAACGAATCACCGGCGGTGATTTTGGCGCTGGCATGGGTCAAAGGCTGGCCGCGCCTTTGCACGTGGCCGGATTTGATAAGCGCTGCGACTCGCGCGCGGCTCATCTCGGCGAGAAACTGCGCCTGCAGCGCGCGCGTGAGAAATAGATCGGCGCGCAAGCCTTGATCTTCCTTTTGTGCGATGATCTCTATAGTCTGCTGGGAGGTCATAGATAAAGAGGTTAGCCGTTTTGCCGAAATCTGTCCCGCCGAAACCGCCGCTTTATGGCGCTGCGCGCTGGCCGATTTGGGCGCAGACGGCGCTGAAAATTTCTGTTATACTGATGGCAATGGTTCTGTTCACCGGCCTGATCGTGGTATTGGGCACAATTATTTGGAGGTTGCTATGAGTCGACTTGCTTCTTTTCCGTGGATGATTTTATTGGCGCTTGGCATATTCAGTTTTGCGCGCGGCGTGTTTCACTATGTGACGCCCGATAGCGGCGCGGGCATTGTTGCGGGCATGGATTTGTCTCCAGCGAACGGCGCGGACATTATTTTTCTGCTGGGCGCTGCCGGTCTGATGCAGATGGCGTTGGGCGCGTTTTATGTCTGGTTTGCGACCAAAGCGCGCGCGCTCGTGCCGGTGGCGCTTTGGATAGAGAGCATCCGCGCGGTGCTGTTTGTTTCAATGGAATATAGTTTTAAGGCGCCGGCCAACCCCGTGCCGGGGCGCTATGCGCATATTTCGGTTTTGATTCTGGTGCTGCTGGCGCTGGCCATCCATCTCTGGGTTCAGCATAGAAGCCACGAACCGCAGCCTGCTTAACAGAAGTCCCCTTCGTCTAGTGGTCTAGGACGCCGCCCTCTCACGGCGGAAACAGGGGTTCGAGTCCCCTAGGGGACGCCAAAAAGCGACGCCATAAAGCGACGCCAAGAAGCGACGCTGCTTTAATTCTCTCCTTCCCAAGGGCTGTAATCACCGAAGCTCCAAATGTTGCCCTCAAGGTCGCGGCAGGTATAGGCGCGGCCTCCATAATCCTGATCTTTGATGTCCATTAAAATCTCCGCGCCGGATTTTTTGGCGCGCGCATAATGTTCATCAGCGCTGGGGACGATCATATAGATATTTTGTTTTGGGTCTTTGCCGAGCAGGCGATCAAAGTCGGTGATGCCCGCCGAGCTGAGCATGATCATGCCCGATTGATAAATAAGCTGCGCATGATGAATGATTTTAACCTCTTTCTCATCGGCGACAACCAAATGTTCTTTAAAGCCAAACGCTTTACACAGCCAGTCTATCGCCGCGGGCGCATCATCATAGCGCAGGATCGGAACAACAACGCCTCCATTCTTCATCATCACCTCCTTTGATTTTCTTGACAAGTTTAAGGCAATCAGCCTACATCATCAAGTCATATCAAGAATAAAAATAAGGGAAAATGAACATCTTGAAATTTTTAGGTGCGGCAGCGCTTGCTTTTTTGTTTATTGCGCCTGCCGCTTTATGGGCGCAAGAAAAACAGATAGAAGAGATTATCGTTAAAGGCGCATCGCTCAGTCCGCTCGCGCTGAAACATCTATCAAGCACGATCACCATTTTGACCGCAGACGACATCGCTGCAAGCGGCCAGCCTTTTCTCATTGATGTGCTGCGCCGCGTGCCGGGCATCGGAATCACCCAGAGCGGCGGCCCGGGCGCTTTGAGTGATGTGCGCATTCGCGGCGGCGAGAGCGATCATACCAAAGTCTTGATCAATGGCATTGAGGTCAATGATGCGAGCTCGGCGCAATTTGATTTCGGCCATCTATCCAGCAGCCAGATTGAGCGGGTTGAGATCATCCGCGGCAGCCAGAGCCTTGTTCACGGCGCCAACGCCACTGGCGGCGTGATCGCGATCACGACCAAAACCGGCGCGGGAGATTTTTCCGGAGATTATCAGGCGGATGGCGGCAGTTTTGGCACATGGCACGGCGCGGTCAATTTTGGCGGCGGCAATAAGGAGATGCGCTTTGGCGGCGGGCTGGATATTTATCAAAGCGATGGCCATGATGTCTCGTCTTTTGGCCATGATGAAAAAGACGATTATCGCAATTATACCGCTCATGCGCGCGCAGATTGGGCGCGGAATGATTTCAAGGCGCATTTCGCGCTGCGCCATGTCAATGGCAGGTTTAATTATGATGTAATGGGATTTAGCGCGTCGGACACTTCAGATGGCGTCGGCGATGTGCAGCAGCCGCAGCAAACCGAAGCCGGAATTGGCGTTAGCCATGATCTGGCGCTGACAAAAAAAATAAATTTTTACAATGAAGTCAATTTGTCTCTGATGCGTTTGGAAAATCGGTTTAACGCCTCCTCTTTCGGCCAGCAGCGGCTTCATGCTGATTATAAAACCACAGTGAATTATGACAAGCTCGCCAATTTGACTTTGCTGCTGGGCTGGGAGGAAGAAGAGTTTAATGCGACTGATAGGAATTTTGCGGAAGTTGGGCAATTTATCGCGCTGGAAAACCAGATCAATTTTCTCGGTGTGAATTTCTCAGCGGGTGTGCGCGGCGAATTTTATAATAATAGTGAAGACGGCGTGCTCTGGCGCGTGACGGCATCGCGTGATGTGCCTTATGTGCTTTATGTGCCGGTGCGGGTGTATGGCACTTATGGCACGAGCCTCAACAAACCGACGCTCTATGAGCTCTACGGATTTACTCCGGCTACCTATTGTCCCAATCCCGCTCTCAAGCCGGAAAAGGCGAATTCATGGGATGTCGGGCTGGATTTTGATTTGACATCTTTTGTCAAAGGGCTGTCGTTCGGCGCGACAGCTTTCGGTCTTGATGTTGAAGATGAGTTTCAGGGTGTGTTTAATTCTGATAACACGATGCCGCCCAGAGCGGGCTGTCCTGCGGAAACGGCGAGCTCCATCGTCAATGATACGGGGCGCTCCAAGCGGCGCGGCGCGGAATTGCAGGCGGACTGGCAGGTTTTGGACGATCTGTTTTTGTCCACGCATTATACCTATACCCGCGCGCGCAGCGGCAGTGGCACGGAGTTGCAGCGCAATCCCAAACATATTTGGGGTTTCAATCTCTTGTGGACTTTTGGGGATTTTTCACTAGGTGGCGATATGGTCTGGACGAGCAAGCAGCAAGATTTTGGAACCGCCACGATACCTTCGTATTTTTTGTTTAACCTGCATGGCAGCTATGCCTTTTCTGAGGCGCTGGATGTTTTTGTTCGGGTGGATAACGTCACCGATGAAGATACTTTGCTTAATGGCTTTGATCGCCGCGGTGTGGGCGCTTATGCGGGGATTAAGGGTCGGTTTTAGGGATCGGTTTTGAGCGACGGCTCTAGCGCGACATTTTGGTGGCGCATCCAAGCCAGCATGGCCGGCAGGACGACCAGCGCGCAGATCATCATAAAGATCATAGCGATGGTCAAAGTGATTCCCATAGAGCGCATGCCGCTATGGGTTGCGATGGACAGAGCGCCGAAAGTGACGAGGGTGGTCGTGTTGCTCAAGAACACGGCGATCGGCGTGGAGGAGTGCATCACTTCGCGGACATTTTTTTCGGTGCGCGCGCGCGAGAGGATATGGATTCCGTTGGCGACGCCCAGCCCCAAGAGGAGCGGCAGCAGCAGCACATTGACAAAGTTGAATGAGATGTCCAGCCACACGCAGGCCGCTAGAGTATAGGTGCCCGCGAGCGCAATCGGCGCGAGCACGAGCGCGGTATTTTTGACTGAGCGCAGGCTCAAGAGCAAAATTATCGTGATGGCGATGGTCGCGAGCACCAACGCGGTGCGAAAAGCACTGACAGTGAGTTCGCCGACGGCATATTCTACGAGCGGCCTGCCGCCGACATCATCTTCGGCTTTGGTGATTTCTTGGACGAAGCGGGCGAGGGCATCGGGGTCGGACATATCTTCGGTGGGATAGATGTTGAGCTTGATGCGGCCATCTTTGGTTTCGGATTGCTCGCGGACATTGGCGGGCAGCTCGTTAAAGGTGAAGGGCTCGGCATCGAGCGAGCGCTCAAGCCGCGTCAGCCTTTCGGCGAAGTCTCCGGTGAGGAGTTTGTTGAGGTCGCCGATTTTGGCGAGCGCGCCGGGGGTGCGCAAAAGCGCGGCGAGGGCTGCGCCCAGCCTTTGCTGTTCGGGGGGCAGCGCGCCCTCTTGTTTTTTCTTAACGCTGAGCGCGCGCAGCAAGTCTTTCGCCGATAGCTCAAAGTCCATCTTTGTGGGGCGGGGCTCAGGCGTGGCGGCAAAAGCGGGCGCCATAAAGAACGCCGCTTCCGACAGGATTTCCGTTTTGTCATCTTGCTCTTCGGGGACGAAGACTTGATGGGTTTCCACTTTGCGCACGAGCGGCAGCTGGGTGAGTTTTTCGGCCTGTGCGATCGCGGTGCGGCGGTCGGGGGTCAGCATGGTCGCGATATAGCTGGTGAAAAAGCCGCGCGCCTGCAGCTCTTTGAGGCTGGTGACCGATTCGGCCTGCTGATCTTTGATAACCAAAGCCGAATGGTCAAAACCCATCTGCACAGCGAGCGGTGCCGCCGCAAAGGCCAGCACAAAGGCTGATAGGGTGATGATGCGGAAACGCCTGCGAATCCACGCATAAAGCCTGATGGAAAAACGTCCGATGAAGTTCGGCTCATCTCCCTGCTCCCTAGGCGCGAAATCGTCGGCGGGCAGATAGTTCAGCAAAGCGGGCAGGACGGTGAAGCTGGCCAGCAAAGCGAGCAGCATGCTGCCGCCGGCAATGATGCCCAAATCTCTGAGCGCGAAATAATTGGTTGGCGCAAAAGACAAAAAGCCGATCGCGGTTGCGAGGCCGCATAGAGAAATCGCGCCGCCCGCGCTATGGATTGTGATGCGCATCGCCTCGATCGGGTCGCGGCCATTCGTTTTGTGCAGCTCTTCGCGATAGCGCAGAGCGACATGGATCGAAAAATCAATGCTGATCCCCAAAAACAAAACCGCAAAGGCTGTCGTGATCATGTTGAGCTCGCCGACCGATATGAGCACCCAGCCAAAAGACCAGCTAATGCCGACAAACAAAGCGGACATAATCATCGCGATGATGCGCCATGAGCGCACACCCAGCCCCAAAACAAAAATGATCGCCAAGACCGAAATCACACCGGCAGTTTCAACATTAAACAAGACGCTGGACAATTCATCCAATGTGAGCGGCTCGCGGCCTGTCAGGCGGATTCGCACGCCGTCTTCCTGCAGGCGCAGATCGGCGACGATCTGCCGGAGCCCGTCAATCCCCTTTTTCCCCGATAAGAATCGGGAATAATCCAAATGAGGCTGAACGATGATCACTTGCAGCGCTTCGGGATATTCTTCGCTTGTTTGGCCGATCCAGTCGGGGAAGGCGTCCTGCCAGATGTCGCCGGGCGGGCGTCCGGCGGTGAATTCTTCCACCGCGCTGGCGATGCGTTCAATGATGCTCTCAAAACTTTCCGGCAGCTCTTGATCATTGTCTGTTTCTTCCTTGAGGCCGGTTTCCAATAATGAAAACAGGCCGCGCAAATTGGGATCGCCCGCAAGCTCGGCGATGGCGGGCTGCGCGGTCGCGAGGCTGTCAACAAATTCAGCGAGGTCATCGCTGTCAAGATAAAGCAGGCCGTTTTTCTGAAAAAAATCTTCGCTCTGCGGATGAAACACATGGTTGAACAGATCAGACCTTTTGCGCAAAACATTGGCGAGGCGATCCGCGCCTTGGCTGACTTTCCACGGATCTTCGCCGCTGACCAGCACCAAGATCATATGCACTTGCTGCGGAAAGGCTTTTGAGAACATATCCTCGCGCTGGAGGAATTCGTTTTCTCGTGAAACGAGGTTTTCCTGATCCGAATTGATTGGCAGGTTAAAAGCGGCATATCCCAGACAGATAAACGCGCTGATCATGCTCGCGCCGATCGTCAGCAGAGGCCGCCGCATAGAGGCAGCAACGAGGCGCGACAGATGGAAGATATAGAAATCTTGTATTTTGTTGATAAACGTCATAGTCTCTTTCTATATATACATAAATTTTTCAATAGGGAAATTGTTCATGAGGTTTTTTTCTTTTTTGGCGCTATTTTTTTTGACGGCATTTTTGGCATTTCCAGCACAGGCCGCCGAGACTCCGCGCGACGCGGTGCTGGCGCTTAATGAGGGCATTCTCGATGATGATCCGCAAGTTTTGATGCGCTCAATTGAGCAGAATTTTGATCTCAAGCGCGTTGCGGTGTCAAGCGTTGGCATTCGGCGCTGGCGGGAGTGGTCGCGCGATGAGCAGGCGACTTATCGCAAAACCTTCATTGATTATGTTCTCGCACTTTATCTCAATCGCTTTCGTGATTATGAGGGCAGCGGGCTGAACATTTATAAAGTGGAGCAGAAAAAAAATCACGCGCGCGTGAGAGCGCGAATCAAGCCGCGCGTAGATGAAAAAACGCTTGCCAGCACAGATCCGGTTAAAATTGACTTTGTGCTGCTGAAACAGAAGAAGGGGAATTGGCAGATCATTGATGTTTATTTCAAGGGCACGATCAGCGAAGTGGCGGGCTTTCGGGCGCAATTTTCTCAATTGGCGAGAGATGAAGGCTGGGCAGGGCTGATTCGCGAAATGAAAGCGCGGAAAAAAGATCTGAATAAAAAGAAATAGAACGTCTATACGCCGTCGTCTTGTGTGTCGTGCGCGTCCCCAAGCGCGTCCCCAAGCGCGCTACCAAGCGCGCTACCAAGCGCGCTACCAAGCGCACCATGGGCAAGAAAAGGCGGATTGGCACAATTATCTAAATGAGTCGGCGGCACGCGGCCATAAGATAATTCGCCCTGATCGGTTTGCAAATTGCCGCCCGCCGCAGCGAGCACAGCATGTCCGGCGGCGATGTCCCAGATCATCGTGCGGCCTTCGCGCGGATAGAGGTCGGCTTCGCCTGCGGCGATCAGGCAAAATTTTATTGACGAACCCATCAAGATGATCCGGCTGGCCTGATATTTTTCGCGTAATTCTTGTTCACCGGCATCTTTGTGTGAGCGGCTTGCGATCACCACTGGATTTTTGGGCACATTGCGCGCGTGAATTTTTTCTGCTGCGCCGCCATAGCGTGATTCAAACGCGTGCTCCTGATTGGCGAAAAAGAGCCGTCCCAAAGCTGGCGCATAGACAACACCCAAAATCGGCTGGTGATTTTCTATCAAAGCGATGTTGACGGTGAATTCGCCATTTTTTGCAACGAACTCTCTTGTGCCATCAAGCGGATCAACGAGGAAGAATCTTTTGCCAGTTTTCGGGAAATGTCCGATGCTGGCTTTTTCTTCGGAAATGGCGGGGATATTGGCCGCGACCCTTCCCAGCGCTTTGAGGATCAGACGTTCGGCCTCGCGGTCGGCGGCGGTGACGAGGCTCCTATCCTCTTTGAACTCTGGCTTGGCGGGCTCGTCATAATGGCGCATGATGAGCGCGCCGGCGTCAAGTGCGATCTGGCAGATATTTTGAACAAGGTTTTGTTTATTTTTGGAGATGCTCATGAACCAGCGCGACCTATTTGATTATTTGAGCCTGTGTGTGCGGTGGATTGCGCATGATATGGCCAATCCGCTGTCGGCGGTGCGCGCGGGTCTTGATATGGGCGAAGAGGAAGGCGGCGTGATGAGGGAGTTTGTGCAGCACGGCGCGGATCAATTGACGGCGCTGACGCGCTGTCTGAGGCTGATCGCCGCGCCCGCGCAGGATGAGGCGCAGCAGGTCCAAGCACCAGAGGATTGGTTCAAGCCGCTTGAGATGTTTGCGCAGGGGCGTGATATCCAGTTGAGCATTCATTTAAAGTCTTTGCCTTTTTTGTCTTTGGCCTATGCGGGTTTTTTGGCGGCGCTCACGCTGCCGGTGATTGGTGCGGTCATGACAGGCGGTCGCATCAAGATCAGCCGCGATGATAAAGGCAGATTCCATCTTGAGGCCACGAACCTGTCGGATAAGAGCGTTCAACATATAAAAGAAATGCTCACGCGGCAATTAGAATCTACCGTAGAATCTACCGCTGATCCCGCCGATATGCCCTTTTATATTGCGCGTCTGGCATGTCAAAAACTCGGCGCACAAATTGACATCAACACATCTGGTCAGAAGCTGGATCTTCGGATTGAGCCCCCTGTGGCATAAAGTGGTATAGATCAGCTAGCGATGGCGCGTTTAGGCTGGGGTTGTTGTTCTGCAGGCAGCGCGGCGTCATTGGCTTCGGGCGGATCACGTAATACGTAGCCGCGCCCCCAGATCGTTTCAATGCAATGCTGTCCGCCGGTCACTTTGGCGAGCTTTTTGCGCAATTTGCAGATGAACACATCAATGATTTTCACCTCCGGCTCGTCCATGCCGCCATAAAGATGGTCAAGAAACATTTCCTTTGTGAGCGTCATGCCTTTGCGCAGGCAGAGCAGTTCAAGAATTTGATATTCCTTGCTGGTCAGATGGATCGGCACACCATTGGATTCAACCGTTTTGCCTTCAAGATTGACCGAGATTCCGCCGGTAACAATGACCGGCTGGCTAAAGCCGCGCGCGCGCCTGATCACCGCGCGCAAACGCGCGATCAGCTCGGTGCGGTTAAACGGCTTGGTGAGATAATCATCAGCGCCGGTGATGAGACCGCGCACTTTATCGGTGACATCGTCTCTGCCAGAGAGGATCAGCAAAGGTATTTGAATGCCGATTCGCCGCAATCGCCGCAGCACGTCATGGCCGTCCACATCGGGCAGTTTGAGGTCAAGGATAATAATGTCGTAATCGTAGAGCTTGCCGAGCTCAAAGCCATCTTCGCCCGTTTGTGCCGTATTGGTTGTCCAGCCTTCATCGGTCAGTAAGCGATCAATGCTGCGTAAAGTGACGGGGTCGTCTTCAATGATTAATGCGCGCATGAGGCCATCCGGTTTTTGATATTCAAACGAATCAGATTCAGATTCATTAATTTGACGCGATGTTGGCGGGCAGGTCAATCAGAAACTTTTAACCATAAGGATTTTTTTGGAAAGATTTTTTCCGAATCATTAGCGGGCGTTAATAATGATTAACAGGAAGCACAAAAAAATTCAGCGATAGAGTTTCAATCTTGTGGTGCGCAGGCCATCAAGGCCGTGTTGATTCACGAGTCGCTGCCATGAGGCGAATTCTTCCTGTGTCAAGCGATAGCGGCGGCAGGCTTCTTCGAGGTCTAGCGCGCCGTCTTTGACGGCTTGCACGACCTGCGCTTTGCGCCGCGCGATCCAGCGCGTGGTATTTTCGGGCGGCAGGTCGGCAGACACTGGGGTCTCTGGTTTATCTAGGCTCATATTGGCTCTTTGGCTCTCTTTTGGCGAAACTGCAGGCTAAAATAAGACGATCTGATTAAGGATAACTAAATGGCATAATTAATTTTTTAAGTTAATTTTTTGATTAATTTTGTGCGATTTCGGCTTTATGATGCGGTATGACGAGATTTACAGAAATTGAGGCGTCTCTAGAGGCTTTGCGCGGCAAGACAATTGCGGTAGCGATGTCGGGTGGTGTTGATTCGTCTTTGGTGGCGGCTTTGTTGAAATCGCGCGGCCTGAAGGTGATCGGCTTGACGTTGCAATTATATAATCACGCCGCCGCCGCCGGACGCGCGCAAAGCTGCTGTGCTGGCCGCGACATACATGATGCGCGCCGGGTTGCGGCTCATCTTGATATTCCGCATTATGTTTTGGATTATCAAAAGGATTTTCACGAATCTGTGATTGAGGATTTTGTTGAATCTTATGCGCATGGCCAAACGCCGGTTCCCTGCACGCGATGTAATGAGCGGGTGAAGTTTAGTCGGCTTCTTGATTTTGCGCGCGAGATTGGCGCGCAAGCTTTGGCGACCGGCCATTATATTCGCCGTGAGGAAACAGAGCAGGGTGCCGCTCTTTATCGCGCGCGCGATCTTGAGCGCGACCAGAGCTATTTTCTTTTCACGATGACCGCTGCGCAATTGGCGTTCAGCCATTTTCCGCTAGGCGGTCTGCGCAAAGATGAAGTGCGCGCGCTTGCGCAGCAATTTGCTTTGTCTGTGGCGGCGAAGCCGGATAGCCAAGATATTTGCTTTGTGCCGTCCGGAAATTATAAAAATATCGTGCGGCGTCTGCGGCCTGAGGTGCAGCGCGCGGGCGACATTGTTCATATTAACGGCGCACATCTTGGCCGGCATGACGGGCTTTATCAATTCACCATTGGGCAGCGGCGGGGGCTGGGCGTGTTTGCCACGGGGTCGTCTGCGGAGCCGCTTTATGTAATCGGGCTTGATGTTGCGCGCGCGCTTCTGATCGTCGGCGCGCGGGAAGAGGGCGCGGTGCGCCGCCTCTGGCTGCGTGATGTTAACTGGCTCGGTGATGTTGAGGCCAATGGCGCCGATCTATTCGTCAAGCTGCGCTCATCCCAAGCGCCGATTGCCGCCAGACTTGAAATAAAGGGGTCAAATGTTGAAGTCGCGCTTCAAGAGGCTGAAAATGGCATTGCTGCCGGTCAGGCTTGCGTTTTTTATAAATCTTGTGATAATAAGCATAGAATGGTCGCAGGAGGCTGGATAGAGGAAACCGATGTGAGCCGCTCTATGCAAAAGCTGGCCACTTTGCAGCAAGCAGATCAGAGAACAGATAGGGAGAATAAAAGTGAGTCTAATAAAAGTGAGTCTAATAAAGGTGAGTCTAATAAAGTGAGTTTAGAATTGTGAGTGTCGTTCGTTATCCGATGGATTCTTATGCCGTCTTGCGCGCCTATGATCGCTGGGCGCATGTTTATGACATTACCTTTGGGCTGTTCATTCGCCCTTATCATTTGCGGGTCATTCATGAAGTCAATGCGAGCGAGGGCACTGTGCTGGATGTCGGTGTCGGCACGGGCGCGATGCTGCCTTATTATCAAGACCATCTTGAGATCACCGGCGTAGATCTGTCATCGGCGATGCTGGATCGCGCACACGCGCGCGTGAAAAAGCGCAGCCTGTCCCATGTCAAGGATTTACTGGTGATGGATGCGACGAAAATGGATTTTCCGGATAATCATTTTAATGTGGTGGTCGCGGCTTTTGTGATGACGGTCGTGCCGGATCCGAAGCAGGTGCTCACTGAGCTTGCGCGCGTATGCAAGCCCGGCGGTGAAGTGTTTATTTTGAATCATTTTGGCCATAAGAAGGGCCTGCGCTGGTTTGTTGAGCGCATGATGGCGCCTTTATCGTCTTTGCTGGGCTGGCATCCTGACATGCCGATTGAGGTGGTCACCGAAACGAACGAGCTGGAATTGATTTCACGCCGTGAGTTTAAGCCCTTTGGCATTTTTACCATGTTAAGGTTCCGCAAACCGGCGTGAGGCGACGAGTTCCGGTTGCCATTTTCCGGTTAATCGGGCGGAGTAGCTCAGCTGGTTAGAGCAGCGGAATCATAATCCGCGTGTCGGGGGTTCGAGTCCCTCCTCCGCTACCATTTTATTCGGGCATTTTATTCGGGCATTTTATTCAGGCTCACGCGGAAAAGAGATGAACGATTTTTCCGTCCCATTTTTTGCCACCTATTACATCGAGCATGAACGTCGCGCCGTCGCTGCGTCCGAGAAACATCTTTCCTGCCTGCTCGCCTTCGTTGCGGGGTAAATATCCCTTTTTTTCTTTTCTGTCGAGAAAAGCGGTGGGACGCACGATGATCACCGCGCAATTTTCAGATTGAGCCTCAAGCGCGATTTTTTCTGCGGCTTCCATGTCGTCCCAAATTTTTCGTCCGATGCAGGCGATCAAGAATCTCGTAACGAGCCTGCCGCCCGCAAACACAGACTCGCCGCAGCCAATAGAAGAAAGATGAACATATTTCTTGATCGGGTGTATCTTTATCGCCTCCGCGAGAATGCGTGTGCCGGCCTCGACGATGACCTCCTCCTTCGGCCTTGAGCCTAAACACGAAACCACAACATCAGCACCTTCCACGAGTCTGTTGACGGCGTTGGGATCAAGCACACTGCCCTCAATGGCGGTGAGGCGCTCTGAGGACACGCTGAGTTTAGATGGCGAGCGCGCCAGCGCCCTGACGATCATCCCGCGCCCGAGGGCATCGCGCAGCACATAGCCGCCTACGCGTCCGGTGGCGCCGAGCAAGGCCACAACATTTTTCTCAATTTCAGGCGTCATCATATATAATACAGCCCATTCGCACAGGATTTCAAAGGTTTATGATGGCCGACACCACTTCAAACAGAACGCTTTCGGATGAGGCGCTTGATCAGATTTTTCGCGCCGCGCGCACGCATAATGACTGGCAGGACAAGCCCGTCAGCGACGATCTGCT
Source organism: Alphaproteobacteria bacterium (assembly GCA_965212075.1). GTDB lineage: Bacteria > Pseudomonadota > Alphaproteobacteria > JAPOUT01 > CBDBUR01. The sequence continues at coordinate 198,230 of OZ243043.1, forward strand.
CGCCCAGCTTTATGAAGTGATGAAATATGGGCCGACCAGCGCCAATTGCTCACCGGCGCGGATTATCTTTGTCAAAAGCGAGGCGGCCAAAGCGCGTCTGCTGCCTCACCTTTTGGAGACCAACCGCGCAAAGACGGAAAAAGCGCCGGTCTGCGCCATTATCGGCTACGACCTTGAGTTTTACGAGCGCATACCGGAGCTTTTTCCGCATAATCCCGCCGCGCGCGGCTGGTTTGCCGGAAATGAAGATTTGGCGCGTGAGACGGCGTTTCGCAATGGCACTTTGCAGGGCGCTTATCTGATTTTGGCGGCACGCGCGCTGGGGCTGGATACCGGCCCGATGTCGGGGTTCAATCCGGCGGGCGTTGACGCCGAGTTTTTCCCTGATGGACAGGTGAAGTCAAATTTTTTATGCAATCTGGGTTATGGCGATTCCAGCGGCTTGTTTGAGCGCTCTCCGCGGCTCGCTTATGAAGATGCCTGCCAGATTATATGATATAAATATCGGGGGATATGATGATAAAAAAATTCTTATGTTTGTCTTTCGTCTGCGGGCTTATGCTGGCCTGCGCGCCGTCAAAATATATAGAGGTTTTTGAAAATAAATTTCTCTCGGCTTTGTCATCTGGCGAATATCAAAACCGGCGCGAGCACACTTTTGCGAAATGCCGCCTTGAGGTGCTCAAAATATCCGTGCCAGCGCCGACATGCACGCCGGTCACCCAATGTGATGATGAGGGCAATAATTGCCGTGTGTCTAATTATTGCGATGATTGGGCGACCGACAGGGCTTTGAGCGAAAGGGAAGAGGCGCAGCTTTTGTGCATGAAAATTGCCGGATGGCGCGTGGTGAGGAAGCTGAATCCGGAATGGGTGGAATGGCAGAAAGTCCGTTAAGGGAGCAAGGGGTGCGCGATAGATTTATTCATAAATTTATTCGGGACAGCGTGGTTTTTTCGCTTTTGGCGATGTCTGTGATGGCCTGCACAAAGAGGATTCATACCGAGATTGAGATCAGCGCGCCGCGCGATGTTGTCTGGAAAATTCTTGCCGACATTGACGATTATCCGAAATGGAATCCTTATCATCTCAAGGTTGAAGGGCGGCTGGCGCTAGGAGAGACGCTCAAAGTGTATATTCGCAAGCCCAATGGCGAAGAGGTTGAAATTGAGCCTCATGTTATGGTGCTGAACAAGCTAGATCAATTATCTTGGGGCGGCGGCCTGCGGCCTTTATTTTATGGCCGCCATGATTTTATTTTAGAAGAGGTCGCGGAAAATAAAACGCGTTTGATTCACAAAGAGGTTTTTGAGGGTCTTGTTGTTCCTTTTGCAGCACTTGAGGCGATTGATGAAGGCTATGATCTTATGAATCGCGCGCTCAAGGATTGGATTGAGGGAGGGAGATGAAGCGGAAAATGATGATTTTATTGATTGTGCTGCTGGCGTTAATTTTGGTTCCGCTGGCATGGGGGGTCTTTAACTGGATATCGGTATCACCGCCGCGGGCGGCAAAGTGAAGTCGGCGCGGCGCATCATTGACGCTTTGACCCGCTCATTTTGGTTTTTCCTGCCGGATTTTTTGCGGCGCGAAGAGATCAGGCTGGCTTTTTTTGCTGACGGCAATAAGATTCCCGATTATTGGATTGGCGGCTGGAATATCGGCACGTCCAAGGTTCAGGTCAAAGCGATGAACAACACGCCGTCGGAGCGATGGTGGGCGGGCGGCACAGCGCCCATGCTTGTCGTGCAGGGCATGAAGGACCGCATCGCGCCGCCTGAACATACGGCGGTGCTGCTCAAAGCGGAGTTTGGCGCGCGGGTTCAGGTTGCCGAAATCCATGATGCCGGACACGCGCTCTTGCCCGAGCAAAGACAGGCCATCAGCGCGGCGGTGATTAGCTTTTTATCTGGAGGAAAATAATGAGAATCATGAAAGTCATAGCAATATCTTTGCTTTCCGTTTTAGGCCTGCTCGTTTTGCTGGCGGCGGGGATGTTTTTTTATGCGCGCAGCGGTTTGAAGCCGCTCGATGACGAGGCGCGCCGTCTAGCACCGGGGAATTTTGTTCAGCTATCGCAAGGGCAGGTTCACTACCAATTTTTTGGCGAGGGCGAGGGCGAGGATAGGCCTTTGATTGTGCTGGTGCATGGATTTTCAACGCCGAGTTTTGTCTGGCGGGGTCTTGTGCCGCTTTTGACCGCGCGCGGCTTTCGGGTGCTGGCCTATGATCTTTATGGGCGCGGCTGGAGCGATCGGCCTGACGTCCGCCATGATGCGCAGCTTTATGAAGAGCAGCTTTTGGAGCTTCTGGCGGCGCTGCATATCAGGGGTCAAATGACTTTGGTCGGCTATTCTATGGGCGGCGCGATTGCGACGCATTTTTCTGTGCGCCATCCGCGTTTTGTGAAAAATCTTGTGCTGCTGGCTCCGGCGGGACTTTCGGTCGCTTCGGGAGGCACGGCGATTTTTCAGCTGCCGATCATTGGCGACTGGGTGATGGCGGTCAGGGGACGGGAGTTTTTGCTTGAGGTGATGCGGCAGCCAGAAAATCAGGGCAAGGCGGTGCCGGACATCATCGCGCGCTATGAGCAGCAGATGGATTATGACGGCTATTTGTCGGCGCTTTTATCCACTTTGCGCTATTTCCCGCTCGGCGCTATGGAGGACGAATATCGCGCGCTGGGGCGGCAGAATTTTCCGGTGCTTGCGGTGTTTGGCGGCCAAGATAATGTCGTGCCATTGTCAAATGTTGAGCGCCTCATCCCTTTGCTGCCGAATGGGCAATTTGCGATTTTTGATCGTGCGCATCATGCGCTCACTTATAGCGAGCCCGAACTTGTCGCCAAAGCGATGTTGAACTTCTTGTCCCCGATTCAGCGGAACGCCCAATAGCGCGAGAGCAGGAACGTCATGAGCGGCGTGATGAAGATCATCAAAGGCAGCACATAGAAATCGGGCTGGGCGAGCTTCGTGATCACGACAAACACGAAAAGCGCATTGAGCGCATAGCCGGATAAAGCGACGATGAGAAAACGCGGCATCGTTTGCCCTATAGTTTGCGCGCCGTTTTTTTGGAATGTCCAGAAATAATGGCCGCTCCACGACAAAAGAAAGGCGAGGATAAAAGCGGCGAGATTGCTTGCCTGCTCTGTCCAGCCGAGCAGGCGCAAGATTAAGATGAAAGCCAGCGCGTGAGATAAAGTCGCGGCGATCCCGACCACGCCGAATTTAAAGATCTGGCCGAGCGTTTCACGCTTCATCTTTGCGGTAATTTTTGTGGTAATTTTTGCGGATGATATAAAGAGGCCGTCTTTTGGTTTCGGTGAAAGCGCGGCTGATATATTCGCCCAAGAGGCCGATGCCGATCATATTGATTCCGCCGGTGAGCAGCATCACGACCATCAAAGAGGCATAGCCCGGCACATCGGCGCCATAGATCAAAGTGCTCGCGATGATGAATCCCGCAAAGCCTGTCGCGGTTAGCGCGATGAAGAAACCCAATATCGTCCAGATGCGCAGCGGCATGGTTGAAAAGGAAACCAGCGCATCAAGGGCGAGCATAAAAAGCTGGATGAAGCGCCAGCGCGATCGGCGCTTTGTCAGCGCTTTTTGATAGGGCAGAATGTGCTGTTGAAATCCGAGCCATGCAAAGAGGCCTTTATTGAAACGGGTGCGCTCGCCCAATTGGCGATAGGCTTCCACGACGCGGCGATCAAACAGGCGGAAGTCTCCAGCGTGGGGGACGAGCTTCGTGTCGCCAATATAATTGAATATGCGGTAGAACCAGTCTGACGATCGATAATGTATGCTCACATTCTGGCCGACGACCATATCCGCGCCATCGCGCCAATGTTTGATGAATTCGGGGATGGTTTCGGGCGGGTCCTGCAGATCGGCGTCCATCGTGATGACCGCTCTGCCGCGCGCATGATGCATGCCGGCGGCTAAGGCCGCTTCCTTGCCGAAATTGCGCGATAGATCAATAACGCCTATGCGCTCATCCGTGCTCATAGATTTGAGCAGCCGCGCGAGCGTATCGTCTTTGCTGCCATCATTGACGAACAGAATTTCCGTCGTGAGATCCAGCGCGTCAATCACGGCGGCGAGGCGCTCAAGCAGCGGCTTGATCTGTTCCGCCTCATCTTTAACCGGAATAACGATGGATAAAGCTATATCGGAGTCTATATCAGGATTTATGTCAGATCGCGCAGCCATAAGATTATGATATAGAGCTGATGAAGGTAAAGATTCAGATAACGGGGATCAGGCATGACAGTTGAAACCGCGCAGCGCGCTATGGCTTGGGTGATGTTGGCCTTCGTCATTTTATGGACGGCCAGCGCTTTTTTGGCTCATCAAACGCCGCCTTTGGATATTCTTGAGGGCTTGATCTGGGGCAATGAATGGCTTTGGGGCACCGAAAAGCATCCGCCTTTGCCGGCATGGCTGATAGAGATTTCTTGGCAGATTGGCGGAATGATTGGCGTTTATTTTTTGGCGAGCGCGGCTCTGGCTTTGGGTCTGTGGTTTGTATTTTTATTGGGCTGCCGCTTCGTGAGTGTTGAAAGGGCATTTTTGGGCGCGTTATTGCTGTTGGGCTTGTTTTATTATTTATGGCCGGTTCCGGAGTTTAATCACAATACGGCGCAGATACCGCTCTGGGCGGCGGTGATTTTTTTGTTTGAACGATGTTTGACCGACCGGCGGATTCACTTTTGGCTATTGCTGGGCATGGCGGCGGCGTTATGTGTGCTGACGAAATATACTTCTTTGTTTTTACTTTTCTGTGTGCCGGTCTGGCTGCTGCTTGACGGCGAAGCGCGCCGTCAATTATGGACGTTCGGGCCTTGGGCGAGCCTATTTTTATTTTTGGCGCTGATCGCGCCGCATCTGAATTTTCTTGTGCAGAATGATTTTTCGCCTTGGGTAAATGCGCTCGAGCGCGCCAGCGAGGGTCATTCGGTTTTTTGGTTTTTGCTGGCGCAGGGGTTCAATCATTTGCCGATGATTTTGATTTTGGGCATGGCCGGATTTTTTGGCCGCGGTGCGATGATGTCGCAGGCTCTATCGCGCGCTGATCGTTTTTTGCTGTTTTTTGCTTTTGCGCCTTTGATTTTGTTTGCTGCTGTGCTGGGTGTTTCGGGGGCGGGGTTTCGCTCAATGTGGGGCGCGCCCTTTTTTATGCTTTCGGGCTTGCTGCTGATGCGGTTTTTTGGTGCGCGCTGGACAGAAGCGCGTGCGCGCAGAATCGTTTATGGCGCGAGCGCATTACTGGTTTTAGCGCCTTTATGTTATAGCGCGGTGATTGCAGGCCGGAGCTTGGTTTCGGCTGATTATAAGCGGGAACATTGGCCGCAAAGCGAAATCAGTGCGCAGGTGGAACGACATTACCGCGCGCAAGCCGCAGATCGTCCGCTTAAGGTGATTGTTGGCCGCGTGGAGATTGCCGGTCTTGCCGCGATGGGCATCAGGGCTGGCCAAAAGACGATCAGGGCGCGCCCGTCAGTTTTGATTGAAGGTGATTTTGCGGTGTCTCCATGGATCAAAAAAGACAATATATGCCGCGCGACGATCATCATCTGGAAAGGGACAGCACCCCAAGAGGAGTTTCAGTCCATCATCGCCTTATGTGATCGCACAGCAAAGATCACGAAGTTAGAGTTTCCGATCGCTGGATTTCAGGCAGCAAAGCCGCTCATTTTGCATATGGTTGTGCTGGCCGAAAATTAATCGTCATCTTGCTGGCGCACGAAGGTGACGGCGTAATAGGTTTCGCCGTCAAACAGCGGCTCGGCCTCGCCCAGCCCGTCGGTGAGAAAGAACTTTCTCGGCGTCACGCGCCCTTCCAAGCGATAACCTTTGGCGCTCATATTACGGCGGTGAAATTCCATCGCTGCGGGGGTGAATTCACGCGCGAGCACGGTGATCCGTTCGGGCAGCTGGTCTTGATCTTGGTCGGCCATAAAAGTCAGGCTCCTATAGGTTGCGCGCGTTTTTGAATATAATTTTGGTGATAGTCCTCAGCCGGAAAGAATTTCGGCGCGGGCAGGATTTCGGTGACGATGCGGCGGCCTTGCTCGATCAATGTCTGCTTGGCGGCTTGGGCTTGGGCTAATTGGTCTTCGTCATCGCAGAAGATCGCCGAGCGATATTGCGTGCCGATATCCGGACCTTGGCGATTTAAGGTCGTCGGGTCATGGCAGGCCCAAAAGACTTTCAACAAAGCGGCGAAACTGGTTTGGGAGGAATCAAAGGCGATCTGCACGGCTTCGACATGGCCGGTCGTGCCGGAGCAGACCTGTTCATAAGAAGGCGCATCGCCGCTACCGCCCATATAGCCGACTTGGGTCGCGATCACGCCGGGCTGCTTTTGGAATGTAGCTTCCACACCCCAGAAACATCCGGCGGCGAAATATGTCTTGCTCTGGCTCATGCGGCGAGTATGGCCGAGATTTTAGAAACCTTCAAGAGTCGCAAAGCGGTCGCGATGATATTGCGCATTGCCAAAGGTGGCGGCGGCGACGCGCGCACGTTTGAGGTAGAGGCCGATATCGGACTCGTCGGTCATGCCCATGCCGCCATGCATCTGGACAGCTTCATTGGTGACGAGTCGCGCGCAGGCGGCCAGCCTCGCTTTGGCGTGGCTCGCCATGGTGGGGATATTGTTGCGCCGCTCCTGCGCAGCACTTGCCGCGCTGCGGGCGACGGAATGGGCCAGCTCAATTTCACAAAACATCTGCGCGGCGCGATGTTTGAGCGCTTGGAATGATCCGATGATCTCACCAAATTGTTTGCGCTCTTTGATGTAGGCGAGGGTCTGCTCGAAGGCTGCGCGCGCGCCGCCTAACATTTCGCAGGCGATGCCGATGCGCGCAAGATCAAGGACTGGCTCGAGAATATCAGCGCCGTCGCCGATCTGGCCAATGATCTGGTCATCGCGCGCGGCGACATTGTCGGCAGAGATGAGCGCATAATTGCGGCTGTCGGCAAGATGAAGAGGCTCGCGCTTGACTTGCGCAGCATCAAGCAAAAAGAGCGTAATGCCTGTGCGCTCATGTCCGGCGCCCGATGTCCGCGCCGCAAAAATAATATGATCCGCCGCCCAGCCATCAATGACGAAAGTTTTATCTCCTGAAATTTTGAACCCCTTATCTGATTTTTCTGCCCTCGCCTTAATGCTGTTAGGCGCGTGATGTGCGCCTTCGTCAAGGGCGAGCGCGAGCACAATTTCACCGGCGGCGATTTTCGGGAGGATGTTTTGCTTGTGTGCAGCGCTGCCGCCCAAAATAAGCGCGCTCGCCCCGATCAAAGCGGTGGATAGCAAAGGCGAAGGGGCGAGCGTGCGTCCGGCCTCTTCAAGGGCGAGACAGAGTCCAAGAAAGCCAAAGTTTGTGCCGCCATACTCTTCGTCGATCAATGTGCCGGTGAGGCCGAGTTCGGCCATCTCCTGCCATAATTTTGGATCAAAGCCGGTCGGGTTTTTTTGATCGCGCAGTTGGCGCAGATGCGCGACCGGCATTTTTTCCTGAAAGAAGCGGCGCGCGACATCTTGCAGCATGGTCTGTTCTTCGTTGAGTGTGAACGCCATTATCTCCCCCTTTTATTTTTTAATTGGATTAGTCGGGCAGGCCGAGAACGCGCTTGGCGATGATGTTGAGCTGCACTTCGGATGTTCCGCCTTCAATGGAATTGCCTTTTGAGCGCAGCCATGAGCGGGTTTGGCCAAGCTCGTGATCGGAAAAGCCGGCGCCTTCCCAGCCCAAGCCCTGCACGCCCATCATCTCAATGAGCGCTTCATTGCTGCGCTTATTATGCTCGGCGCCAAAGAATTTGATGATGGAAGTCGCCGCCGAAGGGCCGGCTTTGGATTCTTCCTGCACGCGGCGGATGGTCAGAGCAAAGGCCGCGCCGTCCATTTTTAATTGCGCGATCTCTTTGCGCATGGCCTCATCTTTGACCTGTCCGTCTTTTTCGCCCAGATAATCTTTGGCGATCTGCTCCATAGCGGTGCCGCCGCCGCCCGCGATGGAACCGCCGAAATCGGAGATGGCATTGCGCTCAAATTGCAGCAGCCTCTTGGCGACCGTCCAGCCTTTATTGAGATCATGGACGAGGTTTTTTTTGGGCACTTTGACATTGGTGAAAAAAGTCTCGCAAAAGGGCGAGGAGCCGGAGATCAATTTGATCGGCTTGGTTTCGACGCCTTCGCTGGCCATATCAAAGAGGAGAAAGGAGATGCCGTCATGTTTTTTTGTCGTGTCGGTGCGCACGAGGCAGAAGATCCAGTCGGCATGGTTGGCGTAGGATGTCCAAATTTTTTGTCCATTGACAAGGTAATGGTCGCCTTTATCTTCGGCGCGGGTTTGCAGTCCGGCGAGGTCGGAGCCCGCGCCGGGTTCGGAATAGCCCTGACACCAGCGAATCTCGCCGCGCACGATTTTGGGGAGGTGCTCTTTTTTCTGCTCCTCATTGGCGAATTCCAGCAAGGCCGGGCCGAGCATCCAGATGCCGAAGCTCAGCAGAGCGGGTCGCGCATGGATGCGCGCCAATTCTTCGCCGAGAATTTTGGCCTCGTCGCGCGACAGGCCGCCGCCGCCATATTCTTTTGGCCAGAGCGGCGCGGTCCAGCCTTGTGAGGCCATAGCGTCGAGCCATTGTTTGCTTTCGGGGTTTGCGTAGGAGGCTTTGCGTCCGCCCCAGATTTGATCGCTTTCGGCCTTCATCGGGGTGCGCATGGAAGGCGGGCAGTTATCGTCCAGCCAAGCGCGCGCGTCTTGACGAAATGCCTCAAGATCGCTCATGCGTTATTCGGCGGCGGAGAGGTTATCCATGGACAGATAGCGCGAAGATCCGCCATTGAGTCCGATGAGATATTTGATGCCATCTTCGGCGATGTCATCGCCGACCATGCGATCGGTTTCATTATGTAGCTCTTTCATATCGATGAAGGCGGCATAATTGGCCGAAGTGCGCTCGGTGATGATTCCGGCTTTGAGCAGGGTTTTGATCAGCACGCGGAAGATGTAGGACGATCTCTGCATCTCATCGCGGATGACGTTATCGGTCATGGCTTCCATGAAGGCTTCCTGCACCCATTCCCAGTCGAGGCCGACTTGAGCGTAGATGTGTTGTTTCTGCTCGGGGCTGCCGAGGTTATAGAGGAGGACATGGAACACTTCCCACGCCCAGTCTTCGATCATTGCGCGCTCTTGCTCGGGGAGGTGGGGGATGGTGCGATCGGCCCAGATTTTGCCGAATTTGTGATGGAAGGCTTCGTCGGTCATGACGAGCTGGCAGAGTTTGCGCATGACGGGGTCATTGCCTCTTTCATAGAAGCTGGCGAAGGCGCCCATGGCGAGGCCTTCGATCATCATCTGCATGCCGACGAGCTTTTTCCAGACCAGCGGCGAGGCGACGATGTCTTTGAGCAGCCCGCCGAGTGCTGATCCGACTTGGCAAGGCTTGCCCCATCGCGCTTCCATATATTTGGAGAAGGCTGTGACATGGCGCGCTTCTTCGCGGGTTTGGTTGGCGGCATATTCTTGCGCGCCCGGGTCTTTGAGGATGTGGCACAGGCTCGCCGAAAGCGCGAGCGCGCCCTGTTCGCCATGCAGGATGGACGAAAAGGACCAATGAACGCTGAGGTTGGTCAGCTTAATTTTCTGCTTCTCATCGAGCTTGTCGGCGACAGCGGTATGCAGTTCGCCGATCATCTCGGGGTCGGAGATATATTCATTCTCGAGATCAAAGGGCTTGGAGAAGTCGATATATTTGGCGTCAAGCGGATCCCAGAAATGGTCGTGGGTCGCGGAGATGATTTTGTCAAAAGCCGTTGAGCGCTGCCCATAGCGATCCACTTCAATCATGGCTTCAAAGTCATCGGGGGCGACGGCCTCATAGGCGCTGTCGATATTGATATGCTGCTCTGACATTTATATGCCTCCTATATATATGCTTGTTTGAGTGTTCTCCTCTTATGATAGGCGATTCTCGCGTGAGGGCAAGCAAAAAACGAGCCTTTAATCCACTGATAGAAAGAGATTTTTTATCCGTCATTCCTGCCTAGTTCCCACCGCGTCATCCCCGCGCCAGACTCGTCTGCGACAGACTCGCCTGTCAGCGGGAATCCAGTCAAATACATGAACCCCTTTTCATCGTCATCCCCGCGAAGGAGGAAATAACGGCGCTAGCGCGCCGTTCGTGGCCTCCCCGCTTACTTCCCACCGCGTCATTCCCGCGACAGACCTGTCTGACGGCGGGAATCCAGTTAAATATAAACCATTCTAAAATTAACGGCGCGAAAGCGCCGTCATTCCCGCGAAGGCGGGAATCCAGTGAAATATGAATCGTGATTGCAAGCCGCCAATAGCGGCGCAGCAATCTCAAAGTATAATCAAGCCCTATTATGAAACAGCCCTGTGTATATATTCTCGCGAGCCATCACAACGGAACACTCTATGTCGGCGTCACATCCGATCTCATCAAACGTGTCGGGCAACATAGACAAGAGGAAACAGAAGGCTTTACCCAACAATATCAGGTCAAGCGGCTTGTCTGGTATGAGATACATGACACAATGGAATCGGCAATCATCAGAGAAAAAGTCATCAAGAAATGGAATCGGAAATGGAAACTCAATTTGATAGAAATAGATAACCCCGATTGGCATGATTTATATTTGACTGGATTCCCGCCTTCGCGGGAATGACGGCGCTGGCGCGCCGTTTTTCATCGTCATCCCCACGACAGGCTCGCCTGCGACAGGCTCGCCTCTAGAGGTTTGTCTGTCAGCGGGGATCCAGTGATTTTGAACCGCCCAATGTAAGCCACCCGATTGCGGTTAAAATTCCGCCGTTCTTCTTTTCCGTCGTCATTCCCGCGAAGGCGGGAATCCAGTGAAATATGAATCGTGATTGCAAGCCGCCAATGGCGGCGCAGCAATCTCAAATTTACGCAAGCCGGTCAAACAGAGCGGGGTAGCGATCGGCCCAAGGGTGTGCCTCCTCCAACTGCGCGGCGAGTTGAAACAAAATCGCCTCGTCGCCGAAGCGCGCGGTGAACATGACGCCGATCGGCAGGCCGTCATCGCTCCAGCACAAAGGCACCGACATCGCAGGCTGGCCGGTCATATTGGCAAGGCCGGTATAAGGCATGATCTCGCGGTGAAGGTCATTAAACCGATCAACATCCTCGCTCATCGTATCGATCGTGCCCAGCGCGAAGTTTTTGACCCCGAACACCGGACAGAGATAGAGGTCATAGGTTTGGTGAAAGGCGGCGACGCGGCGGCCCAGCGCGTGGATAAAGTTCACGGCGCGGACATAGTCTTCGCCGCTGGTTTTGCGGCCCCATTCGGCGATGCGCCATGTAGCGCGTTCCACTTCGCTCTCGTCGATTGGTCGCGCGCGCGCCTCGCCGGTCTGCGCGAGCGTGAGCGCGACATTGACGCCGATCAAATTGATCTGGTGGAAGCCCATCTCCTGCGGATTGAGCTCTGGCGCGGCCTCTTCAATATGATGGCCGAGCGCCTCGCAATGTTTTGCGGCCTGCTGGATTGCGCGGATGGTGTCTTGATCGGGCTGGCTGCCATCGCCGCGCTTTGTGTTGAAGGCGATGCGCAAGGGTTTCGGTTTTATTTTCATTTCGTCAAGGAAGGGTCGTTGCGGTGTCGGCGCGTGATAGGGGTCGCCGAGCGCGGGCGCGCAGGTGGCGTCGAGGGCGGCGGCGCTGTCGCGCACCGAGCGCGACACGACATGATTGCACGACATGCCTGCCCAGCCTTCGCCGCGATCGGGTGCCATCGAGACGCGCGCGCGGGTGGGTTTGATGCCGAACAGGCCGCAGGCGGCGGCCGGCAGACGAATGGAGCCGCCGCCATCGCTGGCATGGGCGAGCGGCACGATCCCCGCCGCGACCGCCGCCGCCGCGCCGCCGCTTGATCCGCCCGGAGACAGGTCAAACTGCCAAGGATTTTTTGTTGCGCCATATTTATGCGGCTCGGTTGTTCCGGTCAGGCCGAATTCGGGCGAGTTGGTTTTGCCGAAAATGACAAAACCGGCTTTGATGTAGCGCTCAACGAGCGCGCTGTGATGATCGGCGATGAGGTCTTTAAAGATTTCGGTGCTGGAATCGGTGATTGTGTCTTTGAACATCACGTGGAGATTTTTCAGCAGAAAGGGGACGCCGCCAAACGGCCCGAAAGGATTTTGTCGGGCGGTGTCGCGGGCGACATCATCGTGGCGCATAACGATCGCGTTCAACTTGGGATTGAGCCGGTCAGCGAGGGCGAGCGCGGCATCAAGCGCTTCGCTGGCGCTGATCTCGCGCTTCTGGATGGCCGCGGCGAGTCCCAGCCCATCAAATTTGATATAATCCTCCATTGCGACTGTGATATTATACTATTTCGGCATCTGATGTATAGAGCGAGGTTATCTCCGTGCGGCTTTGGCAGCGTCATTTTTGGGTAAAAGATATTTTTGTTCTAGTTGCCATTTTGGGCATGATGCTCGTCGGCTGCGGAGGGGGAGGAAGCGGTGGTTCAGATTCCATCGTGTTAAATCCACGGCTGAACCGACCACCGATCGCAGATCAGGCGCTGGATTATACTTTAGGGACACCCGATCCTTTTTTCATGGACGGCGGCGCGGGGGCGGGCATCGTTGGTATGACCACAAGAAGATATGCTGCTAGCAGGCTTGTCTTAGGCAATGAGATAAGAAGTTTAGCGATTGCTCCGTCAGGTAATCAGATTTTTGATTATTTTGACCTTAATTTAGCGCCCCGTGAGGTCAGAGAGGAATGGCGCAGAGGCTGGACAGGCCAAGGGAGTTCCGTTCTGGTTGTTGATGGTTTTACGCCTGCTGATTTGAGGTTGGCGGAGATGGGGTTGGTAGAGACTCATGGCTTTGCTTCCATATTTTCTGTTTTGGCGACCGGGAATGGCGCGAGTTTATATGCCCTGACCGCGCCTGTTGGGGGTCAAATCTATGGGGCCGACGGTGTGCGCGCTGCTTTTAATACTGATAATATGCCTGTGAATTCTGTAACGTCTTTTGATGTGGTCAATGCGAGCTTCGGTCGTAGTCCACAGACTGATCCTGCGCTGCGAGCGGCTGGAATTGCTGAGGTTCAAGCCGAAGCATTTTTTCGGGATATGAAAGGTCTTGGAGGTGCTGGGACTGTCTTGGAGCGTCGTGCATTGGATGCGGTGCTCACGAAAGCTGCAGGTAATGATGGCATGGATGCGGGTCTTTTGCCGGATAATCTCGCCTTTGTGGGAGATGAGAGTATCGGAACGCGTGTTTTGATCGTCGGCGCGCTGACCAGCTATTATGATAATGATAACCCCGCGCAGCTTGCGCAGAGCAGCAATGTTGCTGGCAGCAATCCGAATATTCGCGCGCGCTTTCTCGTGGATAATGGGTTCGCGCCTTTTAACACTATTGTTACTATTGGTGGGGTTAATCAGGATGCAGAGATTGCCTTCACCACCTTGTTTGGGACATCTTTTGCCGCGCCGCGGGTTGCGGGCTATGCGGCGATTGTGCGGCACAAATTCCCGAACCTGACGGGAGTCAATACGGCGGACATCATGTTAGAGACCGCGACCTATGAAGGCTTGGTTTGTTTTCCCAACTGCGCGGAAAACATTTATGGGCAGGGGCGCGTGGATATCGGTGCTGCCCTCGCGCCGATTGGCGATATGAGGTAGAGGGTTGAGATGTTGTTGCGCATTTTGCGGCAGATTGACTTTTGGATGAAGAACTTTCGGATGAAGAACTTTCGGATGAAGAAGGTCTTTTTGTTATTGGCTGTCTTTGGACTAATGTTGGCTGCGGGCTGCGGTTCGGGCGGAGGGAGTTCGGTTGCCGGAACGCAAGACCCAAACATACCGCCGATGATGCAGCAGCCAGAGCGTCCGCCAATCACGCCGCCGCTGCCGCCACCACCGCCTGATCCTTTTGAAATAGGAACGCCCGATTCTTTTTTTATGGAGGATGGCGCGTTTGAGACAAACAATGGCGGCACGAGCATCGTTGATATGACGGAGATGAGCTATGAGAGCACGGAGATATTAGGCGCGACGATCGTGGGGCTCCCGGGTTCGGGTCTTATCATCATTGACCCTCCAGACAATTCGCCGTTTGATGTTGGGCTGCCCCCCGCGGGTGTCAAAGAGGCGTGGCGTGAGGGCTGGACGGGCGAAGGTGTCCCGGTTCTGATCGCTGATTGTTTTGAGCTTAATCCTCTCAACCGTCTGGAATGTCCACCCGCGCATGGCTATTCTGTGTTGTTTTCGCTTTTGGCGACCGCGCCGCATGCGAGTGTTTATGTGACGGATGCTTTTGGCCCACGGGCTTATGGAACGCGTGGTGTGCTCGGCGCATTTCGGGCTGATGAGCCTGTGGGGTCTTTAAGATCTTTTGATGTGGTCAATGTGAGCTTTGGCCTCACAGAGCTGGTGGCTGATGCCGCCCGTCGAGACGCGCGGGTCGCAGAATATCAAAGAACCAGTCTCTTTTTTGCGGATTTGAAAGGCGAAAGTTTTGTTTTGGGCGGTCTTGCGGGGGATGCGGTGGTGACGAAGTCAGCGAGCAATGATGATGGCGCTGATGCGGGTCATCTGCCGGATAATGTTGCCTTTGTGATTGATCCGAGCATTGGTCCGCGCGTTTTGATCGTCGGCGCGACGAGGGGCTATTACGATGATGATGTGGGCGCGGAGATGGCTACATACAGCAATGTTGCTGGCAGCAATTCGGCTATTCGCGATCGCTTTGTTGTGGCGAATGGGGACTCGCCTTTTGCCGGACGCGTGCGTATTAGCGGTCAGCCTGTCAATCCAGTTGATATCAATCCGATCAATAGTGTCGGCACGTCATTTGCCGCGCCGCGGGTTGCGGGTTATGCGGCGATTGTGCGGCAAAAATTCCCGAACCTCACGGGAGCGAATACAGCGACCATCATGTTGGACACCGCGACCTATGAAGGTTTGATGTGTAATATTCCGCCTAGCAGTTGCGCGGAAAACATTTACGGTCAGGGGCGCGTGGATATCGGCGCCGCCCTCGCGCCCTCTGGCCAAATGAGGTAGTGATGTTGTTGAGCGCTCGTTTCATTTTGTATTTTGGTCTTGCCTTTTTTGGCATGATGCTTACAGGCTGCGGTGGTGGAGGGAGTTCGGTTGCCGGAATGCCGGACATGCAGCCGCCGGACATGCAACAGCCGCCGCCAACCCCAGACCAGCTGCCCACTGCCGATCCCTCAGCCTCAGTCTCGGCAGATAACCCGCTAAACCCACCGCAGTCAGGCCCGCCGCCACCAAACCCCGTGCCGCCAGACTCACAGGCTCCACGGGTTTTTACTGAAGGACCGCAAGATCCTTTTTTCATGTCCGGCGGCCAGGGGGCGCGCTTCGTCAATACAGACACACGCGTATATAGTAATATGAATATATTAGGCGTGGGGATAGCGGGGACGGGTGGTTCTTTCGGCGTCAGATTAGCGCCCAGTGATGTCAGAGGGGAATGGAACAATGGCTGGTCGGGCCAAGGGCGTTCCGTTCTGATCGTTGATGATTTTAATAATCATCATGGTTATTTTGTGATGTTTTCTCTTTTAGCGGCTGCGCCGCGCGCGAATGTCTATGGCCTGACCGGGCCTATTAGAGGTGTGAACTACGGGGACGGCGGTGTGCGCGCCGCTTTTAATGCACCCGGAAATCCTGCGTCTTTTGATGTGGTCAATGCGAGCTTCGGCGCCGATCTCATTCCTAATCTTAATCCGCAAAACCCTCGGGTCGCTGCGTGGGGCAATAACATATTTTTTCGGGATATGAGAGGCCAGGGGCCTTTCTTGGGCGCGCGCGCGGTGGATGCGGTGCTTGTGAAAGCTGCGGGCAATGATGGTGGCGCTGATGCGGGTCATTTGCCGGATCATGTTGCCCTTGTGGGCGATGCGAGCATTGGTCCGCGCGTTTTGATCGTCGGCGCGACGGATGGCTATTATAATAACGGCGCTGGCGCGCAGATTGCTGCATACAGCAATCGCGCTGGCAGCAATGCGAATGTTCGCGCGCGCTTTCTTGTAGCGAATGGGGACGCACCTTTTACTGATAGCTCTATTAGTGTTGGGGGTCAGCCTGTGGATGTTTTCACTAGCACAAGCAGAAGAGCAGGGACATCTTTTGCTGCGCCGCGGGTTGCGGGCTATGCGGCGCTTATGCGGCATAAATTCCCAAACCTGTTGGGACACCAGACGGCGGACATCATGTTAGAGACCGCGACCTATCAAGGTTTGGTTTGTTTTCCCAACTGCGCGGAAAACATTTACGGTCAGGGGCGCGTGGATATCGGCGCCGCCCTCGCGCCGATTGGCAGTATGAGATAAATGAGAAAGGAGATGAAAATGTTGACGATATTACTGCGCTTTGGATCATTGCGCTTTGGCTTGGTTTTATGTTTTTGTGGGCTCGCTGTCGGCTGCGGTGGTGGTGGAGGCGGCAGCACGGTCCCATCGGGTCCGATGTCCCCGTCGGGTCCGATGTCCTCGACGGGAACGCCTGATCCTTTTTTCATGGCGGACGGTGCATTTGAGAGGAACAATGGCGGGGCGAGCATCGTTGGTATGACAGAGATGAACTATCTGCGCACGGAGATATTGGGCGTGACAATTTCTGGCGTGTCCGCTGGCGATACTTCGTTTGATATTAACCTGCCGCCTGCAGATGTCAAAAGAGCGTGGCGCGATGGCTGGACGGGCGAAGGCGTTCCGGCAATGATCATTGACTGTTTTGAGGTTTCTGATGCTTGCGAATCGCATGGTTATGCTGTTTTGTTTTCGCTTTTGGCGAGCGCGCCGCGGGCGAACATCTATGTAACGGATTCAGGTACTGGCGATCTAGACTATGGAGATCGCGGTGTGCTCGGTGCATTTCGGGCTAATCAGCCTGTGAGGTCTGTAACGTCTTTTCGTGTGGTCAATGTGAGCTTTAACTTTAACCCGGTGGATGATGCTGCTGAAAGGGAGATGGCTGTCGCAGACTATCAAAGAGATGATCCCGTTTTTCAGGATTTGAGAGGCGATGGACCTATTTTAGACCGCCGTGCGGCGGATGCGGTGGTGACGCAGGCGGCGAGCAATGAAGAGGGCGATGATACGGGTCATATACCGGACATTCTCGCTCATGTGCGCGATGATAGTATAAGGCCGCGCCTTTTGCTCGTCGGCGCGACGCAGGGCTATTATAATGATGGTGCGGGCGCGGACATCGCTTCTTACAGCAATATTGCTGGCAGCAATCCGGATATTCGCGCGCGCTTTGTTTTGGCGAATGGGGACGCACCGTTTAGCGCGCTGGTAAGGATTAGCGACGGGTCTTCTTCCCCCATAGATGTCGATCCCAGCGACGAGCGCACCTCCGGCACGTCGTTTGCCGCGCCGCGGGTCGCGGGTTATGCGGCGCTTGTGCGGCAAAAGTTCCCGAACCTGACGGGAGTCAATACGGCGGACATTATATTGGACACGGCGACTTATGAAGGTCTGGTCTGCAATCCTAATTGTGCAGAAAACATTTACGGTCAGGGGCGCGTGGATATAGGCGCTGCGCTTGCCCCCAGCGGTTCAATGAGATAGGAGGTAGATATGTTGTTGCGACTCTGTTTTATTTTGTGTTTTTGTTTTGTCAGCGCAGCGCCCGCCTTTGCGGCGGATGATGCGCATCGGCGGATGTTGGCGCGCTTTGCGCTGGCCGCCGAGCGGCAAAATTTAAAACCGGCTCTGCCTTGGATCACGCGATTCAGTTTTGAGAATAGGCCTGCCGAGCTCACTTTGGCGGACGGGCAATATCTTTATCGCCGCCCGGAGGTCGTGCACTCGGCCTATGATAGCTCGGTGACCCATGATCTCGGGCATTTTTATCGGCCTTCCAAGCCGCGCATGAATATGGTTGCTCATTATAGCGGCTGGCATAAGGGCGAGGTTTTCACTTTCGGCTTTGATACGGGGTTTTCTGCGGCGAAGATTAAGATGGAGCCAGCGTTTTTCATAGGCTATACGCGGGCGTTTCAGGTCGCAGAGCTGACTCATATCACTTTGGGTGTGGGCTCTTGGTTTGGCGGCAGGGTTTCGGAAAAGCCTTGTTTGGATTCTTACGATCGGGAATATTGGTGTCCGGCGCTGACCGCGTGGACGGATTACGCGCCGCCGCGCCGCCGCTTAAGCCGTTATGTTCATGTCGTTTTGACCCGCCGCTTTTAACGGCGCGGGCAGCAAAAAGGTTTTAGACGGGCTCCCAGTCAAACACGCCGCCGGTATGCTCCAAGCCGGGCGCGGTGCCGCTAATTGCGGGGAAGCCGTGTGAGAGCAGAGTTTCCGCCGTCCATCCTTCCATGCGCGCCGCATTTTGCAGAGGGCGGGGCTGGCTCATCATGACGACTTCATTGCCGCGCGCGACGATCATCTGTCCGGAGACTTTGCATTGAGGCGCGCTCAGCGCGACCGCGACCTGTGCGACTTGATCGGCGCGGGTCAATTGTTTGATGCGCTCCATGCGCTTGGCGGCTTCTTCGTCTTTGATCGGGATTGTCGCGATCATGCGCGTCCACGCAAAAGGCGCGATGACGTTGGAGCGGACATTTTTGAGCGCGCCCTCCATCGCGATGATGCGCGACAGGCCCGCGACGCCCATTTTTGCGGCGGCGTAATTGGCTTGGCCGACATTGCCGATGATGCCCGACGTTGATGTGAACAGCACATAGCTGCCTTCCTGCTGTTCGCGGAAATGCTCTATTGATGCGCGGCTGATATTGAACGCGCCTTTGAGGTGAACATTGATGATGATGTCCCAATCTTCCTCTGACATTTTGTGGAACATGCCGTCGCGCAGGATACCGGCGGGAGAGATGACCGCATGGAGGCCGCCAAACGTATCGAGCGCTTGGGCGACCATATTTTTGGCGCCGCTCATTTCGGCGATGGTGTCGGAGCTAGCGGCGGCCTCGCCGCCTTGCTTGGCGATTTCATCAACGACAAGCTGCGCGGGAGAGGCATCGCCGCTATCGCCACCGGCGACTCCGCCGCCTAAATCATTGACGATGACTTTCGCACCTTCCTTTGCCGCGAGCAGCGCGCATTCGCGTCCGATGCCGCGCGCGCCGCCGGTCACCAGCACGACTTTATTGTCTAGAACACCCATGAGTTATTCTCCCTTTATGTTTTTTCCGGTTTTATGTTATCGGCGAAGCGAAGGCGAGGCAAGCGTGAATCATTCTTCTGAATCATTCCTCTGAATCATTTTTGCCGCAAAGCTGCCGCCAGCGCGGCGATGGCGGGCAGGGATTGGCCTTCAAGCCAGCATAGGAACGCGCCGCCTGCGGTGGAGATATGGGTGAAATTTTGGCTATGGCCGCTGAGGTTGATGGCTGCGGCGGTTTCGCCGCCTCCGGCGATGGAGATGATGTGATCGCGCTGGGTAGCTTGCGCGATTTTTGCGGCGACATGTTTGGTGGCTTGATCAAAGGGCGGCGTTTCATAGGCGCCGAGCGGGCCATTCCATACGATCATTTTTGCCTGATCAATTTCCCGATCAATCAGCGCGAGCGTCTGCGGCCCGATGTCAAGGCAGAACATGCCATCGGGGATGTGATCAATGGTGCAGATTTGGGTGGCGGCATTGTCGCGCAGAGATTCAGCGATGACGACGTCTTTGGGCAATATGATGCGACAGGATGATCCCGAAGCTTTTTGCAGCAGCGCGCGGGCTTTGTCCATGGTGTTGTCGTCCACGCGCGCGGTGGATTGGGGCATGAGATTTTGTGCGGCGAGCAGCGCGTTGGCCATCGCGCCGCCAATGATGAGGCCGTCCATTTGGCTCGCGAGGTTGAGCAGAATGTTGACTTTGCCGGAAATTTTTGCGCCACCGGCAATGGCGAGGGTCGGATGGGTAGGCGCGCTGAATATATTGTTGAGCTTGTCCAATTCTTCGCTGAGGCCAAAACCGGCAAAGGCGGGCAGAATATGCGCGAGCGCTTCGGTGGAGGCGTTGGCGCGATGCGCGACCGAAAAGGCGTCATTGACATAAAAATTTCCGAGTTCAGCTAGCTGGGCGGCGAAATCTGAGTCATTTTTTTCTTCGCCTTGATGGAAGCGGGTATTTTCCAAAACCAAGATGCCGCCTTCATCAAGCGATGAGATCATATTGCGCGTGCGCTGGCCGATGCAATCGGGTGCGAAGGTGATTTTTTTTTCTAATATGTCTTCAAGCGCGCCGACGATCGGCGCGAGGCTGAGGTCTTTATGCGGTGCGCCTTGCGGACGGCCAAAATGCGACAAAATCGCAATGCGCGCGCCGCGCGCGCTTAACGCGCTCAGGCTTGATTGATGGCTTTCAAGCCTCGTCGTATCTTGAACGCAGCCATTTTTGACTGGAATGTTGAGGTCGGCGCGAAACAGCACGGTCTGACCGGCGAGGTCGTCGCGCAAAAGCTCTGAAAGGCGGCGGAAGGACGCGGGGTGATTTTTTTTCATATGAAATCAGCTTAAATCAGCGCGCCGAGTTTTTTGGCGACGTCGATCATGCGATTGGCGAACCCCCATTCATTATCATACCACGCTAAGACGCGCACGAGATTTTTTTCAATGACATTAGTTTGCGTGAGATCGGCGATGGCGGAGGCGCGGTGATGATTAAAATCAACTGAGACGAGCGGCAGTTCATTGATCGCGAGCACTTTTTTGAGTTTGCCGCCCGCCGCTTTGGCGAGGGCGTTATTTATTTCTTCAATGCTGGTATTTTTTTCGGACTGGATCACGAGGTCAATGAGCGAGACGTTGGGCGTTGGGACGCGCAGGGCGCATCCGGCGATTTTACCGGCGAGTTCGGGCATGACGAGCGCGATGGCTTTGGCCGCGCCGGTGGAGGTGGGAATGATGGACGCCGCCGCCGTGCGCGCGCGCCGCGGGTCTTGATGTGCGACGTCAAGGATTGATTGATCGCTGGTATAGGCGTGAATGGTCGTCATATGGCCGTGTTTGATGCCGCACGTCTCATGCAGCACCATGGCGACGGGTGCGAGGCAGTTGGTCGTGCAGGATGCGTTGGAGATCACGCCGTGATTTTTGTTCAGTATGCTGTCATTGACGCCAAAGACGATGGTCGCATCAGCATTGCCTGAAGGTCCGGAGATCAAAACTTTTTTTGCGCCCGCTTCAAGATGGGCTTGAGCTTTTTGGCGATCGGTGAAGATGCCGGTGGCTTCAAGCACGACATCTACGTCAAGCTCTTTCCATGGCAATTTTGCCGGATCGCGCTCGCGCAGAGATTTGATCTGATGTCCGGCGACATGAAGCTCTCCGTTTTGTTTTTCAACCGGAAAAGGCAGAGGGCCATGGGTTGAATCATGCTGGAGCAGATGCGCATTGATGTTGGTGTCGCCCAGATCGTTGATGGCGACGCAGCGCAGATTTTGCTCCTGCGCCTCTAAGGCGGCGCGCAAGCTCAACCGGCCAATCCGGCCAAATCCATTGATGGCGATGCGCAGCATGATGTCCCCCTCTTTTTCCTTTTTGTCTTTAGTTTTTTGTTTTAGTCTTTTTTCTCTTTGGACTTTTCAAATTTTTCCTTATTTTTTTCAATGGCGTCAAGCACGGTTTCGGCGATGGCTTCGGGCGTGAGGCCGAAATGAGGGAAAAGTTTTTCGCCTGCGCCGCTGGCGCCGAAATTTTTGAGGCCGATGAAGATCGTCTCGCCGCCGGCGACGCGCTGCCAGTTGCTTTCAGCCGCCGCCTCAATGACGACGCGGACATTGCTGTCGCCTAGGATTTCCGCCTGATATTCGGGCGGCTGCGCGGCGAAAATATCTAGGCAGGGAATGGAGATGACGCGCGTAGCGATGCGCTTGGCCGTGAGCAGGCGGCGCGCTTCTAGCGCGAGGCTGACTTCCGAGCCGCTGGCGATCAAAGTGGCATCTTCTGCGCCGTCAACGCCGCGCAGCTGGTAAGCGCCTTGGCGGCTGCGATTTTCTTCGCTTTGCGCGCCGCGTAATGTCGGGACATTTTGGCGCGTCAGCAATATGGCGGAGGGGTTGTTTTTCTGCCGAATGGCGATGTCCCAACATTCGGCGGTTTCAACGGCGTCAGCGGGGCGCAGGACATTGAGGCCGGGGATCGCGCGCAGAGCGGCGAGATGTTCAATGGGCTGGTGGGTCGGGCCGTCTTCGCCGAGGCCAATAGAATCATGGGTGAAGACATAGATGACTCGCAGCCCCATCAAAGCGGCGAGGCGAATTGACGGGCGGCAATAATCGCTGAACACGAGGAACGTGCCGCCATAGGGCAGCATGCCGCCATGCGCGGCGATGCCGTTCATGATCGCGCCCATAGCATGTTCGCGCACACCATAATGGATATAGCGTCCGCCGTGATTTTCGGCGGAAAGAGTTTGCAGCTCTTTGGGCTTTGTGTTGGTTGACTCGGTGAGGTCAGCCGCGCCGCCGACCATGCCGGGCAGCAGCTCGCTCAAAGTTTCAATCACAGCGCCGGAAGCTTTGCGCGTTGCGAGACTTTTTTCGCGCGAAAGCATGCGCTTGCACTGGCTGATTGCGCGCGCGGTGCCGTCGGGGAGGTCGTTATTTTGCCGGCGCATGATTTCGCTTTTGATGTTTTCCGGCAGAGCATCCCATGTTTTTTGCCATGGGCCGCTTTTTTTGGCGATGCGCAGGCCGGCGATGCGCCATGCGTCAAGGATTTTTCCGGGCACTTCAAAAGGGGCGGCAGACCAGTTGAGCGCTTGGCGCGTGGCGGCGACTTCCTCAGCGCCGAGTGCGGCGCCATGGCTGTGATGTGTGCCTTCTTTATTGGGCGCGCCGAAGCCGATTTTTGTCTGGCACGAGATCAAAGAGGGCTTTTCGGCTTTTTGCGCTTCACGAACGGCGCTGGTGATGGCATCGGGATCGTGGCCGTCAACGATGACGCTATGCCAGCCCGCGCTTTCAAAGCGCGCGAGCACATCGCCGCTTCCGGCGAGCGCGATATCGCCGTCAATGGTGATCTGGTTATTGTCATGAAACACAATGAGCCGCGCAAGTTTGAGATGTCCGGCCAAAGAGATCGCTTCATGGCTGATGCCTTCCATCAGATCGCCGTCGCTGGCGAGCACATAGGTCCAATGATTAACGATGTCATCATTGATGGCACTGAGCGTGCTGTGCATTTGACGTTCGGCGATTGCCATGCCGACCGCCATGCCCAGCCCCTGTCCGAGAGGTCCGGTGGTCACTTCAACGCCGGGCAGGCAGCCGCGCTCGGGATGGCCCGGCGTGCGTGATCCGAGCTGGCGGAAATTTTTCAAATCATCAATCGTCACGCCTTCCACGCCGATCAGATAAAGCAGCGCGTAAAGAAGCATCGCGCCATGACCGGCGGAGAGCACAAAGCGATCGCGGTTGGGCCAATCAGGCCTATGCGGATCAAAGCTGATGAAGTTCGTCCATAAAGCGGTGATGATGTCAGCGGCACCCATCGGCATGCCCGGATGGCCGGACTTCGCCGCTTCCACCGCGTCAATCGCGAGAAAGCGCAAAGCATTTGCCATTTCTTGCGGAGAAATGTCGCTGCTCTGCGCGGCGGCGAGGTTAGGAGCTTGACTTTCGCCCTCCGGCTTTTTGGAGGACGAAATCACCTGTCCGGCACCTAAAAGGGTGGTTCGGTGGCTGCTGCTCATAAAAACTCCTAAAAGTTATTTTTGTTAACCCTTTCGGTTAACCCTTTCGCGGATGCTCCACGCCATAGGGACGCAGAGCGGCGATAAAGTCAAGTCTATCATGTTTATGGCATATTCATCTGTTATAGCATTTCTGGGCGCAAAAGGTTGACGCGCACAGCGCTTGCCGTTTAGCCTCAAGAATCAATCAAAAACGAATCAGATGTCTATAAATATGGATTGGGCAATATGGATTTAGAACCTCATGGATTTTGAACCTCAAAATCACATTTATCCACAATTAGATAATTCGCGGGTAGATAATTCGCGGGTAGATAATTCGCGGGTAGATAATTCGCAGGCAGATTATGCGGATCGCGGTCATATTCTTGCGGGTGCGGCGGCGCAATTGGGCAAAGCGATTGGCGAGCTGGAACTTGTCTGTGCGTCTGCGCGCGCGCGCGCCGATCAAAAGAAAATGGCGGTTGAGCAGCGTCTAGAGCAGCATATTCAATCTCTGAAAGTGCAATCGGCCTATTGGCAGCGGGAAGCTGAAAAGCAAGCCGCCGCGCATGCCGAGCTGCATGAGCAGCAAAGTAAAGTGCAGCAAGCCGAGATAGAAAGCTGGCGTCAAAAAGTAGCATCGTGGCAGGAGAAGGCCGAGTCTTGGAAAGAGGAAGCGCGCCGTGCGGAAGAAGCGCGCGTGGCGGCATTGCATAATGTCGGCAGCGCCGAGGTCAAAGCGCTGGCGTCTGAGGCGAGTGAGTCGATTGATCATGCACTCGCGCATATTCACGCGGCGCTGGAACGCAAAAAGTCGCGTGCAGAGGGCTGAGCGATGAAGCAGGTCAATGTTTGCATTAACGGGCGGGATTATCTTCTCAATTGCGGCGAAGATGAGCAGGAGCGTTTGCACAAAGTGACTGATTATTTAAGCACGCAAATCGCGCGGCTTGATCGCACCACCAAGAGATCGGGCGATACGAATTTGATGCTGACGGCGGCGCTGATGGCATCTGATGAAGTGCTTTCTTTGCGCGAACAGATTATGGCGCTGCGCCGCGATGTGGATCAGGCGCATCTGTCGGCGCAGGCGAAAAATAAATATATGGAAAAAAATGAAACCGATTTGGCCGCCACGCTGGGACAATTGGCGCAGCGCATTCATCTTTTGGCTGAAACGATGTCGCAGGATGAGGGTGATGAAGATAAAGATCCGCTGTTCACCGCGCGCGATGCTGCTGGCCCTGCCGCTTAGCTTATATGAATAAAGATGCTTTGCGCCGCCGCGCGCAAGAGCGCCGCGCGGCAATATCGCCCGACTGCGCGCAGCGCGCAGCGCAAAATATCGCGCGCTTGTTTTTTGAACATGAGATCACGCAAGATGTTCACTCTGTGGCGCTTTATATGCCGATCAGAGATGAAATCAGCCCTGTGCCTTTGCTGCAGCAGCTTCATGCGCGCGGCGTGGGGTGTGCGCTGCCGATCGTGCAAGGGGCGGATGCGCCATTAAAGTTTCGCGCCTACCGGCCAGAAGATAAATTGGTTAAAGGCGCTCACGGAATCTTAGAGCCTGCCGCCGACAAACCGGAGGTGATTCCGGAAATGATTATCGTGCCGCTGCTCGCTTTTGATTCACTAGGCACAAGGCTGGGCTATGGCGCGGGGCATTATGATCGGACGTTAATATCTTTTTCGGGTATTGCGGCGGGTTTGGCCTATGCGGCGCAGCAGATGGACGATCTGCCGCGCGCGCCGCACGATGTCGCCCTGCGCCATATATTAACGGAAACCGGCTGGTGTGCCTTTAAGATATAACCGAGCGAATCAATCATGGCCGGACATTCTAAATTTAAAAACATTCAATTTCGCAAGGGTGCGCAGGATAAGCGGCGGGCGAAGCAGTTTTCGCGGCTGGTGCGCGAGATCACGGTGGCGGCGTCTATTGGCGGCACCGATCCGGCGAGCAATCCGCGGCTGCGCACGGCGATACAAAATGCGCGCGCGGCGAACATGCCCAAAGACAACATCACCCGCGCGGTCAATAAGAGCGCGGATAAGGACAGCGCCGCCTATGAGGAGATCCGCTATGAGGGGTTTGCGGCGGGCGGCGTCGGCGTGATCATTGAGGCGCTGAGCGACAATCGCAACCGCACCGCGAGCAGCATTCGCGCTTTGCTGACGAAGTTTGGCGGCAATTTGGGCGAGAACAATTCCGTGTCGTTTATGTTCACGCAGCTGGGCGAGGTGTTTTACCCGCAAGATGTTTTCACGCAGGAGGCCGCGCTTGATGCAGCACTTGCCGCTGATGCGACCGACTGCCATTCCACGCCGGAGGGGCATTTTTTCTTTTGCGCGCGCGAGCAAATGGAGGCCTGCGCGCAAGCTCTTGAGAAGATCGCCCAGAGCGCGCCGGTCTGCCAGCGTCTGGCGTGGCTTGCGACAAATGCGATGGAAGTGAACGAAGCGTCATTTGAGAGTCTGTGCAAGATCGTCGCGGCTTTGGAAGAGCATGATGATGTTCAATATGTCTATACCAATGCCTGCGCGCCGGAAGGGGAGCTGTTATTATATGCGCCCCTCTAAAGATATATCCGAGATCATTATCGGCATTGATCCGGGCCTGCGCTGGACGGGCTGGGGCGTGATTGGCCGCCGCGCGCGCGATGGTGCGCAGGTGCATGTGGCGAGCGGCACGATCGGACCTGACACCAAAGCGCCGCTTGCTGAAAGGCTGCTGGATTTGGAGCAAAACATTGATCAAGTGTTGCGCACCTACCAGCCCGCGCAGGCGGCGATTGAAAAAGCCTTTGTTGGCATGAGTATTCCTTCGGCGTTTTTGCTGGGACAGGCGCGCGCGGCCTGTTTGATTGCTGCGGCGCGCGCCAGTGTGCCGATTGTGGAATATGCGCCGACGGCGGTCAAGAAAGCGGTGATCGGCTTTGGCCGCGCGCGCAAACATCAGATTGCCTTTATCATCAGCAAATTGCTGCCGGCTGCCGCGCCTGAAACCGATCATGAAGCCGATGCGCTGGCGATTGCACTCTGCCATGCTTTTCGCGGCAGCCTTCGCACACGCCAGATTTTGCGGGCAGCCTCATGATCCGCAAACTTACAGGTCTGGTGGACAGCATCCAAGATGAGGGCGTTATTCTTGATGTTCATGGCGTTGGCTATGAGGTTCACTGTCCAAAATCCATGACGTCGCATTTGCCGCCGGTCGGCCAGCCTGCGACATTATGGATCGCCACGGCAATGAACGAACATGCGATTTTGCTCTACGGCTTTGCGAGCGCGGAAGATTTGCACTGGTTTCATCTTTTGACGTCGGTGCATGGCGTAGGCAATCGCGCGGCGCTGGCGATTTTGGGCGCTTTGTCAGCGGAAGATCTAGCGCATACGATCACATCCGGAGAGGGCGCGCTGCTGATGACGGTGCAAGGCATTGGCAAGAAACTCGTTCAGCGCATCATCAATGAGCTGAAAGATAAAGTGCCGCAAGCGGTCGCTGAGATGACGCCTTTGCGCGGTGCGGCGCATTTGGGCGCGCATGGTGCGATCTCGGCTTTGGTCAATTTGGGCTATACCGAATATCGCGCGCGCATGGCGGTCGGCAAGGTGATGGCGGCGAACACCAACCAGAGCGCGGCGACTGAAGAGATCATCCGCGCCTGTCTGCGGGAGCTGGCGTGATGAGCGCGCGCGAAGCGATCACACAGGCTGAAGCGCTCGGCCAAGAAGACCGCCGCGCGGTGCGTCCGCATCTTCTGACGGACTTTATCGGCCAGCAAGAGACGCGCGAGAATTTGCGCATATTTATTGACGCCGCGCGGCAGCGCGGGGAGGCGCTGGATCATGTTTTGCTGGCCGGCCCGCCGGGGCTGGGCAAGACGACATTGGCGCATATCATCGCGCGGGAGCGGCAGGTCAATTTGCGCATGACGTCGGGGCCGGCGCTGCAAAAGCCGGGAGACTTGGCAGCGCTTCTGACCGGACTTGAACCTTATGATGTTTTGTTCATTGATGAGATTCATCGTTTGACATTGCAGGTGGAGGAGATTTTTTATTCAGCGCTTGAGGATTTTGCGCTTGACCTGATGATCGGCGAGGGCGTCGGCGCGCGCGCGGTGCGGGTGGCGCTCAACCCGTTTACGCTAGTAGGCGCGACGACGCGCAGCGGCTTGTTGTCAGCGCCTTTGCGGGATCGCTTCGGCATTTCCATCCGGCTGGATTTTTATTCGCCGCGCGAATTGGTGCAGATCATTGAGCGCACGGCGGGCATTTTGGGCTGCGCGTTTTCGGCGCGCAGCATTGAAGAAATGGCGCGGCGCGCGCGCGGGACGCCGCGCATTGCCGAGCGGCTCTTGCGGCGGGTGCGCGATTTTGCGCTTCCCGCAGGGCGCGGCGAGGCCGACCATGCCAGCGTGCTTGCAGCACTTGAGCGGCTGCAAGTGGATGAGGCCGGGCTGGATCATTTGGATCATCTCTATCTGCGCTGCTTGACCGAAATGTTTGCGGGCCGCGCGGTTGGCGTTGAGACTTTGGCGGCGGCTCTGGGCGAGACGCGCGACACGCTTGAAGATGGCGTTGAGCCATATTTGCTGCGTCAAGGATTCATATTGCGCACACCGCGCGGGCGGGTGGCGTCGGGCGCGGCCTATGCGCATTTGGGGCTAAAGCCGCCGCCGACGGGCGATGTCGCGTCAGGCGATCTATTGCCTTATTCGCGTTCTCGTGATGATGAATAGACAGCCTCACCGTTTCATCTTGCGCGTTTATTATGAAGACACGGATTTTACCGGTCTGGTCTATCACGCGAACTATCTGCGGTTCGCCGAGCGCGGTCGCTCGGAATATCTGCGCAGCTTGGGCATCACGCATCGGGCTTTGCTGTCGCGCGCGCCGCCTTTGGCGTTTGTGGTGCGGCGTCTTGCGGCTGATTTTTATGCACCGGCGCGGGTGGAAGATGAGTTGGCGGTGTCATCGCGCCTGACCGCCGCGCGCGGCGCGCGCTTGCAGATGACGCAGGAGATCATGCGCGATGAGACTTTATTATGGCGCGGCGTGGTTGATCTCGCCCTAATTCAGGCGGGGGTTCAGGCGGGCGGCGCGGCGCGTCCGGTGCGTCTTCCGGCCGATTTGCTCGCTGTGTTTGAAGGTTCTATATAGAAGCATGTTGAAGTTCAAGACAAAATATCGGACGCGCTTTCGGATGCGCTTTCGGATGCGCTTCATGCTGACGGGCATGCTGATGGGATTGCTGTTGGCGTCTTTTGAGGCAGCGGCGGCGGAGGATGGTATTTTTGACGGCGTTTATTTTGGCGTGAGGCTGGGGCCGCTTTTGCCCCATGATGCCGACGAGCGTTTTCTGGCAAGTTCTAACGGCGTTGCGCGCGACGATGTGCTGGTTGAGCGTGATGCGCAGACGACCGGATTTGCGATCAATGTAGCCTTTGGCGCGCGGCTTGATCCGGATTGGCCGGTTTGGCTGCGCAGCGAGATGGAATTAGGCTGGCAGCGTTATGCGGTCAAAGCTGGCAGCGGCGGCAGCGGCGCATCCACTGCGATTTCAGTTTTGTGGCATAATTATTTTCATCCTTTTGACAAGCAAAACCCGCATCAGATTTGGGGCGGCTTGGGTTTTGGCGGCAGCTTTGGCGACACGAAACTGCCCAACGGATCGGGCACCGCCGAGAGCGGCGGCGTCAATTTTATTACGATGGCGAGCGTGGGTTATGATTATCTGGTTTTGGAGCGCTCGCGATTTAGCAGCGAGCATTTATTGCTGGGCGTGAGCTATCGCTTTCTTGTGGCCGAAGGCTATAGCGAGGAGCTGGGGAGTCAGGTTTTGATCAATATGACTTACGGATTTTAACATGAAGCGCCACGGGATCGCGATAACGCTGCTACTGCCTACATTATGTCTTCTGCCTGTCAAGGCTGCGGCGCAAGATTGGTTTGAGGGCATTTATACGTCGTGGCGGGTCGGGACATTTATTGACCATCCGACCAGCGCTCAAGTGGCAGTGGAGGCGCCAAATCCGCGCAATCTGCCTGTGCGTTCTCAGCCGGGGTTTGAGGTGACTGGCGCTTTTGGACTCTGGCTGCGGTTTGGCGATATCAGAATGCGCACGGAATTTGAGACCGGCTACCAGCGCGCGCAGCTTGAAGCGCGCGCGCGTCCGTCAATTCTGCGCGCGGATGAAGGGCGCGGCTATAAAGATGCGGCGCTTTTTTTGTGGAATCAGAATTTTCATTTTTTACCGCGCGCATCACGTCACCAGCCTTGGGCAGGCTTTGGACTTGGATTTGCGTACCAGCGGCGGCGATTTTATTGGATCGGACGGCAGTATAAGGATAGTTCCGCAGCGGATTTCGCGCTCGCTGGCGCCTTTGGCTATGATTATCGCTTGACGGATCAATTTGGCGTCGGCGTACAATATCGCTATGTCAACATTTTTGACCGTGCGTCTGATTCGCGGCAGAGTCAGGTAAAAATAAGCCTATCCTATGGGTTTTAAGGGGGGTTAAGAGCAAAACGCCGCTTCATAGGCAGTTTGAGAAGGCAAAAAAATCAAAAAAATCACTTGTCAAAATCATTTTTGCTCTCTATTGTCAACAAATTGCCCCACAAGAACATGGGGGGGAAATTATAATTTAGGGGGAAAATAATATGCATTATTTGTTTACAGCCACTTTTGCGGCTTTGGTCGGCTTGGCTATGGCTCAACCTGCACAGGCAGCTTCGCCAGGAGGAAAAGATTTTTACGGCGCAGCGCGCGTCGGTGCGGTGGTGTCCACCAATGAGGGAGCTTTCGGAAATCAGCCGAATTTCCAAATTGAATCATCTCCAGATGCTGGCTATCACATAGAAGGCGCGGTGGGAGGCTGGATTGGCTCCGTCTATAGAACGGATCTGTCTATAGGCTGGCGCTCTTATGAAACCGACGGTTCTCTCCGTCCTATCGGTCCGGAAATGGATAATGCAGCCACACCAACTGATGAGCGGACATCACCCGCTGAGGCGCTGATCGCTTATATAAATGCTGCCGGTCTGGCTGCAACCGCCAGTGGTGCAGATGCTTTGACCGAAGTGAGTGTGCTCAACTTTGTCTGGAATAATTACTTCCATGTTTTAGAAGGTGAACATCAGCCTTATTTCGGCTTTGGCGTTGGCGTTGGCTTGTGGACTTTTGATGGCGCAGGTTTTTCTGATGCCTTTAAGGTTGCCTTTTTTGGTCGGCTCACCGCAGGTTATGATTATTATCTCTCCGGTCTGCCTCAAAATTATAAAAATACGGTCGGCGGCGATCTGCTTGATAATGTCGTTGTCGGATTGGCTTATGATTTTTCTTGGAGCAACCCGAAGCCATCTGGTGCCGGTGGCAACAGAGGGGTCACGGGCAATGATGATTTTCAGCAAATCAGCCATGCGATTTTGTTCACCGCGCGGTATGAGTTTTAATCGCTGATAGCACCGAACAGGTTAGAGAAGGGGGGGCTTTCAAAGCCCCTCTTTTTTTATGCTTTTTTATGTGTTTAGCGTCCCCCTTGCGCGGCTTTGCGCCGCCGCGCTATAACTTAAAAGAGCGGCGATTCAAAAGTCCTGTGCCGTGATGATGTTAAAGGAGCTTTCCGCGAATGGAATTTTTAGCTGACGATTCGTTCACGCCGTGGGCGATTTTTTTGCGCGCCGACAGCATTGTCAAGATGGTTTTGATCTTGCTGGTTTTGATGTCTGTGGGCTCATGGGCGATCATCGTGGATCGGTGGCTGCTGCTGTTTCGGCTCAACCGCAAAGCCGACCATTCGGAGGCCGAGTTTCATAAAACGCGCGCGCCGCGACCGGTTGAACTGGACAAGCGGGGGGAGGAGGTTCCCGATCATCTTGTGGCGCTGGCGGAAGAAGCGATTCGCGAATGGGATGTGTCGCAAAAGATGACGCGCCAGAGCGGCGGCCAAGCGGCAGGCGTCAGCGATGCCGCCGAGCGGGTTGAGCGCGTGCTGGGTGTTGAGATTCAGCGCACCCTCACGGGGTTGGAGCGCTATCTGTCGCTGCTCGCGACAATCGGCGCGACGGCGCCTTTTATTGGCCTGTTCGGCACGGTCTGGGGGATTATGAACAGCTTTCAGTCTATTGCGGTGACTCGCGAAACGAGTCTAGCGGTGGTGGCGCCGGGCATTGCGGAGGCTCTGTTTGCGACGGCGTTTGGTCTGTTTGTCGCGATTCCCGCGGTGGTATTTTACAACTGGCTGTCGGGCGAGGTAGCGCGCTATGCTTCGCGGCTTGATGTTTTTGCCAATGAGTTTTGGGCATATCTGACGGGCGGGACGCGCGCCGTTCCCCCGACGCCGACAGCGCCGGGCAGCATAGCACCGGAGCCGCGCCGTGCATAATCCTCTTGCGGATAAAGGTCGGGGAAAATATCGGCCTATCAACGAAATCAATGTGACGCCTTTTGTGGATGTGATGCTGGTGCTGCTGATCGTATTTATGATCACCGCGCCGCTGCTGACGACCGGCGTGCCAGTTGATTTGCCGAAGACGCAGGCGCGTGCGCTCAAAGGCGAAAGCGAGCCGCTTGTTGTCACGATCAACAATAATGGCAAAGTTTTTCTGCAAGACGCCGAGATTAACTCAAACCAGCTTTTGTCGCGGCTGGCGGGTCTGGCGCAGGAGGATGATAAACGGCGCGTTTATGTGCGCGGTGATAAGGGCGTCAATTATGGCCAAGTGATGGGCGTGATGGGCGCGATCAATGCGGCGGGGTTCACCCATGTGGCGCTCGTCACCGAGCCGATTGATACAAAACGCTAAAAACGCATAAACAAATGGATAAAGAAATTGGAGCAAAGAAGTTGATAGTAATATGAATAAGAGTTTTGAGCGCGATTTCCGGTTTTTTCTTTATTATTCGTCTAGTGTCGCGCTATAAATTAGTGGATCATTATAGGAGATAGGCCTGCCTCATGCTTCTGCAGGAGGAATTTAAGGAACGAGTCAAGAGCTTTGCGTCCGCGCAATATCGCAAGACATCATTGGGCTGGCGATTTTCGCTGGCATTTCATTTTGTCTTGATGGTGCTGACGGTGGTTGCGTGGCCGCAGCTGCCGGAGCTCAAGCTGCCGGAGCCGGAGCCTTTGGCGATCATGATTATGTCGAGCGAGAAGGCTGAGGCGATCACCCGGCCTTCAAGCGATGTGACGGCGGTGGGGTTCATTGAGGCGCCGCCGATCTTGGACAGTGCGGATCTTGAAAAGCAGGAGAATAATTTCAATCCGGGGCGCATTGCGGCTTTGTTGGACAAATTGCCCGATAAGAAGGATCAGAATTATATTACGCCCAAGCCGCAATTGACGCCGCGCGACATTGATGCGATCAAGGTGCAGATGCGCCGCTGCTGGACGATTCCGGCGGGTGCGGCCAATGCGCATAAATTGGTGGTCAAGATCAGAGTGTTTTTAGATGTGGATGGCCGCATGATTGTGCCGCCAAAAGTGTTAACGCGGGCGCGCGGCAAGTTTTTTCGTGTTGCGGTTGAGAATGCTCTGCGCGCGCTGCGGCGCTGTGAGCCATTTAGAATGCCCGCTGAAAAATATGAAAGTTGGCGCGAAATGGTGCTGATTTTCAATCCGGCTGAAATGCTTGAGGGCAAAAAAATTGAAGGATAAGCATTTCAACTATATTTTTGTTAACCATATTTTTGTTAACCATATTGAAGCTATATCCAGCTATCACTAGATATAGACAGCCCGATGATGAATACAAAAAATTTTTTTGCCCCGTTTTTTTTAGCTCTGCTTGCTTTGCTGGCCGCACAGCCCGATGTAGCGCGCGCCGAGCTTGAGATTGACATCACGCAAGGCAATGTGGATCCTCTGCCTGTGGCGCTTTTGGCTTTTGAAGGCAGCCGCCAGTTTCAGAAAAAATTTGGCCGTGTGCTTAATGAGGTGGTCGCTGGAGATTTAACTCGTTCGGGTCTGTTTCGCATTTTGGGCAATAAGAGGGTTGCCGGCCAAAAGCAGCCTTTTGACAAATCGCCTAAATTTTCAACTTGGCGCGCTTTGCGGGCGGATATTCTCGTGGTCGGGCGCATGATGCCGCTGACTCAGCGCCGTCTGGCGATTTCGTTCAGGATTTGGGACACGCAATCGCGCCAGCAATTATTGGGCCTGCAATTGACGGCGGATAAGAAAAACATGCGCCGCGCCGGACATCTGATCGCCGATGCGATTTACCAGCGGCTCACGGGTGAGGAAGGCTATTTTGATACGCGCATATCTTATGTTGAGGAAAAAGGCCCCAAAGATGATCGCAAAAAACGTCTGACGATTATGGATCAGGACGGTGCCAATCGGGAATATCTGACCGATGATTCTCATATCATCATCACGCCGCGCTTTTCGCCGACATTACAGGAGATTACCTATGTGTCTTTCATAGACAAGCGCGCGCGGGTTCATTTGTTTAATGTTGAAAAGAAAACGCATGAGACGATCGCGGAATTTTCGGCGATCAGTTTTGCGCCGCGCTATGCGCCGAATGGCACAACGTTGATCTTTTCGCTGGCGCATGAGGGCAAGACGAACATCTATACGATGAATCTACGCGAGCGCAAGGTAGCGCCTTTGACCAAACATACTTCCATTAACACAGCGCCCTCTTATTCGCCCGACGGGCGCTATATCACATTTGAGTCAGATCGCGGCGGCAAGCAGCAAATATATGTGATGCGCGCCAATGGCTCGCGTGTGCGCCGGATTAGCTGGGGGCAGGGCGTTTACGGCACACCGGTTTGGTCGCCGCGCGGTGATCTGATCGCCTTCACCAAGCAATATAAAGGCCGATTTCTGATCGGCGTGATGCGTCCGGACGGCAGCGGCGAGCGCATTTTGACAAGCGGCTATCATAATGAAGGGCCGACCTGGTCGCCCAATGGCCGCGTTTTGCTGTTTTACCGCGAAACCCCCGGAACGCGCGGCGGACCGAATATTTGGTCAGTTGACCTCACCGGCTATAATGAGCGCCCGATCAAAACGCCCACTTTTGCCTCGGATCCCGCATGGTCGCCGCGAATCGGGCAGGGATTGACAAAATCGCTTTCAGGGCGAAAATGAGCTAAGAAGGCTGTTTTTGACTTTAAGCAAAAACTTTTTACAGTTATCCCTTGCTTTTACTGGATTTCTTTTGTTATAAAATAAGAGAAAGACATAGGGGAAAAGCGGCCTCTTTTTTAACCGCTCGATTTCAGGGGAGTTATTCATATGAATACGATTTTGAGAAATTTTGCGCTTTCAGGGCTTCTTGTCGTGACCATGGCGTGTGCGGTTGAAGATGGCGGAGGACTCGTGGACGACGCCGCGATGATGGAAGAAGAAGGCATGATGATGGGCGAGGAAGGCATGATGGAAGACGGCATGATGATGGAAGATGGCATGCTTGCTTCTTCCGAAGTCGGCGAAGATGAATGGGCAAACTTGGCCATCACCAAAGCTGAAACGCCTGAAGCCGCTGCAGAATTCATCGCCACCAATGGCATTGATCGTGTTTTCTTTGATACCAATCAGTCAGACCTTTACTGGCGCAGTGAAAATGCTTTGAAAGCGCAAGCGCGTTTTCTGGCAGAGAATGCGGATTTGACCGTCGTTATTGAAGGTCATGCCGATGAGCGCGGCACGGATGAATATAATCTGGCGCTGGGCGAGCGTCGTGCGAACGCCGCGCGCGAATATTTGATCTCGCAAGGTGTGGATCCTTTCCGCATTGAAGTGGTTTCTTTTGGCGAAGAGCGTCCGGTTGAGACATGCTCAGATGAGTCGTGCTGGTCAACAAACCGCCGCTCGGTGAGTGTGATCAAAGGAACAGACGGTTCGGCGCCACTTGAAGATGAAGCTGCAGAAGATGATGAAGAGGATTTTGATCTCGGCTTCTAATACCCAGCCTTCTTTATCCAAAGAACAACATTTTAGGGGGAAGGGGCCTATCCGGCCTCTTCCCCTTATGCAATCTAGGGTATGATCTGATGCGATATGGATATATTCCATTATTATTTTTCTTTACGGCCTTTGTTTTTGCGGGGGAGGCATCGGCGCATGACACGAAATCCGCGCAGCGTTTGGAATCGAGTTTGGCGAAATTATCCATTCGGCTGGGCAGCATAGAAGCGCAGTTGCGCAAGATGACAGGGCAGATTGAGGAAGCGCAATATTCGTCAAACCAGACGAGCAATCAATTGACGAGCAAGACTCAAGACCTTGACCAGCGCGTCAAGAGGATTGAGCTGAATATGCAGCGTGTGATGCGCGCGGTCAAAGCTGTGGCCGAGAAGAAGTCATCGCGGCGCGAGCGGTCATCGGCTTCCACATCGCGTGATTCGCAGCTGGCGCTGGCGGACACAAGTCCTGATAGCCTTTATAATTACGCGCTGGGCGAGCTTTTTGATAAGAAAAATTATCCGCGTGCCGAGCGCGCTTTTAACAGCTTCATCAAGAAATATCCGGATCACGATAAAGCGGGTGCAGCGCATTATTGGCTGGGCGAATCGTTTTATGTGCGCAAGAGGTATCGTGAGGCGGCATCGTCTTATTTGCGCGGCTTCAACACTTATGGCACGAGCCCGAAGGCTGCCGAGAGCCTATTGAAGCTGGGCATGGCGCTGGCGGCGCTCAATGAGTGGGATGAGGCCTGTTCAACCTATAATAAATTGCGCAGCACCTTTCCTTCTGCGCCGCAATATATTCTTCAGCGCTTGAGCGCCGAATATGAGCGCGTCCAGTGCAATGCAGGATTTACCGGTTAGCCGCGCCGAATTTGCGGGCTTAATGTCAAAAATTGAAGCGCCCGAAGACGAGGCGCTCGCGGTTGCGGTTTCGGGCGGTGCGGATTCTCTCGCTTTATTGGTTTTGCTGGCGCGGTCGCGCTGCAGCCTGTTTGCGCTCAGCGTGGATCACGGATTGCGCAAGGAAGCGGCCTATGAGGCGCGTCATGTGGCGCGGGTGGCGCGCCGGCTGGGGGTGCCGCATGTGATTTTGCGTCATCGCGGTCAGCCGCCGCGGAATCAGGCTGCGGCGCGTGATATTCGCTTTGATCTGCTTGCTTCATGGTGCCGCCGCAATCGGGTGAAATATTGTGCGCTGGGGCATCATCGTGCTGATCAGGCGGAGACATTTTTATTTCGCTTGGCGCGCGGTTCGGGCATAGATGGCTTGGCGGCGATGCCTACCGCGCGGATTCATTCTCACTGCCATTTTATTCGCCCGCTGCTGGGCGTTTCACGAGGCCGCCTGAGAGCTGTGTTGACGCAAGCGGGCATTTCATGGCGCGAGGATCCGTCCAATCGCGATCCGGCCTATAGCCGCACGCATTTAGGCCGCGCTTTGGATATTTTGGCGGCGCAAGGCCTGTCGGCTAAGCGGCTTGCGCGCGCCAGTGAAGGCGCTGCGCGCCTGAAATCCATATTGTCCCAAAAGAGGGAGGATTTTTTACACCAGCATGTTGAATTTGTATCTTCGGGCTATTGCTGGCTTGCGCGTGATGCGTTTTATGCGCTGCCGCAGCCTTTGAGGCATCGCGTGCTGGGGCATATTTTGCAGGGCATTGGCGGTCGTATCTTTCGCCCTTCGGAAGCACAGCTTGCGCAGCTTTATGAGGGATTGGGCGGCGGCCGGACGCTCGCGGGCTGCCGCATTATCCCGCGCGGTTCGTGCTGGCTGATTTTTCGCGAATTTGCTGATATTGGCCCGCCAGTCTCTCTTAAAGGGGGCGCGTCTTCTGTCTGGGATCGCCGCTTCCGCGTTCGCTTAGGCAGCGCGGCTGGTTATGGAACGACTAGTCGTAGCACGAAATTTGAAGTTGCTCCTTTGGGCTTTATCCATGCTCAAGCTCTCAAAAGGGAAGTTAAGACGGAGATTCCGCCGCTTGTGAGGCCGTCTCTTCCGGCTTTGTGGCATCAGGATCATTTGGTTTCGGTGCCGCATTTGGGCTTTGCGCCGACGCGGCTTGAGGTCTCTCCTTTTTGAGGCTTTTGCTCTCGCCAAAATTTTCTGCTAAAAAGTCAATATGAAGACGATAGCAAAATTATCATCAGCTTTGGCATTGATGCTCTTCACGATGATTTGTGCGTCGCCTTCCAATGCGGCGAAGCCTGAGCCTTGGCAGCTGGATTTTCAGCCTGCCGCGACGCCGATCATGGAGCAGACCGCTTTATTCCACGATTTTCTGATGATTGTGATCACTTTGATTACGGTGTTTATTTTCTTTTTGCTTCTTTATTGCATTTTTCGATTTAACGAGCGGATGAATCCTGAGCCGTCGCGGGTTTCGCATAACACGTCTTTGGAGATCGTCTGGACGGTGGTGCCGGTTCTGATTCTTGTGATGATCGCTGTGCCGTCTTTCCGGCTGCTGCGCGACCAAGCGGAGATTCCGAAGGTTGAGATGACCATTAAGGCGATTGGCCATCAATGGTATTGGGAATATGAATATCCCGATGAAGGCTTTGCGTTTGATTCCTTGATGATTGAGGATGCGGCGCTCAAGAAAGGCCAGCTGCGCCTATTGTCGGTGGACAATCCGCTTTATGTGCCGGTGAATACGACGGTGCGCGTGATCATTACCGCCTCTGATGTGCTGCACGCTTTTGCTGTGCCCGCCTTTGGCATCAAAACCGACGCCGTGCCCGGACGCATCAGCGAAACATGGTTTCGTGTAACCAAGATCGGCACTTATTACGGCCAATGTTCCGAGCTTTGCGGCTCACGCCATGCATTCATGCCGATTGAGGTGAAAGTTGTCTCGCAGCGCGACTTCCGCCGCTGGCTGCGCACAGCCAAACGCGCTTTTTCTGAAAATGAAACCACCAAAGAAGCCTCCAAAGAAGAGAGATTGTCTCATGTCAGATCACGCTGAACATCATCCGACGGGCTGGCGGCGCTGGCTATTTTCCACCAATCACAAAGACATCGGCACGATGTATATTGTGATCGCGCTGCTGGGGGGCATTGTCGGCGGGCTGCTGTCGGT
This sequence comes from Alphaproteobacteria bacterium, assembly GCA_965212075.1. Lineage (GTDB taxonomy): Bacteria > Pseudomonadota > Alphaproteobacteria > JAPOUT01 > CBDBUR01. The sequence goes on from OZ243043.1 coordinate 236,952, forward strand.
GATGATGCGCGCCGAGCTGATGTTCCCCGGCGTGGATTATTTTGATCATGAATTTTACAATGTGATGATCACCGCGCATGGGCTGATCATGGTGTTTTTCTTTGTGATGCCGGCATTGATCGGCGGGTTTGGCAATTGGTTCGTGCCTTTGATGATTGGCGCGCCAGATATGGCATTTCCGCGCATGAACAATATCTCTTTTTGGCTGATGCCCGCGGCGCTGGCTTTGCTGGTGATTTCCATGTTTGTGCCGGGCACGGCGGGAGCTTTGGGCGCGGGCACGGGCTGGACGGTCTATCCGCCTCTATCCACCTCTGGCACGACGGGCATGGCGGTGGATTTTGCGATTTTCTCGCTGCATTTGGCGGGGGCGTCGTCAATTTTGGGAGCGATCAACTTCGTCACGACGATTTTGAATATGCGGGCACCCGGCATGACGATTCATAAGATGCCGCTTTTTGTCTGGTCAATTTTGGTGACCGCGGTGCTGATTTTGCTGGCGATGCCGGTTTTGGCCGGTGCGATCACGATGCTTCTGACCGATCGCAATTTCGGCACTGCATTTTTTGAAGCCTCTGGCGGCGGTGATCCGGTGCTGTTTCAGCATTTATTTTGGTTTTTTGGCCATCCGGAAGTTTACATCATCGTTTTGCCTGCTTTTGGCATCATCTCGCAGGTGATTCCGACCTTTTCACGCAAGCCGATTTTTGGCTATCTGGGCATGGCCTATGCGATGAGCGCGATCGGCGTGGTGGGTTTTGTGGTCTGGGCGCATCATATGTATACGTCGGGCATATCTTTTGCCGCGCAGGCCTATTTCACTTTTGCGACGATGGTGATCGCCGTGCCGACCGGCATCAAAGTATTTTCGTGGATCGCGACCATGTGGGGCGGGTCAATCAGCTTTAAGACACCGATGTTGTGGGCGATCGGCTTTATCGCTTTGTTCACTTTGGGCGGCGTGACCGGCGTTGTGCTGGCCAATGCGGGCGTGGATCGATCGCTGCACGACACCTATTATGTCGTCGCGCATTTTCACTATGTTCTGTCTATGGGCGCGGTGTTTGGCATTTTTGCGGGCTGGTATTACTGGTTTGGCAAAATGTCGGGCTATCAATATGAAGAATGGATCGGCAAGCTGCATTTTTGGACGACTTTCATTGGCGTCAATCTGCTTTTCTTTCCGCAGCATTTTCTCGGCCTCGCGGGCATGCCGCGCCGCTATATAGATTATCCAGATGCGTTTGCGGGCTGGAATTTGATCTCCTCGCTTGGCGGCTATTTATCCGCTTTCGGTTCGCTGATTTTTATCATCGGCGTCGTGCGCGCCTTTGCCAAGAAAGTTCCCTGCGAGGATAATCCATGGGGTGTCGGCGCCCAGACTTTGGAATGGACTTTATCTTCGCCGCCGCCTTTCCACCAATACCAGACTTTGCCGCGCATTCCTTGACCATGCAGGCGGTGCCAACCGATATGTCTTACGCCGAACCGGAGGCCGCTGATTTTCTAGCACTGATGAAATCAGGCGTGATGGCGCTCGTTTTGTGGACAGGCATTGCGGCTATGCTGCTTGCGCCGGGCGCGGCGCATCCGGCGATCCTCATTGCCGCGTTGGTGTTTATGGCGCTTGGCGCGGGCGGCGCGGCGGCGCTGAATATGTGGTATGAGCGCGACATAGACGCAAAGATGGCACGCACGGCGCATCGGCCTTTGCCGCAAAAGCGCATGGCGCCCGGCGAAGCGCTGGGGTTTGGCACGGTGCTGTCGGTGCTGTCGGTGATCGGCATGGGCGTGTTTGTGAATTGGCTGGCGGCTTTTTTGCTGGCTTTGACGATTGGTTTTTATGTCTTTGTCTATACGATGTGGCTCAAGCCTTTGACGGCGCATAACATCGTCATTGGAGGTGCTGCGGGCGCGATGCCGCCATTGATTGGCTGGGCGGCTGCGGCGGGAGATTTGGCTTTGATGCCGCTCTGGTTATTTTTGATCATCTTTTTTTGGACGCCGCCGCATTTTTGGCCGCTGGCGCTGGGACGCAAAGCCGATTATGCGCGCGCCCAGCTTCCGATGCTGCCGACGGTCGCTGGTGAAGCAGCGACTCATCGGCAGATTTTTATTTATACGTTAATTTTGCTGCCGGTATCTTTGCTGCCGGTTTTTTCGGGTGCGGGCTGGCTTTATGCGGCGGCTGCGTCGGCGCTGGGTCTGGAATTTGCGCGCCGCGCGCTGGTATTGTGGTGGCGCAAAAGCGGTGAAAAATCTTTATTTTGGTTTTCGGTGATTTATCTTTTTGCGCTGTTTTTTGCTTTGATGCTGGATCATTTTTTGAGGCTCTATGGACTCTTCTGAACCGCGTTGGACAAAAGAGGTTTTGGATAAAAGGCGGCAGCGCGCCAAAATTCTTGCGTGGCTTCTTGCGGGATTTGTTGTTTTGATTATCTTCGTGACGATGGCGCGCATAGGCGGCAATATCGCCAAGCGTCCGCCGATTGGCTTACAGTCTAGTCTGCTGGGGATGACGGATGACTGAAAAAATGCGCTCTACGGCTTTGTTAAGCGCGCTGGGTGCGGTGCTGATGCTGAGTCTGGCCTTTGCTGCGGTGCCGCTTTACGATGCGTTTTGCCGTCTGACAGGCTATGGCGGCACGCCCAAAGCTGTGTCCGGACATGACGCGCAGAGTGCGCCGATCGTGCTCGCGCGCAAAATGACGATCCGCTTTGACGCCAACATCGCGCCAGACCTGCCTTGGGCGTTCGGGCCGAATGAAGGGCGCGTTATATTGCGCGTCGGTGAGATGTCCAAGACGAGTTATTATGCGCGCAATCTCTCCAATAAAAAGATCACAGGCCGCGCGACCTTTAATGTGACTCCTGAAAAAGCGGGCTATTATTTTTCCAAGATTCAGTGTTTTTGCTTCACCAGCCAGACTCTAGCACCGCGCGAGAAAGTGGATATGCCCATCGTCTTCTTTATTGATCCGGAGATCGCCAAAGACCCCGAAATGAATGATGTTGAGGTGATCACTTTGTCATATACATTTTTTCCTGATAAAACTAAGGCTGAGAAATAGGAGACAGATATGTCAGTTGCTCATCATGATTATCATCTTGTGGAGCCCAGCCCGTGGCCTGTGGTCGGGGCGATTTCGGCGTTTTTGCTGACCTTGGGCGGCATTTTATATATGCGTGATTATGGCGCGTGGACTTTGATCGCCGGCGCGCTTGGGGTTGCGCTGACGATGATTTTCTGGTGGCGCGATGTTATCAGCGAGGCGCAGCGCGGCGATCATACGCCGGTGGTTCAGATGCATTTGCGCTATGGGATGATTTTGTTCATCGCGTCAGAGGTGATGTTTTTTTCGGCGTGGTTCTGGGCCTATTTTAATGCGAGCATTTTTCCCGATGACGCGGTGATGGAGGCGCGCACCGCTTTGTTTGACAAAGTCTGGCCGCCGAAAGGCATTGAGACATTTGATCCATGGGACATTCCGTTTTTGAATACGATCGTTCTGCTGCTTTCGGGCACGACGGTCACGTGGGCGCATCATGCTTTGATTGAAAACCATCGCCGCCATTTGGTGCAGGGATTATTGCTGACGGTTCTCTTGGGTCTTTTGTTCACCGGCCTGCAGGCCTATGAATATATGCATGCGGCATTTGGATTTTCCGGACACGTCTATGGCGCGACGTTTTTTATGGCGACCGGCTTTCACGGCGCGCATGTGATCATCGGCACGATTTTTCTGATCGTCTGTTTGCTGCGCGCTGTGCGCGGTCATTTCACGCCGCAGCAGCATTTCGGTTTTGAGGCTGCCGCTTGGTATTGGCATTTTGTTGATGTGGTCTGGCTGTTTTTGTTTTTCTCTATTTATATTTGGGGTGCTGAGGTGGCGGCACCTTGAGTCATCAGGGGATCCGTCAGGGGAGTTCGCGGCGGGGGATTATTTTACTTTCGCTTCTGCCGTCTTTGGTGTGTGGCTTGCTGGGAATCTGGCAATTAGAGCGGCGTGTGTGGAAGCAATCTTTGCAGCAAGACATCACCGAGCGCTGCGCAGGCGGCGAAATTTTTGCGCTGCCTGCGTTTGAGGAATGGCGCGGCTTGGATTTGGCACCTTTGGATTTGGCATCATGGACGTGGCGGCGGGTTCGCCTGCAAGGGCGATTTGATCACGGCAATGCGGTGCAATTATGGCGCGCGGGCGCGTGGCACACGATCACGCCCCTGCGTTTAAAGCGTTTAAAGCGTTTAAAGCGTCTGGAGGGTCGCGGGTTTATTCTCATTGATCGCGGCGCGGCCAAAGATGAGCCGGTCGGCGTTCAATCTTTGGAGGTGGTTTTATGGCCATCGGCCAGCCGCAGCTTTTTTGATCCCGATGGCAGGCAGCAGAAGAAGAAATTCGTGCGCAATGTTGATGAGATTGCCGCTTTTTTGGGCTTGAGGCCGGTTTTTGGGCTGGTGGGCGATCTGTCTTTGGCGTGTCCGCAGCTGAGGGATCAGCACCTCAATTATGCGCTGACATGGTTTGCGCTGATGTTGGCGATCCCGCTCATGGCGCTTTTCGGCAGACATGCTAAAACGGATGCACAATGAGAGAAAATTTCCCGTGAGATATATCAGCACAAGAAGCTCTGCGCCTCATCTGACTGATTTTGAGGATGTTTTGCTGGCGGGGCTGGCGCCGGATGGCGGTCTTTATTTGCCGTCGCGCTGGCCGCGGCTGAAGCGCGCGGTGTTGCGCGGTTTTGCGGGCGCTTCCTATCAAGATGTGGCGCAGGCTTGTTTAGCGCCCTTTGTTGCACCGGCGATGAGCGCTGCGGAATTGCGCGCGGCGATTGATGCGGCCTATCGCGGGTTTCACCATCCGGCGATCGCGCCTTTGCGGCAGATCGCGCCGCGTGCATGGATGCTGGAATTATGGCACGGGCCGTCTTTGGCGTTTAAGGATTTGGCGATGCAGCTTTTGTCGCGCTTGCTGGATGGCGCGCTTGCGGCGCATGAGATGAAAGCGACGATTGTCTGTGCGACGTCAGGTGATACGGGTGCTGCGGCGATGGCCGGCTTTGCCGACAGCCGCCACGTTGATTTATTCGTATTATATCCGCATGGGCGCATTTCATCGGTGCAGCGCCGCCAGATGACGACCCATTTTGGGAGCAATGTCCATGCCGTGAGCGTGAACGGTGATTTTGATGATTGTCAAGCTCTTGTCAAAGCTCTGTTCAGCGATCGGGATTTTCGTCATGCGGCGCAATTGGCTGCGGTCAATTCAATCAATTGGGCGCGGGTGATGGCGCAGACGGTCTATTATTTTTCAGCCGCGGCGGCGCTGAATGCCGGTCGCGGGCAGAAGGTTCACTTTGTCGTGCCGACCGGAAATTTTGGCAATATCTATGCCGGCTATGTTGCAAAATCCATGGGCGCGCCGATCGGCAGGCTGGTCATTGCGACCAACGAAAACGACGTTCTTGCGCGCGCTTTGACCAGCCGGCGTTATAGCCCGCGCGAAGTCACCGCGACGCTTTCGCCGAGCATGGACATCCAGCTGCCCAGCAATTTTGAACGCTTTTTGTTTGAGGCCTATGGCCGTGTGCCGCGCCGCATCAACAAAGTGCTGGACGTTTTACGCGACAGAGGCGAGGTTATTTTTCCTCACGGCGTTCACCAGAAAATCATGCGCGAATTTGATGCGGTCAGCATAGATGATGAGACGACGAAAGAGACGATCAAAGCGCATTATCGTCAAACGGGCGAGATCATTGATCCGCATAGCGCGGTCGGGCTGGCGGCGGCAGAGCGGGTCAAATTGCCGCCGGGGCCGGTGGTGATTTTGTCAACGGCGCATGCGGCGAAATTCCCGTCTGCGATTAAAGAGGCGATTGGCATCACGCCATCCTCGTCTGCGCTTGATGTGCGCGGACGCGAGCAGCTGCAGCGCGTTGCCAATGATGTCGGCGCGGTGGCGGATTTTATCCGCGCGCGGGCGAGGATATTTCACTGATATGGAGATGAGCGCGGTCATATTGTCTTTGTTGGCCGCGAGTCTGCTGGCGGCGGCAGGTGTTTGGGTCTATCGGCAGTCTAAGTCTGCCTCACGAGGCGGCGGGGGGCATATACGGCCTCAAATCGCCGATGTGGCGATCGGCGCGGCTTTGCAATGCGTCTGGGATTGGAATATCGCGCAGAGGCAGTTTTGGGTCTCGCCGCTGCTGGAGAAGATGCTCGGATTAGCGCCTCAGGCTTTGTGCGGTGCGCCGGACAAATGGATGGCGCTGATTCATCCTGACGATCGCGCTACATGTCTGGCGGCTTTTGAGAATTATGCGCGCTATAAAAACACGACATTTCGCATGGAGTTCAGATTGCGCCATGCGCAGGGGCATTATCTATGGATTGAGCTGCGCGCGGGCATGGTAGGAGAGCGCTGCGTCGGCCTCGCCGGAGAGATCACGCAGCGCAAGCAGGTTGAAGAGCGTTTATTGCATGGCGCGATCTATGATCCGCTGACCGGCCTGCCGAACCGCGCTTTGCTGCTTGACCGCTTGGAGCGCATGATTCGCGCGGCGTCAGCGCAAGCAGGGCCGTCTCTGGCGGTGCTTGATCTCCACCGCTTTCGCGAGGTCAATGAGGCTTTGGGGCATTTAGCCGGCGATCGTTTGCTATTTTTGATCGCGCAGCGTTTGACGCAGAACGCGCCGCCGGGCAGCAGCGTGGCGCGCACTGGATCAAATCAATTTGCGTTTCTGGTGCCGCCGCATATTGCACCGCGCATGCCGGAATTGGTGAAAGAGCTCGTGGCACATATCTGCGCGCCGCTCAAGATTTTGGAGCAAGAGGTTGTTCCCTCCTGCGCACTAGGCTGGGCGGAATGGCATGATCGCTCTGAAGATGCGCGCGCTTTGATGAAAGATGCCGAAATTGCATTGCAGCAAGCGCGCCAGATGGCGGGGGAGCGGGGGAAGATCATGCGGTTTGATGCGCATATGCGTCGGGTGGATGCCCGCCATATGGCGATCGCATCGGATTTGCGCCACGCGCTCGCGCGCAAAGAAATTGAAATGCACTACCAGCCAATCATTCGCCTCGCTGATACCAAAGCGGCGGGCTTTGAAGCTTTGATGCGCTGGCGGCATCCGAAATATGGCATGATCACACCGGCGGAATTTATCCCGCTTGCCGAGGAGAGCGGCCTGATTGATGATCTTGGCCGCTTTGCGCTCACAAGCGCTACCAAAGAGCTGAGCCGCTGGCAGTTAATTTATCGCCATGATCCGCCGCTTTTTGTCAGCGTCAACATTTCCCGCCGCGAACTTTTCCGCGAAAGTCTGGCGCAAGATGTCAAAGATAGTCTGGCGCAGGCATTTTTAGCACCCGGCATGTTGAAGCTGGAAGTGACGGAAGGCTTAATCATGCGCCATCCGGATCGCGCCGGGCAGTCTTTGGCGCAATTGCGCGCTGTCGGCGCGCATATCGCGATTGACGATTTTGGCGCGGGTTATTCCTCTTTGGGCTGGCTGCAGCATCTGCCTTTTGATGTGATCAAGATTGATCGCGCTTTGATCGGTGAAGGGCTTGCACAATATGGTGCGGAGTCGGCGGCGATCGTGCGCGCGGTTGTCAGCATGGCGCATGATATGTCGGTGAAGGTCGTCGCGGAAGGAACGGATTCGTCGCAAAAGGCGGTCTCTTTGCGCGATACCGGCTGTGATTATGCGCAGGGATTTTATTACGCTCATCCGATGAATAAGGATAAAGTGCGCGCTTTTTTGCCGCGCAATCGCCCCCGCTAGATTCTTTGCGTTAGATTTTTATTGAAGCTTTGGCTTTTCTAGGGAATAATGGATTTATGCGCTCTTTTTGGCAATCTCTTCTTTTTTGGCAATCTCTTCGGCGATATTTAGCTGGATTCTTATGGCTTGCGTTGGTCATCTTGCCGCCCGCAGCATGGCCGCAGGCAGCAGAACCACAAGACTGGCCGGACATTTTTCCACCCAAGCCGCAAGTGCGGCTGATCGCTGCGCAAACGGCTATCGGGCAGGGGCGCATTGAGGCCGGTGTTCATATCCGCCTCGGCAGCGCGTGGAAGACCTATGCCAAAAACCCCGGTGAAACCGGCATCGCGCCAAAATTTCTCTGGTCGGAATCGGAGAATCTGAAATCAGCTCAGGTGCGCTTTCCACAGCCGAAGCGCATCAAAGTCTTTAGCAGCGAGCTCATCGGCTATCAAGATGAGGTCATTTTTCCTGTGATCGTCAATGTCAAAGATCGCACACGGCCTCTGCATTTGCGGCTGGACCTATCCTATGCGATCTGCGCGGATTTATGCATACCGCTGCGCGAGCAACTTCATCTCACTCTGGCACCCGGAAGAGCGTCGGCGAGCGCTGATGCGCCGCACATAAACCGCTTTATCGACAAACTGCCCAAATAATGCGATAACAAAACCAAAATCATCGCTAAAACCATTAAAGAGGAGAGAAAAATGACAATTCAGGCTGGGGAACAAATTCCTGAAGCAAAATTGAGCTATATGGCCAAAGGCGGCATAGAGCGGCTCAACACCAAAGAGTTTTTTAAGGGCAAGCGCGTCGTGCTGTTTGCGGTGCCGGGCGCGTTCACGCCGACCTGCTCCAACGATCACCTGCCGGGCTTTGTGAGCCGCGCGGCTGAGATCAAAGCCAAAGGCGTTGATGTGATCGCCTGCATGTCGGTCAATGATGTGTTCGTGATGAATGCGTGGGGCAAGCAGAAGGGTGTTGGCGATGACGTGATGATGCTGTCCGATGGCAATGGCGATTTCGCCAAAAGTTTGGGGCTGGATTTTGATGCGTCCGCGATGGGCATGGGGGTGCGCTCGTGGCGCTTTTCCATGCTGGTGGATGACGGCAAAGTCGTGCAGTTCAATCGCGAGCCCAATCCGGGAGAAGCCAAAATCAGTGGCGCTGAGAACATTCTTGAGCAATTATAAATATCTTTTTTTATTTTTGGCATTTTTGGTTGCGCCTCCGGCCTATGGGCAGGAGGGAGGATTTTTCGCGCTGCTTGACGAAGATCGCCGCCGCGAATTGACGATTGAGTTCGGCCTGTCTTTTATGGAAGATCCAGTGTTTCGCGGCTTTGAGGCAGGCGGCCTCATTCATCCAGCGACCAAAGTGAACTTAAAAACGCCGCGTCATATTTCAACTTCATTTGGCTGGCGGCTCAATGACTGGCTGCGTGTGGAAGCGAGCGTCAATTTTAACGCCGCTGATTTTGATGGTGCCAGCTCAGTCGGTGATCCGCTAGAAGGTGGGTTCAATCAGTTTTATCAAGATCGATCGAGGGGATTTGCCGCAGTTAACGCAGAGACCGCCCTTTTAAACCTATTGGCGAATCAGGATTTTGAGGATGAGGATGGGAATCCCACAACCTATGGCGCAGCGATTGCACTCATGCCGGCATATGACGCCGCGATGATGGCTGATGATGAATGTGATGAGGCTTGTGCAAGAATGGCAGCCGAGGTGGCGCTCGCCGAGCGCGCGGAGGTGATTGTAAGGGATGAAGACACCGGCGCCCAAATTTTGACGACGACAGGTTATTCGGCGAATGGGACATTTTTCAGCATTGGCAGCTTTTTGAGCGCTTACGCCGATATTCCGATCACGCGCAATTTCTGGCTCTATGGCGGCGGCGGGGCGGGCGTTGCATGGAGTCATGTCAAAGACGGCTTTTATGAACGCGCCATCACCTCGACGGTTGATGGTGATAGCCTTCCCCCGATACAAGAAGCTATTGAAGAAAGAATCGACATAGACGCATTGGGCATAGACAATTTGGATGCCATCACCACAGGGCTGCAAGGTCAGAGCCGCACAGACACGCAAAGGACAAATATAGTGAGCACGGTGACCTCTTTCGCTGTGACCGCCTCGGTGGGCATGCGCACCGCTCTATTTGAGGGTCTGGTGTTGGATAGCGGCTACCAGATCATCTGGACGCAGCAGGGTTTTTATCGCGGCGCAGATGAAGAGATCGCGCATTTGCTGCGCATCGGCTTTGTGTTTAATTATTAATTTCTAAAATCGCCTGCCGCGCGAGTTCATCGGCCAGCTCATTGCCCGGATTGCCGGAATGGCCGCGAACCCACTCCCATGTAATTTCGTGCTGAGCGGCTTCTTCGCTGAGCTGCTGCCAGAGATCTTTATTTCTGACAGGTTTGCGGTTTGCGTTTTTCCAGCCATTGCGCTGCCATTTTTGAATCCACGACGTGATGCCCTGTTTGACATAGTCGGAATCGGTATAGAGCGTGATCTGGCTGTCTTTGGGGCAGGCGCAAAGCGCCTTGATCGCCGCGGTGAGCTCCATGCGATTATTGGTGGTGTCGGCGGCGCTGCCGCGCAGCTGCCGCTCTTTGCCGTTTTGGCGCAGCACGACGCCCCAGCCCCCCGGCCCGGGATTACCGGAGCAGGCACCATCCACCCAGATCTCGATCCGGCTCATATCAGCCTACCGCCATTTTTGTGAAATCGCCAGCGCCGGAGATATTCTTCGGGGTCTTTCGGTGGGACATGGGTTGCACCACTGTGAAAATTTGACCAGTCGGCGATCCGCGTGAGCAGAAAGCGCAAAGCCGCGCCGCGGCACAGAATCGGCAGAGCCTGATGTTCGTCTGGTGTCAGCGCGCGGATCTGGCTGTAATGTTCAATCATCTTTTGCGCTTTTTCTTTAATGGCTTCGCCTTGCGGCGTGAAGCACCAAGCATTAAGGCAGATGGCGAGATCATAGGCAAGCAGATCGTTGCAGGCAAAATAGAAATCAATTATTCCGGGATTCGCGCGCGCAGACTGCGCGGGATTGAACAGAGCGTTATCGGGAAACAGATCGGCATGGATGATTCCCTGCGGCAAGTCTTGCGGCCATGCGGCTTGGAGGTCGCGGATTTCATCTTTTAGTTCTTGGTGAATGTTTTGATATTGTCCGTCTTTTGTCAGCAGTCCAGCCCATGAGGGGGGTGCCATTTGATTTTTGCGCTGCAGCGGGAAGTCCTGTGCGGCGAGGTGCATCTGCGCAAGGGTAGCGCCGAGCTGCGCGCATTGATCTGCGGAAGGGTTTGTCGGGCTCTGGCCCTGCAAAAAGGAAATCAGCGCCGCCGGTCTTCTGGCCAGAGGGCGGTAGAGCGCGCCATCCTCACCGGCGAGAGAGGTCGCAACCCGCAGCCCCTTCGCCGCGAGATGGTTCATCAAGCCCAAGAAAAACGGCAAGTCTTTCTCATGCACCCGCTTTTCATAAAGGGTGAGGATGAACATGCCCTTTTCGGTTTGCAGAAAAAAATTAGAATTTTCTACGCCCTCGGCGATGCCTTTGAAAGACAGAATACGCCCAACGTCATAATGTGTCAGAAAATCGCTGAGCTGATCATTGTCAATGAAAGTGTAGACCGCCATTATCGGCTGAGCTCGGCGAGGGACTTGAATGTGATATTTTCATCTGGCGCATCGCTTTCAACCAGCCGGACGGGAAACCGCGCGCGCATTTCTTTGATGACATTCTGCACAAGAAATTCCGGCGTTGAAGCGCCCGCGCTCAAGCCGATGGTATGATGAACGGTGATTTCGTCCCAGCTAATCTGTCCGGCATCTTGGATGAGCTGCGCTTTTTTCGCGCGATATTTTTGTGCCGTTTCCACGAGCCGCTGCGCATTGGACGAATTCTCCGCGCCGAGGATCAAAAACAAATCGCATTGTTCGGCGATGGCCGCAACAGCACTCTGGCGATTGGTTGTCGCATAGCAAATATCCTCGCCATTGGGCTGGGCGATGTCATCAAAGCGCGCTTTGAGCGCTTGGATAATTTCTGCGGTCTCGCTGACCGAAAGGGTAGTCTGGGTCGCATAAGCGGTTTTTGCGGTGCGCGGCAATGTGAGTTTGTGAACATCTTCAATCGTTTCAATTAAGGTGTAGTCGCCGTCAATATGTCCGCCAATATGTCCGATCGTGCCGATCATTTCCGGATGACCATGATGACCGATAAGAAAAACGTGCCGCCCCGCGCGCACATGGCGCTGCACTTCTTTATGAACTTTTGAGACAAGCGGGCAGGTGGCATCGAGCACATGAAAGCCGCGCGCTTGCGCTTCGGCCACAATGGCGGGTGCGACGCCATGGGCTGAAAAAATCACGCGAATGTTCTGATCTTGCGGGATTTCGCTGAGCGTCTCAACGAAGATGGCCCCAGCCTCGGCGAGCTGCTTGACCACATGGGCGTTATGGACGATTTCGTGGCGCACATAGACCGGCGCGCCATATTTTGCGAGCGCTTCCTGCACGATGCGCACGGCGCGATCCACACCGGCGCAGAAGCCGCGCGGTCGTGCCAGCAATAGCTGCAGCTGGTCGTTTTGGCTCTTGTGCTGAGCGCGGCGAGCGCCTATCTTGTCATTATTTTGCATATTTTGATTTTGCATAGGACAGTTTTATGCTGCGGTTTTTCATTCTTTGTCTCATGGTTTTGCCTGTTTATGGCTGTGAGTCAATACAGGTGACGCGCTATCTTGAGGCGCGCTACTGCCCTGACGCGCTGCTTCTCAAAGGCGCGGAGAGGCTGGCATCGCGCCGCGATAAAAAGCTGATTATGCGCGCTGATCTGGCTTTCCTCAATGCTTCATGTGATGTTGATATAAAGGGGAAAAACATTGATGATCCGAAATTTGGCGTCACGGATATTGATCTCGGGGTCATATTTCACGGTGAGGTCAAAAGCGGCGCGGCGTCATCTTTTGAGCTGCCTTTATTTATGGTGTTGCTGCGCGTAAAAGATCAGCGGGTCATCTGGCGGCAGAACGCTTCGGTGCGCGCGTCACGGGGGCGTTTCACGCATCAGATAGACCTAACCTTTCCAAAAGCGCACACGCTCAATAAAGCTGAATATGTTCTGCTTGGCGGTTTTATTGTTTCTTCGGCGCAAATTGACGATAATCTTAAACCTTACATTTCTCAGCAAAAAAAAGAATCAAAGCCGCAAAAGGGAAATTGACTTTGCGCCCAGCGTGATTAAGATAAAGGCAGCTAAGGCTAGCGGGAGAGATCGGATTTAATATCCGGCACCGAAGGAGCAATCGCCTCGAAAACTCTCAGGTCAAAGGGACCGCTAGGATGACGCGAAACTCTGGAAAGTAGATGGGCGCAAGACCCGTCTCGCCGAAGGGGGAAATCTCTCAGGCCACAAAAGACAGAGGGGGCATTGGATCGCTAAGGGCGGTGCGATGTCTGTTTGTCCGGATATGCCCGCCCGCAAATAAGGATGGGCTGTTTTCAAATGGGTTCCGAAATAAAAGGCAAACCGACGCCGCTTTATGATTTACATCTGGCTTTGGGCGGTCGGCTTGTGGAATTTGCGAATTATATGCTGCCGGTGCAATACCCTGCGGGTATTTTGGCCGAACACCGGCATACGCGGCAGAGTGCCAGCCTGTTTGATGTTTCGCATATGGGGCAGGCCGGGCTGCGCGGCACAGCGGAAGCGCTGGAAAAAATTTTTCCTGCGGATTTGATCGGCATGAGACTGGGGCAGATGCGCTATACGTTTTTGCTCAATGAAGAGGGCGGCATTTTGGATGATCTGATCATCTGCCGCCGCGGCGAGGAAGATTGGCAGATCGTCGTCAATGGCGCGCGCAAAGCGCATGACTTTGATTATCTCGCCGCGCGCGCGGAGCTGCATCCTCAAAATGATAGGGCTTTGCTTGCGCTGCAAGGGCCTGAAGCGTCGGGGATCCTTTCGGCTTTTACAGAAAAATTGACGGCTTTGCCTTTTATGACAGGGATGGAATTATCTCTTGGGGGCGTTCAGTGTTTTGTTTCCCGCTCGGGCTATACCGGCGAGGACGGCTATGAAATTTCCCTTCCGGCCTCTGACGCGCATGATTTTGCAAAATCTTTGCTGGACAATGAGGCGCTCGCGCCTGCAGGGTTGGGCGCGCGCGACACTTTGCGCTTGGAAGCCGGGCTTTGTCTTTATGGGCAGGACATTGATGAGACGACCAGTCCGGTGGAGGCGGGTCTGTCTTGGGCGATATCGCCGCGCCGCCGCCAGCAAGGAGGGTTCCCCGGCGCTGCGGTGATTTTGCGGCAATTAAGCGAAGGCGTGGCGCGTCATCGTGTCGGGTTTTGCATCAAGGACAAACGGCCAATGCGCGCGATGGCGCTCATTTCGGATATGGACGGCGCTGAGCTTGGGGTCATCACAAGCGGCGGGATTGCAGCGGATCGTGTTCATCCGATTGCGATAGGCTATGTGCCCAAACAGAGCACATTGGCGGGCACACAAGTGAAGCTGACTCAGCGTGGCAGGTCAGTGTTGGCGCGGGTTGTGCCTCTGCCTTTTCGGCCACATCTTTATTTTAAGAACAACCCAAAGCAGATGCCAAAGCAAATGAAGGAGGTGCAGGATGGGTAAGGTTTTTTATACCGATCAGCATGAATGGATCAAAATTGAAAATGGCGAAGCCTATGTTGGCATCACCGAATATGCACAGGAGCAGCTGGGCGACATCGTTTTTGTTGAGCTGCCGGAGGTGGGTAAGGTGCTCGCGAAGGGGGAGGAGGCCGCGGTGGTCGAATCGGTCAAAGCGGCGAGCGAGGTCTATATGCCGGTCAGCGGCGAAGTGATCGCGGTCAACGAGGCGCTGAGCGACGATCCGGCGCTGGTCAACCGCGAGGCGATGGCGGGCGGCTGGTTTGTCAAACTCAAAATCCAAGATGAAAGCGAATGCCGGACTTTGATGGATGAGGCGGCCTATCAAACATTCACGGCGGCTGCCTGATGACGCGCTATCTGCCTTTATCCGCCGCCGACCGCCAAGAGATGCTCGCTGAGATTGGCGCATCTGACATAGACAGCTTTTTTGCCGATGTGCCGGCGCGCGCGCAGCTAACCGCGCCGCTTGATCTGCCGCCGCACAAGAGCGAGCTGCAGGTTGAGCGCGAAATGGCACAGCTCGCTGCGCGCAATGTTGCGGCGGGGGCGATGCCGTTTTTTTGCGGCGCGGGGGCTTATCGCCACCATATTCCGGCGAGCGTTGACCACATCATCCAGCGCTCGGAGTTTTTGACCTCCTATACACCCTACCAGCCGGAGATCGCGCAGGGGACGTTGCAGGTTTTGTTTGAGTTTCAAACGCAGGTGGCCGCGTTGACGGCGATGGAGGTTGCCAACGCCTCCATGTATGACGGCTCAACGGCCAGCGCTGAGGCCGCGCTGATGGCCTGCCGCATCACGAAGCGCCGCCGCGCCGTTTTGTCTTCCGGCCTGCATCCGCATTACCGCGCGAGCATTGCGACTTTGTGCGACTTCGCCGGCGTGGAAATTGTGGAAATTATTGAGGCTGATGAGCAAATTGACGAGCAAATTGCCAATCAAATTGACAGTCAAACCGCCTGCGTCATCGTGCAAAACCCCGATTTTTTTGGCGCGCTTAAAGACCTGACCTCTTTAGCCGAAGCCTGTCATGCCAAAGGCGCGCTGCTGATCGTCGTCGTCAATGAGATCGTCTCGCTGGGTCTGGTCCGCCCGCCCGGCGATATGGGCGCTGATATTGTCGCCGCCGAAGGGCAGTCGCTGGGCAATTCTCTATCTTTCGGCGGGCCCTATGTCGGTCTGCTGGCTGCGCGGCAAAAATTCGTGCGCCAAATGCCCGGACGCCTATGCGGGCTTGCTTATGACACGCAGGGCCGCCGCGGCTATGTGCTGACGCTCGCTGCGCGCGAGCAGCATATTCGGCGCGAAAAAGCCACCAGCAATATCTGCACGAGCGCCGGATTATGCGCTCTCGCCTTCACCTGCCATCTGACGTTGCTCGGCGGCAAGGGGCTGCGCAATCTGGCTCTGGTCAATCATGCGCAGGCGAAAAAACTTGCCGATCGCCTGAGCGCTCTCGCAGGGGTTGAGGTCATCACGCCGGTTTTTTTCAACGAATTCACTCTGGCAACTGAGATGGATGGCCAAGAGCTAGTCGCGCGCCTGCTTGAGAAAAAAGTTTTAGGCGGCGTTCCGGTAGCGCGCCTGCTGCCCGATGATGAGCGCTATAAAAATCAAATCATCGTCGCGGCGACGGAAATGAATCTGGACGAAGATATCACCGCCTTCGCCCAAGCGCTTGAGGAGGTGCTCAGATGAAAAGCCCCCGCACACAAAAAAACTTACAGGCGGACTTGCCGCTTAACGATCGCCTCGCCTTTGAAAACACCGGCAATGATTGCGGCGCCGACATCGCGCCGCCGCCGGATTTCACGCCCGACCTCCCGCCCGCGCTGCTGCGCGCCCAAGCGCCGCCTCTGCCGGGCCTGAGCGAGCCGGATGCGGTGCGCCATTTCGTCCGCCTGTCTCAAAAAAATTACAGCATTGACACCGGCATTTTCCCGCTGGGCTCATGCACGATGAAGCATAATCCGCGGCTCAATGAGAAGATCGCGCGGCTTGCGGGCTTTGCCGATATTCATCCGCTGCAGCCTCTGTCGAGCGTGCCGGGCGCGGTGGCGCTGATGGCGCTTTTGTCTGACTGGCTTAAGACCTTGACCGGCATGGATGCGGTCGCCTTGTCGCCGCGCGCCGGAGCACATGGAGAATTATGCGGCATGATGGCCATCCGCGCCGCGCTGAAAGCGCGCGGAGAATGGGAGACGCGCCGCCGTGTTCTTGTGCCGGAATCGGCTCATGGGACGAATCCCGCGACTGCGGCTCTGGGCGGCTACCAGATTGAGGCGATTCCAGCCAATACATCCGGCCATGTGGCACTTGACGAGATCAAAGCGCGGCTCGGCGATGATCTCGCTGCGATCATGCTGACCAATCCGAACACTTGCGGCCTGTTTGAGCCGGATATTTTGGCGATCGCCGATCTTGTCCATCAGGCGGGCGGATATTTTTACTGCGACGGCGCCAATTTTAATGCGATCGCCGGACGCGTCAGGCCGGGTGATCTCGGCGTCGATGCGATGCATATCAATTTACATAAGACTTTCTCAACGCCGCATGGCGGCGGCGGGCCGGGGTCTGGGCCGGTGGCGTTTTCGCAGAAATTAGCGCCGTTCGCGCCTCTGCCTTTGCTCCTTGCGCGCGAGAATGAACCGCCGTGCATCGTTGAAACGCAAGCGCAGGCGCGGGCTCTGGGCTTGACGCCCAGCGGGCGGCTTTCGGCGTTTCATGGCCAGATGGGCATGTTCGTGCGCGCGCTGGCCTATATGACGAGCCAAGGCGGCGATGGCATTCGGCAGGCGGCTGAAGATGCCGTTTTGAACGCGAATTATATTCTCGCGCGATTAAAAGATGTTCTGTCCGCGCCTTATCCAGAGCGCTGCATGCATGAAGTTTTGTTTGACGATAAATTTTTGAAAGGCACCGGCATTGAGGTCATTGACTTCGCCAAAGCGATGATTGATGAGGGGGTTCACCCGATGACGATTTATTTCCCCTTGATCGTGCATGGCGCGATGCTGGTTGAGCCGACCGAAACGGAATCCAAAGCGAGTCTTGATGCGTTCATTCTTTTGATGCGCCGCTTAGCACTTGCGGCGCAAGAGGGAGATGTCGAGCGTTTCAAGCAGGCACCCCGCTTAGCGCCGCGCTCACGGTTTGATGAAGCCGCCGCCGCGCGCCGACCTGTGCTGCGCTGGCAGGCAGCAGAGGATTCCACAAAAGCCTCCGGCTAGGGCAAAAAATTTCAGATAAAGCCAGTTGGCAATAAAGCAGTTGACATAGACGAGCAGAGGCGTTATTTTGAAGAAATGATAATGAGAATTATTCGCAAAAACCTCAAAAAATCTTTGATTGTCGGGTCTTTGGCGGCGCTCGCTCTATTGGCTGCACCGCCGCCGCTCGCAGCGCTGGAATTGATCATCGGCGAAGAAAAAGTCGCGCCCGGCATCGTCTATATTTTTGAAGGCGCGATCAAAGACGACATTCTCCCCACGAGCCTGCATCTGCCCGAAGAGCAGACCCATATCCATATTGAAGCGCGGGTCAATTGGGCTGAGGAGAATATCCCCAAAGGCACACCGGCGGGCGGTTTTATTCCCTATCTGACGATCACCGCGCAGATCACCAATGAAAAAACCGATCGCACCGTTTGAGTTGATCTTCTGCCGCATATCAACCTCGTGGATAATTTTCACTATGCGCGCAATATGGCTTTGCCCGGAAGAATCACAGATCTTTATACGGTGCGGTTTCAGATCTTGCCGCCCGCCGCGAAGGAGCTGGGCCTGCACAAGGATTGGGTTGATGGCTATGGCCGCGCGCTCACGCGAGGGCAGACCTTTACTTATGAACAAGTTGATTTTGAGCAGATTGCCCGCGCTAGCCGTCGCTAGATACCCGCCGTTAATTGTCGGCGCTAGACACACGCCGTTAGCGCCGCGCGTTAATGCGCGCCGTGTTTCTCAGATTTGAGCGCGGCCTCAATTTCATCAAGTCCGCGATCAATGAGGGCAGCATGGTCAGCCTGCTCGCTGATGAGCAATTTGGCGGCACTCACCGAAAGCGAAGCGGCTTCATGGTGCAGCGAAGCGATCGCGCTTTTTTGCGCGCTTTCAATGCGGGTTTCCGCCTGTTTTTCCAAACGCTGGATGCGTTCGGCTAAAGCTGCGGTGCGTTCTTGCGCATAATCTTCGGCCTGCTGCCGCGCTGCTTGCATGATTTGGTCGGCCTCGTCATTGAGGCGGGCGAGGCTGGCCTCATGCTTTTGGAGAAGTGCGCGCGCTTCGTCATAAAGTCTTTTTGCCTCTTCAAGGTCGCGCGCGATCTGTTCCGCGCGCTGATCCAGCGCTTTGGTGATCTGCCCGGGCGCGCGATAATAAAGCGCGAGGCCGATCAGGCCGATAAAGCTGACGAGCACCCAAAACTCGCCGCTCGCCAAAGTGGATTGAATAATCTCGTTCATGTGTGCGCTTTCTCCTCTATGGATTTTTTGATCGCGCGGCGCGCATTTTCAGCTTCAATTTCCTGACCGGTGAGATTGCGGATGATCTCCTGTGTGGCAGTGATGGCGGCCTGTTCGGTCTCTATGCGTCCGGCAGGCAGAAAGGCAGCGATCTCCTGCTCGGCCTGCTGAATTTTTTGGCCAAGATTTTGTTTGGATAGGTCGTGCTGTTTTTTGAGCCTGTCGTCTATTTGCCGGCGCAATGTCCGGCCTTCATTCTGCGCGTGCTCTTTATGTTCGGCGAGCCTGTCTTCGTAATTTTGCAAAGCGGCTTCGGCGCGCTGTGCTGCTTGTTCGGCCTGTTGTCGCCGCCCTTGCGTGGCGTCGGCGCGCTGGGTCTGGATGCGCTTCAAGCGCGGCAGGATCACAACCGCGAGTATAAAATATAACAGCGCGAATGTGACCGCGAGCCAAAATAATTGCGACGGATAAAATGCCGAATCGAGCTGCGGCATTTTTTTACAGCACGAAGAGCAGGATCAAGGCAACGACCAGACCGAACAGGCCGGTGGCTTCAGCGAGCGCAAAGCCGAGAAGCAGGTTCGGGAATTGTCCCTGTGCGGCTTCCGGATTGCGCAGCGCGCCGGAAAGATAATTTCCGAAAATGATGCCAATGCCCACGCCGGCACCGGCGAGTGAAAAGCAGGCGAGGCCGGCTCCGATAAGTTTAGCTGCGTCAGCTTCCATTGTTGTCTCCTTTTTGAGGGTTAGTGTGATGACATATTGAGCGCGTCGTTGAGGTAGATGCAAGTCAGCACTGCAAAGACATAGGCTTGTAATAGCGCAATGAGGACTTCAAGGCCACTGAAAAGTGTCATAAAGGCAAGCGGCGCAAAGCCGCCATAGACGCCCAGCAGGATCACGAAGCCGGAGAAAACTTTGAGCATAGTGTGTCCGGCCATCATATTGGCGAACAGGCGCACAGACAGGCTGACAGGCCTTGTCAGATAGGAGATCGTCTCAATGACGACGAGCAGAGGCAGCATCACGACGGGGACACCTTTGGGCACGAAGAAGTTGAGGAATTTGATCCCGTGCTGCAGGAAGCCGATCAAAGTCACGCCGAGGAACACGATCGCGGCAAAGGCGAAGGTGACGATGATGTGGCTCGTGATCGTGAACGCATAGGGGATCATGCCCAGCAGGTTGGAGGCCAGAATGAACATAAACAAAGTGAAGATGAAGGGGAAGTAGCGCATGCCTTGTTCTCCGGCATTTTGCCGCACCATATCGGCGATGAAATTATAGAGGCTCTCGCCGAGCATTTGCCAGCGTCCGGGGACGAGCGCGGGTCTCGCGGCGCTGAGCAGCATGAGCGCGCTGACGCTCGCCAAAACCGCCACCATCCACAAAGAGGAATTGGTGAAAGAAATATCCACGCCCTGAAATTCCAGCTTGATCAGCCGGTGGATATCAAATTGGTGCATCGGGTCGACCGGAAATTTTGATGCTGCGGTGGAGAGGCTCACGATTGATCCTTATGATGGCTGTGGGGGCGATTCATATCCCTTGCTGTTCGCATAACATTGATCACGCCCGCCGCCAAGCCTAGAAAGAAGAAAATGATCAAAAAAATCGGGCTGAGGCCGCTCGCGCGATCAATGAGCCAGCCTATGCCGCCGCCGACCACAGGGCCGGCGACCAGATCGGTGACGATGCGCAAAGCAAGCCCGAGCGCGCGCGCGCGCGCGGCGGCATTTTGGGGTTCGGGGGGCTGGTCTTTGTCGGCGGCGTCTTTGAGCTCTTGGCGCAGCGCGGTGAGGCGCTTTTTGGCGCTCTTATCGGGTTTCATCCGACCGCCTGAAGCGGCTCGCGCATCTCTTCGGCTTCGGCCAGCTCGACCGAGACGATGCGGCTCACTCCTTCTTCCTCCATCGTGACGCCGTAGAGGCGATCCATGCGCGACAGGGTGATCGCGTGATGGGTGATGACCAGAAAGCGCGTCTGGTGATGTTTGGCCATCTCGTCGAGCAGGTCGCAGAAGCGCTGGACATTGCGATCATCCAAAGGCGCGTCCACCTCATCAAGCACGCAGATCGGCGCCGGGCGGGTCTTGAACGCCGCAAACAATAAAGAGATCGCCGTCAGCGCCTTCTCGCCGCCCGAGAGCAGCGACATATTCTGCACCGCTTTGCCCGGCGGTCGCGCGATGATTTCCAGTCCGGCTTCAAGCGGGTCTTCTTCATCAACAAGCTCGAGCCGCGCGCTGCCGCCGCCGAATAATTGTTTGAACAGAACTTTGAAATGCTGGTTGACCTGCTCAAAGGCTTCGAGCAGCCGCTCGCGGCCTTCGCGGTTGAGCGTGCTGATGCCGCGCCGCAGCCGGTTGATCGCTTTTTCAAGATCATCAGTTTCGGTTTTCAGCTGCTCATAATCATCAATCATGCTTTCGCGCTCTTCTTCGGCCTGCAGATTGGGTGCGCCGATGCGCGTCCGTTCATCTTCAAGCCGCGCGAGATTGCTCTCAATTTCCGAAGGTGCGGGGATGGGGCTGTTTTCTTCCAGCCCCGCCCAAGCGCGTATTTCATCGGGCGCGCGATTATATTTATGTTCAATCGCAGCGCGGCGCTCGGTCAAAGAGCGCGCGGCATTTTCTTGAATTGTTTCTTGGCGCGCTAAGGTTTCGCGCTCACGCGCGAGCGTTTTTTCAGCTTCGCGTGTTTGATTGCGTTTTTGATTATAATGCGCTTCGGTCTGCGCGAGAGCTTTCTGGGCTTGCTCATGATTTTGATGGGTCGCGGCAAGCTGGTCATTCATCGCGTGAATTTTCGCGGCGATCTCTTGCGGCTTATTGGCCATAATGTCTTGTTCTTGCCGCGCGGCGGTGAGGCGCTGGGTAGAAGATTCTATTTGCTGCTGAAAGTGCGCGAGGGTTTTGTCTGCGCTTGCGCGGCTTTCTTTGATTTGGCTCAGCCGCTGCTGCTGTTTGGCGATGTTCTGCGCGACCAAAGCCTGCGCCTCTTTGGCTGTTGAAAGCGCATTGCGCGCTTTCAGCGCGCGCGCGCGCGTTTGTTCGGCTTCTTGCTGTGGCCGAGGATTATTTTCGGCGTCATTTAACGCAGCTTTGGTTTCTTCAATTTGCTGTGTAGCGGCGGTTTTTTGCTCCGCAAGACGCCGCGCGGCTTCATCAAGCGCGGCTTTGCGCGCCATGGCGGTAGAAATTTTTGCGGCAGCCTCCTGCCATTGACTGCGCGCTTGTTCGGCGGCCTCATTGGCTTCGTGCCGCTGGGTTTTGGCCGCCTCAAGATTTTGCGAGGTGGTTTCAAGATGACCGCGCGCTTGGTCAAGCTTGGCTGCGGCGTCATTTTGCGTTTTGCGGGCTTTTTCTGCTTCGGCCTCAAGGGCTGAAAATTTGCGCCATTCGGCGAGGCGATTGAGCGTCGCTTTGGCGATCCGCGGATCGGCGGTGTAGCCATCCCAGCGCCAGAGGTGGCCTTCGCGCGACACAAGCCTTTGTCCGGGTTTGAGCGCGGCTTGCAGTTCATCGCCGCGGGTCGCCTCAATGAGGCCGACCTGCGCCAAGCGCCGCCGCAAGGCAAGTGGTTTGCGAATGTAGCGGCTGAGCGGTGTTGCGTGTGTCGGCAAATGAGGATCGCCGTCAAATTCGGCGCGGCGGCGGAAAAAGAAGCTGCGTTTTTCTTTTTTTTGACTCTGCCGCCAGAAAGAGGCGCTGCCTTCTTCAAGCGAGGCCATCAGATCGTCGCCCAAAGCGGCGGCCATCGCCATATCTAGGCGCCGGTTGGTGAACCAGCCGCCTTTAATCAGATCAATCACCGCTTTGCCCGGATGATCGCCAATATCGGCGAATAATTTGCCCATCGCATTGACTTCGGTTTCGCATTTGCTGACATGATCGCGCGCCTCGCCGAGCTGGTCATGTGCATGGCGCTCATCTTGGGCGGCGGCAGTGCGCGTTTTTTCGGCCTCGTGAAGGTCTTGCTCACAAAGGTGCGCCGCTGCGCGCGCTGCGTCAGCCCGATTTTTTAATTCGCTGACCTCAAGATGATCGTCATCAAAACCCGCAAATTCCTCAAGCTGGCTGAGAATTTCTGTTTCTTCGTTTTGTGCCTCCATTTGACGCTTATGGATTTCTTGCAATTTCTGCTTCAGCGAAGATATATGGCTCTGCCAGTCGGCGTGTTTTTTTGCTGCTGTTTCGGCTTCGCTTTCGGCCTGCGCGAGCTGGCTTTGATGTGCGTTGATCACCTCTTGTGCTTTTTGCGTTTCTTGATTTTGCTGGCCTTGCGCTTCAATGATGTCCTGCTCTTCTTTATTTAACACGGTGAGCTGGTTTTGCGCATCTTGAATCATATTCTGGGTGCGCGCGATGTCATCTTGGAGTTCTTCTTGTGCTCTGGCCAGTCCGGTGATTTTTTCGCGCAGCGCGCGATCTTCGCTTTCAAGCAGAGCTTTCTGGCTTTCTAGGCGCTCATGAGCTGATGCGGCTTCAGCGGCTTTTTCACGCGCGACATTGAATTCTTTTTCTGTCTGCAGCTCAATCTGCCGTGTTTGAACGGCTGTTTGTGCGCAGCTTTCGGCTTTGTCTTTTGTGTCAATGAGCTTTTGCTCTTCTTGAGCCAGTTCGTCTTGCGCCTGCCGCCACCGCGTCCACGCCAAGAGGGCTTCCATGCGCTCAATTTCTGCTGAGGTTTTGCGATAACGTTCAGCCTGCGTCGCTTGTTTTTTCAACTGCCGCAGTCGTGATTCGGTTTGTTTGATATTGTCGGCGAGCTTGGCGAGGTTATCCTCTGCGCGCTTAAGCCGCAGCTGCGCTTCATGCCGCCGCGCATGGAGGCCGGTGATTCCGGCGGCTTCTTCCAGAATGCGCCGCCGCTCTTTGGGCTTGGAGAGGATGATCTGGTCAATCCGCCCCTGCCCGACAAGCGCGGATGAGTGCGCGCCGCCGAGCAGATCGGCAAAAAACATATTCACGTCGCGCGCGCGGGTTTCGCCGCCATTGATCTGGTAATGCGAGCCGGCATCGCGCTCAATGTGGCGGGAGATCTCAATAATGTCGGTGTCTTTATGAGGGGCGGGCGCGTCATGTGCTTTATTGTTCAAGATGACGCTGACTTCGGCAATGTCGCGCGCCGAACGCAGAGAGGTGCCGGCGAAAATCACATCATCCATCTGTTTGCTGCGCAGGGATTTGGTTGACGCCTCGCCCATCACCCAGCGCAGGCTTTCGACGAGGTTGGATTTACCGCAGCCATTCGGGCCGACGATGCCGGTCAGTCCGGGGAGAATGTCCAGCTCAACGGGCTCAACGAAGGATTTGAACCCGCTCATGCGAAATTTTTTAAATTCCATAAAGTGCGTCCATTATTGTGTAGCCTTCTCAAAAGCCTTTTCAATGGCGCTGCGCAGCACGGGATAAGGCTGGTTGCCTTGAATGAGCGTGTCGTTGATGAAAAAAGACGGCGTTGACTGGACGCCCATCTCAGTGCCGGCCACGCGGCTTGCATGGAGGCCGTTGAGGATTTTTTCATCATTAAAGCAGGCGGTGAAATCTTTTTCGCCGATTCCGGCATGGCGCGCGAGGCCTTTAAGTGCGCTCATGCGATCTTGCGCGAGCACCCATTGAGGCTGCTGGTGAAATAACACAGATAGAAAGGCGAAAAAACGCTGTGGATTAAATTTTTCCCCACCGGAATTGTCGCGGGAGCGGCTGACGCAGCGCGCCAGCATAGAGGCAGCGGTCGCCCATGGATCAAGCGGATATTCACGGAAGATCAGCCGGACTTTTCCAGTATTGATGTAGTCTTTTTTCAGCAGAGGGTAGGTTTGCTTATGGAACTGCGCGCAATGGCTGCATGTCATTGAGGCATATTCAATGATGATTACGGGCGCGTCCTTGTGTCCGATGGCCATTTCGGGCAGGAGGTTTTGCTGTGCTGCGGGGCTTTGTGTTTCCGAGCAGGCCAGCAAAGTGGCGAAAAGAAAATAGGCTAAAATGCGCATAGATATCGTCCGGATCAAAGAGCGAATCACTCAAGATAAATATATCGCATTATGAGTGTTGATGCGGCGGGCGCTGGACGATTTTGAGGCGCTGGATGTTGCCGTCACCGAGCAGATTGTTGGCGCGCTGGATGATTTGCGGAGCCTGATGCTGCAGCTCAATCGCCTCGCCGCCGCAGGCATGGACGGTCAAGGCGCGGTGGCCGATATATCGCGGCGCGCTGGCCTCGGCCAGCCCACCGGCGATTTCCGGCCAGTGTGCGGCAATTTTAACGATTTGCGCGTCTCGGAGGCCATGACGCCTGAATGTCCGCGTCATGATTTTGGTGATCATTTGTCCGAGCGGACGCGGTGTATTTTGGCGAATCATGGTTTGAGATTATCATATAAATGATATGACCGCATTATATGCCAGCACCGCAGAAATATTTAGCGCGCACTTTGCTGCGCTGGTTTGACCGCCATAAGCGGGCTTTGCCGTGGCGGAAAAAGACTTCTGACCCCTATCGGGTCTGGCTGAGCGAGATCATGCTGCAGCAGACCGTTGCAGCGGCGGTTGTGCCTTATTTTGAGGCCTTCCTTGCGCGCTGGCCGAATTTGCGGTCTCTGGCGCGCGCGCCGCTTGATGAGGTTTTACGCGCTTGGGCGGGTCTGGGCTATTACGCGCGCGCGCGGTCATTGCATCGTTGCGCGGTCATTGTGGTCAAAGAGCATGGAGGGAATTTTCCCGAAGATGAAGAGGCTTTGCGCCGCCTGCCGGGCATTGGGCCTTATACCGCAGCGGCGGTCGCGGCGATCGCCTTCGGTCGGCCAGCGATCGTCGTAGATGGCAACATTAAGCGCGTGATGGCGCGCATGTTTGCGATTGAAGATATGGACGAGAAAGAAATCTATCATTATGCCGCGCAGATCACGCCGAAAAAACGCGCCGGAGATTATGCACAAGCCGTGATGGATTTGGGCGCGACGATCTGCAGACCTCGCCATCCCGCTTGCGGCTTATGCCCTTGGCAAAAAAAATGCCTTGCGCATCAGCAGGGCAAGGCCGAGCTTTTTGGCCGCCGCGCGAAACAAAAGGCAAAGCCGCACCGCATTGGACAGATATTTATTCTCACGCGCAAAGACGGCGCGGTGCTGCTGCGCCGCCGTCCGCGCGATGGCTTGCTGGGCGCGATGATGGAATTCCCGTCCTGCGGCTGGGATAAGCAGGCAAAGATAGAAAACATAATGGCGAATATGTCCCCACCCGCGAAAAAGATCGGCGCGCCGGTGCGCCATATATTCACGCATTTTTCTCTTGAGCTGGATGTTTATCACGCCGCGCTGACACAAAGACAGACCGCGCAGCTTGCATCAATGCAAGACAGCAAATGGGTCAAACGCGATCAAGTGAGCGCGCAGGCGCTGCCCAGCCTCATGCAGAAGGTCTGGCGCCGTGCCTGCGCGCATGACGCAGCCGCCAAACTATGAGAAACAGCAAGCTCATAAAGCGAACCTCACGAGGCAAGGCTTAGCCGTGCGCGCATTTCTTGGCGCAGATGATCTATCGGTGTCAGAGATTTTTTCTTCCGCAGATAATGCCAGAACGTCCAGCCATTGCAGCTTTCGCGCTGCAGCAGATGTGCGCCGAGCGCATGTATGGAGCCGGTCTGTCCCTGACAGATCAAGCTGCCGTCAATGCGCACACGCGCGGCAAAGCGGCGCGAAGCGTCATAGAGCAAAGCGCCCGGCGTGATGAGCTTTTCTTCAACGAGGCGGCCAAAAGGAATGCGCATTTCGCGCCGCGCGCCTTGCGCCATTTGCAGCGCATCATCGGGCTGCACAGCCTGTGCGGCGATCCGCGCGCGCGCGGCTTTGAGATAATTCTCATCGCGCTCAATGCCGATATAATGCCGCCCAAGATGGCGCGCCACGCAGGCTGTCGTGCCGGTGCCTAAGAACGGGTCAAGCACAAGATCGCCGACATCGCTTGCGGTTAATATAACGCGCGCGATCAAAGCTTCAGGTTTTTGAGTCGCATGCAGCTTTTCGCCCTTTTTGTTTTTGAGCCGCTCATGGCCGGTGCAGAGTGAGAAGACCCAATCATCGGAGCGCATTTGCAGATCATCGTTGAGCGTTTTGAGCGCGGTATAATTAAAGCGATATTTGCTCGTCTGCGACTTCGCCGCCCAGATCAGAGTCTCATGCGCATTGGTGAAGCGTGTGCCGCGAAAGTTTGGCATCGGATTGGTTTTGCGCCAGATAATGTCATTGAGCACCCAAAAATCAAGGTCTTGCAGAGCCGTGCCCAAGCGAAAGATATTATGATAGGTGCCGATCACCCAGATCGTCCCGTGCGGTTTGAGCAGGCGGCGCGCTTCGTGCAGCCATTGCCGCGTGAAGTCGTCATAATCTTTGAAGCTGGCGAATTTATCCCACGCATCGTCAACGCCATTGACGCGGCTTTGATCGGGGCGGGTGAGCTGGCTGCGCAGCTGAAGATTATAGGGCGGGTCGGCGAAAATCATATCCACCGATTCTTCCGGCAAAGCGGTCATTTTCTTGATGCAATCGCCGAGGATGACTTTGTCTTTGAACATTTATTTTCCTGCTCGGTTTCGCTGAACAGGAAGAGGTAATCATTGCAGGGTTAATTTTTTACTTTAAGTGGTTAAGGTTTTATGAATTTTTGAGTGGTGCGAAAGATAGACGATGGAGTTTCGTCGCGCCGAACTTTTTGAGCGCGCGAAGATGTTCCGCCGTGCCATAGCCGACATTTTTGTGCCAGCCATAATGAGGATAAAGCTGCGCGGCGTGCTGCATCAGGCGATCGCGCGCGACTTTGGCGATGATGGAGGCGGCGGCTACCGAAAAAGATTTCTGGTCGCCGCGCACGAGCGGGTGTGCCGGACATAAAAGGTTTTCAGGAATGCGCGGCCCGTCAATCAGCAGGGCGGCGGGTTGGCGCGGCAGATTGGCGATCGCCCGCTTCATCGCCGCAAAGGTCGCCGCGACGATGCCGTTTTCATCAATGTCTTCGCGGCGCGCAGCACCCAGCCCGATATAGGCGCGCGCATAAAGCTGCGTGAAGGCCTGTGCGCGCTGCTGCGGCGAGAGTTTTTTAGAATCATTCAGGCCATCGGGGATGTCGGTCGCGTGAAGAATCACCGCAGCCGCAACGACCGGCCCGGCGAGCGCGCCGCGTCCGACTTCATCAACGCCGGCGATCTCAAGCTCCGGCGCGCCTAGTTTGCGCTCATATATGTAGGTGGGCATGACGGTCTCCATTTGAACTTGTGATCAGCGCGCGATAATCTCCTATCTCTATGTCAGCGCGATCAGATATAAGAATAATCATTCCGAGCTTGAATGCGGAAAAGTTTTTGCAGCCTTTATTGTTATCGCTGCGGGGGTTTGCTGTGATCGTTGTGGATGGCGGCTCGGATGATCGCAGCGCCCAGATTGCGCGCGCCTGCGGCGTCAATTTGATTGAGACGCGCGCTGGGCGCGGCCACCAGATGGCGCTTGGCGCGCAAAAACAAGATGAGGCGCGGGGTCAAGCGCGGGGTAAAATACATAGCTGGCTGCTTTTTCTTCATGCCGACAGCCGCCTAAGCGAAGGCTGGGAGCAGGAAGTGGATGATTTTATCGCGGCGCAAAAACAGCCTGTGGCCGTGTTCCGCTTTGCGCTGGATGATGAGCGCTGGCGCGCGCGCATTGTGGCGTTTTTTGTTTGGCTGCGCTGCATGATTTTTGCGCTGCCTTATGGGGATCAAGGGCTTTTGATCAGGCGCGATATTTATCACAAAATTGGCGGCTTTGCCGATATGCGGATGATGGAGGATGTTGCGCTGATCCGGCATTTTTCGCGCCGCGAGATTCATTTTTTCAAAACGACATTGACGACGAGCGCAGAGCGCTACCGCGCGCGCGGCTATATAAGGCAAATTTTGCGCAATTTTAGATTGCTGCTGTTTTATTATCTGGGCGGTTCAATAGCGGAGCGGCGATGAGGGCATCATTGATTATTATGGCGCGTGTGCCGCAACTCGGCGCGGTTAAGAAGAGGCTGGCGCGCGAAATCGGCGCTGTTGCGGCGGTGCGCCTTTACCGCAAAATGCTGCAGATATGCCTCGCACTTTCCTGCGATCATTTGTGGCGAACGTATATTGCGCTGACGCCTGATCATATTGCCTATCCGCTCATTGTGCCGCGCGTGGCGCAGGGGCATGGGAATTTGGGACAGCGCATGGAAAGGCTGGCGCGGCACACTTTACGATATGGGCAAGGCGCGGTGATTTTTATTGGCTCGGATGCGCCGCTGATCCGTCCTCATCATATTCGCCAAGCTTTGCGCGGGCTTCAGCATCATGATGTGGTGTTCGGGCCGTCGTGTGATGGCGGCTATTGGCTGGTCGGATTGCGCAATCCGGCGCTGATGATGTTTCGCAATGTGCGCTGGTCAACACCGCACGCGCTCGCCGATACAAAAGAAAATGTCGGTGCAAAGAAGATTCTTTTTCTAGAAACTTTGCGAGATATTGACGAGAAAGAGGATTTGCTCGCGCTGGCTAATCATTTGTGAAGCGCGGCATGAGCTCAGCGAGATTGCAGGGACGGTAGCGCGCGTCAAGCAGATCGCGCAAAATGTGATCCCAGCCATCGCGGCACGCGCCGGGCGAACCGGGCAGCGAAAACAGGCAGACCGAACCGACCAATCCCGCCGATGCGCGCGACTGAATCGCCGACAAGCCAACTTTTTGCGCGCTGACATTATGAAACTCAAACGCAAAGCCCGGAATTTCTTTTTGATATAAAGACGAAAAGGCCTCAAAGGTGACATCGCGCTCGGTCAGGCCGGTGCCGCCGGTCGCGATGATGACATTGATGGCCTCGTCAGCCAGCCACCTTTTCACCTGTCGGGTGATCGCTCCATGGTCATCTTTGACGATCGCGCGCTCAGCCAGTTCGTGTCCGGCGGCGGCGATCCTCTCGGCCAGCAAATCGCCGGAACGATCCGTCTCTTCGGTGCGGCTGTCAGAAACCGTCAGCACGCAGATCGCAAGCGGAATGAAATCTCGTGAATTGTCAATTGGCATCTTTATTCGCGTCGTGTTTTTGCTTCACCAGCAGCATATCATGCCAAGCGAGCGATTTCTGCGCTGGTTGGCGCAGCAAATAGGCCGGATGCAAAGTCGGCAGCACATCAATTTCACGGCCTTTGATATTTGCTTTATGCCAGCGTCCGCGCAAACTCATAATGCCGCGCGTTGTGCTGAGCAGCTCTTTGGCAGCGACGCCGCCTAGACATATCAAAATTTTCGGCTGAATCAATTCAATATGCCGATCTAGGAATGGCCGACATACGTCTCTTTCTTCAGGCAGCGGATTGCGATTGCCCGGCGGCCTCCAAGGCAGAATGTTGGCGATATAAACATTTTCTGCGCGGCTCAAGCCGATCGCGGCGAGCATTTTGTCCAGCAATTGGCCGGAACGGCCAACAAAGGGCAAGCCTTGACGATCCTCTTCTTGGCCGGGCGCTTCACCGATGAGCATGATCTGCGCTTGCGGATTGCCGTCGGCAAACACAAGATTGCGCGCGGTTTTTTTCAGCGGGCAGAGATCAAATTGCGCGAGTGCAGCGCGCAAAGACGCAAGATCAGCAGCTTGCGCAGCAAGGCTTTCAGCTTCTTGAATCGCTATCGTTTGATCTTTGGCGGGTGTCTCCGCGCGCGGCATTTGGGGCTGGGGTGCTGTCTGAGTCGGCGGTGTTTGAACGGGCTGCTTTTGTGGGATCGCTTTTTCTTTTGGCTGCTGCGGCAGCTGATAAAAATTGACGGCCTCCTCACGGGCGCAATCACGCACACCGGCGAGAGCAAACCAGCGCGCATAAAAAGCGGCCTGTTGGAAGGTGAGGTCATTCTCATCGGTCATTATCTCATACCCCTATCGCATATCCCTTTTGCTCGCCTTTTTGGCCAAAACTATATATGATAAATCGCACGGGAGAGTCATCATCGCAATCATAAAGTGATGAGAGCAACATGACGCAGGAGAAAGATATGAGCGCACTGCCTCCAGAAGAAATCAATGCACGGCAAGGCTTTGTTTTGACGGCCACAGGCCGCGAATCGATGGATTACGATGTGGTGATTGTCGGCGCTGGGCCTGCGGGGTTGGCTGCGGCGATCCGGCTGCGGCAATTGGCTGAGGAGATGGAGAAAGATATTTCGGTCTGTGTTTTGGAGAAGGGATCGGAGGTGGGCGCGCATATTGTTTCCGGCGCGGTGATGGATCCGGCGGCGTTAACGCGCCTGCTGCCAAAATGGAAAGAGGAAGGTGCGCCGCTAAACACACGGGTCAAAAAGGATATTTTCTATCTGCTGGGCAAAAAAAGAGCATGGCGCATTCCGAGTTTATTTTTGCCGCCTTTGATGAAGAATCATAAGAATTATATTATTTCGCTGAGCAATTTATGCCGCTGGCTGGGGCAAAAGGCTGAAGCGATGGGGGTTGAAATTTATGCGGGCTTTGCGGCTGCCGAAGTGCTGTTTGATGATGATGGCCGCGTGCGCGGCGTCGCGACGGGTGATATGGGGATCAGCAAATCCGGCGAGAAAAAAGATAATTATACGCAAGGCGTTGAGATCACCGGCAAATATGTTTTATTCGCTGAAGGCGCGCGCGGATCGCTGACGAAATTTTTGATAAGGCATTTCAAACTGGACGAGAATTGTGATCCGCAAAAATATGGCATCGGCCTCAAGGAGCTTTGGCGCGTGGATCCGAAAAAGCACCAGCCGGGTCTTGTGCAGCATTCTTTGGGCTGGCCTCTGGGCAATAAAGTGGGCGGCGGCTCGTTCATCTATCATTTTGGCGACAATCACGTAGCGGTTGGCTATGTTGTCGCGCTGGATTATCAAAATCCGTATTTTTCGCCGTTTGATGAGTTTCAGCGTTTTAAGACTCACAGCGCGATCAGGGATTTATTCACGGGCGGCGAGCGCCTGTCCTATGGCGCGCGCGCGGTGACTCAAGGCGGCGCGCAATCGGTGCCGAAGCTGATTTTTCCGGGCGGCGCGCTGGTCGGCTGTGCGGCTGGGTTTATGAATGTTCCGCGCATTAAAGGCAGCCATAATGCCATTCATACCGGCATGCTCGCTGCGGAAGCGGCTGCCGATGCGCTCAAACAGGAGACGCCGCCGCCCTTGCTGGATAATTATTCCAAAGCCTATAAAGCCAGCGCGGTCTATCGTGAGCTGCGCCGTGTGCGCAATGTCAAACCGCTTTGGGCGCGGCTGGGCATTTTTCCCGGGATTATGCTCGCCGGCATAGATATGTGGCTGCGCACATTTTTTATTCGCCTGCCCTTCACCATGCATCATAAAGGCTTTGACTACCAATCGCTGAAGCCCGCGCGCGACTGCGAGAAAATAGATTATCCCAAGCCGGATGGCGAAATCAGCTTTGATAAATTATCATCGGTGTTCATTTCCGGCACCAATCATGGCGAGGACCAGCCGCCTCATCTGACTCTGCGCGACCCGCAGATTCCGATGACATCAAATTTGCCGGAATATGATGAGCCAGCGCAGCGTTATTGTCCGGCAGGTGTTTATGAAGTCGTTGAAGAGAACGGTGTGCCACAATTGCAAATTAACGCGCAAAATTGCGTCCATTGCAAAACCTGCGACATTAAAGACCCGGCGCAAAACATTAATTGGGTGGCGCCAGAAGGCGGTGGCGGCCCGAATTACTCAAATATGTGAGGCGCGGTTTTGATGAAGATGAATCTGTCTGCGATAATTTTTTGCCTAGTTTCATTTTTGATTTGGAATTTGCCGCCTGCCTCTGCGGCGATTTCTCTTTTGCCCGACGGCGTGGCAGGAAAATATCTTTCGGCGCGCGTCGCGCTCGCGCGCGGCCAGTCTGGCGATGCGGCGCGCTTCATTGAGCGCGTTTGGCGTCAAGATGATCAGAATGTTGATATTTTGCGCCAGCTTCTTTTGCTGAAAATCACCACGGGAGATATGCCCGCCGCGTTCGGCCTAGGGCAGAAGCTGATGGCGCTGCGGCCGCATGATCATCTTGCGGTTTTGCTGCTGGGCATTGCGGCGGTGAAGGCGGAAGATTATTCCGCTGCCAAATCTTATTTTGAAGATTTTGCCAAAAGCCAGCCGAGAAATTGGACTCGCCGTCTATCTGTGTCCATGCTGAATGTGTGGGTTGCGGTCGCGCGCGGCGAGACGAAGGACGCACTGGCGACGCTTGCGCGTTTAAGGCAGCTTCATCCGCGCTTGCGTTCGCTGATGGATTTGCAGCAGGCTGTGACTTATGATCTTTTGTCCAAGCCGGACTTGGCGCGCTCATCTTATGAGCAGGCGGTGGAATCTTATAGCCGTTTATTTGGCCGCTTGGGCCGCATCGGTGAGGCTTATGGCCGTTTTTTAGAGCGTCATGGCAATCCGGCGCGCGCGCGGAAGATTTATCAGGGTTTTGTCAGATTAGATGGCATTAACAAAGTGATCGGCGAAAAAGGTCTTGCGCGCCTTGCGCAAGGGAATAAGCCGCAGCCTTTGACAGCAAACATTCACGACGGCGTGGCGGAGACTCTTTATTATTATTCGAGTCTGGCATTTTTCAGCAGGCGGTTTGAGGAAGCTGTTCTCTATGCGCGTCTGGCTTTGTTTATGCGCGCATCGTTTGATGTGGCGCATTTGCGCCTTGCGGAAATTTTTAATCAAGGGAAGAATTTTCGTGCAGCGATCAAGAATTATCGGCAGATTGCCGCGCGCTCGGATTTTGCGCTGTTTGCGGGCGTGCGGATCGCCTTTGCCTATGAGGAGAGCGGCAGGCTGGATTTTGCGGAAAGCCAGCTTTTTGCTTTGGCGCGGCGGCATCGCGGTGCGGCGATGCCGCTTGCCGCGCTTGGGGAGATTTATCGCGCGCGCCGTTCGTTTGTGAAGTCGGCTGATGTCTACAGCGAGGCGATCGCGCGCGCTGCGCCGCAGGTTGATTGGGCTTTATATTTTTCGCGCGGCATCGCGCTGGAACGTTCGGGGCAGTGGGTGCTTGCGGAGAAAGATCTGCGTCTTGCGCTGTCTTTGTCGGATGAGAATCCGAGCGTATTGAATTATCTGGGCTATTCATGGCTAGATCGCGGCAGCCATCTTGACCGCGCGTTTGAAATGATCAAGCTGGCGGTGCGCAAGGCGCCCAATCGCGGAGACATTGTGGACAGTCTGGGCTGGGCGCATTATCGGCTGGGGCGATTTGATCGGGCGGTGCATTATTTGGAGCGCGCTGTTCAGCTCAGTCCGAGCGAGTCGGTCATCAACGATCATTTGGGCGATGCGCTATGGCAGGTCGGGCGCAAGGTGGAGGCGCGCTATCAGTGGCAGCGCGTGTTAGAGCTGGCACCGACGCAGGACATCAATCTGGATGATGTGCGCCGCAAGCTGGAGGAGGGGCTAGCCGCGCCTTCTGCGGCTAAACTGCGCTTATAAATGTGCTTATGAGAGCGACCGCGCCTGCGAAGATCAATTTAACTTTGCGCATTGGCGCGCGGCGAAAAGATGGCCTGCATGAATTGTCGAGTCTGGTTGTGTTTGCTGACCTTGCCGATCATTTGGATATTACCTGCGGTGATGACATATCAAAAAGCGCGCTTGATGTCAGCGGGCCATTTGCGGCTGTGGTGCCGCGCGGTGAAGACAACCTCGTGCTGAGGGCTTTAGAGTTTTTAGGAGAATTTTTAGAGCAGCCAGCGTCTATTCGGCTTGAGAAGAACATACCGGTTGGCGCGGGTTTGGGTGGCGGTTCGGCGGATGCTGCGGCTCTGCTGCGCGCTTTAGGGGGCCAGCCCGATATGGTTCAGCTGATGAAACTGGGCGCTGATGTTCCGGCCTGTTATTTGTCGTGTCCTTTATGGATGTCGGGCGCGGGCGAGGTTCTGCGGCCCTTATCTGCGCTGCCGCCTTTATGGTGCGTGCTGATCTGCCCCGATATTCATATCAGCACGAGAGATATGTTCGCCTGCTGGGATGAGATGTTCGCGCATAAGCGGCATGATAAAACTTGCGACATCAAAGCGGATTTCAGCACTGCAGAAGATCTGTTTGCGTTTTGTGCGCGCTGCCACAATGATTTTGAGCCGCTTATATGCGCGCGTGTGCCGGAAGTGGGGCAGGCGCTTGATTTATTACAGGCGACCAAGCCGGCCTTTGCGGGCATGAGCGGGTCGGGCCCGGCTTGTTTTGGGCTTTATGCAGAGGAAGCGCGCGCACAAAATGCGGCGGATCATCTGCGCGCCGCGTCAAAACATTGGCTTTGGCTGGGTCAAATCAGAAGTTAAAAATCACGGCTAATTGCAAAATCGGCCATATCCTCAAAGCCGCGCCGCCAGACATTGTCGGGAAACATAACAAGCGACGCGCGCGCGCGCTGCGCATAATCCAGCGCATGATCGCGCGTGGCCGCGAGCGCGCCATGCCGCTCCATCAGCTTGCACGCTTTTTTGAAATCGGCGGGCTTGGTTGTCTCCGGCGCGGAAATCGCATTGCGCCAAAATTCTCGTTCAGCGCTGCCCGCATGCTGCCAGCAGACAATCATCGGCAGAGTCACTTTGCCTTCGCGAAAATCTCCACCGATCTGCTTGCCGAGTCTTGACAAAGTGCCGTCATAATCCAGCGCATCATCCATCAGCTGAAAGGCCATGCCGAGATTCTGCCCATAGTCAGCGAGCGCAGCGCGCTTTTGGTCAGAGCAGCGCGCGAGAATCGCGCCGGTTTCGGCGGCGGCGGCAAATAAAGAGGCGGTTTTTGCGGCGATGATTTTGAGAATATGAGCCTCGTCCATCTGGCTGTCATCATCTGCGGTCAGCTGCATCACCTCGCCTTCGGCGATGATCGCGGCTGCGCGCGAGAGCACCTGAAGCGCATCAAATTGCGCGCTCGCCTTGCTGGCTGCGACCATGATCTCAAAGGCGCGCCCGAGCAGGAAATCGCCGACGAGAATGCTCGCTTGATTGCCCCACAACATCCGTGCGGTTGGCTGGCCGCGGCGGCGTGCATTATCATCCACGACATCATCATGCAGCAAAGTCGCGGTATGGATCATCTCCACCGCAGCGGCCATGCGAATGGAATTTTCGTTTTGCGCGGCGTCAGTTTCGTGCGCGAGGTGAAAAGCCGCCAAGACGAGCATCGGGCGCAATCTCTTGCCGCCTGACGAAACCAGATGCTGTGCGATTTTTTGCGCGAGATCGCTCTGGCTTTTAAGATTTTCTGCGATGAGCGCATCCACCTGCGCCATCTCTTCGGCGAGATGGGCGCTCAGCTCTTCCAGCGCGGAATTGTTTTGCTTGATCGGGGCTGAACTCATGATTTTTGAAACCTTCTTTTTTTATGGGCTCTTTTTTTAGGAGCCTGCCGCTGCGCCAAGATGGCCGCCTGTGCCGCCGCAAGCCGCGCAATCGGCACACGATAGGGCGAACAGGAAATATAATCCAATCCCAGCTCCTCGCATAGATGGATGCTGGTCGGATCGCCGCCATGCTCGCCGCATACGCCCAGCGTGATGTCCGCGCGGCGCTCGCGGCCTTTGGCGCAGGCCATTTCCATCATCGCGCCGACGCCGTCTCGGTCAATTGTCACGAAAGGATTGCGCTCGAAAAACCCATGCTGCGCATAAACGCCGATGAAGCGCGCCGCATCATCGCGGCTGATGCCAAAAACCGTCTGCGTCAGATCGTTGGTGCCGAAGCTGAAAAAATCAGCGCTTTCGGCAAGCGCATCAGCGCATAAAGCCGCGCGCGGCAATTCAATCATCGTGCCGACATGATAATCTAAGCCCGCGCCTTTTTCTTCGGCGACCTCTTTGGCGATTTTATCAACCAGATCTTTGATGAAAACCAGCTCGCTCTTCATCGCCACGAGCGGGATCATGATTTCAGGAAAAATATGCGCTTTGCCGTCTTGATGCGCGATATAGGCAGCCTCAAGGATCGCGCGCGCCTGCATCTCGTAGATTTCCGGATAGGTGATCCCCAGCCGACAGCCGCGATGGCCGAGCATCGGGTTGGCCTCGGCGAGCTGCGCGACGCGGCGGCGCAGATAATCCTCCTCCACATCAAGCTCGCGCGCGACTTGCGGGATTTCATTTTCATGCGGCAAAAACTCATGCAAAGGCGGATCAAGCAGGCGGATCGTCACCGGAAAACCCGACATGATCTCAAACAATTCAACAAAATCCTGCCGCTGCAGAGGCATCAGCCGTGCTAGTGCAGCGCGGCGGCTCTCTTCATCGCGCGCGAGGATCATCTCGCGCATGATGCGCACGCGGCCAATATCAAAAAACATATGCTCAGTGCGGCACAGCCCAATGCCGTGCGCGCCAAAGGCGCGCGCGGTTTTGGTGTCGGCTTGGGTTTCGGCGTTGGCGCGCACCTCCATGCGGCGGAACTTATCGGCCCATTGCATAATCTTGGTGAAATTATCCGACATTTGCGCCTGCAATTGCGGCACTTCGCCAAGGATCACTTCACCGCTGCCGCCGTCAATCGTGATGATGTCGCCGACGGCGAGCGGGCGACCATCGATCTCAAACCTTTGCTTGGCCTGATCAATCCGGATGGCGCTCGCGCCAGCAACGCAAGGCCGCCCCATGCCGCGCGCGACGACAGCGGCGTGCGATGTCATGCCGCCGCGCGCGGTCAATATGCCTTCCGCGGCATGCATGCCGTGAATATCTTCGGGGCTGGTCTCGTGGCGCACCAAGATCACGCGCCGCCCTTGATTTTTGAGTTTTTCAGCATCAGCCGAAGTGAAAACGATTTCACCGCTGGCCGCGCCGGGTGAGGCGGGCAGGCCGCGCGTCAGCACATCGCGCGGCGCGTCGGGGTCAAGTGTCGGGTGAAGCAGCTGGTCAAGCGATGCGGGATCAATGCGTCCGACGGCTTCTTTTTCGGTGATGAGGCCTTCTGTGACCATATCCGCCGCACAGCGCACCGCGGCTGCCGCCGTGCGCTTGGCCGCGCGGGTTTGGAGCATCCAAAGCTTGCCATTTTCAATGGTAAATTCAATATCCTGCATATCGTGATAATGCGCCTCTAATTTTGCGCGGATCGCAGAGAGTTCTTTGAAGGTTTTGGGCATCAGCTCTTCCATAGAGGGCTGCATATCGCCATGTTGTTCTTGCAGCGCGCGGCGGGCTTTTTGTGTGAGCGGCGTGGGTGTGCGCAGTCCGGCGACGACGTCTTCGCCCTGTGCATTGAGCAGGAACTCGCCATAAAATTCGTTTTCGCCATTAGCGGGATTGCGGGTGAAAGCGACGCCGGTGGCGCTATTGTCGCCCATATTGCCGAAGACCATCGCTTGGATATTAACAGCCGTTCCCCATGTGTGGGGGATCGCATGCAGACGGCGGTAGGTTTGCGCGCGCTGATTATTCCAAGAATGAAAAACGGCTTTGAGCGCCCCCCAGAGCTGCTCTTGCGGCGATTGCGGAAACTCCGCGCCGGTTTTTTCCAAAGTGATCTGCTTATAAAGCTTGACGATCTCCTGCCAATCTTCGCCGGCCATGTTTGTGTCAAGCATATAGCCTTTGGACATTTTATGAGTCTCCAGCACGTCTTCAAACAGATGATGCTCAATGTTCAGCACGATGTCGGCATAGATCTGGATGAAGCGGCGATAGGAATCGTAGGCGAAGCGAATGTCCTGCGTGCGCTGCGCGAGTGCTGCGGTGGTGGCGTCGTTGAGGCCGAGATTGAGAACCGTATCCATCATGCCGGGCATCGATGCCCGCGCGCCTGAGCGCACCGAAAGCAGCAAAGGCCGCTTCTCATGGCCGAACTTCCCGCCGGTAATTTTTTCAATCCGCTTGAGCGCGCGCTGCACTTCTTTTTCAAGGCCGTCGGGGAATTTGTTGCCGGTTTCGTAGAAGGCGGTACAGGCCTCGGTGGTGATCGTGAAGCCGGGCGGCACCGGCAATTTGATCTGCGTCATCTCGGCGAGGTTCGCGCCCTTGCCGCCCAGCAAATCTCTCATATCGGCATTGCCTTCCGCGCGGCCATTGCCGAACAGATATGTCCATTTCTTTTTGGGCTTCCTGCCGATCATGACCGCCCCGCAATCCCCGCAATAGATGAGAAATCCGCCGCGCGGCGCATGGTCGCATAGATCGCTGCACATAGAGCGAGGCGATTTTGCCGCGTCTCATCATCATCGACATTGACGCGGACATGGTCAAAGAAGTCATCAACTGGCGCGCGCAGTGCGGCTAAGAGCCCGAAGGCGCGGGGAAAATCGTGTGCGGCAAGCGCTTGGTCATAGCCCTCCATCTGGAGCGCTTGGGCGAGTTTTTTCTCAGCCGGTTCGGTGAGAAGTGCTGCGGCAAGCGGAGCGCCGCTACGCGGAGCGCCGCTGCGCTGCCCGGCCTGTTTCGTATCTTTGAGAATGCCGGCAATGCGCCGCCACGCAATCATCAGATGACCGCCATTTTCGTCTTTGAGAAAATCGGCGAGCGCGGCTAGACGCGCCTGAATCCGCGCAAGGTTGAGGCCGGTCTCGGCCTGCATCGCCGCATCAACCAGATCGGCAGGCTGGTCTTGGCGGCGCAGATAAAATTTCAGCCGATCGGCAATGAAGCGGCGCAATTCGCTGAGGGTTTTTTTCTTATCTTTGACTTGATAAAGATCAAGCGCTTCGGAGAATAAATCATTGAGGTCAAGGTTTTGAAAATCATTTTGGTGTTCCAAAATGATCTGGATGATTGAGAGTGCGGCGCGGCGCAGCGCAAACGGGTCTTTGGAGCCGGTCGGCATTTCGCCAATGGAAAAGAAACCGACAAGCGTATCCGTTCTGCCGGCAAGCGCGAGTATCCGGCTTGCCTTTGTCGACGGCACGGTTTCATAATGATACAAGATAGCTTCTTTGATTGAGTCGCTTATGTCCTCACTGGGGGGATAATCACCAGGAATGTCGCTCACTCTTGAATCTATTGGCCCGCTATTTTCCCTGTAATATAATTCCTCTGCAATCTGGCCAAGCGCTTCGGGAAATTCTCTGCCGCTTTGGCTTGCAATATCCACTTTGGCATAATGCGCCGCAGGCTGTATTACAGAGTCCCACTTTTTATCGGGCAATAGGTTGCGCAATGTTTGCCCTAAGGATAATTTTTTAAACCGCTCGGCTTTGTCCAAAATACTGCCTAGCTTGGGGTGAAAGGATATTTCCTTTAACTTCTCTCTCAAACGATCAAGGCCGATTTTATGATCGTTTTCTATGAAAAAAAGCGCGTCGTTCATTCTTGCGCGCAGAACGGTGGAGAAACCTGCAGCGATTACAGAATCGTTTTTTTTCTCTCCATCAATACAGGCAAGAAAATCTTTACCCCAAATATCTTTTGTAGGGAGTTGCAAACAGTTTTCTTTGAAAAAAATTGAATCTGTGATTTTATTTGGGAGGGAATGGATGTCTATCCTCTTCTCTTCGGGATTCAAATTAACTTTGGATTTTATCAAGGTTGGCTTTTCCGCAAGTCGTGCGATTTGATTGACAAAAAGATCAATATCTTCGGGCTGTACTTCCATATCTCCTTTGTTTTTTTCTATTTCTTGTCGGATTTTTTCGCGACGATCTTCGGCAAAGATCAAGACATGCGCTTTGCGCAATTTTTGCTGATAATCCTCAAAAGAAGAGATTTTGATTTTATCGGGCGCATCAAAGATATGGCCATAAGTGGTGTCGCCTGATTGAACGCCGCCAATGGAAAAAGGGACGATCTCGCCGTCCAGAAGGCACAAAATCGAACGCAGAGGCCGCACCCAGCGAAAATCTCCACTGCCATCTTTGTTTTGCGGCCAGCGCATGGATTTTGGCCAAGAGAATGTCTTTAACAATTGCGGAATCATCTCGGCGAGCAGGGCATTCATCTCCATCGCCGGACGCTCAATCTGCGCAAAATAATAGCCGTCTTGCTCAAAGATTTTGGCGCTGGCGCCGCTCAGAGATCGCTTGAAGCCGTCAATGGCCTGTTGGGGCGCGCTGGTTTTCGGCCCGCGTTTTGTTTCAGTCTGCGCTGCAAGCGAAGAGGGCAGTCCAGCAAACCGGATGCCTATCCGGCGCGGGGTTGAAAAATAATCACCCTGTTGCGCTTCGCAGCCCTGAGTTTTGAGCGCCTCGCGCAATAGACGCTCGAGACTTTCGGCAGCGGGCTCTTGCATAGAAGGCGGGATTTCTTCCGACAATAATTCAAGCAGCAATTCAGCCATTTTGATTCTCTTGTTCTTCTTGCTTGGCCCACATTGCGGCGCATTGCGAGGCGAGGTCGCGCACTTTTTTGATGTAATCGGGCCGCGCCGAGTGGCCGATCACGCCGCGCGCATCGAGCAGGTTGAACAGATGGCTGGCCTTGACGCAATGGTCATAGGCGGGCAGCACGAGATCGCGCGCCAAAAGTGCTAAACATTCGGCCTGCATATCGTCAAAGTGGCGCTGGAGTATTTCGGTGTTGGCGGCTTCGTAATTATAGGCCGAGTGCTGCTGCTCGGCCTGCCGGAACACATCGCCATAAGAAACATCGCCGCCGAAGTTAAGCTCATAGATGCTGTTTTTATTTTGTTTGAACATAGCGAGCCGCTCCAGCCCGTAGGTGATTTCGCCCGAGACGGGGTCGCAGTCAATGCCGCCGATCTGTTGAAAATAGGTGAACTGCGAAACCTCCATCCCGTCGCAGCGCACTTCCCAGCCCAGACCCCACGCGCCCAGAGTCGGGCTTTCCCAATCATCTTCAATGAATTTAATGTCGTGCTGCTGCGGGCCGATGTTGAGCTGGCTGAGGCTCTCCATATAAAGCTCGCGGATGTTCGGCGGCGCAGGCTTTAAGATCACTTGAAATTGATAATAATGCTGCAGGCGGTTGGGGTTTTCGCCATAGCGGCCATCATCGGGGCGGCGCGCGGGCTGGACATAGGCGGCCTTCCAAGGCTTCCTGCCCAGCGCGCGCAGAGCCGTCGCCGGATGAAACGTGCCTGCGCCCATCTCCATATCATAGGGCTGTAGCAACACACAGCCTTGTCGGCCCCAGAATTTTTGCAAAGCGAGGATCATATTTTGGAAGCTGTCAGGATTGTCAGAATTATCGGTCATATATTTTGATAGGCGTTTGAGCCGCCTGTGGTCAAGTCATCTCATTCCGTCATCTTATGGGCGAGCAGAGCGAAAGCGTAGGCTTGGGCGACTTCCTCCAGCTTGAGGAATCGGCCCGATTTGCCGCCATGACCGGCCTGCATTTCGGTCTTGAGCAGGATCGGGGCTGGGCCTTGCTGTGCGGCGCGCAGGCGGGCGACCCATTTGGCGGCCTCCCAATAGCCGACGCGCGGATCGGTCAGCCCGCCGGTCGCGAAAATCCACGGATAAGATTGCGGCCTGACATTGTCATAGGGCGAATAGGCCGCGATCTGCCGATAGGCCTGCGCGCTTGCGATCGGGTTGCCCCATTCGCGCCACTCCGGCGGCGTGAGCGGCAGGTCTTCGTCGAGCATCGTCGCGAGCACATCGACAAAAGGCACTTGCGCGATGATCGCGCGGAAAAGATCGGGCGCCATATTGGCGACCGCGCCCATCAACATGCCGCCCGCCGAGCCGCCTTGCGCGGTGATGTTGCCGCGCCGCACATAATCATGGCGCACCAGATATTCAGCCGCAGCGATGAAATCTTTGAAGCTGTTGGTTTTGCGCGCCAGCTTGCCGTCCTGATACCATTTGCGTCCTTTGGCGCTGCCGCCGCGAATATGCGCAATCGCAAACGCGACGCCGCGATCAACCAGCGATAGCCGCGCCGACGAAAAATAAGCGGGGACAGTGATGCCATAAGCGCCATAGCCGTAAAGCAATAGAGGCCGCGCGCTGTCGGGCGGGGTGCGCGCATTATATAAAAGCGAAATCGGAATCATTTCACCATCGGGCGCTTCGGCAAAGAGCCGCTTGGAGACGTAGTGTTCGGGCTCATGTCCGCCCGGAACTTTTTGCGTTTTGCGCAACACCCGCTTTTGGCTTTTCATGTTGATGTCATAGACCTGCTCCGGCTGGCGCATGGAGCTGTAATGGACGCGGAGATTGTCGGTTTGATAGAGCAGGCCCGGCGCAATATCCAAATCGTGCGGCTCATCGCTGAAAGCAAGCTCCGAGCCATCTCCCGTAGTTAAATCGCGGATCATCAAGCGCGGCAATCCGTTTTCGCGCTCAAGCCAGACCAGATGATCCTGATAAAGATAAAAATCCAAAATATAAACGCCTTGACGCGCCGGAACGACCTCTTGCCATGATTGGAGATCATGTTCGGGCGCGGCCATGATCTTGAAGTCAAGCGCGCCGTCATTGGTCAGCATCAAAAACCTCTTGCGCGCGCGATCATGCTCAAGGCTATATTCAATGTTCTCGCGCCGCCGCATCACAAGCTGCGGCGGCTTTTCATAAACATGGGTGCTGATCAAATGAACTTCCGATGAGGTATGGTCATAAGAATTGATCGTGATGTAATCCTCGCTTTGCGTCTTGTCCAAAGATAGAAAATAAGCGGGGTTCGGCTCGCGCCAGATGGCCTCGTCGCGCGCGGGATCGCTGCCGATCAGATGGCGGCGCACCTCGCAGGGGCGGTGGTTTTGATCAACGTGGATATAAAATAGATGACGGCCATCAGCCGCCCAAATGGCTGTGCCGTCGCTATGGGTGATCGTCTCACCGTTTTTTTGCGCCACTAATTGCGCCGCTAAATCACGGATATTTATCGTATAATATTCCCCGCCCGACAAATCCGCCGACCAAGCCAGTTTCTGATGGTCAGGGCTATGCGCCGCGCCGCCTAATTTAAAAAAATCATGATTTTTCGCTTCTTGATTGCCGTCCAGCATCACCTTTTCGCCTTCCGCCCCTTTTTGCTTTCTACAGAGAAGCGGATGTTCATCCCCTGCGGAGAAGCGGTCATAATAAAAATAATCTCCGTCCTGTTCGGGGACGCTTTTGTCATCAGGCGGGATGCGCGCCTTCATCTCCTGAAATAGAGCCTCTTGCAATTTGCCGACCGGCTTGAGCGCCTGCTCGGTATATTGATTTTCGGCCTCAAGGTGCGCGCGGATATTTTCGGGCAGTGCGCCGCCATCTTGCAAAACGTCCTGCCAATTATCGGCTTTGAGCCAAGCATATTCATCTTCGCGGGTGATGCCGTGCCAGTCATCCTGCATCGGCTTTTTAAGAGCGCGTGGCGGCGAACTCA
Source organism: Alphaproteobacteria bacterium (assembly GCA_965212075.1). Lineage (GTDB taxonomy): Bacteria > Pseudomonadota > Alphaproteobacteria > JAPOUT01 > CBDBUR01. Next base: position 281,120 of record OZ243043.1, read on the forward strand.
TATTTCAGTCTTTGTCGGGGATAAAATCAAGTGCGTGCCCGTTCATGCAATAGCGCAGGCCAGAGGGCGCCGGGCCGTCGGGGAAGACGTGGCCGAGATGGGCGTCGCATTTGGCGCAGTTCACTTCGGTGCGGCTCATCATCAGGCTGTTATCGGCGCGCGCGGCGATGGCCTCAGCGCTTCTGGGCGCATAGAAGCTGGGCCAGCCTGTGCCGCTGTCATATTTTGTTTCGGACGAGAATAGGGTTGCCCCGCAGCACACGCAGTTATAGACGCCGTCGCGCTTTTCGTCCCCATGAGGGCCGGAGAAGGGGGCTTCGGTTCCGGCTTCGCGGGTGATGTGATATTGCTCTGGCGAGAGCTTGTCGCGCCAGATTTTCTCCTGCTCTTTTTGTGCTGGCTTATTCAAAGAGCAGGGTCAAAGTTTCGGCGACCATAGCCGGGCGGTCTTGGCCGTCAATTTCCATTGTGACTTCGGTGGTGCATTGCATACCGCCGGATTTTGGCTCGGCGTTGAGCAGCTTGACGCGCGCGCGGACTTTAGAATCGACCGGCACCATATTGGTGAAGCGGATTTTGTTCGCGCCATAATTGATGCCGCGGGTCACCGATTTGACGCGGCTAATGTCGGAGGTCATTTTGGGCAAAAGCGAGAGCGTCAGGAAGCCGTGAGCGATGGTCGGCATATTGAGCTCTTGTTTGCATTTTTCGGGATTGATGTGGATCCATTGGTGATCGCCGGTGGCGTCGGCGAAATCGTTGATGCGCTTCTGGTCAATTTTGAACCATTCGCTGACGCCGATCTCTTGGCCTTTGCTGCTGACATAATCTTTGATATTTTCAAATTCACGCATTTTGTTTTTCTCCTGTTGAGTGGTTGTTATCTAGTGGGGCTAGACGATTTTGGATTGTTTATGTCCCCAATAGCGATCGCGGAGCAGCCGCTTATAGAGCTTTCCGGTGGCATGGCGAGGCAGCTCCCTTTCAAAGTCTACGGATTTGGGACATTTTATTGAAGAAAGCTGTTTTTGGCAATAAGCGATGAGTTCGGCTTCGGTGTCGGGGGATGCGTCTTCCCATCGGGCGGGCTGGACGACGGCTTTGACTTCCTCGCCGAACTCTTCATTGGGGACGCCGATGACGGCGACATCGGCGACTTTGGGATGGTTGATGAGGATGTTTTCGGCTTCTTGGGGATAGATATTGACGCCGCCCGAGATGATCATATGCGCGCGGCGGTCGGTGAGGTAGAGGAAGCCGTCTTCATCGAGCCAGCCAATATCGCCGAGGGTTGACCAGTCTTCATGCTGCGGGTGTCGTGAATCTTGTGTTTTATCGGGATCGTTATGGTAGGAGAATTCGTTTTCATTTTCAAAATAGATGAGGCCTTCTTGGCGGGGCGGCAGCTCGCTGCCGTTTTTGTCGCAGATATGGAGAATGCCGGTGATCGCCGGTCCGACCGAGCCTTCATGTTCAAGCCATTGCTCGGCGTTGATAGCGCAAAAGCCATTGCCTTCGGTTCCGGCGTAATATTCGCAGATGACCGGCCCCCACCATTGGATCATTTTGTGTTTAATCTCAATCGGGCAGGGTGCAGCGGCGTGGATGGCGATCTTCATTGAGGAGAGGTCGTATTTTGCGCGGATGTCGTCGGGCATTTTGAGCATGCGCACGAACATAGTCGGGACGAACTGGCTGTGGGTGATTTTATATTTTTCAATGAGTCGGAGAGTTTCTTCGGGGTCAAAGTGCTCCATGATGATTGCGGTTCCGCCGCAGGCGATAGCGCCCATAGTGAAGCGCAGGGGAGCGGCGTGGTAGAGCGGTGCGGGGGAGAGGTAGGTTATTTCGGGGGAGAACTGATAGAGCAGGGTCAGCAAGTCAAGGAGGCGTCCGGGTTCATCAAAGGGCTCTTCGGGCAGAGGGCGTCGCACACCTTTGGGCCGTCCGGTGGTGCCGGAGGAGTAGAGCATATCCGCACCTGCGGCGGGGTTTTTGATGAGGTGCGTGGGCTGTTTTTGTCGGGCGGCGAGGTAATTTTCGAAGCCTTCAAGGGGTGTGCCGTCGCAGAAGGTTTTGATGTTGTCACTGATGATTTTTTTAATTTGGCTGGCGGTTGACTGGAGCGTATCGGAGACGAAGAGCATTTTGGCGTTGCAGTCATTGATGATGTAAGCGGCTTCGGGCGGGGTGAGGCGCGTGGACATGGGCGTGTAATAGACGCCAGCGCGCTGAGCGCCCCAGCAAATTTCGAGGAAAGCGGGTTTGTTATCCATAAAGAGCGCGATGCCATCGCCGCGCTGGAGTCCGGCGCTGCGGAGCAGATGAGCGATCTGGTTAGCGCGGGAGTCGAGTTCGGCATAAGAGATGGCCTCGCCGGTTGCGGCCATGATGAACGCGGGATGATCGGGCTGCGTTTTGGCGTGGTGATGCGGATGCACAGCCATGTCGGACATTGTCTGTGTCGGGCTTCCTATTTGGCTCCCTGTTTGGTTCATGAGGTTTCCCCTTTTCCCTTTAATTTTATTATATCCTATTTTGAGGTGCTTATGAGGCGAGACGCCGCCGCGCCACCTCCCGCGCAGCCCTGCTTTGATAGCGGGGTTTCAGGGGTATGAAAGCCAAAGATCAACTTTGAGCATAAGATTAGATTTTTGATTCAAGATCAATACTTGATCTGATCCGCCGATCCGATCAACGTTTTTATTTTTTTGTAAGCAGTTTGTCGGGTTCTATGCCACGCGAGCTAAGAGCTTTAATAAGACCTTGCAAAATTGGCCCTGGCGCTCCTGCTGGGGGTAGCTCGTCTTTTTCAGCAGGCATGACCCAGTGGAAATTAGCGCCTGTTGCTATTTCAGCGATCCGACCGCTATTGACACCAAAGAAAGCCGCAACGTCATGCTGGCGATCTCCTCGTTGTAGCATGCCTTTTGCAATGGCAGCGTCATGCTCATTTAATCTGTTTCCTGATGATTTTGCTCTTGTCATGGTTTTGCCCTCCGATGACTGTTGGTTTATGTTTGAGGTTGAATATTATACGTTTAGTGCATTCTTGATTCTTTTGGTTATGATGTTTCTACCTTGCTCGCTGCTGAATTGACCAGCGGCTCCTTCATATCCTGCTCGCCAAAAATCAATGCCCTCAACTATTTCCCCTTCACTATTTTCTGCGCCTAATTTCTCAAGAGCCGGTTTGAGGATGTTTGCATATTCTTGTGGATCAGCAGGATCTTTTCCATCCATAACAATATTGATGAGAACAGATGGGATTAAAGCATGCAAAACATATACGCCAACAGTTTTCTGAATGGCGTAATTTTTTGGATTGTCTGTAAATGCCTCCTCAAATATGATTCTAATGCCTTTCCAGAGCGCATCAAGAATTTCCACTCTATCCTCGGTTTTGAATCTAGGTTGAATAAAACTTGATCCTTCACTTAGTGATCCTCGCAGAGAATTAACAATGGCGGCTGAGCCAATAATAGCTCCTTTAGTTTTTGTGTTCGGGAAACGGATAAGCCCTTTCCATATCTCTGTTTTATCTAGTTTTTCTGCGATGCTTTGAGCTTCCAACATCCAATCCAGCTTTTCTCTGGTTAGATATTCTTCGAGATTCGATTCTGTTTGTGCCCTCTTTTTGAGTAGGGCGTAAGTGAGGTCAGTTTTGACGGATTTTGCTGTTGAATTAACGATGTGAAAGTGCTTCATTTCATCTTCTTCATTAGCGCCAAGGAGACAGACGAACGGAAGCTGGTGATTCATCCACGTGTTATCATCGTGCTCTTCCTTAAGTTGCTTGAGGGCTTTTACACGATGTTGCCCATCAATGATGAAAAATTTATCATTTTTGTTTTTTGGCAATGGTAGATGAAATCCACCTTTGTCTTTGAGTAAATCTTTCTCTGTGATGTTTCTTCTGTTAATAAGAATTGCTGTTGGCAGATCAGCTCGGCCTTGATGTAGGCTTTCAGCTAGTTGTGAAACACGCCTTTTATTGGCTTCGCGTTGATAGCCTTCTTTGGTTTCTTGGTCCCACTCGGGGATTTCAAAGTTTCTGAGGATGTGAATCACACTCATTGATCCGACAACGGTCGGTATCCTGCCTTCGATGAGGGGGCCTTCAACGACTTTAATTGAGTTTTCCATGGATATTATTTCCTAAATTGTTTGATGTTCTCTTGGAGTTAGATTGATGTTAGATTAGATCATATTTTAAGGATCTGTCAACAGAATAATGGAAAAAATATCTAATTTTACATATCTTGCATTGCTCGCTAATACAACCTATAATTGCATGTGTCATACTCATTCAAAGTGGTATAAACTATAAGAAGAAAGGGGGGCTATGAAACAGAAAATCCAGTTGCTAGAAGCGTTTGATCGGCTCGGCGGCATCGCGGCGTTGCGCGACCTATATCAGGAAACCGATATATCTCAATGGGAAACGAAGACGCCCTATGCGTCCATCCGGCGGCTCGTCCAGCAGGAGGAGGAGTTCTTTCGTCTGCGTCCGGGCCTCTACTGCCTCGCCAAGCGCGAGAAGCAATTCGCGCGCTTCAAGACCGGCACGAAGATAACCAAAGAGCATAATGATTTCCACAGCTATTATCAGGCGCGGCTTCTTGAGATAGGTCGGCTGCGTCATTTCCGCACCTATGCGCCTCCGCAGGACAGGCGAAAAAAGGTGTTTTCGGGCGGGCTGGTCGGCGATTTTTGCGATGAGGAAGAACTGCCCCCATTCAGCTATAAGAAGTTTCTGCAGAAGGCCAAGACGGTGGATGCGATTTGGTTTAATGATCGCAATATGCCGGCCAGCTTTTATGAGGTTGAGTTCACGACGAATTTCATCAACTCCTTGATGAAGTTCACCGAGCTGCAGGATTTCCATGCGGAGTTCATCATCGTCTCCGATGTTTCGCGCCGCCGCAGCTTTGATGACAAAATGGCCAGCGCGACCTTCCAGCCAATGAAGAAGCGGGTCAAGTTTAAGAGTTTTGATTTAATTGATAAGGAATATAATGGCTATATGGAAATTTCATCGCCGAAAGATTTACAGGAGGGAAAGTGATGAGCGCAAACTACCAAACAATTCTTGCCGACAAAAAGGACGGCATCTTATTGATTACCTTGAACCGGCCCGCCAAGCTCAACGCGTTCACTGTGGAGATGATGCGCGAGATCATTGATGCTCTCGACAAAGCCGACCAAGATGACGAGGTGCGCGTGATTATTTTCACCGGCGCGGGGCGGGGCTTTTGCGCGGGCGCGGATCTTTCGGCGGGCGCGGAAACCTTTGACTATGAAAAGCGCGAGGACAGGCCGGAGCGCCACACGCCGCGCCTCGCCGACGGCTCGCCCGATTATGCCAGCCAGAAAATGCGCGATGGCGGCGGCTTGACCTCGCTGCGGCTCTACGGGTGTCTCAAGCCGATCATTGCGGCGTTTAACGGCCCGGCGGTCGGCGTCGGGATCACGATGATGCTGCCTGCGGATATTCGCTTAGCGTCGCATGAGGCGCGGTTCGGCTTTGTGTTCACGCGGCGCGGCGTGGTGGCGGAGGCCTGTTCGTCGTGGTTTTTGCCGCGCCTTGTCGGGATCGCGCAGGCGCAGGAGTGGATGTTGACAGGCCGCGTCTTTGATGCTGAGGAGGCGTGGCAGGGCGGCTTAGTGCGCTCGCTGCACGAGCCCGACGAGCTTCTCCCCGCCGCCTTCGCGCTGGCGCGCGAGATCGCCGACAACACCGCGCCGGTTTCGGTCACGATGGTGCGGCGGATGATGTGGTCGATGTTAGGCGCCGATCACCCGATGGAGGCGCATAAGGTTGATAGCCGCGGCATTTTCGCTTTAGGCCGCGCCGCCGATGCCCGCGAGGGCATCATGGCCTTTTTGGAAAAGCGCGCCGCGCAATTTCCGGGCAAGGTGAGCGAAGATATGCCCTCCTTTTTCCCTTGGGAGAAAAAGCGCGATTACAGCTAGGCGTGTTTATAACTTGGTGGTTTTCTCGACATTATCCACTTCGCGCTCCGACAGCCGGATGTTGAGCAGGTTAGAAAAGCACACCACCGAGAGCAGCACCGCGCCCATCCCGCCGACCGAGATCAGCGGCGCTTGGTGGACGCCGACTAGATCAACGCAGATGCCGGTCAGCAATGCCCCGAACGGCGCGCCGCCCATAAACGATAATTGATAGATGGAGAGGATTCGCGCGCGATGGCTGTCGGGCGCGCGGTTCTGGATAATCGTCCGCCCCGACGACATAGAACAGCCCGCCGCGATCCCCCAAAACACGCAAAGCGCGGCGAGCATCCAATAAGGCTTTTCAATGGAGAGCAGGAAGATCACCACAAGGCCGGAGCTGATGCCCATCGCGAGCAGCCGTCCGACTGAGGCGATCTGCCCGATCCGCAGCAGCATGATCGTCGCGACAATCGTGCCCGCCCAGAACAGCATATTCAATATCGCGATGTCCGCCGCGTCGCCCTGATAATAATCGCGCACTAAGATCGGCAGCAGCACCAAAAACGTTCCGATATAAAAAATTGAAATCCCAAACTGCAAAATCAGAACCGGCGAGATGTCCTTATGGCCGAACGCGACTTTGATGCCGTCAATCATTTCGGGCAGCCGCCGCGGCAGCGCGCCGGATAGCTCTGGCCGCTGGGCGAGATCGCGCGGCAGCCGAAACGCCGCATAGCTCGCCGCGATAAAGATAAAGCCCTGCATGATGGGCAGCCAGCCAATGTGGATGAACTCAGACAGCGCAGCCAAAGTCATGCCGGTCAGCATCGCCGTGAATTGCAGGCCCAGCGCGATATTGACCGCGCGCTGAATCTCGGCAATCCCGACAATGTGCGAGAGCAGCGCATCGCGCGCAGGCATCACAAACGAGCTGATCGTCCCCATCGCAACGCCATAGACGATCAGGCCAAACAGGCTCAGCTGGTCGGCGAGCACCATATAGCCCAGCACGATCGGCGGAAAAAACGCGATGCTCTGCAGCCGCAATAATATGATCCGGCCATCATTACGTTCGGCGGTGACTCCGGCGGGGAGCATTAAAAAGAGCGCGGGTATCAGCAGCGATGCCTGCGCGATGCCGAGCATCGTCGCGTCAAGCCCCAGCACCAGCGCGCCGATCGCTTGAAAGGCGACAAGCTGAATCCCATGGCAGAGAAACCAGAAGGCCTGTCCGCTCATATACCAAGCGAGCGGTGCGGTGTCAGGTTTGGCGGCCTCGCTCATATTGGCTGCTCTACCTGCGGGGCTTCATCAAGTTTAATCGACCAGAGTCGCGTGAAAAAGATCGTGCCGCTTAAGACGACGAACATGCCGATCATGGGCACGAGGGGCGCAGCGTGGAGGTTGTTGATGATGTCAATCAGCGCGCCGAACATCAAAGCGCCGATGGGCGCGCCGCCGAGGAAGGCGAGCTGGTAGATGGATAAGAGCCGTCCGCGATGGCTTTCGGGCGCGCGGCTTTGGACGATCGTGCGACTCGCCGACATGAAGACGCCGCCGCCGCAGCCCCAGATGAAACACAGACCGGCAACCCACCAGAAAACGCCCGGAATTGACAATAAGATTAAAACGGTCAGGCCGGTGATTGCGGCAAAGACAAGCAGGCGGCCAAGATGTTGAACTCGTTTGGCGCGCAGCAGTGCGAAGGCGGAAAACACCATGCCGGCAAAAAACAAAATGTTGATGATCGCAAGGTCGCCAAGGTCGCTGGCATCGCCCTGATAATAATCGCGCACGATCAGCGGGAAGAAGACAAAAAACGTGCCCATATAAAACATGCTGATAAAGAACGTCAGGATGATGACCGGCGCGATTTCGCGATGCCTGAACGCAAGCCGCAGGCCGTCCATGATTTGCGCGGTGCGATGGGTGGAGGAATCGTAGGTTTGCTGCGAGGCCGACGGCATGAGCTGGTAGGGCAGGCGGTGTGTCACAAAGGCGGCCAGCACAAGAGCAAGCGCTTGGCACATTGGCATCCAGCCGATCTGAAACGCTGACAGGCCAACGAACGCCATGCCGATGACTTGGCCGACAAATTGCAATCCTATGGCGATCGTCACGGCGCGCTGGATTTCGTGCGGCGCGACGATGCGTGAGATGAGCGCATCGCGGGTGGGCATCACGAAAGAAAAGATGACGCCCATCACCATCGCATAGATGATGAGGCCGGTGAAATCCAGCTGCTGCGTGAGCACCATGATGGATAAAACAAAAGGCGGCAAGACGGCAGCAAGCTGCAAGCGGATCAGCAGCAGACGGCCATCATTGCGCTCAGCCGCGACTCCGGCAGGCAGCATGAAGAGCAGAGTCGGCAGCAGCAGCGCTGATTGCGCGATCCCCAATTGTGTGCCGCTGAGATTCAAAACGAGCGCACCGATCGCTTGAAAGGCGATAAATTGGATGCCCATAGCGACAAACCAGAGGCTTTGCCCCATCATATACCAGCTAAGCACGGCGCGCTGGCTGGGTTGAATATCGGGCATTTCGCTCATTTCGCTGACGGGAGGCCTCCTTTTTCGTGATTATGCCCGCGATTATGGCCGCATAACACGCTGCCCGCAAGGCTGAAGGGAGATGAGGGGGTAAGAAAAATTTAACCCTAGGGCTATAATGATAGAAGGCATTTTAAGGTGCATTTTAGGACGAGTCCGCATTAAGTTTCGGAACAAAAATATGAGCAAACAAGATCACAGTTTGGGCGCGGCCCTTTTGACCCTTGTCTTTTTTTTGGGCGGTTGCGGGACGACGGATGTGCAGTCTCTGCCCGATGATCTGTTGCAGAGCTTGGCCGCGCCCGATTCTTATGTAGCGACGCAAGATGGCGTGGCCACAAATAATGCACAGCCCGATTCTAGTCAAGTCAAAGGCAAAAATGGCGCAGCAGCCAAAGGCGGTCCGTTTGCGCGTCTTCGCCGTGCGCTTGAGCGCGGTGATTTTGATCCCAGTAAAATCAAAGCGCCTGAATATAACGTGCCGGTCTATAAGAGTGGAATCAAAAAGAAGCAGCAGCTTGGCGCGCTGATGGATTCGGCTTATGATGCTTATGAAAAAGTGACCGGAGATAAATGGTATCCGCGCCGCGCGCGCATTGGCACAGGCAGGCCTTCGGGTGATCCTTTGCTCAATCCGAACTGGTGGCAGATTTATGCCGGCCAGACTCTGCAGCGAACATTGGCGACATGGGGCGCACGCGCGGGATGGCGCGTCGTGTGGAAGTCGGATTATGAATATCCGATTGAGGCCAACGCTGTTTTTATCGGAGACTTTCCCAAAGTGGTGCAGCGCGTTTTGGAGGTTTTTGAAAAAGAGCCGTCTCCGGTTCATGCGGTTTTTTATAAGAATCGCGTTGTTGTTATAGATAATCATGAAGGTAATGGATGATGCGTCGGTCTGCTTTTTTACTGGCTTTTTTACTGGCTCTGCCTCTGCTTGCAGGCTGCGCTGCGTTTTTTGAAGATGACGTCGTTTTTGATGATGCGGCGCAGCAGGCTGCAAATGCAGAAAAAGATATTCAAGAATTCTATCAAGCGCTTCAGCAAAGCATAGACAAAGCGCCGCAGGCCAAGACAGCGCGCAAGAAGAAAAAGCGCGCGCGCACTTTGACGCGCTATGTGGATGAGGTTTGGCTTGGTGACAGGCCAAAATTTTTCATGCGCGGCCAGCAAAACCTGCCGGATAAGATCAAGCGCCAGCGCGGCTTGGTTTTTGTCAGCGCGGTAGATTTGGATATTCGTCTGATTGCCAGCCGGATTTCTGAAATGACAGGCATTCCGGTTCAAGTGAGGGGGTCGCATATCAGGAATATCAAACTGATAAAGCGCGCGCGGTTGAATTATCGCGGCTCGCTGATCGGCCTTTTGAATGTCGTCGCGAATTCGTTTGAGGCGTCGTGGTCTTATGACGTAAAGAGCCGCAGCCTGATGTTCACGCGGCTGATGACGCGCGCATTTAATTTTTATGCGCCGCCTGATGAAACTGCATTCGCAACGCCCGTCGTCAAGACGGGCGAAGCCAAGCCGCGGTTTTTGAAGGCTGAGGCTTGGCGCAGAATTAAGCGCATTTTGACTGATGTGATGCCATCCGGCTCGCGCGCCAACATATCTCCTGAAGCGGGCAAGATCACTGTCACGACCACACCGCCCGCAATGGAGCGTGTCGCGCAGCTTATTCGTGTTCACAATCAATATTTCACCCGTGAAGTTCACTTAAATGTTCAAGTGATTTCTTTTGATCTCAAAGATGATCTTGGCGCTGCGAACAGACGCCGTTTGAATCTGCCCACTTTGTTGAAGGCTGCGGGGCTGGATAGCCAAAAAATGCCGACCGACAAGAGCGAAGACAAAAAAAAGCTGTCGCAGATTGAGCTGATGAATGTTGATATTGGGCTGATCATTGCCGCTTTGCGCAAGATCGGCAAAGTATCGGTTTTGACGATCACCGATACGCAAACGAGAGACGGCAAGGTCACGCCGATCTCCATGACCTCGCAGCAGGCCTACCTGCCGCGGCCTGAGGAGGTGTCGACCAATGAAACCAATGCGCCGACAACCATCACGACGGGGTTTTCAATGCGTGTGCGCCCGCGCATTTTGCCGCGCGCGCGCGTGCAGCTGGATATGTCTATGTCGCTGCGCGTGCTTGACCAGATTAAGAGTTTGGGTGCAGACAATAATCGCGTGCAGATTCCTGAAATATCAACAAATTCGTGGGCGCAAGAGACGATTATTCCCAATAGAGCGACTTTGCTCGTTGCGGGCTTTGAGCATGGCGGGCAAAAGGTGGGCGCGGCAAGAAACCAAAACGCATTGCGCGCGCTGATGATCGTTTTGATCACGCCGACGATTATTGAACAGACCAACGCTGAAGAGGTGAGCGGTGCGGCGGGATAATCATATCATCATGGCTCTTGCGGTGATGGGGCTGGCGGCTTCTACCGCACAAGCTACTGCACAGGCGCGTCCGGCGCCTAGCCAGATAGAGGAGCTGCTGCAGCAGCAGATCAATCAGGATCGTTTTCAAAAGCAGCAAGAGCGGCAAAAGCAGCTTCAAAGGGGGGTGCCTTTGCGCAGATCTTCATCTCAAGAGACACCACCGCGCACACCGCGCGCGCGCGCGGCTAAAGAGCAGCCTTATAGTGTGCTTATCATTGCAGGCAAGCGCAAGGCATTGCAGGCCGATTTAATTGACGAAAATCAAGAAGTGATCCGCGTCAAAGTGGGAGATCGCTTGACCACATCTTCATCGCAAGTTTTCTTTGTCAGAGCAATTACGGATAAAAGCGTGCAATTGGTGAAAGATGGCAGAGTCTTTTTTGCGCCGATGGCAACAGAAAAGAACATCAAGCCGCGCGCGCGTTCGCGCTCCTCAAACAGATGAGACGGCGGAAATTTCCTGATACTTTTTTTGTGTTATCTATAGCGGCGGCGCTGATAGCGGGTCTGCTTGCATGGCGGCAGGGTTTTGATGCGGATAAAACCAGCCTATTGACGATGAGCATAGAAGGGACTTTGGCGCAAATCCGCACGGATTTTGCTGCCGCGCGGGATTATAGCTTTTTGAGCACCGTCTATGATAGCCGCCGCAAAAATCCTTGGGGGAATTTTACTGTTAGAGCAAGCGCTTATAATGGCGGTGCGGGCGCTTCTCATGTTCAGATTCGCCTCACGCAGATTCCCGACAAAGTGTGCGAGAATTTATTAAAAACTTTGGGTGCAGATCGTTTTTTTATTCATGTGATTGAAGATGCAGATGACATCGTTAATTGGAGCGCGGCGATCAGCGTTTCGGCGCGCAATTGCCAGAGCTTTGCCAATCAGGCAAAAAACGCTGTCCAATTGATATGGATGAAATCTAAAGTTCACGGATCAAAATGACTGAGGGGAGTGAGTGATTATGAGTCTTTCCAACATTCGGATGAGAGATATTTATTTTACAGCAGATGGACGCGTGCTGCTTTCAATTGACGGTGATTTGTTTTCGCTTGAGCGTATTGTCGCGCCGGAAAATGCAGATTTTCTTTCGTCCATTTTAAAGGTGCAGACTAAGGATTTAACATTTGCGGCGCGGGCGATCATCACCGACAGCCAAGAGATTTATGATTTGGCGCGCAAGAAAAATGAGGCGGCGGGCGAAATCCATCACGATGAAACTGTTTACCATTTTAGCCGCCTATTGCCGCACGAGGACTCGGCTTTGTTTCATTTGCGCCGCCTTGAGAGCGAGGTGCCTAATTTGGAGACTTTGGGTCTGTCGCGGAATCTGATCTGGCATATTGAGCAGACGTGCCAAAAAGCAGGCTTGGTGGTGGCGGTAGGTCTTGAGAATGCGCGGCGTTCGGCGCGCTTATCTTCTTTGCTGTATTCATTATTGCATGCACGAGGCAAATTGGCGTGGACTTTGGAAAGCGCGCCTGCCTATCGGCTCGCCGGGCTTTATCATCACGATCACGATGATGGCTATTGCGTTCAAGCGCATGTTGCCCAGCCATTATGGGGCGAGACCATTCGCGCCGCGAGCGCCGCCGATGCGGATTATATTTTAATTGATGAGATCAAAGAGGCCGAATGTGCCGCGCAAGCTCTGACGGCGGCGAGTTCGGGGCATCTTGTTTTATCAGGGTTTTACGCTGAAACGATTCCCGAAGCTTTGTCGCGGCTTGCCGATTATGCGGCGTCGGTTTTGAGCGAGACTTTGGCGCGCAAATTGATTGCGCAGTCTTTTCTTTTGGCGTTTGATGATGAGGGCGCACTTTTTGCTGATCTTGAGGTGAAAAACAAAATCGCGGCGGGCAAATGGATTATGCTGACGAGTGATATAGAAAGCCAGATGGAGCGCCTGCGGCATGGCCAGCCACCTTTTGCCTGAGGAAATAATGAAAGATGGAAATGAAAGATATGACATTAGAGCACGTCTTGGAAGATTTTGCTTTGTTTGATGCGTGGGAGGATAAATATCGCTATCTGATAGAGCTGGGCAAAGCGCTGCCGCCTTTATCAAAAAGCGAACAGATCGCTGCGAATAAAGTTTCGGGCTGTGTGAGTCAAGTTTGGTTGGTTTCGCAGATTGGCGCAGACGGGCAGCTCATCTTGCGCGGCACAAGTGATGCGTATATTGTGAGCGGTCTCATCGCTTTGCTGCTGAAAATTTATGCCAGCAAAAGGCCGGAGGAGATTTTAACCACTGACGCCGAAGAGATATTTCAGCGTCTGGGATTTGCCGATCATCTGACGCCGCAGCGCTCAAGCGGCTTTTACGCGATGGTGCGCCGGATCAAAGCTGACGCACAGGCAGAAATCTAGCGAATGATGTGATAATGGCGCGCAAGCTGTGTGAGCGCGATGCCGAGCACGATCTTGCCTGAACGTTTCGGCCAGCCCAATGCATTTTCGGCCTGTGTGAGGCCGCGCATGTGGCAGCATACTTTCATTGTAATTTCGGCAAGCTCCGGGCCTAAGGCTTTCAGCGCGCGCCCGAGGCGCATCCGTGCTGCCAGCGCGCGCTCATTCATCAGCAACCCGTCATGCGGCTGCCGTCCTGCCTGTTTATTAGCGGGCGGTGCTGTGAGGTCAATGGTCATGCGCGGGCGCATCGTGCTTTGCAAAAAATCATTTTGCAGCCGCGACGCCGCCTGTAGCTGCTCTGCGCTGATCAGACATTTGCCATCCGGCCCGCGCCGTCGGCTGAGCCAGAGCAAGGGATTTTCCACAATGTTGATCTCGCAGGACTCTTTTACAGGCCTGACCCTCATCTGATGCTGGCCGCGAAAAATATCCTTATCTTTGAGGCTGGCGCGTCTGAACCACATCGCGCCGGTTGGGCTCGCGGTTAATTTTTTGCCGGTCGCGGTCAAAAAGTCATGGGCGCGCATCGCGGAGATGAAATCCGCGCTGCATGTCATCACAGGCTTGGCATTGGATCTGGCTGTGTGGAGTCCATAGGCGCCATCTTTTTGCGGCAGCAGATAAGCACGCGGCGCGAGCAGACGGCGCAGGATTTGCCGTGCTTGGCGTTCAAAAGCCTTGCGGCCAATTTGATCACCGGGAGCTGCGCGCATTATCAGCACAATGCTCTCTTCGCTAGTTGAGGCGCTTTGCAATTTGTGCGAGGCCTTCTTCAAGTCGGCAGAGCTGCATATCAAAGCGAGGATCATCGCGTCTTTCCTCAATGATGCGGCAGGCGTGGGAGGCTGTGGTGCGATCGCGTCCGAAACAGGCGCCGGTTCGTGTCAGCGAGACGCCCAGCGCGACATGGCTCAGATACATGGCCGTTTGCCGCGCAAAGGCGATCGGCGCTTTGCGTCTTGTCGGCGCGCGCATTTCGGCGAGTGCGACGTTAAAGGCTTGCGCAACGGCGGTTTGGGCCAAATTCACCCGCGCTTGTTCAGCGCGGCGGCTTATTTGTGTGCGAACATCTTCCATATTTTCCTCCTTTGATATTCGTGAGTTTATTGTATATGCAATTTATAGTTGCATAAAAAGGTTATAAATAGAACATACAAAGAACATATAAAGAATACAATACACTTATTAAGTGCAATATACATAAGCTGCTTATGGACGGGGATATCAAAATCGCTTTTTTGTCAAAATATCGCGGCGCGAAACATCGCCGCGCGAATTGACACCCCGTCTAGAGGGGGTAAAAGCAGAAATGAAAATAATTATTTTAGGCGCAGGGTTAGCGGGCATTTGTTCAAGCTGGACGCTCGCGCGCGATGGCCATGAGGTGGTCGTCATTGATCGCCATCCGGCGGCGGCGCGCGGCACGAGCTTTGCCAATGGCGGCCATATCGCGGCGAGCGAAGCTCTGCCTTGGTCGAGCAAGGTGATTTTGCGCCGCCTGCTTTTGAGCTTTGTCCGGCGTCAGGGCGCGATGCGGCTGCATTTGCGCGCTGATCCGGCGCAGTGGTGGTGGCTGGCGCGCATGGTTGCCAATGCGTCCGCCGGAGCTTGGCGCTCCAACACACATCGTTTGTTATCGCTTGCCGCTTTGAGTCAGGCCTGCTTCGCGCAATGGCTGGACGAGATCAAAGACGAAGATTCTCACATCAACGATAATGGTGTTTTGCATATATTTTCGGGCCGCGGCGCGATGCAGCGTGCGAAAAAGCGCGCGGCACTCATGGAGGCCAACGGGATTGATGTGCAGGTTTTGGACGGACATCTCTGTATGCGCACCGAACCTGCGCTGACGAAGGCGGTGCAATATCGTCGGGTTGAGGCGGGGCTGTTTTTTGCCTCCGATAAGACAGGAGACGCGCGCGCTTTTACTGAGACATTGAGCACACATGCCGCCAAGAAGGGTGTGAAATTTTTGTTCAATCATCAATTGACGGGTGTTGTGATGGAGGGTCGCCGGATCAAATCCGTGTTGACGGATCGCGGTGAGGTGAAGGGTGATATTTTTATTTTGGCGCTGGGCACGGACAGCGCATCTTTTGCGAAACATTTTGGGCTTGATCTGCCGATCTATCCGGTGCGCGGCTATTCGGTGACGATGGCGACCAATGGCGCGCACGCGCCCAAATTAGGATTGGTGGATGAATCGCGCCGCGTGGTTGTCAGCCGTCTGGGGGCGCAATTGCGTCTTGCGGGTCTTGCGGATATTGGCGCGGCAGGGCATGAGATTCCGAGTCACCGCGCGGATATGCTGATGCGCGCTTGGTCGGAATTGCTGCCTGAGAGCGCGGATCGCGCTTCGGCCAAATTTTGGATTGGCGAGCGTCCGATGACTCCCGACAGCCTGCCTCTGCTTGGCCGCGCGCAGATGACGGACAATCTTTATTTGAATACGGGTCATGGCGCGCTGGGCTGGACGTTATGCCATGCGAGCGCGCAACTCACTGCAGATTTGATCGCGCGCCGCGCGCCGCAGCTTGATCCGACGCCGTTCTCGCTCTCAAGATTTTAAGCGGGTTATTTTTTGGCGCGCAGTTCCCAGATCGTCTTGCCGCCCTGTGTTGGCTGGTACCAGAGCGAAAAGTCAGAGGTCGCCTTTTGCCATAGATCTTCATCTGCACCGTCGGGCAGAGCAAAGGCGTTAAAGCCGCAGCGCAGCATAAAAAACGCCTGATCTGCCAAAAGATCGCCGGTGGCGCGCAGCTCGCCTTCAAATCCCATCTCTTCGCGCAGGATGCGCGCCTGCGAAAAAGCGCGGCCATCGCGGAACGCCGGAAAGGAAAGCGCGATCAGCTGAAAATGCGCCAGATCATCGGCGAGAAGCTGCGGATCTTCCTCGTTCGGGAATAAAATGCCCAGCGCGGCGTTGCTCTGCAGCAGCCTCTGGCGCTCTTTCTGCCATTTTTCCCATGGGACAATAATTTGATCATGATCGGGCAGGGCGTCTTGATCTTCAAGCTGCCGCCAATCATCTTTGATGAAATCGTTGTTTTTAAGAAGCGGCATAAAGCCGTTCTTTGAAAGGCGCATTGCCGACCCGCCGCCATGTCTGCAAGAAGGTTTCCTGATCGCGGCGCAGCGCGCGATAAGTTTCCACGATGGTTTCAATCGCGTCAACGATTTCGTCTTCAGTGAAGGCCGGGCCGATAAGCTTGCCGATGGCGGTGTTTTCATCCGCCGAGCCGCCCAGAGTGACCTGATAATATTCGGTGCCTTTTTTATCAACGCCCAATATGCCGATATGGCCGACATGGTGATGGCCGCAGGCATTCATGCAGCCGGAGATTTTGATTTTCATCGCACCGATATCCTCCTGCCGCGCGGGGTCGGCAAAGCGTTTGGCGATATTTTGCGCAATCGGAATGGAGCGCGCATTCGCGAGGTTGCAATAATCAAGTCCGGGGCAGGTGATCTGGTCGGAGATCAGGCCGATATTCGGCGTGGCGAGGTCGTGCTTTTTGAGCTCCTGCCAGAGCGCGGCGAGGTCTTGTTTGCGGACATGGGCGAGGGTCAAGTTTTGTTCATGCGTGACGCGCACTTCACCGAAGCTGAATCGCTCGGCGATGTCGGCGACGGCCTCCATCTGCTCGCTGCTGGCGTCGCCGGGCGCGATGTCGTGAGTCTTGAGAGAGATATTGACGATCGCATAATTCGGGATTTTATGCGGCGCGGTGTTGATGCGCAAAAACCGATCAAACTCCTGATCATCCTGTGAATCATCTTGTTGCGGCATCGGGGCATCGCCGGTTTCGTAAGGCGGCGGGGCGAAATAGGCGCGAATGCGCTGCTCTTCTTCTTCGGGCAAGCGGAGCTTTGTTTTGTCGCGGATTCCGGCAAAGGCTTCGGCGACTTGTTTGCGCATCTCTTCCGCGCCGATCGCATGGACAAGAATTTTGATCCGCGCTTTGAACAGATTGTCGCGCCGCCCATGGCGATTATAAACGCGCATGATCGCTTCAAGATAGGGCAGAAGGTCGACTTTGGAAACAAAAAGCGACATCTCCTGCGCGACCATCGGGGTGCGGCCTTGTCCGCCTCCGGCATAAACAGCAAAGCCGACTTCGCCTTGATCGCTCTTGACGATGCGAATGCCGATATCATGCGCCAAGATCGCCGCGCGATCATGCGCGCAGCCGGTGACGGCGATTTTGAATTTGCGCGGCAGAAAAGAAAATTCCGGATGAAAGGTGGACCATTGGCGGATGATCTCCGCCCAGATGCGCGGATCTTCCACTTCGTCTGCGGCGACGCCGGCATAATGGTCGGCGGTGACGTTGCGGATGCAATTGCCGCTGGTCTGGATGCAGTGCATCTCCACTTCGGCGAGCGCTTCCAATATAGCGGGGACGTCTTTAAGCTTGGGCCAGTTGAGCTGGATGTTTTGCCGCGTCGTGAAATGGCCATAGCCGCGATCATATTTGCGCGCGATCATCGCAAGCTGCCGCATTTGCTGCGCGGAGAGCGTCCCATAAGGCACGGCGATCCGCAGCATATAAGCGTGAAGCTGGAGATAGAGTCCGTTCATCAAGCGCAAAGGTTTGAACTGATCATCGCTCAGCTCGCCGCGCAGACGGCGCGCGACTTGGCCGCGAAATTGCTCAATCCGCTCTTTGACGATCTGGTGATCAAATTCATCATAGCGATACATTTTATGATCCTCTTATGATTCTCTATTTTCCTTCAGCCTGTTTGCCGAGGTCAAGCCGGACGGTCGGGCCTTTGGCGCGGATGCGCTCGCGTTCGCTGACAGGCTGCGGCGTGTTCTGATCGGCGGTCACCTCAAACAGATAAGGCTCCACGACGACCCGCTTGGCTGCGCTGGTCTCGCCTTTTGCGAGCAAAGTCTGCGCTGCTGCTTCATCACCGAAGGCGGCGTCTTTGATCGACTCCGACCATTCTCCCGATGATGACAGATAGACCACCACGCCGTCAATCAGCCGGTTGGCCGTTAATGCCTGTAAGGCGGCTTTTTTTCGCGTGTGCTGTGCCATAAATTTTTGCCCAGATGAAGATATCCTCGGTTGACAGCGCGGCGATATGATCCCATCTCCACTCTATCTGCCGGAGAAAGCATCGGGAGATCCCCCTATCTCCCGATGCGATCCCCTAACTATCTGCATATTTTAATTGCTTTGTGTTGTCAAACTTCAGCGATCAGGCGCATTTATACGACCTTTTGGCGCGCATTCATGCCCTGATGGAAAGATATTTTGACGCGCTTGAAAACAATCTCGCACATAAGGATTATCGCTTCGAGCAGCGCGAGCGCGACGCCCGTGTGTTTAGCACACTCGCGCGCACTTTGGAAAAATTAACTCACGTTGAACAGCTTATCACAGAACCGCCGCGCGCCGCAGACAGCGACGCCGAAACGCGAAAACGTCTTGAGCAGAGACTGGCTCGGCTCATTGACATCCCAACAGAGAGAGAAGTTTCTTAACAGCCTCAATCATGAAGAAGCACAATGGATCATGGCTTACTGGCCGCTCTGGGCGCGCGCAGACCAGCTCCCGCCTGAGCGGCGGCGGCACACGCACTGGACGAGCTGGCTCATCCTCGGCGGACGCGGCGCAGGCAAAACCCGCGCCGGCGCCGAATGGATCCGCGCCGCGGCCACAAAAAATTTCGCGGGTCAAGCCTCATCCGGACCATTGCGTATCGCACTCGTCGGCGAAACATATCTGGCGGCGCGCGCCGTTATGGTGGAAGGCGAAAGCGGATTGTTGAACATTGGCAGTGAAAAGACGCGGCCTGCGTTCCAGCCATCGCGGCGGCAGCTGCGCTGGCCAAGCGGCGCGATCGCTGAATTGTTTTCCGCTGAAGACCCCGAAGCTCTGCGCGGGCCGCAATTTCATTTTGCGTGGTGCGATGAGCTCTGCAAATGGCGCTATGCCGATGAAACATGGAATATGCTGCAATTTGCCTTGAGGCTTGGTGAACGGCCTCAGCAGGTCATCACGACGACGCCGCGCACGATGCCTTTGCTCAAAAAACTGATGGCCGCGCCCGACACCGTCATCACCCATGCGACGACCTATGCCAATCGCGGCAACCTCGCGCCGTCATTTTTTGACTCGATCATTCGCAACTATGAAGGCACGCGGCTTGGCCGACAGGAACTTGATGCGGAGCTGATGGAAGATGATCCCGATGCTCTCTGGACACGAGAAATGATCGAGCGCAGCCGCTGTGCGGCGGCGCCGTCAGATTTGGCGCGCATCATTGTCGCTGTTGATCCGCCGGTGACCGGCACGAAAACCTCAGACGAATGCGGGATCATCGTCGCCGCTTTGGATGAGGCGCAAAAAGAGATTTATGTACTCGCCGATCATTCGGCAGGCGATCTGTCGCCGACCCAATGGGCCGAGCGCGCGGTGCGCGCTTTGCGCATGCACAAAGCCGACCGCATTGTTGCTGAGGTGAATCAAGGCGGTGATATGGTTGAGACGATCATCCGGCAGATTGCGCCCTCGGTGCCATTTCGCGCGGTGCGCGCGAGCCGCAGCAAGCGCCTGCGCGCCGAGCCCGTCGCCGCGCTTTACGAACAAAGGCGGGTTTATCATGTTGGCGCTTTGCCGCAGCTTGAAGATCAAATGTGCTCTTTTACCGGCAGCGGCAATGCGCCCAGCCCCGATCGCTTGGATGCGCTCGTCTGGGCGATCACCGATTTAATGTTCAGCGGCGCGAGCGGCCTCGCGCGCATGAGACGGCTTTAAAAATTTCGCCAAAACAGCTTGAAGGATAAACCTATGAAACTTTGGCCATTCAACACCGCGCCCGAGAAAAAAACCGGACGCGGCGAGCGCCTTGTCGCGCTGCATATGCAGGGACGGCCTGTCTGGACGCCGCGCAACATCGAGTCTTTGGCGCGCGAGGGCTTCATCCGCAATGCGATCGTCTATCGCTGCGTGCGCATGATCGCCGAAGCGGCGGCCCATATCCCTTGGCTGCTCTACGACAATAAAGTCGAGATGCACGAACATCCGATGTTGGAGCTGCTCCACCATCCCAATAGCGGCCAGAGCGGCATTGATCTGATGGAAAGCTGGTATGGCCATTTGCAGCTCTCGGGCAATGGCTATTTGGAGATCGTCGATATTGGCGCCGCGCGGCGCGAGCTTCATGTGCTGCGTCCGGATCGGATGCGGGTCGTGCCTGACAAAAGAGGCTGGCCGTCCGGCTATGAATATCGCGTCGGTGGGCGGCGAATGATCTATCCGGGGCGCGATGCCAAAAACCTCGCGCCGATTTTGCATATGCGTCTTTTCCACCCGATCAATGATTATTACGGCATGAGCCCGATTGAAGCCGCCGCCTATGGCATCGACATTCATAATGCGGCCGGCAGCTGGAGCAAAGCCCTGTTGGATAATTCGGCGCGGCCTTCGGGCGCGCTTGTTTATAAAGGGCCTGACGGCGCGCCGAACCTGACGCAGGATCAGTTTGCGCGCCTGAAGCGCGAATTGGAGGAAAATTACGAGGGCGCAAACAATGCTGGCCGGCCTTTATTATTGGAAGGCGGACTTGAATGGGCGTCTATGGGCCATTCGCCGCGCGATATGGATTTCATTGACACGAAGCATGTGGCCGCGCGCGAGATTGCACTCGCCTTTGGCGTGCCGCCAATGTTGCTGGGCATCCCCGGAGATAATACCTTCGCCAATTACGCTGAGGCCAATCGGACTTTCTGGCGGCAGACGATTTTGCCTCTGGTCACGCGCACCGCCGCAACTTTGACGCAATGGCTCACCCCGCGTTTTGGCCGCTCTTTGCGCCTGTCGTTTGACAGCGACCGGATCGATGCGCTTGCCAGTGAACGTGAGTCTTTGTGGAAGCGCATTGCGGATTCGGATTTCTTGACGATCAACGAAAAGCGCGCTGCGATGGGCTATGAGCCGATCACGGGCGGAGACGCGCTCGGCAGCATGAGCGCTTCGGGCGCGCGCAATCCATCACAGATATAAAAAACAAATATAGCCAATAGATATAAAATGAGTTTAACCGAACAAAAATGGAATCTAGATCGCCGCGTGCCGCTGGTTTTTATCTTGGCGCTGATCGTGCAAAGCGGCGCAGCACTTCTCTGGGTCGGGCAGATCACGCAGCGCATCAATCATATAGAACAGGCCACCGGCTTCGCCGCTGATATTGGCGAGCGCATCGTTCGCCTTGAGGCCAACACTTCTTTTATGCGCGCGACCCTCCAGCGTGTGGAGCGCAAAATTGACCTGCTGCACGCACAAAAAAATGCCGCCAGACACCGCGGAGGCGGAGAATAAATGAATCTTGATTTTTCCCGCTCAGGCCGGTTTCGCGGCTATGCGAGCATTTTTAACAGCCCCGATCTGGCGCATGATGTGATTATGCCGGGCGCGTTTGCGCGCTCGCTGCACCGCCGCGGCACGAAGCGCGTGCGCATGCTCTACCAGCATGAGGCCGCGCAGCCGATCGGCATCTGGCACGAACTCAAAGAAGATGGGCAGGGCCTTTTGGTTGAAGGCTCTTTGCTGCTTGATGTTGAGCGCGCGCATGATGTCTGGAAGCTCATCGGTGCCGGCGCGATTGACGGCCTGTCCATCGGCTTTCGCACGATTCGCTCCGGCACGGCGCGGCAGCATGGTGTGCGCGTCGTCCATGAAATTGACCTTGTTGAAATTTCCATCGTCACATTCCCGATGCACCCGCAGGCGCGCGTGAGCCGCCTCGGAGCAATTACGCCGATTCCACAAAATTTACCTTCACAAAACTTAATGGCACAAAACTTAATGGCACAAAACTTAATGGCACAAAACTTAATGGCACAAAACTTAATGGCACAAAAATTACGCGATGCGGCGAAACATATTTCACCGCATTTTTAACCCCCACCGGAAACTAACAAAGGAGACCCTTATGAATTCCGAAACCCCCAACCATGAAATCAAGGCGCTCGGCGCTGACGGCCATGATGCCCATGAAGTCCGCCACGCGCTCAACGAGCTGATGCGCGCATTTGAAGCCTTCAAAGAGGCCAATAATGATCGCCTCGCCCAGATTGATCGCCGCCTGAGCGCCGACGTCGTCACCGAAGATAAAATCCACCGTCTCAATGAGACGATGGACACGCATCAAAAAATGCTCGACGATTTCGCGATCGCACAGCAGCGCCCGGCGCTGGACAGCTATGTCGGCTCCGCCGAGCGTGAGCACAAAGCCGCGTTTGACTCTTATCTGCGCAAAGGCATCACCAGCGGCCTCGACAGCTTTGAGAGCAAAGCGCTGTCGACAGCAACAGACTCGGCAGGCGGATATGTCGTGCCTGAAACGGTGATGCTCGCTGTCACCGATCGTCTCGCGAGCGCATCGCCTTTTCGCCGCCTCGCGACCGTCCAGCAAGTCTCGACGACATCGTTCAAGAAAGTGCTTACGGCCTCAGGCCCGGACGTCCGATGGGCAATGTCAGAAAGCAATGATGGCACGATCGGAAACCCAGATGGCAGTTTTGCTGAACGCGCCTTCAACTTCGGGCGGCTGGTCGCCACACCTGTCGCGACGCAAAGCCTGCTTGATGACAGCGCCATTGATCTCGAAAAATGGCTCGCCGACGAAATCTATATCGGCTTTGCTGAAAAAGAAGCCGAAGCTTTTGTCAAAGGCGATTCCAGCCCGCCTTCGCCGAAGGGCTTTTTGCAGGAGGCCATTGCTGCGCAGGGTGATTCTCTCACCAATAGCCAGATCGGCTATATTCCGACTGGCAAAAGCGCGGATTGGCCTCTAGATGGCGCCGACGGCGGCGGCAGAATGGCCAAATTGCTTGAAGTGGTCTATGCGCTCAAAGCGGCTTATCGCACGCAGGCGAGCTGGCTCATGAACAAGACGAGCATTGCCGTCGTGCGCAGCTGGACGGATGCCGAGGGCAACGCGCTCTGGCAGCCGCCAACCCAGCTCGGCGCGTCTGCGACTTTGCTGGACTATCCGGTTGCTGAAGTTGAGGATATGCCCAACAAGAATACGTCCGGCCTTGCTTACCCGCTGGCCTTCGGCAATTGGCAGCGCGGCTATCTGATCGCTGATCGCATGGATATGCGCATCTTGCGCGATCCTTATTCCAGCAAGCCGAATGTGGTGTTCTATACGACGAAGACCCTCGGCGGCGGCGTGATGGAGCACAGCGCGATCAAACTGCTCAAATGTTCGGTTAACTAACCACAAGTGAACAAAATGCCCGTCCGTTTTACTGCGGGCGGGCATTTAACTTGAGCATTTAACGGGAAAAATTTTTACGATGTTTCTTTCACTCAAAACCGGACCGGCCATTGAGCCGGTGAGCCTTGCTGAAGCCAAAGCGCATCTGCGCATGGATGGCACCGATGAAGACGGGCTGATCAATTCGCTGATCACCGCCGCGCGCCTGATGGTGGAGGCGCACACGGCGCGCGCACTGATCACACAGGCTTGGCTGCTTCATTTGGACAATACATATTTGGACAGCCCATCAGGATTTTATGAGTTGCCGCTTCAGCCGGCAAAGGAGATCACCGGCGTCAAAGTTTTCGCCAAAGATGGCGCCGAGACCCCGCTCAGCGCGGAGGATTACATCACCGAAATGCGTGGCGAAACGATGAGGGTGAAGCTTCACCGCACCGCGCACCGCGCTGAAGTAGCCTTTGTCGTCGGCTATGGCGACGAGGCGTCAAATGTGCCGGCACCTTTGACGCAGGCGATTTTGCAGCTGACCGCTAATTGGTTTGAAAATCGCGGCAATGCGTCTTTGATGGGCAGCGCCATGCCTAAGGCGGTTTCGGTTTTGCTCGCTCCTTATCGCAGTGTGCACTTATGATCGGTCGCTTGCGGCATCGCTTGACTTTGCAAAGACCGGTTCTCACCGCCGATGGCGCGGGCGGCCAAAACCGCAGCTGGGAGGAGGCCGCAAAAGTCTGGGCCGATCTGCGCGACATATCGGGCGCGCAAGCCGGATTTGCCGAAGGCCTCGCCGCGACGACGCGCACGCGCATCACCATTCGCTGGCGCGCTGATCTGACCGCGGTGATGCGCTTTTCCGACGGCCAGCGAATATTCAATATCATCTCGGTGCTTGACCAGACGGGCGTGAAAAGATTCCTCACCTGCATTTGTGAAGAAGATCTGCGCGAACGCGAGGCGG
The DNA here is from genome assembly GCA_965212075.1 of Alphaproteobacteria bacterium. Classification (GTDB taxonomy): domain Bacteria; phylum Pseudomonadota; class Alphaproteobacteria; order JAPOUT01; genus CBDBUR01. Next base: position 305,678 of record OZ243043.1, read on the forward strand.
GGGCGCAATGAAATCTTTATCTTTGGTTTTGCAAAAGGCGCTGCACCAGAAATTGTCTGCTGCTTTGCGAGAGGGGAATTTGCGCGAGGGTAAAGCGGTGAAGGTCTATGACGGCGCGCCGCCGGAGGCCGCCTTCCCCTATGTGACGATCGGGGAAGGGCGCGTGCGGATTGAGGCGCTCGATCAGATCAGCCTCTATGATCATCTATGCGATGTGTTTGTTTTCTCACAGCATACAGGCATCAGCGAGACCAAAGAGATTCTTGAAACCATTTACGATGTGCTCGCAGGAGATGATCCCCTATCTATTGACGGCCATCATCTCACTTTGCTGACGATCACCGAAATGCGATTTCAATCCATGAGCGATGGAAAAACTTGGCGCGGACAATTAACGTTCCGCGCTCTCACTGAACCCGAAACAAAATCTGCGGCTTAACCCAGCCAAAGCAACCAATTACCTTAAAGGAGAAAAATATGACTGCTCAAAAAGGCAAAGATATTCTGATCAAGCTGCTTGTGTCGGCGGCGGATGCACAGAACAAAGTCTATTCAACGATGGCCGGGCTGCGCGCGCATAACATTTCGCTGAACGCGGCCTCTATAGATGTGTCTCATGCCGCGCAGACGCATCAGTGGCGCGAGCTTTTGGATGGCGGCGGCATTAAAACGATGAGCGTTTCAGGCGAAGGCGTGTTCCGCGATGACGACGCCGACGACAAAGTGCGCCGCCAATTTGTCGATGGCGCGATCAGCGAATGGCTGATCCATATTCCGGATTTCTACAATGTGACCGGCAACTTTCAAGTGACCGGTCTGGAATATGCCGGTGAATATGACGGCGAAGTGACGTGGCGGCTGTCGCTGGAATCAGCCGGCGCGCTGTCATTCGATGCAACTTCCGTATCTGAATAATGCATAAGGTTCGCAATCACTGGCGCGGCGACTTGGAGGCCGTTTTAGGCGATAAGCCCTATCGGCTCTGTTTGACTCTGGGCGCGCTGGCCGAGCTGGAATCTTTGCTGGCGGATGAAGACATCATCGCCTTCACTGAAAGATTGAGCGAAGGCCGCATTCGCGCGACAGATGTCAAACATGTATTTGCCTGCGCGCTGCGCGGCGGCGGCCATGAGATCAGCGATGACGAGGTCGCGTCTTTGATGCCCGCAGGCGGACTCAGCGAAGCGATTCAAATCGTCGGACAGTTGATTTCTTTATCTTTTGGTGGTGCGGCCACAGGTGGAGACGAGGCCACCTCGGTGGGAAAGCCCGCGCCGAAAGCGCCTTCCCGTGGTCGCGCATGATGGCTTTGGGGCTGGGCACATGCAGGCTCGCGCCGAAAGACTTTTGGGCGATGACCGCATTTGAATTTTTGACCGCAGCAGGGCTAGTGCATCAAGGCGGTGCGCCCTTCACGCGCGCAAAACTTGAACAGATGATAAAAGATCATCCTGATATGAAGCCATATACGAAGCGATAGGAGAAAATATGCCCACACAAAATGATAATACGAAAATTGTTTTTGACTTTATTCAAAGCAATCTAGCTCTTTTGCGCATGGCAAGCGATCAAGCAAAAAAAAGCGCGCAATCTGCGGGCGCAAAAATCAAAGAAGTTGAAAAAAAAGATTTGAGCGATATTTTTGACAAAAAATTTCAGAAGATCGCCAATCAAGCGGGCAAGAGCTTAAATCGCGCGCTTGAGGACCTCATTTTGGAAGGTGAATCATTCAAATCGGTGTTCAAACAGCTCGGCTCAGATTTGCTGCGCAATGTGTTGAACAATATCCCTTATGGCAACATTGGGGCGTCAATTTTGCCTTTTGCGCGCGGCGGTGTTTTGCATGCGCCGACATTGTTTCCGTTAGGGCGCGGCGCGGGTCTTGCCGGAGAGGCTGGACCAGAGGCAATTCTGCCGCTTGCGCGCAGCGCTGACGGAAAACTGGGTGTGCGCGCGCAAAATGGACATAATGCGGGCATGCAAATCAATGTCAATATCACGACGCCCGATGTTCAAGGCTTTCACCGCAGCCAGACGCAGGTCGCGGGCATGCTGCGCCGCGCGGTGATGCGCGGCCAGCGTAATATCTAAAATTTTCATTGGTAGAAAAATCAAATGAGTTTTCATGACATTCGCTTTCCGGTGGATATTTCGCTGGGGTCGTCGGGCGGTCCGGAGCGGCGCACGGACATTATCACTCTGGCCTCCGGCCATGAAGAGCGCAACACGCAATGGCAATCGTCGCGGCGGCGCTATAATGCCGGCTATGGCATCCGCTCGCTTGATGACATTCATAAGATCATTCATTTTTTTGAATGTCGCCGCGGGCGGCTGCACGGATTTCGCTGGCGGGATCCGACGGATTGGAAGTCATGTGCGCCATCAGCGGAGCCTTCCCATCTTGACCAGCTCATCGGGATTGGCGACAGCACGAAAAAAAATTTTCCACTGACAAAAACCTATCACTCTACGGCTGACGTGCTGATCCCTGACTCAAATTGGATGCGCATCATCAAAAAACCCGTTTGGGGGCAAGTAAAAATTGCCGTCAATGGAATCGCGCAAATTGCGGCAAGGCACTTCACGCTGGATCCTCTTGCCGGTGAGGTGCGTTTTCACGACGAGCATGTCCCTGCGCCGCGCGCGCAGATCACTGCGGGGTTTGAGTTTGATGTTCCTGTGCGGTTTGATACCGATTATCTTGAAATTGATCTTGCCGCTTTTCGCGCGGGTCAAATACCCGACATTCCGCTTGTGGAAATCAGGCTGTAGGAGTCTTTATGAAAAAACTCAATGCGAATATGGCCGCCATGGTTGCGAGCGGCACGACGAGCTTATGCCATTGCTGGAAGCTGACTTGCAAACCCACCTCGCCGTCGCAGCACGAGATGGTTCATGGCTTTACCGACCATGACCAGCCGCTTGTTTTTGACGGCGTCACCTTTGAAGCCGCCAGCGGCTTCACCGCGAGCGCCATTGAGAGCGGTTTAGGCCTTCAAGTGGATAATCTTGAGGTGGAGGGCGCTTTGTCTTCGGGCAGACTAGATGAAGCGGCGATCACCAAAGGTCTTTATGATGATGCGGAAGTGGAAATTTACCGCGTCAATTGGCGCGACACAGCGCAGCGCGTTTTGCTGCGCAAAGGGTCTTTAGGGGAGATCAGGCGGACATCATGGGGGTTCACCGCCGAGCTGCGCGGGCTTGCGCATAAATTGTCCCAGCCCTCCGGACGGCTTTATCAAAATCTTTGCGACGCCGACCTAGGAGATCAACGCTGCGGTGTGCGCTTGTCCGATTATCGGCGCTCTGCGCACGTTTTTGCGTTAGAGCAGCAAGGCCATGTCTTGATCTTGCGCGATGAGCTGACCGATCTGGAATCGGGCTGGTTTGCCGGCGGAAAATTGACGTTTACGTCAGGAAAAAATCAGGGACAAAACTTTGATCTGCGCACGCATTTTAAATTGGGCAGGAAGGTGGAAATAGAGCTCTGGCAGGCTGCGCCGCAAGATGTTCAGGTCGGCGATCAATTTGATATGCTGCCCGGATGCAATAAGACTTTTCCCATCTGCCGCAGGAAGTTTGGCAATCAGATAAATTTTCAAGGTTTTCCGCACATTCCCGGCAATGACTTTGTCCAACATTATCCTCGTTCTTGATGAGTTTCAGACAGGACATCATCACATGCGCGCGATCATGGATCGGCACGCCCTATCGGCATAATGCCTGCTTAAAATCTGTCGGCGCGGATTGTCTCGGCCTGCTGCGCGGTGTCTACCAAGAAATTTACGGCACGGCACCCGCACCGCCGCCTTATACGCCCGACTGGGGAGAAACACCCGATGCAGACGGAAAATTTCCGGAGCTTTTGCTTGAGGCGACACGGCTTTATTTGCAGCCTTGCGTACTTGCTGATCGCGCGCCCGGCGATGTGATTTTGTTTCGCATATTCACTCATGGCCCGATCAAACATTGCGCGTTTTTATCGTCGCCGCAGAAAATGATTCATGCCTATACCGGACATGATGTCCGTGAATCTCATATCGGGCTTTGGTGGGAGCGGCGGATCACGCATGCTTTTCGGTTTCCCGAAAAAATTCAAGATAAAGGGAAGGCGTAAGACATATGGCAACAATTGTTTTTTCCACTTTGGGCGGTGCTATCGGCGCGTCCATCGGCGGCCCGGCTGGCGCTGTGATAGGCCAATCTGTTGGCGCTTTGGGCGGCCAATTAATTGATCGCGCGCTGTTTGCGCCCTCCGAACGATCGCCCGCGCAGTCATCAGCAGGCGACATCCATGTGCAAACTTCAACCGAAGGTGCGCCTATATTGGAAATATTTGGCACGATGCGCATCGCCGGACAGGTCATTTGGGCGACGCCTTTTGTAAAACATACCCGCTCTTCAGGGCAGGGCAAGGGCGGCGGCAGTGGCGGCGGCAGTTCATCGGAAAGCTATTATACCGTGTCGGTTGCGATCGCGCTTGCACGCGGCGAGCTCCGTGCACCGCAGCGCATGTGGGCTGATGGGCAGCCGTTTGAAACCTCCAGAGCGACGTGGCGCTTTCATTCCGGCACGTCCGATCAGCAGCCCGACCCGGGGATTGAACGCACACGGAAATATGTGCCGGCCTATCGCGGACTGGCCTATGTGGTGTTTGAAAACCTTGATCTATCCATGTTCGGCAATCGCCTGCCGCAATTTTCGTTTGAGGTGACGCGCGCTGCGCTCGACACGATGCAGCGTGTGCGTTCTGTGTCGCTCATTCCTGCTGCCACAGAGTTCGGCTATGAGCCTAGGGAAGTGTTCCGCATCTTAAACTTAGGCGGAATTTTGTCTGAAAACAGGCATAATGATCTTGGCAAGACCGACTGGGAAGCCTCGCTCGACCAGCTCGCTGAAACCTGCCCCAATTGCACGACGGTGTCGCTTATTGTGGCGTGGTTCGGAACAAGTGTATCTACACATAGCTGCAAAATCAAACCAGAAGTGCTGGTAAAGGCTAGGCTCAATCATCCTTATCAATGGTCTGTGGGCGAACTTTCCCGCAGTCAGGCGCGCCTCGTGAGTCACATAGATTCTCGTCCGGCTTATGGCGGCTCGCCATCTGACAGGTCGGTGATTGCCGCAATTAGAGATTTGAAGCAGCGCGGCTATAAAGTGGTCTTTCACCCTTTTATTATGATGGATGTGCCTCCGAGTTATCCGTGGCGCGGTGAAATTTCTACACAGGCTGCTTTGGGCACCCAAAGCGTGAAAGATGAAATTAATTCCTTTTTTAGCACACCGCCTCTTACGGCTTTTACCGTTGACAGGAGAAAGGAAACAGTGATTTTTGACACAACGTTGCGCAGACGCTGGCATTTTGGACGATTTATTTTACATTGCGCATTTTTATGTGATTTGGCTGGTGGCGTTGATGCTTTTTTGCTCGGCAGTGAATTGGGCGGTATAACACGCGCTTATTCTGCGCCCGGCGTCTATCCTGCGGTTGACAGGCTGATTGAGCTAGCTTCCCTCGTGAAGCAAATTTTGCCAAATACGAAAATATCTTATGGTGCCAACTGGGATGAATATCGCGGGCATGATCTCGGCGGTGGCAGGTTTTATTTTCACCTTGATCCACTTTGGGCGCATCGGGACATTGACTTCGTTGGCATCAATTATTATATGCCGCTCGCTGATTGGCGCAGCGGCAAGGTTCATAAAGATTTGAGTGCAGGGCGCAGCACGTCCATTTATGATACTGACTATCTCAGAAGCAACATCGCCAGCGGTGAAGGCTATGATTTTTATTACCGCAATCGGGCTGAGCGCGATCAACAAATTCGCACACCGATCACTGATAGCCACAATAAGCCATGGGTGTTTCGCTGGAAGGATATCAGCTCTTGGTGGCGCCACCTTCACTATAATCGCCCCGATGGCCGCGAAGCCTCAACCCCGACAGCGTGGCAGGCCGGTATGAAGCCCATCTGGTTCACCGAAGCTGGATGCGCCGCTATTGATAAAGGCGCCAACCAGCCCAACATATTTGTTGACAAAAACAGGCCTGATTCAAGTGTCGCTGGCCTGCCTTACTATTCTTCCGGCGATCGGGATGACTTCATGCAAAGCAGTTATCTTGAGGCGCTGCTGACAGCCTTTGATGAAACGCATTCGCGTCATCTGGCAGGCTTTAATGTCAAGATTGGCAATGTGCGCATGGTTGATGTGGAGAACATCTCCATTTGGTGCTGGGATGCGCGGCCTTACCCCTATTTTCCCGACAAGCTGGACATATGGACCGATGGTGTGAATTGGGGGCAGGGACACTGGATCACAGGCCGCCCGGCCTTTGCCTCCGTGTCGGATACCGTCAAGCAAATTATGGAGCGCCATAATTTTCAAGATTATGACATTAGCGATTTGCGCTTTAGCCTCAAAGGCTTTCGCATTGACCGCATCGGTGCAGCGCGTGATGCGTTTGAAGCGCTGATGCGCTTTTATTTCTTTGACGCGGTTGAGCGCGATGGAAAAATTCATTTTATTCATCGCGACAAAGAGCCGATCGCTGAAATCACCGCTGAAGAATGTGTCATCCAAGAAAATGGCGAGCCGGGTTATCAGTTAATTCGCGCGCAAGAAGCGGAGCTGCCTAAATCTGTCAAACTGCTTCATATTCTTGATATAAAAGATTATCGCCAAGCCGTCGCTGAAGCGCGCCGCCAGACCGGCGCGAGCGCTTATGTCGCTGAGGCGAGCCTGCCGATCGTCGCAAGCCAAGCTGAAGCGCTCATGGCAGCGCAGAGCTGGCTGCACGAAACGCTCGTTGCACGCGAACGCGCAATTTTGCATTTGCCGCCCTCGCGGCTGGCGCTTGATCCGGGTGATGTCATCGTGTTTGTCAGCACTGACGGGCAGCGGCGCAAAATGCGCATCCTCTCAATTCGCGATGAGGGCGTGCGGATCGTTGAGGCTGTCGCGGTGGATCCCAACGTCTATCGCCGCGGCCCTATCTCGGATATTTATAAAAGCCCGCCGCCGCGCACAACAATGCTGCCTGAGCGCGATCTATCAACCGATCCCGAGTTGATGCCGCAGCCTGTCTATGGCCCTCCTTATGTTGAGATGATGGACTTGCCGCATTTGCGCGGCGACGAAACTCTTGCACCGCACATCGCCATTCATGCGCAGCCGCGCCCTGACGTTTTTGCCGTCTATCGCTCACTCAATGGCCAATATGGCTGGCAGCATAATGCGACGATTGACGCGCAGGCCGTGATCGGAATCATCACCTCGCCGCCTGCTTCCGGACGCGAAGCCTGCTGGGATCACGCTAATTCCTTTCATGTGCGCATGCTCGCCGGCGAGTTGATGTCGCGCTCTGAGCAGGATGTGCTCGCCGGTGCCAATTACGCTGCAATAAAACATCAAAACGAAAAATGGGAAATCATTCAATTTCGCCATGCCACGCTTGTGCAGGGCGAAGAATCCGATGCGATCTATTATCAAATTTCCGGCCTTCTGCGCGGTCTGGCCGGAACCGAAAGCGAAATGCGCGCGTCATTTGATTCCGACGCGCCCTTTATTTTGCTTGACGGTAATAATATCCCTCAGCTCAATTTGACGCCGGTTGAGCGCAATGTCCCTTATCATTGGCGCATTGGCGCAGCCAGCCAGCCTTATAATTCCGTTGCTTATCAGCCGCTTGAATATGTTTATCGCGGCGTCAATTTGCGGCCTTTGTCGCCGGTGCGCGCGCGCGCGCAGCGGCGCGCCAATGGCGACATCGCGCTTGACTGGATCCGCCGCACCCGCAGCGTCATCAATGATGGCTGGGGCGAGCAGGATGTCACTTTGGGTGAAGAATATGAATCCTATGAGATTGACATTCTTAAAGCAGGTGAAGTGATCCGCACTTTGAACGCCGCGCAGCCGCGCGCCCTATATACCGCCGCCCAGCAGACGCAGGATTTTGAAACGAAAATTGATCAACTATCTATTTGCATCTATCAAGTCAGCGCCGCTTTCGGGCGCGGCTCACCGAGGAAGGAGACGTTAAATGTCTAAAACGCACACACTTGATCTGCCGCTCGTTCAGGAGCGGCAGGCGCAAAAACATATCACCGTCAATGAGGGGCTGAAAATCCTCGACGTGCTTGTTCAATTAACGGTTGAAGCGATCAGCGATGATCCTCCCGCTAATGCTGAAGCGGGCGCTGTCTATATCGTCGCCGCCAATCCGACCGGCGCGTGGGCGGAGCGCGCTCATCATTTGGCGGTTTGGGATGGATATTGGGCCTTCTTTGCGCCGCAAACCGGCTGGACGGCATGGAACAAAAGCGATAATCGCCGCTGGACCTATTATAATAATGTTTGGAACGTAACTTAAAGCGCGCCGCGTTTATTATTTTGGCGTGATGCGCAAAAGCTGTCCCTTCGTTTCAGCGAGCACATAGAGCGCGCCATCCGGCCCGGTGCGCACATCACGCAGACGGGGGTCGAGATCTTTGAACAAAATCTCACTGCCGACGATTTTACCATTTTCCAGATCAAGCCGCTCAATATGGCCAAACACCAAAGAGGTGACAAACAAATCGCCGCGCCACTGTCTGAAGAGCCGCCCCTCATAGATTGTCATCCCCGAAGGGGCGATGGAGGGCGTCCATTGCCATAAAGGCTGCTCCATGCCTTTGCGGTGAGTCCAAGGCGAGATCGTCGCGCCGCTATAATCTTTGCTGTAGGTGATGACCGGCCAGCCATAATTCTTTTTCGGCGACAGAAGATTCACCTCATCACCGCCGCGCGCGCCGTGCTCGTTGAGAAAGACGCGGCCACGCCGATCCACCAAAATCGCCTGCGCATTGCGATGGCCGTAAGTCCAAATCTCCGGCAGCGCTCCTGCTTTCCCGACGAACGGATTGTCTGAGGGCACTTTGCCGTCATCGGTCAGGCGCACGACCGTGCCGTAATGGGTTTTCAGGTTTTGCGCCTGTTCGCGATAGTCAAAGCCGTCGCCGATGGTCAGCACAAAGGTGCCGTCGCGCATGAAGGCCATGCGCGCGCCATAATGGACCGGCGTGTCTTTGCGGGGGTTCGCGCGAAAAATCACTTTCCGATTTTCAAGCCGCGTCCCGTTGAGGCGCGCGCGCATCACATAGGTCGCATTTTCGTCGGAATTGCCGCCCGCATAGGTCAGATAGATCAAGCGATTGCGGCGATAATTCGGATGCGGCACAACATCCATCAAGCCGCCCTGACCGGCATAATAAACCTCCGGCACGTTTTGAACCGTCTCAGCCTTCCCGCTGCCGCGCCGAATAAGCCGCAGCTGTCCCGACAATTCGGTGACCAGCATATCGCCATTGGGCAAAAACGCCAAAGACCATGGCGTATCAAATCCTTCGGCGACCACCTCAACCTTATAGTCTGGCGCAGCTCTAGCGGCCACCGCCACCACGCTGGCCATCATCGCCACGATTAAGACGATGATAATGATTTTGCTGTTTTTGCGCATATCCTTTCCTCTTCTTTCCCCCACGAACTCTCCCGACAAGTATATCGTAGAAATATCCCACATTTTGCTATAAAAAGAAAGAATAGAAGAATATAGGAGGGGATGATGTCTTTTGTTTATTCCATTTTGCGTCCTGTGGGGGCGTTTATTATCGCATGGCTCGTTTTTGTTGTGGTCGGCGTTTCGGTGAGCACACAGTATATATTGGCCGAGCTGACAGCGCTCGGCGCTGATGTTCCTTTCGGGCTGCGGCTTCAAGTGACCGGCGAAGACATTATCGGGATGCAGCCTCTTTATGGGATGATTTTTGGCGTCGGCCTGCTGATTGCGGTGGTTGCCGCTTGGGGCATCATCAAATTAGGCGCGCCGAAGCCGCATATTGTCTTTGCGGCGGCGGGGTTTATTTCTGTCATCGTCACTTTGCTGGCGATGGGCATTCTGCTCGGCATCGGGATCGGCAAAGCCTTTGCCATCACCCCGATCGCCTCGACGCGCTCAATAGACGGCTTCTTGATGCAATGTCTGGTCGGCGGGCTTGCCGGATATGTCTATATTCGCGCGCGTGAAAAGTTAGGTGATTTGCTGCCGCCTCCTCAACAGACATCTTTTTAGTAAATTTTTTGAGGAAGAGAGAAGCTGATGTCAGAAAAATTGAAAGACCGCATCGCGCTCATTACCGGCGGCGCGCGCGGGCTTGGATTCGCAATCGCCGACGCGCTCGCTGCTGAAGGCGCGCGGGTCATCATCGCCGACCGGCTTGAGAAAGAAGCCCATGAGGCTACAGCCAGCCTCGACAAAAAACATGGACAGGGCACAGCGCGTTTTTATCCCCTGAACGTCACCGATGAAAAAAATTGGCAGACCCTCGCCGACCAGCTCGCAAAAGATTTCGGCGCGCTTGATATCCTCGTCAATAATGCCGGAATCTATCAGGCCGCCCCGATTGAAGAAATGAAGCTCGCCGACTGGCAGTCTATATTCGCCGTCAATGTTGACGGCGTGTTCTTAGGCTGCAAGCACATCATCCCTCTGCTGCAAAAAAACGCCGCCAAATGGAAGGGCGGTGGCGCCGTGATCAACCTTTCGTCAGTGGCTGGCCTTGTCGGCTCGCCGCGTCACGCCGCCTATTGCGCTTCCAAAGCCGCCGTGCGCCTGATGACCAAAGCCATCGCTATGGAATATGCCCAAAAACACGCCCAAGAGGGCGCACCGCTCGTGCGCGTCAACTCGGTTCATCCCGGCGTCATTGATACGATGATGGGCGATCAAGTCGTGCAGACCATCCAAGAGGCTGGCATCGCTGATAACCCGCAAGGCGCAAAAATGGCGCTGGAACTCAATCATCCGGTCGGGCGGCTGGGACGGCCCGAAGAAGTCGCCGCCGCCGTGCTCTATCTCGCAAGCGATGATTCCTCTTTCTCCACCGGTTCCGAATTGGTCGTGGATGGCGGGCTCACGATTACATAAAGACTGCATAAAGAAGACTAGATAAAGAAATAATCAAAAAGGGCATATATGAAAGTTTCCGAAGCTGTCGCCACCCGCATTTCGTGCCGCCGCTTTCTTGATCGCGACGTGTCGCGCGAGACCATCCGCGACATTATCAGCCAAGCGCGCCGCGCGCCGTCGGGAGGCAATCTGCAGCCTTGGCTCGTTCATGTGCTTAACCGCTCTGCTGCGCAAAAACTTTCGCAGGTCATCGTTGAAAAAGTCCAGTCGGGCATAAGAGGCGAAAAGTCCGAATATGACGTCTATCCCCCCGACCTCAAAGAGCCTTACAGAACGCGCCGCTATCGGGTCGGCGAACAGCTTTATGGCCTGCTGAACATTCCGCGCGAGGATAAAGCCGGTCGGCTTCAACAATTCGCCGACAATTTTCAATTTTTCAACGCGCCGATCGCGATGTTCTTTTCTATTGACCGTGAAATGTGCGAGGGGCAATGGTCGGACCTCGGCATGTTCATCCAGACCATCATGCTGCTCGCGCGCGAGAAGGGACTCCATACCTGCGCGCAGGAAGCATGGGCGATCTGGACGCCCACCGTGCGCGATTATCTCAAACTGCCCGAAAGCCATATGTTTTTTTGCGGCATGGCGGTCGGCTATATGGACGAGACCAGTGCCATCAACCGGCTGCGCACCGAACGCGCCGCTGAAGAAGAGTTCGCCGCTTGGATCGGGTTTGACGGGTGAATCAAAAGCGGGTGAACCAAAAAATTGCGCGCGCCGCTGTATATTTGGCTGTATATTTGCTGGTCGGCCAGTTCGCTTTCGCGCAATTTGCGCTGGCGATGACGCCGCCGCCCGATGCCGCGACCATCAACTTTGATCGCGGCATCCAAAATTTCAGGCTGGGACATTTCCAAAAGGCGCTCAAAGATTTTAATCGCGCGATCAGGTTTAATCCCAAGCTCGCCGCCGCTTATGCCGGTCGCGCCAATGCCAGATTTGGGCTGATGGATTATCGCCGCGCCATCAAAGATTTTGACCGCGCGATCAAGCTCATGCCCCATGTGGCGGATTTTTACCGCGATCGCGCCACCGCCAAATATCGGCTCCAGCGATATCACGAGGCCATCCAAGATTATACCCAAGCTATTCGGCTCAATCCTGACGATACGCAGTCCTATTATTATCGCGGCTTCGCAAAAAAGGAACTCGGACAGCTTGACGCTGCCGAAAGAGATATTTTTCGCGGCAAAAAGCGCGGCGGGCTGTCAAACCCTTAATTTGATATTTCCGCTAAATCAAATTATGATATGAGATCAATTAAAGGGGGCAGTGATGCAGCCAATCAAAATTACGATGTTTCGCTGGGCCGGCAAATGGGGCCCGTTTGAAGTCAAGATCCCGTGCGGAGAATGCGCGGTCACCCAAGATATTTTGCAAGATGTGATTGACAAAGAGCTTGACGGTGTGCCGATTGAGCTCGATGTGCGCGAATGGCTCAGCGAATGGTGGAAGCCTTTAAGGCGCGGCGCATGGCACGCGCCGATCGTTATGGTGGAAGGCCATGTCGTCTCCGAAGGCGAGGCCATCAATCGCGGCGTGTTGTGCCAGAAAATTACCGAGCTTTATACCAAGCGCGCTCAGCTTGAAGGCAACATCATGTTCGGCAAGCAGACCTGTCCGCATTGTCATCGCGCCAAACAGATGCTGGATGATAAAAATATGGATTATCGCTACCATGATGTCGTTGAGAATCCGCGCGCGCTTTATGAAATGTTCGCGCGCGTCAAGCCGATCGTCGGGCCAAAAACGCCGATCACCGTGCCGCAAATCTGGCTTGATGGCAGCTATGTTGGCGGCGCCGATCAGCTCGCCGCACATTTTGCGTCCTGAATCCCCACATGATTTATTAGTGAGGACAAAGCGTGCTTTGGATTCTGTTCGCTATTTTTGCCGCTGCCTGTGTGCTCTGGATTCTTCTGCCTTTACGCCATCATCAGGCACATCACGATCAGGCGCATCACGATCAGGCGCATCACAACAAATTCGCCATGCTGGCTGTGATGACTTTCATTCCGCTTGGCGCTTTGGTGATTTATCTTTTCTCCGGCGCGCCGCAGATTGACGGCGCGCCGCAGGCCGAAAGGCTGGCCGCTGACAATCTGCCTCCGGTGGCTCTCGCCGCAAAAATTGAAAATCACCTCGCGCAAAACACAGGAGATTCTAAAGGCTGGCATTTGCTCGCCGCGCTCTATATGGCGCTGGGCAATTACCCGCAGGCCGAAGAAGCCTATCAGCGCGCGCGCGCGCTTATCGGCGATGAGCCGCCTCTGCTCACCGGACAGGCGCAGGCGATCATTTTTCAAAATCGCGGCGTCATCAGCCAGCGCGCCGACCAGCTTTTGAAGCGCGCATGGCAAAAAGCGCCAAATGATCTCGCAACGCTCTATTTTCTCGGCGAGGCCGCGCGGCAGGACACAAAAAAATCCCGCGCCCGCCAATTTTGGCGCAAGGCACTGCAGCAGGCGCGCAAGCAAAAAGACAAAGAATGGCAGGACATTCTACAGCGTAAACTTGCCGACTCAAAATAAATTGCAAATTCGTAAATCCGCAAATCCGTAAATCAATATCAGGGCGCGCTTTTTTTCTGTGGTGCACGTGATATAATTTTCGCATGATTCGCGCCGCTGAAAATGCTAAAAGCTCCCGCCATGCCGGCACACTCCTGAAGCCGAAAAGCTGGCGCGCCGTCTTGGCTGATCTTCTGCCCGAAGAATGGGTCTTTGATCCTCTTGAAGATGATGTGTTGCATAAGCCCGATTCCGCCGCAAGCTGGTTCGCGCTCGCGCGCGCCGAGCACCAGCGCGGATATTATGAAGATGCGCTCATCCATTATTCTTCCGCCATTGACCTAAATATAGACTTTGCCCAAGCCCTCTTTTACCGTGGATGCGTTCAGCTCGCGCTGCGGCAATACCAAGAAGCGATTGAGGATTTCTCCCGCGCCATTGAAATTGACCCGCGCTATCTGCAAGCCTATTCGCAGCGCGGCATCGCGAAAGAGCGCCTGCTCCTCTACGAAGATGCCATTCAAGATCATAACACCGCCTTGATCCTTAAAGGCCGCCCCGTGCGCGCCAAACCGCGCCGCTCTCTCACGAGCGAACTCATTGGCCGCACCGCCAATGCAACACGTCTTTATATCATTCAGCCGCTTCAAGCTTTCATTGAAAAATATATCCGCGCCAATCGGCCTATTCCCTCGGTGCGCGCCAAAGCCAAAAAGAAAAAAATCACACCGAAAAAAGCCAGCAGTCTGGCAAAAACTCTGGCGGCCAAATACGCGTCCGCCGTGAAACTTATGCACACCTTCCGCGAGCGCCTTATGATGAGGCTATGGAAAAAGGGTGTGAAAAAAAGCTGACCTTTTTGCAGGCGCGCACCGCGCAGGCGATTATCTGCGTGTTTGAGACAGGCCGCCCGCAGCCCGATTATGGCCGCGTCACTTATCTCCCCGGCGATTATGGCCAGCTCTCTTATGGCCGCTCGCAATTTACGCTCACTTCCGGCTCGCTCTATCTGCTGATCAAGAGTTTCACCGCGCAAATGGCGGAACAGAAACACCCGCGGGTGGAACACCCGCTCGCGGCCTATTTGCCGCAATTTGAGGCCGCCGACCCCGCCCTCAATTACGACCTGACTCTGCGCGCTCTGCTCCAAGATGCCGCCCATGATCCCGCAATGCAAAAGGCTCAAGACCAGCTCGCTCAGCGCTTCTACTGGACGCCCGCCTGCAACGAAGCCGCGCGGTTCGGCTTGCACGAGCCGCTCGCCATCACGATCGTCTATGACAGCATCGTCCATGGCTCGTGGCCGCTCATCCGCCGCCGGACGAGCGATAAACATGGCGAACCCCAAAATATCGGCGCGCGCGACTGGGCGCTCTGCTACATCAAAGAGCGCCGCGCTTGGCTCATCGGCCATAAAAACCAGCTCCTCCATCACACCGCCTATCGTATGCGCGCGCTCAAGCGCCTCGCCGAACAAGGCAATTGGCGCTTAGACCTGCCTCTCTCGGTGCGCGGCATTACCATTGACCGCGCCGCCGTCTGCCAGCGCCCGCCGCAGCCCGCGCTCGCCGCCCAAGCGCCTCTGCTCCGCTTGACCCAGCCGCCGCTTGAGAGTCCCGAAATCGCCCAGATCGCCGCTCTGGTCGGCGCGCCCCAGCAAAATGTCTTTAACCGCGTCTTGGAAGGCCACATCAAAAAATTCCAAGCCGAGAACGGCCTCGTCTGTGATGGCATCGTCGGCCCGGCAACCCGCGCCGCGCTGGGGATATAGTCTTAATTGGACTCTATAATTACCCGTGATAGGCTTGAAACCATCAAACGGGGGAAATGAAAGTGAAGCATAACTTATGCTATTGAAGCTGGTATGGCTGAAGAGAAAAAACAACACGAAAAAGAAGAAGATTTTGTCCCGAAACTTAGTCGGAGCACGATGATTTTGCGCCGTAATCTAATGGCTGTATCAACTCTTACCTTAATGGCATTAGTTTTTGATCTTGAGATCAATGCATCCAACATTTTAGGAATCAGCATAGATGGTTTAACAAAAAATGAAATCTATGCGGCAGCACTTATTTTTCTTGGATATTTTACGTTGCATTTTACTTGGAATGCTGTCATTGAATGGCGCGAATTGCGCATCAAATCAGTTGTTTTATTTAGTGAAGTTACTTCAGATGAAACAGAAATTAAATTAACCCCTTTTAAGACTATAAGAAGAGCTATATATGACCTTCAAGATGAAGCAAATTATTTTCCATTAGAAGACCATCCACCAGGCTACGAAGAAATAAGAACGTCGATAAGCGGAGAAGAGTTGAACAACTTATGGAGGATGCTAAAATATGCTGCCATTCGTTTTTATGGTCTTGAAATAGGATTGCCTCTTTTTATGGCCATCTGTGCTATGGGGTGGCTTGCTTGGTCAATCATTGTGGCGACGTTCTTTCCTCATTAAGTGCCGGTTTTGGTGTAAAACGATTGTTCCCGCCGCCGCCCGTTCGCTGGATTCCCGCTGATAGAAGAATCGCCGAGAGCCTCGCCATTCGTTGCGGGAATGACGGCGCTGGCGCGCCGTTTCTAGTAATGATGGCGCGGCCTCGTCGAGGCAAGCCTCCGAGAGGCTCGCGCCTTCATGCCATAGTCCTATAGCCTCGCGCGGCTTCGTGCTAATCTCCTGAAAAACATCCACCCCTTAGCGGAGAGCTCCCATGACTTTGCGCGCGCAACGCGCTCTTTTGATTACCGTTTTTGTCGGTCTCATTGCCGCCGCTGTCGCGCTCATCGCTTCGGCGCTGAGCTCTGATATCACTTTCTATAAAACTCCCAAAGAGATCGCCGCCGCTCACCC
This sequence comes from Alphaproteobacteria bacterium, assembly GCA_965212075.1. Lineage (GTDB taxonomy): Bacteria > Pseudomonadota > Alphaproteobacteria > JAPOUT01 > CBDBUR01. Next base: position 322,041 of record OZ243043.1, read on the forward strand.
CGCTTTGGTCGGCACGCGGCTGCGCATTGGCGGCTTTGTCGAGCGCGGCTCGGTCAAAAAGCGCGGCGTTGAAATCTCTTTCTCCGTGACCGATTTCTCCCAGCAGATCACGATCAGCTATCGCGGCATCCTCCCCGACCTTTTCCGCGAAGGGCAGGGCGTCATCGCTGAAGGCGAGCTCGTCAATCAAAATTTTTTGCGCGCCGATAAAATTTTCGCCAAACATGACGAAAATTATCGCCCGCCAAATTTGCCTCACGCTGAACCGCTAGCAAAGCCATGATCGCTGAATCGGGTCAATTTTTTCTGGCACTCGCTTTTGTCGCTGCATCAGCGCAAATGATGTTCGCGTTATTTGCCGGTTTGCGCGCGCCCTTCCAGCCTCCTTATGCCGCCGCCGCGCGCCAAGCCGCTTATGCGCATGGCTTTTTGCTGCTCTGCGCTTTTTTGGCGCTCGTTATTCTTTTTTTGCGATCGGATTTTTCCGTTGCGCTGGTTGCGCATCATTCCCATTCCACCAAGCCGCTGCTTTATAAAATCTCGGCAAGCTGGGGCAATCATGAGGGCTCGCTTTTGCTCTGGTCGTTATTTCTTGGCATCTGTTCGGCGGCGCTCGCTTTTTTTGCGCGCGCTGCCGACACATCTTATGGATCAAAATTGAAGCTGAGCGCGCTCTCCTGTCAAGGCGCAATTTCAATTCTCTTTTTGGCTTTTTTGATCTTCGCCTCCAATCCTTTCGCGCGGCTGGTTCCGATCCCTTTTCAAGGCGCTGGCCTCAATCCGATCTTGCAAGACCCCGCGCTCGCAATCCATCCGCCGATTTTATATGTCGGCTATGTCGGTTTCTCTTTGGCTTTTTCTTTCGCCATCGCCGCTCTATGCCTCGCCCGCCGCACAGAGGATGCCCGCGCATGGGCCAACATCACACGATGGCCGATCCAGATCTCTTGGGTCGCTTTGACCGGCGGCGTCGCGCTGGGCTCGTGGTGGGCCTATCGCGAATTAGGCTGGGGCGGATTTTGGTTCTGGGATCCGGTTGAAAATGCCGCTCTGATGCCTTGGCTTGCCGGAACTGCTTTGTTGCACGCGGTCATCATCACGCAAAAGCGCGGCAGCGCTCTGTCTTGGGCGGTGCTGCTGTCTATCTTGACCTTCTCTTTATCCATGCTCGGAACTTTTTTGACCCGATCGGGCATCATCGTCTCGGTCCACTCCTTCGCCAGCGATCCGACCCGCGGGATTTTTATTTTGCTGATCTTGACTCTGCTTTGCGGCGGCGGCTTTGCTTTGTTTGCTGCGCGCGCTCATCTTTTGGCGCGCGCCGGTTTGCCGACCAGCCTCAACAGCCGCGAGGCGGCCATCATGGCGAACAGCCTCTTTTTGATTGCCGCCTTGAGCGCCGTGCTCACCGGCACGCTCTACCCGATCATCTTTGAGGCGCTCACCGGCGAGACCATCGCCGTCGGCGCGCCCTATTTCAACGCGACCTTTATTCCCATCATGCTGCCGCTCTTGCTGCTGATGCCGCTCGCCCCTTTTTTCGCTTGGGCGGGACAGCGCGCCGGTGCGGTGATCCGGCCTCTGGTTCCGGCGGCTCTCGCCGCTTTGCTCGGCGGGTTGCTCGTCGCTTTTGCGTTTGAGCCGCGTGGCATGGCGCTGGCTCTGGCATCGGCGCTTTCTGTCTGGGTCGTCGCCGGAGCGCTGACACGGCTCTGGGTGATGCGCCGCAACCTCGCTGCCGAAGCTGCGATGATCTGCGCTCATATCGGGGTTGGCCTCTTGCTGGCCGGAGTCATCGGCGCGGGTGCCGGACAAATAGAACACACAAAAGCCTTCGCCAAAGGCGAGGCCATCATGTTCGCCGGATATAAAATCAGCTTTGAGGGCGTCGCGCCGCATTTCGGCGCTGACTATCGCGCCGAGCGCGCAAAAGTGCTGATCCGCAATGTTCAAGGGGATGCTCTATTGGCTGAACTCACGCCGGAAGTCCGCCATTATATCGCGCGCGCCACGCCGACGCGCGAGGCGGCGATCAAGACATTTCTTTTTCCTCCCGCCGACCTCCATGCGATTTTGGGCGATCGGCTTGATAGTAATAAGCGCACGATGAAGTTTTATTATAACCCGCTCGCGCCTTTATTATGGCTGGGCGCTTTTATGATGGCGCTGGGTGGGGTTCTCTCTCTGATCCGGCGGGTGCGGAGGACATGATGGCGCGCTATTTTTCCCGTTATTTTTCCCGTTATTTTTTTGTGGCCGCCTTTGCGGTGTTGTTGATGGGCTTCGTGCCTGACCAAGCTCTGCCCGATCCCGAAAAAGAGGCGCAAGCGCAATATATCATTGCGCAATTGCGCTGCTTTGTCTGTCAGGGACAGCCGCTTGCGCAATCGGATGTCGCTTTGGCGCGCGATCTGCGCCGCCTCGTGCGCGACAAAATCGCCGAAGGGCAAAGCACACAGCAAATCATATCTTTCATCACCGACCGCTATGGCCGCGATGTGCTGATGAACCCGCCTTTTGATCGGCAGACTTTCATCTTATGGCTGCTGCCTTTTATCGTTTTTGTGCTGGGAGGTATTTGGCTCTGGCGCATAACTTCTGGCCGCCGCGCATGAGCTGGGACGAAATCGCTCGTCAGTCTCTTCCGCGCGCCTTTGACCAAGCGCGCGCGCAAAGGATGACGGAAACATTGGAGATGAGCGCATCGCCGCAGCGCGATTTGCTCATCGCTGCCTTTGGCAATTCCGATTATCTCACGCGCCTCGTGCGGATTGCGCCCGATATGATCCCGTTTATATTCTCCGCCGCGCCCGAAGACATTTTGCGCCAAATATGCCGCGACGTTGCAAATTGCGCGCAGATGCAAGATAGAGATGCTTTCATGCGCGCTCTGCGCGAACAAAAAAACCGCGCCGCTCTGCTGATCGCGCTTGCCGACATCGCGAAGGTCTGGACGCTTGAGCAGGTGATGCAGGCCAACACATTATTTGCCGATCAATGTGTGCGCGCCACTTTGCGTCATCTTGATTCCGAAAAACTTGAGGGCATCGTGCTGCTCGCATTGGGAAAATATGGCGCCGGTGAGCTGAATTATTCCAGCGACATTGACGTGATCTTTTTTTACCAGCCCGATTTGTGCGCCTCTGCTGAAGAGGCCGCGCGCATTTTCCCCAGCCTCGCAAGGCAATTTGTTCATATTTTGCAGGCGCGCACCGAACATGGCTATGTGTTTCGCGTTGATCTGTCGCTGCGCCCCGACCCGGGCGCGACACAAGCCGCCGTATCACTGCCAGCCGCGCAGCAATATTACGAAAGCGTCGGGCAAAATTGGGAGCGCGCCGCCTTCATCAAAGCGCGCGCGGTGGGCGGAAACCTCGCCGCCGGACAGCAATTCCTCACCCAGCTCCAGCCTTTCATCTGGCGAAAATATCTCGACTTCGCCGTGCTCGAAGACATCCATGCGATGAAGCGCCAAGCTCATGCCGCGATCGGCATGGACGAAAAAACCCGCGACCTGCCGGGCCGCGACATTAAACGCGCCGCAGGCGGCATTCGGGATATTGAAATGTTTGTCCAAAGCCAACAGCTGATCGCGGGCGGACGCGATCTTTTGCTGCGGCGGCCTCAAACTTGTGCGATGCTCGCACGACTCGCCGCGCGGCGCTGGATCACCAAACAGGCCGCGCGCGATCTCGTCTTTGCCTATCGCTTCCTGCGCCATGTGGAACATCGGCTGCAAATGGTCGCCGATGAGCAGACCCATAAGCTGCCGGTCAGCGAACAAGACTTCACCCATATCGCTTTGTTTGCGGGCTTTGAAAATGCCGAGAGCTTCCGGCACAAACTGACGCAGCAAATGGACATCGTGCGCGCGCATTATGCTGATCTGTTTAGCCAGTCGGCACCTCTGGGCGGCCAGACCGGCAGCCTGATCTTCACCGGCGGCGAGGATGACCCCGAAACCTTGCAGAGCCTGCGCGATATGGGCTTTGCGCAGCCCGAAACCATCACGCGCCTCGTGCGCGGCTGGCATAGGCTGCCCGCCATGCGCAGCGCGCGCGCAAGAGAGCTGCTGACCGCTTTGATCCCGATTTTCCTCAAAGAGCTGGCCGCCGCCTCCGAGCCCGACGCCGCCTTTCTGCGCTTTGATCAATTTTTGTCCGGCCTGACCGTCGCCGTGCAGCTTTTTGCGCTGCTGCAATCTCATCCGATATTCATTGAGCTGATCGCTTTGATCTGCGGGTCAGCGCCGCGCCTTGCCAATCGGCTTGCGCAAAATCCGCGCATGATTGAGGCGATGTTTGAAAGCGCGCCAGATGATCTCAGCGACGATCTTGACGCCGAGATCGGCGAGAATAAAGATTATGAAAGCCTGCTTGACAATGTCCGCATCTGGGCGCGCGAACAGCAATTTCGCATCGGGGTGCAAATTCTTGAAAACCATTATGACGGCGTTGAGGCCGCGCGCCAGTTCTCCGCGATCGCCGAAACCATCATCGCCGCCATGCAAAAACAAGTTGAGATTTTGTTTGCGCAAAAACATGGCGTGATTCAAAACGGCGCTTTATCCATTCTCGCCGCCGGATCGCTGGGCGCGCGCGAAATGACCAGCCTGTCCGATCTTGACCTCATCTTCATCTATCACCATGACGATGAAGACAGCCAGTCTGACGGGGCGAAATCAATTCCTGCGCGGCTTTATTATACGCGGCTGGCGCAGCAAATCATTCAAGCGCTGACCGCGCCAACCGCAAAAGGCGCGCTTTATAATGTGGATATGCGCCTGCGCCCTTCGGGAAAGGCCGGGCCTGTCGCCGTGGCGCTCCAAGCGTTTGACGATTACCAGCATCATAAAGCGTGGGTCTGGGAGCATATGGCGCTCACCCGCATGAGGCCGATCACCGGTCCGCAAAAATTGCAGCAAAAAATCTCTGCGATCATCAAAGACGTCTTGTGCCAAGAGCGCGCGCCTGAGCGGATCGCGCGTGAGGCCGTCCAGATGCGCGATGACATCCTTAAAGCGCATAAAACACAGGACGCAGATCAGGCGTGGAATATCAGCTTCGCTTCGGGCGGCCTACTCGATGCCGAATTCATCTGCCAATATTTCCAGCTCATCCACGCCGCCAAACATCCCGATATTCTCAACCCCAGCACGCTCGAGGCCGCCGCCAACATCACCCGCGCCGGTCTTGATGATCTCGCCCCCCTCCATCAGGCGGTCAAATTCTTCAAGAGCCTCGTCCAGCCGCTTGATCTCAGCGTCGGGCGGATCAGCGACCCCGCCGCCATCCCGCCGCCGCTGCGCCCGATCCTCGCGCGCGCCACCCAAACCCAAACCTTCGCCCAGACCCAAAGCCAGCTCGCCCAGCATTTCAGCCAAGTTGAAAATATTTTTGAAATCCTGCGACGGATCGCCGCCGCTCAAACGTTATAATGATAAGAGCGACGCTCAATAAGAGTGATGCTCAATAAAGGCCAAAATATGAATAATTTATCGGATGATGAGGAACTTATGAACGCCATAGCTTTCAAAAATGCTGAGGCTTATAGAATACTCGCCCAGCGCTATATGGATGACCTGTTCTTCCTCGCGCGGCGCATCCTGCGCGATCAAAGCGAGGCCGAAGACGTCGTCCAAAATATCTTCCTGCAGATCTGGGAAAAGCCCAGACAATGGCAGCCGGAAAAAGGCCGCCTCAAAGCGTGGCTCTGGACGATCACCAGCAATGCTTGCCGCGATGTCCTGCGCAAATCGAGCCGCATCGTGCTCTCCGATGACGGCTTTGAGCATATCGCCCATGCCAGCCCCCAGCCCGACCGCAAGGCCGAAGATGTCAGCCAGCTCAATCATGTGCTCGGGCAGATCGCCCGCCTGCCCGAACGCCAGCAAACCGCGCTCTATTTCAGCGTCCATGATGAACTCACGCATAAAGAAATCGCCCAGCAAATGAATATCAGCGCCGATGCGGTGGAAAGCCTCATCGCCCGCGCGCGCAAAAATCTCAAAATGGAAGTTGCACCAGCTTCTCCTCCTCCTTCTTCTTTTTCTTCTTCTGGGCAAAGCAGCAAACTATGGAGGCTCAATCATGCCGATATCTAATGATGATCTGAAAAAAGCGATGCGCCTGCAAGCCGAAAACCATTCTGCGCCCGCTCGTCTGCGCCGACTCATCTTGGAGATCCCGCAGACCGCTTCACCGCGCCGCAAAAATTATCAGGCGGCTAATCAAAATCAGATTTTGAGTCGGCAGGCCAAATGGCAAGTCGGCGGGATCGCGGCATCCTTTTTTGTCACGATCTTCACCTTCAATATCTTTGCGGCGACAACCGCGACATCCGATGCCGAATTCGTGCTGGGCTTCGTCGCCCCAGAAGTCGCCGACCAGATCGTGGCGATCGCGCCCACCTATAACCCCTTCAACGAAACCCCACAATAAAAGGAACAAGAAAATGACAAAAATAATTAAAGAAACAAAAAAACAATCTGTTATCCCCTTCGCTTTTGTGAGCGCGACAACGATTTTTTATATGTTTTTTTCTGTCGCGATCATCTTCACGGTGCTCGCGGTCGGCATGCCCAGCCAAGCCAATGCGCGCGATCGCGGTCCGAATACGATCGGTGCCACCGCCGACATTCTCAAGTCCCTGCCGCGCGATGTCCGCAAAGAGTTCCGCGAAAAAATGTACGAGCAGCGCAAGACTTGGCTTGAAGAAAGAAAAGCCATGCATCGTGAAGTGCGCAAGACCACCGAACAATTGGTCGCTTTGCTTGAAGTCCAGCCCTTTGACCGCAGCAAAGCCAACAAGCTGCTCGCCGATGTGCAGGCAAAAATGACCGCGCGCGGCACCCGCGCGATGGATCAGGTGCGCACCACGCTCATTGATATGCTCGCCCGGCTCCCCGCCGAAGAGCGCCGCGAGACCATTGAAGAATTGCGCGAAGTGCTCGAAGATTGGGATGATTATCGCTCTGGCCGCCGCTGGTGGCAGAGCCTGTTCTTCTGGCGCGGTTAAACCGAATAGACGCGGGAATGTCTCCCCCCTTATTCCCGCGCTCCACCCGCCCCCGTCTCCTGCTGATGCAGGCGGAGGGGGCGGGAATAAAAAGCTTCCATTTTGGCCGGTTTCGTGGAATCCTGCCGGTGAGCCCAAAAGAGGGGGGGGTATTATGGATTTTGACTTCTCAGGCGACCAAAAAATGCTGCGCGATCAGACGCGCAAATTTTTGGATGATAAATGCACTTTCGCTGAACTGCGCGGGGTTTTTGAGGGGGGAGAGCCCTATCATCGCCCGACATGGGACGGCCTCGCCGCGCTGGGCGTTATGGGCGCGGACATCCCCGAACAATATGGCGGGCTGGGACTCGGCGCGCTCGAATTATGCGTCACCGCCGAAGAAATAGGCCGCGCGCTCGCCCCCGTGCCCTTTTCGTCAAGCATCTATCTCGCGAGCCAAGCCCTCCAGCTCGCCGCGCCCGACGAGATCAAAAAAACATGGCTGCCAAAAATATCATCGGGCAAGGCGATCGGCACCTTCGCGCTCGCTGAAGGCGCAGCACAGCCGCTGCCGTCAAAAATGAAAACCATGTTTGACGGCCAGACTCTGAGCGGCGAAAAATCCCCCGTCCCCGATGGCGGCGAAGCCGATTTTGCGATCATCGGCGCGCAATCCGCTGACGGCTTCGTCCTCACTTTCGCCGAACTCAAAGGCTGCCAGCGCAAAGAGCTCAAAACAATTGACCCGACGCGCGCTCATGCATCCATTGCGCTCGACAAGCAGCCCGCGACCCTGCTCACAAGCGATGCCCACCATGACGGCGAAGCGCTGCTTGCTCATCTGCTTGACCGCGCAGCCGTGCTGTTTGCGTTTGAACAGCTCGGCGGCGCCGATGCCGCCTTAGACTTCGCGCGCGACTACGCCAATGAGCGCTACGCCTTTGGCCGCCCGATCGGCTCCTTTCAGGCGATCAAGCATAAGCTCGCCGATGCCTATGTCCGCAACCAGCTCGCGCGCTCCAACTGCTATTACGCCGCGATGATGCTCGCCGATGATGATCCCGAACTGCCCGCTGCTGCTGCGGGCGCGCGGCTTGCGGCCACAGACGCTTTCGTCTTTGCCGCGCAGGAAAACATCCAGACCCATGGCGGCGCCGGATTCACGTGGGAGTCTGACTGCCAATTTTTCTATCGCCGCGCGGGCTTGCTCGCTTTGACCATTGGCGCGTCGCGCAGCTGGCGGGAGAAGCTCGTCGCCGCGCTTGAAAAGCGCAATGTTGCTTAAATATAGAAATGTTGCCTAAATATAGAAATGTTGCCTAAATATAATGTTGCTTAAATATAAATAAGGAGATCAGTATGAACCTCAGCGATTCCCCCGAAGAAAAAGACTTCCGCGCCGAAGTGCGCGGCTGGCTTGATAAAAACGCCCGCCCCAAATCCAAAGAAGGCAGTAATGCAATCGCCGGCACCGGTCTGCCTAATGGAGGCAAAGACTACATGGCCGCCGCCAAAGCGTGGCAGGCCAAAAAAGCCGAAGCCGGATATGCGGCGATCACCTGGTCAAAGGATTATGGCGGCATGGGCGGCACTTCAATGCAGTCGGTCATCTATGCGCAGGAAGAGGGCAAATATGATGTGCCGGGCGGGGTTTTTGAAATCGGGCTGGGCATGTGCATCCCCACTCTGATGACCCATGGCAGCGAGGCGCATAAGCAGCGCTATGTGAAGCCTGCGCTCTATGGCGAAGAGATATGGTGCCAGCTTTTCTCCGAGCCCGCCGCCGGTTCCGATGTCGCCGGTATCCGCAGCCGCGTCAAGCGCGACGGCGATGACTGGATCCTCAATGGCCAGAAAGTCTGGACTTCGGGCGCGCATTTTTCTGATTACGGCATCATCGTCGTGCGCTCCGATCCGTCGGTGCCGAAACATAAAGGCCTCTCCTTTTTCTTTATTGATATGAAGTCCCCCGGCGTGGAGGTGCGGCCAATCAAACAGATCACCGGCGACAGCAATTTCAACGAAGTCTTCTTCACCGATGTCCGCATCCCCGACAGCCAGAGACTCGGCGAAGTCGGGCAGGGATGGCAGGTCGCGCTGACGACCTTGATGAATGAACGGCTCGCGGTCGGCATGGGCGGCGGCAGAGATTGGCGCGATGTCCTCGACCTCGCCCGCAAAACCGAAATTGATACCGGTCCGGCCATCGCCAATGACCAAGTCCGCGCCGCCATCGCCGATTGGTATGTCCAAAGCCAAGGCCTCAAATATACCCGCTACCGCACCTTGACCGCTCTGTCCAAAGGCAATACGCCTGGGCCGGAAAGCTCGATCATCAAAATCGTCTCGGCGAAAAAAATGCAGGAGATCGGCGCTTACGGCATGGAGCTGCTCGATATGGGCGGCGTGCTCGATGAGGGTGAAAATATCAGCTTCCTGCGCCAGTGGCTGGGCGCGGCAGGCTTCCGCATTGCCGGCGGCACCGATGAGATTTTGCGCAACATCGTCGCCGAGCGCGTGCTCGGCATGCCCGCCGATATCCGCGTTGATAAAAATGTCGCCTTTGAGGATTTGCCCTCCGGGCGTTAAAGTGAATGAGCTGGTCGGTTCTTGGCCTGATGAGCGGCACGTCGCTTGATGGCATTGACGCAGCGATCCTTGAAACTGATGGCATCACGATCAAAAGTTTCGGCCCGAGCCTTCATCATGCCTACAGTGCCGCGCAGCGCCGCATTCTGCGCGAAGCGATCGCTTCTTCCGCCGCCGATATTCGCGCGCGCGCGGCGCGCGAAATCACTGCGGCGCATCTGGCGATCATTCACGCTATTCTCGCGATGCATCAAACCAAAATTGATCTCATCGGATTTCACGGCCAGACGATTGCGCATGCGCCCGCCACTCATGCGCTTGATCAGGGCATCACATTGCAAATCGGCGATGGAGCTGAAATTGCGCGGCAAACCCAGATTGATGTTGTCGGCGATTTCCGCAGCCAAGATGTCGCCGCCGGAGGGCAGGGTGCGCCGCTAGCGCCTTTATATCACCGCGCGCTCGTGGAGAAAACGCGCCTGCGCCCGCCCGTCGCGATTGTCAATATCGGCGGTGTCGCAAATATGACGTTCATCGGCAAAGACGATCTGCTGCTTGCCTTTGACACCGGGCCGGGCAATGGGTTGATGGATCAATGGGCCGCAAAACATATCGGCACATTTTATGATGAAGATGGCCGCCTTGCCGCCAAAGGCCAGCCCAACAAAGCCGCACTCACCGGATATTTGGCCAGCCCGTTTTTCAAACGCCCGCCGCCAAAATCGCTTGACCGCTATGATTTCACGCTAGATCGCGTCGCCGGACTTTCAGCCGAAAATGGCGCGGCGACCTTGCTCGCCTTGACGGCGCGCACGATCGCCAGTGCCGCAGATCATTTGCCGCACCGGCCTGCTCATTGGATTCTTTGCGGTGGCGGCAGGCATAATCGCGCTTTGCGCGCGCAGCTTGAGGAGCTCATTCCTGAGCCGGTCTCTACCGCTGAAAAAATGGGCTGGCAGGGTGATATGATTGAAGCGCAGGCTTTCGCCTATCTGGCCGCGCGCGCGGTTCAAAATTTGCCATTGACTTTGCCGTCAACTACAGGCGTCGCACAGCCTCTGACCGGCGGGCGTCTGTTTAAAGCTTAAAGCCGCGCGCTGATATAGTTATTTACGGTCTTGATCATGTCCGGCGTCTTGCGGTCAAACATATGATTGGCGCCCGGAATTTCCTTATGCATGATTTCAATATCACGCTGCGATTTCAGCCGCTCGATCAGCTCGCGTATTGAAGAGGGCGTCGCTACTTTGTCGCTGCCGCCATGGACAATCAAGCCCGGCGACGGGCAGGGCGCTAAAAATGTAAAGTCGTAAATGTTCGCCGGTGGCGCCACCGAAACAAAATTGTTGATCTCAGGCCGCCTCATCAATAATTGCATGCCGACCCATGCGCCAAATGAATAGCCGAAAACCCAAAATTGCGGCGAGCCTTTATGATGCGCCTGCAGCCAATCAAGCGCTGACGCCGCGTCAATGATCTCGCCGATGCCATTGTCAAACTCGCCCTCGCTGCGTCCGACGCCGCGAAAATTAAACCGCAAAACCGATAAACCCTTCTGAACACAAATATCAAATAAATGCCGGAGGATCGGCGAGTTCATCGAGCCGCTCAGCCGCGGATGCGGCGATAGCAGCAAGGCCACTGATCTGTTCGCATGTGCTCCTGTCGCTGGGTGATAGTCTCCCTCTAGGCGGCCCGCCTGACCGTTAAATGTTATGTTCGCCATGAGCCTTCAACGATTCTTCAATTATTCTCGAGTGGATTTTTATTTTCCAAAGTTGACTAAATTAGTCGGATATTATAATATATCCGTAAGTCATCCCCCTTTGCCCTGATTTCCCCCCTTATAGCACTTTATCGGGGCAAAAAGCAAGGAAAATCGGGGATAAATTAAAATAAGGAACGAATATGCGCCTATCCACAAGAGGCCGGTATGCCGTGATCGCCATGAGCGACCTCGCTCAGCAGGCGCGCCGCCACGCGAGTCAAAGCAGAAAAAGTGAAGAAAAAACATTGCAGCGTTTTCATCCCACGCCGCTTTCGGCGATCGCGCGCCGCCAGCAAATTTCCCTGAACTATCTTGAGCAGCTCTTCGTTCAATTGCGCCGCGCCGGATTGGTCTCCGCCATGCCCGGACGCCAAGGCGGCTATTACCTCAAACGCAATCCCGATCATATTTTCATCGCCGATATTATCTTGTCGGTGGACGAGCCGATCAAAATGACCAAATGTGTTCCGGGACAAGAACTCGGATGCACCGGCAAGCGTGCGCGCTGTCAGGCGCATAAATTATGGGTCGGGCTGGGGCAGCAAATCATGGCCTATCTCAATAAAGTGCGCCTCAGCGATATCGCCTCCGGCAATATACCTTCTGAACTTCAATGAACATATATATGGACTATAATGCACACGCGCCGCTCAGGTCGGAAGCGCACCGCGCTATGTGCGCCGCGATGGCTTTGTGCGGCAATCCGTCATCGCCGCATCGCGCAGGCCGCGCCGCGCGCGCGCTCATCGACGAAGCGCGCGAGCGCATCGCCGCTCTGGTCGCCGCACCGCCCGAAAATCTGATCTTCACCAGCGGCGGCACCGAAGCCAATGCACTCGCTCTTAATATCGCCAAAATCAATGACGCCGACACGTTCGTTTCGGCGATTGAACATTTAAGCGTTTTGCAGCAAGCGCCTTTGTCTCATCACATCATTCCGGTCAAGACGTCAGGCCTCATCGCGCCAGAGCAGGTCGCGGAGATGATCCAAAACATTGACCGGCCATTTGTCTCGGTGATGCTCGCCAATAATGAAACCGGAATCATCCAGCCGATCAAAGAAATCGCTGAAGTGGTCAAGCAGCGCAATGGCTTTGTTCATTGTGATGGTGTGCAGGCAGCAGGAAAATTTGACATTAATATGAGCGCGCTCGGCATTGATGCTTTGTCTTTGTCGGCGCATAAGATGGGCGGGCCTGCGGGCATTGGCGCTCTGGTGCTCGCTGAAAATTATAATCGCGATTTTGCCTTCGCGCCTCTCTGGAAGGGGGGCGGTCAAGAATTAGGCATGCGCGCCGGCACCGAAAACCTGATCGCCATTGCGGGCTTTGCCGCTGCGGCGCAAATAGTGCAAAATAATTCCGAGTTAGCACAGCTGCGTGATGATTTAGAAGCGGCTCTGCCCGAACAGGCGATTGTTTTCGGCAAGAGCGCGCCGCGTCTTGCCAACACGTCATGTTTTGCGCTGCCGAACATCACCGCGCAGGCCGCTTTGATCATGTTTGACCTTGCGGGCATTTGTCTGTCGGCGGGATCGGCTTGTTCAAGCGGTAAGATCGCGCCGTCTCATGTGCTGCGGGCGCAAAATGTCCCTGCCGCGCTTGCCGCGCGCGCTCTGCGCGTGAGCCTTGGCTGGCAGACTCGCCAAAGCGACATCACCCAATTCGCTCAAGCGCTGCGGCGCATCAGCAAAAGACAGGCTGCATAAAGGAATTACTATGCCCGCAACTCCTGAAACCATTGAGAAAGTCAAAAGCCTCAGCCAATATAAATATGGTTTCTCAACCGATGTTGAGACCGAAAAGGCGCCCAAAGGGCTTGATGAAAACATCGTCCGGTTCATCTCGGACAAAAAGCGGGAGCCGCAATGGCTGCTGGACTGGCGGCTTGCGGCGTTTCGCCGCTGGCAGACTATGACCGAGCCGGATTGGGCCGAGCTGCGCCATCCAAAAATTGACTACCAGAACGCTTATTATTATGCCGCCCCCAAATCGCAGGACGACAAGCCGAAAAGCTTGGACGAGATTGATCCCGAACTTTTGCGCGTTTATGAGAAACTAGGCATCCCGCTCGTTGAGCAGGAGCGCCTCGCCGGAATCGCGGTGGATGCGGTGTTCGACTCGGTTTCGGTCGCGACCACTTTCCGCGACAAACTCGCCGAGCTTGGCATCATCTTCTGTTCTTTTTCCGAAGCCGTTCATAATCATCCAGACCTTGTGAGGAAATATTTAGGCTCGGTCGTGCCTGCGGGCGATAATTATTTTGCCGCGCTCAATTCGGCGGTGTTTTCCGATGGGTCTTTTGCCTATATCCCGCCCGGCCAGCGCTGCCCGATGGAATTATCCACCTATTTTCGGATCAACGAGGCGATGACCGGACAATTTGAGCGCACCCTCGTCATCGCCGATCGCGGCGCTTATGTGAGCTATCTTGAGGGCTGCACCGCGCCGATGCGCGACGAAAACCAGCTCCATGCCGCCGTCGTTGAGCTGGTCGCGCTTGAAGATGCCGAGATCAAATATTCCACCGTGCAGAATTGGTATCCGGGCGACAAAAATGGCAAAGGCGGCATTTATAATTTCGTCACCAAGCGCGGCGACTGCCGCGAGGCCAGCGCCAAAATATCTTGGACGCAGATTGAAACCGGCTCGGCGATCACGTGGAAATATCCGTCATGTATTTTGCGCGGCGATCATTCCTCCGGCACGTTTTATTCAGTCGCGATATCCAACAATTACCAGCAGGTTGATAGCGGCACCAAGATGATCCATCTCGGCAAAAACACGTCCAGCCGGATCATCTCCAAAGGCATTTCGGCGGGGTTCTCGTCCAATGCCTATCGCGGTCTGGTGCGCATCCACCCAAAGGCCGAAAATGCCCGCAACTTCACCCAATGCGACTCGCTGCTGATCGGCGACAAATCTTCGGCGCACACAATCCCCTATATTGAAGCCCAGCGCAAAGATGCGATGATTGAACATGAAGCCACCACCGCGCGCATCTCAGCCGAGCGGCTGTTCTATTGCCGCCAGCGCGGCCTCAGCGAGGAAGACGCGCTCGCCCTCATCATTAACGGCTTCTGCCGCGAAGTGCTGCAAAACTTGCCGATGGAATTCGCCGCCGAAGCGCAAAAGCTGGTCTCGCTCTCATTAGAAGGCAGCGTCGGATGAGCGCCGTGCTGGATATTCGCGGCCTTGAAGTCGCCGTGCAGGACAAGCTCGTGCTTAAAGGGTTTAACCTCCAGATCGGCGCGGCCAGCGTCCATGCGATGATGGGGCCGAACGGCTCGGGCAAAAGCACCTTTGCGATGGCGCTCGCCGGACGCGATGACTGCCAGATCAAAGCCGGGGAGGTTCTCTATAAAGGCCAAAACCTGCTTGACCTCTCGCCCGAAGAGCGCGCGCAGCAGGGTCTGTTCATCGGCTTTCAGGTGCCGATCGATCTGCCCGGCGTGCGGCTGATGTCGTTTCTGCAGGTCGCCGTCAATGCGCGGCGCAAGGGCAGAGGGGAAGCTGCACTCAATCCGGCGGATTTCTTAAGGCTGGTGCGCGACAAAGCGCCGCAGCTCGGCCTCAGCGAGGAGATGCTGCGCCGCGAAGTCAATGTCGGCTTCTCCGGCGGCGAGCGCAAAAGGTTTGAAGCGCTGCAGATGATCCTGCTTGAGCCCGACCTCGCCATCTTGGACGAGATCGATTCCGGTTTGGATGTGGATGCGCTGCAATTGGTGGCGCGCGCAGCCGATAGTCTGCGCGAAGCGGGCAAGTCGGTGCTGATGATTACTCATTACCAGCGTGTTCTGGAACATATTCGGCCTGACAAAATCCATATCCTGCAAGACGGGCAGATCGTGCGCTCCGGCGACAGATCGCTCGCCAAAGAAGTGGAGCGCACCGGCTATGCCGGCTCGGCTGTGCAAGAAATATAATGAATGTAATGAATATCCAGCAGCAGGCGCGGGCGCAATTTGAAAAGCTAGGCTGGCCTCATCGCAGGATGGAAGGCTGGCAGTGGAGCGACTTCGCGCGCGCTATGGAAAAAGAAAAGCAAAAAGAAAAGCAAAAAGAGAATCATAATGCGCAAAATAGCCGCCCGGAGATTTCGCCCGAAAGAGGCTTTAAGCGCAAAGAGAAAATCTATACAGCACTGCCGGAAGATATGGACGCGCTGACCGCTTTGAATATCGCGCAGGCTGAGCGGAGCGATGAGATCATCATCGCGCAAAATACGCAGATCACAGAGCCCATCCGGATCAATCATCGTGCGGGGCTTGGAAAAATATCCATCACGCTCGGCGAAAACTCCCGCGCGACAATCTATGAGCATGTTCACGATGACGGCTTCAGCCATGTGATGACTGAGATCACGCTTCACCCTCACGCAGAGCTTACCCATCTGCGCATTTTTGACCAGCCCGCAACGGCGATCCTTGCGGCCAAGCTTCATATTGATTTGGCCGCCCATGCGCAATGGCGCGCCGCCGTGATCGCTTCGGGCGCGAAGCTCCAGCGCATTGATCACCAGATGAAATTTTCCGGCGAAAAAGCGGCAGCGCAATGCAGCGCCGCTCTGATCGCCACGGGCAGCGCCCATTGCGATATTGGCATGGCGGCTGACCACGACGCCCCCGACTGCCAGAGCATTTCAACTCTGCGCGCCGTGTTGGACGGCGAAGCGCAGGGGAGCTTTCGCGGCGCGGCCAATGTCGCGCCCGGCGCGAAGGAGTCGGATGTTCGGCAGCTCGCCAAAGCTCTGCTTTTATCCGATAATGCGCGCATGAATGCCAAGCCGCAGCTAGCCATCCACCATGATGATGTCCAATGCGCGCATGGCGTCGCGGTCGGCGCGCTCGATCCCAGCGCGATTTTTTACCTGCAAAGCCGCGCGATCAATAAAAAAGACGCGCAGCGAATCCTGCTCGCCGCCTTCATCACCGATCTGTTCGCCCATATCCCCGAAGCCGCCGACCTAGCGCTCGCTAGGCTTGAGAGGCTGTTATGAAACAGGTCCAAAATGCGCGGCAGGACTTCCCGATCCTCGCGCAAAAAATCTACGGCCAGAGATTGAGCTACCTTGATAATGCCGCCTCCGCGCAAAAGCCCGCCGCCGTCATCGAGGCGATGCGCAAAATGCAGGAGAGCGAATATGCCAATGTCCATCGCGGACTGCATTACCTCGCCAACGCCGCCACCGCGCAGTTTGAAAATGCGCGCGGCAAAGTCCAGACCTTCCTCAACGCCGCGTCAAATGAAGAAATCATCTTCACCTCCGGCGCGACCGATTCGATCAATCTGGTGGCGTCGAGCTTTCTCGCCCCCGACATCCAAGAAGGCGATGAGATCATCCTTTCCGCACTCGAACATCACTCCAACATCGTCCCATGGCATTTTCTGCGCGAGCGGCAGGGCGCGGTGCTCAAATGGATCCCCTGCCGCGATGACGGCCAGCTCATCTTGGAGGATTATCAAAAGCTGCTCTCGCCCAAAACAAAACTAGTCGCGATCACGCAGACTTCCAATGTGCTCGGCACGATCACGCCGCTTGAGGCCATCATTGAGATGGCGCACCAGCAAAATGTGCCCGTGCTCGTCGATGGCTGTCAGGGCGTCGTGCACCAGCCGGTCAATGTGCAGGAACTTGAGTGCGATTTTTATGTCTTCTCCGGCCATAAGCTCTACGGCCCGAACGGGATCGGCGTGCTCTATGCGCGGCGCGATCTTCTCGAGACAATGCGCCCCTATCGCGGCGGCGGCGAAATGATCAACGAAGTCGCGCGCGACCAGATCACCTATGGCGCGCCGCCGCATAAATTTGAGGCCGGAACGCCGCCTATCGTTGAAGCCGCCGGATTGGCCGCCGCGATTGATTATCTGAACGCCTATGACTGGCAGGAGATCCGCGACCATGAACAGGCGCTGCTCGCACAGGCTGAGCAGGAATTGTCCAAAATCAATTCCATCACTTTGCTGGGCGTAAATGATAGCGTAAATAATGGCGTAAATGGAGGCGCCGCGCGCGCGCCGATCATCTCTTTTGTCGCCGAGCGCGCGCATCCGCACGACATCGCCGCTTTGGTCGACCAGCAGGGCGTCGCGATCCGCGCCGGCCATCATTGCGCGCAGCCTCTGATGGCGTCGCTCGGCCTCACGGCGACCGCGCGCGCCTCCTTCGCGCTCTATAATAACGAAGACGACGTCGCGCAATTCGCCGCCGCTCTGCGCAAAGCCATCGGGTTTTTCTCATGAGCGAACTCAAACTATCTCAAGACCAAATCAGCGCGATGCAGCAAAAGCTCGTCGCGGCGATGAAAACCGTCTATGACCCCGAAATTCCAGTTGATATTTACGAATTAGGGCTTATCTATCGCATGGATGTTTCCGAAACCGGCCATGTGGATATTGATATGACTTTGACCGCGCCGGGCTGTCCGGTGGCCGAGATCATGCCCCAATGGGTCAATGACGCCGCCAGCGCGGTGGAAAATGTCGCCGATGTTCAGGTCAATATGGTGTTTGAGCCGCCCTGGGACCCTAGCTGCATGTCCGATGAAGCCCGCTTGGCGCTCAATATGCTATAATGGAGCTATTATGAATCAGATGAAAGCGATCTCGCTGACCGAAACCGCCGCCACCCATATCAAGGCGCTTCTCGCCGAAGCGCCCGACGAGCGCCGTCTGCTGCGGCTGGGCATCAAAAATGCCGGATGTGTCGGCATGTCCTACACTCTGGACTATGTCGCCGAAAAAGACCCGCTCGACGAAGTGGTTGAAGATAGAGGCGTCACCATCGCGATTGAGCCGAAAGCTTTGATGTTTCTGCTCGGCACCGAGATGGATTACCGCGAGGACGTTTTTGCCTCTACCTTTGTATTCAACAACCCTAATCAGGTGGATCAATGCGGCTGCGGCGAGTCGGTGGAGCTGCGCCCCGCCTTCACTCTGGATCAGCCCGACGCCTAGTCAGGGGCCACTTTCCGTCATTCCCGCAACAGACTCGTCTGACGATCGACAGGTTCTTGGCGATTCCCTGCGATTTACTTGTCAGCGGGAATCCAGTGGACGGGCATCATCAACGGAATAGAAAACACTTGCTTTTTTGGCTGTCATCTCTATTATTTCTGCTGTCACTAAAGCAAAGGAAAACTCAAGGCTGGGTTTCCTATTAAATACAACACCCGATGAGAATCGGGTTTCTCGTTTTTTTTCGGGAAATAGATGGGGCAATTTCCTTTGCTGTTTAGTGACAAAGCCCGGCTTCCTTTGAGGGAAGTCGAAAACACTAAACCAAAGGGGAATGACCATGATGACCTATACAGCCAAAAATCCAATACAGATTCTAGCGCTCTGCGGAATCAGCCTATTACTTGCCGGATGTGCTACTTTTAAGGCACCCGCGATTGTTGATATTAGCGATTCAAAAGTCGTCGTGCAGAGATCGCACGGACCCGTTTTTGCTCCGAATACCGCGACTGAAAAAGATGTCCAAAAGGAAGCAGATAAAGGGTGCGGCCAATATAATAAAAAGGCTGTTGCTCTGAGTAATGTGTGCGGACTAACGCAGCAAACACAATTTGGGCCTGTTTGCGCCGCAACCAATTATCTATTTTCCTGTAAAGACAAATAATCCCCTGCTTTTATATTTGACTGAATCCCCGCTGCCAGACGAGTCTGGTGCGGGGATGACGCGGTGGAGTGAGCGCGGGGATGACGCGGTAATCTATTCGCCGGTGAATTTTGCGTCGCGCTTCTCAACGAAGGCCATCACACCTTCCTCGCGGTCTTTGGTGCGGCCAGCGCGCTGCTGCATCTGGCGCTCTAAATCAATCTGCTCCTCGTAAGAATTGCCCAAAGAGTTCCAAAATAAATGACGCGTCAAAGTCAGCGCCTGCGTCGGGCCGCTCGCCAAATTATGCGACAGCTTCAAAGCCTCATCCATCAGCTCGTCATCCTCATAAACCCGATTGACCATGCCCCACTCTTGCGCCTGCGCGGCTTTGATCCGCTCGCCCATCAGCGACATCTCCCGCGCGCGCGCTACCCCGACAAGCCGCGGTAAAATCCACGTGGAACCGCCATCCGGCACGAGCCCGATCCGGCGGAACGCCTGCAGAAAAAACGCCGATTTCGACGCCAGAACCATATCGCCCATCAGCGCAAAGCTCATGCCGACACCCGCCGCCGCGCCATTGACCGCCGTCACAATCGGCATGTCCAGATTGCGCAGGCGGCGCAAAATAGGATGATAGCCAACCTCCAAGCCCGCCCCCATATCCAAAGGCCGGTTCGTGCCCGGACTGTTCTCGCCGCGCTCCACCAGATTGGCACCCGAGCAAAAACCCCGCCCCGCGCCGGTGATCAGCAGACATCTGAAGCCGTGATCGCCGCTTTCAATCTCGTCAAGGGCGAGCGCAATGCCCCCAAGCATTTTTGAGCCCATCGCATTGAGCGTTTTGGGGTCATTGAGCGTCATAATGGCTAAATTATTGTCAGCGCTGAGTTCCACCAAAGGATAGCTGCCAAGTTTTTTCATTATCCCTTCCCTCTTTGGAATGATTGAAATTATAGCTTCGGATTATACGCCGAACCTCCATAAATGTCTCATAAATATAATGTCTCATAAATATATTGCAAATATCCGCTTTGTGATAGACTGAATAAAATCAATTATTAGGAGGATCACATTATGTCAACAAATGGTTCAGCTAACGGCGCGGCATCTTCGGATATGCAGCGCATCCTTGAAGCCCAGCGCGCCGCCCATATCGCCGCAGGCGCGCCCAGTGCCAAAAAACGCATTGATTGGATCAATCGCTCCATCGCTTTGCTCGTCGGCCATCAAAAGCAGATCGCTGACGCCATCAGCCAAGATTTCGGCCATCGCAGCCATGAACAATCGCTGCTCGCCGATGTGATGGGTTCGATCAGCGCGCTCAAATATGCCCGCGCCCATGTCAAAAAATGGATGAAGGCCGAAAAAAGAACCCCCAACAAGCCGCTTGGCCTGATGCGCGCCAAAGCTAGAATCGAATACCAGCCCAAAGGCGTCGTCGGCGTGATCTCGCCGTGGAACTTTCCGGTCAACCTCACCTTCTCGCCGCTCGCGAGCGTCTTCGCCGCAGGAAACCGCGTGATGATTAAACCCTCTGAACATACCCCCGCCGCATCCCAACTGATGAAGGAAATGTTCGCCAAAGAATATGACGAAAACGAAGTCGCCGTCTTTGTCGGCGGTCCGGAAGTCGGGCAGCAATTCTCCGGTCTGGCCTTTGATCATCTGCTGTTCACCGGCGGCACCGCAATCGCTTATCATGTGATGCGGGCTGCTTCCGAAAACCTCGTGCCGGTGACTTTGGAGCTGGGCGGCAAATCGCCGACGATCATCTCCAAAAAAGCCAATATCGCAGACGCCGCCGCCAAAGTGATGACCGGCAAAACCCTCAACGCCGGTCAAATATGCCTCGCGCCCGATTATGTGATGATGCCCAAAGACGGCATTGACGAATTCACGCAGGCCGCAGCCGCTTCGGTGAAGAAAATGTTCCCGACGATGAAGGATAATCCCGACTACACCTCTATGGTCAACCAGCGCCATTATGACCGCCTGCAATCCTATCTTGACGATGCGAAGGCCAAAGGCGCAAAAATCGTTGAGATCAACCCCGCCAATGAGGATTTCTCGCAGCAGCCTTATCATAAAATGCCGCCTCATCTGATCCTTGACGCCAATGACGATATGAAGGTCATGCAGGAGGAGATTTTCGGCCCGATCCTGCCGGTCAAAGGCTATGATAATCTTCAGGAAGCCGTTGATTATGTCAATCTGCATCCGCGCCCGCTCGGACTCTACTTCTTCGGCGACGACAAAAAAGAGCAGGAAAAAGTGATTGACAATACCACCTCCGGCGGCGTGACCGTCAATGACGTGATCATGCATGTCTCAATGGATGATCTGCCGTTTGGCGGCATCGGGCCGAGCGGCATGGGCTCTTATCACGGCAAAGAGGGCTTTATGGAGTTCAGCCACGCTAAATCCATCTATACCCAGTCGCCGATGAAAATGGTCGCTGAAATGTTCCGCGCCCCTTATGGGCCGAAACATCGCAAACTGCTCAAACAGCAGATTAAGCCTTAAGACGCCCTAGGAGACGCCCTAGGGGACGTCCTAGACGTCTTATTGCGCGCCGGTCTGCGGGACGGGCGGCGCGGTTTTGATCCTGCTTTTGAAGTCTTTTTCTCTGTGCTTTTCTGGGCGCGTGCGTTTTTGCCGCGCGCGTCTTTAACGCCTTCTTTCACATTTTTCGTGCGACCTTTTCTCGCTGGCCCTCTCGCTGATCTTTTCGGGGCAGCTCTGCCGGTGCGCGGTTGATGTGTCGGGACCGTCGCATGATCGGGATGAACCGGCACCTCATCGCCGATAAATTTTTCAATCGCTTTGACATAGTCAATTTCTGCGCCGCTCGCGAGCGTCAGCGCATCGCCCGATGCGCCCGCGCGACCGGTGCGGCCAATTCGGTGAACATAATCCTCAGCGTGCTGCGGAACATCAAAATTGATCACATGCGCCACATCGGCAATGTCCAGCCCGCGCGCAGCCACATTGCTCGCCACCAAAACGTCCAGCTTGTTGCTGCGGAACTTCAGCAAAACTTGCGCGCGGCGATATTGCGCCATGCCGCCATGCAAAGCTTCAGCGTTGAACCTTTTGGCCTTGAGAGCGCGCTCAATGCGATCCACGTCGCGCTTGCGGTTGCAAAATACCAGAGCATTGCCTTCGCTCGCCCGCAGATGCGCCATCAAAATAGAAATTTTGCTGCGCTCATCGGTCCAAGCGAGAATCTGCCGGACATTGTCCGCCGCCTCGCGCCCCTGCGACGCGGCAATCCGCTCCGGCGAACGCATAAATTTTCCGGCCAAGCGCTCGATCGGCGGCGGCATCGTCGCCGAAAACAGCAAAGTCTGGCGCTGCTTCGGCAGAAGGCTCGCGATTTTTTCAATCGCCGGAATGAAGCCCATATCCAGCATCCGATCGGCCTCATCAATGACCAGAATCTGAATCCCGTTCAATAAAATTTTGCCGCGCTCAATATGGTCAATCAGGCGGCCCGGCGTCGCGATCAGCACATCAGCGCCGCGCGCCAGAGTGGTGAACTGCGCCCCAATTGACACGCCGCCAATCAGCAGCGCATGACTCAGTTTTTGATATTTCCCGTAAGTCTTGAAGCTCTCGGCGATCTGCATCGCCAATTCGCGGGTCGGCTCCAAGATCAGCGTGCGCGCCATCCGCGCGCGCCCCTGTCCGCGGCTCAAAAGATCAATCATCGGCAGGGTGAAGGCGGCTGTCTTGCCGGTGCCGGTCTGTGCAATCCCGATTATATCCCGCTTTTGCAAAATCAGTGGAATCGCCTGCGCCTGTATCGGCGTCGGAACATCGTAGCCAGCCTCGCTGACCGCGCGTAAAACCTCCGCGTTCAGCCCGGTATCATCAAAAGTCATATTTCATCTTGTCCTAATCGTTCCACATAAAGTCGTGCCACATAAAGCTTGCCCGACGCAAGCTCTCGCTCTAAATTAATGGCTGCAGACTGTGTTGACGCTCAAGGAGGGACCTCAATATGACCAAGCTGGATTCTGAACTGAAATTGCCATGTGGCAGTGTTTTGCCGCACCGCATCGCCAAATCCGCGATGACCGAGGGACTCGCCGATGAGCATAATCGCGCGACCCAATCCCATGTGAACCTCTATCAGCGATGGGCAGATGGCGGCGTCGCTTTATCGCTCACCGGCAATGTGCAGATTGACCCCGATCACCTTGAACGGCCGGGCAATATCGTTATTCACGGCGCGCAGTCCGAGCAGCAGCTGAACCGGCTGCGCGCGATGGCTCAGGCCGGCAAAAGCAGAAATAGCCATGTCTGGATGCAATTATCCCACGCCGGACGGCAGACGCCCGCAATGGTCAATAAGACGCCTTTCGCACCTTCCGCAGTGGCGCTCAATATGCCCAAAGGGCAGTTCGGGCCGCCATCGCCGCTCACGGAAGAGCAAATCCTTCAGATCATTCAAGGCTTTGCGCATGCGGCAAAAATCGCCAAAGATACCGGCTTCACCGGCGTGCAGGTGCATGCGGCGCATGGCTATCTTTTGAGCTCGTTTTTGTCGCCACTGGTCAACCAGCGCAAAGATGGCTGGGGGGGCAGTCTTGAAAAGCGCGCGCGCCTTTTGCTGGAAACCGTCGCGGCGGTGCGCAAAGCCGTCGGCAGCGATTTTCCGATCAGCGTCAAGCTGAACTCGGCGGATTATCAAGATCACGGCTTTTCTCCCGATGATTCTTTGCAGGTCGCATGCTGGCTTGAGGAGGTCGGCATTGATCTTTTGGAAATCTCCGGCGGCAATTACGAAAGCACAGCGATGATGGGCGCCGGACAGCGCGCCAGCACAAAAAAACGCGAAGCCTATTTTTTGGAATATGCGGCCAATGTGCGCACAGTCGTTTCGCTGCCTATGATGGTGACCGGCGGATTCCGCTCGGCGGAAGGCATGAAGGCGGCTTTGGCTTCGGGAGATGTGGATGTCATCGGATTGGCGCGGCCTTTATGCACCGATACCGATTTGCCCAAGCGCCTCATCGCCGGTGATGTTGAAGCCGCGCCGCGCTGGGAACAGCATTTGCGGCTGGGGTCAGGAATGTTTTCACCGCAAAGCGCAGTTGCCTTGCTGCGGCTCGCTAATGCTTGGGGTGTTCAAGGCTGGTTCTGTTTGCAGCTAATCCGCATGGGCGGCAATCAAGACCCCGACAGGGCAATGTCGGTTTTGGGTGCGCTGATCCGCTATTTTGCCAATGAGGCGCGCACGGCCAGCCGGATGAAAAAAGCGCGCAAAAACAGCGCATAAAGATAAAGCGGCGTAATTAAACGCTATAGTAAAGATCAAACTCTACCGGATGAGGCGTCTGGTCAACGCGCTCAATCTCTTCCATTTTGAGATCAATATAAGCGTCAATCTGGTCGTCGTTGAAGACGCCGCCTTTTTTCAGAAAGTCGCGGTCTTTGCTGAGCTCATCACAGGCCTCGCGCAGCGAGCCGCATACGGTCGGGACGTTTTTCAATTCCGCCGGAGGCAGATCGTAAAGGTCTTTATCCATCGGCGCGCCCGGATCAATGCGATTTTCAATGCCGTCAAGCCCCGCCATCAGCATGGCCGCAAAGGCCAGATATGGATTGGCCGCCGGATCAGGAAAGCGAATTTCAACGCGCTTGCCTTTCGGCGACGGCGCGAACGGGATTCGGCATGACGCCGAGCGGTTGCGCGCCGAATAGGCGAGCAGCACCGGCGCTTCATAGCCCGGCACCAGACGCTTATAGCTGTTCGTCGTCGGATTGGTGAACGCGTTGAGCGCGCGCGCATGGCGTATGATTCCGCCAATGTAATAAAGACATTCCTGCGACAAATCCGCATATTGATTGCCCGCAAATAAAGGCGCGCCATTTTTCCAGATGGATTGATGCGTATGCATGCCGGTGCCGTTATCGCCATAGACGGGCTTGGGCATGAAGGTCGCCGTCTTGCCGAATGAATGCGCCACTTGGCTGACGACATATTTGTAGATCTGCATGCCGTCGCCCTGCCGCGTGAGCGACGTAAATTTAATTCCCAGCTCATGCTGCGCGGCGCCGACTTCGTGATGGTGTTTTTCCACCTCTAATCCCATTTCGCGCATCATAGAGAGCATCTCCGAGCGCATATCCTGCGCGCTATCCTGCGGCGGCACCGGAAAATAGCCGCCTTTGGTGCGAATGCGATGACCCATATTGCCGTGATCATATTCGGTATCGGAATTGTCGGGCAACTCCACATGATCCAAAGTGAAGCCGGTGGCATAAGGCGTTGCGACAAAGCGGACATCATCAAAGATGAAAAACTCGGCCTCAGGGCCGAAGAAAGCCTCATCGCCGATGCCGGTCTGTTTGAGATAGGTTTCTGCCGCTTTTGCGGTGCGGCGCGGATCGCGGCCATAGGGCGCGCGCGTATCCGGCTCCAAAACATCACATGAGATCACCAAAGTCGGCTGCGCGCAAAACGGATCCATCACTGCGCTTGAGGGATCAGGCAAAAGGCACATATCCGACTCATTGATCGCCTTCCAGCCCGCAATGGACGAGCCGTCAAACATCATGCCCTCGGTGAAGAAATCCTCATCCACAAGGCTCTTATCAAAGCTCACATGCTGCCATTTGCCGCGCAAATCGGTGAAGCGCAGGTCAACGAACTCAATCTTTTTTTCCTCCATCATCGCGAGAATGTCGCTGCTTGACATCGCTCTGCCTCCTCTTTTTGTTTTTGTTTGCTTATAATTGCCTATAGGGCTTGCCTATAATGCCGCCTATCATGCCCGCCTAGAGAGCCTGATCGCCAGTCTCGCCGGTGCGCACGCGCACCGCCTCTTCAACAGACATGACGAAGATTTTGCCATCGCCGATTCGTCCGGTATGCGCCGTTGAGCGGATCGTTTCCACCACGCGCGCCGCCATATCGTCGCTGACAAACACTTCAATTTTTACTTTGGGCAGGAAATCAATCACATATTCCGCGCCGCGATAGAGCTCGGTATGGCCTTTTTGGCGGCCATAGCCCTTCGCTTCAGTGACGGTCAGACCCTGAATGCCGATCTCTTGAAGCCCCTCTTTAATTTCATCTAGCTTGAACGGTTTGATGATTGCTTCTATTTTTTTCATTCAATTTCCTCCTAATGTCGCCTTGATGCCTCCCGATGATTGCTGTGCAGAACCTAGCACAGGGAGGCGCTCTAAGGCAAGGCTTCAAAAAAATCAAGCATCACGGGCATTCTATCGCTATAATGGCTTTCATGCAGGGGGTTGATCCGCATACGCCGATATTGATCGGGGCAGGGCAGTGCGTCCAGAGGGCGGGCAGCCAGACCGTCAAATCGCCCATCCAGATGATGGCCGATGCCGCCGCGCTCGCCGCCGTCAATACCGGATTAGGCGATCGCCTTTGGCCCCAAATTGACACGCTCCTTGTCACGCGCTTCATCGTTGATGCGCCCACCGCGCGACCTCTGCCCTTCGACAAATATCAGAACCCGCCGCGCACGCTCGCCAAACAGCTTGACATCACGCCGCCTCATCTGGTTTATGGCCCGACCGGCGGCAATAGCCCGCAGCTGCTCGTCAATTTGATGGCCGAGCGCATCGCGCAAGGGCAGCATAAGCTCGTTCTGCTCGCCGGATCGGAATGTATGCACTCCCTCGTGCGCGCCCTCAAAGACGGCACACGCCCCGCATGGCACGATCAAGAAGCCAAAGACGATAAAGACGATATGGAGGATTTGGGTCAAGGTGAGTCTTTCGGCTCCAGCAAAAGCGAAATCGCCCACGGGCTGCATATGCCGATCAACGTCTATCCGATGTTTGAAAATGCCATTCGTGAACATCGCGGCCAAAATTTTGAGGAGCATCAAAATCAAATCGGTGAGCTTATGGCGCCGTTCTCCCAAGTCGCGGCGCGTCATCCGCAGGCATGGTTTCCAAAAACGCACCAGCCCCAAGATATCGCCAAAGCGAGCCCGGATAATCGCTATGTCGGATTCCCCTATACCAAATATATGAACGCGATTATGCAGGTGGATCAATCTGCCGCGCTCGTGATGACGAATGTTGAAACCGCCGAGCAGCTCGGCATTCCTCCTGAAAAATGGGTCTTTCTTCATGGCTGTGCTGATGTCAACGATATTTGGCTGGTCAGCGAGCGCATCAATTTCCATTCATCTCCTGCGATCCGCCTGATGGGCAAAACCGCGCTGGATATGGCCGGATGGCGCATTGATGACGTTGATCTTATAGATATTTATTCCTGCTTCCCCTCAGCCGTCCAGATTAGCCGCAACGCACTGGGCATCGCCGAAGATGACCCCCGCGCTTTGACCGTCACCGGCGGCCTGCCTTATTTCGGCGGCTGCGGAAATAATTATACGATGCATGCCATCGCCACTATGATGGAACAATTGCGCGCCCGACCCGGCAGCAAAGGTCTGTGCACCGCCAATGGCTGGTATCTGACCAAACATGCGATCGGACTTTATTCCACCCTGCCGCGCAAAAAAGCCCATAAAGAAAAGTGGCAGCGCACACCGCCCGCAAAGCTGCAGGCCGAAATTGACGCAAATGATCACCCGCAGGCGATCGATTCCGCGCAAGGTGCGGCGCACATAGAGGCCTATACCGTCGTCCATAAGCGCGAAGGCCCGCAGCATGGATTGATCATTGGCCGCCTCAAAGATACCGGCCAGCGCTTCACCGCCCTTGTCAAAAATTCCGCTTCATGCGCGCAGATGATGACCCAAAATCACTTCCAACAGGACGGACAGGTCGCTGTTGATGATAAAGGTCTTAATATCTGGACGCCCGCCGCATAAGCACACATACGCAAGATGGTGCGCTTATATCTCATCAGACATGGTCAGGCCGCAAGCAAGTGGGGAGATCACCTTGATCCCGATCTCTCCGCATTAGGCCGCCGTCAAGCCGCCCACGCCGCGCAAAATATCGCGCAGCAAATCAAGCAGCCGGTGCGCATCGTCTCAAGCCCGCGCGTGCGCTGCCGCCAGACAGCCCAGCCGCTCGCGCAATTATGGCGCGCCACACCGCAGATCGCCCCCGAAGTGACCGAAGTGCCGTCATTTCATAAAGACTTCTCGCAGCGAACTATATGGCTCAACGAAATTTTTGATCAAAGCTGGGACACTTTGCGCGGCGAGCCTCAACTTATATCTTGGCGGCAAGACCTCCTAGATTTTTTATGCACCTGCGCGCAGGACAGCATCATCTTTACCCATTTCGTCGCGATTAATACCGCAGTCGGGCGCGCCTGCGGCGATGATGTTCTGATCTCGCGCTATCCTGATTATTGCTCTCTTTGGACGTTTGAAACAGATGGCGCGAATCTTCGCCTCATTGAGGCCGGGCGCGAGATCACAACAAAAGTTTTATGAGTTTTATTCTTTCCGCTGAAGAGATGCGCCGCGCCGAAACTTCGGCGATGGATGCGGGTGTGCCGTCCTTTGCCTTGATGCAAAATGCCGGTCGCCGCGCCGCGCAGATCATCTGCAATTATTATGAGCCCTGTCGCGTTCATGTTTTATGCGGCGCGGGCAATAATGGCGGCGATGGATTTATCACCGCGCATTATTTATTGCAGCGCGGATTTGATGCGCGGGTTTTTTTAGCGGTTGCGCCGTCAGTGCTTAAAGATGACGCGGCGCGCGCGGCTTCTTTGTGGTCGGGGAAAATCTATCCGCTCAATGGCGACCATCAACCGGCGGAGCTTATCGTGGATGCTTTATTTGGCACCGGTTTTTCAAGACCGCTTGAAGGCATTGCCGCCAAACTTGCTGAGTCTGTTTTGGCTATTTCTGCGCCGGTCATCGCGCTGGATCTGCCGAGCGGAATCCGCTGCGATGACGGCCAAAAATCAGGCGCGGCCTTTCGCGCCGAACGCACGATCGCTTTTGGCGCGCTCAAGCGCGGCCATGTGTTGATGCCCGGACGACTCCATTGCGGCATCATTGACGTGGCGCATATTGGCATTGATGACGCGATTATCAAAAACCTCGCGCCGCAATGCCGTCTTAACGAGCCTTCTTTGTGGCTTGAAGCGCTGCCGACCCTTATGCCTGAAACGCATAAATATCAGCGCGGCCATGCGACCATCTGCGCGGGCGATCCGCAAAAAGGCGGCGCAGCAAAATTGGCGGCGCTTGCGGCTTTGCGCATCGGCGCGGGGCTTGTGACGATCAACGCGCCTCAAAACTGGATCAATGTCCATGCCGCTAATCTGATGTCCGTGATGTGCGAAGAGGGCGATGCTGCGGTGAAGCTCAAAGACCCGCGCCGCACCGCGAGCCTCATCGGGCCGGGCTATGGCTTTGCCGCAGAAATAACCCGAAAGCACACGCTCGCTTTGCTCGCAACAGGCGGCCACATTATCCTTGATGCCGATGCGCTCACCGCTTTTGAAACCGCGCCCGATACTTTATTCGCGGCGATTAAAAGCAAATCCAGCGGTGTCGCTGTTTTAACTCCGCATGATGGCGAATATCAAAGATTATTTCCCGACCTCAAAGATTCATCAAAAATTATCCGCGCGCAGCAGGCCGCGCAAAGATCGGGCGTGATCATCGTGCTCAAAGGCGCGGATACGATCATCGCCGCACCCGACGGCACAACCGCCATCAATATCAATGCGCCGGCTTGGCTCGCCACCGCCGGCACCGGCGATGTGCTCGCCGGCATGATCACCGGCGCGCTCGCGCAAAAGGGCGCGCCGTTTGAAACCATCTGCGCGGCCTGCTTTCTGCATGGCCGCCTCGGCCAGCGCGCCGGACGCGGGCTCATCGCCGAAGACCTGCCCGATCTGATCCCCGAAACATTGCAGGAGATTTTTGACGATAAAGATGCCTATAATAGACGATAAAGATGCCTATAATAAATGAGATCAATGAGATCATCCGTCCTCTCGCCGCTGCCGACCATCAGGCGGTGTTGGATATTTATAACCATTACGTGCTGACGACGCCTTTTACTTTTGATACCGAGCCGTTCACTTTGGCCGCGCGCAAAGATTGGTTTGACAGCTTCGCGGCTTACCCCTGTCTTGTTGCTTGCGAGGAGGGCAAACATGAAGATGGTGGCAAAATTCTCGGCTATGCCTGCGCGGGCGTCTTTCGCCGCAGGCCCGCCTACCGGACCTCCGCCGAAGTGGCGATCTATCTGGCACCCGATGACAATATCCTCGGCAAAGGGCTCGGCGCGCGCCTTTACAGCAAATTATTTGATTCGCTCGGCACCTCTTATCATCGCGCCTATGCGAGGATCGTCCAGCCTAATCCGGCCTCTGTGGCGCTGCACCGCAAATGCGGCTTCCAGCAGGTCGGGCTCATGTCCGAGGTCGGCTATAAATTTAACCGCTTCTGGGATGTAGCATGGTATGAAAAGAAAATGGCATGAAAAGAAAATGGCATAAAAGAAGATACCCACTTGAATGGGCGTGGTGGAATTGGTAAACACGCGAGGTTTAGGTCCTCGTGCCTTAACCGGCTTGGGGGTTCGAGTCCCTCCGCCCATACCATCACGGCGCAAACACAGCGCAGGCACAGCGCAGACTTAACGCTTAAAGGAAACGGCATGAACCTATCAGTTGAACAAATCCACGCAGAGGGTCTCGTGCGGCAATTGCGGATCAAAATCCCGGGCGCGGAGATCACCAAGCGGCTGAATGACGCGATGCAAAAGCTCGTCCCCAAAGTGGAAATCAGAGGCTTTCGCAAAGGCCATGTGCCGCTTGAGCAGATCAAACAGCGTTATGGCGAAGAATTATTGCAGGACATCATCCGCGATCTGATTTCCGAAACCAGCCGCGAGGCGCTAGAGCAGAAAAAACTCAACGCGGTCGCGCAGCCATCGGCGCGGGTGGAAAGCGAGTTCGCCGCAATGATGGACGGCGCGGATTTGAATTATCAAATGACTTTGGAGATCACGCCGGAATTTGCGCCGCTTGATGTCGCAGCATTGGAGCTGGAGCGGATCGTCACCGAAGTGAGCGAGAATGACATCACCGCAGCGCTTTCAGATATGGCTGAGCGCAACCGCATATTTGAAGATGCAGATGCACAGCGTCCGGCGCAAAAAGGCGATATGCTCGTTGCTGATTTCACCGGCACCATTGACGGCCAGCCTTTCAAAAATAATGAAAGCAAAGATATGCGCGTCGTGCTGGGGGAAGGACGGCTCGCCGAAAATTTTGAAAAGGGGCTCACCGGAAAAAAATCCGGAGATGCGTTCAATGTGCCGATGGGCTTTCCGCCTGACCATCCGGATAAAATGCTTTCCGGAAAATTGGCCGATTTTGCTGTTGTCGTCAAAAGCGTGCACGCGCCGCGCTCATCAAAAGTTGATGGTGTCTTTGCCAAAGCGATGGGCGCAGACGATGTTGAAGATCTGCGCAAGAAAGTCCGCGAGGAAATGCAGCGCGCCGATCAGGAAACGGCGCGCGCGCGCATGAAGCAGCAAATATCCGAAGCGCTGCTTCAACAAAAATTTGATCTGCCGATGAGCCTCGTCGCGCATGAGCAGGACATGCTGCGGCAGCAGATTGACGCCATGCAAAAACAAATGCCGGAAGACAAAAAACCCGATCTCAAAAAACTTGAGCAAAATCTCAAAGAAATGGCCGAAAAGCGCGTCCGCGTCGCGCTGGGGCTCTCGCGGATCGCGCGCGACAAGAACATAGACGTGCCTGATGATGTCCTGCGTCAGGCGGTTGAAGCGGATATTCGCCGCTATTCCGGCCCGCCCGAACAGATCAGGAAGCTCTATCAAGAGCGCCCTGAACTCGCCCAAAGGCTCTATGCACAGCTTCTTGAGGAAAAAACTATAGATGAAATCGTGAAAACTGCTAAAATCAAGGAAAAACCAATGGCGCGCGAAGAGCTTTATCGCGCCGATGATAAGCAATCTTTAACCGATGGTGTGAAATAGTGCATTTAATAAAGACATGATGGGAGAAACAAAAATGAATATGCTGATTCCGATGGTTGTGGAGCAGACCGCGCGCGGCGAGCGCGCCTTTGACATCTACTCGCGCCTGCTGAAAGACCGGATCATTTTCGTTACCGGCGCGGTGGACGATCATCTCGCTTCGGTGGTCACCGCGCAGATGCTCTTCTTAGAGGCCGAAAATCCCGATAAAGAAATTTCACTTTATGTGAACTCTCCGGGCGGAGTCGTGACTTCGGGCATGGCGATCTATGACACGATGCGCTATATCCGACCGCCGGTTTCAACTTTATGCATCGGGCAGGCGGCATCTATGGGATCGCTGCTGCTCGCTGCCGGTGCCAAAGGCCAGCGCCGTGCGCTGCCCAATGCGCGCATCATGGTCCACCAGCCCTCAAGCGGCTTTCAGGGGCAGGCCTCTGATATTGAACGCCACGCCCATGAAATCATCTCCTTGCGCGAGAGACTCTATGCGATTTATTCTGAACTCACCGGTCAGGATACCCAAGCTATAGAAAAAGCGCTCGATCGTGATACATTTATGAGCCCCGAAGATGCAAAAGCGTTCGGCCTGATCGACGAGGTCGTCACCGAGCGCACAGCAGCCAAACAATAAGGCCGATTGATAAAGCGAACTAATTATGAGTAAAATTACCGGATCGGATTCAAAAAATACGCTTTACTGCTCGTTCTGCGGCAAGAGCCAGCACGAAGTGCGCAAGCTCATCGCCGGACCGAGCGTCTTCGTCTGCGATGAATGTGTTGAGCTGTGCATGGACATCATCCGCGAGGAAAATAAAACCACCATCTCGCGCTCCGGCGGCGGGGTGCCGCCGCCCGCCGAGATCAAAAACGTCCTTGATGATTACGTCATCGGCCAGACCTATGCCAAGCGCGTCCTGTCAGTCGCGGTGCATAACCATTATAAAAGACTCGCGCAAAGCGGCAAAGGCAGCCCCAATGATGTGGAAGTCGCCAAATCCAACGTGCTGCTGCTCGGCCCGACCGGCTGCGGCAAGACTCTGCTCGCGCAAACACTCGCGCGCATTCTCAACGTGCCGTTTGCGATGGCTGACGCCACCGCGCTCACCGAAGCGGGCTATGTCGGTGAAGATGTGGAAAATATCATTTTGAAACTGCTGCAGGCGTCGGACTATAACGTCGAGCGCGCGCAGCGCGGCATCGTCTATATTGACGAAGTTGATAAGATCAGCCGCAAATCGGATAACCCCTCCATCACGCGCGACGTCTCCGGCGAAGGTGTGCAGCAGGCCTTGCTCAAAATTATGGAAGGGACAGTCGCGTCCGTGCCGCCCCAAGGCGGGCGCAAGCACCCGCAGCAGGAATTTTTGCAGGTGGACACTACGGACATCTTGTTCATCTGCGGCGGTGCGTTTTCCGGCCTTGAGAAGATCATCCGCGATCGTGGCCGTTCTGCGTCCATCGGCTTCGGCGCCGCCGTCCACAGCCCCGACGATCGCCACGCCTTTGAAATCCTCAAAGAGGTGGAGCCCGAAGATTTGATCAAATTCGGACTGATTCCCGAATTTGTTGGCCGTGTGCCGGTGCTCGCGACTTTGGAAGACCTCGACCAGCAAGCGCTCGTGCAAATTCTCTCCGAGCCGCGCAACGCGCTCGCCAAACAATATCAGCGCCTGTTTGATATGGAAAACGTCCGACTCACTCTGCGCGACGATGCGCTCGCGGCGATTGCGAAAAAAGCCATCAAGCGCAAAACCGGCGCGCGCGGCCTGCGCGCCATCATGGAAGACGTGCTGCTGGACACCATGTTTGAGCTGCCAACCCTCGAATCAGTTGAAGAGGTCGTCGTCGGCGCTGAAACGGTCAATGGCAAAAACCCGCCGCTCTATATCTACTCCGACGAGCACCGCAAAGACGACGAAGAAAGCGCCTAATCTTTCGGAAAATCGCCAAAAGGCTGTTCAACTTTTCCGCTCTTTTTTCTGTATATGCCTTGAAATTTGGCGATTTGCACAAATATAGATATAATGAAGATTATATCTAGGTGGCGTGGCCGCCGTGCGATTCGAAAAAGCTTGTAGGAGCCGGTGTTATGCGTGATGATCCAAAAGATTCTCCAAAAGACTCTCCAAAAAACTTAAAGGCCCAGTCCGGTATTCAAGGCCGCGTGACGCTCCCTGTTTTGCCTCTGCGCGATATGACCGTCTTTCCCCATATGATCGCGCCTTTATTTGTCGGGCGGCCTAAATCGGTGCGCGCGCTTGAGAAGGTCACCAGCGAAAAGGGGCGCATCATGCTGGTCACACAAAAAGACGCCGCACAAAATGATCCCGATGAAAATGACTTCTATCATACCGGCGTGATCGCCTCGGTGCTGCAAGTGCTCAAACTGCCCGACGGTACGATGAAAGTGCTCGTGGAAGGCGTGCGCAGAGGCCGCATTGAAAACGTCGAATTGCGTGACGGGTGTCTGCAGGCGAACATATTGGAAGTCAGCGATCTGGCGGGCGATAAAGAAAAGCTCGCAATCCTCTCCAAATCTGTCGTGCAGCACTTTGAGGATTATGCGCGGCTGAAGAAAAATCTCAGCGCTGAAACCGTCTCCTCCATCTCCGACATTGATGACGTCGCCAAGCTGGCCGACATCGTCTCCGCTCATGTTGCGCAGTCCATTGAAGACAGGCAGGACTTGATGGAAACCGAAACGCTCGCCGAGCGGTTTGAAAAAATCTATGTGCTGATGGAAAAAGAAATCTCTACGCTCAAGCTGGAGAAAAAAATTCGCGGGCGCGTCAAAAACCAGATGGAAAAAACCCAGCGCGAATATTATCTCAACGAACAGCTCAAAGCGATCCAGAACGAGCTCGGCGATAGCGACGATGCCGTAGGCGATGTCGCTGAGCTTGAAAAGCGCATCAAAGAAGCCAAGCTCCCCAAAGAAGCACGCGAAAAAGCCAATAGCGAGCTGAAAAAGCTCAAACAGATGAACGCTATGTCGGCGGAATCAACCGTCGTGCGCAATTATCTTGACTGGATCGTCTCGCTGCCGTGGAACAAAAAGGCCGACATTAAAATTGATCTCGCTCAAGCCCAAAAGATTCTTGATGAAGATCATTATGGCCTTGAAAAAATCAAAGATCGGATCATTGAATATCTTGCCGTGCAAAAGCGCGCCGGTAAATTGCGCGGGCCTATTTTGTGCCTTGTCGGGCCGCCGGGCGTTGGCAAGACCTCTTTGGGCAAATCCATTGCCCGCGCCACCGGACGGCAATTCGTCCGCATGTCTTTGGGGGGTGTGCGCGATGAGGCCGAAATCCGCGGCCATCGCCGCACCTATATCGGCTCTATGCCCGGGCGGATCATTCAATCCATGAAAAAAGTCAAATATTCAAACCCGCTCTTCCTGCTGGACGAAGTGGATAAAATCGGCGCTGATTTCCGCGGCGATCCCGCCGCCGCGCTGCTTGAGGTTTTGGATCCTGAACAAAATAACGCCTTCGCCGATCATTATCTTGAAGTGGAATATGATCTGTCTGACGTGATGTTCATCACGACCGCCAACACGCTCGATATTCCGCCCGCTCTGCTTGACCGCATGGAAATCATTCGCCTGCCGGGCTACACCGAAGACGAAAAAGTGGAAATCGCGCGGCGTCATCTCATTCCCAAAATCATGAAAACACATGCGCTTGAAAAAGAAGAATGGGCTTTGGATGATGAGGCGCTGCAATCACTGATCCGGCTCTATACCCGCGAGGCCGGCGTACGTACGCTTGAACGCGAACTCAGCGCCGCCGCGCGCAAAACCGTCAAAAAACTGCTCACCGAAGATATAAAGCAGGTGGAGATCACCAAGAATAATCTCGGCGACTTGCTCGGTGTGCCCAAATTCCTCCATGAGGAAATTGAGCCGGAAAACAAAGTCGGCATCGCGACAGGCATGGCATGGACGCAATATGGCGGAGAGCTTTTGACCATTGAAAGCGTGTTGACGCCGGGCAAAGGAAAATTGTCAATTACCGGCAATCTGCGCGATGTGATGAAGGAATCGGTCACCGCCGCGCAGGCCTATGTGCGCGCCCGCGCGCCAGAATTTGGCATTGAGCCCTCTTTGTTTGAGCGCCGCGATATCCATCTCCATGTTCCCGAAGCCGCAACGCCTAAGGATGGCCCTTCTGCTGGGCTTGCTATTGTGACGTCCATCGTCTCGGTCGCCACCGGCATTCCTGTCCGGCGCGATGTGTCCATGACCGGTGAAATCACTCTGCGTGGGCGGGTTCTGCCGATCGGCGGCCTCAAGGAAAAAATGATCGCCGCTTTGCGCGGCGGCGTCAAAAAAATCTTGATCCCTTTTGATAACGTCAAAGACCTCGCTGAGATTCCCGAAAAAATCAAAAGCAAGGTTGAGATCGTTGAAATCAAGACCATTGATCAAATTTTTCCTCATGTATTGACGCGCCTGCCCAGCCCGATCTCATGGGATGAAGGCACACCGCCGCCCATATCTGGCGGGGATAAGTCCGAAAGCGCGATTACGGCGCATTAACTTTTTCGGAAAATTTTTCTTTATTCACGGCAGTTTAATCGGTTAAAATTATTTCCCCCCTGTTTTTAGGGCTTTTTTGCTTGAGTTAATGTGCCAAATCCCTACACTAAATTTACAAGCGAATCAGCCCCGTCACCGCGGGGTTTGAAGCGTGAAAACTCAAACCCATGTAGAGGAGAAATCTCATGAACAAGAACGACCTTATCGAAGTCATCGCCAAGAAGTGCGAGATGTCCAAAGCCGAAGGCACACGCGCCGTAGAAGGCGTGCTGAGCTGCATCACTGACAGCCTCACCAAAGGCGAAGAAGTCCGTCTCATCGGCTTTGGAACGTTTTCGGTCTATAATCGCGCCAAAACCACCGCGCGCAATCCGCAAACCGGTGAGCCGATGGA
Organism: Alphaproteobacteria bacterium; assembly: GCA_965212075.1. Taxonomy (GTDB): domain Bacteria; phylum Pseudomonadota; class Alphaproteobacteria; order JAPOUT01; genus CBDBUR01. The sequence goes on from OZ243043.1 coordinate 358,887, forward strand.
AATCCCCGCTTCCAAGCAGCCCAAATTCAAGGCTGGCAAAGCGCTCAAAACCGCTGTTAATGTCTAATTAAATCACGGGACGCATTTTCCGGGCGGTTAGCTCAGCTGGAAGAGCGTCCCGTTTACACCGGGAAGGTCGGCGGTTCAAGCCCGTCACCGCCCACCGCCCACTGGATGTCTATCGCAGCCCCTTGCCGATATGGCTAGCCCTTTTTTCTGCGCTGATGTAGATTGCTAGCAAAGCCCCTCATAAGCGGGGCAAAACGGAGGAGAAGGGATGACAATTCGGATCGGCGGGGCCAGCGGTTTCTGGGGCGATGCCGCGCTCGCGACGCCGCAGCTGCTCGCGGCTGAAAAGCTTGATTATATCGTCTATGACTATCTCGCCGAGATCACAATGGCGATCATGGCGCGCGCGCGCCTCGCCAAGCCCGATATGGGCTATGCGACCGACTTCATCTCTCAGGCCTTAAAGCCCAATCTGTCCGAGATCGCGCGGCAGAAAGTGAAGATTTTATCCAATGCAGGCGGCGTCAATCCTGAGGCTTGCGCGGCCAAAGTCAGAGATTTAATCGCGCAGCTTAAACTTGATCTTAAAGTCGCAACCGTCACCGGCGACGACCTCATCTTTGACAAAGAAAGGCTGGCGCAGAAAAACTTCCATGAAATGTTTTCCGGCGCTTCGTTTCCTGAAAGTGAAAGGCTGCTTTCGGTCAATGCTTATTTGGGCGCGTTTCCGATCGCCAAAGCTTTGGATGAAGGCGCGGACATTGTGATCACAGGCCGCTGCGTTGATAGCGCGGTGACTTTGGGCGCCTGCATTCACGCCTTTGGCTGGCGCGAAAATGATCTTGACCAGCTCGCCGCGGGCAGCCTCGCCGGACATATTCTTGAGTGCGGCGTCCAAGCGACCGGCGGCAATTTCACCGACTGGCATCAAGTCATTGACCGCTTGGAGGATATTGGCTATCCGATCGCCGAGATCGCGCCCGATGGCAGCGCCGTCTATTCCAAGCCCAAAGGCACCGGCGGTGTTGTCAATGTCGGGTCTATTTCGGAGCAGGTGCTTTATGAAATCGGCGACCCGCAGGCCTATATGCTGCCCGACGTCATCTGTGATTTCTCGCAGACCAAGATCGTGCAGCAGGCGGCGGATCAAGTTTTGGTCACCGGCGCCAAAGGCGCTCCACCCCCCGATAGCTATAAAGTCAGCGCCATCTATGTCGATGGCTTTCGCGGCGGCGTCACCGCGACCTTCTATGGCATTGACGCCAGCCTCAAGGCAGAAAAATTCGCCGAAGCCGTCTATAAGCGCGCGCGCCAGACTCTGCGCCGCTTGAACATGGCCGATTATACCGAAACCAGCGTGGAAGTGATCGGCGCGGAAAGCCAATATGGCGCGGCCAAAAGAATCAAAACCGCGCGCGAAGTTGTCGTCAAGATCGCCGCCAAACATCAAGAGGACAAAGCGATTTCTATTCTGCTTAAAGAGCTGACCGGTCTTGGCCTCGCGACGCCGCCTGGGCTTTCCGGTTTTGCCGGTGGCCGCCCCAAGCCGATGCCTGTCGGGCGGCTATTCTCGTTTCTGATCCCCAAAGACGGCCTCAACATTGAGGTCAATGTGGAAGGGAAAAAATTCCCCTTCAGCGATCAAGCGGGCGAGCCTTTTGACCCCAAAGCGCTCACCCGTCCGGCATCACCGCAAGCTGCCGAAAAAGATGAGGCAAAAACAGAGGTGCCGCTCGTCGCTTTGGCTTGGGGACGCAGCGGCGATAAGGGCAATAAGGCCAATATCGGCATCATCGCGCGGCGCGCGGCCTATCTGCCTTATATCTCCGCCGCCCTGACCGAGAAAAAAGTCGCTCAGCTTTTCGCGCATTTCCTGCCCAGCGATCGCAGCGAGCATGTTGAAAAATTCATCCTGCCCGGCCCGAACGCGATCAACTTCCTGCTCCATGATGTGCTCGGCGGCGGCGGCACCGCGAGCCTGCGCAATGATCCGCAGGGCAAAGGCTATGCCCAACTTTTGCTTGATTGTCCGATTGAACTGCCGCAATCTCTTGCTGAGGGGGCTCTTGCTAAAGGGGCTCTTGCCCAACAGGACGGGCCGTCATCCGGCGCATAAACGAATAGGGGGGGGCCATGCCGCTTTTTGCTTCAGCCATCAGCACGACGTCGGAAGAGTTTCAGGCGAACCGCAAACAGATGAACGCTTTGACCGACCAGCTCGCCGAGCTGAACCGCCGCGCGATTATATTGTCGGAAAAGCGCAAGCCGCGCTTCGTTGAACGCAACCAGCTCACGCCGCGCGAGCGGCTCTCGCGCCTGCTTGATCCGGGGATGCCCTTTCTTGAAATCGGCAATATGGCCGGATATTTGCTCGACACCGACGATCCCGAAAAATCCGTGCCGGGCGGGTCGATCATTTCGGGCATTGGCTTTGTCTCGGGCGTGCGCTCGATGATCGTCGTCGATGATAGCGGCATCAATGCCGGTGCGATGACCCAAGGCGGCGGCTACAGAACCCGCCGCTCGCAGGCAATCGCGCTTGCTAAAAAGCTGCCCTTCATCCATCTCGTTGAAAGCGCGGGCGCTAATTTGATGAAATATACTATTGAAGGCTTTGTGCTCGGCGGCACTTTGTTCGCCAACCTCGCGCGGCTGAGCGCTGCCGGTCTGCCGGTCATCACGGTTTTGCACGGGCCCTCCACCGCAGGCGGCGCCTATATGCCCGGCCTCAGCGATTATGTGATCGCCATTAAAGGGCGCGGGCGCGCCTTTCTGGCAGGTCCGGCTCTGCTTAAGGCTGCCACCGGCGAAGTCGCCACCGAAGAAGAGCTGGGCGGCGCTGAAATGCATTCGTCTGTTTCGGGCTTGGCCGAATATGTCGCCGAAGATGACGCCCATGGCCTGCTGATCACCCGCGAAGTGATGGCGCACCTTCACTGGAATGACCGCTGCCCGCAGGAGGAGGTTAAAAACTTCGCCCCTCCCGCCTATGATCCCGACGAGATCGCCGGAATCGTCCCGCTGGATTACCGCAAGCCTTATGATATGCGCGAAGTCGCAGCGCGCATCGTTGACGGCTCCGAGTTTCTCGACTTCAAGCCCAGCTACGGCATCTCCACCGTCTGCCTGCAGGCCGAAGTCTATGGCCATGCCGTCGGACTCATCGGCAATAACGGCCCGATCGATCCCGACGGCGCTACCAAAGCCACCCAATTCATGCAGCTCTGCGATCAGGCCGATGTGCCGCTCGTCTTCCTGCAAAACACCACCGGCTATCTGGTCGGCAAGCAATATGAGCGCGCCGGTATGATCAAACATGGCTCAAAGATGATCCAAGCGGTGACCAATGTCTCGGTGCCGCGCCTGACCTTCATGACCGGTGCGAGCTTCGGCGCGGGCAATTACGGCATGTGCGGGCAGGGCTATGATCCCGATTTCGTCTTTGCCTGGCCCAATGCGACCATCGGAGTCATGGGCGGCGCGCAGGCTGCAAAAACCATGACCCAAGTGATCAATGCCAGCGCCCAAAGGCGCGGCGTGGAGGTCGATCAGGAGCAGCTCAAAGAGCAGGAGGCGGTGCTCACCCATCATTTTGACAAGCAGTCCAGCGCTTTTTATGCGTCCGGCCATATGCTCGATGACGGCGTGATCTTTCCCAAAGACACCCGCAAGGCGCTCGGCTTCATGCTGCAGACCTGCCGCGAGGCGCAAACCCGTCAAGTGACGCCCAATAGTTTCGGCGTCGGGCGTATGTAAAAAAAATAAATGTAAGAATAAAAGGAGAGGCAGATGACTCAAAGTAAAAATCTATCCAAAGCCGCAGCGCTGATCGCTGAAGTGGATGAGCGCGATCCGAGCATTCTCAGACTCTGGTTCAACCGGCCCGACGCGAAAAATTCACTCAATGAAGAGCTGACCGGCGCGCTCCATGATATTCTCGACCGCGTGCGCGACGACCGCAATATCCGCACGATCATCCTGCGCGGCAAAGGCGGCATCTTTTGCGCGGGCGCTGACATTAAAGGCTTCCGCTCCAACCTGCAGGGCAGCAAGCAGGGGCAAAAACAAAGTGCCAGCCACAAAGAAGTCGCCAAAGAAGTCGCCGCAGGCAACCGCTCATTTGGCGATCTGATGATTAAGCTCAATGAACAGCCGCAGACCGTCATCATGCTCGTGGAAGGCGCGGCCATTGGCGGCGGGCTCGGACTCACCTGCATCGGCGACATCACCATCGTCGCCAAACAGACGCGCTTCCGCCTCAGCGAAACCAGTCTGGGCATCCCGCCTGCGCAAATCGCGCCGTTTGTCGCCGAGCGGATCGGCCTGACGCAGGCGCGCCGCTTAATGCTCACCGGCGCCAAATTCACCGGCGCAGACGCCGTGAAGTTCGGCATCGGCCACATCCTCGCCGAAGATGAAGGCGACCTCGAACAAATCTGCCAGCAAGTGCTCGCACAGATCGCGCTCTGCGCGCCCAGCGCCAATGCGATCACCAAAGCCATTCTGTTTAAGGCCGCGCGCTCTGCGCGTCCCGAAGCGCTCGACTTCGCCGCCGATGGCTTCGCGCAGTGCATGCTCGGGCCGGAAGGCCGCGAGGGCGTCGCCGCTTTTCTCGAAAAACGCAAACCCTATTGGGCAACCGGCAATAAATGAAAAACTTCAGCAAGATATTGATCGCCAATCGCGGCGAGATCGCCGTGCGGATCATCCGCTCGGCGAAGGCTTTGGGCTATCCGACCGTCGCGGTCTATTCGCTCGCCGATGAGGCCGCCCCCCATGTGGCGCTCGCCGATGAGGCCGTGCTGATCGGGCCGCCGCCGGTCGCGCAATCCTACCTGAACCAAGACAATATCCTCAAAGCCGCCAAAGAAACAGACGCCGACGCCATCCATCCGGGCTATGGCTTCCTGTCCGAAAATGCCGCCTTCGCGCAAGCCTGCGCGCAGGCCGACATCATGTTCATCGGCCCTTCGCCCGAAGCCATCGAGCTGATGGGCAATAAAGCGCAGGCCAAGCGCCGCATGATTGACGCAGGTGTCCCGTGCATTCCGGGTTATGAAGGGAAAGAACAATCTAAAGAACAATCCGATGAAGCTTTTGCCGCCGCTGCGGCGCGGATCGGCTTTCCGATTATGATCAAAGCGGCAGCGGGTGGCGGCGGTCGCGGCATGAGGCTGGTTGAAGATGAAGCCGCCCTCGCCGCACAGCTCGCTACCGCCCGCTCGGAAGCCAAAAACGCTTTCGGCTCCGATGAGCTGATCTTGGAAAAAGCCTTGCAGCGCGCGCGCCATGTGGAGTTTCAAGTGTTCGGCGACCGGCATGGGCAGATCATCCATCTCGGCGAGCGCGATTGTTCGGTCCAGCGCCGCCACCAGAAAGTCATTGAAGAGGCGCCCTGTCCGGTGATGACTCCTGAACGGCGCGAATTGATGGGCGCAGCCGCGGTGCAAGCGGCCAAGTCCATCAATTATGTCGGCGCGGGGACGATTGAATTTATGCTCGACCAAGAGGGCAATTTCTACTTTCTTGAAATGAATACGCGGCTGCAAGTGGAGCATCCGGTGACCGAGATGACCGGCGGGATGGACCTCGTCGCTTGGCAATTGCAGATCGCGCGCGGCGAGAAGCTGCCGATCACGCAGGAGCAATTCGCCTTTCAAGGCCATGCGATAGAGGTGCGGCTTTATGCCGAAGATCCGGCGAAGAATTTTCTGCCTGCGAGCGGGCGCGTCGATCACTGGCAGCCTGCCGAAGGTGAAGATCTGCGGGTTGATGATGGGCTCGCTTCCGGTCAGGAGATTTCGCCTTTCTATGATCCGATGATCGCCAAAATCATCGCGCGCGGCGATGATCGCGAAAGTGCGCGGCAGAAGCTCATCGCCGCTTTGCAGAATACGATGATCGCCGGACCGCCGACCAATCGCGATTTTTTAATCCATTGCCTCAGTGATGAAACCTTCGCTGCCGGGCAGGCGACGACCGATTTCCTCAATGATTTTCTTTGGGACTTCCCCGCAGGCCAGCCCGCGCAGGCGGCGTCCATTGCGCCCGCGCTGGCGGCTCTGGTGGAATATCGCCATGAGCGCCGCCGCGCCGCCGCTCAAGCCGTCTTTTTTTCCGAACATCTTTTGGATTGGGCGAGCGCAGGCAGCCTCGCATCGCGCTATCGTTATGAAAGTGCCCCTAAAAATGATGGAGACCAGCCTGTGGATGTGCCGGTGGATGTACTCGTCACCGCCTGCACTGACAATGCCTATATCATCACGCAGGACGACATAGACCACCGGCTGCAAATCGTTGATGAGCAGCCGGGCCGCTTGCGCCTCGTGGTGGATGAGGTGCAGAAAACCATCCGCAGCCATATCGCCGCTTCGGGCGCCGTCCATCTGATCGTTGATGGCTGGAGCTTCCGCTTCACCGATCTGCTTGGCCGCGCGGTGGCCGCCAAGCAAGGAGAGCTTTCCGGCAGCATCACCGCGCCGATGCATGGCCGCCTCCACCGCCTTTTTGTTCGCGAGGGCGAAGACGTTGTCAAAGGCCAGCCGCTCGCCATCCTTGAGGCGATGAAGATGGAGCATGAGATCAACGCGCCGATTGACGGCGCGGTCAAAAGCATTCATGTTGCTGAAGACGAGCAGATCGCCGCCGGTGCGATGATGATTGAAGTCGCGCCGACCTCATCAGAATAAACCCATCATTGCCCAAAAGAGGAGCTTATGTCGCAGTCTTTATTATCCAACAGCCAAAGCCCGATTGATTTCGATCACCGCTATTTCAGTCCGCTTTATACCGAAGACCATCAGGCGTGGCGCGCGACTTTGCGCAAATTCGTTGAAACCGAAATGATGCCCTATGTTGATCAATGGGACGAAGAGGGGACATTCCCGCGCGCGCTTTATAAAAAGGCCGCCAATGTCGGGCTGATCGGCATGGGCTATCCCGAAGAATATGGCGGCACGCCAGTCAATGATCCGGTGTTCATGATCATCAATGCCGAAGAGATGGCGCGGCTCGGCGCGGGCGGCGTCAATGCGAGCCTGCTCATCCATGGCATCGGCCTGCCGCCCATCATCGCCATCGGCTCCGACGAGATAAAGCAGCGCATCGCGCCGCAAGTGCTCGCCGGAGATAAAATTCAAGCGCTCGCCATCACCGAGCCCTCCGGCGGCTCCGATGTCGCCAACCTCAAAACCACCGCCAAGTCCGACGGCGACGACTATATCGTCAATGGCTCAAAAATGTTCATCACCAGCGGGATGCGCGCCGATTTTTATACCGTCGCGGTGCGCACCGGCGGGGAAGGGCGGCGCGGCATCTCGCTGCTGCTCATCGAGCGCGAACGCGAAGGCTTCACCCGCACCTCGCTCAAGAAACAAGGCTGGTGGTCATCCGACACCGCCGCGCTCTATTTTGATGATGTCCGCGTCCCCAAAAAAAACCTGATCGGCGAGGAAAACAATGGCTTCATCGGCATCATGCTCAATTTCAACAATGAGCGCATCTCTATGGCGGCGGGCATGGTCAGCTATGCGCGCGTCTGCTTTGAAGACGCGCTGAGCTGGGCGAGAGGGCGCGAAACTTTCGGCAAGCGGCTCGCCGACCATCAAGTGATCCGCCACAAATTCGCCGAGATGGCGCGCAAGATCAACGCGACGCAGGCTTGGCTCGAGCAATGCGCGGTGCGCGTCCATGCGGGCGAGACGCCGGTCGCCGATCTCTCCTTGCTCAAAGTCCAAGCCTCGCTTACAATGGAGTTCTGCGCGCGCGAAGCCATGCAGGTCATGGGCGGCATGGGCTATATGCGCGGCGGTCGCGTCGAGCGCATCTACCGCGAAGTGCGCGTCAATGCCATCGGCGGCGGCTCCGAAGAGATCATGCGCGACCTCGCCGCCCGCCAGCTCGGAATCTAGGAGGGAGTAGGAGGGATCATGTCCGTTTCGCAAAAAGAACGCAGCGCGTTCAAACAGCAATGCGCCGCTTGGTTCAAAGAGAACAAACCCGACGACCCGGGCTTCCTGCTGCCGCAGACTTTCATGGAAGTCGGCTCCGACCGGCAGTTTGAGTTTCTGCGCGACTGGCAGCAGAAAGTCTATGAGGCCGGCTATCTGGGCATGGCGTGGCCAAAAGAATATGGCGGCGGCGGGCAGGAGCAGATCCTCCAAGACATCGCAACCGGCGAGATGATCCGCCAGAATGTTCCCTTCATGGTCAATACGATCGGCCTCAATTGGGCCGGGCCTCTGATCTTGAATATGGGCAGCGACGCGCAAAAAAAAACCTACATCAAAAATATCCTGAGCTGCGAAGATGTCTGGTGTCAGGGCTTTTCCGAGCCCGATCACGGCTCCGATCTGGGCAGCGCGCAGACCAAAGCCGAGCGCGATGGCGATCACTTCGTGCTGAACGGCTCAAAAATCTGGACGACCCTCGGCCAGCAGGCCAAATATATGATCCTGCTCGCACGCACCAATCCGCGCGCCAATAATAAATATGAAGGGCTGAGCTTCTTCCTCGCGCCGATGCGGGTCGCGGGCATTGAAGTCGTGCCGATCCAAAAACTCACTGGCGAATTTGGGTTTAACCAAATCTTTTTCACCGATGCGCGGATTGACCAATCCTGCCTGATGGGCGAAGAGGGCGACGGATGGCAAGTCGCCATGAAAACTCTGACCTTTGAGCGCGGCGCAAGCGGCGGCCAAGCCGGCGGCCACTCCATGATGAGCAAAAGCGTTAAAGAAGTCGTTGAACTCGCCCGCCACGCCAAGCGCAATGGCCGCCCGGCGATTGAAGATCCGCTCGTGCGCGACCAGCTCGTCCAATTCCTGATTGAAGAGCGCGCGCAGGCGCTCAACTCGGCGCGCTCAAAGCATAAAGCGCTGATGGCCGATTGGCCCTTTTCCATCGCCATGTCGGGCAAGCTGGTCTCGTCGGAGTTCCAGCGCCGCTTGAACCAGTTCGCGCTCTCGCTGCAGGGCGCGCGCGCCTCTTATTATGTCGGCGACCCGCTCGCCCATGATCGCGGCCTGTGGCAGCGCTCTTATCTCAACGCCTTCTCGGCGACGATCGGCGGCGGCACCAGCCAGATACAATATAATATCGTCGGCGAGCGCGTGCTAGGGCTGCCCAAATGAGCGGCAAAAAAATGCAAGAACGTCCGCAAATCTCCTTTACCGAAGAGCAGGATATGCTGCTTGATGTCGCGGCGAAGTTTTCCCGCGATAAGTCGCCGATGGATGTCGTGCGCAAAACGATCGCCGCAGATGAAAACTTCAGCGACGCCCTCTGGCAGGAGATCAGCGAAATGGGCTGGCCCGGACTCGCGATTGATGAAAAGTGCGGCGGCAGCGGCTTGAGCCTCGCTGAGGCCGTCGCGGTCATTGAGCCGATGGGGCGCGCTCTGCTGACCGCGCCGCTCGCATCAACTTGGATCGCCGCCGAAGCTATCAAACAGGCCGGCAGCCAGCTACAGCAGGAAACATTCCTCAAGCGCATCGCCGCCGGTGAACAGGTCGCGCTCGCTCTCTATGAAAGCGAAGGCGACTGGACGCTTGACCATATAGACTGCACCGCCAGCGCCGAAGGGGAGGCGCTTATTTTATCGGGCAGCAAAAACTTCGTCACCGATGCGCAAACCGCCGCGATGATGCTCGTCTCGGTGAGGGTGGACGGCCAGCCTCGCCTGCTCATTTTGGATAAGGAGCAGATCGCCCAAGCCCGCTGCGAGCGCGAAACAATCATTGACCAGACGCGCCGCTCATTTCGGGTCAATTTAGATGGCGTTAAAGCGTCAGCGGATAATCTCTTGGCCGCTGACAAAACAAAAGCAACTTTTCACCAGATTGACCTGACCGCCAACCTGCTGCTCGCCGCCGAAATGTGCGGCGGGATTGCCGCCACCCTCGATACGATCATTGACTATCTGAAAACCCGCAAGCAGTTTGACCATTATATTGGCTCTTACCAATCGCTCAAACATCCGACGGTGGACATATTGCTGGGCTTGGATGCGGCGCGCTCCCACCTTTATTACGCCGCGAGCCTGCCGCTCGATCACCCCGAGCGCGAGGCCGCCATCCGGATGGCCAAAGCCCAAGCCTGCGATGCGTTCGCCTTCGCCGCCGATCGCGCGATCCAGTTCCATGGCGGCTTCGGCTTCACCTATGATTGCGACGCCCAGCTCTTTCGCCGCCGCGCTCTATGGTGCGAATACCAGCATGGCGATGCCGCTCATCATCGCCGCAAGCTGGCCGATCTGCTTTTTTAAGAAATGATATACGGCAATGACAGCGCGGCCTCCGAGAGGCGTGCGCCGTTTATTATTCCGATGGACTGGCAGGGGGAGCGCGGTGGGTTTTGCCTTCAATGCGGCCAGCCATGCGCTCGTGAATTCCGGCAGCCAGCTTAGCCGCGTCAGCGAGGTCTTCGCGGATGCGGCGAAAGCGCTCCATCTCGCTCTTTGACGGCATATAGGTCGGGTCATCGCTATAATTGCTGATGACATCGCGCGCATGGCGCACGAAAACATAGGCGTCTACCAGACGTCGATTTTCCAAAAGGGTGTTTTTCTTTGACATAATTTTATTTGACATGGTGGTTCTCCCCGAATAGCCGGGGAGTCAAAAAAAACCGTCGAAAAGTCGGTACGAAAGCCTTTAGGCCGTGAAGCCTTGGACATACGCAGTCGCCTCCCCAGCCTTAAAACTAGAGAGACACTTTGCGGCAGTGTCATGCCGCTTTTCGATGGGGTCTTTTGATTCCCCAGAGCCGAACGACAATCGCCCGACTTCCGAAATCAGACTAACATAATTTCTATGGATAGGGAGCCAAAAAAAACCGCTAAAAGGTCGGTGCGGATGCCCGTTCACTGGATTCCCGCTGACAGAAGAATCGCCGAGAACCTCATCTACATTTTGCGGGAATGACGGCGCTAACGCGCCGTGTGCGGGAATGACGAGCGCAGGTTGGGGGAATGACGGAAACGAGGGGCCTCAAATTTCCTAATTGTTAAACAACCCTAATTGAATAACATCGAGGCGAAAGGCACACTCACTTGCATCACGATAACCAGTAAAGCCAGCGCGGCAAGGTTGATCCAAAATCCGGCGCGAATCATTTCAATGACCCGCACATAGCCGCTCGCAAAAACCAGCGCGTTCGGCGGCGTCGCCATCGGCATCATAAACGCGCAGGACGTCGCCACAATCAAAGGCGCGCCAAACATGATCGGATCATGCCCCTGCTTGGCCGCAATCTCAGAGATCACCGGCAGCAAGGTCGCCGCCATCGCCGTGTTGCTCGCAAACTCGGTCAAGGTCAGACCCAGACCCGCAAACGCCATCCACACTTTGTCGCCCAGTGCCGCATATTTAATCACCAGCTCGCCGAGCTGCGCGGAAAGGCCGGTCGCCGTCATCGCATCACCCAGCGCCAGCCCGCCGCCGAGCAAAATCAGCACACCCCATGCCATATTTCTCATATCCTGCCAGCCCAGCATGAAGGTCAAAGGCCGCAGCCGCACCGGCACCGCAAAACAGGCCAGCACCGCCGCCATGCCGATCACCGCATTATCCAAGCCTTCCAGCGGCAGCAGCCGCCGAAATACCCACAGAAAAACCGTCACGCCAAACAACAAAGCGACCGCTTTTTCCTCGCGCGACATGCGCCCCATTTCGCGCTCGGCATCGTCGAGCACTTTGCCAAAGCCCGAAAGCTCAACCGGCGCGTTGGGGTAGATCAGCCGCGTCAGCATAAACCACATGGTAAACAGCATGAGGATCGTCCAAGGCAGCGCCATCACCATCCATTGCAGGAAATCAATCTGCAGGCCAAAGCGCGTGGACATATAGCCCGCAAACAAAGCGTTCGGCGCGGTGCCGATCAAAGTCGCCGCGCCGCCTATATTCGCCGCATAGGCGACGCCCAGCAATATCGTCAATGCGAGCCGGTGATCATTCTGGCTCATCTGCGCGCGCGGCGGCGGCGCGCTATTATGTTCGCCCGCTTTTGCCGTCAAAATCGCGATGAACGAAAGTGCTATCGGCAGCATCGCCGCGGTCGTCGCCGTATTGCTCAGCCACATGCTCAAAAGACACGAGGCCAGCATGAAGCCAAAAATCACCCCGTCAATATGGCTGCCGGTGCGCCGCAAAATCGCCACGACAATCCGGCGATGCAATTGCGCCTTCTGCATCGCGAGCGCAATCGTCAAGCCCGCGAGCATCAAAAAAATCAGCGGGTGGGCATAATTGCTCATCACATCGCCCGCCGGCCTGATCCCCAAAATCGGCAGCAGCACGATCGGCAAAAACGCCGTCGCCGCCAAAGGCACCGCCTCGCTGACCCACCAGATCAGCATCCACGCGATCACCGCTCCGAGCCGCCACATCGCGTCATCCGAGGGCATCACCGCCAGCACCGCCGCAAAAAACAACGGCCCGGCAATCAGCCCGCTTAGCTTTAATCTCATAAATCTCATATTTTGCGCCATAACCTTCCCCTTAAGCGATAAAGCCTGTATATCATGTTGACGACATCATCTCACAGGTTTCACCGGATTTTTGAAGGGGGTGTAGCTCAGTTGGTTAGAGCGCTGGCCTGTCACGCCAGAGGCCGCGGGTTCGAGTCCCGTCACTCCCGCCACTATTTATTAGCGCTCGCGCGCGTGCGTCAGCACGCGCGCGAGCGCCAATAAATAGCGGCAGCGTGTGTGTCAGCGCAAGCGCCAATAAAGAAGAGCGCGAGTTTCATCAATTCTCAAATAAAGATATAATCAGACAGCACAATCCTAGAGGAGATTCGCTCATGCAATATGACACCCAAGCTAAACTCTCGCCGCTGACCCTGTTCTTCCACTGGACGATCGCTCTGCTCGTCATCGGCGCTTTGTCCTTCGGCTTCTATATCGATGAGCTGCCGCGCTCGGCAGAAAAGGCGCAGCTCCTCTATATCCATAAAAATGTCGGCGTGATCATCTTTCTGCTCGCCGTCTCGCGGCTCACCTGGCGCTGGACAAATGGCTTCTTCCCCCCCGCTCGCCCGCTCAAAAACTGGGAGGCGCGCAGCTCACGCTTTGTCCATATTCTGCTGCTCATCGGCACCGTGCTGATGCCCATCTCCGGCATGATGTTCACCCTCGGCTATGCCTGCGCCGCCTGCACCGTGCCCGTCTTCTGGCTGACCGAGATCGGGCCGCTGTCAGCGCCCAACCTCACCGTCGCCCAGATCGGCCAGCAGATCCATGGGGCGGGCGGCTATATTCTCGCATCCGCGCTCCTTATCCACGCCGCCGCCGCGCTCAAACATCATTATTGGGATCGCGACGCTACTCTGCGCCGCATGCTTGGTCGGCCTTTCTGAAGTCTTTGATTTACCAAAATAACGGCGTTATACTCCATCCGACTCTAATTTTATAGGCAGATATAAGATGACCGAATTCCTTTATGGCTACCTCGCAATCGCGATTTTTATGGGGCTTGCCACCGCCATTGGCCTCTTTCTGCTTTTGATCCCTTTCATCATCGCGCCGCGCAAACCGGATGAAAATAAGCTGCGACCCTATGAATGTGGCTTTGAGCCTTTTGATTATGCGCGCATGCCGTTTGATGTGCAGTTCTATTTGGTCGCGATCCTGTTTATTATTTTTGATTTGGAAATCGCATTTTTATTTCCTTGGGCGGCCGCTTTTGGTGAAGTAGGGATTTTCGGCTTCGGCGCGGTGATGATTTTTATTGCCGTGTTGACGGTCGGCTTCATCTATGAGTGGAAAAAAGGAGCGCTTGAATGGTCGTAAAACCAGAGACAGACGCCGACGCGCAGCAAACCCAAAATTGGGGTGAAAACTTTGACGTGATGAACCAGCGCATTCACGATGAGGGCTTCCTCACCGCGCGCGCTGATGATCTGATTAACTGGGCGCGCTCTGGATCGCTGATGTGGATGACGTTCGGCTTGGCCTGCTGCGCGGTTGAGATGATGCAGACAAGCATGCCGCGCTATGATCTTGAGCGTTTTGGCGCAGCACCGCGCGCTTCGCCGCGACAATCCGACGTGATGATCGTCTCGGGCACTTTGACCAATAAAATGGCGCCCGCTTTGCGCCGCGTCTATGACCAAATGCCCGAGCCGCGCTATGTGATCTCTATGGGCTCGTGCGCCAATGGCGGCGGCTATTACCATTATTCCTATGCCGTCGTGCGCGGCTGCGATCGCATCGTGCCGGTGGATATCTACGTGCCCGGATGTCCGCCAACCGCCGAAGCGCTCCTCTATGGCATATTGCAGCTGCAGAAAAAAATCCGCATGACCGGAACAATTGAAAGGTAGAGGGATCATGGCTGACTCTTCCAAAGATCAAGATGGCAAGCGCGCCGAAAAAAAGCCCATTGATAAAAGCGCGCTCTTGACGCCAGACCAGCGCGCCGAAAAGCTGCAAAAAATCACCGCGCATATACAGAGCGAGCGCGGCGAAGACGTCATCGCGTCTGAAATTCAATTTGAAGAATTGACCATTGAAATTAAGCCCGAAGCCGTTTTGGACTTCCTCAAATTTCTCCGCGATGATATGGCCTTCACCATCCTCGTTGATCTATGCGGCGTTGATTATCCCGAGCGCGTGGAGAGATTTGATGTCGTATATCATCTCTTATCCATGACCCGCAATGTGCGCCTGCGCATCAGAGCCAAAGTGAAAGAAGGGGACTCCCTTCACTCGGTTGTCCCGATCTATCCGGCGGCGAACTGGTTTGAGCGCGAAGCCTTTGACCTTTACGGCATTTTGTTCTTTGGCCATCCCGATCTGCGCCGCCTGCTGACCGATTATGGCTTTGAAGGCCATCCGCTGCGCAAAGATTTTCCGGTCACCGGCTTCGTCGAAACCCGCTATGACGAAACCAGCAAAAAAGTCATTTATGAGCCGGTGAAACTAACTCAAGAATTTCGCAATTTTGACTTCCTCAGCCCGTGGGAGGGCATTGATGATCCGGTTTCCTCAACCCTGCCGCCCGGCATGCCCGGCGCGCCGGCTGTCCATCAAGAGCAGGAAAATTTTCAAAAAATCGTTGAAACCAAAGAGCCTCTCATCGCTGATCCAGATCGTGATGACGATTCGCTCATTCCATAGGCCAAGACATTCAATGAGTCAGCGATGAGCCAGGCGATCAAAAAGAAAAATACGCCGCGAGAGTTTCACCTCAATTTTGGCCCGCAGCATCCTGCGGCGCATGGCGTGCTGCGGCTCGTGCTGCAATTAGAAGGCGAGATCGTTCGCCGCGTTGATCCTCATATCGGCCTGCTGCATCGCGGCACCGAAAAGCTGATTGAGTATAAAACCTATCTGCAAGCCGTGCCTTATTTTGACCGCCTTGATTATGTCGCACCAATCAATCAGGAGCACGCCTTCGCGCTCGCGACCGAAAAGCTGTTCGGCATTGAAGTGCCGCCGCGCGCGCAATATATACGCGTGCTGTTTTCCGAAATCGGACGGCTGCTCAGCCATTTGCTCAACATTACAACACAAGCGCTCGATGTTGGCGCGCTGACGCCGCCGCTCTGGGGCTTTGAAGAGCGCGAAAAGCTCATGGTCTTTTACGAACACGCTTCCGGATCACGCATGCATGCCGCCTATATTCGCCCCGGCGGCGTCTATCGCGATCTGCCCGCTGACCTCATCTCCGACATCCACCGCTTCTGCGGCCCCTTCCTTAAAGTCCTTGACGATATTGAACATCTCATCACCGATAACCGCATCTTTAAGCAGCGCAATGTTGATATCGGCGTCATCAGCCCCGAAGACGCGCAAGCTTGGGGGTTCACCGGCGTCATGCTGCGCGGCGCCGGACTGGCATGGGATCTGCGCAAAGCGCAGCCTTATGAATGTTATGAAGACCTTGATTTTGACGTGCCGGTCGGCAAAAACAGCGATTGCTATGATCGCTATCTGCTGCGCGTGGAAGAATGCCGCCAGTCAGTGCGCATCATGCGGCAGGTCATTGAAAATATGCCCGACGGCCCTGTTACCGTTCAAGATCACAAAATTACGCCGCCGCCGCGCGTTGAAATGAAACATTCTATGGAAGCTCTGATCAATCATTTCAAGCTCTATACGGAAGGCTATCATGTGCCTGAAGGCGAAGCCTATGCCGCCGTTGAAGCGCCAAAGGGCGAATTCGGCGTCTATTTGGTTTCCAAAGGCATGAACAAGCCCTATCGGTGCAAAATTCGCGCGCCGAGCTTCGCCCATCTGCAGGCGATTGACGCTATGGCGCAAGGCCATTTGCTCGCCGATGTTGCAGCGATCCTCGGCTCTTTGGATGTCGTCTTCGGAGAAATTGACCGATGAGCGTTTTGCTTTTTCACGACCAGCAGCCCGACAGCTTCGCTTTCACTGACGAAAATCGCCAATGGGCCGAGGCGCAAGTCAAAAAATATCCGCCCGGACGCCAAGCGAGTGCTGTGCTCGCTTTATTGCGCCGCGCGCAAAAACAAGGCGAAGGCTGGCTGTCTGAACCGGCCATCCGCCATGTCGCCGAGTTCCTTGATATGCCGCTCATTCGTGTTTTGGAAATCGCGACTTTTTATACTTTGTTCAATTTGCGGCCCGTCGGCAAATATTTCGTCCAATTATGCGGCACAACGCCATGCTGGCTCAAAGGCGCGGACAATCTGAAGCAGATCTGCCGCCGCTATATCGGACCTGAGGGCGAAATGTCCAGCGATGGCATGCTAAGCTGGAAAGAAGTGGAATGTCTGGGCGCTTGTGTTGATGCGCCCGTCGTGCAAATCAATGATGATTATCACGAAAATCTAGACCCCGATGAACTCGCCGATCTGCTCAAGCGCCTTAGAGCCGGTGAAGCCGATAAGGACAGGGACAAAAGAGATACAGCGCAAACATCACCTCACCAAAAGGCTGCCGATCATGTCAAATAATACGCCATCAGATATTTCAGGGGCAGATGTCGCAGCACGCGCGGGCAAAAAAACTACGACACGGCGCGGCAAAAAGAACCCTGATCTGATTAATCCGAAAGATCGCATTTTCAAAAATCTCCATGGAGAGGGCGGCACCGACCTTGAATCTGCGCGCGCGCGCGGCGATTGGAAAAATACCGGCGCGCTCATCAAAAAAGGCCGTGAGGCGATCATTGCGGAAATCACCGCGTCCGAATTGCGTGGTCGCGGCGGCGCGGGATTTCCGACCGGCAAAAAGTTTTCATTCATGCCGCCTGAGGACGACGACAGGCCGCATTATTTTATCATCAATGCCGATGAGTCCGAGCCCGGCACCTGCAAAGATCGCGACATTTTGCGCCATGAGCCGCATAAATTGCTTGAAGGCTGCGTCATCGGTGCGCGTGCGGTCAGCGCGCACGTTTGTTATATTTATATTCGCGGCGAATTCGTCGTCGAGCGGCGCGCTTTGCAAAAAGCACTTGATGAGGCCATCGCCGCCGGACTCGTCGGGAAAAATGCCTGTTCGGCAGGCTGGGATATAGACATTCACATCCATCATGGCGCGGGTGCTTATATTTGCGGCGAGGAAACCGCTCTGCTTGAAAGTCTGGAAGGCAAAAAGGGCATGCCGCGCTTGAAGCCTCCCTTTCCGGCCAATATCGGACTTTATGGCGCGCCCACCACTGTCAGCAATGTTGAAACCGTCGCTGTGATGCCGGATATTATGCGGCGCGGTGCGGCGTGGTTTGCCGGATTAGGGCGTCCGAATAATACCGGAACGAAAATCTATTGCATTTCAGGCCATGTGCTCAAACCTTGCACGGTGGAAGAAAAGCTCGGCATCCCGCTGCGCACTTTGATTACCGAATATGCTGGCGGCGTCAATGGCGGCTGGAATAACCTTTTGGCGGTGATTCCGGGCGGCTCGTCTATGCCGCTGCTGCCCGCAGAGCTCTGTGATGATGTCAAAATGGACTTTGACGGGCTGGCAGAGGCCGGTTCCAACCTAGGCACGGGCGCGATCATCGTGATGGATAAATCCACCGACATCATCAAAGCGATCGCGCGCATCGCCTATTTTTATAAGCATGAAAGCTGCGGCCAGTGCACGCCATGCCGCGAAGGTGCTGGATGGATGTGGCGCATGCTTGAGCGCATGGCGCGCGGCCAAGTCAGTGAAGGCGAAATAGACGTCTTGTTTGACATCACCAAAAGGGTGGAAGGTAAAACGATCTGCGCCTTCGGAGAAGCCGCCGCGTGGCCGGTTCAAGGTCTGCTGCGGCATTTCAGCTCGCACATCAAAGAGCGCATCCGCTCGCGGCAGGATGTGCCTGCATCAAAACTTTCCGAGTCTCACAAAAAGGCCTATTGATCCCATGCCCAAGCTCATCATTGACGATAAAGAAGTTGACGTCATGGACGGCCTGACTGTGCTACAGGCCTGCCATGAGGCGGATGTGGAAGTGCCGCATTTCTGCTATCACGAACGCCTGTCAATTGCCGGTAATTGCCGCATGTGCCTTGTGGAGGTTGAAAAATCCCCCGAACTTGTCGCGAGCTGCGCGATTCCTGTCAGAGACGGCATGGTCGTGCGCACCAGCAGTGCTGAAGTTAATGAAGCGCGCAAAGGCGTTATGGAATTTCTGCTGATCAATCACCCGCTTGACTGCCCCATTTGTGATCAGGGCGGCGAATGTGATCTGCAAGATCAGGCTATGGCCTATGGGTTTGATCGCGGGCGCTTTGAGGAAAATAAACGCGCCGTAGAGGATAAAGATATGGGGCCTCTGATCGCCACCGACATGACGCGCTGTATCCACTGCACGCGCTGTGTGCGCTTTGCCTCCGAAATTGCCGGTGCGCCCGAAATCGGCGCGATTGGCCGCGGCGAAGATATGGAAATCATGCCTTATTTGCAAAAAATCGTCACCTCCGAATTGTCCGGCAATATGATTGATCTATGTCCGGTGGGCGCGCTGACCTCAAAGCCTTATGCTTTCACCGCACGCGCATGGGAGCTGCGCCGCACGCCAAGCATTGATGTGATGGATGGAGTCGGCTCCGCCATTCGCGTCGATTCAAGAGGCCGCGAAGTGATGCGCATTCTTCCGGTGCTCAATGAAGATATCAATCAAGAGTGGATTTCTGATAAAGCGCGCTTTGTCTATGATGGATTGAAGGCGCAAAGGCTTGACACGCCTTACATGCGCAAAGACGGACGCTTGCAGCCCGCTTCGTGGCACGACGTGCTCAACGCGCTTGCCGCGCGGCTGCGCGCCACAGCGCCAAACAAAATCGCCGCTATCGCCGGAGATCTCGCCTGCGCTGAGTCGATGATCGTGCTCAAAGATATGATGGCTGGCCTCAAAAGCCCTCATCTGGACTGCCGTCCGGCCATGTCGTGGACTCCGCCCGCCGAGCGCGGCGGCTGGCTGTTTAATTCCACCATCGCCGGAATCCACGACGCTGACGCTATTTTGATCATCGGCACTAATCCGCGGCGCGAGGCGCCGATCGTCAATGCGCGCATCTTGAATCATTGGCGCCAGAGCGGCATCCCGATAGCACTGCTCGGCGAACAATATGACCTCGCCTATGATTATCAATATCTCGGCAATGACCCCGCCATCTTGCCGCGCCTCGGCGCGTTCGAATCTGTGCTGCAAAACGCGCAAAAGCCAATGATCATTATCGGGCAGGGCGCTTTGTCCCATCCGTCCGGCGACGCCATCTACCAGCAAGCGCTCGCGCTCGCAGAAAAAACCGGCGCGATCTCCGAAGCGTGGAACGGATTCAATATGCTGCATAGCTCGGCGGCGCAGGTCGCCGGTCTAGACCTCAATTGCCTGCCCGGCCAAAAGGGCATGAACACGCAGGCTATCCTGCGCGCCGCCGCCGCGCGCACGCTGGAAGTCGTCTTCCTGCTCCACGCCGATGATCTTGATATGGACGCTTTGAAGCATAGCTGCGTCATCTATCAAGGCTCGCATGGCGATCGCGGCGCGCAGAACGCCGATTTCATCCTGCCCGGCGCGGCGTGGACCGAAAAAAATACGCTCTGGGTCAATACCGAAGGGCGCGTTCAAGAAGCGCGCCGCGCCATCTTTCCGCCGGGCAAAGCGCGGCCAGATTGGGCGATCTTGCGCGCTTTGATGGAAGTGCTGAACATTCCGGCAGATTATGTTGACCTTGACAGTCTGCGCGCGCGCATGATCAAGGCCGCGCCGCATTTCGCCCAGATCGGCCATGTCGCCGCCGCGCCAATGCCCAAAGCCAAAGCCGTCGCAGACATCTCATCTGATCCCCTCATCTCGCCGATCAAAGACTTCTATCTCTCAAACGCCATCGCGCGCGCAAGCCGCATCATGGCCTCATGTTCGCGCGCCAATCAAACGTCATCATAAATACTATGAACACTAATGAACACTGATTTTGAAAATATCCTCCAAATCGTTATGGATTTCTTCGCTGGTTTTGAACTGAGCATGGATATTAGCGGACTCGTTGAAAATGAAGCTTTGCAGACCTTCTTGCAGATCGTGCTGCATGCCGGTGCGATCATCGTTGGGCTTTTGCTCTGTCTTGCGATGGCCATTTATATGGATCGCAAAGTTTGGGCAGCCGTGCAAATGCGCCGCGGGCCAAATGTCGTCGGGCCGTTTGGCCTGCTTCAGCCCTTCGCTGATTTTTTGAAATTTGCGTTCAAAGAGCCCATCTTTCCTGATGGCGCCAATCGCGTGATCTTTTTGCTCGCGCCGCTTTTTGTGTTTTTGCTTGCGGTCAGCGCTTGGGCGGTTGTGCCGCTCGCGCAAAACTGGGCGGTGGCCGATATTGATGCCGGCATTTTATATTTTCTCGCCATTTCTTCGCTGAGCGTTTATGGAATCATCATGGGCGGCTGGGCGTCCAATTCCAAATATGCCTTTTTGGGTGCGATGCGCTCGGCGGCGCAGATGATCTCTTATGAGGTATGCCTCGGATTCATCGTCATCACCGTGCTGCTCGCGGCGGGCACGCTGAATTTGTCGGGCATCGTGCTTGCGCAAAGGGAGGTTTGGTTCGTTCTGCCGCTCTTTCCGGTGTTCGTGCTGTTTTTCATCTGCGCGCTGGCCGAAACCAATCGTCCGCCTTTTGACCTCCCTGAAGCCGAGTCCGAGATCGTCGCCGGCTTTATGGTTGAATATTCTTCAACGCCCTATCTGCTCTTTGTGGTCGGCGAGCTCGCCGCGGCGATTTTGATGTGCGCGATGATGTCCACGCTCTTTCTCGGCGGCTGGCTGCCGCCAGTGGATACGCCCGCTTTTACGTGGCTGCCCGGCTTTTTCTGGTTTTTTGTCAAAACTTTGTTTTTGTTTTTTCTTTTTGCGATGGTCAAAGCGATCGTGCCGCGCTATCGTTATGACCAATTGATGCGGCTGGGATGGAAAATCTTCCTGCCTTTGTCTTTAATGTTTCTCGTCATCACGGCGGGGGTTTTGCTATTTTTGAAAGAGGGCGTCTTATGATGAATCGGCTAAGACAATTTATGCGCACACTCAAGGCTTTTTTGCTGATTGATTTTCTTTCAGCATTTTTCCTTGCTCTGAAATACTTTTTCTCCTCCAAAGTGACGATCAACTACCCGTTCCAAAAAGGCATTTTGTCGCCGCGCTTTCGCGGCGAACATGCGCTGCGCCGCTATCCCAATGGCCAAGAAAGGTGCATCGCCTGCAAATTATGCGAGGCCGTCTGCCCCGCGCAGGCCATCACCATTGAAGCCTCGCCTGCCGCCGCAGACGGCACAAGGCGCGCATTGCGCTACGATATTGATATGATCAAATGCATCTATTGCGGTTTGTGCCAAGAATCCTGTCCGGTGGATGCGATCGTGGAAGGCCCTAACTTTGAGTTCGCCACCCAAACCCGCGAGGAGCTGCTCTATGATAAAGAGCGCCTGCTCGCCAATGGCGATCGCTGGGAAAAAGCCATCGCTGAGAACCTCCGGCGCGATGCGCCTTATAAATAGATGTGAATAGATCCGATGGCGCCTCTTCTTTCTACTTTTGCTTTTTATCTGCTCGGCGGCGTGATTGTGATGTCGGCGCTGGGCGTGATTACGGCGCGCAATCCGGTTCACTGCGTGCTGCTGCTGATTCTGGCCTTTTTCAACACCGCCGGATTGTTCATCCTGCTGGGCGCGGAATTTCTCGCGATGATTTTGATCATCGTTTATGTCGGCGCGGTTGCCGTGCTGTTTTTGTTTGTCGTGATGATGCTGGATATTGATCAAGCGTCCGTGCGGCGCGGTTTTTTGAACTATTTGCCGGTCGGCATGACGATCGGCGGCATTTTGCTGTTTGAATTGATCGCGATTCTGACCGCGCTGATCGCCAGTGGCGGTGAGAGCACATTCGTTGAGCCTCATCGCGTGCAGGCTTTTGACTTGGGCGTGCTGCTTTATACGCGCTATGTTCATTTCTTCCAGCTCGCCGGACTAATTCTGCTGGTCGCGATGATCGGCGCGATTGTGCTGACAATGCGCCATCGCACCAACATTAAGCGGCAGCAGCCCGGCCAGCAGGCGCAGCGGGAAGCTTCATCATCCATTGAAATTAAAAAAATCAACCCGGGACAAGGTCTTTAATTATGCTCGTTGGCTTGTTTCACTATCTCACGATCGGCGCGCTGCTTTTTGTCATCGGATTTTTGGGCATTTTTCTCAATAGAAAAAATGTCATCGTGCTGCTGATGTGCATTGAATTGATTTTGCTTTCAGCGAATATCAATTTGGTTGCTTTTTCAGCCTATAGCGCTGATCTGACCGGGCAGATCTTTTCGCTGCTTGTGCTCACCGTTGCGGCGGCTGAAACCGCCATTGGGCTGGCCATCTTCGTCGCCTATTTTCGCCGCAGCGGATCAATCAATGTTGAAGACATTAGCTTGATGAAAGGCTAGTAAATATGAATCCGCTCTTTGTTGATATTGCTGCTGCTGCGCTCGTTTTGCTGCCGCTGGCGGGCGCTGCGCTGGCTATGCCGCTCGGCCTCTATGTCAACGCGCGCGCCGCTGAACTGGCCGCGACGATCTCCGTTGGCCTCGCGGCGATGCTCGCAATGTTTGTGCTTGCCGTCGTCGCCTCCACCGGCTATGTCAGCACGGTCACTTTGCTGCCCTGGGTGCAGACGGACGCTTTTTCCGTTGACTGGTCGGTGCGCATTGACGCGCTGAGCGCCGTGATGTTCTTTGTCGTCGCGGGCGTTGCCGCGCTCATCCATATTTATTCCCTCGGCTATATGCATAAAGACCCGGCGCGCCCGCGCTTCTTTTGCTATTTGAGCCTGTTCACTTTTATGATGCTGGCACTCGTTTCAGCCGACAATTTATTGCAGCTCTTCTTTGGCTGGGAGGGCGTCGGGCTGGCCTCCTATCTTTTGATCGGATTCTGGCATGAGCGCCCGGCGCCCAATGCCGCTGCGCTCAAAGCCTTCATCGTCAATCGCGTTGGCGATTCGTTTTTTATATTAGGCATGGCGCTGCTGCTGATGTCTGTCGGCTCTTTGGCGTTTGACGAGATTTTTACCGCCGCGCCGCGTCTGGCGGATATGGCGATCGCCTTGCCTTTCGGATTCAGTCTGGATGCGGCCAACCTCGCCTGCTTCTTCCTGCTCGCCGGTGCGATGGGCAAATCAGCGCAATTTCTGCTCCATACTTGGCTGCCCGATGCGATGGAAGGCCCAACGCCGGTTTCGGCGCTGATTCATGCGGCGACAATGGTCACTGCCGGTGTCTTTATGATCGCGCGCTGTGCGCCGCTTTATGAACAGGCACCGATGGCTTTGATCGCCGTCGCTATTGTTGGCGCGATCACCTCTTTGTTTGCGGCGACGATCGGCCTCGTGCAAAATGACATTAAGCGCGTCATCGCCTATTCCACCTGCTCGCAGCTGGGCTATATGTTTGCCGCGCTCGGACTAGGCGCTTATGCCGCGGCGATCTTTCATCTCTTCACCCATGCGTTTTTTAAGGCGCTGCTGTTCTTGGGCGCGGGATCGGTGATCCATGCGATGGATGACGAACAGGATATGCGCCGCATGGCAGGCCTCTCGCGCAAGAAAATGCCGGTTACGTGGCTGACCATGCTGATCGGCACGTTGGCTTTGACCGGCTTTCCGCTGACCGCAGGCTATTTCTCCAAAGATGTGATCATTGAAGCCGCCGCGCAGAGCGGCTCGCTGGTTGCCGTGCCGGTCTTCTGGCTGCTGATCATCTCTGCTGTGCTTACGTCTTTTTATTCGTGGCGGCTGTTTTTTCTGACCTTTCACACCGAAGAAAATGTCCGCTCCGGACGCGGCCTGATCTCGGCGCATGAAAGCCCGCCGATAATGACTTTGCCGATGATCGGCTTGGCGGTCGGCGCACTCATCGCGGGCATAGCGGCTTATTACGGCTTTGTCGGCTCAGCCCATGAAGGCTTTTGGGGCGCAGCTTTGCCCGAGAAGGCCGGCGGCAACATACTTGAGGCATTTCATCACGCGCCTGCCTATATTGTCATCTTGCCGCTTGTCGCTGGGCTTGTCGGCTTTGGCATTGCCTGGCTTTTTTATGTCGTTAATTCCGACATTCCTGAAGGCCTCACAAGGCGCGGCGTCTGGATCTATCGCTTCTTATTCAATAAATGGTATTTTGATGAAATCTATCATTTTCTGTTTGTGCGTCCGGCCTTTGCACTGGGGCGCATCTTTTGGCAAAGGGGCGATGTCGGACTGATTGACGGCATCGGGCCGAATGGCGTAGCCGCGCGCGTGCTCAACCTCACAGCCTTTGCGCGCACTTTCCAGACCGGCTACCTCTATCATTATGCCTTTGTGATGCTCGGCGGCGTGACGTTAATGGCGAGCTGGTTCTTATGGAATGCCTTTGAGCTTGATGCCATGCAGATCGCATCTTTCGGCACACAGCTTGCTGACTTTGCCGCTGCCTTATGGGCATATCTGCCTGACCTGTCTGATTTGCCTGCGCTGCCAGATCTGCCCGATCTGCCAGACATAGACGAGCTGTTCTGATGGAAAATCTGCCTTTTCTTTCTATATTGATTTTCCTGCCGGCGGTGGGTGGAATTTTTCTGCTGTCAATTCAGGGGCAGGCAGATGTCATCAACCGCAATGCGCGCTACCTCGCTTTGTGGACTTCCATGACGACCTTTGTGCTCGCGCTCGTCATTTACGCTTATTTTAATCCCGATCAGCCCGGCTTCCAATTTACCGAGCAATATAACTGGATCAGCGACAGCATCACCTATCATGTCGGCGTGGATGGCATCTCGCTCGCTTTCATTCTGCTGACCACTCTGCTTGTGCCTTTATGTATCCTCTCCAGCTGGGAATCGATCACCTACCGCGTCAAGGAATATATGGCAGCGTTTCTTTTGCTGGAAACCTTGCTGCTGGGCGTTTTTTCCTCGCTTGATCTCGTGCTTTTTTATCTTTTCTTTGAAGGCGGTCTGATCCCGATGTTTTTGATCATTGGCATTTGGGGCGGGCCGCGCCGTATTTATGCGGGATTCAAATTCTTTCTTTATACTTTGCTCGGGTCTTTGCTGATGCTGCTGGCCATTCTCGCCATCTATGAAGAGGCATGGACGACGAACATCGTCGCTTTGCTTGAATATGATCTGCCCGCCAATATGCAATATTGGCTGTGGGTGGCTTTCTTTGCGTCCTTTGCGGTCAAGCTGCCCATGTGGCCGCTGCATACATGGCTGCCCGACGCGCATGTGGAGGCGCCGACCGCAGGCTCGGTGATTCTCGCGGGCGTTTTGCTCAAGCTGGGCGGCTATGGCTTCCTGCGCTTTGCTTTGCCGATGATGCCAATCGCGAGTTTAGACTTCGCGCCTTTTGTCTGGACTTTGTCCATCATTGCGATCATCTATACGTCTTTGGTTGCGCTCGCACAAGAAGACATCAAAAAGCTCATCGCTTATTCTTCGGTCGCGCATATGGGCTTTGTGACCATTGGCCTGTTCACCGCAAGCCAGATCGGCATTCATGGCGGCGTGTTTCAAATGCTTTCGCATGGCTGGCTGTCGGCGGCTTTGTTTCTTTCGGTCGGTATTTTATATGATCGGATGTATACGCGCGACATCTCCTCCTTTGGCGGCGTCGTGCGTACGATGCCGGTTTTTTCTCTGGCTTTGATGGTGTTCACGCTGGGCAATATCGGCCTGCCCGGCACGAGCGGCTTTGTCGGCGAAGTGCTCGCGATCTTCGCCGCCTTCAACAGCGCAATCTGGGTCGCCGTTGCTGCCGTGATCGGCGTGATCTTATCGGCGGCCTATGCGCTGTGGCTTTATGGCCGCGTCATTTTTGGCGAGCAAACCGCTGATGCCATTGGAAAACTTCCGCCGCTCACACCGCGTGAAGGCCTGGTACTCGCGCCGCTCGCGCTCGCCACTTTGCTGTTCGGAATTTACCCGCAGCCGATTTTCCGCCTCACCGATCCGGCGATTCAAAGAATCGTCGTGCGCTATGAGACGCAAATTCAAGCACACCAGAAAAAACAAGATGAGGCGCATCAGAAGACGCTCAAGAGCCAGCAAGTGGCAGAGCAAAACGTGGAAAGCCAGCAATGACTGAGCTCATCACATGGCGAGATGTCTATGCTTTGTCTCCGGAGATTTTTCTTGCTGTCTGGACGATGGTGCTGCTGATCGCCGGTGTTTTTCGCCGCCAAGAGCCCGGACGCGGCATCTATCTCGCCGCGGCGATCGGGCTCATTTTGACGCTGATCATTCTCTACATCATTCCCGCCGAACGGCTGAATGTTTTCTATGGCGCTTTTGTGCAAGACGGCTTTGCGCGCGTTTTGAAAACATTGATCCTCTTTGGCGCCATCGCGATGATCTTTGTCACGCGCGGCTTCTTGAAGATTGAGCAGATTGAAAAATTTGAATTTCCGCTGATGGTGCTGTTCGCCGCTTTGGGCATGATGATCATCATTTCGGCGCATGATTTCATTACAATGTATATTGGCCTTGAGCTGCAGAGTCTGGCGCTTTATGTGCTGGCCTCCTTTGATCGCCAATCCGTCCGCTCCAGCGAAGCTGGCATGAAATATTTTTTGCTGGGTGCTTTGTCTTCCGGAATTTTGCTTTATGGCTGCTCGCTGATTTATGGCTTTTCCGGCACGCTCGATTTTGCCATTCTCGTGCAAGAGCCTCTTTCCACTGGCGCACAATTGGGATTGATCTTTGTGCTTGCCGGACTGGCATTCAAAATCACCGCTGTGCCTTTTCATATGTGGGCGCCTGACGTCTATGAAGGCGCACCGGCGCCAGTCGCGATGTTCTTCGTGAGCACGACCAAAATCGCCGCTTTCGCTGTGCTCGCACGGATCGTCGTTGAGGCGATCCCGCAGGGTGATGATTTTATCGTTCCCGTGCTGATCTTATTGTCGGTCGGCTCAATGACGCTCGGCGCGCTCGCGGCGATCGCGCAGAGCAGCATCCGCCGCCTCATCGCTTACAGCTCCATCGGCCATGCCGGATATGCTCTGATCGGCATCGTCGTCGGTGATGCCGCAGGCATTCAAAGCGTCATCGTCTATCTTGCGATCTATATGGTGTCTGTCATCGGCCTGTTTTGCTGCGTACTCGCTTTGCGCCGCAATGAAATATCGCTTGAGCGCATTTCCGACCTCGCCGGATTGTCAAGCACGCATCCGGCGATCGCTTTATGTCTTGGCGCGATCTTATTTTCTATGGCGGGCATTCCGCCGCTCGCGGGCTTCTTTGCCAAATTTTATGTTTTTCTCGCTGCCATTGAAGCAGGCTTTTATGTTCTTGCCGTCTATGGAATCCTCACCAGCGCGGTCGCGGCCTATTATTACCTCAACATCGTCAAGCTGATGTATTTTGACGAGCCCGACGAAGAATTGGATTTGGAGCTTCCGGTTTCAGCGCGGGTGTTTTTGGGTTTTTCGGCTTTGTTCGTTTTGGTGTTTGTGTTCGCGCCGAGCTGGCTGGTCCTGCCGGCGAGCCTTGTCGTTGAAGGGATGACCGGATGACGGCAATCATCTGGCAGGACATCACCGGCAGCACAAATGATGATGCAAAGGAGATGGCGCGCCAAGGAGAATTCGGACCCGTTTGGATCGGCGCCACGCAGCAAACCAAAGGCCGCGGTCGCCGCGGTCGCTCATGGGAAAGCCCCCCCGGCAATCTCTACGCCAGCCACCTCGCCAAGCTCGACCACCCCCTTGAGGTGGCCGCGCAATTTTCTTTTGTCGCTGCGCTCGCTGTTTATGAGATGGCGCGCGCTTTGCTGCCGCCCGCGCAGGCGGCAGAACTGCAATGCAAATGGCCGAATGATCTGCTGCTTGATGGCCGTAAATTTTGTGGTATTCTCATTGAATCAGGCCATCACCGCGGCATCGCTTGGCTGGTCGTCGGGATCGGCGTTAACCTCATCCATGCGCCTAAAAAGGCGCAATTCCCCGCGACCGCATTGGGTATAAAAATTACGCCGCAAGATGCGCTCAAAAAACTGGCTGCCGCCTTCACCGAGATCACAAAAATCTGGGACGGAGAATTTGCCAATATCAGCCAGACTTGGCTTGCCAAAGCTGTCGGCTTGGGCAAGCAAATAGAAGTGCACTTGATTGATGAAACTCTGTCGGGCACGTTTGACGGCCTCAACCCAAATGGCGCTCTGCTGCTTTCCTGCGCCGACGGCACAAAGCACATCATTGAAGCCGGAGATGTATTTTTTAAAAAAACCCATAAGGACGCCACATGCCCGATCAAGTAAAAGCCAAAAAATCAAATAGGCACGGATTTAAAACTTCTTTGCCGCAATGGGTTTTCGTGCCGCTGGGCGGATCGGGCGAGATCGGCATGAATCTCAATCTCTACGGCTTCATTGATGAGCAGGGGCAGGAGACGTGGATCGTCGTTGATATTGGCGTGACATTTTCCAGTGGGCGCGTGCCCGGCATTGAAGTGATTATGGCTGATCCGGCTTTTCTTGAATCACGGCGCGAGAATCTGGCGGCGATCGTGCTCACGCATGGCCATGAGGATCATATCGGCGCGATCGCTCATCTCTGGCCGCGGCTGAAATGTCCGCTTTATGCGACCAAGTTCACCGCGCGGCTGATTGAACATAAATTACGCGAGTTTGGGCTGGAAAATGACGTCCCGCTCAATCTTGTTGAACCGGGGCGGCGGCTCAATATTGCGCCGTTTGAAATTGAATTTGTCGGCCTGACTCATTCCATTCCTGAGCCGAATGCTTTGGCGATCCGCACCAAGCTGGGCACGATCCTCCACACCGGCGACTGGAAAATAGATCCCAACCCGATGCTCGGCGAAAAAATTCAAGACGAACGATTGCGGGAAATCGGCGAGGAGGGTGTGCTGTCTATCATTTGCGATTCGACCAATGTGTTTGAGGAAGGCAGCTCCGGCTCTGAGGCGCAAGTCTATGACACTCTGTTTGATGTGATCGGGCAGGCGGGCGCGGGGCGTGTATTTGTCACGTCTTTTGCGTCCAACGTCGCGCGCATGGCGAGCGTGGCGCGCGCCGCCGAAGCTGCCGGACGCCGCGTCGCGCTGATTGGCCGCGCGATGCAGCGCATGGCCGAGATCGCTGGAGATATGGGCTTGTTCGGCGCGATCAAGCCGTTCATCGCGCCGGAGGAAGCCGCGCGGCTGCCGCGCGATGAGGCGCTTTTTTTGTGCACCGGCAGTCAAGGCGAGCCGCGTGCTGCTTTGCGCCGCATCGCTGAGGGAAGCCATCAATGGATCACGATTGATAAAGGCGACCTCGTGATCTTTTCGTCGCGCGAAATCCCCGGCAATGAATCAGAGATTTACGATCTGCAAAACGCGCTGACCGCGCGCGGCGCGCGTCTGATCACCGCGAGTCATATCCCCGGCCTTCATGTGTCCGGCCACCCCTGCCGCGAGGAGCTCGCCCTCATGTATGAATGGGTGCGCCCGCAATCTTTGATACCGGTGCATGGCGAGCTGCGCCACCTCAAAGAGCACCAGACCTTCGCCAAAAGCTGCCAGATCGGCGCGTCTGTTGTCGCGTCCAATGGCGATGTCGTGCAGCTTGCCCCCGGCTCTATTGAGCGCATCGGCAAGGTGGATCATGGCCGCCTCTATCTTGACGGCAACATCGTCGTGCCGTCAGGTGATGAGAGCTCGGTGCGCGCACGGCGGCATCTGGCGCGCTCGGGGCTGGTGTCGGTGTCCGTCGTCCTCGAGCATGACGGCAGGCTTGCTGCGCCGATCCACGTCTCGCTGACCGGCGCGCCGAAATCCGACCGGCAGGGCAAAAACCTCGCCCAGATCGCGCTTGAAGCCGCAAAAAACGCCTTCGCGCAGCTCTCGCCCAGCGACCTCACCCGCGACGACGTGATCTACGGCAAGGTGCGGCGGCTCGTGCGCCATGCGCTGTTTTTGAGCTGGGGCAAAAAACCCGAAACCCATATTCATATTTGCCGCATTTAGCGCTATAAGAGAACTATGATCGGACGGCTTAACCATGTGGCGATCGCTGTGCCCGATGTGGAGGCGGCAGCGGCAACCTATCGCAATATACTGGGCGCGCGGGTGAGCGCGCCGCAGCCGCTGCCCGCGCATGGCGTCACCACGATCTTCGTGGAGCTGCCCAACACCAAAATAGAATTGCTTGAACCGCTGGGGGAAGCCTCGCCGATTGCGAAGTTTCTTGAGAAGAACAAAAATGGCGGAATTCACCATGTTTGTTATGAGGTGGAGGATATTGTCAAAGCGCGCGACAAAATGCTCAAAGATGGCGCGCGGATCGCGGGCACACCCGAGCCGAAGATCGGCGCACACGGCAAGCCGGTGATTTTTCTTCATCCGGCGTCATTTAACGGCACGCTCATTGAGCTGGAAGAGGTTTAATTGTCGTTTGACCAGTTAGCGCTGGGCTTCGGCATTTATGTCATCGTCTATGCGCTGATGTTCTTGGGGCTGCTGCCGTTCATCGCCGAGCGCCATCGCCGCGGCGACGACATCGCGCCCAGCCTGCGCCGTATCTCTCTTTGGAATATCCCCGCCTCGGCGCTTCTCACCATCGCGATTAGTTTTTGGCTTTTATAGGGGCGCAGTAAAACCCTTTTATGGCCTTGCCTTCCCGCTCCCAAATGTTAAAATGTTAGAAAATGGGAAGAGGGGAATTATCATGAATATTTTTGTTTTCTGGGTGCTGTATCTATTCTTTATGATACCCACCTACGTTATACGGTTTGCTTTGTTTGGCTCTATCTTTGAAGAAAATGGAGCGGAGCAGGTAGCTGAAATGGCAACTGGTGCAAATATTTTTCTAGCAATTTGTTTATTCTTATTGATATTGATTGGGCTGTTTAGAGGGTTGAGTATTGGCAAGCCTTGGCTAGTGGTTTTTCCAATCATCGCCTTTGTGTTTGACATGGTTCTGGTGTTCATTCCATTGGTTCCGACCGTCATGCACATTTTAGCTTTAATTCTTGGCAGTATTGAAGAAAAGAAGGCATAAAATGAAAAACCAAATCTTATTTGTTGGCATTGTTGCAGCTTTATTTGTTTGTGGATGTGTTCAATCTCTTGATCCTTTGAATTATTCTGAAGTCAAATCTAAAATAACAATTTCTAAAAATGAACACAGGGGGCTGGTTAATGTCAAAGCTCCCATAGTTGGAGGCGGCTTCGATAGTCAATATTATCTTTTAAGAAGTCACCGTAATATTGGAGGGTATTTTGAAGATAATTCTAATATTCAAATATATGTCAGATCTTCATTTAATGAATGGGCGTTTTTAAATCGAGCCTATAGTAAAGGAAAAAGACTTAATATCACTTTGATAGATAGAGAAGTAGGCAGTTGTAGTGAGTATGGGTGCATCATTTATGAGGACGTTGCGATTAATTTAACGTTGGGAGAAATTAAAAAAGTGGTTTTATTAGAGCCATCTTTTAAGTTTGAGCTATCAGGGAAATCGGGTTCTCGTAGGGTAGAAGTTCCCAAAGCTTATTTTCAAGCGTTTGTTGATTATTTAGAAGACGATAATGCTAATAGGCCTTAGAGTCATTATCCTCGCGTAGACTGGTCTGTCTGTGAGAAGCCAAACTAGCGCTTGTTAAAAGCCCGTTCACTGGATTCCCGCTGACAGAGGAATCGCCAAGAGCTTCATTTCCCGTTGCGGGAATGACGGCGCTGGCGCGCCGTATGCGGAAATGACGGCGCTGGCGCGCCGTTGCTGATTCCCGTTCACTGGATTCCCGCTGACAGAAGAATCGCCAAGAGCTTCATTTCCCGTTGCGGGAATGACGGCGCACAGAGTGCGCCGTTTGCAATAATGTCGGCGCTGCCGCTTTATTTAATTTTTGTTTCGCGGAATTCAACGTGTTTGCGCGCCACAGGGTCAAATTTCCGCAAGCTGATCTTGCCGATTTCCTTGCCCGGCTTCGGTCTCGTATTCTTGCGGGTGACGTAAAAAAATCCCGTCCCCGCAGTGCTTTCAAGCTTGATCTTGATGCTTGTATTCTTTGCCATGCCGTCATGCTAGCACCAGACCCGCGCGCAATCAAGGGGGCGAGGGGAGCGAGGGGAGTAAGGGGGGCTAGTCCTCTTTTGGGGTATCTGTCTTTTTCGTTGTTTTCTTCGTTGTTTTCTTCGCGGTCTTTTTCTTTGGGGCCTTCTTCGCGGTCTTCTTTTTAGCGGTCTTCTTTTTGGCAGCCTTCTTCTTCACGGCCTTCTTGCGCTTCGCCGGGCCGCGCGCCTTGCGCGCATTAATAAGCTCAATCGCTTCGTCAAGCGTGACCTCGCCCGGCTCCATGCCATCGGGCAGACTCGCATTGATCGCGCCCAGCTTCACATAAGGACCAAACCGACCCGACAATACCGTGATCTCGCCGCCGTTCGGATGTTCGCCCAGACTCTTGCCGCTCGGCTGCCGCCGCCGCCCCGGATTCGCCTTCTTCTCCGCCAAAACCGCCAGCGCACGATTCAAACCAACCGTCAGCGCCTCTTCCGGCTCGTCAAGGCTGCCGTAGAGCTTGCCATGTTTGACATACGCCCCAAACCGCCCAAGTCCCGCAACAATATCCTCGCCGTCATCAGGATGCTGACCCACCACCCGCGGCAGAGATAATAATTTCAGCGCCAGATCAAGCTCTATTTCCTCCGGATTCAGCGTCTTCGGGATCGCCATGCGCAGGGGCTTCTCCTCGCCCTCAAGCAGCGCGCGCTCCACATAAGGGCCGAAGCGCCCCGATTTGACAAAAATCTTGCTGCTAGTTTCTGGATCATCGCCGAGTTCGCGCTCTAGACCCTCGCTGCCATCAGCGCCGGGGATCAGCGAGCGCGTGAATTTACATTCAGGATAATTGCCGCAGCCGACAAATGCCCCAAACCGACCAATCCGAATGCTCAGCTGCCCCTTGTCGCATTTCGGACATAGGCGGCTATCGCGGTCGCCCTCGCGCGGAAAAACCGACGAGGCCAGCGCCTCATTCAGATAATCCAGAACATGCGTGATGCGCAGCTCGGAAATGTCTTCCACCGATTGCGTGAAGTTCTTCCAAAAATCGGCGAGCACATTTTTCCACGTGATCTTGCCTGAGGAAACATCATCAAGCTGGGTTTCCAATCCGGCGGTGAAGTCGTAATCCACATAGCGGCCAAAAAACTTCTTCAAAAACTCCGTGACGATGCGTCCGCGGCTGTCGGGAGCGATCTGCTTTTTGTCCATCGTCACATAGTTGCGCGTGCGCAGCAGAGATAAAGTCGGCGCATAGGTGGAAGGGCGGCCAATGCCTAGCTCCTCCATGCGCTTGACCAAAGACGCCTCGGTAAAGCGCGGCGGCGGCTGCGTCACGTGCTGGTCGCTCACCGCTTGCGTTATTTTGAGCGCCTCGCCTTTATCCACTTCGGGCAGGTTTTGATCCTTATCTTCATCTTCCGCATCGCTGTTTTCGGGCAGATCGCGGCCTTCAAAATAGACTCTCATAAAGCCATCAAAAACCAAAACCCGACCGCTCGCGCGCGCGGCCAATGTATTTTCTTTATCACTCTCATTGCCGTTTAGTTTCAATGTCGTTTGCTCAAAGCGCGCAGGGTTCATCTGGCTTGCGATTGAGCGCTTCCAGATCAATTCATAGAGCCGCGCTTCATCGCCGGAAAGTTTCAGCGAGCTGGGCACCGCGCTGATGTCCGTTGGGCGGATCGCCTCATGCGCCTCTTGAGCATTCTTGGCGCGGGTTTTATAAAAATGCGGCTTCTCCGGCAGATAATCTTTGCCGAACTGATTGCTGATCTGTGCGCGCATCTCGGTCAGCGCCGACGGTATCACTTGAACGCCATCGGTGCGCATATAGGTGATGAGGCCGCGCCCGCCTGCCGAGCCATCATAAAGCCTTTGCGCGCAGCTCATCGTGCGTGATGCGGTGAAGCCTAGCTTGCGCGCTGCCTCCTGCTGCAATGTGGAGGTCGTGAAGGGAGGCGCGGCGCGCCGCGACACCGGACGGCTTTCAATATCGAGCACCCGCCATGCCGCTAACTCACTGCGCTTGCGCGCTTCTTCGGCCTCTTCGCTATTTTTGAACGTGAATTTTTTGAGCTTCTCGCCATCTATTTCCGTGAGCCGCGCAGTGAAGCCGCCGCGCTTGGCTTGCATGCCAATATCAATCGTCCAGAAATCCTGCGGCACAAAGGCTTCGCGCTCGGCCTCGCGCTCGCAGATCAGCCGCAGCGCCACCGACTGCACCCGTCCCGCCGAGCGCGACCCGGGCAGCTTTCGCCACAAAACCGGCGACAAAGTAAAGCCCACCAGATAATCCAAAGCGCGGCGCGCCAAATAGGCATCCACCAAATCCCTGTCCACCTGACGCGGATTGTCCATCGCCTCCAAAACCGACGCCTTCGTGACGGCGTTAAACACAACGCGCTCCACCTCAACGCCGTCCAAAACTTTGTGCTCGGTTAACAGTTCAAGCAGATGCCATGCGATCGCCTCGCCCTCGCGGTCGGGGTCGGTCGCCAATATCAGCCGGTCGGACTTTTTGACCGCTTTGATGATCTCATTCAGGCGCGCCTGCGAGGCCTCATTGACTTCCCAGAGCATGGAAAAATCCTTGTCCGGCGCCACCGCGCCATCTTTGGGCACCAGATCGCGCACATGGCCGTAAGAGGCAAGCACGTGATGTTTGCCTCCCAGATAGCGCTCAATCGTGCGCGCCTTCGCCGGTGATTCAACAATGACAAGATTCATATAGCTTCTTCGCCTTCAAGTGAAATCGCAACGCGTCCGCCCAGATCGCGGTGAACACGGCCCGCAAGCTCCAAATCCGTCACAATGACATTGACCAGACTCGCCGATAAACCAGACAGGCGCACAATATCATCTAAACCGACCGCCGTCGGCCCTAAAAGCGAAATGATCCGATCATAATCATCCTGCTGCGGGTCAGGCAAAACGGGGAGGGCGTCGTCCATATAAAGGTTCCTATCTTCTTTGAGCGGTCTGTCTAGCAGTGGCGCTATCTCGCGTAGCACATCTTCGCCGGTCTCGACAAGGGTGGCGCCGTCGCGCAAAAGCCGGTTCGTGCCTTTCGCGCGCGGATCCATCGGCGAACCGGGCACCGCGCAGACCAGACGGCCTTGCTCAGCCGCCATGCGCGCGGTGATCATCGCGCCCGAGCGGGTCGGCGCTTCAACGATGACGCTCGCCAAAGACAGGCCGGAAATGATCCGGTTGCGGCGCGGAAAATGCTGCGCGCGCGGCTTTTCGTCCAGTTTCATTTCGCTGATCACGCAGCCGGTCGCGCAGATCTGCTCGTAAAGCCCCTGATTTTGCGGCGGATAAACCACATTCACGCCGCCCGCCAGCACCGCAATCGTGCCGGTTGTGAGGCTCGCTTCATGCGCCATCGTATCAATGCCCAGCGCCATGCCCGACACGATGATGTGATTTTCTGCCGCGATCTCGGCAGCGATTTTTTTTGTCAATGACAGCGCCGAAGCCGAAGCATGGCGCGTGCCGACAATCGCAATGCAGGTCTTTTTTATCAAATGGCTGTGCCCCATCACCGACAAAACCGGCGGCGCATGATCCAGACTCGCCAAAGTTTCAGGATAATCTTCATCGCCGATCATCACAAATTTACCGCCGAGATGATGAAGTTTATCCATCTCGGCTTTGACAAGAGATTTTGAATATAACCTCACCCGCCGTCCGCCCGCGCGGTGAGATAAAGAGGGGATTTCCGCTAACGCTCTCGTCGCGCTGCCGAAGCGGCGCAGCAAAACCCGAAACGTCGCCGGCCCGATATTGCTGCTGCGAATTAAACGCAGGCGATCAAGACGTTCGGATTCTGATAAATCACTCATTGTTTTGTTTCCCCGTTTTGTTTCCCCCCAATTTTTGGCTCGCTGCCGCGCGCCAAACGTTTGATGTTATCGCGGTGCGCCCAAAAGATAAACAAGAGCAGCAGTGCGGCGACTTCGGCGATTTGCCGCTCGTCAAACATCCAAGCCGCAAAGGGGGTGGCAGTTGCGGCGGCCAGAGCTGCGAGCGACGAAAACCGAAACAAAGCCGCGACCGCAAGCCAGACCAGCGCGAATGAAACCGCGAGCGGCCAATAAAGCACCGCGAGCAGGCCGATAAACACCGAAACGCCCTTGCCGCCGCGAAAGCCCAGCCAGACCGGAAATAAATGTCCGAAAAAAGCGCCCACCGCCGCGATGACCGCCATATCTTTGCCGAATTGCTGGGCAAGATAGACCGCAAGCGCCGCCTTGCCAATATCGCCGATCAATGTGCCGATGCCGATCCATTTTTTGCCGGTGCGCAGCGCGTTGGTCGCGCCGATATTGCCAGAGCCAATTTTGCGAATATCTCCCGCGCCGCCGAACCTTGTCAAAAACAGGCCGGTCGGGATGGAGCCCAGCATATAGCCGCCGAAAAATGCAGCGGCAAAAAACGGCAGGTCAAACCATAAATTAATCGGATCGGGCATGAAAAGCGATCTCCCCCCGCAGCAGAGTCAGCAAAGGCTTGCCATAAAGCGTCTGGCCATCCAGTGCGGCATTTTGCGACTGGCTGTGCAGCGCGTCAAGCGCGGTGACATCCAAAGTCCATTTGCGGTCAAGATCGCATAATGTCAAATTCGCCGCGCCGCCCTTCTGGAGAGTTGGTGGCGTCATGTTCAGCAATTTCGCCGGATTGACCGTCATCGCGCGGATCAAAATATCCAGCGCCACATGATCCTGCCGGTGAACCGAGATCGCGCCCGCGAGCAAAGTCTCAAGGCCGACCGCGCCGTCGGCTGCCGATTCAAAAGGCAGGCGCTTCGTTTCCTGCGATTGCGGGTTATGGCCTGAGACGATGACGTCAATCGCGCCATCCACGAGGCCTTCAAGCAGCGCGCGGCGATCGGCCTCAGTGCGCAGAGGCGGAATGAGCTTGCAAAAAGTCCGCCAGTCGCCGATCGCCTCTTCGGTGAGCAGAAGGTGATTGATGGATACGCCGCAAGTGATCGCAAGCCCCTCATCTTTGGCGCGGCGGATCAGATCAAGCGCGCCGACACACGATATTTGCGCCGCGTGATATTTGACGCCGGTCAAGCGCGCCAGCTCAATGTCGCGCGCGACCATCACAATTTCAGCCGCCGCCGGTATGCCCGCCAGCCCCAGCCGCGCCGATACAATCCCCTCATTGATCACGCCGTCTCCGGCAAGCGAAAGGTCAAGCGGCTGATGCATCAAGAGCGCGCCCATATCCGAAGCGTAATCCATCGCGCGGCGCATCAGGCGGCTGTCGGTGATGGGCCGCGCGCCATCGCAAAAGGCGCGCGCGCCCTTTTGGCAGGCCAGCCCCATTTCGGCGAGACGCGCGCGGTTATTTTGGGTGGTTTCGGTGATCGGCGACGCGCGGTAAAAATGCGCGCTGGGCGCGGCATCGCTCTGGCCGTTAATCCGCTCATCGGGCATCAGCAAAACCGACCCGACCCCGCCCGCAAGTGCGGCGCGGCTAATGTCGCTGAGAACATCTTCGCCGCTCGCCCCTGCGCCTCCAGCGAAGACTTGCAGATCAATCAGCGCCGGAAGCAGTAAATGGCCGCCGCAATTAATCTCTTGGGTGGTTTCTTGGGCAATTTCTAGAGCGCCTGCTGGTTGAACCGCCGCGATTTTTCCCTGCTGAATCAAAACGTCTTTGAGGCTCGCCTTTTTAAGGTCTTCATCGCTCAACAGGCGCGCATTTTTGAGCAGCAGATTCATTTTCGTTGCCCGCGGGTCATTAATTCAAGCACCGCCATGCGCACGGCGACGCCCATTTCAACCTGCTCCTGCACCAGCGAGCGCGACACATCATCGGCGACCGCGCTGTCAATCTCTATGCCTCTATTCATCGGACCCGGATGCATCACCAGCGCATCGTCGCGCGCGATGCTGAGCTTCTCTTTTGTCAAACCCATCAGGTCAAAATATTCGCGCGGCGAGGGAACAAAATGACCCTCCATGCGCTCTTGTTGCAGGCGCAGGATCATCACGATGTCGCAGCCCGGCAGGCCCTCTTCCATGCTGTTGAACACTTCAACCTCAAAGGCGCGCGCGGCCAAGCGCGGCAATAAAGTGGAGGGCGCGATCAAGCGCACCTGCGCGCCCAAAGTCTTCAGCAGATAAATGTTGGAGCGCGCCACGCGGCTGTGCAAAATATCGCCGCAGATCGCGATCTGCAGTCCGGCGATGCGTCCGCGGCGGCGGCGGA
This sequence comes from Alphaproteobacteria bacterium, assembly GCA_965212075.1. GTDB lineage: Bacteria > Pseudomonadota > Alphaproteobacteria > JAPOUT01 > CBDBUR01. Next base: position 397,602 of record OZ243043.1, read on the forward strand.
TGGTTAGCGCGTCAATCAGCGCTTGGGTCGGGTGTTCGTGCGCGCCGTCTCCGGCATTGATGACCGCGCAGTCCACCTTCTGCGACAGCAGCGCCGCTGCCCCCGACGCATGATGCCGCACGACAAGAACATCGGGGCGCATCGCGTTGAGGGTCATGGCGGTATCAATGAGGGTCTCGCCTTTTTTGATGGACGAGGCCGCCGGTCGCATGCTGAGCACATCAGCACCGAGCCTCTTGCCGGCCAGCTCAAACGAGACCTGTGTGCGCGTTGAGTTCTCAAAAAAAAGATTGACCTGCGTCAATCCTTTGAGTGCTGTGCTTGCGCGCTTATTGATATATTGTTCGGAAAGATCGAGCAGAAATGCCGCCGCCGCCGCCGTGAAGTCTTTCGTTGAAAGAATGTGGCGGTGCGGAAAAGGCGATAAATCCCGTGCGGCACTCATTAAAACCCCATTTAGACCGCTTTCGCTGCCGAGCGCAAGGGGTTATCTTGGGGAATTCTCGCCGAAATCAACGGCGCGGCCTCCGAGAGGCGCGCGCCGTTTCGTCTTTCTCTTCGTCATCCCCGCGCAGGCACGACATGCCGGAAGCGGGGATCTAGTGAAATATAATCGTCGGCAAAACCTTTCCTCGCGTGATAGACTGCGTTCGGAGCTAGGCGTTCTAGCTCTGGGGGATTAAGAACCTCCTGAAAAGCGGCATGGCACTGCCGCAAAGTGCCTCTCTGGTTTAAGGCTGGGGAGGCAGTGGCGTATGTCCAAGGCTTCACGGCCTAAAGGTCATTGTACCGTCTTTTCACGGTTTTCTTAACTCCCCGGTCACCAGTTTTGGTGGCTATTCACCGAAGCCAAACAGGGGAGAAACACCATGTCAAAAAAACAAAATCAACGTCTCAGAGATGCGTCCGTCTTTGTGCGCCATGCTCTGGAGATCATTCGTAATCATTGCGATGATCCAGCCTATATGCCGTCAAAGAGCGATCTGCACCGCTTTCATCGCATACGCGAGGAACTCGGCGAAGCAGCACATTCGGCGGTTGAGATTCAGCAGCGCATGGAAGGCCGTTTTGAAGGCCGCCACCAGACGAGTCCAACGCGGGAATGACGAGGTAAAATTCCCTAGTCAAAAGCCCCCCAATCAAAAGCCCCCAATCAAAAGCCCCCAATCAAAAGCCCCCAATCAAAAGATTGACAAATGTCAATAGACATGCGACACTCTGAAATAAGTGATTAGATCGTTCCGCCATAAAGAACTCAGAGCAATTTATGAGGGAAGACCTGCAAAAATCTCGCCTGATCATCTCGACAAAGTGCAGAGAATTTTGACCGTGCTGGATAATTGCAGCCAGCCAGAAGGCATGAACCTTCCGGGCTTCAAATTGCATAAGCTCCGTGGGCGATTGAAAGGGCATTATGCCGTCAGAGTCTCAGGCAATTGGCGCATCACCTTTCAGTTTGAGAACGGCAAAGCCGTTAACGTGAATTATCTGGATTACCATTAAACAAAAGAAGGAAAGTTCAAAATGACGATGAAAAACCCCGTCCACCCCGGACGCATTGTCGCAGAAGATTGTTTGAAGCCTCTCGGCCTGCCGGTCAGCGAAGGCGCAAAGCGGCTCGGCGTGTGTCGGCAAACTCTCTCCAACCTGATACATGGCAAAACCGGCATCTCCATTGAAATGGCTTATCGACTCACGAAAGGCTTCGGCTCAACACCGGAGGCTTGGCTGTCAATGCAAATGGCTTTTGATCTGGCACATTCGCGATCTTTGGAGAAAAGCATCAAGGTCAAGAAAATCCGCGCCGCCTAGCCCATTAGAATAGACAGAGCTCATTTTCATCCCTGCGCGCGCATATCCAGCGCTCCCTGCAAAATATGAGCCGCCGCGAGCGCATCCACCATCTCGCCAGACTTCTTGCTGCTGACATCGCGCTCGGCCGCCTTTGTCGTCAGCCGCTCATCCCAAAAGGCGAGCGGCACACCCAGCGCCTCGTAGAGCGCGGCGGCAAAATCACGCACCGACTGCGCGCGCCGACCCTCCTGTCCGTCCATCCGCAGAGGCAGCCCCAATATAATGCCGCCAATCTCGTGGTCTTTAATTATCTCCTTCAATAAAGCGATGTCGTCGCCGAAGCGCTTGCGCCGGATCACGCAGAGCGGCATCGCCACCGCGCCCAGCGCGTCCGCAATCGCGACGCCCATCCGGCGGCCTCCCGGATCCAGCCCCAGCAGACGCGCCCGCGGCGGCAGCGCAGAAAAATCTCCCGCCGCACTGCGAGTCAGGCTCATTGAGCCGCGCTCATTAAGCGTGAGTTTTTGGCAGCCGGTTCGCCCAAGGCTGCGCGGCTTCCATCTGGTAGGCCAGTTGCAGCAATAAGCCATCGCGTCCAAAATTCGCCGCGAGTTGAACGCCGACCGGCAGATCGTCCTCGGTCCAGTGCATCGGCACCGACATCGCCGGTGTGCCGGCCACATTATGCAAAGGCGTATGCGCGGCAAATTTCAAGATGCGATCATATAAAGTATCAAAATCCACGTCGGGCGCCTGTTCGCCGATCCTCGGCGGCGGCGACGCGGCTACCGGCGACAGCCACACATCATAGCGCCTCAAAAAGCGGCGCGTGTCGCGCTGGACGCGCTTGAAGGTTTTGATCGCGTCGGCGATGGCCTTGTTCTTGTCTTTGAGCTCGTCAAATTTGCGCGCCAGCGACAGAGTCCATGGCTCAAGCCATTCATTCATATCTTTGCCGGTCTGCTTGGCGATCGCATCGCGCGTCTGTGCCGCGCCCGATGACCAATAGTTAATGAAGTCCTCATTGATGGCTGACTGATTGGATAAAGGTGTGCGCTTCACCGGAATGATCCGATGACCCAAGCCGTCAAGCAGCCTCATCGCTTTTTGCACGGCCTTGCGCACCTCCGGATGAGGCAGGAGGCCCTGTGAATCCTCAAGGCTCACCGCAATTTTGAGCCTGCGCCGCACCGGCTCATTGACAAAGCCGACCGGCTTGAGTCCTCTGGTTTCCTTTTCGGTGAGCGCCAAGAGCAAAGCGCTATCTCGCACCGACCAGCTCACCGCATGGGCGATGGAGATCTCCCAAGGCGGCTTGGGGCTGTCGGGATATTGATTGCCGAACCGGTTGCGCGAGGGCTTGAGGCCAAAAACCCCGCAATTAGTCGCGGGCAGACGAATGGAGCCGCCGCCATCGCTTGCCTGCGCGGCGGGCACGATCCGCGCCGCCACCGCCGACGCCGCGCCGCCCGACGAGCCGCCCGATGAATGACCCAAATTCCACGGCGTCCGGCAAGGCCCGAGCGCCAAAGATTCGGTCGATGAGAGCAGGCCGAACTCCGGCGTGTTGGTTTTGCCGATCACGACCAGACCGCCGCGCTCAATATCATCAACGAAGGGGGTTTGGCTCTTGGCGATGCGGTCATTGAACACGCGCGTGCCCGATGTCCAGCGCACGTCTTTATAGGCCGTCAGGTCTTTGATCAAATAAGGCACCGACCATAATTTGCCCATATAATGGCCGCCTTGGGTGCTCGCCTTGAGGCGGTCGCGCGCCATATCATAGGACTTCGCCACCACCGCATTGATTTTCGGATTGACTGCTTCAATGCGATCGATCGCCGCTTCAACCAATTCCGCCGCGCTCAGCTCTCCCTTCTGCACGAGCGCCGCCTGCGCGATCGCGTCCAGCTTCGGCAGATCGGAGATGATCGCCGCGTTCTTGCTGCTCGGAAACAAATCGCAGGCCGGCGCCGCCACCGCCAAAATGCCGCCCGCCGACATCAATTTCAAAAATTCGCGTCTTTCCATTGGATTGCCCCCAATATATGTTTTGTCCTCTTCGGCTGATTATATTATATATGGTTCGGGTTGATATCCAAATAATATGTCTAAAATTCCAAAAATAATTGATGAGAAAACTGTGCGTGAAATTGCTCGTCTTGCGCATATCGCGGTGCCTGACGAGAAATGCGCCGCGCTCGCCGCCGAGCTGAGCCCGATCCTTGACTGGGTCGGCCAGTTGCAGGAGGTCAAGACCGATCACATCCAATCCGATGAGCAGGCCGGTCGCAGAGAGACTCAAGCGCAAGGACAGACTGAAGGGCGCAAAGATGAAGCCGCCCCGCCCATCGCGCGCGATGAGGCGCTCAAAAATGCGCCCGAGAGCCAGAGCGGGTTTTTTGTCACCCCAAAAACCAATGAGTAGGCCGCTCACGATAAAGAGTGCCTTGGAGGGCTTGCGCAAAAGCGAGTTTTCGGCGGTAGAGCTAGCCCAAGACGCGCTCAAAGCGGCCAAAGAAGCCGCGCCGCTCAACGCCTTCGTGCTGCTGACCGAAGAGGCCGCGCTCGCCCAAGCCGAACAGGCCGATCGCCGCATCAAAGACGGCGGAGCCCGCGCGCTTGACGGCATCCCGATCGGCATCAAAGACCTTTTCTGTACGAAAAACCACCGCACCACCGCAGGCAGCCGCATTTTGGAAAACTTCGTGCCGATCTATTCATCCACCGTGACCGAAAATCTGGAACGGCAGGGCGCGGTGATGGTCGGCAAGCTCAACACCGACGAGTTCGCGATGGGCTCGTCCAATGAAACGAGCTGCTGGGGCGCGGTGATCAATCCGTGGCGCGCCAAAGATGATCCGACGCCGCGCTCGCCCGGCGGATCATCGGGAGGGCCGTCGGCGAGCGTCGCCGCCGGTTTGTGTCTGGGCGCGATCGGCACCGATACCGGCGGCTCGCTTAGACAGCCCGCCGCCTTCACCGGAACCGTCGGCCTCAAGCCAACCTATGGCCGCTGCTCGCGCTGGGGCATTGTCGCCTTCGCCTCTTCGCTCGATCAGGCCGGAACCATCACCCACTCGGTGGAAGACGCCGCGCTCTTGCTGCAGGCGATGGCCGGACATGATCCCAAAGACGCAACCTCCGCCAATGAAGCCGTGCCGGATTTCTCTAATCATTTTTCTCATTTGGCCGGACGCAAACTGCGGGTCGGAATCCCGAAAGAATATCGGCTCGATGACCTCTCGCCGCAAATTGTCTCCTTATGGGAGCAGAGCGCCCAATGGCTCAAAGAGCAGGGCGCGGAAATGGTGGATGTCTCGCTGCCGCACACAAAATATGCGCTGCCCACTTATTATATCATCGCACCGGCGGAGGCTTCGTCCAACCTCGCGCGCTATGACGGTGTGCGCTACGGCCTGCGCAAAGAGGGCAGAAACCTCTCCGATATGTATGCCCAAACCCGCGCCGCCGGATTCGGCGAAGAAGTCCAGCGCCGCATCCTGATCGGCACTTATGCTCTGTCTGCCGGATATTACGACGCCTATTATCTCAAAGCCCAAAAGGTGCGCGCGATCATCACGCAGGAATTCACCGAGATTTTTGATAAAGTGGATGTGCTGCTGACACCGGCAACGCCCAGTGATGCCTTTCCGCTTGGCAGCCAGATGGATCCGCTCGCTATGTATATGAATGACGTCTTCACCGTGCCCGCGAGCCTCGCCGGATTGCCTGCAATGTCTGTGCCGGTGGGGCTTTCTGAACAGAGACTGCCTCTCTCGGTTCAGATCATCGGCAATCATTTTGACGAGCTCTCTATGCTCGCCGCCGCCCGCCTCATCGAGGAAGCCGCCGCTTTTAATCTTCGCCCCGAAAAATGGTGGAATTCAAAATGAGTGATAATAATAATTGGGAAATCGTCATCGGGCTTGAAGTCCATGCGCAGATCGCCTCTGAAGCGAAATTGTTTTCCGCCGCGCCGACCGCGTTTGGTGCTGCGCCCAACACCCAATTGGCTCTGCTTGATGTCGCCTTTCCGGGAATGCTGCCGACCGTCAATATGGCTTGCGTTTATCAGGCGGTGCGCGCGGCTCTGGGGCTGGGCGCGCGGATCAATCTCTTCTCGCGCTTTGACCGCAAAAATTATTTCTACCCCGATCTGCCGCAGGGCTACCAGATTTCGCAATATGAACATCCGGTCGCGTCCGGCGGCGAGGTCATCGTTGATCTTGAAGACGGCCAGACCCGCAAAGTCGGCATAGAGCGGCTGCATATTGAACAGGATGCCGGCAAGAACATCCACGAAGAAAGCAGCGGCGGCAATTTAAGTTTTGTTGATCTCAACCGCGCGGGCATCGGCTTGATGGAGATCGTCTCGCAGCCCGATATGCGCTCGGCCAATGAGGCGCGCGAATATGTCCGCAAGCTGCGCGCGATCCTGCGCTACCTCAATGTCTGCGACGGCAATATGGAGCAGGGCTCTCTGCGCGCTGATGTCAATGTTTCGGTGCGGCGGGCGGGCGAAGCGCTCGGGACGCGCTGCGAGATTAAAAATATCAACTCCATCCGCGCGATCGGGCTGGCGATTGATTATGAATCGCAGCGGCAGATCGGAATCATTGAAGAGGGCGGCGCGATCGCACAGGAAACCCGCCTGTTTGACAGCACAACCGGCCAGACCCGCTCGATGCGCTCCAAAGAAGACGCCCACGATTACCGCTATTTCCCCGACCCCGATCTGCCGCCGCTCATTTTGGATGAGCAAAAAGTCAATGACATCAGAAAAAACCTCCCCGAACTGCCCGATGACAAGAAACAGCGCTTTGAAAAAGACTATGGCCTCACCGCCTATGAGGCCGCCGTGCTCACCCAAGAGCGCGCCCGCGCCGATTTCTTCGAGGACACCGCAAAACGCATCGCGGCGCAAAACATTCCGCCCAAACAGGCCGCAAACTGGATCCTCGGCGACCTCCTCGCCTTCCTCAACAAGAGCGAGCAGCCGATTGAAAGCTCTCCGATCACCTCGGCGGCGCTCGCCCAGCTCATCACGCGCATCGTTGAAAATGTGATCTCCGGCAAAATCGCCAAGCAGGTTTTTGAGATCATGGGTGCCACAAGCCAGCTCCCCGACGCGATCATCGAGGCCAAAGGCCTGCAGCAAGTCACCGATGTCAAAAAAATCGAAGATATATGTGATTCTATTATTGCGCAAAATCTGGACAAAATTGAGCGTGTGCAAGCAAAACCAAAAATGTTGGCGTGGTGGGTCGGACAAGTGATGAAAGAGACCCAAGGCAAAGCAAATCCGCAAACCGTCAATGACATTTTGCGCAAAAAACTGAAACTGCCCGCATAACACGCAAACGCCCCGCTCACTGCCGCCTAGGTGCTGATTCGAAAAGTTAACGAATTGTTAATTGCTGAAATCAAAAAAATAAAAAACCAAGCCGCATTTTTTTTCAACAGCGCGCGCATCCGCAAAAAAACAAGTGCAATAAAAACTTGCCGTTTTATTTTTTTTGCGCAAGTCTAAACGCAATTCAATCTCGTAATAAGTTTTTGTTCAAAAAAACAATCCGAGACAATGGAAACCAACCTTAGGAGAGATGTCATGGCTGTGAAACGTAAAGCAACCAAGAAGAAAGCCGCTAAACGGAAAACCGTGAAGCGCAAAACCGCTAAGCGGAAAGTGGCTAAGAAGGCCGCTAAACGGAAAACCGTGAAGCGTAAAACCGCAAAGCGCAAAACCGCAAAGCGCAAAACCGCAAAGCGTAAAACCGCCAAACGGAAAACCGCGAAGCGCAAAACTGCAAAGCGCAAAACCGCGAAGCGGAAAACCGCCAAACGGAAAACCGCGAAGCGCAAATAATCTGCCGCGCGACCAAGTGAGCACCAGTTCGGGCGGCGAAGAGATCTCTCTCTTCCCGCTCTGGCTGGGAGCTCTCTTGATTTATGGGTGGTTCCCTTACCCCTTTTCATCATTGACAGGGGGCTTCAGATAGCCTCAAAATAGCCTCTTCAAAATAGGAGGGTTGGTCAATGGCTGCAAAAAAGTCATCAGGCAAAAAAACTGCGAAAAAACGTGCGGTAAAAAAATCATCAAAAAAATCATCAAAGAAAAGCACGTCTAAAAAGAGAGCTTCTAAGAAGAAAGCTTCCGTGAAGAGCGCCAGCGCGCAAAAAAAACCTCAAAAAAAACCTATTGAGCTTTATTATTGGCCAACCCCTAATGGCTGGAAAATTTCTATCATGCTCGAGGAATGCCGCCTGCCTTATGAAATCAAGCCCGTCAATATCGGGCGCGGCGAGCAATTTAAGCCGTCTTTTTTGGCCATCTCACCGAATAATCGGATGCCCGCGATCGTTGACCCGCAAGGGCCGGGCAACAAGCCGATCTCAATTTTTGAGTCTGGCGCGATCCTGCAATATCTAGGCCTCAAAACCGGCAAGTTCTATCCGAAAAATATACGCGGGCGCTTTCTTGTTGACCAGTGGCTGTTCTGGCAGATGGGCGGGCTTGGACCGATGGCCGGTCAGGCGCATCACTTCCGCCAATATGCTCCCAAATACGCCAATGAAGACAACCCCTATGCGATTAAACGATACACGGATGAAGTCAACCGGCTTTATGGCGTCATGAATACGCGGCTGAAGGAGGCCGAATATCTCGCCGACAGCTATTCCATCGCCGATATGGCCTGCTGGGGATGGGTGCTGCCTCATAGCATGCAGGGGCAGGACCTCGATGAGTTCCCGCATTTGCAGACTTGGTTCAAGAAAATCTCCGATCGTCCGGCGGTGCAGCGCGGCTTTGCTGCGGGCAGAGAGCTGCGCGCTTCCGGCCTCGCTGAAGATTCGAAAGAAGCCAAAAAAGCGCGCAAAGTTTTGTTTGGCCAGCGCGCGCGATGAACATATCCGCATGAGTATGGCGCGCAATGTCGCCGAGCTGGTCGCGCTGTTTGATTTGGAGAAAATCGACCTCAATCTTTTTCGCGGCGTGAGCCCGCCCGGCGGCTGGGGCAGGGTGTTTGGCGGCCAAGTGGTCGCTCAGGCGCTTGCGGCGGCGCAGCACACGATGGAAGATGAGCGCTTTTGTCATTCTTTGCACGGCTATTTTCTGCGCGGCGGCGATCCGAAGACGCCGATCCTTTATGAGGTCGTGCGCAGCCGCGATGGCAGGAGCTTCTCCTCGCGCCGCGTCATCGCGACCCAAAATGCGAAGGAGATTTTTCACATGGCGGCGTCTTTTCAAGTTGAGGAAAAGGGCTTGGAACATCACGTCGAGATGCCGCAAGTGGCCGCGCCCGATGACCTGCTCGAAGAAAAAGCTCTTAGGGAAAAAATCGTCAATAAAATCCCCAAAGAATATCACGATCATTTTTTGCGCTACCGCCCGATCGATCTGCGTCCGGTCAATCCGCGCGACCTGATCGACCCCGCGCCGACAAATGAAACCCAATATGTGTGGTTTCGCGCCAAAGGCAAACTGCCCGATGATCTCGGCGTTCATCTTTGCGTGTTGAGCTATGCGTCGGATATGTCGCTGCTGGACACCAGCCTCGCGCCGCATGGTGTGAATTGGATGAACAGCCAGCTGCAAATGGCGAGCTTGGATCATGCTCTATGGTTTCATCATCCTTTTCGCGCCGATGAATGGCTGCTTTATGTTCAAGACAGCCCGTCTTCGTCGGGCGCGCGCGGCTATAATCGCGGCTTGATCTATACGCAGGACGGGCGGCTTGTCGCCTCAGCGGTTCAAGAAGGCCTGATGCGCGTCCGCAGCAAGAAAAATTAGTTTTTACTTTAATTTTTACTTTAGTTTTTGCCGCGGATTAACTCAAGCAGATCAATCGCCGACGCGCTGACATCGGTGCCGGGAGGATAAACCGCTTTGACCCCCGCTTCCTTTAAGGGTGCGACATCATCTTTGGGGATGATCCCTCCGATGACGACGGCAATGTCGCTGCGATCTTTGGCGTCCAGCGCCAAGATGAGCTCGCGCGCGAGCGGCAAATGAGCCCCCGCAAGCGAGCTGATCGCGACAATATCCACATCCAGCTTCATCGCTTGGGCAGCGACCTCGTCGGCGGTGCAGAATAGATCGCCGACATGGACGTCAAATCCCATATCGGCATAAGCGCCGGCGATCACTTTCTGGCCGCGATCATGGCCGTCTTGTCCGGCTTTGGCGATCAAAATACAAGGCGGGCTGCCGCGCTTTTGGGCGAAGGCTTGCGCCACTTGGCGCGCATGGCGCACTTTGTCGCTTTTTGCCGCAGAGGCATAGATGCCTTTGGTGATGCGCGCCTTAGCCTTATGGCGCGTGAAGGCGCGTTCAAGGGCGAGCGACATCTCTCCGACCGTCGCGCCAGCCTTCGCTGCTTCCACGCAGGCCGCCATTAAATTATCGCCGCCGGTCTCAGCGGCTTGATAGAGCGCTTCAAGCTGTGCGGCGACGGCTTTTTGGTCGCGGCGGCGGCGCGCCTCTTTGAGCCGCGCGATCTGGTTTTTGCGCACTGCGAGATTATCCACTTTCAAAATATCAATCTCCGGCTCGCTGTTTGTCTGGAACTTATTGACTCCGATGATGACGCGCTGGCCGGTATCAATATGCGCTTGGGCGCGGGTTGCGGCTTCCTCGATGCGCATTTTGGGCAGGCCCTCGGCGAGCGCGGCGGCCATCCCGCCGACATTTTCAATTTCTTTTATATGTTCGCGCGCGCGCTCGGCGATCTTCTCCGTCAGGCGCTCAACATAATAGCTGCCGCCCCAAGGATCAATCGAGGCGCACATATCGGTTTCATTTTGCAAAAACAACTGCGTATCGCGCGCGATCTTGGCGGAAAAATCACTGGGCAGCGCCAGCGCCTCATCAAGCGCGTTAGTGTGCAAAGATTGCGTGCCGCCATAGATCGCCGCGCTCGCCTCGAGACAAGTGCGCGCGACATTGTTGAACGGATCGCGCGCGGTCAGGCTCCAGCCCGAAGTCTGGCAGTGAGTGCGCAGCGCTAAAGATTTCTCCTTCTTCGCACCGAAATCCGCCATGATCTCCGCCCAGAGCCTGCGCGCGGCGCGCATTTTCGCCACCTCCATAAAAAAATCCATGCCGATGCACCAAAAAAACGACAGCCGCGGCGCAAAATTATCAATATCGAGTCCGGCCTTGATTCCGGCGCGCACATATTCCATCCCGTCGGCGAGCGTATAGGCCAGCTCCAGATCCTTCGTCGCGCCCGCCTCCTGCATGTGATAGCCGGAGATGGAGATCGTGTTGAACTTCGGCATATGTTCCGCCGCATAGGCAAAAATGTCCGAGACGATCCGCAGCGACGCAGCAGGCGGATAAATATAAGTGTTGCGCACCATGAATTCTTTGAGAATGTCGTTTTGGATCGTGCCTGCGAGCTGTTCGGGCTGGACGTTCTGCTCGGCGGCGGCGGCGATGTAAAGCGCCATGATCGGCAGCACCGCGCCGTTCATCGTCATGGAGACGCTGACTTCGCCGAGCGGGATTTGGTCAAACAAGATCCGCATATCGTCGAGGCAATCAATCGCGACTCCCGCCATGCCGACATCAGCCGCCGCGTGCTCGCTGTCGGAATCGTAGCCGCGGTGAGTCGGCAGATCAAACGCCACAGACAGACCCTTCTGCCCATGCGCCAAAGCGTGGCGATAAAAGCGGTTGCTGTCCTCAGCGGTTGAAAAGCCCGCATATTGCCGGATCGTCCATGGCCGCGTCAGAAACATCGCCGCATAAGGCCCGCGCGTGAAGGGAGGCTGGCCGGGCAGAGTGAAATCTATATCGGGCGCGTCTTGCGGCCCATAGATTGATTTAAGCTTTATTTCTTCTGGCGTGTCGGTGATCGTCTCCGATCCGGAATGATTATCTTTTGGCCGGTTTAATTTTAATTTTTCATTGGCAAAGAGCGCCCAAGCCTTTTCGGCGATCTGCACCGTCAGATTTTCGGCAAGCCACGAGCCCGCCGCCGGATCGACGACTCGGTTGAGATGGCCTTCCTCGCGCAGCACATGCCATATATTGCGCGCGCCTCGCCGCGCATGAAAATGCCGCGCATGAGAGTCTTTATGCGCGTAAGGCGGCAGGGTGATGCTCTGCGCCCCGCCGACCGCCGCCGCAAAGCAGCCGACAACATTGTGCAGCAGATGCGCGCCTTCATCGCCTGCCTCATCATCTGTTCTATTGCTAGGCGTGCAAGGGAGCGCGTGGATGGAGGCCGTCTCGCCGGTCAGCACAAACCAGAGCCAGCGCGCCGCGCGATATTTGGCGATCGTGATGAATATATTTTGATCGGCCTTGAGGCCGAGCCGCGCAGGCATTGCCGGAGAGGTTTTTTTGAAAGCCAGCGCGCGGGCGCAAACCGCCGCCAAGTCCGTAGCGGGGTCCGCAGCGGTATTCGTCTCTTCGCTTGCCAGAAGCATGGCGATATTTTTATTATTTCCATTATTATTTTTAGGGGAGAGATGAACCGGATCATCAACATAAATGACCGGCTTATATTTGGTGGTTTTATTGATAATTTCAGGAATTTTTTTATCCGTGCCCGAAACCCAGATGCCCTCAACCCCGTGAGCGAGATCATCTTGTATGGCCTCCATCATGTCGGTCATTTGCGGATCATAACTTTGCACCAAGATCATATTTTGGTGAGGCGGCAAAATGCGCGGTGCCGGATCATCTCCGGCAAGGCCGAGAGCCGGAATCTTGATCCCAAAGATCTCGCGGGTGATCTCTTTACCTTGAGCCGCCTCATCAAGCGCAGCGCGCCATTTGTTCAGATCCGCCTTCTTAAAAACACTCATAGCTCAATCTTTTAACTCAATCTTTTTGCCCAATTTTTGGTTTACCGAATAAAGGCACGAGCGCTTCGGGAATCTTGATCGCGCCGTCTTTTTGCTGGCCGTTTTCCATCAGCGCGATCATCGCGCGGCCCACCGCGATGCCGGTGCCGTTCAAAATATGCGGGTAAGCGGGTTTGCCGCCATCCTCGCGCCAGCGAATTTTGAGCCGCCGCGCTTGATAATCGGTGCAATTGCTCGCGCTGGTGACCTCTGCCCAGTCTTTGCGCCCGGGCATCCACGCCTCAATGTCATATTTGCGATAGGCCGGCGCGCCCAGATCGCCGCTCGCAACATCTACAACGCGGTAGGGAATCTCCAGATCGTCAAAAATCTCACATTCCAGAGCTAGAAAATCTTGATGAAGCGCCTCGCTTTCATCCGGATGGCAGATCGCTAACATCTCAACCTTGCTGAATTGGTGGACGCGAAACAGGCCGCGCGTCGCGCGTCCGGCGGCGCGCTCGGAGCGGAAACAATGACTCAAACCCGCCAAGCGCAAAGGCAGTTGAGCGCCCTCAATGATCTCGCCCGCAAACATGCCGCAGAGCGGAATCTCCGACGTCGCAATCAGATGAAGGTCGGTGCCGTCAATCATATAGGAATTGGCCTCGTCGCCGCGTGGCCGATAGCCCGCGCCAAACAGCACCGATTCATGCACCAGCTCCGGAGGAATCACCGGCATAAATCCCTTCGCCATCAATTTGTCCAGCGCATAATTTTGTAGTGCTAACTCCAAGCGCGCGCCGTCGCCCAGTAAAAAATAAAAGCCCGCGCCCGCAACCGCGCTGCCCGCTTTGAAGTTAAACATAGACAAAGCCTCGCCCAGCACGACATGATCCTTAGGCTCAAAGTCAAATTCCGGAACCGCGCGCGCGCCGCGCTTAATCTCGCGCGCATGAGTCTCATCGCCGATCGGCACCGCCTCATGCACCAGATTGGGAATGTCGGCGAGCAGGCGATCGGCCAGCTCCGCCTTTTGAGCGAGCTGGCGGCTGATCTTCTGCTTTTCAAGGCGCAGCGCCTGCCCCTGCTCGCGCTTCTGATCAGCCGAGAGCGCGCCATCGCGTGCAAGGTGATTGGCCTGCTGGTTGAGCTCTTGAAGCCGCGCCTCCGCAGTGCGGCGGGATTTTTCGGCGTCCACAAAGCCCGCGACATCGCACACCGCGCCGCGATCGCGTGCTGCGCGCGCGACAATCTCCAGATTGTCTATGATGAATCTCCGGTCAAGCATAAAATTGATATAGCATGACCGCGCCGCTTAATTGGATTTTTTTGATTTTGCTTTGAGATAATCCAGCAGTTTTGGGTATTCGTCTTGATAGCCGAACCTCTCAAAATCTTTGCGGTATCTTTTATAGATTATTTTTGCCGTTCGTGGCGTGTAATAATCACGCCAGTCTGAATGTTCGCCCGTGCTTTTCATTCTTTGTTCCAAGGGTAAAAGATGAAATTTTGTTCGTATCTTCTCAAAATCTGATTCAAGATTTTCAAATTTCCCAATGAAATTTATATTCACGCCTAAGTCTCGAAGAAAATCTACCCTTAGATATTGTGGTCGTATATAGTCATTTAAATAAACATCAGGAGCATTTGAAATTTTATGCGCGAGCTCAGTAAAAGAGCCAACCTTGGGGAAAAACGAATTCTGCCTCCCGTGCTTATAATATACGCCATTTTTATATCTATACTTGTCTTGAAAAAATGACACGAACCGATCAAAAGGATTGCGCACGAAAGTGAAAATAAAAAAAGTGCTGATCTCTTTTGAAGTGATGGTGAATTTCTTTTTTTTGCTGCCTTCAATGTGCCAGCTTTTGTTTTTAGTCTGGAGGGTGATGGCCTTTATATTGACAGGGAAAATGTGTTTGAGGTCCTCTCGTCTTATGAAATTTTGAATCTGCTCAGTTCTGATTTTGTTTTGCTTTTTTGTTTGTTCAAGGCCTTGTCTCATCTCTTCACTTTCAAGCAATGTGTGTATCAAAGACGTGCTTGCGATTTTGGGTGTGCAAAGATAAGCCGCCTGTCGCCGATCGTCAACAAAAAGCTTTATGCGAACAGCTTTAGAGACTCGACGATTTTTAAGAACGTCGCCTCTGCGTTTCATGAGCCAAGCTTTCAGAGGAAATAGCGCGCGCATCAAAGCTGTCATCATTTTTTTGCTTCCTTGCTTTTTGTCTTGAGGTAGGCCAGCAGTTTTGGGTATTCGTCTTGATAGCCGAACCTCTCAAAATCTTTGCGGAATCTTTTATAGATCACTTTTGCCGTTCGTGGCGTGTAATAATCACGCCAGTCTGAATGTTCGCCTTTGCTTTTGTTCCTTTGTTCCAAGGGTAAAAGATGAAATTTTGTTCGTATCTTCTCAAAATCTGATTCAAGGTTTTCAAATTTCCCAATGAAATTGACTTTCACGCCTAAGTCTCGAAGATAATCTATCTTTCGATATTGTGGTTCTATATGGCTATCTAAATAAGCATCAGGAGCATTTGAAATTTTATGCGCGAGCTCAGCAAAAGAGCCAATCTTGGGGAAATACGACTTCCGCTGCGTGTGCAGATAGAAATAATATCTGCCATTTTTATATATATATTTATCTTGAAAAAATGACACGAACCGGTCAAAAGGATTGCGCACGAAAGTGAAAATAAAAAAAGGGCTGATCTCTTTTAAAATGATGGTGGATTTCTTTTCGTTGCCGCCTCGAATGTGCCAGCTTTTGTTTTCAGTCCGTAACCTGATGGCCTTTATATTGACAGGGAAAAGGCGTTTGAGGTGCTCTCGTTTTATGAAATCTCGAATCTGATCAATGCCGTTTCCGTTTTGCTTTTTTGCTTGTTCAAGGCCTTGTCTCATCTCTTCACTTTCAAGCAATGTGTATAGCAAAGATGTGCTTGTGACTTTGGGCATGGCGAGATAAGCCGTCTGTCGCCGATCATCAAAAAAAATATTTAGTTTAACAGGTTGAGGGCCTCGATAATTTTTACGAACGTCGCCTCTGCGTTTCATGAGCCAGGCTTTCAGAGGAAATAGCGTGCGCATCAAAGCAGAGGTCATTTTTTTGCTTCCCTGCTTTTTGTCTTGAGGTAGGCCAGCAGTTTTGGGTATTCGTCTTGATAGCCGAACCTCTCAAAATCTTTGCGGTATCTTTTATAGATCATTTTTGCCGTTCGCGGCGTATAATAATCACGCCAGTCTGAATGTTCGCCCGTGCTTTTCATTCTTTGTTCCAAGGGTAAAAGATGAAATTTTGTTCGTATCTTCTCAAAATCTGATTCAAGGTTTTCAAATTTCCCAATGAAATTGATTTTCGCGCCCAAGTCTTGAAGACGATCTATCTTTAGATATTGTGGTTCTATATGTTCATTTAAATAAGCATCAGGAGCCTTTGACATTTTATGCGCGAGCTCAGCAAAAGAGCCAACCTTGGGGAAAAACGACTCCTGCTTCGCGAGCTGATAGAAATTATATCCGCCATTTTTATATATATACTTGTTTTGAAAAAATGACACGAGCCGGTCAAAAGGATTGCGCACGAAAGTGAAAATAAAAAAAGCGCTGATCTCTTTTGAAGTGATGGTGGCTTCCTTTTCGTTGCTGTCTTGAATGGGCCAGCTTTTGTTTTTAGCCTGGAACCTGATGGTCTTTATATTGACAGGGAAAAGGTGGTTGAGGTGCTTTTGTCTTATTAAACCTTGAATCTGATCAGTTTTGATTTTGTTTTGCTTTTTTGCTTGTTCAAGGCCTTGTCTCATCTCTTCACTTTCAAGCAATGTGTGTATCAAAGACGTGCTTGCGACTTTTTGCATGTTAAGATAAGCCGTCTGTCGCCGATCATCAAAAAAAAGCCTTATGTGAACAGCTTGAAGGACTCGATAATTTTTATGAACGTCGCCTCTGCGTTTCATGAGCCAGGCTTTCAGAGGAAATAGCGCGCGCATCAAAGCTGTCATCATTTTTTTGCTCTCTTGCTTTTTGTCTTGAGGTAGGCCAGCAGTTTCGGGTATTCGTCTTGATAGCCGAACCTCTCAAAATCTTTGCGGTATCTTTTATAGATAATTTTCGCCGTTCGCGGCGTATAATAATCACGCCAGTCTGAATGTTCGCCCGTGCTTTTCATTCTATGTTCTAGAGGCAGAAGATTGAATCTCGTTCTGATTTTTTCAAAATCTGACTCAAGATTTTCAAATTTCCCAATGAAATTGACTTTCACGCCTAAGTCTTGAAGACGATCTATCTTTAGATATTGTGGTTCTATATGTTGATTTAAATAAGCATCAGGAGCCTTTGACATTTTATGCGCGAGCTCAGCAAAAGAACCAACCCTGGGGAAAAACGACTCCTGCTTCGCGAGCTGATAGAAATCATATCCGCCATTTTTATATATATATTTATCTTGAAAAAATGACACGAGCCGGTCAAAAGGATCGCGCACGAAAGTAAAAATAAAAAAAGCGCTGATCTCTTTTGAAGTTATGGTGGATTCCTTTTCATTGCCGCCTTGAATGTACCAGCTTTTTTTTTTAATCTGGAACTTGATGATCTTTATATTGATAGGGAAGAGGTGTTTGAGGCGCAGGTGTCTGGGGTGACCTCGTACTATGAAATCTCTAATCTGATTAGTGCTGATTTTGCTTTGCTTTTTTGCTTGTATAAAGCCTTGTCTCATCTCTTCACTTTCAAGCAATGTGTGTGCCAAAGACGTGCTTGCGGTTTTGTGCATGTTAAGATAAGCCGCCTGTCGCCGATCATCAAGAAAAAGCTCTATGTTAAAAAATTTAAAGACTTGATAATTTTTATGAACGTCGCCTCTGCGTTTCATGAGCCAGGCTTTCAGAGGAAATAGCGCGCGCATCAGAGCAGAGGTCATTTTTTTGCTTCCTTGCTTTTTGTCTTGAGGTAGGCCAGCAGTTTCGGGTATTCGTCTTGATAGCCGAACATCTCAAAATCTTTGTGGTATCTTTTATAGATCATTTTTGCTGTTTGCGGCGTGTAATAATCGCGCCAATCTGAATGTTTGCCTTTGCTTTTGTTTATGTGCTCTAGAGGCAAAAGGTTAAATTTTGTTTTCACTTTTTCAAAATCCTGTTCAAGTGCCTCAAACCGGCCAATAAAATTGATATCAATGCCAAAAGCTTTCAGGCGGTCTGTTTTAATATATTGAGGCGCGAAATGCTCTTCTAAATGAAGGTCAGGCGTCTTTGAGATTTTATAAATGAAATCCTCAAAAGAGGAAATCTCTTTAAACCAGAAAAATATAATCTCGGGGCGATAATGGATATATCTGCCATTTTCATACGTATATTTTTCTTGGAAAAATGACACGAGTCTGTCAAATGGATTGCGAACAAAGGTAAAAATAAAATAGCCATTCAAATAGTCATTGATGTGGTTTAAATCAATTCTCTCCTTCTTATAAATTTTTTCTTTGCTCACCCCAACCAGAAGCAATTTTTCAGGCGCGGCGATGGCCGGTGTGGCTGGCTTATATTCTGCATGTTGCATCTGGCGGATGATTTTTATGTTAACCGGAAAAAGCTTGCTCGCGCGCTCGTCGCGAAGCAGCCAGTTGAGCCGCTGAAAGGCTTTGACATCTGCGTTTGAAGTTCGCATGTGATAAAAATCTTGCCGCATCTTCTCGCTCTCAAGTAAAGTATGTGACAAGGATGTGCCTGCGACTTTGGGCATGTTGAAATAGGCCACGCGGCGCTGCTCATCAACAAAAAAATTCAAGGGAATGGGAAAGGTAAGCAAAGCTATCGACTTGCGATTCATGAGCTTGAGCCGCCATAGCCGATTTTTTATATGCGGCCCTCTGATGCGCATCTCCCAAACCAATAGGTGGAAGATGAGTTTTGAAATGATGATGTTTATCTTTGCTCTCATCAGGGATGCCTTCACAAGTGAAACTGGCGGAGAGGAAGGGATTCGAACCCTCGATGAGTGTTAACCCATACTCCCTTAGCAGGGGAGCGCCTTCAGCCACTCGGCCACCTCTCCACCTGCCTTGATAGCCCAAATCGCCGCCCGCTTCAAATTATCAAGATATGTTCACAACATATCACAAATGTCGGAGATGCCGCCGCCGCTCATAGAGGGGCTGTATAACAAAAGAGCCCCCTTCAGAAGCATCCGAAGAGAATATATGGCTCTATTGTGAAATTTTCACCGCTCAAAACTTTTTTTAACCATCCGCCTTCGGGCTATCAGCCGCTAGATTCGGCGGCGGCGCGCGGCGGCGCAAAGAGCACAGGAAGCGCAAAACTGAACGACCGATTGCAGACCGATGAATCGACTCATGTGCCGACGAGAAAAAAAGGCAAATGGAAAAAAAGATGGAAAGGCCTTAAGAAGCTTGTCAGCCGCACGGTGAAAACCAAAACCGATAGGGGCGGGGCAGCGCGCCGGAATGATTCATTGGCGACTCAAAGCGTGGGGGTTCAGGAAACGGAGCCGCCGCGGTCTCGCTTCAGGCTCTTGCGCAGAGCGGCGCGCGGCAAGCGGGCGGAGGTGCTGCCCAAAGAAGTTAAAAAGGCCGAGCCAAAGAAGCTGGAATTGAAAGATCTGCGCTATACGGAAGGCGCGCTGCCGGGGATTACACGGCTGGAGCAAGTCAGGGAGATCATTAACAAGCAGCTCACTATGCCGATCGCTCAAATCAAGGATGAGATTGGCACCGCGCTGACTCATGAAGTGCTCAAATCTGGCGGCGAAGCGGCAGCGCGAGAGGTGCATGAAAAGGTGATTGTAGGCGGGCAGAATATCGCCGACGTCGCGCCGGATTTTTTATGGAAGGAGGAATTCACCGCGCTTTATGACACGCAGGCTTTCACCGCACAAACGGAGCAAGACCAAACGGTCATCGCTGATCTTGTCAAGAAGGTTGATGCCGGCACGGCGAGTCCTCAAGATCGGGCATCTTTGAGCAAGAAGCTGCACGCAGCACAGGCCAATTTAGCGATCGCCCAGACTCATGTGGGTCAGATATTCGCGCGCCACGCCGAGCGCGCCGACAAGCCCGAATTGACGCTGGTGCTGCAAACGGGGATCATCGGGCAGGGGCTTTCGGAGCGCTTGGCCGTTCAGCATATGGCTGTTGCCGATATGATCAGCAGATATGGTGACGAGCTGCCGCCGGTCAACATAGCGCGGCCTGTCGATCAGATTAACGGGCAGCTGCGCGACGCGGAGGGATTGAGCAACGCTCTTAGGTTAAAACAGCGGCAGCTTGTGCTCGAAGAGAATCCGCAAATTGCCGACGCGATCGAAAAAGTTGAGCAGCGCTGTGCTGAGCTTGAGAAAAAATTCACCGCCCATCAAAAGGCGGCTCAAGGGCGGGATGATGGCTCAACCCCTCTGCAAGACAAGCTCGTTGAGATTGATCCTCAGCCTTTAGATCTAGGCCTTGATGAGGCGCTGATGCCCTCGCAGGAGCTTTTGGCGCAAGGCCGCGCTTTGGCGACCAATCAAGCCGCTTGGCCGAAAATAGATAATGCCTTTTCCTTTCATGTTGACGGGCAAGCGTATAATTATCAAAGCACGGTCGAGCCGGGTGGTGCGGGCGTCGCGCAGCACTTTGCTCATCCCTATAATGGCGGCGTGGCGGCGACGGGGCAGCATCAGGATATTTTTCATGTGCCCAACCTAGCGCGTTCGGCGCTGCAAAACGAAGACAGTTCGGTGATTTTCCAAGCCAACCGTCATGCGGCGTTCAATTCTTCGGGGGTGACGCCGGATTTTTTAAAGCAGCTCCCACCCGCCGAACTGAACGATGTGATCGGCACGATGTATTGGGACGACAGCATGGCGACCGATACCACGCGCGATTTTGGAGCCATTGCGTTTAGCGTCGCAAACGAGACGGACAATAGCAAACTTGAGCCGATCTGTCAGGTGATTCAAAAGAACGCCCACAAGACGATGGGGCGCGAGGTCATCGCGGCGACTCTGATCGCCAACGAAGACAAATATCATCAGGCACTGGCTCTGGCCAATTTTAACGAGCAATATGATCCGAACGTGGATACGGAGGTGATCACCGTGCCGGTCAATGCGATCAGCCTGATGACGCCGCAACCGGGAAAGCCGCGCGCGGAATCGGAGCGCGCTCTGCTGGCCGACCAGCTTGAGGGGTTGCGCGCGGCCAGTGAAAATGGCGAGCCGTTTAAGCTGCCGGTCAGATTGTCGGATGGTCAGCTCGGTTTTGTGCCGATCAAAGTTGAGCTGCGGCAGTTCAATTTCGGGGTTGAGCCTGCGCCGCGGGCATGGCGCGGCGTATCGCTTGAGCGGGTTCCTCTGCCCGGGCGGCTCGCGCGCTATGTGACGGGCTGGGGCTATTCCACGCAGATCAATGATCCGGCGCTGACGCAATTGCTAGGCGAGCGGCAGACGCCGTTTCTTGAAGGGGCGGTCGGCGCGCGCCTCAAAGAGCTTGAGTTGCAGCGCAGCGTGATCGCTGGACGCCGCGATGCCGTGCAGCAGCTGCATGATTCCAAACCGGCGCTGCATTCCAAGAGCGAGCTGGACGAATTGAATAAGCAGGTTAGCTCGATTGATTATGAAACCAGGCGGATCGTCCAATGCGCCGAGCAGGTCAAGGATATTTGGCGCGATGGCTCTTTCCGCAGCCAAGGCGGCGAGCCGCATAAGCTGGTTGCGCGGCTTTCTTTGCTCTGTCATGCGATCGGCGAGAGCCCCAGCATCAGCGATCTTAACGGCCTTGATCGGGTTAATCGCTGCGATGCCGATGCGAAATATCTCGCCGCGACCTTTGACATTACCGGAAAATTGCCGCCGCCCGATCAAGACCCTGATCATGCGCAGCGCGCGAATTTTGCGCTCCATGCGGGCGGCGAGGAGCTGCGCCGTTATAATAGCGGCCTGCCGGGTTAGGTGTTATGATGCCTGAATGGCATCGCACCCAAAATTTCGCGGCTCTCAATTTCGCGGCTCTATTGTTGCGCTGATCACGCCCTTCGCCGATGGCGCGGTGGATGAGGCGGGGCTGCGCGCGCTTGTTGAATGGCATATCGCTTCGGGCACGCACGGCATCGTGCCCTGCGGCACGACCGGCGAAAGCCCGACGCTCTCGCATGATGAGCACCAGCGCGTCATTGAGATCGTCATTGAGACCAATGCGGGCCGTGTGCCGATCATTGCCGGAACCGGCTCCAACGCGACGCAGGAGGCCATCCAGCTCACGCGCCACGCCGAAAAGGCTGGCGCAGATGCCGCGCTCGTCGTCGCGCCTTATTATAATAAGCCGTCGCAAGAGGGTCTTTATCAGCATTATGCGGCGATCAGCCGCGCGGTCAGCGATCTGCCGATCATTGTTTATAATATTCCGGGCCGCTCCATCGTTGATATTTCGGTCGCGACGATGGCGCGGATCGCGGAGGAGAAAAACATCATCGGCGTCAAAGATGCTACCGGCGATGTCTCGCGGGTGCGCGCTCATTTTGACGCTTGCGGCGAGTCATTCTGCCAATTATCCGGCGAGGATGGGCTTACATTTGACTATATGCAACAGGGAGGGCATGGCTGCATTTCGGTGACCGCCAATGTCGCGCCGGTTTTATGCGCTGAGTTCCAAAATGCCTGTCTGGCCAATGACCTCACCAAAGCCCGCGCGCTGGATGAAAAATTACAGCCTTTGCATGAAGCTTTGTTCATGGCGCCGTCGCCTGCGCCGACCAAATATGCGCTCAGCCTGCTCGGGCAGGCGCGCGAAGATGTCCGCCTGCCGCTCGTGCCGCTCAATGACGGCGAGAAGGAAATCATGCGCCAAGTGATGCGTAAAGCGGGGTTAGATGTCGCCCCATGTTGACCGTCGCGGAGAATCGCAAAGCGCGCCACCTTTATGAGATTGAAGACAAATTGGAAGTCGGCATCATGCTGGTCGGCTCTGAAGTCAAGGCTTTGCGCGCCAAGACTTTGATGCTCGGCGCGGCCTATGCGCTCGCCAAGCCGGACGGCTTTTATTTGATCAATCTTCATATTGGCAGATATGCGCCTTCGGGCCTGACCGGCCATGAGCCAAAGCGGCAGCGCAAATTATTGCTCCATAAAAGGCAGATGATCCGGCTTGCGCAAAAAATGAAGCAGAGCGGCATGACGCTCGTGCCTTTATCCATTTATTTCAACGATCAGGGCATCGCCAAAGTGGAGCTCGGCCTCGTGCGCGGCAAGAAAAAATATGACCGCCGCCGTGAAATCAAACAGCGCGAATGGCAGCGCCGCAAAGAAAAACTCGTGCGCCGACAAGCTTAATCTAAAAACTTAATCTAAAAAAGATCGCACATTGCGGAAAACCCGCTGAAATGAGGCTGGGGTGAGAATCTTTGTGGAGAGATTGCGCCGCGAGCAGTGATAGCTGTCAAATAAAGTGAATGGCAAAGCGAGCGACTGTGCGTCATCAACTAATTTATGCCGCGCGCCATGTTTGAATGGATAGGCCGGCCTGCGCAGACCGAGCGCCTCAATGACACTTTCATGTGCGATGCGGCCCAGCGCGACGATCGCGCGCAGCCGCTTCATGCTCTTGATGCGCGCGTGCAAAAAAGATTGGCATGTTTGAATCTCCGCCCTTGTGGGTTTGTTTTCCGGCGGCACACAGCGCACCGCATTGGTGATGAGGCAGTCGGTCAATGCGAGCCCGTCATCTTTGCGCGCGGCATAATGACCCTGCGCGAATTTATGGCGCAGCAATGTTTCATAAAGAAGTTCACCGGCGCCGTCGCCGGTGAAGACGCGTCCGGTGCGGTTCGCACCTTTGAGGCCGGGTGCCAGACCGACGATCAACAGTCGCGCTGTTTTCGGATTGCCAAAACACGGCACCGGCGCGTTATGCCAGTCCGGATGCTGCTTGCGCAAGGCGGTGCGCCAATCGGCAAGCCGCGAACATAATGCGCAATTCGCCGCCGGATCAGCTCGGTTCATTAGCGTTTTGAGTATTTTGTTCTGCGCTGCGCTGGATGTCATTGCGAATGTCAGCCAGATCAATGAAATAATCGGTCTGGCGGCGCAGCTCATCGGCGAGCATTTGCGGCTTCGCATGTGCGGTGGAGACAACCGTTACATATTTTCCCATGCGCTGCACCGCATCAATCAAATAGCAAAAGTCGCCATCGCCTGAAACCAGCACAATATGCTCCAAATGCGGCGCGATTTGCAGAATATCCACAGCGATCTCAATATCCATATTGCCTTTGATGTGGCGGTTGCCCTCGCTATCGGTAAATTCGCGCATCTGTTTCGTCACCAAGCGAAAGCCGTTATATTGCAAAAAATCCATCAATGGCCGCAGCGGCGAAAAACTCTGGTCGTTCGGCAGCGCGGTATAGTAATAAGCGCGCACCAAAGCATTTGTCTGGGCGAAGAAATCACGAAACTTGCGAAAGTCAATTTCAAAACCCAAAGCGCGCACCGCGTGATAAAGATTAGCGCCATCAATAAAAAGCGCTGTCTTTTTATCCTTTTTTAATTCATCTATAAAAACTTTACTCATGAATAATATCTCCAAAAATAAAAAGATTAGCAAATTATCGCCGCCCGCGCTGACATATATTAGCTTGGGCGCGAATTGCGCCAGCCCGCTCGGCGCGCCTCTGCTCACATTGCGCGCCGCGCTGAAGCGGCTGCACAGCACCGGCGCACATCTGCGGCAGCGCTCCCGATTTTACACGACTCAGCCCATCGGAGAAGGCTTGCGCCGCCATTTCATCAATGGCGCTGCCGTCTGCCATGTCAGGTGCCGGCCGGACATTTTGCTCGCGCGCTTCAAAAATTTGGAGCGCCTTTTCGGACGCCGCGCCAGTCCAGGGCCGCGCCCCTTTGATCTAGACATTCTCGACGATCGCCGCCTATGTTGGGATCAAACTTCTCATTTTCAGATTCAAAATTGCGTGTTGCCTCATCCGCGCATGCACACGCGCCGTTTTGTGCTTGCGCCGCTCGCCGAAATTGCGCCCGATTGGATTCATCCGCGCTCTAGTGCGCCGATCCGTCTGTTGCGCGCGCGCTCATCGGGGCGGGTTGCGGTTTTTTCCTTTTTTCCCTTGCGCCGCCGAGCGAGATCGCGTAAAAATAGCGGGATATCCTCAAAAAAGGGGGACATTCTAAAAAGGAGATGTAATGGCGCGCGTCACAGTTGAAGATTGCATTCGTCAAGTGCCGAGTCGGTTCCGGCTCATTTTGATGGCGGCCGCGCGCTCGCGGCAAATTCTGTCGGGCCAGCCTTTGCTCGTTGAGCGCGATCATGACCGCGATGCGATCGTCGCGCTGCGCGAAATCGCTGAGGCCAAAATCACCGCCGACGAAATGAATGAAACGATCATCAATGATCTCCTGCGTCCTACGGGCATTGAAGAATCAACTTTTGACGATAACAAACAGCTCGCCCCCGATGCTCCCGGCATGAGCGAAGAGGAAATGCTTAAAAGCCTCACGGATTTAGAAGCGAGAAGCAATCAAAGCCCCTACCAGACGCGGCTGGCTGATTCCGAAGAAAGGGAAATTGATAATATCAGTCTCGCTAATTTTAAAGCCGCGTCAGCCGAGGCCGAGGCCGAGACCGCAACCGAGACCGCAACTGCGCGTGATATAGATGAGCCGATCTCTGCACCGACCGACGAGATGATTGCTGAAGAAGAAATGCGCATCGCTGAGGAAGCTCTTGAAGAAAGTCTGCAAGAAGAAATTTTACAAAAAGAAGATATGCCTGAAGAAAATGCAGCAGGCAAAGATTTTGAGTCCCAGACTTCTGATTCAGACAAGCTGCCGCCTGATGAGTCCGGTGAGGGAGGCCAGCCTTCCGGTTCTGATGATACCGCAACATGAACTGATTGACCGTGTGCGCGCCTATGATCCGCGCGTGAATGTTGAGCTTTTGAATCGCGCCTATAATTATGGCACGAAAAAACATGGCGACCAGAAGCGTGAATCGGGCGCGCCTTATTTTTCACATCCTGTAGAAGTGGCGCGCATTTTGGTTGGCATGAAGCTCGATTCGGCGACGATCGCCACCGCGCTGCTTCATGATACGATAGAAGACACCTCCGCGACGCGCGCCGAGATCGCTGAATTGTTTGGCGAGGAGGTCGCAAGCCTCGTTGACGGCCTGACGAAGTTTTCCATTTTGGAGCGCGTCCCTGAAGAGACGAAGCGCGCGGAAAATTTCAAAAAGCTGCTTTTGGCGATGGCGGGCGATGTGCGCGTGCTTTTGGTCAAGATCGCCGACCGGCTGCATAATATGCGCACGCTCAGGCATGTCAGCAATGAAGACAAGCGCCGCCTCATCGCTGAGGAGACGATGGATATTTACGTCCCGCTCGCTGCGCGGATGGGCATGTTTGAGGTGCGTGAAGAGCTGGAAGATTTGGCGTTTCTTTTTCTCAATCCGCGCGCGCGGCGCGCTGTGCGCGCACGCCTCAAGCCGCTTGTGCGCGAGAAGGGCGAAGTCCTGCACAATATCGCTGATGAGATAAAGCGCAAATTCGCGCAGCACGGCATTGACGCCGATGTCGGCTGGCGCATGAAAAAACCTTGGTCAATTTGGGTCAAGATGGAGCAAAAATCCATCTCGCTGGAGCAGCTCTCCGATCTGATGGGATTTCGGATCATCGTTCGCAATATTGAAGACTGCTATCGCGCGCTTGGACTCATTCATACCACGTGGCAGAGCATTCCCGGTCGCTTCAAGGATTATGTTTCAACGCCCAAGCCCAATGGCTACCAGTCAATCCACTCCACGATCATCGGCCCGAAGCAGCAGAGAATCGAGGTGCAGATTCGCACTGAGCTCATGCATGAGATGGCCGAATATGGCATTGCCTCTCACTGGCGCTATAAGGAGACCAATGGCAAACATCTGCCCGATCACCCCGAGCTGAATAGGCCGCTGGTCTGGCTGCGGCAGGTCGTCCAGACGCTGGAAGGCGACGATGATGCGGAGGAATTTCTTGAACACACAAAGATGGAAATGTTCTTGGGGCATATTCTTTGCTCTACGATCAAAGGCCGTCTGATCGTCCTGCCGAAGGGCGCCACGCCGATTGATTTTGCCTATGCCGTTCATACCGATATCGGCAATAGCTGCGTGAGTGCCAGAGTCAATGGACAGCACGTCTCGCTGCGCAGCGCGCTCAAGGATGGCGACGAAGTTGAAATCATCCGCTCCAAAAATGTGGTGCTGTCTCCGGCGTGGGAGGGCATTGTCAAAACCGGCAAAGCGCGCTCGGCGATTCGCCGCGCGCTGCGTTCGCAGCAAAAGCAGGCGCATCAAAGACTTGGCCGTGAAATTCTTGCGAGCATTTTTCGCATGAATGGCCATCCTGTGGCAGATGAGTCTCTTGAGCGCGCGCTGGGTCATTTTGAGCTTGAAAGCGTCAGCGACCTTTGCGTCGCCGTTGGGCGCGGACGCATCGCCGCGCGCGATGTTCTGCTCGCCGTTCACCCCGAACATGATCCCGAAAAAAAGAGGAAGTGGCACCATGTGCGCTTATTTGGCCGCAAGCGCGATAAAACCGGCATTAAGGTTAAAATTCCCTTCCGCGGCCCGACCGTCGGCTCGGCGATAGAATTTGCGCCGGGATGTTTTCCAGTGCCCGGAGATCGCATCGTCGGCATTTTGGAAGCCGATAAAGGCATCATCGTTTATCCGATCGCCGCACCCGCGCTCAGCAAATTTGAAAATCAGCCCGAACGCTGGATTGATCTGAGCTGGGACGTCATTGCTGATCGCAGTTTTTTCCTCGCGCGAATCAAAGTGATGCTCGCGCATGAAGTCGGCGCGCTGGCCGCCATCACCAAGCTGATCGCCGAATATCAAAGCAACATTGACCATCTTGATCTCCTTCAGGCTGATCTCAATTTCCGCTCTCTGCGCATGGATATTGAAGTGCATGATTTGAAACATCTCAACGCCATACTCAAGGCGCTTCAGGGGCTGCGCGTTGTCCATGACGCTCAGCGCGAAGAATGGTAGAGTTCTGTCACCGAATTTGTTCCTGAATGGGGGAGGATAAAATGTTTAAGCGCCGACAGAAGGCAAATCGGCTTGCCTCTTGGATTGACTCCGTGCGCGCGTTTTTTTGGCCGCGCGGCGGATGGGCGCGGCTTTGGCGGCAGATCATCTGGCGCATGAACCGCATGCCGGCTTCGTCGCACGCGCTCGCTTTGGGGTTTGCTTCCGGCGCGTTCATTTCATTTACGCCGCTCTGGGGCTTTCATTTTTTGCTGGCGGCCTTGATCGCATGGATATTGCGCGGCAACATTCTCGCGAGCGCTTTGGGCACGGTGGTAGGCAATCCGTTCACCTTCCCGCTGATTTTTTGGGTCAATTATATCGTAGGTATGTTTCTTTTGCATGGACGCTGGGTATCGTGGGAAGAGGTTTCGGTGCCGTCTAATCCCGATGAGCTGGCTGATTTGTTTTGGCCGCTGATGGTCGGCTCGGTTCCGATGGGGCTGTTCGGCGCGGTGGTTTCTTATATGATCGTCTTTTGGATCATTCGCGCTTACCGCGCGCGCAAAAGCAAGCTGCGCAACAGATTTAACGGAAGCGCGCCGTGATCAGATTTTTTGTCAATGTTGACCATGTCGCGACTTTGCGCAATGCGCGCGGCGAGGGGCACCCTGATCTGGTGCGCGCGGCGCTTTTTGCTGTGCGCTGCGGCGCTGATGGCATCACCGCGCATTTGCGCGAAGACCGGCGGCACATCAAAGATCAAGACTTGCAAAATTTGAAAGATGAACTCAACGCGCCATTAAATATGGAAATGGCGCCGCTAGATGAAATGGTTGAGATCGCTTTGCGCCTTCGTCCGGCGGCGAGCATGATGGTGCCCGAAAAGCGCGAGGAGCTGACAACAGAAGGCGGATTGAATGTTGTGCACGAGAGCGATCGCCTTGCCAAATTGTTGGCATCTTTAAAAGCCGCCGACATTAAGACGACGTTGTTTGTTGACCCCGATCAACGGCAAGTTGAAGCGGCGGCACAGATTGGCGCCCAAAGCATTGAGCTGCATACCGGCGCCTATTGCCGCGCCTACGAAGCCGCGCACATTCAAGAGGTGCAGCGGCAAGAGCAGCTTTTAATTGACGCGGCTTTATTGGGGCGTCAATGCGGCCTTGAGATTCATGCCGGCCATGGGTTGAGTTTGGCGACATTGCCGCAAATTGCACGCCTGCCGCATCTCGCTGAGGTGAGCATAGGGCATTTTATTTTTGGTGAAGCGATGTTTACCGGTCTGGCGCATGTCATTTCCAAAATGAAGGATATACTTGCCGCGTGATTATCGGGATTGGCAATGACATGATAGATATTCGCCGCATTGAGCGCACGCTTGCGCGGTTCGGGCGGCGGTTTGAGATGCGTGTTTTTTCGGAAAGCGAACGCGCGCTTGCGCAGCGGCGGCGGCATCCGGCGGCGACCTATGCTAAGCGGTTTGCGGCCAAAGAGGCGTGTTCAAAAGCGCTAGGCACTGGATTGCGCCAAGGCGTCTTTTGGCGCGATATGCAAGTGGTCAAGCAGCGCTCTGGCGCACCATCTATGAAGCTGACCGGCGGCGCGGCCAAGCGGCTTGCAGCGATCGCCAAAGTCGCCGCGCCGCAAGACGCGCAGCTGGTGCCGCAGATTGACGTATCCATCACCGATGATTATCCGCTTGCGCAGGCCATTGTGATCATTTCCATGAAGCCGCGGAGTGCATCATGCCCCTAATGGCGCGCGTTCAAATCTGGCTGAGCGCTCATCACCGCCAGCTAATCACAATCGGTGTTTGGGGGTTTTGGATTCTCATAGCTGTTACCGTGCGCGTGTTTCTGTTTCAACCTTTCAGTATTCCCTCCGGGTCCATGCTGCCGACTTTGCTGGTTGGCGATCATCTATTTGTCTCAAAATATGCTTATGGCTATTCGCGCTATTCTTTTCCCTTTCAGTCAGGTCCGGTGAGCGGGCGGCTATTTGCGCGCGACCCGCAGCGCGGCGATGTTGTCGTCTTTCGCCTGCCCAGCGATGACAGTCAGGATTATATTAAGCGCGTCATCGGTCTGCCGGGCGATCGTGTGCAGGTTCAAAATGGCGAGCTGCTGATCAATGACAAGCGC
The DNA here is from genome assembly GCA_965212075.1 of Alphaproteobacteria bacterium. GTDB lineage: Bacteria > Pseudomonadota > Alphaproteobacteria > JAPOUT01 > CBDBUR01. The sequence goes on from OZ243043.1 coordinate 427,356, forward strand.
ATCCAGCGCAGATTCGTCGCTGATTATGTTTGGCGCGAATTTCTGCCTGACAAAGCTGCGCATGAGATTCTTGATCTCGTCAGCGGATCTCTGGGCGACAATAGCCCCTTATTTCTTGTTCCGCGCGGACATATTTTTGTGCTGGGCGACAACCGCGACAATTCCGCTGATAGCCGCTTTATCGGCTTCGTGCCGATGAACAACATCATTGGCCGCGCTGAAATCATTTATTTTTCTATTGAAAGCGGCGCGGCATGGTGGCAACCTTGGCAATGGTTTGGACTCATTCGCTGGAGACGCTTCGGAGCTTTTATTCAATGAAACGTCAAAACTCAAAATATGCTGAATTGCAAAAGCGAATCGGCCATCAATTCAAAGATGAAAATCTTTTAAATCGCGCTTTGGTGCATGCGAGCCTGCGCCCTGTGCACGATGAAGATAATGAGAAAATGGAATTTATTGGCGATCGCGTGCTTGGTCTTGTCATTGCCGAACATCTTTTTTCTTGGCACGACCTTGCGGTCGGGGAGATGGCGCGCCGTTTGGGTTATTTGGTGTCGCGCGATGTCTGCGCCGACATCACCCGCAAGCTAGCGCTTTTTGAATATGCGCAGCTTGCAAGCGGCATCCGAAAAGATCCGCAGGGTCATCTGGCTGTTTATGCCAATATGTGTGAAGCGCTCATCGCTGCCATCTATCTTGATGGCGGGCTTGAGGCCGCGCGCCGTTTCATCAAAGAGTTTTGGCAGCCCGCTTTGGACGATGACAACTTTGAGAGCTCCAAAAATGCGCTGCAAGAAGCTGTGCAAGCGCGCGGTGCTAGCGCGCCGACCTATAAGGTGATTTCTCACTCAGGTCCGGATCATGCGCCGACGTTTATTGTTGAAGTGGATGCGCCGCCTCTCGGCATGGCGCGCGGCAAGGGCTCATCACGGCAGAGCGCTGAAAAAGACGCCGCATGCCAATTGCTCACGCGCGTCGGCAAAGATAGCAAAGATAGCAAAGCCAGCAAAGATAACAGAGATTAATGCCGCGATGATCGCTTTGCTGGGCCTGCCCAATGCGGGCAAATCCACTTTGATGAACCGCATCACGGGAGGCCGAAAAATTTCAGCGGTCACGCATAAAGCGCAAACGACTCGGATGATTGTTCATGGACGGATTGATCATTTGGATCGGCAATTTATCATCGCCGACACGCCGGGCATGTTCATTCCCAAGATTGATCGCGCTTTATATCAGGCGGCGTGGAGTGCGGTTCAAGAGGCCGATGGCCTGCTGCTCGTCAGCGATGCCGCAAAATTTGCGCCGGATATCTATCAAAATATCGCCGCCGCGCTCAAGGATGAAACTAAGCCCCTGATCGTTGTTTTGAACAAAATTGATATTGCGCCTGAGAAAAAAGTTTTTGCACAGGCGGCTTTGTGGCACGAGCTGATGCCGCAGGTGCCAATTCTCAAAATTTCCGCGCGGCGCGGCACCGGCTTTGAGCGGCTGAAGCAGCACATTGCGCGCATCAGCCCGCCTTCCGACGCAAAAAGCCACGCATTGCCAGAGATGACACAAGAGGTTTTGGCAGCAGAAATCACGCGGGAGAAAATTCTTTTGAACATTCACGACGAATTGCCATGGCAGGCGCAGGTCAAAACCACTTTGATAGAAAAAAGAAAAGACGCATTGAAAATCACGCAGATGATTACGGTGCCGCATGCGCGGCTCAAGGCGATCTTCATTGGGAAGAGCGGGCAAAAGCTTAAAAAAATCGGCAGCGCGGCGCGGCAGGATATGAAAAAAACGTTTGGTGTTAATGTTCATCTTTTTTTGGATGTGCAGGTAAAATAGTGGAGTGGCAGGATAAGGGTTTTGTGCTGGCGGCGCGGCGTCATGGCGAGACGAGCCTGATCGTTGACGTGCTCACCGCCCAGCACGGACGCCATGCCGGTTATGTGCGCGGGGGTGCTGCGTCAAAGAGATTGCGCGGCATTTTGACGCGCGGCAATCTTGTGGATTTGGTTTGGAAGGCGCGCCTCGCGGAGCATTTGGGCGCGCTGCGCGTTGAGCTGAACATTGCTCACACGGCGCATTTGATGGATGATGCGCTGGCTTTGGATGCGCTCAACGCTTTATGCGCGCTTGCGGCCATTTTGCCGGAGCGCGCTCCGGCACCGATGATTTTTGATCTGTTTGGGGAACTGCTCGCGGCTTTGCTGCGGCATGATCTGTGGCCGATTTTGCTCGCGCGCTTTGAGCTCGTGCTGCTTGCCGAACTGGGCTTCGGGCTGGATTTGACTCAAGCCCGCAGCGCGCACGACAAAAAGATTTTTATTTCAGCATCAGGCGAAGTCGTCAAAGAAAATATGACGCAAGAGGCGGCCAAAGCTAAAGGGCTGACGCTTCTGCCGCGCTTTTTGGTGGAAGATCTATCACCCACACATCAAGAGATAATAGAGGCTTTGCGTTTGACCATGTGGTTTTTGCAACAGCGCGTCTATGAGCCGCGCGGCCAGAATCTGCCCGAAGCGCGGCGGCAGCTCATCAAGAAACTCAAAAAGCTTAATAGTTAAATTTTTGCTGCTGCTCCAACCCCCAAAAGCGGGTGATCAAATAATAAGATTGACCGGGCTTAAATCTTTTGGCCTCAAGCTTGATTTTGAAATCTTCGTCAATCTCTTCCCAAGGACGCAGCGCGCGCTCAATCAAGATATTGTCGCAATCGCCCTGTGTGCTTGATTGCACGAAGGCGCTCGTCTCATCCAGCACGAACCAGCGAAAGATCTTGCACACATTTTGCGGCTTGAGGCTCTGGGTGCGTCCCGACGGATTGTTCAGCGTCAAGCGCAGCGGCAAAGTGAGCTTGCTGCCGCTTTGCTCAATCGGCCCGAGCGTCATCTTCAGACTGATTGCCGCGCCCGCAATCCAGCCAAATTGCACAGCCAGAGCCAAGCCGCCGACAAGCAGCACCATCACAATCGTTGAGCCCAGCATGCGCATCAGTCAAACAACATCTCAGGCAGCCAAGTTGCGACCGCCGGAAAAAATCCCACCAGAATCAGCGCTAAAATCTGAAGCCCTACAAAGGGAGCGATTCCGCGATAAATCATCCCCGTTTTCACCGATGGCGGCGCGACGCCGCGCAAATAAAATAACGCGAAGCCGAAGGGTGGCGTCAAAAAAGACGTCTGCAAATTGATCGCGATCATCACGCCCAGCCAGATCGGGTCAAAGCCCAAAATTATTAAAATCGGCGCGACGATCGGCACAACAATAAAGGTGATTTCAATAAAATCCAGCACAAAGCCTAGCAAGAACATCGCCGCCATGACCAGCATGAAGGCGGTCCATGGCCCTCCCGGCAAAGCAGCCAGCGCGTCGCGCACGAGCGCATCGCCCTCAAGGCCGCGAAACACAAGGCTGAATAATCCCGCGCAAATCAAAATCGCAAACACCATTGCGGTCATGCGCGCTGTGCTTTGCAGCGCGTCCGTCATCATGCCCGCGCGCCACAGCACATAAAAAACACGCAAAATGCACGCTGCCAAAAACATTGAGATCACAATCGCCGCAAAAGTCATTAGCGAAATATCCGCTTGCTGCATGTTCAAATCTCCGCCCAGCTTGATCACGCCCAGCAGCGCCAGCAGCACCAATGCGATCCGCACCGGCATTTTTCCTTCTGCCTGCCGCTCTGCCGCGATGAGGCACGCACCCAAAGCACCGATGGCGGCTGCTTCGGTCGGCGTTGCGGCACCGGCCAAAATTGAACCTAGCACCGCGACGATCAATAAAATCGGCGCAACCAAAATTCGCAAAAACTCTGTCCATGTTTTGCTGGCATGAATTTCAGCCGGCGGCGGTGCCAGCGATGGCTGGATGTGAGTCCGCACGAGCTGGTAGGTCATATAAAGCCCCGCCAGCATCAAACCCGGAAACAGCGCACCGGCAAATAGATCGCCGACGGAAATCGTATCGGGTGCATAATTACCCATATCGGTCTGCGCCTGCGCATAGGCGCTCGCGAGAATGTCGCCTAGCAAAACCAGCAAAATGGATGGCGGAATCAAAACCCCCAAAGTGCCCGCCGACGCGATCGTGCCTGTAGACAAAGCGGGATCATAGCCGCGCGCGAGCATGGTCGGCAGCGCCAGCAAGCCCATCGTCACGACCGTCGCGCCGACAATGCCGGTTGAAGCGGCAAGCAATGTGCTGACAAGCGTCACGGCGAGCGCCATGCCGCCTGCGCGCCGTCCGAAAAGATCGGCCAGCGTTTGCAGCAAATCCTGCGCTACTTTGGAGCGCTCCAAAATCAGCCCCATGAGAATAAATAGCGGCACGGCAAAGAGCGTCGCATTGGTCATCGTGCCGAAAATGCGCAACGGCCAGCCAAGCAAAATCGCGAGATCAAAAACGCCGAGCAGCGCGCTCAAAAGCGCAAATAAAAGCGAAACACCCGCCAGCGTGAACGCCACCGGAAATCCCGCCAGCAAAACGCCGCATATCGCAGCAAATAAAGCGATTGCCAAAAACGCCTCAATCAAGGCTTGACTCCCGCGCTTGTGCCAGCACACGCACAGTGCGCACGGCCATAGATAATCCCTGCAAGCCAAGCAGGAGCGCGCTGATCGGAATGATGGTTTTCAGCAAAAACACCGCTTGGATGCCGCCGGTTTCAGGCGAGCCTTCCCAATTCGCCCAAGATAAAGCGGCATAGGGCAGGGAGCTGGCCGCCATCACGACGCATAAAGGCAGAAGAAAGATCATCGTGCCCGCGAGATCCACCCAAGCTTGTCCGCGCGGCGTCATATTTTGATAGAAAATGTCAACGCGCACATGGCCGCCATGTTGAAGCGTCCAGCCCAGCGCGAGCATAAACAAAGTGCCGTTCATATAGAGAATCGATTCCTGCAGCCAGAGCGCGCCCAGATTAAACAAAAACAGCGCAAAGATGATGAGCGTTTGCACGAAGGCCATCGCCAGCGCGAGCCACGAGATCGCGCGGCCAATATATTCGTTAAGCTGATCAATATAATGCGCCGCGCGCGCGGCTTGCGTGATCACCAAGTGCATTTAATTGCTGCGCAGATCCAAAATGGCCTGCTCGGCGATGAGCGTCCAAGGTGAGAGCTGTTCCTGCGCTTTGAGATAATGCTGGTAGATTTCGCCGGTCAAGGCATCGGTTTCGGCGATCCGCTTGAGCACGGCTTGCGCGGTCACATAAAAGCGATCCATCAGCCTTTTGGGGAAGGGGCGAAAGTTCACTTGATATTGCTCTTTGAGCACCGCGAGCGCCGCGGCATTTTGCCAGCCATATTGGGCATAGGAAAAAACATTTTCGGCTTTGGCGACTTCTTCAATGACGGTTCTTTGCGATTTTGACAGGCGTCCCCAGACATCAAGATTGAAGCCGATGGCGATGGCCGCTGACGGTTCGTGAAAGCCCGGCCAGTAGCAATAGCGCGCCAGTTGATGAAAGCCAAAGGTCAGATCATTCCAAGGCCCGATCCATTCGGCGGCATCGATTTTGCCGCTTTGCATGGCCGGAAAAATTTCACCGCCCGGCAAAGTCACCGGAGTCGCGCCGAGGCGGCGGTAAATTTCGCCGCCCAGTCCCGGCGCGCGGATTTTCAAACCACGCAAATCTCTGGCTGATGTGATCGGCTTGTTAAACCAGCCACCCATCTGTGTGCCGGTATTGGCGACGATCAGCGCTTTGATTTGAAATCTTTGCGATAATTTGTCCCATAAAGCTTGGCCGCCGCCTTCATATATCCAGCTATTATGCTCAATCGCTGTCATGCCGAATGGGATCGCCGTAAAAAAATTGAACGCTGGAGATTTCCCCTGCCAATAATATTCTGCGCCATGATAAAGATCGGCGGCGCCGGACGATACCGCATCAAACGATTCCATCGCCGGCACGAGTTCTCCCGCGGCGAACACTTGAATGCGGACACTGCCTTCCGTAGCGTCTGCGACTTTTTGCGCGAACCTTTCGGCGGACTGCCCCAATCCCGGAAAGTTTTTTGGCCATGTCGTCACCATGCGCAGATTATGTGTGCGCTGCGCTGTGCGCGGTTGAGATGAGCGGTTTTGTCCGCATGCGGCCAGCACACTCGCGCCTAGCCCCGCCAGCCCCGCTGTGATCAATGACCTTCTTTTAATTTTCATATTAGACCCTCTTAATACCCTCATTTGCGATCCCCATTTGCTGCTTATCATGCCACAAAAACCGCCTGATTAAAGGCCATAAAGCGTTTTGACCATCACAATATAGGCAATCCACATGAGAAAAATCAGCGGCGCTCCGGCGATGAGGAAATCCTTGAAGCGATAGCGCCCCGGCCCCATCACGAGCAGGTTGGTCTGGTAGGCCATCGGCGTTGCAAAAGAGCAGTTCGCCGCAAGGATCACCGTAATGATCCCGAGTGTCGGCGAAAAGCCGATCACGGGCGCGCTTTCCACGACGATCGGCGTGAACAGCACGGCGGCGGCATTGTTGCTCAACACATTGGTGGTGAATGCGATCAGCAAAAACAGGCCGGCGAGGATTGTCAGCGGCGAGGCGTCCATATTGTTGGTGACGAGGAAGGCAAAAAATTTCGGCCCGTCCGAAGCTTCAAGTGCGACCGACATCGCGATCGCTGTGGCCACAAGAAAGAACACCCTTTGGTCAAGCGCGCGCACCGCTTGACGAATGTTCAGCACGCCGCTCATCAGCATCGCTGAGGCACCCAGCAAAGAAGCTGTCACCAGAGGCAAAAAGCCCGTCGCGGCCGCAATCACAACGATGCTAAAAATCGCCAAAGCTTTTTTTGCCTGTGTGTGATGCGGCAGATCAGTCGCCGACCATTCAAGCAGGAACACGTCATAGGTCTGGCTGAGATTGCGAATTGCGCGCTTGGAGCCGATAATCAGCAAAACATCACCGGCCTCAAAGCGGATATTATGCAGCATTGTGCGGATCATGCGCTGCCGCCGTTGAATGCCCAGAACATGGCAGCCTGTTTCATATTGCAGCGTTAATTGCGAGATTGACCGGCCAATCATTCGTGAAGCGGGCGCGATCACCGCATCGGCAAGAGAGCGGTCATCGCTTCTGAGGTCTTGCAAGCCAAAAATATCATCGCGGGATTTGAGCGCTTCGGTGAGCGTTGCGCGCGTGGCAGCGATGATCAGGCGATCGCCTTCAAGAAGCTCTAAATTCTCAAAGGGTGGATAAAAGCTTTGATCGCCGCGCTGCACGCGCAACAGGGTCATATTATTCAGCAGATTTTTCGGTTCAATCAGCAGACCGGCTTCGGTTTTGATTCCGATCAGCGGGCTTTGCGGCCCGACATCTATTTGCGCAATGTAATGGCGTCCGTCGGGCTGCAAGCCATCTTGCTGCGTGCTGCGGTTGCGCGGCAGCAGGAACGGCATCACCAGCAACACATATAAAAACCCCGGCACGGCGAGCATCAAACCCGCTTGCGTGATGTCAAAAAAGCCAAACTCCACCGCGCCAGATCTTCTCGCGATGTCTGCGGTTAAGATGTTAGTTGATGAGCCGATCAAAGTCGTCATGCCGCCGAGAATGCAGGTGAAGCTCAGCGGCATCATGATTTGACCCGGTGCGCCTTTGGTGCGCGCGGCGAGCGCCACAAGAACCGGAATGAACATCACCGCGACCGGCGTATTGTTCAGCCACGCAGAGATAAAAAACACGCAGATTAAAATCGCCGCCATCGCCAGCTGCGGCTGGATGCTGCCCAAGCGCACGAAGCTATGCGTCAAGCCTTCCAGCGCTTCCGATTGAAACATGCCTTGTCCGATCACCAAGAGCGCCATAATCGTGATCAGCGCCGGATTGGCAAAACCCATCAGCAGCGCATTCGGATCAGGGCCAAACGCCGTACCCATCCGCACAGGAAAAAAGTGAAAAAATAAAATCAAAATCGTCAAAATGCCCAAAGATGACAGCACAATCGGAATGCGCTCATTCATATAAAGGCCGATCGCCAGCGCAATCACGCCAAAGACAATCCACATCTGCCAAGGATATGCTCCAATAATTTCCATGCCGGTATATTATTTGTTTTTGAGCGGCATATCGCCTAAAAATGCAGGAGGAGCCAAATATGGCAGTTTTTTCAAAAAACAAAGATAAAAACAAAGATATAGCCGGATCGCGCACATTTCGCAGTGCGCTCGGCCATTTTGTGACCGGCGTGACGATCGTGACGGTCGCGGATGGTGCGCGCGTTTTTGGGCTGACGGTCAATTCATTTTCGTCTGTTTCGCTGACGCCGCCGCTTGTTTTATGGTGTTTGGGGCATAAAGCGGCGGCATTTGGTCTGTTTGCGTCGGCGCGGCATTTTGGGATCAGCGTTTTGAGCGAGACACAGAGGCATCTTGCCATCGCCTGCGCACGCCATGCGGAGCATGAACTCGCTGCCGATCAATTTGAGTTGATGCCGTCGGGGGCTGCGTTTATTAACGGCGCGCTGGCTTGTTTTGCCTGCAAGCGGCATAGCCAGTCTGACGCGGGCGACCATCGGATCATCGTCGGCGAGGTGGTCGCGATGACCCAGCGCGAAGGGCGGCCCTTAATCTACCAGCGCAGCGATTACCAGCAGCTTAAATAAAAACCTGATTCAGTCATTTAATCATTTTAATCATTTAGCCGCGCAGCAGCTTAGCTGCTTCGGGGGCAAAATAGGTCAAGATCGCGTCTGCGCCTGCGCGGCGAAAAGCGATGAGGCTTTCCAAAATCGCCGCATCACGATCCAGCGCGTCGGCGGTCGCGGCGGCGGCGATCATCATATATTCGCCCGAAACCTGATAGGCAAAGACCGGCACACTAAACGCTGCTTTAACCCGCGCGATGATGTCCAAATAAAACAGACCGGGCTTGACCATCACGATGTCGGTGCCTTGCTGGATGTCCAGTGCGGTTTCGCGCAGAGCCTCGTCGCTATTGGCGATGGCCATCTGGTAGGTTTTCTTGTCGCCTTGGAGCACGCCCGCCGCGCCGACCGCATCACGAAACGGCCCGTAAAGCGCGGAGGCATATTTGACTGCATAGGATAAGATCATCACATCCTGCTGTCCGGCCTTGTCGAGCGCGGCGCGGATGGCGCCGATGCGGCCATCCATCATGTCAGACGGCGCGATCATGTCGCATCCGGCATCGGCCTGCACGAGCGCCTGCTTGACCAGCAAGGCGACGCTTTCATCGTTGAGGATTTTGCCGTCGCGCAAGATGCCGTCATGGCCGTGGCTGGTATAGGGGTCAAGCGCGACATCGCAGATGACGCCCAGATCAGGTGCGGCTTTTTTGATTTCGCGGATGGCGCGGCAAACGAGATTATCGGGATTGAGCGCTTCGCTGCCCTGCTCGTCGCGTTTGTCTGGGGGCGTATAGGGAAACAGTGCCACCGCGGGTATGCCGAGTTCGGCGGCGTGGACGGCGGCTTTGGCGGCTTCGGCGATCGGCAGACGTGCTACGTCTTGCATTAAAGCGATCGGCTCGGGGTTTGGCGCATCGGTCAGAAATATCGGCCAGATGAGGTCGTCCACGCTGAGCTTAGTTTCTTCCACCAAGCGGCGTATCCAAACGTTTTGGCGCAGACGGCGCGGCCTCGTCAGAGGATGGCGTCCGGAAAAGCTGTAATTTCCTGCGGGCATATATTTTATATCCTTAAGGTATTTCCTTTCGGGCGTCCCTTATTTTTCTGATAGAAGGGGTATAATAGCATTATAATCGTTATAAACATCAAAAGGCGGAGGCGCGGGGATGTCCGGCAAGAGCTTTGATAAGGATTTTTACGAGAGCCAGTTTGCGGCGGCGATCGCGCGCCTGCACGAAGAGGGGCGCTACCGCGTTTTTGCCGACATTACACGGCGGCGCGGCGCGTTTCCGCGCGGCATCTGGCGCAAGGGGGCGGAGCAGCGCGAGATTGATGTTTGGTGCTCTAATGATTATTTATGCATGGGGCAGCATCCGAAGGTAATCGCGGCGATGCGCGCCGCGCTGGACGATACCGGCGCAGGCGCAGGCGGCACGCGCAATATATCGGGGACGAACCATTATCATGTTGAGCTGGAGCGCGAGCTGGCTTCTTTGCACGGGCAGGAGGCGGCGCTTTTGTTTACGTCGGGCTATGCGGCCAATGAGGCGACATTGAGCACGTTGACGAGATTGCTGCCGGGCTGCGTTATTTTTTCCGATGCGCTGAACCACGCCTCAATGATAGAGGGCATCCGTCATGGCGGCGGCGCGAAGCACGTGTTTCGGCATAATGATCTGGATCATTTGCAGGAGCTGCTGGCGGCGGCGGATCGAGACACGCCGAAAATCGTGGCGTTTGAGTCGGTCTATTCTATGGATGGCGACATCGCACCGATCGCGGAGCTATGCGCGCTGGCGCATGAATATGGCGCGCTGACCTATTTAGATGAGGTTCACGCGGTCGGGCTTTACGGCGACCACGGCGGCGGCGTCGCCGAGCGCGATGGCGTCGCCGACCAGATTGACATTATGCAGGGGACATTGGCCAAAGCGTTCGGCACACAAGGAGGTTATATTGCGGCGTCGGCGCGGCTCATTGACGCGGTGCGCTCTTATGCGCCGATGTTTATTTTCACGACGGCGATCTCGCCGGTATTGGCGGCGGGGGCATTGGCGTCGGTGCGTCATCTGCGCGAGAGCCAGAGCGAGCGCGCTCAGATCCACGAACGCGCGGCGCGGTTAAAATCTCTGCTGGAGGAAGCGGGTCTGCCGGTTCTGCGCTCGGCGAGTCATATCGTGCCGGTGATGGTCAAAGACCCTGTGGAATGTTCGCGGATCAGCCGCGCTCTGCTGGAGACGCATGGCATTTATGTCCAGCCGATCAACTACCCGACGGTGCCGCGCGGCACGGAGCGTTTGCGGCTGACGCCCTCGCCGGTGCATGACGATAAGAAAATGGATGCTTTGGTGAAGGCGCTGCGCTCGGTCTGGGCCCGCAGCGCCGCATGATAAGCAGAACGCCTAGAAGATAACAAAATGAAAGGAGAGAATAATGGAAAGATGTCAGCAGTGTAAATTTGTAGCAGAAATAACAGCTGGAGAAAATCTAGATAACCCCTTTTTTGAATGTAGGTATAATCCACCAACGGTATTGCTTGATGCAGTTGGTCCCCCCTTTAGCCGTTTTCCGACTGTGCAACCAGGGGATTATTGTGGCAAGTTTGAGAATAAAAAAGAGTAATTTGTCTGAGTTCACTATGTAGATAGCTCTCTATGACTTCTAATTAATACACAGAATCCGTTTGATATAGGGTGCCTGACGAACCAAACTTCTTTTGCTCTCATAGGAAGAGATTCTTTTTTTGGAAAGAGTTAGGTTTTTGATTTTATCAAGCCTGAAATTTCTCCAGTTAGGTAATCCGCCTGAACGCGAGCAACCACTAATCTGATAGGCATGAATATAAAGGTGTCCGTTTCGCCCTTCACCTAGATAATAGGGTTCAACAACACGATGGCCGCAAATTATTGAATAGTCATAATGATAGATGATTTCCAGATGATATTTTTTCTCAATAGCTTCACAGGTGAGTGCTTTCCAAGAGGAAGCATAGGCTGGCACTGCCAACAGTGCTAAAATCACAAAACAGCTTAAATATTGCATATTTATTTGCGCCGATTTTCGTAAGCCTGCATCCATTGGGCGGCTTGTTTTTCCGCTTCAGCGATTTGTCCAGCAGTCATATCTTTTTCGATAGTGTTTCGTGTCTCTTTTGCTTTTTTATGCCCTGAAGCAGCAGAGATATTGAACCATTGGTGCGCCTTCACACGATTCCTCGTGACACCCTGCCCTAGAATATACATAACCCCAAGATTATATTGCGCTGAAGTATCGCCTTGTTCAGCCGCTTTGCGAAACCAGCGCACAGCTTCGCGGTCGTTCTGCGCAACGCCTTTTCCTTTGTGATACATAAACCCAAGGTCAACTTGCGCTCTAGCAAGACCCTGTTCAGCCGCTTCGCGATACCAGCGCTCCGCTTCGCGGTCATTTTGCGCAACGCCCTTTCCTTTTTCATATATAAACCCAAGATTATGTTGTGCGCTAGCATCACCCTGTTCAGCCGCTTTTTGATACCAGCGCACAGCTTCGCGGTCATTCTGCGCAACACCCTTTCCTATACGATACATACCTCCAAGAATAGATTGCGCTTTAGCATGACCCTGTTCAGCCGCTTTTTGATACCAGCGCACAGCTTCGTGGTCATTCTGCGCAACGCCCGTTCCTTTTTTATACATGAGCCCAAGACCAGATTGCGCACCAGCAAGACCTTGTTCAGCCGCTTTGCGCCACCAGCGCGCAGCTTCGCGGTCGTTCTGTGCAACGCCCTTTCCTTCGTGATACATAGCCCCAAGATTATATTGCGCACTAGCATCACCCTGTTCAGCCGCTTTGCGATACCAGCGCTCAGCTTCGCGGTGATCCTGTGCAACACCCTGTCCTTTATTATACATAACCCCAAGATTATTTTGCGCTTCAGCAGCACCTTGTTCAGCCGCTTTGAGATACCAACGCATGGCTTCGCGGTAATCCTGTTCAATGCCCCATCCGTTATAATACATAAGTCCAAGATTATATTGTGCTGGAGCAAAACCCTGTTCAGCCGCTTTTTGATACCAGCGCACAGCTTCGTGGTCATTCTGCGCAACGCCCGTTCCTTTTTTATACATGAGCCCAAGACCAGATTGCGCACGAGCAAGACCTTGTTCAGCCGCTTTGCGCCACCAGCGCGCAGCTTCGCGGTCGTTCTGTGCAACGCCCTTTCCTTCGTGATACATAGTCCCAAGAACTAATTGTGCTGGAGCAAAACCTTGTTCTGCCGCTTTGCGGAATAACGGAAGAGCTGCGGTATAATCTTCGGCATTAATGGCAGCTATCCCTTTTACAAAATCAGCTTGTGGGTCGGCATGAGCCGCTTGCGGCGACACCATGACCATTAAGCCGAGCAGGCTGGCGAAAATGAATCTTGTGAGCATGTCCCCTCCTTTCCCTGACGGCATAAGTATATGGTTATATTATAGTAGATTCAGCGCGGGAGGCGCGGGCAGGGGGCAAATAAAATCGCGCAATCCCTGCGCAAAGATTGTGTAAAGATTGCGAAGAGCGGGCGCTTTATGTAATATGTCCTGTGTAATATGCCCTTCATCCCCCTGATCATCCCTATATAGAGGAATAAGATGGCCATTCGCTCCGAAAAACAGATAATAGAACCTGCAACTGATGATTTTTTCGCCGCCGACCTTGCGGGGCGCGACCCCGACCTCGCCGCCGCAATCGCCGCCGAGCTCCGCCGCCAGCAAGACCAGATTGAACTGATCGCTTCGGAGAACATCGTCTCGCGCGCGGTGCTCGAGGCGCAAGGCTCGGTTTTGACCAACAAATATGCCGAAGGCTATCCCGGGCGGCGCTATTATGGCGGCTGCGAATTTGTTGATGTCGCCGAGGCGCTCGCCATTGAGCGCGCCCGCAAGCTCTTTGACTGCGCGGCGGTCAATGTTCAGCCTCATTCGGGTTCGCAGGCGAATCTGGGCGCGATGGCGGCTCTGATCAAGCCCGGCGACATGGTGCTCGGCATGAGCTTGGATGCCGGAGGCCATCTCAGCCATGGCGCGGCGCCCAACCTTTCGGGCAAATGGTTCAACGCCATCCAATATGGCGTGCGCGAGGACGATCACCTGATTGATATGGACGCGCTGCGCGCACAGGCTCTGGAGCACCGCCCGCAATTAATTATCGCGGGCGGCTCGGCCTATGCGCGCCGTCTGGATTTCGCGGCCTTCCGCGCGATCGCCGACGAGATCGGCGCTTTCCTGATGGTGGATATGGCACATTTTGCCGGACTGGTCGCCGCGGGATTATATCCGTCGCCGCTGCCTCACGCCCATATCGTCACGACGACGACCCATAAGACTCTGCGCGGCCCGCGCGGCGGCCTAATCCTGACCAATGACGAGGCTTTGGGCAAAAAAATCAATTCGGCGATTTTCCCCGGCCTGCAGGGCGGGCCGCTGATGCACGTCATTGCGGCGAAGGCGGTCGCGCTGGGCGAGGCGCTCACGCCCGCCTTCAAAACCTATGCCCGCGCTGTCATAGACAATGCCAAGGCGCTGGGGGAAACCCTCACCGCAGGCGGACTGGACATCGTCTCGGGCGGCACCGACACCCATCTGCTCCTCGTCGATCTGCGCAAAAAAGACATCACCGGCAAAGATGCTCAAGAGCAGCTTGAAGCGATCAACATCACCTGCAACAAAAACGGCATCCCGTTTGATCCGCTGCCGCCGCGCGTGACATCGGGGATCAGAGTTGGCACGCCTGCCTGCACGACGCGCGGCTTCGGCATCAAAGAGATCACCCGCACCGGCGAGCTCATCTGTGAGGCTTTTGACGCCATCAAAGCCGGCCAGATGGAGCAGGCCGCGCCGCATTTGCGCAATGAAGTGCGCGAGCTCCTGCAGGCCTTCCCGATCTATCAGGATCAGTAATGCGCTGTCCTTATTGCGGCCATGACGATACGCAGGTCAAGGATTCCCGCGCCACCGACGACCATAACGCGATCCGCCGCCGCCGCCATTGCACGGGCTGCGGAGGCCGCTTCACGACTCTGGAGCGCGTTCAGCTGCGCGAATTATTTGTGGTCAAGCGCTCGGGGCGTCGGCTGCCTTTTGATCGCGACAAGCTCGCGCGTTCCATAGAGATCGCGACGCGCAAGCGCCCGATTGACCCCGAGCGCATCGAGCGCATGGTCAATGGCATCGTCCGGCGGCTGGAGAGCGAAGGCGAAAGCGATATTCCCGCGCAGACCATCGGCGAGCTCGTGATGGAAGGGCTGGCCCAGCTTGATCAAGTAGCTTATATTCGCTTTGCGTCGGTCTATAAAAATTTCCGCGAGGCGCGCGACTTTGAGCATTTCGTTGATGAGATCAGCGAAGTTGAAAAAAATGATCTCCCCGAAAAAAATGAATGAAGCAGATGAATATTGGATGAGCAATGCGCTAGTGCTTGCTGCGCGCGGTCTGGGGCGTGTTGCGCCTAATCCGGCGGTTGGCTGCGTGATTGTGCGCGACGGTCGGCTGGTCGCGCGCGGCTGGACGCAGCCCGAAGGTCGTCCGCATGCCGAAACTGAAGCGCTGCGGCGCGCGGGCGATCAGGCCAAAGGCGCTGACGTCTACGTGACTTTAGAGCCATGTGCGCATAAAGGCGAAACCGGCGCGTGTACACAGGCGCTCATCAAAGCGGAGGTTGCGCGAGTCATTTGCGCGCTGCAAGACCCCGATCCGCGTGTCAATGGCACAGGCCTTCAAGCTCTGCGCAAAGCAGGTGTGGAGGTGGTGGAGGATGTGCTCGCGGATGAGGCCGCATCGCTCAATGCGGGTTATTTGCTGCATCGGCGCGCGCAGCGCCCGCTCGTGACGTTAAAAATCGCGGCGAGTCTTGACGGACGGATCGCCGCGCCGAATCGTCATAGTCGCTGGATCACGTCGCAGATGGCGCGGCGTTATGCGCATTGGCTGCGCGCCACACATGACGCGATTTTGGTGGGCTCGCGCACGGCGCGCGCTGACAATCCTGAATTGACATGCCGTCTTCCGGGCATGGCAGCGCACACACCGACACGCATTGTTGCCGATAGCCATTTGTCAATTGATCTGGCGTCAAAGCTCGTTCAGAGCGCCGACGAGCATGGGCTGTGGATTTTATGCCGCGACGACACCGACTCCGATCGCCGCGAAGCTTTAACATCGGCGGGCGCGAAATTATTTGACACCGCGATCAACCAAGCGAGCGGCTTGATTGACATCAAAGAAGCTTTGACCAGTCTCGCGCGCGAGGGGGTCACGCGGCTGCTCGTTGAGGGCGGGTCGCGCATTGCGGCGTCGTTTTTGCGCGAGGGCTTTGTTGATCGGGTGGCGTGGTTTGTCGCGCCGATGGTCATTGGCGGAGATGGGGTTGCGGCGGTTGCGGGCATGGGATTTGACCGGCTGAATGATGTTCCGCATTTTCGGCCTTTATTGTCGCAGCCGCTTGGCCGTGATATGATGATGCTGTTTGAGCGTGTCAAGGAGAGTCCGAATGTTCACAGGGATCATTGAAGCGGTTGGCGAGGTTGCCGAGATCAAAAAAACCAATAGCGGCGCGCGCATTGTGATTGCGGCGCCGCCGGAATTTACCGCGATGCCGGTCGGCGCTTCCATTGCCTGTTCGGGCGCCTGTTTGACGATTGTTGAAAAGGATCAGGGGCATTTTGCGGTGGATGTATCGCCGGAGACTCTGGCCTGCGCCAATTTGGGCTCATGGCAGAGCGGCAGCGCGGTCAATCTTGAGCGCGCGCTGGAAGCCGGAGGCCGCTTTGACGGCCACATTGTCGCCGGTCATGTGGATGGTGTGGCGGAAGTTGTCCGGATCAAGCATTTGGGCGACAATTATGCTATGACGTTCCGCGCGCCGGAGGAATTGGCGCATTTGATCGCGCCCAAAGGCTCGGTCGCGCTGAACGGCGTGTCGCTGACGGTCAATGAAGTGAAGGGCAGTGCATTTGACGTGATGCTGATTCCTCATACATTAGCGATGACGAAGTGGATGAATCTCAAGATTGGCGACCGCCTCAACCTTGAAGTGGATACCGTCGCGCGGTATGTTGCACAGCTCATGGAGAAAAAATATGTCGGCAATTCCAAAATATAAAACCCAGCTTTATAAAGAGGAGGATTACGCCTTCCTCTCGCCGATCAGCGAGGTTATTGAACAAGCGCGCGCGGGCCGCATGTTCATTCTTGTCGATTCTGAAGACCGCGAAAATGAAGGCGATCTTGTCATTCCGGCGCAAATGGCGACGCCGGAAGTGATTAACTTTATGGTCAAATATGCGCGCGGTCTGGTCTGCCTCGCGCTGACGCAGGAGCGGATTCGCGAACTGGGTTTAGGGCTGATGCCGACTCATAATCAAAGCATGTCGCATACCGCCTTTGCCGATTCCATTGAGGCTAAGGAAGGAGTCACGACCGGCATTTCGGCGCATGATCGCGCGCGCACGATCGCGGTGGCGATTGATCCGGCAAAAACCGCCGACGACATCACCTGTCCGGGGCATATCTTTCCGCTTGCGGCAAGAAATGGCGGCTCGCTCGTGCGCGCCGGACATACCGAAGCGATCGTTGACATCGCGCGGCTTGCCGGATTGAACCCTTCGGGCATTGTCTGCGAAATCATGAACGAAGACGGCACGATGGCGCGGCTGCCCGATCTTGTCAGCTTCGCGCAGCATCATGGTCTGAAGCTCGCTGCTATTTCCGATCTGATTGCTTACCGCCGCCAGCATGACAGCCTCATTCGCCGCAGCGCGCAGGAGCCGTTCACCAGCCAATATGGCGGCGACTTCGTGATGAATTTTTACGAAAGCACACACGACAATACTTATCATGCGGCACTCATCAAAGGCGACATCACGACCGGTGCGCCGGTTTTGACGCGCATGCATGTCGCCAATGTGCGGCAGGATATGCTGGGCGAAGACAATCCGCGCGCGCGTCTGCTGCGCCGCTCGATGGAGCTCATCGCCAAGGAGGAGCGCGGCGTGCTCGTTCTGCTCCACCCCGATCAAAGCCCGCTTTTTTCCGGACTGGGCGATGGCCGCATTCCGCGCAATCATTCCGGACGCGTCGGCGAGCGGCTCGTTGAATATGGCGCTGGCGCGCAGATTTTGCTTGATCTAGGAGTTAAGGAAATGATTCTGCTCTCCGATACTGAATTTAAAGTCCCCGGCCTTGAGGGCTATGGGCTGAAAATTGTCGGGCGGCGGCCTGTTTTCGGGACAGGCTAATGGCGCAGCTTGTTGCGGCGCGGCTTTTGGTTGTTGAAGCGCGCTTCTACCAAGACATCGCCGACCAGCTCCACGCAGGCGCGCTCGCCGCGATCCAAAAACATAAGATTGAAGCCGATTTTGTCAGTGTGCCGGGTGCGCTGGAAATTCCTCCGGTCATCCGCTTTGCCCTAAATCAAAAAAAGAATAAAAAATATGATGGCTATGTAGCACTGGGCTGCGTTATTCGCGGCCAAACGACACATTACGAGCTCGTCAGCGAAATGTCGGCATGGGGGCTGATGAAACTAAGCGTGGAGCATGGCCTTGCGATCGGCAATGGCATCTTGACGGTGGAAAATAAAGCGCAGGCAGCCGCGCGCGCCGATCCCCAAAAAGGCGATAAAGGCGGGGATAAAGGCGGCGGCGCGGTTGAAGCCTGTCTAGCGCTCATCGATCTTTCCAAATGAAACATCCAAATGAAACATCCAAATGAAACATAAAGGGCGGCTTTATATAGTCCAAGCGCTTTATCAAATGGATGTCGCCGAGACAGAGCTTTCCCGCATCGTCAAAGATTTCCCCGGCTGGCAAAAGGGGCTGGCCGATCCGAGCATCCGCGCGCATTTTGAGGCGATCGTCGGCGATGCGGCGGCGCGTAAAGAGCAGTTGGATGAAGTGATCGCGCAGCATCTGCCCAAAGACTGGCCGCTGACGCGACTCAACAAGGCTTTGCTCGCCGTTCTGCGCGCGGGTTCGTCTGAACTGGTTGCGGCTGAAGGGGAAGACTCGCTTGAGATTATCCGCCATTATGTTGATGTTGCGCATGATTTGCTGGATGAAAAAACTGCCGCTATGGCCAATGCCGTTTTGGATAAAATCAAAGATGCCCAAAAAGATGCCCAAAAAGGTTCTTAAAAAAGTTAAAGATGAATTTGATCTGATTGACACTTTGTTTGCGCCGCTTGCCAAAGGTGTTGAGGGCGCATTTGCGCTGCGCGATGATGGCGCGCAGATTGCGCCGCGGCGTGGCCGAGAATTTGTCGTCAGCGTTGATGGATTTGTTGCGGGCATTCATTTTCGGCCAGACGATCCGCCCGCGGCGATTGGCGAGAAGGTGATGCGCGCGAGTCTGTCGGATCTAGCGGCGATGGGCGCGGTGCCGCTTTACTGGTTTTTGACTGCAGCCTTTGACAAGAGAGCGAGCTTTACCGATGTAAAAAAATTCACGCAAGGCTGCGCGCGCGCGCAGAGGCGTTATGGTGTTCAGCTCGCGGGCGGCGACACGATCACCGGCAGCCCGACCGCGACATTTTCGGCGACGATGATCGGCGAGGTGAAAACGCCTGTGCGCCGTCATGGCGCTCAGGCGGGCGATCAGCTTTATGTGACCGGCCATTTGGGTGATGCGGCTTTGGGCTTGCAGCATCCGCAAAATAAATTTTTATCGCGGCGTTATCTCTATCCGGAGCCGCGCCTGAGGCTGGGGCAGCTTTTGCCGAATCTTGCAAGCGCGGCGATTGATCTTTCCGACGGATTGCTGGCCGATTGCGCGCATCTGTGCCGAGAAAGCCGTGTTGGCGCAGTGATTTGGACACATTGCCTGCCTTTGTCAAAAGCGGCGCGCACCGTCCGGCCAGACCTTGAGGCTCTGCGCCGCCTCGCGCTTAATGCCGGTGATGATTATGAATTGCTGATCGCGCTGCCGTCTGCGCGCGCGAAGAAACTCCGCGAGGCTGCGCGCAGAGCGCACACGAAGATTACTTTGATCGGCGAATTAACTGCGTCATCGCAGGGCGCGCGCGCGGTGGATGAGCATGGTGGCAGCGTCAAGCCGCTCCGCGAGGGTTTTCGGCATTTTGTTCGCGCATAAGAATAAGAATCACCTATAATGAGCGCGAATCTTTAGCATGAGGAGATTTGATGCGCCGTATAAAGATAATTCCGATAATTTTTGTAATGATGTTTAGCCTCGCTCTGCCTGCAACAGCGTGGAGCCGCGGCGACATATTGCCTGATGGCGGGGTTCCGGTGCTGGTCAATCTTTCGGTTGGGTTTGGTGAGGATAATTTTGTCGTTTTCAGCGGCATGGGCGCTGCCGGAATTTTTGAATTCGGCCAGAGCGATTTGTGGATCACTGGCGGTCTTTATACCGGCATCGCCATTCTCGGCGATCCGAGCAATGATGACACAAGAGGCGACTCTGACCCAGATAACACGCTTTTGCCGTCTGAAGGCTGGGGCATTAATCCGGGCGCGAGTTTGGGCTTTACTTTGGGGCTCATTCCGCAAGTGGACATTCATCTGCTAGGCTATGGCGGGCCGTCATTTGCTCTGCTCTCGGAGTTTGAGAGAAACCAAGACGGCGACCGCATCGAGGTTGATCGCAATGATGAAAAAGTTGGCGCAACCTATGGCGGCCTCGCGGCGATCACCTATACCGGCAATATCCCTTGGCTGCGCGGCGTCTCGCTGGGCTTTGACGCGGCCTACCATAATCATACTTTTGATCGCTGGCATTATGGTTTTACGATCGGCATTGCTTTTTGAAATTACGGGGATTTTCTTGCCTCTTGCCTCGCGGGGCGCAAAATGACATTATCCACGCAATACTGCAAATCAGGGGGGACATTATGAGTCTTGACATCGCCAGTAATATGATTCTTTATTTAATCATCGGATGCGGTGCGCTCGGTGTGATTTACGGCCTGATCGTCGGACGGCAGGTTTTATCGGCTAATGCGGGCTCGCAGCAAATGCAAACCATCGCTGTTGCCATCCAAGAAGGCGCGGCCTCCTATCTCAACCGCCAATATACGACGATCGCCGGCGTTGGCGTCGTGATCTTTGGCTTGGTGTGGTTTTTTCTCGGCCAGCTTTCGGCGATTGGCTTTTTGACCGGCGCGCTGCTTTCGGGGGTTGCGGGATATATCGGCATGTTGGTTTCGGTGCGCGCTAATGTCCGCACCGCGCAGGCGGCGTCTGAGAGTTTGGCGCAAGGGCTTGGCATCGCGTTTCGTTCAGGTGCTGTGACGGGCATGCTGGTTGCTGGTTTGGCGCTGCTGGCGATCTCGGTCTATTTTGCGGTGCTTGTGGTCTTTCTTGGCCATGATCCGGTTTCGCGCATTGTCATTGATGCGCTTGTCGCGCTGGGCTTTGGCGCGTCGCTGATTTCTATTTTTGCGCGGCTGGGCGGTGGTATTTTTACCAAAGGCGCTGATGTTGGCGGCGATCTCGTCGGCAAAGTGGAGGCGGGCATTCCGGAAGACGATCCGCGCAATGCTGCGACCATCGCCGATGCGGTCGGCGATAATGTCGGCGACTGCGCGGGCATGGCGGCGGATCTGTTTGAGACCTATGCGGTGACCATCGTCGCGACGATGGTGCTTGCGGCGATT
The DNA here is from genome assembly GCA_965212075.1 of Alphaproteobacteria bacterium. Classification (GTDB taxonomy): domain Bacteria; phylum Pseudomonadota; class Alphaproteobacteria; order JAPOUT01; genus CBDBUR01. The sequence continues at coordinate 448,595 of OZ243043.1, forward strand.
TTCTTTCCCGCCGCCTTGGTGCTGGAGATGATGCTCTATCCGCTGGCGATCGGCGCGGTCTGTTTGCTGACCTCCATCATCGGCACGTTTTTTGTGCGGCTGGGCAGCAATCAATCCATCATGGGTGCGCTTTATAAAGGGTTTATTGCATCTGCGGTGCTGGCCGTTCCGGTGATCTGGCTGGTCACCCAGCAGCTTGTCGGGATGGATACGCAGTTGAAGGCTGCCGGTGCAGAATTTACCGGCGCGGATTTGTTTTTCTCGGCGATGGTCGGGCTGGGCATCACCGCGCTTTTGATCTTTATCACTGAATATTATACCGGCACGAATTTTCGTCCGGTGCGCGCGATCGCGCAAGCTTCGGTGTCGGGGCATGGCACCAATGTGATTCAGGGACTTGCGGTGTCTATGGAATCCACTGCCGCACCGGCTCTGGTTATCGTGGCGGGCATTCTCGTGACTTATTGGCTGGGCGGCCTGTTCGGTATCGCGATTGCGGTTACCGCGATGCTCGCACTGGCTGGCATGGTCGTCGCTTTGGATGCGTTCGGTCCGGTCACTGATAATGCCGGTGGCATCGCCGAGATGGCCAAGCTGCCCGAAAATGTCCGCAAGACCACCGACGCGCTTGATGCCGTCGGCAATACGACGAAAGCCGTGACCAAAGGCTATGCGATCGGCTCGGCAGGGCTGGGCGCGCTCGTTCTGTTTGCGGTCTATACGCAGGATTTGATTTATTTCACCGCCAATGTGCAGGATTACCCTTACTTCGCGGGCGTGATGCCTGATTTTTCGCTGGATAATCCTTATGTTGTCGCGGGTCTGTTTATCGGCGGGCTGCTGCCTTATCTGTTTGGCGCGCTGGGCATGATGGCCGTTGGCCGTGCGGCGAGCGCCATCGTTGAAGAAGTGCGGCGGCAGTTTCGTGAAAATCCCGGCATTATGACCGGCAAGGTCAAGCCCGATTATTCCCGCGCTGTGGATATGCTGACGCGCGCGGCGATTTTGGAAATGATCGTGCCGTCGCTTTTGCCGGTGCTGACGCCGATCGCTCTTTATCTGGTGGTTTTATTTGTCGCGGGAAAAAGCGCGGCGTTCTCGGCATTGGGCGCGATGCTGCTCGGCGTTATCATCACCGGCCTGTTCGTCGCGATCTCCATGACCGCCGGAGGCGGCGCATGGGATAATGCAAAAAAATATATTGAAGACGGCAATTATGGCGGCAAAGGCTCAGAAGCGCATAAGGCTGCTGTAACCGGCGACACTGTCGGCGATCCCTATAAGGATACCGCAGGCCCGGCGATCAATCCGATGATCAAGATCACCAACATCGTCGCTTTATTGATGCTGGCCGCGCTTGCGCACTCTGGCTAACTGCTCGTTAGGGCTGTGTGCTGCCGGGCAGACCGCCCGGTGTCACTCTGCCGATATTGCCGAACAGGCGCTGAATCCAATTCACTTCAGGAATGGGGGTAGGTGTTGTCTCCGGCACGAAGTTGATGAAGCGTCCTTGTTTTTCAGAAAACTGGCGGATGCTGTTCAGCCGTCCTTGCGGCGTGAATTGCACCGCAACGATGCGGCGATTCATTTCAGTTTCAAATGTCGGCAGCCATGCGCTTGTTTCGTATGAGATATAAAACCAGCGTCTTTTTTTATCCAAAGAGGTGATGCTGGGCGAGCCCAATGCGGCGCGGACATCTTGCACCATGCTCTCGTTGAGGCGCAGTTTGGCGAGGTCTGAATTGGGGGCTTCATTGCCGTGATAGCCTTTGAGCGCACAGCCGCTCAGCGCGAAGCCGGTCAAAAGTCCGATAAAAATATGTCGGACGGCTCGTCTGTGATATAAAAAACGCATGAAATAGCCATAAGTGAAAAAAAAGGATTTGGCAATGTTGTCTTTAACTGCATGGTGGCGCCGCCGACAGAGTGAAAAGCGCTGCGCCCATGCTCTTTATCAAGCCTGCTGCGCCCATGCGCGGCGGGAGGATTTTTACCGCGCCGCCATTGTGCCTGATGATGTTCAAGGCCGCTTTGAAATGCTCGTCGTGCATTTATGGCTGGTGATGCGCCATTTGCGGCGCGTGGGAGATTTATCTTTGTCCGAGAGGTTAGCGGCGGTTTTTTTCTCCGATATGGATGCAGCGATGCGTGAAAGCGGTGTCGGCGATATGGCGGTTCCGCGCCGAGTCAAAACCGTTGCGCAGGCTTTTTATGGACGACTCAAAACCTACGATCAGGCCATTGCGCGCACTGATCTTGAAATCGCCTTATCGCGTAATTTGTCGGGTAATATCAAATCTGAAGGGGTTTCGGGCGCAATATCTGCGCTGACCGCCTATTTGCTTGCATCCGACGCGCTAATGGCGCAGTCTTCCCCTAGCCAAATTCGCGCTGCCTCTGCGATTTTTGCGAAATATTCATTTAATTTATAAAATAATTGGAATATTTCTAATTGGGGAAAGAATTAATACAGAATGCCAAGATACAATGATCTTATCAATTGACGCAATGGGCGGCGATCACGCGCCCGAAGCCATACTGCAAGGAGTCGCGCGCGCTTGGCAGGCGCATCCGGAACTTCGTTTTCTGCTGCATGGTGATGTGAATCAGATGCGGCCATTTTTGGCGCAGCAGCCGGAATTGGCTGCGGTTTGTGAGATGCGCCATACCGAAAGGATGATCGCTATGGATGAGGCGCCCGCTTTGGCTTTGCGCAAAAGCGGAAGAGATAGCAGTATGTGGCGGAGTCTAGAATCGGTCAAGCAGGGCAAGGCGCAGGTTGCGATATCGGCAGGCAATACCGGCGTGTTGATGGGCATGGCCAAATTGGTTTTAAAAACGCTGCCGGGCATTGATCGTCCGGCGATTATTGGGCACTGGCCTGTGTTTCAGGAAAAAAATCGCATGAGTCTCGTTTTGGATTTGGGCGCGTCGCTTAATCCTTCGGTGAATCAGCTTGTGCAATTTGCGGTGATGGGCGTGGCGAGCGCGCGCGCTTTGCTCGATGTGGATCAGCCTAAGCTCGGCCTGCTCAATATCGGCATAGAAGATATCAAAGGCACACAAGAACTGCGTGACGCCGCACAAATTCTGCGCGAAGACATCATGCCGGATAATTTTCACGGTTTTGTTGAAGGGGATGAGCTCGGCGCCGGCAATGTTGACATCATCATCACCGATGGGTTCACCGGCAATGTGGCGCTCAAAACGGCTGAGGGCACGAGTCGGCTTATTTTTAAGCTGATGCGCGAGCAATTTTCACAATCGTGGCGCAGCAAATTAGGGGCTTTATTTGCGCGGCCTGTTTTCAGATATTTAAGCGATAAATTTAATCCCGGCCAATATAATGGCGGCGTATTTTTAGGTCTTCAAGGTCTGGTGGTCAAAAGCCATGGCGGCTCTGACGCGGGAGGTTTTGCCGCCGCCATTCAAGTGGCGCGACGGGTTGTTCAAGCTGATTTAGTCGCGCACATCGTGCAAGATTTGCCAAAGCCCGCTCTGGTCAAAGCCTCATGAAGCCTTGCACGATCATAGACACTTGCGGCGGCGCTCTGCCCAAACAGAAGATCAGCAATCAGGGGCTCGTCGGGCAGGGTGTTGATACAAGCGATCAATGGATTGTGCAGCGCACCGGAATCAAACAGCGCCATGTCGCACAAGGAGATGAAGAGTCAACCGGCGCATTGGCCATCCACGCCGCGCAGCAGGCGCTTGACGCCGCCAAAATCAAAGGCAGCGATCTTGATATGATCATCACCGCCACCTGCACATCGGATTATTTTTTCCCGTCAGTGGCGGCGCAAATTCAAGGCGCGATCGGCATGAAGCAGGGCTTCGCCTTTGATGTTGGCGCGGCCTGTTCGGGATTTATTTACGGGCTCAATGTTGCCGATAATTTCTTCCGCGCCGGACAGGCAAAAAGCGCGCTGGTCGTCGGCGCTGATACGCTGACGCGGCTCATTGACTGGGAGGATCGCAGCACTGCGGTTTTGTTTGGTGATGGCGCGGGCGCGGTCGTGCTGCGCCAGCCCAACGGCAAAGATGATGGCCGCGGCATATTGGCCTCCAGCATCTCATCCGACGGCGCCTATTTAGACATTCTGTATGCCGAAGGCGGCGCGGGCATGGATCAAAAAAACAAAGGCTATATTCATATGCAGGGGCGCGAAGTCTTTCGCCATGCGGTGGAAAAAATCTCGCAGGCGGTGCTGGATGTCATCGCGCAGAGCGGCGTGACCAAAGAGGATATTGACTGGTTCATTCCGCATCAGGCGAATAAAAGGATTCTTGACCGCGTCGCAAAGCGCATCGGCCTGTCGGAAGACAAAATTGTCGTCACGATTGAAGATCATGCGAACACTTCGGCGGCCTCAATTCCGCTTGCGCTCGCACGGGCGGTTGAAGATGGCCGCGTCCAGCGCGGCGATCTGGTCTTGATGGAGGCGATGGGCGGCGGTTTGACATGGGGGGCGGTTCTCGTGCGGTGGTGATCCGCCTCTGGCGGGGCTTTTGACAGACCGCTTAAAAAATCACGAAAAAAGAGTATAATAAATCCCTTGATTCGTTTTGAGAGGTGGAACATGGCATCAAAGAGCAAGCCCCCGAAAAGCGGAACGCTGACCCGCGCAGATATCGCAACGGAGATTTTTCGTCAAATTGGCGTGTCGCGCCAAGAATCGGCAGAGCTGGTGGACAACACGTTTGATCAAATCACCAGCGCTTTAATAAGAGATCAATCAATGAAGCTGCCCGATTTTGGAACATTTTTGACTCATCTGCGCGGTCGGCGGATTGGCCGCAATCCAAAAACCGGCGAGGAGATTCCGATTGAACCGCGCATGAGCGTCAAATTTCGCGCTGCGCCAAAATTGAAATCCAGCATTGATGTCGGACTTAAAAAAGTCAAAGGCATCCCGAAAAGATAGGAAAGATTATGACCGAAGATCAGAACCGAGATCATTCAGCTTTTTTCCCCATGCCTGAAGACGAATCTCAAGAAACGACGCCTCTTGAATCTATGATTGCGCAAACTGAGTTGCAGAATTCGCCGCAGATAGGGGCATCACCGACAGCCGAAATCGTCGCCTTGCCAGAACAGACTATGCCCGATAATGATAAAGACGACGATAAAGACGACGATAAGGAAGATGATGCGTTTCGCACGATCGGTGAAGTGGCGGATATGCTTGATGTGCCGACTCATGTGGTGCGGTTTTGGGGCGCGCGTTTTGGCGCGATCAAGCCGATCAAAGGTCAGGGAGGTCGGCGCTATTATCGCGAAGAGGACATTGAGCTATTGCGCGGACTGCGCCATCTGCTTCACGAAGAAGGCTATACGATCAAGGGTGTCCATCTTTTGATTCGCAAAAAAGGCCTTGAGTTTGTGCGCGGCAAAGGCGAGCGCGCAATTCAAAGTCATGATGATCCAACCGAGCAGATTTTATACGGGCTGGTAGTGGATCTGAAGCAGATCAAGGAACGCTTGCAGAAGTTCGCTGCTTGACTCTTCTTCGTGTTGCAGCTCGCTGGGTGAAAAAACCAGCTGCATAATTTTGTCGTTAATAAAAAACAGCGAAACGCCGACATCTCTGCGAGTTTTGAGGGTTTGTCCGTCTTGCAGCTCAATGATCGCTTGAAATCTTTTATGGCGGACGGGATTAAATTTATCAAACGGACTTTTGATGGTGCGCCAGAGTTTTTGCGCGGCGGTCTTCACCAGATGAATGAGCGCTTTGACAATAAACGCTGGTAATTTCTTGAGAAAATGTATCAGCCAGAAGAAAAATTGCACAATAATTTTTTTTGCCCCAGAAAGAAGACGGGAGAAAAAAGCGGTGATGTTCAAAAACCGCTCATGCTGCAGCCAAAGAAAACGCTGCTGGTTTTTTTCCCATAAATCTTCTGCGATCTCCTCTAACATGGCGCGCTGCAGTCTGGCTTTTTCGCTCCATTTTTCAATTTGGGGCTGAGAAGCCTTTTGCGCTTTATAGGTTAAGTTTTCCCAGCGGGAGGATAAAGACGCCGAAAGCGAGGCGAATGGCTTTGCCGCCGCCTGGCGCACATTTTTCAGCAGCGCAGTTTCCTGAGTTTTTTGCTCTTCCATTTTTTTGCGATCTTCATGCAATGTGTGGGCGATTTCAACGAAGCTGGGCATGGCATCAATCGCCCATTGATGGTGCTCGCCGACCGGAATGGTGCATAGAGGCTGGCCGTCTTTGCTGTCAATTTTAATGTTTTCGCGCGGATCGCCGGTTGAAATCGTGATGCATTTGACCGGCGTCGGGACATAATCATAATTGACGACGTTGACGATGAAGCAGCGCGCTTCTGGCGGCGACATTGCCCATAAAGCGATGTTGCTTGCTTTCCATGTTCTGCGCTGTGTGATGCCGCCTTTGATTCCGGCAAACATTTCACCTCTGACGATGAGCGAGGGTTTTCTCATAAACCGATCCTGATGAATGCTGATTCGCTATTTATGCACAAAGATGGGCAGGAAAGGTTAATTGTTTTTTGGCGTCCGGCGGTTTATAATGCTCCCGCGCGCGGCGAGCGGAGCGTGGCGCAGCTTGGTAGCGCACTTGTCTGGGGGACAAGGGGTCGTCGGTTCAAATCCGGCCGCTCCGACCACGCTGCGGTGAAAGCCAGAAAAGAGACTAGAAAAATAGACTAGAAAAGAGCCAGAAAAAGAGACCAGAAAAAGAGAAAGGATCAAATTATGTCGGCAATTTATGCGATCGGAATTTTTATTTTAGCGCTAGTGATTTTGAATATTCTTCAAAAGGGGCGGATTGATTGAGTCGCCCGCCTCCATTTAGCGGGGGTAATCCTCGGCGCATGCCGAGCGCGGTGCCGGAGTCGGTCATGGGCGGTCGGCGCATTATTGCGGAATGGCTGTTTATCATGGCCGGTCTGCTCATTGTGATGACGTTGCTCGGCGGCGTGACGCGGCTGACTGATAGCGGCCTGTCCATTACCGAATGGGCGCCGATAACGGGGATCATTCCGCCGCTCACGCAAGCGGGCTGGGATGAGGCGTTTGCTGCCTATCGCCAAATTCCGCAATATAAGGCGCTCAATCCGTCCATGACTTTGGCTGCGTTCAAAACCATCTATTGGTGGGAGTGGGGTCATCGCGCCTTTGGCCGACTGATCGGGATTGCGTTTCTTCTGCCTTTTCTTTTCTTTTTATCGCGCCGATGGATTCCGCCTATTTATATAGCGCAATTTGTCTGTATTTTTATGCTGGGCGCCTTGCAGGGATTGGTGGGCTGGCTGATGGTGCAGTCAGGGCTTACCGCGCGCGTAGATGTAAGTCCGCTGCGGCTCATGGTGCATTTGGGGCTTGCGGTGCTGATTTATGGCTGGGTGGTGATGCTCGCGCTGCGCTTCTGGCACATGCCGGAAGGCCGACCGCCATCTGAGAGAAGTTTCGTTGCTTTGCTTGGCGGACTGCTTCTTGCTTTGATTTTCGTGCAGATTTTGCTCGGCGCGCTGGTTTCGGGATCGGATGCCGGCCTGCTGCATAACCAATGGCCGGGCATGGGCGGGCAGGCAGACCTGACTGCGCGTTTAGACAATCCTGCCTTTATTCAATGGCTTCACCGATTGGGCGCGTGGCTGCTATTCGGCGTGAGCGGATTTTATGTTTTATTTTGCTGGCTTTACGCGCCTCGGCCTGTGCTGTTTCACTCGGCGCTGATTTTGTTTGCGACCATCGTGATTCAGGCCGGTTTGGGCATTTTGACGTTAATCTATGTCGTGCCTATATTTTTAGCGCTTTCTCATCAGCTTGGCGGGCTGCTCGTCTGGACAGCGGCCCTCGTCCATATCCATTTGGCGCAAAATCTGCCGAAAAATAGGCTTTTCAGCGCCTCCAAATTAAACACTTTCCATTATTGACAGTTTTGGCTTTGATAACTAGATTCCATTCTGGCAGGAGTTTCCACTGAAGTAGTGTTTTAATCAGACTCCTTATCGGCTACTTTGGAGGCGGCTCCTGCTTATTTTTTACCCTTTAGGTATGCAAGATGAAAACATTTTCACTGAAAGCTTCGGCGATTGAAAAAAGCTGGACGATTATTGATGCGCAAGACATCATCGTTGGGCGTCTGGCCGCACAGGTAGCGGCGCGGCTGCGCGGCAAGCATAAGCCGTCCTTTACGCCGCATATGGATTGCGGCGACAACATCATCGTCATTAATGCGGCTCACGCCGTGCTAACCGGCAAGAAAAAGACCGATAAAATCTATTATCGCCATACCGGCTACCCCGGCGGCATCAAATCCATCAAAGCTGGCGAGGTGCTTGCCGGAAAATACCCCGAGCGCGTCATCGTGCGGGCTGTCAAAAATATGATGCCCGGCGGTGCGCTGTCGGCGCGGCAGATGAAAAACCTCTATGTCTATGCAGACGCCGAGCATCCTCATCAAGGGCAAAAGCCGACCGCTTTGGATTTGGCCGCTCATAATCGGCATAATAGCTCTGTGATCAGCTCCGAGATTAGCGCGTCCTCGTAAGATGGGTTTGTTTGCGGCGATCAAATTCTGCATTGTCAATTTTCGCAATTTCCGCGATCGCGCCGGACGGGGTGAATTTTGGAATTGGCTGTTATTTATCGTGCTGCTTGCGATTGTGCCGAGTTTTGCCGATCTCATCTATGGCATGTTCACCTTTACCGGCCCTTATATTTTGCTCAATTTTTTGCCGACGGCGGCGGTTTTCACGCGCCGCCTGCATGATACCGGACGCTCTGGATGGTGGGGGCTGATCGCTTTTTCGGGAATTGGAGTTTTGCTTCTGGCTTTCTGGTGTGTTAAAAAGGGTGCACTGGGCAATAATCTTTATGGCGCTGCGCTGGAAGACATCCCATCTCATTCCATGCCGTCTACAGGATCAACAGGATCAATATGAGTGAATTGAAAACCGAAATCCTTCCAAAGGCTGCCGCCCCGACACCCGAGGTGGTTGAGGCTTCTGAGCCGATTGAAGGCCGCAATTATGCCACCGGAAAGCGCAAAAACGCCATCGCGCGCGTTTGGGTTGAGCCCGGCTCCGGCCAGATCAAGATCAACAAAAAATCAGATCAAGATTATTTTCGCCGCATGGTTTTGCGGATCATGCTGCGCCAGCCTTTCATCACCGCGCAGTGTGAAAATCAATTTGATGTATTCTCCACGGTCAAAGGCGGCGGGCTTTCCGGACAGGCCGGCGCTCTGCGTCATGGGATCGCCGTCGCGCTAGCGGCGCGCACACCCGAGATGCGCCGCGCTTTGAAGGCTGAAGGATTCCTGACCCGCGATTCCCGCGTCGTTGAGCGCAAAAAATATGGCCGCCGCAAAGCGCGCCGCAGCTTCCAATTCTCCAAAAGATAACGAAAAGCGAGATGACAAAAAAAGAGATGACGAAAATCTTTGCTTTGGCTCTGTGCGGAATTGCCTTATCAGCTTGCAGCGCGTCTTCATCACAGTTTGAATCTGATTATTGGTTTGGCCGCGCCGCCAAAGAACCGGCTGCCGCGCAGCCTCGCTATATTCCCATCGCCGCCGTGCCGCCCAGACCGCAGATTAAATGGACGGTTAAAGGGGCAAAAAAGCTTAAATCGCAAACCACTTCAGCCGGAAGCGAAAAAAATGACTTTTAGACCTATTTTAGGCTTGCGCTGTTGGTGAAGGATAGGCTATAAAAAGAAGAGATTCGCTTCGCTTTTCGTAGATGCTTTTCGCAGATCAAGTGTAGGGGCAGAAGCAAGAAAGCGAGTCGATCAAAAAAGAGTCAACAGAAAAAGAGTCGAAGGGGATTTATTGATGAAATATCTTTTGAAAACAAGCGCACTTGCTTTTGTTTTGATTGTGGGTTTGTCGGGCTGTGCCGCCTTGAATGAATGGTGGGATGGCATGATGGAAATTTCCGAAGAATCAAACTAGATAATTTGCTCTAGATAGCTTGTTCGCGTCCGCCTAAAAAGAGTGGGGTGAAAAGAGCAAGCTTAAAAAAGCAAGCCTACAAGAGCAATATTGAGGCTCCAAGTTTTGGGGCTTTTTTGATGATAACGAATCATCAACTTCATCTCTGATATGGTGATTGCCAGTCGGGGCAATTTTTTTGTCTGGAGATAAAGCTTTATGGCTAAGTCAGAGATGCCGGAAAAACCGTCAGAATCATCGCGCAGGGCGTTTCGCATTGAGGAGATGCCGCCCTATGTCTTTGCCGAGGTCAATCGGCTCAAAGAGGCTGCGCGCCAGCGCGGCGCGGATATTATTGATTTGGGCATGGGCAATCCCGATCTGCCGCCGCCCGATCATGTGATCGCCAAGCTGGTTGAAGTCGTCAATAAGCCGCGGGTTCATCGCTATTCGGCGTCGCGCGGGATTGTCGGGCTGCGGCGCGCGCAGGCGGCTTATTATGAGCGCCGCTTCGACGTAGCACTCGACCCCGAGCGCGAAGTGGTGGTCACGCTCGGCTCCAAAGAGGGCTTCGTCAATATGGCGCAGGCGATCTGCCGCACCGGAACTTCGGTGCTGGTGCCGGTGCCGGCCTATCCGATCCACACATTCGGGTTTATTTTGGCGGGCGCTTCGGTGCACCAGATGGAGATCGCGCCCGGCCCGGACTTCCACGAAGCCTTCCTGCGCGAGGCCGCTCAGGCGATCCACCACTCGGTCCCGAAGCCGGTGGCGATGGTCGTCAATTTTCCGTCCAACCCGACTGCGCAGATCGCGCATCTCGATTTTTTCCGCGAATTGGTGGCGCTCGCCCGCCGTCATCAAGTGTTTATCCTCTCTGACTTGGCTTACGCCGAAATCTATTTCGGCGAGGAGCCGCCCTCCATGCTGCAGGTCGAGAATGCCAAAGATGTCGTCGTGGAATTCACCTCAATGAGCAAAACCTATTCCATGCCGGGCTGGCGCATCGGCTTTGCGGTCGGCAATGAGCGGCTGATCGCAGCGCTTGGCCGCGTCAAATCATACGTGGATTACGGCGCCTTCACGCCGATACAGGCCGCCGCCGCCGCCGCGCTCAACGGGCCGCAGGATTGCGTCGCGCAATATCGCGAAACCTATCGCCGCCGCCACGCGACTCTGGTCGAAAGCATGGCACGCGCCGGATGGGAGATCCCCCGCGCTGAGGCGACCATGTTCGCTTGGGCGCCGGTGCCGCCTCCATTCCGTGATCAAGGCGCGCTGGCCTTCTCCAAAATCCTGCTCGAAAAAGCCGAACTCGCCGTCTCGCCCGGCTCCGGCTTTAGCGAATATGGCGAAGGCTATGTGCGGATCTCGCTCGTGGAAAATGAGCAGCGCATTCGCCAAGCCGCGCGCAATGTCCGGCGGCTGTTTGAGGATAAGAGCCGGTGAAAAAGCTCAGGCTGGGTGTCGCGGGATTAGGCACGGTCGGCGCAGCACTCGTGCGGCAGCTGGCCGCCGATCGCGCTGAGCTCTCGCGCCGCGCCCAATGCGATATTGAGCTGGTCGCCGTCAGCGCTCGCCGCGAGCGCCGCGAGCGCGATGTCGGGGTGGCGTTCGTCGCCGATCCGGTCGCTCTGGCCTCGCGTGAGGATGTGGATTGCGTCGTGGAGCTGATCGGCGGCGAAGCGATCGCGCGCCAAACCGTAGAGACCGCCTTGCGCCAAGGCAAGCATGTGATCACGGCGAACAAAGCTCTGCTCGCTCATCACGGCATGGAGCTGGCGGGGCTCGCCGAGCAGCAAAGCGTGGCGCTCAATTACGAGGCGGCGATTGCCGCCGCCGTTCCGGTCGTCAAGACTTTGCGCGAGAGCCGCGCTGCCGATGAGGTCAAAGAGATAAGCGGCATTCTCAACGGCACGTGCAATTATATTTTATGCGAGATGGAAAAGACGGGCCGCAGCTTTGAGGTCATTTTGGCTCAGGCGCAGGCGGCGGGCTATGCGGAAGCCGATCCGTCTTTTGATGTGCGCGGCGAGGATGCGGCGCACAAGCTCGCACTTTTGACGAGCTTGGCCTTTGGGTGCGCGCTCGCACCTATTGTGCCGCAGGGCATTGAGAACATTGGCGCGCTTGATATTCAGCTTGCGGGCGATATGGGCTATCGGGTTCGATTGGTGGCGTCGTCGCGGCAGAGCGGGGGTCGGGTGGAGAGCGCGGTGTGTCCGGCGCTGGTTCCTGTGTCGGCGCGGCTGGCGCAGATAGACGGCGCGCGCAATGCTGTCTATGTGCAGAGCGCGGCGGGTCATCTTTTGCTTGAAGGCGAGGGCGCGGGCGCGCAGCCGACGGCGAGCGCGGTCATGGCGGATATTGTTGATGTGGCGCGCGGGCAGATTTTGCCGGTGTTTGGGGTGCCGGTGGGAGATCTGCGCGGCGCAGTATCGGCGGACACGATTTCGGAGGCGGCGTTTTATTTGCGATTGTTTGCGCGCGATCGCGCGGGCAGCATGGCGGCGATCATGCGCGAGATGTCGGACATATCGTTGGCGGGTGTTCACCAGCCCGCGGAGCAAACGGGGGCAGATGGTTCTGCGCCGGTGGCGCTGATCACGCATCGGGTGGCGCGCTCTCGGATAGATGAGGTTTTGGTTCGTCTTGCGTCCTTGCCGGAGGTTGTCAGCGAGCCGCCGCGCTCGAGCCTTCTCGCGATGCGGATAGAGGAATAGCCAAACAGAAGGCAAAAAATGTGAGATTATGCTAGGTTCTTATTCTGATAGAAATTCATTTTATAAAGAAGGCGCATGATGGCTGAATCTGACAATCGCCGTGAACATACTCAGATCAAGCTAGAGCTTTATCGTCGTTACCTTCAAAGCTATCTATTGGTTTTGCGGCATATCAGAAACATAAATGTTTTTGATATATTTGCTGGAGGCGGGGTAGACAAAAACGATCAAAAAGGCAGTGCACTCATTGCGGCTGAAGAAATTGATATAGCCAGAAAAGTTGGCAATTCCAAGAATATTTCTCTTAGATTAAACGATGCTGACAAAGAAAAATATAAATCTTTATTAAAAAACTTAGAGCGCTACAGTGATTTTGTTTCAGTGAAAAATGTTAAAGCTGATGAATATATAAAAAATCATTTAGGCGTAGCTAACAATGCGAACAACCTTTTTTTCATTGATCCTTATGGATATACTCAAATTTTACAAGCTAATTTTAAGAAGCTGCTTGCCATACCAAAAAGTGACTTCCTGATTTTCATTCCTCTTTCTTCTATTAATCGATTTCGCAGAAAGCCCAATGATCCTAATGCCCCACATTATAAGTCAATTGCTAAATTTCGAAACATTATGAATATCAGCAGTGCTGACATTGAAAATGTAGAAAAATTTGAAGATTTTGTGGATATAATTAAAGAATCATTCCGAAGGCTTGTAAAGGCTGATTATGTTTATTATCAAGTTTTAAAAAGCTCTAGAGGTGCCAATAAATATGGCCTTTTCTTTATTTGTCGTCATGTGTTGGGCGCAGAAAAATTTTTAGAAGCTCAAGAAAAAGGGCCACATGAAAAAATAATTCAATATGAGTTGGCGCTTCGCCAATCAATTAGACAATTTATTGATAGTAATCAAGAATATAACAATGTTGATTTATATGAAATCGGAATCAAAAATAGCATATTGCCGAAATCTCTTAATAAAGAATTAGAGGAAATGGAAGAAGGGGGTAAAATAGAAGTTTCTATCATTCAAGGAAAAACACGCAGGGCGAAAAAGTTTTATATTGGCTACAATTATTTTAAGGACAACGAAAGAAGAATCTTTATAAAGGTTAAAAAGTGAATGAGTAAATCATCTATAGAGTGGACAGAGCAAACTTGGAATCCAGTATCTGGCTGCACGAAAATCAGTCCGGGCTGTAAGTTTTGTTATGCTGAGAAAATGGCCACGCGTCTTAAATATATGGGCGTCAAAAATTACCGCAATGGATTTAAGCTTACTTTACACCCTCATATGTTGGATAGGCCGTTTCAATGGAAAAAGCCATCAGTCATTTTTGTCAATTCTATGAGTGATCTTTTTCATGATCAGGTTCCTGAATCTTTTATTTTCCGAGTTTTTGATGTAATGGAAAAGACGCCTTGGCATAAATTCCAAGTGCTGACAAAGCGGCCAGAGCGCGTTTTGGAGCTCAACAAAAAACTCAATTGGACACCCAATATATGGATGGGAACAAGCGTAGAAAACTCGGATTATACAGACAGAATCAAACTGCTTTGTAAGACATCTGCCAAGATAAAATTCCTTTCGCTAGAGCCTTTATTAGGGCAATTGCCAAATCTTAATCTGAAAAAAATTGATTGGGTGATTGTCGGGGGTGAATCTGGCCATAAGGCACGACCCGTAAAAAAAGAGTGGATTATTGATATTCAAAAGCAATGTCAGAAAGCAGATGTTTCCTTTTTCTTTAAACAATGGGGAGGGAAGAACAAGAAAAAGGCAGGACGTGAGCTTGATGGCCGAACATGGGATGAATTTCCAGTAGTAGTCCCAGCATAGATAGAAGTTCAATAATCCCCCCTTGCGGCCTCGGAATCGCCTATAAAGAGGTATGGGGAATCAGAGCCAAGTCAGCGCGGATCTTGTATTGGGGCTCGTCCATGCGACGGAGGCCGCCGCCATCGCCGCGCACGGCCAGATCGGCGGCGGCGACGAATATCAAGCCGATGAGGTCGCGGTCGCCGCGATGCGCGCCGGACTCAACAACATGAACATGAAAGGCCGCGTCGTCATCGGCGAGGGCGAGCGCGACCAAGCCCCCATGCTCTTCATCGGCGAGGAGGTCGGCCAAAACAACAAAAACGCCCCGCTCATTGATATCGCCGTTGACCCGCTTGAAGGCACGACCCTCACCGCCAAAGCGATGCCCAATGCGCTCGCGGTGGCGGCGATCGCCCCGCGCGACGGCCTGCTCAATGCGCCGGATGTCTATATGGAAAAAATCGCCATCGGCCCCGGATATGAAGACGGCGTCATCGGCCTCGACCGCCCGCCCCAAGACAATATCAAAGCGCTCGCCAAAGCGCGCGCCGCGCCGCCACACGAGATTACCGCTTGCATCCTCGACCGACCCCGCCACCGCGATATGATCGAGGCCGTGCGCAGCACCGGCGCTGCCGTGCACCTCATCACCGATGGCGATATCGCGGGCGTCATCCATGCGACACAGCCCGCCAGCTCCGGCATTGATATCTATATGGGCATTGGCGGCGCTCCGGAAGGCGTGCTGGCGGCGGCTGCGCTCCAATGCGTCGGCGGGCAGATGTTGGGCCGCCTCCTGCTCGACACCCCTGAAAAAAAACAGCGCGCCGCCAAAATGGGCATCCAAAAACCCGACCAGATCTACGCCATCAAAGATATGGTGCGCGGCGATGTCGTTTTTGTCGCGACCGGCGTGACCGGCGGCTCGCTGCTCCGGCGCTGCGAGAAAAAAAAATGGGGCTATAAAACTCACAGCCTCTTGCTCCACGCCGCGACAAAACGCCAGCGACATATCCTCACCGAACATCCCCAGCCGGATAAACCCCCGCGCAGATGAGCGATTTCGTGTTGAATGTTGCCGCCTCGCTGGGCGGACGCGCTTGGCTCATGCGCCCCGCTCAAGAGGCCAAAGTCGCGCAGCTTGTCGAGCAGCATGGGCTCTCGCCGGTGATGGCGCGCATTCTCGCCGCGCGCGATGTCTCGGCGGCGGAGGCGGCGACTTTCTTGAACCCGCGCCTGCGCGATCTTTTGCCCGATCCGTTTTCGATGGCCGGCATGGACGACGCCGTCCAATGTGTGAGTGCTGCGATCCAAGCCGGCGCGCCGATCGCGATCTGCGGCGATTATGACGCCGATGGCATCACCGCTTCGGCGCTGCTCAAGAAATATCTCACGCAGCTGGGCTGCGATGTCAAAGCCTATCTCCCCGACCGGATGCGCGATGGCTATGGCCTCAACATTGCCGCGCTCGATGAGATCAAGCAGGCCGGGCGCAATCCGGTCATCACGGTGGATTGCGGCGCGAAAGACATCAAAGCGCTGACCCATGCCGAGCAGCAAAAGCTCGACGTCGTGGTTTTGGATCACCACCCGACCGACGCGCCGCCGCCTGCCCGCGCTTTTGTTAATCCCAACGGGCCGTCCGATCAAAGCGGGCTGGGCGCGCTGACGGCGGTCGGGGTTGGGTTTATGTTTCTGGTCGCGCTCAACAGCCGCCTGCGCGAGCAGGGCAGGCAGACCTTTGATCTGATGAACCTGCTTGACCTCGTGGCGCTCGGGACGATCTGCGATGTTGCGCCGCTCATCGGGCTCAACCGCGCTTTTGTTGTGCGCGGCCTTGAGATGCTCGCGCGCCGTGGCAATATCGGGCTGGCCGCGCTCGCCGAGGTTGCCGGATTGCGCGGCAAGCCGGATGTGGAGGCGTTTTCTTTTCTGCTCGGCCCGCGGATTAACGCGGCGGGGCGGGTCGGCCATCCGGATGCCGCGCTTGATCTCTTGACCTGCGACGACCCCGAAAAGGCGCGCGAGTTGGCGCGGCAGCTCAATCAGTTGAACCGGCAGCGTCAGGCGATGGAGGCCAAAACGCTCAACGAAGCGGTCGCGCGGCTTCTTGCCCAAGACGCACAAGATGCGCAAGAGTTGCCTGAGGGCATCGTGGTGGCGGCGCAAGGCTGGCATCCGGGGGTGATCGGGATTGTCGCGGCGCGGCTGCGGGAGCGCTATGATCGTCCGGTTGCGGTGATCGCGCTGGACGGCGATCAAGGAACAGGTTCGGCGCGCGGCGCGGGATCGGTGAATCTAGGCGACATCATGGCGCAGGCGCAAGAGGCGGGCTTGTTGATTAGGGGAGGCGGTCATCCTCAAGCGGCGGGGTTTTCCATTCATCCAGATCAGGTTGCGGCCTTTGCGGACTTTTTCGCTTCAGCCTGCGCGGCGCATCAAAGCAACGAGATCGCCACACTTGAAATTGATGCCGTGTTGGACATTTCATCGGCGAAAAGAAGTCTTTATGAAGATTTTCAGGCGGCGTTTCCGTTTGGCAAGGGCAACCCGCCGCCGCGGATATTATTCACCGATGCGCGTCTGATGCATTTGCGGGCGAGCGCGGCGGGACATTTGCGCGGCCTGTTCCAGCCTGCGACCGGCGGCCGGTCGGTGGAGGCGGTCGCTTTTCGTCAGGCCGACACCGCCTTCGGTGCCGCGCTCCAAAACCACATTGGGGAGGTTTTTCATCTTGCGGGACATTTGCGGCCTGCGTGGCGCTCGGCGGGGAGCGTTGAGATTTTGCTTGAGGATGCCGTCCGCTCAATGGCGCTGGGCGTTGAAGCGGCCTGATTTTGCTGTATAAGTTTTCTATATAAGTTTTCCGTGAATTAGCGCCCTTCGTCTATCGGTTAGGACGTCAGGTTTTCAACCTGGAAAGAGGGGTTCGATTCCCCTAGGGCGCGCCATATAGACGATAGAGATATAAGCGTGTAATATCTAGGCGTCTAACTCTCTCTTAACTGAATCCGCTTATTCTGCCGCATAAAGGAGAAAGAATATGTCCCCGAATGGGAAAATTATGACGGGCGCACAGATCGTCCTGCAAGCCCTTGTTGATCAGGGGGTTGAGGTGATTTTCGGCTATCCGGGCGGCGCGGTGCTGCCGATCTATGACGCTCTGTTTGACGATAAGCGCATCCGCCATATTTTGGTGCGCCATGAGCAGGGCGCGGTCCACGCGGCAGAGGGCTATGCGCGCTCTACCGGCAAGCCCGGCGTTGTCTTGGTGACATCCGGCCCGGGCGCGACCAACACCGTCACGGGGCTGGCCGATGCGCTGATGGATTCGATCCCCATCGTCTGCCTCACCGGACAAGTCGCAACCCACCTGATCGGCAATGACGCCTTCCAAGAAGCCGATACGGTCGGCATCACCCGCTCGTGCACGAAGCATAATTGGCTCGTGCGCTCGGCGGACAACCTCTCGCGCCGAATCCACGAAGCTTTTTATGTCGCGACCCATGGCCGCCCTGGGCCGGTCGTTGTGGATATTCCCAAAGACATCCAGTTCAACGAGGCCAAATATCAAAGTCCGACGCCGGTCGGGCATAAATCCTATCGCCCGAAAATCAAAGGCGACATGCAGCAAATTCGCGCCGCCGTCCATGCAATGGCCAAAGCGAAGCGGCCCTTGCTCTATTCGGGCGGCGGCGTCGTCAATTCCGGCACGAAGGCCAGCCAGCTTTTACACGAATTGGTGCGCATCACAGGATTTCCGATCACGTCAACTTTGATGGGGCTGGGTGCCTATCCGGCGAGCGGCAAAAATTGGCTCGGCATGTGCGGCATGCACGGCTCAAAACAGGCCAACCTCGCTATGTATGAATGTGATGTGATGGTCTGCATCGGTGCGCGCTTTGATGATCGCGTCACCGGCAGACTTGATGCGTTCTCGCCGCATTCGTGCAAAATCCATATTGATATTGACGAATCGTCCATCAGCAAAAATATCGTCGCCGACATTCCGATCGTCGGCGACTGCGCATACGTTTTGGAAGATATGCTGCGCATCTGGCGCAACGAAGCGCATGGCGCAAGCCCCGCGCGCTTCGCCGACTGGGCCGCGCAGATTGAACAATGGAAAACCCCAAAAAGCTTCACCTATAAGCAGGACGGGCAGATCATCAAGCCGCAATATGCGATTGAGCGCCTCTATGAGATGACCAAAGACCGCGACACCTACATCACGACCGAAGTCGGCCAGCATCAAATGTGGGCGGCGCAGTTTTATCATTTTGAAGAGCCGCGCCGCTGGATGACATCGGGCGGACTGGGCACGATGGGCTATGGCCTGCCGGCGGCGGTCGGCGTGCAGGTCGCCCATCCCAAAGCGCTCGTCATCGACATCGCCGGAGAGGCCTCGGTGCTGATGACGATGCAGGAATTATCCACCGCCATCCAGCATAAATTGCCGATCAAGATTTTTATCCTGAACAATCGCTATATGGGCATGGTGCGCCAGTGGCAGGAGCTGATCCATGGCGGACGCTATGCGCATAGCTATAGCGAGGCGCTGCCCGACTTCGTCAAGCTGGCCGAAGCCTATGGCGCTCAGGGCCTGCGCGCCGAAACTCCCGACGAGCTGGACGGAAAAATCCAAGCCATGCTTGATAGCGAGCAGCCCACTCTGTTTGACTGCGTTATTGACGAAAACGAAAATTGCTACCCGATGATCCCGTCGGGCGCAGGGCATAACGAAATGATTATGAGCGATGTTGAAGAAAAGACCTATGAAGTCTCCGATGAAGGCAAGGTTATGGTCTGATGGAACCGAAAGCAACGAAACCGCATACGATTTCTATTTTGGTGGATAATGATCCGGGCGTTTTGGCGCGCGTCATTGAAATGTTTTCGGGGCGCGGCTACAATATCGAAAGCCTGACGGTCGCCGAAGTGGATGAGGAGCGCTCTTTGTCGCGCATCACGATTGTGACTTCGGGCAATGATCGGGTGATCCAGCAGATCAAGGCGCAGTTGAATCGGATCGTTCCGGTGCATGACGTGCTTGATCTGACCACCGACGGCCCTGCCGTTGAGCGCGAGCTGGTTCTTGTCAAGGTTCATGGCTTGGGCGAGCGGCGGGTTGAGGCTCTGCGCTTGGCCGACATTTTCCGCGCGCGCACCCTTGACGCGACGGCCAACTCGTTCGTTTTTGAGGTCACCGGCACGACCGGCAAGATTGATGCGTTCATCGGTTTGATGAAGGCTCTGGGTCTGGTGGATATTTCGCGCACCGGCATCGCGGCGATTTCGCGCGGGGCCGAGGCCATGAGCCTCAAAGATTAAAGCGGCGATGGCCTAAAAGATTAAAAAGTTAACCGGAGGGAATCCATGCAGGTTTTTTATGAAAAAGACGCCGACAAAGATTTAATCAAAGGCAAGAAAGTCGCGATTGCGGGCTATGGCTCGCAGGGGCGCGCGCACGCGCTCAATTTGAAGGAGAGCGGCGTTGATGAGGTGCGCGTCGCGCTCTATGAAGGTTCGCGCTCGGCGGACAAAGCGCGGCAGGATGGCTTTGAGGTTTGCGCGGTCCCCGATGCTGCCGCTTGGGCCGATGTGCTGATGGTGCTCACCCCCGACGAGCTGCAGGCCAAAATCTATAAGGACGACATCGCCAAAGGGCTGAAGCAGAATGCCGCTTTGTTTTTCGCGCACGGGCTGAGCATCCACTTCAAGCTGATCGAGCCGCGCCCTGATTTGGATGTGATTATGGTCGCGCCTAAGGGGCCGGGCCACACCGTGCGCAGCGAATATGAGCGCGGCGGCGGCGTGCCTTGTCTGCTCGCGATCCATCAAGATGCGTCAGGCGCAGCCGAGAGGCTGGGGCTGTCTTATGCGGCGGCGCTCGGCGGCGCGCGCGCCGGTGTCATCGCGACCACCTTCCGTGAAGAATGTGAAACCGATCTATTCGGCGAGCAGGCGGTGTTGTGCGGCGGCGTCACCGAGCTCATCCGCGCCGGTTTTGAAACTCTGGTGGAAGCCGGTTATTCGCCCGAAATGGCCTACTTTGAATGTCTGCACGAAATGAAGCTCATCGTTGATCTGATGTATGAGGGCGGCATCGCGAATATGTTTTATTCGGTGTCCAACACGGCGGAATATGGCGCCTATACCAGCGGCCCGCGCGTCGTGGATGCGCGCACCAAGAAGCGCATGAAGAAGATTTTATCCGACATCCAAAATGGCCGCTTCACGCGCGACTGGATGTTGGAGAATAATGTCGGCCAGACGAGCTTCAAGACAATGCGCGATCAGGTTTCGGCGCACCCGATCGAGGAGGTCGGCGAAAAACTGCGCGCGATGATGCCGTGGATTGCTCAAAACCGGCTGGTTAATCGCGATAAGAATTAGTTTGACACTAAAACGCCAATGGCGTTTATAATGTCATTTTTAAGGAAAATGACATGACAGGCATGGATTTAGATTTTGTGGCGGTAGATGTTGAAACCGCTAATGCAGATCTTGCGAGTATTTGTCAGATTGGTATTGCCACTGTTCAGGCAGGTAAAGTCAAAGATGTTTGGACACAACTCATTGACCCAAATGATTACTTTGACCCAACTAACATCGCAATACATGGCATTGATGAAAACACAGTTCAAGGCTCACCAAAATTCAAGGATATTTATGACGATTTGCAAAATCGCCTTCGTCAAGTGATTGTAAGCCACACACCATTTGATCACACATCTATTTCTAGAGCTTGCGAGTCTTGTAAAAAACCTTTTCCCGAAAAAACGTGGCTTGATAGTGCGCGTATTGTGCGACGCGCTTGGCCAGAAAAATATGCTAGACGCGGCTATGGCTTAAAAAATGTCGCTTCTGATCTTGGTATTTCTTTTGAACACCACGATGCAGGAGAAGATGCAAGAGCAGCAGCCGAGATTGTAATTCACGCATGTAATGATATTGGGTTGGATATTGAAGGCTGGCTTCAGAGAGTCGAGCAGCCAATAAGTCGGAATGCACGTCGGTCAACAAGAGCATATGTAGAATCTATTGAAAAAGAAGGTAATCCCGAAGGGGTGTTTTTTGGAGAAGTCCTTGTTTTTACTGGCGCTTTATCAATTCCACGCCAAGAAGCTGCTACTCTAGCCGCTACAGCTGGATGTGAAGTGGATGCAGGTGTAACGAAGAAAACAACCTTGCTGATTGTTGGCGACCAAGAGTTGGGGCGCCTCGCAGGACACAAGAAGAGTGTGAAACATCGAAAAGCCGAAGCCTTGATTGAAAAAGGGCAACCCATGCGTATTCTTCGAGAGTCAGATTTCCATCACATCATCGCGAAATCCTAATCTCTGGTATCACTCGGATGTAAGCAGGGGAGCAAAACGGCGCGCCAGCGCCGTCATTCCCGCAAAAGACCGGTGAGGTTTTCGGCGATTCTCCTGTCAGCGGGAATCCAGTGAACGGGTCTCTCAACGAGAGGGAAGTTCTCCCCCCCGCTTAGGTGTTTTATTGACCCGAAAACATTGAGCGTGATAGACTGCGCCCAGAGCTAGATATTCTGGCTCTGGGGAATAATCAACCCCTTACTAGCGGCTGGCATCAGCCGTGATGATGCCTCTCTTGGCTTATGGCCGGGGAGGCAATGGCGAATGTTCAAGGTCGGACGGCCTAAAGGCTATTGCTGCCGCTTAAGACGGTCTAAAAGCTCCCCGGTCATTCCAAAATTTCTTGACATCCAGACAAAAAATACGATTATAATGCCGCTTATGGATAGGAACGCAAATGCGCTTAATTTAGCCGCCACAGCGGGACCCGCCGTCGCGGGCAGTCTAGCTACGCTCCTATTCCTGCTTCTGCTTACCAGCCCCTGAGCGCGTATCTTATGATGGATTCGTTCAGGGGATATTCCACTCAACGATTTTCATAAGTTTCAGGAAGAGGTAATTTCTATGAAGAATAACCCAAAAACAAACAAGACCGAAAAACCCACAGCCGCGCGCGTGGTGATTTTTGACACGACTCTGCGCGATGGCGAGCAGTCGCCGGGCGCGGCGATGACTTTGGAAGAGAAGCTGCGCATCGCCGAGCAGTTAGACGCGATGGGCGTGGATGTGATAGAGGCGGGGTTTCCGGCGGCGTCGCCGGGCGATTTTGAGGCGGTGCGCGCGGTGGCGAAGTTGGTCAAGACGGCGCGCGTATGTGGTCTGTCGCGCGCGAGTCGTGCCGACATAGATCGCGCGGCGGAGGCGGTCGGTGATGCGGCGCGTCCGCGGATTCACACGTTTTTATCGACGAGCCCGATCCACATGAAGCACAAATTGCAGATGGAGCCCGAGGCGGTCTATGAGGCGATCATAGCGTCGGTGAAGCATGCGCGCTCGCTGGTGGAGGACGTGGAGTGGTCGCCGGAGGACGCGACGCGCACCGATCATGATTTTCTGTGCCGCTGCATTGAGGCGGCGATTGACGCCGGTGCGAGCACGATCAACATTCCCGACACGGTGGGCTATTCGGTGCCGCAGGAAATCGGCGCGCTGTTTGCGATGATCCGCGAGCGGGTGGCGAACATAGATAAAGCGGTGCTGTCGATTCATTGTCATAATGATCTGGGCTTGGCGGTGGCGAACTCGCTCGCCGCGGTTCAGGCGGGAGCGCGGCAGGTGGAGTGCACGATCAACGGTCTGGGCGAGCGCGCCGGCAACGCCGCGATGGAAGAGGTCGTGATGGCTCTGCGCGTGCGCCAAGATCGCATGCCGTTTGCGACCGGCATCGACACGACGCAATTCATGCGCGCTTCGCGGCTGGTGTCTGGGATCACGGCGTTTCCGGTTCAATATAACAAAGCGATCGTCGGCAAGAATGCGTTCTCGCATGAATCGGGGATTCATCAGGACGGGATGATCAAGCACAACCAGACCTACGAGATCATGAGCCCCGAAAGCGTTGGGTTGGTGTCGTCGTCTTTGGTGCTGGGGAAATTGTCTGGCCGCAACGCGTTCCGGCAGAAGCTGGCGGAGCTGGGCTATGAGCTGGGCGACAACGCGCTCGGCGAGGCCTTCCGCCGCTTCAAGCAATTGGCCGACACGAAGCGCAGCATCTATGACGACGACATCATCGCGCTGGTGGATGATGCGTTTGCGCATTCGGCGGCGCGGATCAAGTTTGTGTCGCTGCGGGTCGAGGCGGGGACGGAAGGGCCTCAGACGGCGCGACTGGCGTTGGAAGTGGATGGCGAGCGGGTCGAGCAGACGAGCGAAGGCCAAGGGCCGGTGGATGCGATTTTTTGTGCGATCCGGGCGATATATCCGCATGAAGCGAAGCTGGCGCTGTATCAGGTTCACGCGGTGACCGGCGGGACTGATGCGCAGGCGGAGGTGTCTGTCCGGTTGGAAGCGGCGGAGCGTTCGGCTTATGGCCGCGGCGCGGATACGGATACGTTGGTAGCGTCGGCGCGGGCTTATGTGAGCGCGCTGAACAAGCTGGATGCGAAACCGGCGAGCGCGGCGGCGCGTCGAAAAGATGCTATTTAAGGGATGCGATTTAAGGGAATAGGGTTCGCTTAGCGGCGAGATTTATGCGAAAGAAGTATTAGGGGGAAAGTGAAGGGGCGCATAGCTCAGTTGGTAGAGCAGCTGACTCTTAATCAGCGGGTCCGGGGTTCGAGTCCCCGTGCGCCCTCCATAAAGTTAGATAGGGACAGGAATAAGATATGGCCTCATATATAATAAAATATGCATTTTTGCTTTTGGCTGCTTCGTCGTTGACCGGCTGCACGGCCTATTATGAGGGGCCGGCCAATGATCATTTTGACGGAAGTCGGTTTAGCAATCACGGCAAGGAAGAGGATCAGCCCTATGTGCGAGTCCTATGGGAAGCGCTCGTCAATCCGATCGACGATTGGCCAACAATCAAAGCAATCCAACAGAATCGACCGCTCAAACGCGTCGCGGGCTCAAAACTGCGCGTGACCTTTATCGGCCATTCTTCTGTGCTGCTCCAGACAGAAAACCTGAATATATTGACCGATCCTGTCTGGGCGCAAAGAGCAAGTCCGGTGTCATGGGCGGGACCTGAGCGCATTCAGCCGCCGGGGGTTCAATTTGACGATCTCCCGCCGATCGATCTGATTTTGATTAGCCATAATCATTATGACCATATGGACTTTAAGACGATCGCCGCATTATGGCGCCGCGACAAGCCTCTTATTCTGGTGCCGCTTGGCAATGATATGCTCTTATTGAACTATGATAAGACAATCCGCTCCAAAGCGCTCGATTGGGGCGAGAGCCATCAAATCAATGAGCGCGTGAAGGCATCGCTGGAGCCGATGTATCATTGGTCATCGCGCTGGTTTGTTGATGCGCGGCAGGCTTTGTGGGGCGCTTTTGTTATCGAGACGCCATCAGGCAATATCTATTTTGCTGGTGATAGCGGGTTTAATCATGGCCGCTATTATGAACAGGCGCATAAAAAATATGGCGGCTTCCGTTTGGCGCTGCTGCCAATCGGCACTTATAAACCGCGCTGGTTTTTTAACTTCTATCATCAAGACCCTCTCCAAGCGCTGCAAGCGCATCAGATATTAAACGCTTCCTATAGTCTGGCGGTTCATTTCGGCACCTTTGATTTATCGCTGACACCCTATGACGAACCGCCCCGATTGCTTGAGCAAGCCAGAGCAAAAGAAAACATAGCGAAAGAAATTTTTCGTGCTATGAAGCCCGGACAAGTCTGGTGGGTGCCTGACATTGAGCGCTGAGTTAATCAGCGGGTCCGGGGTTCGAGCCCCCGTGCGCCCTCCATTTGAAATTGAGGAAATAAAATGTAAGGTTATCTTATGTATAAAAGTATAAGACTTCATAATTGTTCAGAAACCATCCAGTGCGATCAAGGGCCGGTTATTTTTGTTGGGCCTAATGGTGCTGGGAAAAGCCTTCTTCTGAGAGAGCTGGCTTACGAAGGGGAGGAGACATATTTAGATGGTTTTGTAAGTCAGAGAAAAATATTCCAAAGTTTTGAAAGCAAAGAATTAAATCAGGAATCTTATGAAAAGATTAAGAAGATAATACAAAGTGATACT
Source organism: Alphaproteobacteria bacterium (assembly GCA_965212075.1). GTDB lineage: Bacteria > Pseudomonadota > Alphaproteobacteria > JAPOUT01 > CBDBUR01. The sequence goes on from OZ243043.1 coordinate 474,118, forward strand.
AGCAACGCGCATTTAGATAATTATAAGTTTTTACAAGCGGCAAAGGATTTCAAATTCTTATCGGAAGTTGTTGAGGGAAGTATAGCCCCTTTTAAGTTGAGTCTCCATCCCTTCTTTTTGCATTACATGGATGGAAAAGATCGATTTAAATTTGGTAAAAGCCGGTTTGGTGAAGATTTGATTAGTGATCAAAGCCGCTCTTTGTATAAAATATTGTTTAGAAATGATCGTTTGAGACAAAAGTTACGCAAGCTTCTTTTGGATGCTTTTGAACTATTTTTTGTTATTGACCCTGCGACATCTTACAGAGATGGAAAAATGACTATCTGCTTCTCTAAAGAAGAACCAGGAGAGGATGAAAGATCACTGAGTGAAGAAATGATAGCCTTCTACCAATCAGCAACACCTTTTGATCTGTGTAGCGCTGGAATTCAGGCTTATACTAGTATTCTAGCAACGTTCATTGCTTCGGAGGATTTGAGCGCTTTAATGGTGGATGAGCCAGAGGCTTTTCTTCATCCAACACGGGCATGGTTGTTAGGAAATCAGCTTTCAGAGGTTTCTTTTGAAAGAGATTGCAATTTTTTTGCTGCTACGCATAGCCCAGATTTTGTGAAAGGGTGTATTGATAACCATAAGCACGTGCAGATTGTGCGCATGGAACGTGTTAACGATGTTTCAAGAATACAAACTGTTTCAGCAGGTAAATTGAGAAGTCTGCTTAAAAAACCTCTTATAAGAAGCACGAATTTTCTTTCCGGGTTATTTGCCGAAGGTGTGATCGTCGTAGAAGGTGATACAGATCGCGTGTTTTATCACGAGGTTTATGAGCGTTTACGTAAAGAAAAAAGGATGCCTAAACTATTGCCGCTTTTTATCAATGGCAATGGAAAGCCAACTGTATTTGAAATAACTAGCGCTTTAAGAAGTTTCGGCGTTCCAGCAGTCGGGATAGTTGATTTTGACTTTTTACAAGATAAGAGTTGGAAGAAAGGCTTGGCAAGTATGTCTGTGCCTGAGAGTATGAGAGGAAGTCTTAATGGATGGCATACAAGTATATTTTCTGAAATTAAGAAGCAAGACCCCGAATGGTGTGAGAAAAATGCTAAATGGAAGAAAGAGGGAATTAGAGCGCTTTCTAGTGAATATGTAACGTCATTTGAGAATTTGTCTGGCGTTTTAGCTCGTTTTGGTCTGTTTATTGTGCCAAACGGAGCACTCGAGTCTTGGCTAAGCTCCCCTGAAATAGACCCCAAGAAAGAAAGTTGGTTTGGTGAAATTTTGGAGAAAATTGGCAGTGAGACAGAAGGGCAAAATTATGAAGAGGATGTATGGAAATTCATTCAAGATTGTGTTGGCTGGCTGAACGACCCAAATCGTGAAGGGATGCCTAAATAATTATCTCCAGTTTAGCGAGATTACTGCGCCGCCTTTCCCCAAAACAAATTGTAAAGAATTATTGACCCTGACGGCTGAAATCAGGCACACTGAACTCGACCACACAACAAAGATGCCCATGTCGGGTTCCTGCCGAATAAAACACCCGATGGCATCCGCCTGACGGCAATAAGCAGGCTCTCACAATCTTTGTTGTAGTGGTCAGGCCCGGCGCTCGCCGGGACAACAACCACCTGTTCTGGAGAGTGCCGACATGACTAAACTTAATCATCTATTATTCGCTCTATTGCTCATCGCTGGAGCGTTATCCTTCGCGCCCGATCGCGCGGCGCGCGCCCATCATCATCAGCCCCCTAACGAAGCCGCGCTCAATAAAGCGCTCGCCGCCAAGATCGGCGGGCGCACCGAAGTCAGGCATTATTATTTCGCCTCAGGACGGCGATATTATGTGCGCGTTGATATTGAAACCGACAGCCATGTCATTGAAGGCGGGCTTGATAAACGCTCATCGCTGGACAGCATCCAGCAGGCGACGTTCGCCGCGCAGCTTTCCGGCAAGAAGGGGCGGGTCATCATCTATGATAGCGACGGCATAGAAGGGCCGTTTGAATATCGCATCCGCATCGCGGCGCGCGCACTCGGCATTGACTTCCAGCGCATCCCGCTCAGCGAACTCATCAATAAGCGCCCTCATAAGCAGCGTCCTCACCAAACAAACGGAAAGACGCGGTAGCGCACGCGCTGCTTATAGGCCAGATAGCCGTCAAGGTTTTCATCCAAGAATTTTTCTTCATACGGCACGCGGATCACAAGCAGAAAAATCGCCACCGCGATACACAACCCAAACAGCGGATCTTGAAACATCAGCACCCAGCCGGGCAGCGCGATCGCAGCACCCAGATACATCGGATGGCGCACGACAGCATAAGGTCCGGTGCTCACCACATAATGGTTCTCGTATTTCGCAACGACCGCCGACGAATACGGATTGGCCAGCATCACCCAGATCACCACAATAAAACCCAATACCGACAGCGCCGCGCCTAAATAAATCAGCAGCAAGCTATACTCCACGCCGACGCGCGAGGCCGCATATAAATAGCCGCCAAAAATCAGGATTTGCGCCGCAAACGAAAATCCCCGATCCAGCTTGGATTGATTCTTCGCCACCAGCGGTATCCGGTTGATGAGCTGGTCGTAGCGCCAATAGGAAAAATAAATGCACAGCGGCACGACAAAAATCGCCAAATTCGCAAAGGTGACGAGCGTCGGCAAAGACAGATGACCCCCGCTCAGCCAATAGGGCAAACCGAGGTAGAGCAAAGGCTGCGACCCGACCGCGACCAGACATAAAAGCGTAGATTTAACAAATTGCATGACATTTCCCCCTGAAATAGGCTGCGGCTTTTTTAACCACGATGACAGGATTTTACTATAAAATGCTCGGGATGCAATAGTTTAGGTTCAATAGCACCGGTGAAGGGAGATAGAGGCATGAACGGAGCAGAAGCGCTTGTGCGCACGTTAGCGGCGAGCGGCGTGGAGGTATGTTTTGCCAATCCGGGGACATCAGAGATGCATTTCGTCAGCGCGCTGGACGGCGTTGCGGAGATGCGCGCGGTTTTGTGTCTGTTTGAGGGCGTGGCGACCGGCGCCGCCGACGGCTATGGTCGCATGAAGGGCAAACCGGCGGCGACATTGCTGCATTTGGGGCCGGGACTGGGCAATGGAATTGCGAATTTGCATAATGCACGCCGCGCGGCGACGCCGATCGTTAATATCGTTGGCGATCACGCGACCTATCATGCGCAATATGATGCGCCGCTCGCGAGTGATATTGAGGGGCTTGCCGCGCCGGTTTCGGGCTGGGTTCATGCGAGCACGAGCGCTCTGCGTGTTGCGGCCGATGGCGCGCGCGCGGTCGCTTCATCTCTGACGCCGCCCGGACAGATCGCGACGTTGATCCTCCCCGCCGACACCGCATGGCAGCCGAGCGGTCTGCCTGCGCCACCTTTGCCGCGTCCTGTTGCTTCGGTGCCATCGGATGACATTATCGCCGCCGCCGCCAGCAAACTGTCAAAGGACAGCAAATTATCAAAAAAAACCGCGTTATTATTGCGCGGCACCGCGCTTTTTGAAGATGGATTGCATGAGGCTGGCCGCATCGCGGCAAAAACCGGCGTGCGTTTATTGTGCGATACTTTCCCGCCGCGCATGAGGCGTGGTGCTGGCATCGTGGAGGTCGAGCGGCTGCCTTATTTCGCCGAGCAGGCAGTGGAGTTTCTTCAGGACATTGAGTGCATGATTTTGGTCGGCAGCAAGCCTCCGGTGTCGTTTTTTGCCTATCCCGATAAGCCAAGCTGGCTGTCCAAGGAGAATTGCGCGTTTTTTGTTTTGGCGCAGCCGCATGAGGATGGCTGTGCGGCGTTGCGCTTGTTGGCGGATCATCTTGATGCTCCTGCATCTGCGGCGACGGCGTCTTTATCTAATGATCTGCCGGATGGCTGGCGCAACGAGGCTTTGGATCAATTTTCGGTGGGGCGGATTTTGGCGCATCATCTGCCGGAGGAGGCGATCATTGTTGATGATGGCGCGACTTCGGGTTTAGGCTCATTTACCGCACTTACGAGCGCGCCGCCGCATGATTATTTGGCGCTGACGGGGGGTGCGATCGGCATTGGCATGCCTTTAGCGGTCGGCGCGGCGATCGCCTGTCCGGAGCGCAAAGTGATCAACCTTGAGGGCGATGGCAGCGGCATGTATACGCTGCAAGCCCTGTGGACACAAGCGCGCGAGCAATTGAACATCATCAATATCGTTTTTGCGAACAGATCTTATGCGATTTTGAACATTGAGCTTCATCGGGTTGGGGCGAATGCGGGGCCGAAGGCCTTGTCTGTGCTTGAGTTGAGTCCGCCGGTGCTTGACTGGGTCAGCCTTGCTGCGGGCATGGGGGTGGAGGCTTCGCGCGCCGAGACCATTGAGGCTTTTGCCGATCAGTTGAAGGCGGCGATGGGGCAAAAATGCCCCCGTTTGATTGAGGTTGTGCTATAACCTTCGGCGAGATTATGATTTTTTCACAACGTTTTTATATGCGGTTGCGTATATTTGTTTGCGCGGTTTTTGTGTGCGTCTTATGCCTATGGCCGCAGGCGGGATTTGCAGTGGGTAATGATATGGGCAATCAGCCGCAGCCGCCGCAGCCGCCGCAGCCGGGGGAGGGCGGGCGCGCCAACCCGGATTTGCCTTTCAGCCGCGATTTGCACATTGACATTCCGAAGCTGCCGGGGCTTGAAGAGGATTTTTTGCAAACGCCAATCCCGCTGCAGCCGCTTCCGCCGCCATCGAGCGCGCCCGCGCCATCGGCAGATGGCTTCGTGCTGCAATCAATTGAGCTTGAGGGAGTGACGCTTTATCGGTCTGCGGAGCTGGAGAAAATTTATAAAATTTTTCTTGGCAAATATATGTCTTTTGATGATCTGCAAAAGATCACACGCCGCATTGAGACCTTTTACACCAATGAAGGCTGGCTGACAGCCAATGCGGTGATTCCTCCGCAGGAGATTGCCAATGGTCGGCTCAAAATCAAAGTGTTTGAGGGTCGGCTGGCTGGCATATTTGTTGAAGGCAAAGCGGGCAATGCCGAAGGAATCATCCAGTCTTATCTTGCCGATCTGAAATCCGACAGACCGATTAAAACCGCCGTGCTGAATGAAGGCCTGTCGCGGCTGCAAGATTTGCGCGGCTTGGCCATTCACTCAAGATTGCGTCAGGCGGAATCAGGTCAAGCGGGCGGTGTTGATCTTGTCGTTGATGTGAGGGATCGCAAGCTCATTTCCAGCGGCGGCGTGTTTGTGAACAATGTCAGCAATGAAGCCGTCGGGCCATGGGTGATGTCGGTGAGCAGCGTTTTTAATTCCCTGATTCAGGGAGGAGACCAGCTATCTTTGCTTGTCTCCAACAGCATTCTTAATCCCGATGAAACTCTGGTTGGGCGGATCAGCTATGAACAGCTTATACCCAAGATCAGGCTCGGCGTTTCTTATCAGGGGCTCGCGGCTGAAAATGATAACGAAGACTTTGCCGCGAATGTTTACGGCACGGTAATCGGCACATATATTGGCGGCAACTGGACGCGGCCAGATGGGCAAATCAGCAACACGCCCACCGAAGATAGAGGCCTCACGGCGGGTATTTATCTGCGCCTGCCTTTTTATCGCTCTGCCATTTTTAATATGGAAAGCCTGTTTGAATATGATTTTGAATCACGCCGCACACAACGCGTTGATGATGGCGAGGTCCAGACAGAAGGCGATTCGCATATTTTGTCGGCGGGTCTGACTGTCAATTATCGCAGTTCATGGAGACGCTGGGGAGGTTTTACGTCACTGACCGCAAAAATCCGCCAAGGTTTGACCGAGGGCGGCGGGCCCGATTCAGGATCACCGCGGGTTAATGTGGCTTTTGGCGGCACGGTTTTCACGCGCCGCGGCACATGGCTCACCGGCAATTTGAGTCATAATCAACTTTTATGGCCGTCCGAGCGATTATTTTTCCTGCCGCTGCCGAGCGTATCCTTGTTTATATCTGCGACCGGCCAATATGCGTTTCGGCCTTTGCCCAATAGCGAGAATATCGCGTTTGGCAATTCAAACATTGGCCGCGGATTTAATTCAGGCCGCATTTCCGGCGATCATGGCTGGGGCACCAGCACCGAGATGCGTTTTGAATGGAATCAGGTATGGAATCAGGAAAACATCGTCCTTTATGGCTTTTTTGATCAGGCACAGATCGCAAATGTCGTTAAGAATCAGCTAACAGAAAACCGGATGATCATAATCAATGGTCAACCGCAGAGGAGCGGAAGTTTGTTTCCGACACGTAATTTGTTTTCGGCAGGATTTGGCCTGCGCATTCGGCTGTTTAATTCATTGCAGGTAGATGCAAGCTGGGCCTATGCTTTGAACAATCCTTTTAAGAAGACGATCGGCTTTGTGGGCAGTGTGCCGCTCGCGTCAGATTTATCAGATAAGGGGCATAGTGATTTTTTGCTCCGCTTGGCTTATTTTTTCTAGGTGGTATAATTTAGGTGGTATAATTGTCGCAAGAAGGAGGGAGAGATGTCTTATCGTTTATTTGGAGTCGAGCTTTCACCTTATTCGGTGAAGCTGAGGTCATATCTGCGCTATAAGGGGATTGCCCATCAATGGGTGATACGCAGTCGCGCGATGCAAAGCGAGTTTCAGAAATATGCCAAATTGCCTCTGGTGCCGCTGCTGGTCGCCAATGACGGCAAGAGCTTCCAAGATTCCACCCCGATCATTGAGATGTTTGAAAGCGAGAACACCGAGCCCTCCATCACGCCGCCGGGCGATGTGATGGGGTTCATTTCGGCTTTGCTTGAGGAATATGCCGATGAATGGGGCAATAAGCATATGTTTCATTATCGCTGGGCTTATCCGGCAGATCAGCAATCGGCGGCGCGGCGCGTTGCCGAGCTGCAGCTCGTAGGGATTATGGCGCGCCTGCCTTTCGTGCGCGGATTTATGCGCAACAAAATCGCCGCGATGATTTCCACGCGGATGATCCCGCGCCGGTCTTTTGTCGGCTCCAACGAGACGACCGCGCCGCAGATTGAAGCCTCGTTTGAGCGCCTCTGCGGCTACCTTGAAGCGCATCTATCGTCGCGGGCTTATATTTTCGGAGGCCGCCCCTCTCTGGCCGATTTCGGCTTCTGGGGGCAGATCTATAACGCATGGACAGATCCGACGCCGAAAAAAATCATCAGCGAAAAATATAGCGGCCTTGAGCGCTGGATCAAAGATATGCTCTCGCCGCAGAACAAGGGCGATTGGGAAGACTGGGCAGCACTCGCCCCGACGCTGGAGCCGATTTTGCAGCATGAAGTCGCGGCCATGTTTCTGCCATGGAGCGATGCCAATGCCAAAGCGCTCGCGGCCCAAAATAAGACATTTAGCGTCAGCTTGGAGGGGCGAACCTTCACGCAAGACACACAGAAATATCATGCGCGCTCTTTGGCCGCTCTCCGCGAGCGCTACAAGAACGCGCAAAACGATGCGCTGAATGAGGTGCTCGCCAGAACCGGCTGTCGTGAATGGCTTGCCCACGACGGGATCGCCGTATGAGCGAAAATCCGCTCAAATGAAATGGCGGCTGCGGCGATTTATCGGCAGCCGCATCCTGCGCCGCCTCACCGATGAGCGGCGCATCGCAAAAACTCGCAAGCGCAGAGAAGCTGCACGGCTTCGTGATCGCCGTCCGCATGAGGTGCATTATTTTCATCAATTGGATGATCCTTACAGCCATTTGACGGCGCAAGTTCTGCCGGAGCTGGTCGCGCGCTATGAGATTGCGCTTTTGCCTCATTTGGTTGATAAGCCGCCTGCGATCGCGGTGCCGGAAGAGGATATGTTCGTCGCCTATAATCGCCGCGATGCGGCGCGCATTGCGCCTTTTTATGGCCTGTCTTTTGATGATCAAGGCACGCAGCCTGCGCCGGAGCTGCAGCAGATCGCCGCGCGCATTTTGGCTGAAAATAATATGTCTAACATCGCCGAGATCAGCGCAGCACTCTGGACAGGAAACCGCGCCGCGCTTGACCAATATAAGCAGGCATCTGCCGAAGAGGCGCAAAGTCTGATTGAACAGGGAACAAAATTGCGCGCCCAGTTAAGGCATTATCTCGGCGCGATGTTTTATTATGAAGGCGAGTGGTATTGGGGACTTGATCGCCTGCCGCATTTGGAGGAGAGGCTGCGCGCGCTCAATGCGGAAAAGCGATCGGAGAGCTTTGCTGCCTCACTTCGCTTGCGCGCGCCTGCATCCATTGCGCGCAAAAATGGCTCTATCATGACTTTGGAATATTTCCCGTCTTTGCGCAGCCCCTATACGTATATTTCTTTTGCCGAGACTATGGAGCTTCCTAAAAACTATCCGGTTGATCTCCAGCTGCGGCCTGTGATGCCGATGGTGATGCGCGGCATGAAGGTGCCGCCGATGAAGGGCTTTTATATTTTCCGCGACACCAAGCGCGAAGCGCAGAAGAAGGGGCTGCCTTTTGGCAAAATGCTTGATCCGATCGGGCCGCCTGTGCTGCGAGGTTTTTCGCTCTTTGCGTTTGCTGAGGAGAAGGGGCGGGGCGCGGATTATCTTTATTCTTTTTTGAAGGCAGCCTTTGCTGAGAGGAGGGACACTTATGGCCATCGGGGCTTGCGCAAAGTGGTGGAGCGCGCCGGATTGAATTGGCGCGAGGCCAAAGCGCATTTGGACAATGAAGACTGGCATGATCGGCTTGAGCAGAACCGCCGCGCGATGTTTGCGGCCGGATGCTGGGGTGTGCCGAGTTATATTTTGAAAGGGCCTGCGGGTGAAGAAGATTTTGCGGTTTGGGGTAATGATCGCCTCTGGCTGATCAAAGAAGAGATTGCCCGCCGCGCCCAGCTTTAATTTTTTGTGATGAGTGCGTTCATTGTTGCCATTTTGGGCACGAGCCTATTTTTGACTGCTTTGCTTTCGGGCGTGTTCGGGATGGCGGGCGGCATGATTTTGATGGGTGTGCTGCTGGCGCTGTTTACGGTAGCTGATGCGATGATTCTGCATGGGATTGCGCAGGTCTCATCCAATGGCTGGCGCGTGCTGCTGCATTACGGCAATGTTCGCTGGGCGCCGGTCGGGCATTATGCGCTGGGTGCGGTCGCGGCGCTGGCGATTTTTGCTTCGCTGGGAATTACGCTGGGCAAGGCGTGGGTGTTTTTGAGCCTTGGCGCGCTGGCTTTTTTGGCAGCTGGCCTGCCTGCGTCTTGGGCGCTGGATATAACGCGGCGCTCTCATGCGGTCTTGTGCGGCTTGGCGATGACGGCGCTTCATTTGATGGCGGGTGTTGCCGGACCGCTGCTGGATTTATTTTTTCTGCGCGCGCCGCTCAACCGCCACGAGATCGTCGCGACCAAAGCGGTGACTCAGACCGGCAGCCATATCATCAAGATTATTTATTTTTCATTTTTGGCGGGCGCTGGCCTGTCGCTGGATTTTCCGATTTGGATTTATGGGATGATCGTCGGGCTAGCTTTTCTTGGCGCTTTTGCCGGACGGATGATTTTAGCGCGCTTCAGCGAAGATGGCTTTCGCTTGGGCATGAAAGTGATTTTGGGCGTGGTCGGCGCGGTTTATGTTTTCCGCGGCTGGACTTTGCTGGTCAATGTTTGAGCCGCAAGGCTGAGCGCAAAGATCACGGCGGCGATGGTGATAATCGTCGCACCGGGCGGGGTAGTGAATAGAAAGCTGCTTACCAATCCGCAGATGATGCAAAACATACCAAATATGGTCGCAAAAGCTGCCATTTGCAGCGGCGTTTTGGCGAAGCCGCGCGCGGTGGCCGCCGGAATGATCGTCAGGGCGACGATCAGGAAGACGCCAGTGATCTGAATCCCAACCGCCGCGATGAGTACGAAGAGCAGCATAAAAATAAGATTGATCATCGGCGCTTTGATATTTTCGGCCTGCGCGATGTCTTCGCTGACGATCAGCAGGAGCAAAGGCCGCCAGACCATCATCAGCCCGATAAGCGCCGTGATGTTGACGCCATAAATGATCGCGACATCAAACCAGGTGAGGTTGAGAATATCGCCGAACAAAACCTCGTAAGCATGCTCGTCATCTCCGGCGAGCAGGAGCAGCCCGAAGGCTAGCATGATGTGCGAGATGACGCCGAGCATCGTGTCGGCGGGCAGATAAGATGTTTTCAACATCATCAACACAGCGACAAAACAAACTAAGACGATGCCGATGATCGGCTCAATCCCGATGATGAGCCCCAGCGCTATGCCCAGCAGAGCGGTATGCGCGATCATTTCGCCAAAGAAGGCCATGCGCCGCCAGACGATCACGCAGCCGAACGGACTTGTGGCGATCACAATTCCTGCACCGGCAATCAAAGCGAGCCATAATTGATCAGCGATCATGGCTGTGATCATGCTGGTGAGAATAGATTGTCAACTCGCCGTCAGCTGCGGCAAAGAGCGCTAGATATTGCGGGTCTTGCCGAACATCGTGCGGTGTGCCATGGCAGCAAATATGCCGGTTGAGGCAGATCACTTTATCGGCGTTGGCCATCACGACATGAAGATCGTGAGAAATCAGCAGCACGCCGCAATTATACAATTTCGGCAATTGTGTAATGAAGCGGTAAAATTTTGCTTGGCCGACAGGGTCAAGAAACGCCGTCGGTTCATCCAGCACGAACAGATCTGGCTTGCGCAGCAGCGCGCGCGCGAGCAGCAGCTTCTTGATCTCGCTGCCCGACAAAGCATGAAGCGGGCGGTCTTGAATATGCAGGCTGTCAAGCTGGGCGAGTGCCTGTTCAACCTCCTGCGCAGGCAGCCTGTGAGGCAGCTGCAGAAACTCACGCGCCGTCAGCGGCAGTGTTTTATCAATTGACAGAAATTGCGGCACAAAGCCGAATTTGATCTTCGGCTGCATCTCCAAGCTTCCGGCGCTCGGCTTGATGATGCCCAGCAAAACATGCGCCAAAGTCGTTTTGCCTGCACCATTCGGGCCGATGAGGGTCGTGACATGTCCGCGCAGCAATGCCAAATCAATGGCTGAAAGGATATTTTCTCCGCCGCGCTGAACGGTGAGCTGTGAGGCGCGAATTAAGACATTGTCATCCATTGAATTTCCTTTTGGTTTTCTATATCATATCTTCCTGAGATTCAGGGTTTTTTTAAATTAAGGGCTTTCCCGAGTTTCATTTAATGGCAGCTTGATAAGGATGATCCTCTTTTGCTCAAGGCGAAAACTGCGGCAGCGCGCCGCGCTTGTGATTTTATTGAAGATGGCATGCTCGTCGGTTTGGGCTCTGGCTCGACGGCGGAGATTTTTGTGAGCCTGCTCGCCGCGCGCAAGATGGCGCTGCGCTGCATTGCGACATCTGAACGGGTCGCGGCTTTGGCGCAGAAGCAGGGGCTTGAGCTCGTGGATAGCGCGGCGTTCACAAAGGTGGATTTGCTGGTGGATGGCGCTGATGAAATTGACCCCGATTTGAATATGATCAAAGGGCTGGGCGGCGCGTTGCTGCGCGAGAAGATCGTCGCGCAAGCTTCCACCCAGCGGGTCATCATTGCTGACGAGACGAAGCTGGTGGATATTTTAGGCGCGCGCGCGCCTGTTCCGGTTGAGATATTTGGCTTTGGACGCGAAGTGGCGCGTTATGCGCTGGCGGATCTTGTCGGCGATCTGGATGATGTCCGCCTGCGCGCTAACGATGCGGGGAAAATCTACCAGACGGACAGCCAGAATTATATTTATGACTGCTTCTTTGGGCGGCTGCGCAGCCCGCAGGATGTAGCCGCCGCGCTGGATCTTTTGCCTTTTGTGGCATCGCATGGTCTGTTTTTGGGCATGGCTGATATGGTGGTGATCGGCCATGATGATGAAACCACGAAAATAAAAGAGGGGAAGCGAGATGGCGTGTGATTTTGATCTGTTCGTGATTGGCGCAGGCTCAGGCGGGGTGCGCGCAGCGCGTATGGCGGCTGCACAGGGCGCGCGTGTCGCCATCGCTGAAGAATATCGCATTGGCGGCACCTGCGTGATCCGTGGCTGTGTGCCAAAAAAATTATTGGTATATGCGTCGCATTTTGCCGAAGACTTTGAAACGGCAAAAACTTTTGGCTGGCAGATCAAAGGCGCAGAGTTTTTGTGGCAGACTCTGATCGCAAATAAAGACAGGGAGATTGACCGCCTCAACGCCGTCTATCGGGACAACCTCAACAAAGAGAAGGTTCAGATTTTTCAAAAACGCGCAGTTTTAAAAAGCGCGCATGAAGTAGCTCTTGAGGGTGCGGCAAAAACTTACTCTGCCGAACATATCCTCATCGCGACGGGTGGCGCGCCCTTTATGCCCGACAATGTAGAGGGCATTGAACATGCGATCACGTCAAACGAGGTGTTTCATTTGGCTGAATTGCCGCGCCGCGTGATGGTGGTCGGCGGCGGCTATATTGCGGTGGAATTTGCCGGAATTTTCAACGGGCTGGGCGCTAAAACGATATTGGCCTATCGCGGTGAGGAAATTTTGCGCGGCTTTGATGATGATATTCGCGCCGCTTTGCATCATGAGCTCACCGCCAAAGGTATTGATGTCCGCACCGGCCATGATCCGGAGCGGATTGAAAAAGTGAATGGCAGCTATCAAGTCGGTTTCAAAAATGGCACGCAGGCGCAGACCGATCTGGTGATGTTTGCCACAGGCCGCCTGCCGAATACGCGCAATATGGGTCTTGAGGCGGCGGGCGTGGAACTAGCCAAAAACGGCGCGGTGATCGTGGATAAATTCTCCCGGAGCACGGTGGAGAACATTTACGCAGTCGGCGATGCGACCGATCGGGTCAATCTGACGCCGGTGGCGATCCGCGAGGGCGCGGCCTTTGTGCGCACGGTCTATGGCGGCGAGAAAGTCAGTGTGGATCACGCGATCATTCCATCGGCGGTGTTCAGCCAGCCGCAGATCGGGACGGTCGGGCTGACTGAGGCGGCGGCGGTGGCGGCCTATGGCGCGGTGGACATCTATGAAAGCCGCTTTCGCCCGATGAAGCAGAGCTTTTCGGAGTCTGAGGAGCGGATTTTGATGAAGCTGATCGTGGAGCCGAAAACGGACAAAGTTTTGGGGGTGCATATTTTGGGCTCGGATGCGGGCGAGCTGATACAGGCGATCGGCGTTGCGGTGACGATGGGGGCGACGAAGGCGCAATTTAACGCGACGATGGCGGTTCATCCGACGGCGGCTGAGGAGCTGGTAACGATGGCCGCGCCATCGCGCCGCGCGGTCAAAGATTAAAACAAATTCCTGTAAGGTTATTTTATGTTATATATAATCGTTCCAAACAATAGGAATATCCGTGATGAGCAAATGGAAACCCGATAGCTGGCGCGCCAAGCCGATCCGGCAAGTGCCGGATTATCCCGACAAGGAAGCGCTTGACGCTGTGGAGGCGCGGTTGCGCAGTTTTCCGCCTTTGGTGTTTGCTGGCGAGGTGCGCAATTTGATGAAACATTTGGGCGAAGTCGCTGAAGGCCGCGCTTTTTTGCTGCAGGGCGGCGACTGCTCAGAAAGCTTCGCCGAACATTCCGCCGATAATATCCGCGACACTTTTCAGGTTTTGTTGCAAATGGCGGTGGTGCTGACGTTTGCGCGCAATCTGCCGGTTGTCAAAATTGGCCGGATCGCGGGGCAATTTGCCAAGCCGCGCTCGGACGATCATGAAATCAAAAACGGCGAAACCCTGCCCAGCTATCGCGGTGATATCATCAATAACATCCAATTTGACAAAGAGGCGCGTGTGCCCGATCCGGAGCGGCAGATCAAAGCCTATCGGCAGTCGGCCTCTACGCTGAACCTGCTGCGCGCCTTTGCACAGGGTGGTTTTGCCAATCTTGAATTTGTCCATCGCTGGAATCTGGATTTTGTTGCCGATAGCCCTCAAGGCGAGCATTATCACGAAATCGCGCATCGCATCACTGAGGCGCTGGATTTCATGAAAGCCTGTGGGGTGTCTCCGGAGACAGCGCCGCAATTGCAGACGGTGGATTTTTACACGAGCCATGAAGCTCTGCTGCTGGGCTATGAAGAAGCCATGACGCGCACCGATTCCATTTCAGGCGGTTTTTATGACACGTCTGCCCATATGGTCTGGATCGGCGACCGCACACGCCAGCTTGATGGCGCTCATGTTGAATTTTGCCGCGGCATTAAAAATCCGATCGGCTTGAAGTGCGGCCCTGCGCTCACACCGGAAGATTTGCTGAAGCTCATTGATGTTCTCAATCCGGAAAATATCGCCGGACGGCTGACTTTGATTTGCCGCTTCGGTGCTGATAGAATCGAACAACATCTGCCAAAACTCATTGGGGCGGTGGAAAAAGCTGGTCTCAAAACCGTTTGGTCATGTGATCCGATGCACGGCAATACGATTAAGGCCTCCAACGGCTATAAGACGCGCCCCTTCAAGCAGATCATCAGCGAGGTGGATCATTTTATGGCGATCCACCATGAGCGGGGCACCCATCCGGGCGGTATCCACCTTGAGATGACCGGCCAGAATGTGACGGAATGTTTGGGCGGTGCTGCGGCAATTTCCGAAAAAGATTTATCCGATCGCTATCATACGCATTGCGATCCGCGGCTCAATGCCGGACAGGCTTTGGAGTTGGCCTTTTTGCTTGCTGAAAAGATTAAGCAAGGCCGCGATTCCACGCGAAGAAAAGAATCAGCTTAAAAGAATCGGCTTAAACGGGTGCCAGCCGCGGCAGTCTTTGGGCGCGCGGCTCCGGCCAATGGTCAAGCATATCGGCGATTAAATCGCTTTTGAGACTCCGCCTTTTGGGATCGTTCCAGAGATTATGAATTTGATCAGGGTCTTCACCGAGATCATAAAGCTCGCCCTCATCTCCCTCATAGAGGCTGCCTTTGCCGTAGCGCGTGCAGCGATATTGATCGCGCGTGATCGTTTGCAGCGTGATCGTGGTGGCATCGGGCGGCGCGTCGTCCGGCCCGAGCACCGGCTTGAAGCCGCCATGCACGCTCTCCCATGAAGTCAGCGCGCGTTCGCGCTCTTCGCCTTTATTTTGCGGCAGCGCCATACCCTGCATCCAATCAGGAACATCCACGCCTGCGATCTGGCAGAAAGTCGGCGCAATATCCACATGGCCGACCGGCGCGGCAATCTCATCGGGCGGAAGTTTCGCCGCCGCCGCCGGACGCCAGATCAAAGGCAGGCGCATCAGCGCATCCACATGAAACGGCCCTTTGAACATCAAGCCGAAATCGCCCTGCATTTCGCCATGATCGGTTGTGAAAATGACATCGGTTGACGCACCCCACTGGCGCTGCTCAATATAAGCGAGCACGCGGCCACAGGCCTCATCAATTAGTTCGTTTTCAATATGAGTCATCGCGTTAATTTCGCGGATTTGATCTTTGTTCAAGGTGTGCGGCGCGAAATCTGGCGGCATTTCGTAATTGGTGTTGATCGTGCCCAGATAGGCCGCGAGCCAATGGCGGGGCTTTTTTTCCAGCATTTTGACTCGCGCTTCGTGGGTTTGCGGATATAAAGCGGGGAGGTCCAGCTCCTGCCATGAGATGCGATGAAGCTCTTCTTCCGGCGGATCCCAAGGGTGGTGCGGATCAGGGAAGCTCATCCAGACGAACCAATCGTCTTTTTCATCAAGTGTGTTCAAAAAAGCGAGTGTGCGATCGGCAACCCAATCGGTATGATAGAGCGCGCGCGGTGTTTGATTATGCCAGCATTGCACGGCGCCGGTATCGCCGCCGCCCGCGTGATTTTGTTTGCCTTCCGGCGATAGGATCGGATAGAAGTTCCCGATCTGCTCTTGATGGTCTCGGTTCATCCAGACATCATAATGAGCATGTCCAAGAATAAAGTGGTTGGCGGTTTCTATATGGTCAAAGCCGCGGTGAGGCCCATATTCACCTTTTTGCGCCATGCGATTTTCATAAAATTGATCGCCGCCTAGCCAAGGCTCAAAATGCGCCTTGCCGATGAGCGCGGTTTTATATCCGGCCTCATTGAGCAGCTGCGCGACCGAAGGGCTGTCGGCGGGCAGGGGCACGCCATTCATCCATACGCCGTGAGTTTGCGGATATTGGCCTGAGATCATTGTGGCGCGCGCGGGCATGCAGACGACATTTTGCGCGATGGCTTGGCGGTAGGTTAATCCTTGGCGGGCGAGCTGATCCAGCACGGGTGTGTGCGCGACCGCGCCGCCATTGCAGCCCAGTGCGTCATAGCGCATCTGGTCGGTGGTGATGAAGAGGATTTTGCGGCCCATATCACACCGCAGGATCAGCGCCCAGCTTGACGAGCATTTTGCCCATATTGCCTCCGGAGAAAAGTTTAATGAAAGCACCGGGCGCATTTTCTATGCCTTCGTGGACGGTTTGCTCCCATTTGATTTTGCCAGCCGAGATCCATGCGGTCATATCTTTTTGGAAGTCTTGGATGATGTCAAGATTGTTGGAGACGATGAAGCCTTCTACTTTGATGCTTTTGCCGATGATATAGATCATGTTGGACGGGCCGGGCTGGGGTGCCGTGTTGTTATATTGCGAGATCATGCCGCACATGGCGATGCGTCCGAACGGATTCATGGCCGTTATAGCGGCCTCAAAGTGATCGCCGCCGACATTTTCAAAATAGACGTCGGCGCCTTTCGGGAAGGCTTTGACGACGGCTTGGGACAGATCGCCGCAGGTTTTATAATTGATGGCGACATCCACACCGGCGACGTCTTTGAGCCATTTGCATTTCTCATCGGAACCGGCGGTGCCGACGACGTAGCAGCCTTTGGCTTTGGCGATCTGGCACGCGACCGAGCCGACCGCGCCGGCGGCAGCTGAGATGAAAACATTTTCTTTATCTTGGAGTTTGGCGATTTTCATCAATCCGACATAGGCGGTCATGCCGGGCATGCCGACGACGCTTAGGTAGGCTTCAAGAGGCATGCCAGCGGGCTGGATTTTTTGCACCGCGCCGTCATTGGCGAGGGCATATTCGCGCCAGCCGAGCATATTGCTGACATAATCGCCTTTGGCAAGCTTGGAGGATTTTGAAGCGACGACCTGTCCGACGGCGCCGCCTTCAAGCGGCTGGTCAATCTGGAAGGGCGGCACATAGCTTTCTATATCCATCATGCGTCCGCGCATATAGGGGTCAACCGACATCCAGATATTGCGGATCAAGACTTCGCCGTCTTTGGGGTCGCCGATTTCATTTTGAACGAGCTTGAAGTTTTTCGCGGCGGGAACGCCGACAGGCCGCGAGGCCAAGTGGATTTCTTTGTTTTTGACGGGCATGATGCTCTCCTTTGTGGGTTAAGTGGTGGTTAAATGTTGTGGTTAAAGTTTGATGATTCTCTTGCCGATATTTTCACCGGCGAGCAGGCCGATGAGCGCGGCGGGGGTATTTTCAAAGCCGGAGATAATATCTTCGGCGAGTGCGAGTTCGCCTTCCTGCGCCCATTTTGCCATGCGGCGGTCGGCTTCGGGATAGAGCCATGCGTCATCCATGACGACGAAGCCGCGCACGGTGAGCCTTTTGACGACGATGAGTCCCGGAACGCCGCGCGGTCCGGCTGCCGTGCCGGGGCCGTCATATTGCGAGACCGCACCGCAGCAAATGACACGCCCGCGCTCTTTCATCGCAAATAAAGCGGCCTCCAAAACATTACCGCCGACATTATCAAAATAAAGATCAATGCCTTCGGGCGCGGCCTCGCTGAGGCTTTTGAGCAGATTGCCGTTTTTATAATTGATCGCGACATCAATTTTAGCCTGCTGCTTGAGCCATTGGCATTTTTCATCGGAACCGGCGAGCCCGATGGTTTTAGCACCCGCAAGCCGCGCGAGCTGAATCGCGAGGGAGCCGACCGCGCCAGCCGCCGCCGAGACGAGCACTGTGTCGCCCGCGCGCGGTGCGCCGAGATGACTCATGCCGATATAGGCCGTATGCCCGGCAATGCCCAGCAGACTGATGAGGTGCGTCAAAGGCTCAACGCGCTTGCGCTTATTCAGATGGCGCGCTTTGGCGATGCCATATTCCTGCCAGCCAAGATCACCCTCAATGATGTCGCCTTGTTTGAATGCGGGATCGTTGGACTGGGCGATTTCACCGATCAACAGACCGGGCATCTTGGTTCCCGCACCGACTTCACCGCGATAGGTGCGTCCCTGTAGCCATGCGCGCTGCGCGGCATCAAGCGAAATGAAGAGCGTCTTGACCAAAACTTCGCCCGCCTGTGGCGCGGGGACATCTTCTTCGCGCAGCTCAAAATGGTCAAGCGCGAGCTGTTCGGTCGGCTTTGATTTGAGATAAAATCTTTTTGTCCTCTGTCCCATCATGTCCCATCATGCCCTCTTTATGCGTTCATCATGCGTTCATCGCGCTTTTTATGACCCCTCATTAGAGAGTCAATCAAGTTTTCGGGCGTAAATCAAGTGCTATACTGCTTCTATGCCGTTTTTCTTTCAGGCGCGCTTTGTTTGAGGGCAAAGCTAATGATATAGACGAGCAGGCCGGTCATCATGCCGGGCAGCGCCGCATAAGCGATGTCATTCATTGGCGTCTGGCGCCAGATCAACATCGCAAAGAAGCCGATCAGCATCATTGCGATGATGGTTTTTTGATCGGGCCGCCCGCCAAAAGCATAGACGATCATGATCGGCCCGAAAGCTGAAGCCAGCCCCGCCCAAGAAACCAGCACGAGGCTGAATACCGAAAAATTGCCGATGGACAAATAATTGCCAAACAAAGCGAACAAAGTGGAAAATAAAATAACGAGTCCGGTGGCGATTTCGTCGGTGCGAAAAGCAGGATGAGGATCGCCGCGCGAGAAATCATGCGTCAGGGTTGCCGAGCAGGATAGGATTTGAGAATCTGCCGTGGATAAGGCAGCGGAGAACACACCGGCGAGCATGGCACCGGCAAGAACAGCCGGCATGAGCTGCAAAGATAAAAGCGGCAGGCCAAGTTCAGCATCAAAGCTGCTGCCCTCTGCGGGCAGCAAAACCCGCGCGGCGAGTCCCACACCGAGTGCTAACAGGCTGAAGGCGAGGTTCCAGCTATATCCGTAAATGCGAATGAGCGGCATTTCATCCACCGAGCGCATCGCCATATAGCGCACCATGATGTGCGGCTGGCCGATGGATCCCGCGCCGCCAAACACCCAGCCGAGAATGAACAGCATGCTCGCTGACGTCAGATCAAGGAAAGGCAGATCGGGAGGAAACACATTGAGATAGGTCGGAGAAATTTTATTCGCGGCGCTAAAGAAATTAAAGATGCCGCCGGTTTCAACGATCGCATAGATCATCAGCAGCAGCATGGATACGAGCATTGTGGCGGCTTGCGCGGCGTCGGTCCAGATGGAAGCGCGCAGGCCTCCGACCAAGCAGTAAGACGCCACGATCACGCCGCCGATCAGCACGCCATATTGCACGTTCCAGTCCAGCATCGCCGATAAAGCTTTGCCGCCGGCCTGCAATTGCGCGGCGGCATAGAGTCCGAGCAGGATCAAAGTGAAAGCCGCCGCGAGCATGCGGACGTAATAATAATTCTTGCCGCCCCAATGCGCGAGAACCTCAGGCAAGGTTTTGGCATTGCGCGCCGCAGCTTCTAGATGGAGGCGGGGATAAATATGAAACGACATCATCAGATCGCCGACGACGAATCCGAGAACGAGCCAGATCCAATGCAGCCCACCGGCATAAACAGCGGCGATCAGCCCGATGAACATGAAGCCGCTATTAGAGGTCGCCTGCGCCGATAGAGCCGTCAAAACAGGCGGAACGGAGCGTCCGGCGAGCAGGTAATCGTCATCGGTTTGCTCGCGCCCGCGCGTCGCCCAGACGCCGACACCGACAAACGCCAAAAGAAAAAAGATAAAACTTGCAATCAGCATGAAGCGCACTCCTCGGCATGATATAATTTCATATAATCCCGCCAGTTTAGCCTTTCTGCACCGCTTTGACTAGTCTGCCGCGACACCATTATAAGAGGCAGGTATAAGAAGCAGGTATATTATGAATCAGATCAAGGTTTTTTTATCCCAGCAAAATGCGATTGTTGGCGATGTTGACAGCAATTTGACGAAGGCGCGCGGCGCGCTGGCGCGGGGGCGCGCATGCGGCGCAGATCTGGTCGTGTTGAGCGAGCTGTTTTTGTCGGGCTATCCGCCGGAGGATCTCGTTTTGCACCACGCTTTTCTTGAAGCGATTCGACAGGCGGCGGATGATTTGGCGGCTGAGACATCTGACGGACCGGCTTGTTTGGTCGGCGCGCCGTGGGCGGAAGGGGATAAAATTTATAATGCCGCGCTCCTTTTGGATAATGGCCGAATCGCAGCGATTGTGCGCAAGCGCCATTTGCCCGATTATGCGGTGTTTGACGAATCACGGCTTTTTGCCGCAGGGCAAGAGGAAAAGGCCGTGATTTTTAAGGGTGTGCATTTGGGAATCAGAATTTGCGAGGATATTTGGACGCCTCATCCGGAAAAAATAGACAATACGGATATTATGATCGTGATAAATGGCTCGCCATTTGACACGAGCAAAATGTCGGGGCGCTTGCATCACGCGCGTGCTGCCGCGCAAGTCAATGAGGCGGCTTTGATTTATCTCAATCAAGTTGGCGGGCAGGATGAGCTGGTTTTTGACGGCGCGTCTTTTGTGATGAGCCGCGCCGGTCAAATGGCGGTTCAAATGCCCTCATGGGAGGAGGCGGATCTTTTGACCTCGTGGCAAAAGACCGCTGAAGGCTGGGACTGCGTTCTAGATGCGCAAACAGCTCTAGCGCCTCCTGAAGAGGGCATCGCAGCGATCTGGCAGGCGATGATGATCGGGCTGCGTGATTATGTTGAGAAAAATAAATTTCCCGGCGTGGTGCTGGGGCTGAGCGGCGGGATAGATAGCGCCCTCGTTGCGGCGCTCGCAACTGATGCGCTGGGCGCTGCGCGGGTTCATTGTGTGATGCTGCCTTCGCGGTTTACGTCGAAGGAGAGTCAGCAGGACGCGCGCGCCTGCGCGGAAGCTTTGGGCGTAAAGCTAGACGTGATTCCCATTGAGACTTTGGTCGCAGCGATGACAGATACGCTCGCGCCATTTTTTGAACATACCGCGTCCGATGTGACGGAGGAAAACATCCAGTCGCGTCTGCGCGGGGTTATCTTGATGGCTCTGTCCAATAAATTTGGCCATATGCTTTTGTCCACCGGCAATAAATCTGAGATTTCGGTCGGCTATGCGACGCTTTATGGCGACATGAATGGCGGATTCAATCCGATCAAAGACATTTACAAAAGCAGCGTCTTTGAGGCCGCGCGCTGGCGCAATGAACATCATCCGAAATCTGCTTTAGGCCCTAAGGGCGCTGTGATTGCGCCCTCTATATTGAATAAGCCGCCCAGCGCAGAATTGCGCGAAAACCAAAAAGATCAGGACTCGCTGCCGCCTTATGAGGTTTTGGATGATATTTTGTCGGGACTCATTGATGAGGATCAAGGCATCAGCGCGCTGATTGCGCGCGGCCACGATCAGGCGCTTGTGGAGCGAATCGCGCGTTTGGTGCAAATGTCGGAATATAAACGGCGTCAGGCGCCGCCCGGCGTGAGAATCGGCCAGCGCAATTTTGGGCGCGGGCGGCGCTATCCGATCACCAATAATTTTTTGATGAAGCGCGATGCGTGATGATGCGTGATATTTTCGTTCGCTTTGCGCCATCGCCGACGGGGTTTTTGCATCTTGGCAATGCGCGCACGGCGGCGCTGAACTTTTTGTTCGCGCGCCATCATAAAGGCCGCTTCGTGCTGCGGCTGGATGATACCGATCACACGCGCGCGCGCGCTGAATATAAAGACGCGATCATAGAAGATTTGGCTTGGCTGGGCATTGTGCCCGATCAAACCTTTTGCCAGTCGGAACGTGGGGCGGCCTATCAAAAGGCTGCCGATCAATTAAAGGCTTCAGGACGGCTTTATCCCTGCTATGAGAGCGAGCAGGAGCTGGCGCTCGCCCGCCGCCAAGCGCGCGCTGCGGGCAGACCACCAGTCTATGATCGCGCGGCGCTGGCTTTGACAGCAGCGCAAAAGCAGGCCTTCGAAGATGATGAAGATGACGGGCGGCAGCCGCATTGGCGCTTCAAATTGTCGGGCGAGATATGCAGCTTTGATGATCTGCTGCGTGGCGCGGTCAAAGTCCAGACGGCGAGTCTTTCGGATCCGGTGCTTATTCGCGCCGATGGTCGTTTTTTATACACTCTGCCTTCGGTGCTGGACGATCTGGATTTCAATATCAGCGATGTCATTCGCGGCGAGGATCATCTGACCAATACGGCGGTTCACGTTGAACTGGCCGAAGCTTTGGGCGGCGCGCCGCCGCGTTTTGCTCATCATCCTTTGATGACTGACCATGAAGGCGCGAGCCTGTCCAAGCGCAAGGGGGATTTATCTCTGCGCGCGCTCAAGGCAGACGGCTTTGAGCCGGAAACTTTGCTGCATTTTTTGATCGGCGATGATGATTTTTCCCGCGACCTCATCAGGAATTTTGATTTTGCCAAAGCGGCATCGGAGCGGATTCGGTTTGATCAGGTGCATTTGCTTCGCTTGAACGGGCGTTTTCTTCACGAGCTTGACGGCGCTGTGGCCGCGCCTCGTCTTGCGGCGATGGGCATTAGCGGCGGCGCTTCTTTCTGGGAGGCGGTCCGCCGCAATCTGACGCGCTTCAGCGATGCGCGGCTCTGGTGGGAGCTGCTGGATGATGACTTTTCGGGCATCGCTAGTGATGCGGCCTTTTTGGCGGAGGCCGCGCGCCTTTTGCCGCCGGCACCTTGGGATGACGAGGTCTGGGCGAACTGGACGCGCGCGCTCGGCGCGGCGACAGGGCGGCGCGGGCGAGAGCTTTATTTGCCCTTGCGCTTGGCGCTCACAGGCCGCGAGGACGGCCCTGAGATGAAAAATCTGATATTATTGCTGGGATATGATCGTGTGCTGGCAAGGTTAAACGGGCGGTCATTTACTTCTTCTTGACCTTTTTTTGCAAAATGGAATGATGGCCAAAGAACAGCTTTACATATTTGATACGACTTTGCGCGATGGCGCGCAAACTCAGGGCGTCGCGTTTAGCGTTGAGGACAAGCATGAGATCGCTGCGATGCTTGATGATCTGGGGGTGGATTATATTGAAGGCGGCTGGCCGGGGGCGAATCCGACCGACAGTCGTTTTTTTGACGCGCCGCCCAAAAAACTGCGCGCGCGTCTAACCGCCTTTGGCATGACAGCGCGCGCGGGGCGCAGCGCTGAAAATGATCCCGGGCTGGCAGCGGTTTTGAATAACGCGTCTGACGCGGCCTGCCTCGTCGCAAAGAGCTGGGACTATCACGTCAAGACCGCGCTGAACATCAGCCTTGCGAAAAATCTTGAGCAAGTCGCCGTCTCCATCCGCGCGGTGCGCGCGCGCAAAAAAGAAGCCCTGCTTGACGCCGAACATTTCTTTGACGGCTATAAAGCCAATCCGCGCTATGCGCTGGATTGCCTCAAAGCCGCTTTGGATGAAGGCGCGGCTTGGCTGGTCTTATGTGATACCAATGGCGGAACCCTGCCGCATGAAATTTTTGAAATCGTCAGCGCGATCAAAGCAAAAATCCCCAAAGCGGCTCTGGGCATTCATGCGCATAATGATACCGGCAATGCGGTGGCCAACTCACTCGCGGCCATTCAGGCGGGCGCGCGGCAGGTGCAGGGAACGCTGAACGGCCTCGGCGAGCGCTGCGGCAATGCTAACCTGATCACCCTGCTGCCGACACTTCTGCTCAAACCCGGCTTCGCCGATCAATTTACGCTCAATGTCAAAAAAGCAGCGCTGAAAAAATTGACCAAGCTCTCGCATGACTTTGACGATATGCTCAATCGCCGCTCGAACCGCTATGCGCCCTATGTCGGCTTTTCGGCGTTTGCGCATAAAGGCGGGCTCCATGTTTCGGCGGTGGTCAAGGCGCCGGAAACCTATGAGCATATCCCTCCGGCGAGCGTTGGCAACCAGCGGCAGATACTCGTCTCTAATCAGGCGGGACGCGCTAACCTGATCGCGCGGCTTCGCGGAGTCGGCCTGCCAAAAAAGCTCGTGCCCACAAATCAATCCGATCCGAAAATCGCCGCCATCTTGCGCGAACTCAAACAATCCGAAGATATGGGCTATTCCTATGAAAATGCCGAAGCATCCTTCGCGCTTCTGGCTTGGCGCATCTTGGGCGATGTGCCGGAGTTTTTGCTGATTAATTCTTTTCGGGTGATCGTTGAAAAGCGCTTCAACGCGCTGGGAGAAGAGGTGCTGTTTTCAGAAGCTGTGGTCAAAGCCAATGTCGGCGGCAAAGAAGTCGTCGCCAATGGCGAAGGCGACGGGCCGGTGCATGCGCTTGATCAGGCTCTGCGCAGCAATATGGGGCATTATGCGCGCTATATGAAAGACGTGAATCTCGTTGATTATAAAGTGAGGATTTTGAATAAAGGCGCGCAGGCGATCACGCGCGTCGTCATTGAAAACGAAAATAAAAAAGGCGAGCGCTGGCGCTCAATGGGCATTTCGCCAAACATTGTTGATGCGTCGTTCAAGGCTTTGCTGGATGGAATCGTCTATCATCTGATGCGCGCCAAAGCGCCTCCCCCAAAAACACATCCCCCAAAAACACATCCTCCAAAAACATATCAGGGAGCGAAGTGAGATGGATCGCCGTTTTTTAAAAATCATCATTTTCGCCGGCGTCGCGCTGGCGGCGATCATGGTGATTTTTTCTTTTAACATCTTTGATCTGGCGCGTGAAAAAGATGCACCGGCAGAAAATCGCGACGCGCAAAAGACGCTCGTTTTTGATGTCGTGCGCGTAGCCGCCGACGGCTCAGTCGTGATGGCCGGACGCAGCGCGCCATTTGTTGATGTTCATGTGCTCGTTCGCCTGCCTGAGGGTGAGCGGGTTTTGGGCGCGGTGCGCGCTTCGGGCCGCGGCGAATGGGTGCTGGTGATGGATAAAGCGCTGCCGCTCGGACAGCAAGCCTATTTGCGTCTGCGTGTCTTGGGCGCTGACGGCAAAGACATTCTCTCCGACCAGATCGTCACGATTGGCGTGCCGAAACAATCCGGCGAAAAGCCGCTGGTTGTGCTGGTTGATCCTCACCAAGCTTCGCGTGTGCTGCAGTCGCGCGGCGTGGCCTCGGCAGGCGGCGAGCTGCTGCTTGAAGCCATTGATTATGACCAAAATGGCCGCGTGATTTTTACCGGCAAATCAATCGCCAATCATAAGGTCAGGCTCTATCTGGATAATCGGCTGATCGGGCAGACGCGTGCTGCGGATGATGAACGCTGGAAAATCACGCCAACACAAGACATTCCCGCCGGCACCTATACTCTGCGCATTGATCTATTGGGCGAAGTAACCACGCCAAAAGAAAGCCTAGAAGAAAGAAGCCAAAAAGAAAAAGTGATTGCGCGCATTTCGCTGCCGTTTCGCCGCGAGTCGCGCGCTGAAATGGCCGCGCGCGCGCGGACTCCCGATCAGGTGCTGATCCAGCCGGGCGATAATTTATGGACAATTGCGCGTAATTTTTATGGCCGCGGTGTGCTATATACGATTATCTATGAAAATAACCGAAATCAAATTCGCGACCCTGACCTCATCTATCCCGGACAGGTTTTCTCAACCCCGAACCCTAAACGATAATTGGGCGATAATTGGACGGCAATTTAAAAAATGACGCTTCTCACCCCGATACATAAAGAAGGCTATGTGTTTATTGGCGCGTTTGCGCTGGTATCGCTGTTTTTGTTTTTGATCTGGGTGCCACTGGGCTGGCTCGGCATTTTGCTTACGATCTGGTGCGCGTTTTTTTTCCGCGATCCTGAGCGCATTGTGCCGAATCGTTCGGGCGTGTGGGTGGCGCCTGCTGACGGCGTTGTCTGCGCGATTGACGAAGTGCCGCTGCCCAAAGAAATTGGCCGCGGCAGCGAAAAGCTGCGCAAGCGCGTGAGTATTTTTATGGACGTGTTTAATTGCCACATCAACCGCGCGCCGTTTTCGGGAAAAGTGGAGCATATTGATTACGTGCCGGGCTCTTTTTTGAATGCGTCTTTGGACAAAGCGAGCGAAAATAATGAGCGTCAATATATCACTCTGCGCGCCAAAGACGGGCAGGACTTCGTTGTCGTGCAGATCGCCGGATTGGTGGCGCGGCGGATCGTTTTATGGACGAAGATGGGCGAAGAGCTCAAAATCGGCGAGCGCCTCGGCATGATCCGCTTTGGCAGCCGCGTTGACATCTATTTGCCTGAAGGCGTTGAGCCGCTCGTGCTGATCGGCCAAAAAACCATCGGCGGCGAAACGGTGATCGCTGATACGTCAGATACGGCATTGTCTAATGTAGCGGCGTCTAATGCGGCACCGGAAAGCGACGGGATGTAAATGGAAAAAGATTTCAAAAAATTTCGTGTCATTAACGGCGCGCATAGCGCGCATAGCGATCATCCGGACAGCCATCAAGACAGCCATCAGGTGCATGACGACCAGCCCCCTAAACGCCGTCAGTTTCGGCGGTTATCGCCGCGGCGCATGGCGCCTGCGCTGCTGACTTTGCTGGCAATGTCTTTAGGTTTTACGAGCTTGGTGTGGGCAAAAGGCGGATATTATGAATCCGCTTTAATTTTGATTGTCGTCGCGGCGGTTTTGGATGCGGTTGATGGCCGCATCGCGCGGCTGCTCAAAGTTGACAGCCGCTTTGGTGCGGAGCTGGATTCTCTGGCGGATTTTTTAAATTTTGGCGTCGCACCGGCTTTTTTGATGTGGCTATGGACGGGGCAGGCGCTGGGCAATTTGGGCGTGGTGTTGGCGTTCTTTTTTGCGATGTGCTGTGCGGTGCGGCTTGCGCGGTTCAATGCCAATCTGGTGGATCATGGGGATGAGGCGATCAATCAGGCGCATTATTTTTCGGGCGTTCCCGCACCTGCGGGCGGCCTGCTTGTGATGATGCCGATGATGCTGGATTTTGTCGGCTTCGGAACAAAAGATTTTGTTGGTCTGTCGGTATTTTTTATGCTGGCCTTTGCTTTATTGATGATCAGTCAAGTGCCGACATTTTCACTCAAAGCGATCAAATTTCGCATTCCACGCCGTAATTTTGTGCCTTTGCTGCTGATACTTGTGGTGACCGGCGTGATGATTTTCAACTTTCCGCGCGAGGCTTTGCTTCTTGTCGGGGTGTTATATATTGGTCTGCTGCCGGTCAGCGCAATAAAGTATTACCGCGAGACATATAAGAAAAGCTGAATTTTTAAACAGGCTCGGTTGATAATTGCTGCGGGCGTTTTTTTCTAAACAGCGATGAGAATCTGTTGCGCAGAACTTCGGGTGCAGCGAGCAGAGTTGGCGTCAAGACCAGAGTGATCAGCGTTGAAAAGCCAAGGCCGAAAATGATGGCTGTGGCCATCTGCACCCACCAGACAGAGACCACGCCGCCCCACGTGATGGTGCGGTCAAAGAAGTTGATCTGCAGCTGGATGGCCATCGGCAGGAGGCCGACCATCGTCGTGACCGTCGTCAGCAGGATCGGCCTCAGGCGCTGCGCGGCGGTGCGCAGCACACATTCAATCCGATCGGGAACCTCCTTTTTGAGGCGGTTGAATGTGTCAATCAGCACGATGGAATTATTGACGACGATGCCCGCAAGCGCCATGATGCCTGTGCCGGTCATAATCACCGAGAAGGTCTGGCCGGTGACCATCATGCCGATCAGCACGCCCATCACCGAGAGCACCACAGTGGAGAGAGTCACAACCGATTGGTAAAAGCTGTTAAATTGCGTAATCAAAATCAGGAACATTAGGAACAAAGCGGCGAGCATCGCTTTGCCGAGAAAAGCAGCTGATTCACTTTGCTCTTCATTGGCGCCGCGGAACCGCCATTGGATTTCGGGTCCGAAGTCTTGAGTTTCGAGCCATGCGCCGATCTCGTTGGTTTTGGTGGTCGCAAGGATTTTTTTCCCGGTTGCCGGATCGATCTCGGTGCTGGCTTTGATGAGTGTGCGCCTGACGCCATCGACGCGCTGGATCGTGTCGACTTTTTGCTGCGCGCGGCGCTTGACGAAATTGCTGATCGGCACCGGGCCGTTGACGCTGGGCAGGCGCAGCGTATCGAGCTGATCCAAGCCGCGGCTTTCGGGCGGGAAGCGCAGGCGAATTTCGACTTCTTCATCGCTGTTATCGGGGCGGTAATTGCTGATGAGAATGCCGTCAGTGACGAGCTGGATCGTCGCGCCCACCAGAGCGACATCGCTGCCATAGCGCGACGCAATTTCGCGATCAATATCAATGACCCACTCAATGCCGGGCAGAGGCAAAGTGTTTTCAAAATCCGTCAATCCGTCAACGTTATTTTTTATGTAGCTGTCAATCTGCCTTGTCACTTTGTGCAATTTTTCCCGATTGTTGCTGGTGATTTCAATCTGGACTTCCTTGCCGGTGGGCGGCCCCTCTTCGACCTTAGTCGCTTGGACATAAATGCCCGGAATGAGCTTCGCGCGCTGGCGGACTTCATCGAGGATGATCTCGCCCCCGCGGCGCGTATGATAGGGCTCCATCTCAATGAGCATATAGCTGATCATATCGGGCGGCGCGCTGCGCAAACCGCCGCCGGGGGAGCCGCCCTTGGCGCCGATGAAGGCAATGTGATCTTTGATGCCATCAACTGAGGCGAGGAGGTCTTCAACATCGCGTGTCAGATCGCTTTTGTGCTCGGTTGACAGATTGCCGCGCGCGCTGACAAAGGCGATCGCCCATTCAGGCTCTAATTGCACAAAAAACTCAACGCCATTGCCGTGGCGTGAATATAAAAACATCACACTGCTGCAAAGCGCGACCGTCACAGCGAGCACCGTGATCGGCTTCGTGATGGCCCTGCGCAGCATTTTGATATAAAGGCCGGTCATGCCGGTTAAGACGAGCTCTTTTTCATCGCCGGCAAGCCGCGAGAGCGCTTCGCGCTGTTCGGGGCTCGCCGTCGTTTTGCCGAGTAAAGAGCCGAGCACCGGCAGGAAAATCACAGCGGTCACAAAAGAGGCCGACAGCACCATGATCAAAGTGATCGGCAGATAGCTCATAAATTGCCCCGAGACGCCCGGCCAGAACAGCAGCGGGATAAAAGCCGCGAGCGTCGTGCCGGTGGAGGATATGATCGGGAAAAACATGCGCTGCGAAGCTAAAGTGAACGCAGCTTTGCGCTCAAGGCCTTCGGCCATTTTTCGGTCGGCATATTCAACGATGATGATCGCGCTATCCACGAGCAGCCCGACCGACAAGACCATGCCGAACATCACCATCATATTGACGGTCAAGCCGCCAATGGCGAGCAGCAGGAAAGCGATCATAAATGATACCGGTATTGCGAGGCCGACAAGCGAGCCCGAGCGCAGCCCCAAAGTGCCGACGACCACAATCATCACGAGCAAAATCGCCGCCGTGATAGAAGCCTGCAGGCTCGCCAAACTTCTATAAATCCACGAAGAGGCATCCATATTGATGCCGATATCGATATTGTCGGGGATATTGGGCCGCGCCTGTTCAATATAAGCGCGCACGGTTTCGGTCGTTTCCACGATGTTGCTCCCGAGCCGCTTGAATATCTGAATCACGATCGCGCGCTGGCCGTTAAAGCGGACGAGCAATTCTTCATCTTTGAACGTGTTGCGCACGGTGGCGATATCGCTGAGTGTCAATGTGCCCGATTCATTGGTGACCAGCGGGATATTGAACAGATCTTCGGGCTTTTCAATGAGGCCGGGAAGTTTGACCGCGAACTGGCCTTTGCCGGTGTCTAATTGACCGGCGGCGATCATCAGATTATTGCGGGTGACGGTGCCGATCAGCTGCTCATAATTGAGGTTATAGGCCTCCACTTTGACCGGATCAGCGATGACTTCAATCAATTCCTCGCGGTTTCCGGAAAGCGGCGCCTCAAGCACGGTCGGGATGGTCTCAAGCAGATCCTGCAGGCGGCGCGCATAGGTGAACAGAGTGCGCTCAGGCACATCGCCCGACAAGGTGACCATCAGCACAGGAAACAAAGAGGTGTTGAATTCAACAATTTCGGGCTCTTCGGCATCGGACGGTATCTCGGAGCGGGCGAGATCAACCTTATTGCGAATATCGGCAAGCACGGCGTCTTTGTTGAAATCAACCTCAAATTCCAAAATGATCGCCGCATGATGCTGCGATGCGATGGAGGTCATTTCATCGAGCCCCTCAAGCGAGCGCAATTCGGCTTCCATCGGCTTGATGAGCAGCCGCTCGGAATCTTCCGGCGAAATGCCCGGGAAAGGAATGGAGATGTAAAAAACCGGAATATCAATATCGGGGTCGGCCTCGCGCGGCAGAACGAAATAAAAGAACATGCCAGCGCCGGTCAGCACGACCATCGTCGTCAAGACGGTGCGCGCGCGGCTCAAAATGGCTGTGATGAAAGCATTCATAAATCTCTCTCTTGCTTATTCTTGTCGGGAACAACCAGCGAGCCGGAGGGCGGGTCTTCGTGGATTACGACTTCGGTGTCATGTTTAACATAATCCTGCCCGACGATGATGATGCGCGCGGCGTCCGGCAGACCAGAAACCCAGATATTATTATGATCGCTGACGACGATCTCGATCGGCTGGAAGTAGACGATGCTTTTGCCGTCTTTGATGTTGACGAGCCGCAGGCCGAGCTGTCCTTTATCGTTGAGCGTCAAAATGGAAGGGTCAATGAGGTGCGCGTTGACGGGGCGCAGCGGCACATGGATTTTCACAGTCAGGCCGTCGCGCAGGGCGCTTGACGGCGGCTGGGTCGCTTCCATTTCAATGCGGTAAGTTCTGGTTTTCGGATCGGCGCTGGGCGAGATGTAACGGATATGGCCGTCGAGGCGGCTGCCATCGGGCAGCAGCGCCCATGACAGAACGCCGGACTCAATTTTGGCCACTTCCTCTTCGGCGACCTGCCCCGACAGCACCAGCGGCGACATATCAATAATTTTCGCACATTCTGCACCGGGAGTCATCACATCGCCTTCATTAACGAAGAGTTTTTCAATGACGCCGTCAAACGGCGCGACGATTTTTGTGTTGGAGAGCGCTAGTTCCGCTCTTTTGAGCATCGCGCGCGCATTCTCAAAATTGGCCTCCGATTGCGCTAATGCCACGCGCGTATTGTGCCCCTGCCGCGCGAGTTTCTTTGCTGCGCTGAGCTGCAATTGGCGCAATTTCGTCATCGCGCGCGCTTGTTTTTCTTCGGCCTCGCGCGAATCGACGGCGATCGCGCAGAGCAGATCGCCTTTGCTCACATCCTTGCCTTCTTGATCGGCGACGGTGACGATTCTGCCAGCGATCTGCGCGCGCACAGTGACAGAGCGCTCAGCTTCTATCTTGCCGCCATGGATGACGATTTCGGGCTGCTTCTCTTCAGCAAAGATGACTTTGGTGCGCACCGCAGGCAGAGCTTTTGCCGTTTGGATTTTTTCTCCTTCGGGCGCAGAAGCGATCATGGCCTGTCCGGCGCGCTGGATGAATCCTGATCCCAGCCAAGCGGCGGCGATCGCGGCGACGATAAACGCCGTCACGAGCGAGCCGCGCGGTTTCAATCGCAACAGGCCTTTCCACTTCTGTTGGGGCTGATGCCGGTCAGGCTTTATATTTTGATTTTGGTCGTTCATATTTTTGTTGCCCATAACAAGCGTATCAGGAGCACCTATTATAGCTGAGCCGCGCGCTCTCCGAGAAGCCATAAAATGAAGGCGCGGTAGTCTAGGGCGAGTGCGATGGTATTGGAGAGCATTAGCAGGCCGATATAGCGCCCCGTGATAGAGCGCCACATAATATGCCGCGCCCGCAGCGCCAAATAGGCCAAAAGCGGCGTCCAGAGCACGATATGGGTGATGTTCAGCAGGCGCGAATAGCCGATGATCGTGCCGTAAAGCAGCTCAAGGCTCCATATGTTGACGAGCCAGACCGCCAAAACCCACCGCGCCTCACGCGACCAGATCACGAAGACCATTGAAAGCGAATTGATGAAAACAAGCCACCAGAACCACGTCACAAAAAGCGGATTCTCGAGAAGAATTTGATCAATGAACATATTGGTAATCTATATCAGATCGGGTCCATTAAGGGGTTAAAAGTTAAGGGTGAATTCTATTTGCGTCGTGGCGGCGGTGTCTGGTTTGAGGGGCACGCCAACAGACAAAGCGATGTTGAACTCGTCGGTTTTGTTGGGGATGTCGAGCCACTCGTTTAAATGGACGCCCATTTTTATCCGGCCATTTTTGTAGCGCATCTGGAGATGAAACTCCTCTTCATATCTGCGAACGCTCTCGTTCATATCAAAAAAATAATTCTCCGGCAGATGGGCCTGATAAGAAGAAAATTGGGAGAAAGAAAGTTCTTGGATGTCGTAATGGGTTTCTTGACGGTTTTTTGATGCAGGAAAAATATCTTCAAAAATATCTTCAAAAATATTTTCCGGCTTGAACGGAAGCGGAATGATTATTTTTTCTGTTGCTGTGATAGGGGTGCTATTTGCATAAATTTCGTCCCTCTCGGAATCATCATAATCATTAACCGAGACCATTCCCCCTATAAGCACAAAAAGCATAGGGACGATGTACATAATTATTCATCATAGCGCTTGGCCTCTTTTATGTCAAGTTTGCTGTTAAGAGAGGTTAAAGGCCGTCTATAAGAAGCTGATCTTTGATCTCTTCGCCATAATTTTTAATTAAACGATCACAGGTGAGTTCAATCGCGCGCGGCGCGATGTCAATGCCGATCCAGCGTCGGTTTAATTTTTGCGCGGCATCAATGGCGGTGCCGCCGCCGCAAAAAGGATCAAGCAGGAGATCGCCTTTGTGAGATGACGCCTCAATGATGCGCTCTAATAATATTAGAGGCTTTTGTGTCGGATAGCCCAGCCTTTCTTTGGCGAGCGGGTTGATGATCGGCATATCCCAGACATCATCCACCGGCGTGCCTTTCGGATGAGGCCGATAATGTTTGCCCGACTTTGCGACGATGCCCTCTTTGGCATAGCCGCTCGTTTCCTTATAAGGCACGCGCATGGCATCAATGTTAAAAATATGTTTGCCGGTTTTGGAATACCAAAAGATCGCATCGTGCTTTTTTGAAAAATAAGAGCGCGCCCGCCCGCCGCCGGTATAGTGCCAGATAATTTCGTTGTTAAAATTATTTTTTCCGAACACGCCATCCAAAATGATTTTGATATAGTGGCTCGCAGTGGGGTCGCAATGAAGATAGAGCGAGCCGGTCGGCTTCAAGACTTCGCGCATGATTAAAAGCCGCTCGGCAAGGAACAAAAGGTAGGACAACATGCCGGTCTTGCCGAGCATCGTCCCGAGTCCTTTGATTGTCTGCCCGACCGTGTCATTTCCTACAAGATGGTCATAGGCCGCCTGATCTTTATCTTGCCAGCACCATTTATCGGTAAAGGTCTTGTAATCAACATTGGAGTTGAAGGGCGGATCGAGATAAATCAGATCAACCGAGTCTTTATCAAGCCGATCTTTTATGATCGGTAGGCAATCGCCGCAATAAAGCTGGTTAGGCGGCGAACCTTTTTTTGAGCCAGCCAACCATGAGCCGGTTGAGTTCATCGGGTTTTTCCTGCTGTGTCCAGTGGCCGCAATCGGGGATGATATGTTTTTCGAGATCTTTGACGCGCTCCTCCATGCCGTCGGCCATTTCGGGGCGCAGCACGACGTCATCCGCCGCCGAGATCATCAGGCAGGGGCAGGAGATCGTCTCGTCAAGGCCTTCGCTGATCTCCCAGTTGCGCGTGAGGTTGCGATACCAGTTAATGCCGGGCGTATAGCCGGTTTTGGCGAAGGCTTGGGCATAGACGGCTAGTTCTTCGTCGCTGAGCAGAGGCTCGCCGCGCAGCTCGCCGCCGGCCTCATAGGCTTTGATGAAGGAATGGCCCTGCCGTTCCGGCGGCTGCGCGTCATATTCGGCGCGCCTCATCCCTTTGCGATACCAAAACCGCATGGAGTGCGGAATATCAGCCTCCAAAATTTTATCCACCTTGCCGTAATCTTGAAACATCACCACATAATTGTCTTCGCCGAAAACATGGCGCAGGCCGCTGACCGGCTCCATTGGCGGGCGCGCAAGGGCGGGCGTATTCACCCCGATCACGCCCGCAACCCGATCCGGATGAAGCAGAGGCATCTGCCAGACAACGATTCCGCCCCAATCATGGCCGCAGAAAATCGCCTTTTCGCAGTCAAGCGCGTCAAGCAAATGGAGCATGTCATCGGTGAGGTGTTTCATATCATAGAGCGGCACATCGGATTGATCGCCTTTGGCATTTTTAGGCGCGCCAGTATCGCCATAGCCGCGCATATCGGGCGCGACCGCGCGAAATCCTGCTTTGGCAATCGGGTCAAGCTGATGACGCCACGAAAAGGCGATCTCAGGAAAGCCGTGGCACATAATCACCGGCAGGCCTTCGCCTTTCTGGTAGACGGCCATCGTCAGCTCACCAATGTCGATTATCTCTGGCTTTGGCATTAAAGCCATAATGAATCCCCCCTAAAAGCGTTCCTAAAAAGGCTAATTATGGACGCTGTGATGTTTTTTATGATATAGCGTTTTGCATGGGAAAGGTTATTTATATTGAGCAGGACGGCACCAAGCATGAGGTTGATCTCGACAACGGCATGACGGTGATGGAGGGTGCCATCCAGAACAGTGTGCCGGGCATTGATGCCGATTGCGGCGGCGCTTGTTCTTGCGCGACCTGCCACGTCTATGTTGATGAGGCGTGGAGGGAAAAAACCGGCAAGGCGAGTGATATGGAAGAGGGCATGTTGGATTTCGCCAATGATGTCCGCCCTGAAAGCCGCCTATCGTGCCAGATTGATATGTCCGATGAGCTAGACGGCTTGGTCGTTCATCTGCCGGAAAAGCAGTTTTAATTCCCATAAAAATAGGGTATAATCCTCTATTATCCACTAAATTTTTGTAATTTAAGGGCAGGGTTATGAATGTGATCAAAACCGATGTGATTATCGTTGGGGCGGGGCCTGTCGGCCTGTTCGCGATTTTTGAGCTTGGCCTGCTGGATTTGCAGGCGCATTGCATTGATATTTTGGATCGCCCGGGCGGGCAGTGCGCTGAGCTTTATCCGGAAAAGCCGATTTATGATATTCCGGGCATGCCGATTGTGACCGGTCAGGAATTGGTAGATAGACTGATGGCGCAGATCAAGCCGTTTGGCGCGGAGTTTCATTTGAACCAGATGGTCAATGCGCTTGAGCGGGTGGATGGCTTATGGCGCATCACGACCGATGAGGATACACAGATTGAAGCGCCGGTCGTCGTGGTTGCGGCAGGCGGGGGCTCTTTCCAGCCTAAAAAGCCGCCTCTGCCGGATATTGACGCTTTTGAAGGCAAGTCGGTTTTTTATGCGGTGCGCAAGGTTGAGCAATTTCGTGACAGAGACATTTTGATTTCCGGCGGCGGGGATTCGGCGCTGGATTGGGTATTGACGCTCCAGCCTGTGGCGCGCTCTCTAGCGTTAATCCACCGCCGCGACGGCTTCCGCGCAGCGCCCGATTCCGTCAATAAGATGCACGCTCTCGTGGAGCAGAAGAAAATGAAATTTTATATCGGCCAGACGCTTAGCCTCAATGGCACGGACGGCAATCTCGCCTCGGTGACCGCGAAAGGCGCTGACGGCAATTTTGACATTCCCTGCAACACCTTCCTGCCATTTTTCGGCCTGACGATGAAACTAGGCCCTCTGGCAAATTGGGGGATTAACCTCAACGAAAACCTGATTCCGGTGGATACCGAGAAATTCCAAACCGACCAGAGCGGCATTTTTGCGATCGGCGATATTAACAGCTATCCCGGCAAATTGAAGCTGATCCTGTCGGGCTTCCACGAGGCCGCTTTGATGTCGCAGGCCGCATCGCGTATAGTGTATCCAGATAAAAAAATCGTTTTCCAATATACAACCTCGTCGTCAAGCCTTCAGAAGAAGCTGGGAGTGAAATAATCGGCCTTTACGCGAAATATATTCTGCCGAAACTGGTTGATCTGAGCTGCGGCGTCGGCCCGATCATGAAACAGCGCGCCAAAATTGTGCCGCGGGCTGCGGGCGATATATTGGAGATCGGCATTGGCTCGGGGCTCAACTTGGATTTCTACCAGCGCGATCAAGTCAGCAGGCTGATCGGGCTTGAGCCCTCGCCGGAGATGCGGCAAATGGCCGCCGCGCGCGCTGAGGCTTGCGGCATGGAGGTTGAGTTTATCGGCCTTGAAGCCGAGCAGATCCCGCTTGATGACAATGAAGTGGATAATATCGTCGTGACTTATAGTCTCTGCACGATCCCCGACCCTGAGGCCGCGCTCGCACAGATGCGCCGCGTGCTCAAGCCGGAGGGGCGGCTTTTCTTTTGCGAGCACGGCCTCGCGCCCGAAGGCAGCACACGCAAATGGCAATATCGCGTCGAGCCGATCTGGAAGCGTCTTGCGGGCGGCTGTCATCT
Organism: Alphaproteobacteria bacterium; assembly: GCA_965212075.1. Classification (GTDB taxonomy): domain Bacteria; phylum Pseudomonadota; class Alphaproteobacteria; order JAPOUT01; genus CBDBUR01. Next base: position 510,678 of record OZ243043.1, read on the forward strand.
GACCCGCGACATTCCGGCGCTGATTGAAGCGGCGGGCTTTCGTCTGGGCAAAGTGGAGACGATGTTTCTGCCCAAAACGTTTAGCGTTGCCGGTTATAATTATTGGGGCGAAGCAACAGGATAATATGTCTCGTGATGATATGTCTTTTGCGATTGCCGCCGGACATGACCTAACTGCGCGCACTGGCGCTGATGTTCTGCGCGCGGGCGGCAATGCGGTTGATGCGGCGATTGCCGCAGCGCTGACGGCCTGTGTTGTCGAGCCGATTATGGCCTCACCTTTGGGCGGCGGTTTTTTGACTCTGCACTGGCCGGACGGTGAAACGAAGGTTTTGGATTTCTTCGGCCATACACCGCAGCGCGCACCGGAGCAGAGCGCGCTGGAGATCAGATCGGTTGATGCGGATTTTGGCCGCCGCCGCCAAGTTTTTCATATTGGCGCGGGGACGATTGCGGTGCCCGGGATTGCGTCGGGCTTTGCCGAAGCGCTTAATCTTTATGGCCGCATGGGGATGCCGGAGCTGGCGCAAGATGCGGTGCGTTATGCCTGCGAGGGCGTTGAGATGAATGCGTTTCAGGCCGAAGTTTTGCAGATTATTGCGCCGGTGGTGCAGGCGACGGCGGAGATCAAAGCTTTATTCACCAATGAAAGCGGCGCGCTACTGGGCGAAGGGGAGATTTTGCGCAACCCCGACATGGGCGCCGCGCTTGAGGCATGGGCGCGCGAGGGTTTGCGCTTTATGACCGAAGGCGAGGGGGCACGCGCTTTGCTCGATCAATGTCGCGCGGGCTGCTCGGGCGGCGCGCTCACCGAAAAGGATCTGCGTGATTACCGGCCCATCTGGCGTGATCCGCTCGTGGTGGAGCATCGCGGTGCGCGGCTGGCGATCAATCCGCCGCCCTCTGCCGGAGGCGCGCTCGTCGCTTTGATTTTGTCGCTTTTGGAGCGCGTGGATGAAAGCGATCCGCCCTCGCTTGCGCGCGCGCTGGCCTGCGCGCATGAGGCGCGCAAACGCATCGGCCATGACGAAGACCCGTCCAAAGGCATGGACCTGCTCGTGCCTTCGCTCGCTTCTTCGTTCGCAAAAGAGATAGTCGGCCATCCGCCCTCGTTTAACGGCACGACTCATATTTCGCTGATTGATGGCGAAGGTCTCGGTGCTGCGCTGACATTGACCAATGGTTCGGGCTCCGGCCTGATTGCCTCGGGTACCGGCATGCATATTAACGATATGCTCGGCGAACCCGATCTCGTGCCGCCGGCCTCCGGTGCGTTTCCCGAAAATGTCCGCTTATGTTCCATGATGGCGCCTGCCGCACTGACCTGTCGCCGCGGTTTGGTGATGTTGGGTTCAGCCGGATCAACGCGCATCCCGTCAGCGATCGTGCAGGCTTTATTGCCGATTCTTGATGATGACCAAAATTGCGCCGACGCGGTTGCCGCGCCGCGTATTCACATTGAAGACGAAGCCGACTTTGAAAACTTCTTCGGCCAAGAGGCGCATGACCGCCTCAAAGAGATGTTTCCGGATGCTCATGCTTGGGACGAGAAGAATGTTTTTTTTGGCGGTGTCAATCTTGCTGCGCGTTGGAATAATGGCGATGATGGCGAGATGGACGCGGCCAGCGATCCGCGCCGCGACGGCGGCGTTTTTCATGCGTCAAACACAAAAACGTGAGTGAATAGGTTTTTTTATCTCTGAAAAATGAAAAAGGCTGAGTACTTTTTTCTTTATGCTGATTGTCATGTCACGCATTGGCCCGTCAAATCCGAGCGCAAGCGCCGCCATCCAGAGAACGGCGCCGCCTCCTGCTCAAGGGGCAGAGGCCAGTTTTCGCGGCCATCAAGTCAAGCTCGGTGACTGCGCTGTTATATCAGAAAGAACCAAAGCCGCCGATAAGCAGGCCTACAAACATTCGATCGCGGATAAAAGCGTCTATATGCAGACCAAGCAGGCGCGGCTCTTAACAGAAAACCCTGCAGGCAGCATAACCGTCGACATAACGCATGAGAAGCTCGCTTCGGGCGTTGACAAAGCCTATGGTGATATCAAAAAACAGGGCAATCAACTGACGGAGTTTAAAAATTTTCGGACGTTCAGGCGGCATATTAGCGGCGTTGCTAGCCAGATAGGTCCGGCGAAAGAGGCGGCACGAGCGCATCCGCCGCGCAGTTCTTTTGCGTCGCTGTCTACGGCGGAGCAGCAAACCTTGAAGACGGGCGCAGAGCTTTCGAAAGTAGCTTATAAGGGGATCGACGGGGCAGCGGGCACAAGAAGTTTGCCCGAAGGCCATCAGATCTTGACCGATGCACAGCTGCCAAAATCGCTTTCGATGTTTTATAATGATCAGACGGGCATTATCAATACGCCGCAAGGAGCCCAAGCTTTGCTGGCTCAAGAAGGCGACACGGTAAAAGTTGTTTTTGCCGGCACAGACCCGGGAGCCAAATCTTCAACCGGCAGGATAAAAACGGTGAGAACGGATGTTGTCCAGCGTGTGGGGGGTTTTTCGCCGATGTATCGCGATGCGGCCGGCATTGGCCGGATGATTTTGAATCAGGAGGGCTTGAAGGACAAGCAGGTTGTTTTTATGGGACATTCGCTCGGCGGCGGGCTGGCGCAATTTGCTGCGGGCGCAAACATTGAAGGCAATGAGGAGCGGGTCAGCGCGATGACTTACAATACGGCGGGTCTTTCCGCAACGACCCTCGGCGCGCTTGGCAAAGAGAGGGTCGCGGCGACGCATGATGTCGTGCAAAATGTGCGCCTTCAGGGCGATCCGGTATCGCCCGGAACCGATCTTGGAGAAAAAGTGAAAGGCATGGCGCTTGGGCAGATGTTCACGATAGAGCGCGAAGGCGTAAAACGAAGGCCCGAACCCAATACGCATAAGATGGATTCTCTGCTCGCCGAGCTTGATAAGGCGATGCCCTAAACAAGCGGTGTGAGCTGAGGGCTTTGCGTGAGCTGATAGCGCATATGCTGCAAGAGATGCGCGCTCGGCGCTTTGATCGGATGCTGAATCTGATGTCTCATTTGATACCATCCCTTGAATATCGGCCAGATGATGTCATTCTGCGCCATCACTTTTTCCCCATTCGTGAGAACGCCGCCATAAAAAATATGACGCTGCTGCGATCGCGGCGGCAAAAGATGAGCGACGCGCTCAATGTCATGCTTTTTTTGTTTTTTGGACAAATTGCCTTTTTCTACGCCGCGCACGTGCCGCATCTGCACTTGATCAAAAATGGCTGCTGCATAGGCTGGCTGTTTTGTGAAGCGGTGCCAAATTCTATCCAGCATGGTGCCGGTTCTATTGCCTTTGAGGAAAGGCAGCACGTTGCGCAGCAAAGCGGTCGTCATGCAGGGCATCATGATTTCAACAAAATTGCTGAAGCGCAGCTGAAAAGCAGGATTTTTTAAAAGGCCAAAATATGAAAAATAGCTGCTATGAGTCAAAGCTGGCTGTGAAAGCTGAAGATTATATTGCTCATGCAGCGTGAACATTTTTTCCACCGCTTCAGGCGTCGCCTCAATATCATCATCGGGAATCCAGACGGACTGATATTGGTTAAGCAAAGCCGGATTATCCGCAAAGACTGAATAGACGCCATCCCATTTGCCGCCTTTGATGTGCATATGCGTGATGCCTGAATTTGCATCACCTTTCCGCTGCCATTTATTTTTCTTCTCGCCATAATAGGCAATGATGCAGTCATAGTTTCTGGCATAGCTTCTGTTATAGTTTTTGGCATTTTGCTTTTCCGGTCGCAGCCATGTCTCATGCAGGGAATCGTCTCCGGCACGGACGATGACGAGTCTTTTATGTGCTGTTTGCTCTTTCATCATCAGCGTCTTAATTCTTGCATGGCGGCGTCAATGCCATCGATCGTCAGCGGGAACATGCGCTCGGAAAAAATTTGCTTTACCATCTGCACCGAGGGCATCGTTTCCCAATATTTCCCCGCCACCGGATTGAGCCAGATGGCGCTATCATAGATATCGGTGATGCGCTCCAGCCAGAGCGCGCCGGCTTCTTCGTTCCAATGCTCAACGCTGCCGCCCGGATAGGTCAGCTCATAGGGGCTCATGGAGGCATCGCCGACAAAAATCACTTTGTAATCGGCAGCAAAGCGGTGAAGAATGTCCCAGCTATTCATCGCCTCGTTATGGCGGCGGCGATTATTCTGCCAGACCGTTTCGTAAAGGCAGTTGTGAAAATAAAAATATTCCATATGTTTGAACTCGGCGCGCGCGGCTGAGAACAGCTCCTCGCACATTTTGACATGAGGATCCATTGAACCGCCGACATCAAAAAACAGCAGCACTTTAATCATATTGCGCCGTTCGGGGATGAGCTGTATGTCAAGATAGCCCTGCGAGGCCGAAGATTTGATCGTCGCAGGCAGGTCAAGCACTTCCGGCGCACCCTCGCGCGCGAAGCGGCGCAATTTGCGCAAGGCCATTTTGATGTTGCGCGTGCCCAGCTCCACGCTGTCGTCAAGATTGCGGAACTCGCGCTTATCCCAAACTTTGACCGCGCGTTTATGGCGGCTTTCTTCCTGTCCGATGCGCACGCCTTCGGGGTTATAGCCATAGCCGCCAAAGGGCGACGTGCCGCCAGTGCCAATCATTTTGCTGCCGCCTTCATGGCGCTTTTTTTGCTCTTCAATGCGCTGTTTAAGCGTTTCCATCAATTTTTCCCAGCCGCCGAGTTTTTCAATTTCCTTTTTTTCTTCTTCGGTGAGAAATTTTTCAGTCAAAGCTTTGAGCCAGTCTTCCGGCAGTTCGGCGAGCTCAACATCTTCAAGTGTGTCGAGGCCTTTGAAAACATGAGAAAAGACGCGGTCAAATTTATCAAGATTGCGCTCATCTTTGACAAGCGTAGCGCGCGAGAGATAATAAAAGTCCTCCACTTTATGGCGCGGCACACGCGCATCCATCGCTTCAAACAGGGTTAGGTACTCCCGCAGCGAGACCGGCACACCGGTTTTTTTTAACTCGTGAAAGAAGTGGGCAAACATCGGATCAATGTCCCTCGCGGCGAGTCAAAAAAGCGAGCCTTTCAAATAAATGGACATCCTGTTCGTTCTTGAGCAGCGCGCCATGCAGCGGTGGAATCAGCTTGTTCGGATCGCGCTCGCGCAGAAGCTCCATAGGCACGTCTTCATTCATCAGAAGTTTCAGCCAGTCCAGCAACTCCGAAGTGGAGGGCTTTTTCTTCAGACCCGGCACGTCGCGGATTTCGTAAAAAGCGCGCAGCGCCTCGGCGACGAGCTGCTTTTTAATGTCAGGAAAATGCACGTCAATAATTTTTTTCATCACGTCTTCATCGGGAAAAGCGATGTAGTGGAAAAAACAGCGGCGCAGAAAGGCATCGGGCAGCTCTTTTTCATTATTTGAGGTGATGACAACCACAGGTCGGTGCCGCGCTTTGATCGTCTTATTGGTTTCATAGACATAAAATTCCATGCGATCGAGCTCTTGCAGCAGGTCGTTGGGAAATTCAATATCGGCTTTGTCTATTTCATCAATGAGCAGAACGATTTTTTGATCGGCCTCAAAGGCTTCCCACAATTTTCCTTTTTTGATGTAATTTTCAACATTTTTGACGCGCTCATCGCCGAGCTGGCTGTCGCGCAGCCGCGTGATGGCTTCATATTCATAAAGGCCGCTCTGCGCTTTGGTCGTGGATTTGATATGCCACGTAATGAGCGGCATATTAAGCGCGGCGGCGATTTCTTCAGCGAGCACGGTTTTGCCGGTGCCGGGCTCGCCTTTGACGAGCAGAGGGCGCTCCAGCGTGATCGCAGCGTTGACGGCAATGCGCAGATCTTCGGTCGCGATATAGCGCTGTGTGCCTGCGAATTTTTCTGTGAATTTCTCTCCAGAGGTAGAATTTGTCGTCATATTGGTTCCCTTCTCGTGAATTTACTTTTTAAGCGCCTCCTCATCCATATATTATGTTTTAAAAGGAAAAGCGGCCTGATGGAAGGGGGAGTATAAAATGAGCGAGAAGGCGCGGCAAGCACATGTTCTGGCGGATTATTTGCGTTCAGCGCGGTGCTGCGTGGTTTTTACCGGCGCGGGGATCAGCACCGAGTCGGGCATTCCTGATTTCCGCTCGCCCGGCGGGTTGTGGACGAAGTTCAAGCCGATAGATTTTCAGGAATTTCTGGACTCGGAGGCAATGCGGGTCGAGGCGTGGCAGCGCAAATTTGCGATGGACGAGACTTTGGCGCGCGCGCGGCCTAATCAGGGACATTTGGCGATCGCGCGGCTCGTGGAGATCGGCAAGGTCAGTCATGTCGTGACGCAGAACATAGACAATCTGCATCAGGATTCCGGCGTCCCCACCGCGCAAGTCATTGAACTGCATGGCAATGGGACGTATGCGAAATGCTTAAAGTGCGAGAAGCGCTATGAGCTTGATGAGATCCGCCAAAAGTTTGAGACCGACGAGGCCGCGCCCGTTTGTGCCGAATGTGGCGGCATCGTCAAATCGGCGACGATTTCTTTTGGCCAGTCAATGCCGGAGCTGGAAATGCAGCTGGCCGGTGAGGCGGTCGATCAATGCGATTTATTTTTGGCGATTGGCTCGTCTTTGCAAGTTTATCCGGCGGCGGGGTTTCCGATTTTGGCAAAACGGCGCGGCGCTGGGCTCATCATTTTGAACCGCGAGCCGACCGATATGGATGACATCGCCGATCTGGTCATTCATGATGAAATCGGCGCCGTGCTGAAGGATGTGCCGCCTCTATTAAATAACTGACTGCCATTTTTTGATCGCCTGATCTGTGTCTTGATCGGTGAAGCAGGCTTCGTCATCCATTTCAATCGGACAAAGCGCTTGTGGATTTTTTTGCAGCAAAGATTTCGCGCCTTGATCGCCGGAAAGAGTCATCAGATCGGGAAAGAATTTTTTTGGCCATAAAACCGGATGGCCTTGAATATTATTTTTCATCGGAAAGCATATTTTATCCGCGTCGTTTTTGATGATGAGATTGATATGTTTGGCGGTGATGTCCGGCATATCGGCGAGACAGATCAGCGCCGCATCGTCTTGCTGTGCTGCGCGGACGCCAACTTTTATGGAAGAGGCCATGCCTGACGCATAATCAGGATTATGCACATAAAGAACATCCATGCCTGCGAGTGCGGCGCGAATTTTATCTTCATCATGGCCAGTGACAACGATCAGCCGGTTCACTTTGCTGCTTTTCACCGCCGCGGCGCAATGCCGGATCATCGCGCGGCCATTTTTTTCGGCAAGCAGTTTATTGCGTCCAGCGCGCGAAGATTTTCCGGCGGCGAGAATAATGGCCGTGATCATATTTTATCCATATCTTTCCGAATCTATATTCGCGCCGAGCATCAAGCCGCCAATACCCATATTCATAATATCATCGCCGCTGACGTCCAGACCGCAGATGAGGCGCTCAAGCACGAGGTCAAATCCGTTGCGCAGCGGCGAGCGCGCACAGCCCGGCAGCCCCACGACCGGCTTATGCTGATATTCAGCAAGCAGCAAAAGATTTCCCGGATCGGTCGGCATGCCAAAATGAATCAGCCGTCCGCCTGCCTGTTCAATCGCGCGCGGGATGATGTCGCGCTCATCCATGATCGCTGAGGCACCGTGAATCAAAATCAAATCGGCTGCGGTGGATTTTAACTTCTCCGTAATGGCCGCGCTTTGATCTTCGCAATGGACGACATGCAGTCGGCTGCCGAGTTTTTCAACTCGCTGGCGGGTGATCGCTTCCGCTTTGGCGCTCATATTTTTTTTAGACGAATCTTGCGTGCAGATCAGTGCGATGATGCGCGGTTGAAAGGGGCTGACGTGAAAATGCGCTTGTGCGGCCAGCGCGCATGCCGCAGCGATTTTGCTCTGCGCGCAGGCGAAGGGGATAATTTTCAAAGTCGCGATGAGCTGCTGCGGCATCACCGGCGTAAAAGGCGCAAGACAGGCGAAAGCGATTTCCGCGCCGACATGATTAAGCGCGGTGATTTTTTTCTCATCAAAAAGCATGAGGCCAGCTTGACGGCTATAAAAATGAATGCGGCCTTGCGCCGCTGGGGCATGTTGAATATGTGCGTCGGTGAGCTGTGCTGCGATCATATTGGCGGCGTCATTTTCGGGAACATCGCCGGATTCGAGCCGTGCTGCACGAATAAAGTCAATGCCCGCGCGCTGCAGCTGCGTGATATGTTCTGCGGTGAGGTTTTGGCCTTTTTTCAAGCCCGCAATGCTGCGCGCGAGGATCACACCTTCGGCTTCGCTGACGGGAATTTCACCAAAGATCATGTTTTAACTTTTCTTAAGCTTTCGGTCATTTGGGCGAGGATCGCCACCGCGATTTCTGCGGCACCTGTGGCGCCGATATTCAATCCGATGGGCGCATGAATGTTTTTCACTTCAGGATGAGCGGCAAGCCGTTTAACGCGCGCGGCGTGAGTTTTTGGGCTGCCAAGCGCGCCGATATAAAAGACATCGCTTTGCAGCGCGGCCACCAGCGCCGGATCATCAATTTTGGGATCATGCGACAAGGTCACCACCGCATCGCGCGCACCAAGATTCAGCTCTGGGATGATCTTATCCGGCCAGTCATTGATGATCTGAACATCATCAAGCCGCACAAAATCCTGCGAGTCGATGAAAGAGGGGCGCGGATCAATCAAAATTATTTGGTAGTCCGCGAGCTTGGCGATGCGCATCAAAGGCGCGGCGATATGCGCCGCACCGACGATGACAAGCCGCAGAGGCGGCAGAAAGGGCAGGCGCAAAAATTGCGGCGTCAATTCCACTTGCTGAATTTTGCTCTCAACCAGAGCGAGCGCCTCGGTTTCCAGATTGATCTCAAGAACTGCGGCAGGTGCGGACAGAATTTTTTCTATCACTGCGAGATTTTTGGATAAAGGCAGAATGTAGATGGAAATTTTTCCGCCGCAGGCGAGGCCGACTTCCCAAGCTTTGTTGTTGGAGACGCCATATTCGGTGAAGTCAGCTTGGCCGGTTTTGATCAGCGCGAGGGCTTTGGTGATGACGTCGCCTTCAATGCAGCCGCCGGAGACCGAGCCAGAGAACTTGCCGTCTTCGCGCACGGCGAGCAGGCTGCCGGACGGGCGCGGTGCTGATCCCCATGTTCGCGCAACAATCGCCAGAGCTGCCGCTGCGCCTGCGCGCTCCCATTGAACAGCTTCGGCAAGAGTTTGCTTGTCCATAATATCTCTTAAAGGATCAGGCGGCGGCGATGGCGCGCTGTGTCATCACTTTGATCAGATGCGCGCGCCAGAGAGGGTCGGCGTGGATATCGCTCATCAGATCGCTGGTGGGTATGTCTATCTCGTCAATGGACGTGTTGTTTTTTACTGCCTCTTCGGCCTGCCGCAGGCGGAAGACACCCTGAGCGCCCGAGCCGGTTATGGCGATGCGCGGTTCGCCATTGAGCTCGGCAAAAAACACGCCGACGAGCGCATAGCGCGAAGCCGGTTGTGGAAATTTCACATAGACGGCGCGATCGGCTTTCGGGAACGATATTTCTTTGATGATTTCGTCTGGTGCCAGACAAGTTTCAAACAGACCGGTGAAAAAGTCTTCGGCCTTGAAAGTATTTTTTTGCGTGATGATGTCAGCATTGAGCGCAATACAAGCGGCGGGCAGGTCGGCGGCAGGATCATTATTGGCGATGGAGCCGCCAATGGTGCCGCGATGGCGCACGGCAGGATCGCCGATTTCTCCAGCGAGAAAGGCCAGCGCCGGACAGAAATTTTTCACGATGTCTGACGCAGTGATTTCGGCATAGGGCGTCGCTGCGCCGATGATGAGCCGGTCGTCCGCTTGCCGAATGAAGCGCAAATCCTCAATGGCAGAAATATCAATGACGTCGCTGGGGGCGAGCAGTCTTTGTTTGAGCGTCGGGATGAGAGTCTGCCCGCCAGCGAGCAGGCGCGCTTCCTCTGATTTTCCGAGCAAAGATGCGGCTTCGTCAATGGTTGTCGCGCGGTGGTAGGCGAAATTATGCATGTCGGTTATCCTTTTTTGCAGCAGCAAGAATGGCCTGCACGATCATATTATAGCCGGTGCAGCGGCAGAAATTTCCTTCAAGCTCGGCGCGCACGGTCTGCTCGTCGGGGTCGGGATGGCGGCGCAGAATATCAACGCCCATCATCACCATGCCCGGCGTGCAGAAGCCGCATTGCAGCGCGTGATGTTCTTGAAATGCCTCCTGCACCGGATGGAGTTTATTTTTTTCGCCCAGCCCCTCAATGGTCGTGATCTCCTGTCCTTCAGCCTGCTGTGCGAGCATCGTGCAGGATTTGACGGCCTCGCCATTCAACAGCACCACGCACGCGCCGCACTGGCTCGTGTCGCAGCCAATATGCGTGCCGGTCAGGCGCAGCTGGTCGCGCAGAAAATCCGCAAGCAAAGTGCGCGGCTGCGCTTCGGCCTTTTTGGTTTCGCCATTTACGTTGATAGAAATTCGAGCCATGTTTTCCTCCCTTCCTGATGAAGACAAATCTTACAACAAAGCCGCCGCCGCCGCTAGAGCGATTAAAGCCGCGCCGATGACCATCCACAATAAACGCGGGTCAATGACAGACGCCGCTTCTCGCGCGGATGGCGGCGTATCGCCGTGAGTCATATAATTTTCAAACGCGCCAAAGAACTGTGCGGCCATTTTGTTGGCGGTCGCGTCTATGAGCCGCTGGCCGATCTGGGCGAGCTTGCCGCCCACCGAAGCATCCACCTCATAAGCGAGCTTCGTCGCCGCTCCCTGCTCGGCCCTCTGTTCTGATAGACGGATATGAGCCGCGCCTTTGGCAAAGCCCGCTGCTCCCCCCTTGCCTTGACCCGACAGAGTAAAACTTTCGGGCTTGCGCTCATCGGACATTTCCACTTGCCCGCTGAACCTCGCGCTGATCGGGCCGATCTTGACTTGAACCACAGCCTCAAAGCTCTGCGGCGAAGTCTGTTTGACCTCAACCGCGCCGGGGATCGTCTTGGCGAGCACGTCGGGGTCGCGCAGCGCGTCCCAGATCTGCTCGCGGGACGCCGGAATGATATATTCGCCGGATATTTTCATCGCGCTAATTATACACAAATAGCATCGCGATGGCGAGCAGAACAGATATCCATGTTGCCATAAATTCTACCGGATGCTCGGCAGCGAACCAGCCCTGAGGCTCAAACAGATTGCGCAGCAGGTCGGTGCTGCCTTGCCGCAGCACATTGCCGCGCCGCAAGGTCTCACGCCGGATTTGGGCGAAACGCTCCTGATATTCGTGGATGATGAAGCGCGGCACCGCGCGGGTGAACCAGTCAGTGTCAAGATTGATGGCGCGCATTTCGGGCGGATAGATTCCGCTCAACACCAGAGTCGAAAAGGCGAGCGCTGAGAAAATCAGCAGTTCAAGCTGCGAAATCACATGAGCGGTTTCGTAGGGAGAATAATCTATCGCATAAGGGAGAAGGCCGTAAAGCAGATCGGGCGCAACGCCGAGACCTACGCACAACACAGCAGCCAGCCCCATCGCGATCAGCATATGAGGCGGCGCCTCGCGCACGCGCCAGCCATTATCATGCGCAAAAAATGCGAAATAGGGAATTTTAATCCCCGAATGGTGAAACACACCCGCTGAGGCAAACAGCAAAATAAACCAGACGATGATATATTCGTTTTGCAATGTCGCATCAATCGTCATGCTTTTGGATATAAAGCCGGAGAAAAGCGGAAAGGCCGAAATGGATGCCGCGCCAATGACGCAGAAGAACATCGTGAGCGGCATGGATTTATATAGCCCGCCGAGTTGAGTCGCCTTTGCGGTTCCGGTGCGCATGATCACCGCACCGATGCTCATAAACAGGAGCGCTTTATAAATGATATGGCAAAAGGCATGCGCGACCGCGCCATTGATGGCGAGCTTTGTGCCGATGCCCACGCCAACGACCATAAAGCCCAGCTGGTTATTGAGGCTGTAAGCCAAAACGCGGCGCAGATCGTTTTCAATAACCGCATAAAAGATCGGGAACAGGGTCATCGCCGCGCCGATATAAATTAAAATCTCGGTGCCCGGAAAGCCGCGCGCCAAAGCATAAATGGCGAGCTTCGTCGTGAAAGCTGACAAAAACACCGTGCCGGAAATGGACGCTTCGGGATAGGCGTCCTGCAGCCAATTATGCACCAGCGGAAAGGCGGCTTTGATCCCAAACGCCGCAAAAATCAGCAGGCCGGTTATGTTCGTCAGGCCGATTTCGTCAAACATGATTGACGAATTTTGCTGAATATAGATGATAACACCGGCAAGCAGCAGCAGGCCGGAGATCACCTGCATTATCAAATAGCGAAACGCCGCTAGGTTGGCGGCCTTCGTGCGCGCCGCAAGCAGAATACCGACAGATGAAAGGCTTGTCATTTCCCAGAAAACAAACAGCGAGATCAGATCACCGGCGAGGCTCGCGGCGATCGCCGATCCGATATAAAGACAAGCGGCCAATTGCTCAAGCGGGTCGCGCAAATGCCAGGCAAAGATCATGCCCAAAATGCCCGCGATGAAAAAGATCGTCGCAAAAACTCGCGACAAAGCATCAATGCGCGCGATCGCTAATGTATGTCCGAGGGCGTCAATGCGCCCATCTACGCCTTCAGGCGCGAGCCACAATAAAACCAGCCCCATAGCTGGCAAGGCCACGAGATAGACTTTGCGCATTACGCCGCGCGGCAACAACAGCAGAAAGGGCGCTGCCGCGAGCATAAATAAAGACGGCATGATCGGTGTCACCATGCCCGCAAATTCGCTCAAAAGATTCATTCTAGCTCCTCATCTTTTTCGGACCAATCGCTGGGCATCGGCTCAATCAGAGGAGGCCGCTCGCGCAGATCGTCATAATAAGTTTCCGGCCTTTTCAGAAAAATTCTCATCAGCCGCGCCGCCATCACGAGAAACACCGCCATCACAAAGCCGTAGACGCCGAACCATCCGGCAAAGCCGCTATGCGGCGCGTCGTCTAGCGCGCGCGTGAGAAAATCAACCGCGACCAGCAGCGCTGCGATGCCGACAACCAGCCAAAACACCAAGCGCCCGCCGCGCTTTGTGCCGAGCGGCAATATCTTGATGCCGAGCGGATGATAATTTTCGGTTTGTTGACGCGGCTGCTCGTGATGTTCGCTCATTTTGCGGCCTCCACGCGCTCAAATTGAATCGTGCCGAGAAAATCGGCGATGGGTTCTAGCATAAAAAACAAAGCGAGGCATCCGATGGCAGTGAGCACTGGCGGCAGCACGCAAAGAAAAGGTGCGCGGGTGATGCCATCTTGCTGCTCGTGCGGTGAGGCAAATCCGCGCAAGCCTAGCGGGATCAGATAGATCGCATTGAGCAGCGAGCTCAAGATCAGCACGGCGAGCGCGAACCAAGTGGCGCTCGCGGCGGAGGCTTCCAGCAGCATCCATTTGCTCCACATGCCCGCGAGCGGCGGCAGGCCGGTAATGCTCATCGCGCCGACCAAGAAGGCGATGAAAATTGCGGGCATGGCCCAGCCCAGTCCGATCATTTCGCTGATATTTTTTTTGTGGGTGTTGGTGTAGATGGCACCGGCGCACATGAACAAAGTGATTTTGCCGAAGGCGTGGGTAAGGATATGCAGCGCCGCGCCGATGGCGGCGAGCGGCGTCGCGAGTGCCAGCCCCAAAGTAATGTAGGATAATTGGCTGACGGTGGAGTAGGCTAGTCTGGCTTTGAGGTCGGTTTTTGTCAGCGCGATCACGGATGCGGCAAGCACTGAAAATCCGGCGACCCAGACGAGCCAGTCTGATGCGCCGGTATTTTTCAAGAATGAAAGGCCAAAAATATAGATGCCGGTTTTGAGGACGACAAACACGCCGGCCTTGACGACGGCGACCGCATGGAGCAGCGCGCTGACCGGTGTCGGCGCGACCATCGCCGCGGGCAGCCAGCGATGGAAAGGCATCAGAGCGGCTTTGCCGGTGCCGAATACAAATAAAGCGAGCAATCCGGAAATCATCAGAGGCGTCATCTCTTTGGGCAAGATGCCGCCTGCGGTGAAATCCAGAGTTTTCGCCAGCGACCATGTCCAGATCATCGCGACGAGAAACAGGCCGATGGAGGTTGCCAGCAAAATCGCCATATAGGTGCGTCCGCCTGCGCGCGCTTCGGGGGTTTGTTTATGCGCCACCAGCGGCCATGTTGAGAGCGTTAAAATCTCATAAAAGATAAACAAAGTGAGCAGATTGGCCGCAAGCGCAATGCCCAAAGTTGCCGAAATCGCAATGGCAAAGAAAACATAAAATCTTGTTTGGCGCTCTTCTTGGTTGCCGCGCATATAGCCAAAAGAATAAAGCGAATTGATGATCCATAATCCCGACGCGATCAGCGCAAATAATAAGCCAAGGGGCTCTACTTTCCACGCAAGGGCGATGCCGGGCAGCAGATCAAACAGAGCGAAGCTATGCTGCGCGCCGTCTAGATGTTCGCCAAGCAGGCGGATCACAAGCAGCAAAGTCGCGCCCGCCGTGATGAGCGTCGCGCCTTCGCGCAAATTCGGCCAGCGCTGGAGCAATAAAATTAGCGCGATGCCAGCCAGAGGCGCTGCGATGATCCAAAGCAATAATGAATCACCGGAGAAGGCAGATAGGGAAAAAGCAGAAGTGATAAAGCTGATGTTCATGGCAGCACGATGGTTGCAGGTTGTGCGGCGCGCTCTAATAAAATTTCTGCAGCCATATCCGACATGAGCAGAGGCACTCTTGTGTCAATGCCAAAATAAATTGTCGCCAGCGCCATCAGCAGAGCGGGCGCGATCATGGATAAAGGCGCGTCTTTTTCTTTTTCCGCATTTTGCGGCGCTGAAGGCGGCGCCATAAAATAAATCGCCTGAATAATTTTGCCAACATAGATCGCGGTCAGCAGAGATGCCGCGACGACCAAAAACGCGATCCAGAACTGATCTTTATCAAGTGCGGCTTCCACAAGCACCCATTTGCTGATGAAGCCCGATGTCAGCGGCACGCCAACGAGGCTCGCACCGGCGAGCAGGATCGTAGCCGCCGTCCAAGGCTGCCGCGCGCCAAGACCGGCGATGGACGCCAAAGTGATCTGGCTTTGCCGCAGCACGATGGCACCGACGGCCATGAACAAAGCGGCTTTCATAAATGCGTGATTAAAAATATGCAGAAAGGCTGCGGCGACACCTGCGCGCGTTTCAAGGCTAAAAGCGAGCATCATGAAGCTGATCTGCGCGACGCTTGACCAGGCAAAAATGCGCCGCAAATCCACTTGAAAAATCGCGACCGCAGATGCGACGAACATGCCGATCATCGCCAGCGGCAGAATGAGCCATTCCAATATGATCTGCCCGAACGCAAATTCGGCGCCGAACACGGACAAAAGAAAACGGATCAGCGCATAGATAGCGGCTTTGGTTGCTGAAGCCGCGAGGAAGGCCGTGACGGCGCTGGGCGCGAATGTATAGGCATTGGGCAGCCAGAAATGCAGCGGGAAGAGCGCAATTTTGAGTCCCAGCCCTGTGATAATGAGGGCAAAACCGGCTTGCACCGCGCGATTGTCGCCGAGCAGAGGAATGCGCTCGGCAAGGTCGGCCATATTCAAGGTTCCGGTGGTGGCATATAAAAAGCCAATGCCCAAAACAAAGAAAGTCGCGCCGATCGTGCCCAGCACGAGATAATTATATGACGCGATCAAAGCGCGGCGATCTTTCGCGCTGCCGAGCGCGATCAGCACATAGGCTGAAAGCGACGAGATTTCTAAAAAGACGAACATGTTGAACGCATCACCCGTCGCGGCGACACCCATCAAACCGCTGAGAGAGAGCAGAAAACAGATATAAAAATAAATGCGCTGCTCCGGAGCGATCTCATGAGTGATTGACCGGCGCGCAAAAAACAATACCACGCTTGCCACCGCCGAGATTGTCAGCATGATGAGCGCGCTGGCTGCGTCAATGCGAAATTCAATGCCGAGCGGCGGCGCATAGCCGCCAATATGATAGGAGATCACTGCGCCGGAAGAGGTCTGGGCCGCCAGCCAAACCGAGGCGGCAAAACTGGCAGCACTCGCCAGAAAAGCGAAAAGCCACACAAAGTTTAAGAACCGCGCAAACAAAAAACATGTCGGTGCAGCCAAAAGCGGGATCACAGCGGCAAGAATGGGCAAATGCGCTGTCATGATGCGCTGTCCATATCGGCGATGTCGGTCGCTTCAATGGAGCCGTAAGCCTCGCTGATGCGCGTGGCAAGCGCGAGTGCAAGCGCCATCGTTGAAACGCCGACGACAATCGCCGTCAGAATCAGCACATGAGGCAGCGGATTCACATAAACCGCATCATCGCCAGTGATGATCGGCGGCTGGCCGTCCTGAATGATGCCCAGCGAAATATAAAATAAAAACACACCGTTTTGAAATATGCTCAGCCCAATGATTTTTTTAATCAAATTGGGGCGGCTCGTCACGGTATAAAATCCGATGGTCACCAGAGCGATGGCCGCGAAATAATTATAATGCCCAAGCGCAAAGCGCAAACTTGATGCGAAGTCAAGTGATGCGATAAATTCTGCGATAAATTCCATGCCGCGCTTCTGCTCCTTATCGGTATTGTCTGCCTGTGAAGCTGCGAAAAATCACGATCATCGTTGAGGCAACGGTCACACCCACGCCGACTTCCACAAGAAAAATGCCCAAATGTCGGCCGGCGCGCGCGGTTTCGGCAAGCGGCGCATAGTCAAGGAATGCGCCGCCAAAAATCATGCACATTACGCCCACGCCGCCATAAATCAATGTGCCGGCTGCCATCGCAAAATGCAGGCTGCGCATCGGAAAAATTTTGCGTACCGTCGCGATGCCTAGAACCAGTCCATATAGCAAAGCGCTGGTCGCAAAAATCACGCCGGCTTGAAAGCCGCCGCCCGGGCCGTAATCTCCGTGAAATTGGACATAAAGCGCGAACAGAAAAATCGGTGGCCCCAGCACAGCCGCCGTCACACGCAAGATCACATGTTCCATTATATGTTTCATGGCCGCTTATCACGCGGTATATCTCTGCCGATCAGCGCGAGCACGCCGATACCTGCAATGAAAATCACAAAGACTTCACCGAGCGTATCAAAGCCGCGATAGCTCGCCAGCACCGCAGTGACGACATTAGGCACACTGGTATCTTGCAGGCTGCGTTCAAGATAGTCCGGCGCGATATGCATATGCACCGCCGCTGACGGGCTGCCATGCGGTGCTAAGTCAAATGTGCCGTAAAAGACAATCAAGCCGATCGCGATCATCGGCAGCAGAGCCAGATATTGAATCCGTGTGCGCGGCTTTTCTTGTTCGGCGAGCATGGACATGGAAGCGAGCATCAATATGGTTGAAATTCCGGCGCCGACGGCGGCTTCGGTGAAGGCGACATCAACCGCCGCCAGCAAAACAAAAAGACACGCCATAGACATGCTGAAAACGCCGCCAATGATGATCGCCGAAAACAGATTGCGCATGCGCAGCATAGCGATCGCAAGCACGAGAATTATCGTCAGCAGAAAGCTGTCAATGATGAGATGGGTTTCAAAGCTCATTTTGCGCTGCTCGTTTTCGGCTTGATTTTTGAAACCCATGCCGCATGAGCCAGTGCATGGGTTGCGGTGGGGCCGCTGATGAGAATGAACAAAAAGATCAAAGCGAGCTTGATCGCAGAAATGGACAGGCCAGCATGACAAATCAGACCCAGCAAAAGAAGTGCAGCACCGAGCGTGTCGGTCAAACCGGCGGCGTGAAGGCGTGAATAGATGTCGGGCAGGCGCAGCAGGCCGATCGCGCCAGTGACGATGAAAAACACACCGACGCTCATAAAAAACCACCCGACCCATTGCATCAAAAATGAAAGCATGGCGGGTAGAAGACTCACTTGCGCAAAAAGATCATCAAGCATGATATGAATCTCCCCATGATTCTTCTTGGGATTCTTCTTGGGATTCTTCTTGAGGTTCTTCCTGAGATTCTTCTTGGGGGTCTTCTGGCCCATCCTGCTGACGCCGCTGGAAGAATATCAGCACTGTGATGGTTGAGATAAACGTAATGAGGACATAAAGCAGCGCAATATCAAGGATATTTTCAGGTGTGTCGAAAAGGAATCCGATGAGGCAGATCAGCAGCACGATTTTTGTGCCGATGGAATTGGCGGCGAGCACACGATCAAGCAAAGTCGGCCCTCCGAGCAAACGCAGAGAGGTCAGCGCAATGGCGATGAAGATAAAGATCGTGGTAATGAAAAAAGTCATGCTTTTTGGTTCTCAAGAGCTAATACGCGGCGGTGCAGTTCGGCGAGGGCGGCGGGATCGGCGGATTTTTCTGTCAGCGCGTGAACAATGATGTGATCGTCCCCCGTCTCAATGCTGACGGTGCCCGGTGTGAGTGTGATGGAATTGGCAAAAACGGCTTCCCCGACTTCGCTTTTTTGCTGTGCGGGAATTTTGATGACCCGCGGTGCGATGCGCATGGCGGGCGACCAGATCACGCGGGCGATGTGAAGATTGGCGCGCAGAATGTCAAAGAGCAAATCAGCAAAAAATTTCATCGCCGACAAAAATTTAGGGCGAAAGCGCGGCGTTTGCTGGGTGAATCGCCGCCGCCGCCGATATTCAAGATATACAATGAATCCAGCGCTAGCTGCGCCGAGCGAAAGAAATAAAGTAGAAAAATGCCCCGACAAAAGCAGCCACAGGCCAAACAGGCTGACAGCAAGCATAGATGCGGCGTATAGAGATCGAATCATGATAAGTTTTTTCCGAAATTATTTTCGAATCACTCTAGCATAATCTTAATGGAAAAAATAAATGACGAATCAAAGCGCATCAGATGACGCTGATGATAATCCGCCGCCGGGCTACCAGCTATCAACCTCGCGCAGTGCTTATTCGCGCGGCTTGGGGCCGTTTTATTTTCTCGCCGAGAAGGATTGTTTTCGGCAGGGATTTCGCGTTCGCGCGCGGCACTGCAACGGGGTGGGGCTCGTCCATGGCGGGATGCTGTCGACGCTCGCCGACAATACGATGGCCGCCGCCGCTTACACCCAGACCCGCAGGCGTTCGCTGACCGTGCAGATGAATTTGCAGTTTATATCGGCGGTGAGGCCGGGCGCGTGGCTGGAGGCCGTCGGGCGCGTCTCGCACAGCACACAGACGATGATATTCTGCGAGGTCGATCTGTTCGCCAAAAATCATCAAGATAAAGGGCAAGATAAAGAGAGCGCCGCGCGCCTTGTGATGAAGGGGACGGGGATTTTCCGCCGCCCTCGCGGGGAATAACGTGCTATGACAGGCCGACGGGGCATGGCGCAGTCTGGCTAGCGCACCTGCTTTGGGAGCAGGGGGTCGCAGGTTCGAATCCTGCTGCCCCGACCATAATATTGACGATATAACCCAATATGGTAAAGTTTGCTGATGATACGCGCACGCATATATCGGCCTGAAAAGATCGCGACTCAGTCGGGTCGGCGCAAGACCAAAGCGTGGGTTTTGGAGTTTGCTCCTGAGCGCAAGCGGGTGCTGGATCCGCTGACCGGCTGGACAGGGTCGGACGATATGCGCGCGCAGGTGCGCATGGAATTTCCAACCCGCGAGGAGGCCGAAGCCTATGTGCGCCGCAAGAACATGGATTATGAGCTCAAAGAGCCATCATCACGGCGGCAGCACACGAAATCTTATGATGATAATTTTGTGACGTCGCGGCGCGGGCTTTGGACTCATTAGGGGACTCACTAGCTGCTCAACCTGATCAAGGAAGCGCTCGCAGCTCAACCGGATAGAGCGCCGGATATATTGACCTTCTAAGCCCAGAGTCGCAGGTTCTTGCTGCCGGTTCTTATTGTATAAGAAGTCTAAAGCGCTCGTAGCTCAACCGGATAGAGCGCCGGATATATATTGCCCTTCTAAGCCGAGGGTTGCCGGTTCTTCCAGTTCTTATTGTATAAGAAGCCTATCGCGCTCGTAGCTCAACCGGATAGAGCGCCGGATATATATTGCCCTTCTAAGCCGAGGGTTGCCGGTTCTTCCAGTTCTTATTGTATAAGAAGCCTATCGCGCTCGTAGCTCAACCGGATAGAGCGTCGGATATATATTGCCCTTCTAAGCCGAGGGTTGCCGGTTCTTCCAGTTCTTATTGTATAAGAAGCCTATCGCGCTCGTAGCTCAACCGGATAGAGCGTCGGATATATATTGCCCTTCTAAGCCGAGGGTTGCCGGTTCTTCCAGTTCTTATTGTATAAGAAGCCTATCGCGCTCGTAGCTCAACCGGATAGAGCGCCGGATATATATTGCCCTTCTAAGCCGAGGGTTGCCGGTTCTTCCAGTTCTTATTGTATAAGAAGCCTATCGCGCTCGTAGCTCAACCGGATAGAGCGCCGGATATATATTGCCCTTCTAAGCCGAGGGCTGCCGGTTCTTATTGTATAAGAGGCATATCGCGCTCGTAGCTCAACCGGATAGAGCATCGGCCTTCTAAGCCGAGGGTTGCAGGTTCAAGTCCTGCCGAGCGCGCCACTCGTGGCCGCGCCGTGATTTTTTTAATTATTGCGCCTCAATATTCCCACCTTATTTTTCCGATAAAGTTATGGCTAAGAAGAGTAATGGCATCGAGTTCATTGCTCTCGAATGAATCATCGCTTGGATCATCACCGTCAAGTGTGGTGGTGATGTCTAATCTATATTCTGCGCTAATAAATAGATTGTCGGTTAGTTGATGATCAAGGCCAAGCATCAGGGGCAGCAAAAAAGCTGATCTATTGAGTTTGAATGGACCTGCTGATAGATTCCAGAATTTGGCGCCAAGCCCTAGACCTATATATGGCCTGAGCCAGTCGTTTGGATTGAAGGTTATATACATATTAACAGCAAGAGAGCCTTCAGTCAATTTTGTATCAACGAGGTTTATTCCATTACGAAGATCGCAAAGCGCGCCGCAATTGAAACCGAGATCATCAAAGCCCGAAATGACGACTTCAATTTCCTTCCCTTCAAATTCGCTATAAGCGCCTTCAATTTCTAATCTTACAATTTGTTCAGGCGATGAAAACCCGAACGCGCCAGCGGCATAATATCCTGATTCGAAAGGAAAGGTCAGACTATCGCCAGCCATTAATGTTATTCCTCTGACGCGCGTTTGGCTTTGGGACGGCGTTAATTCAATATCTGAAGAGAGAGCATAGCCTCCTGACAATGAAAAGTAAGAGGATGCTCCTTGATCTTTTTTCTGGCGCTGCAGGGTGGTTTTTTTAATCAACCGCTTTGTGGCTGTGTTGTTGAGACAGCCGACCCATGACCATGGGGTCGCTGATGTTTCTAGATCAACCAGGCGCAAAACGAGGTTCACGCGCTGATCAATGGAGCTCACCTCAAGGGAGCTCGCGAGCAAATAATCAGCGGCGGCTATTTTTGCCAAGCCGAGCGCGCCGCGGTCGGCCTCGTCATTTCGTTTGAGGCTGCGCTCTTTTTGGATGCGCACAGCATCCTTGCGGCTGAGGAAGGCTATCTTGCGCCTGCTTGCGTTGCGCACAGAATTTTCAAGCTGGCTGATCATGCCTTGGTCAAAGTTTTCAGAAGTGATGTAGAGCCTCAAGGGCTTATCCGGATCTATGCTGAGCGTCAGGCGTGACAGGAAATTTTTATTGAAATCACCGGCGGCTATTTGGGCAAGGCTTGGGAAGCTGCTCTGGCAGCTACTTTTTGCGCCGCTTTTGGGTGATAATGTGCAGCCCGCAGCAAAGAGCATAGCAAGCAGACAGAAAAATTTCAGCATAAGCCGCACATGAACGATTTTTTGAATTATTTTTTCCATAACCTTCCTAATTACAGGCTACCAATCAATAGGCTCATGATGGGACTTATATACATAACTAACCACGCTAGAATTAGCCCTTCTTGGACTGCCCCATAGCCCCCTTATCCCTCAATATACTTAACTAGTCAAAGGCTATATCTTGTAGCGAATCAGCAATTTTCAAAGAGTTTTCATCTATATGTTGATCTTGGCTAGTATTGTATATAATTCCCTAATTCCCTTTATGCTTTGAAGTTTTTAAAAAGAAGAGCATTATTAACGTGGAATCTTATCGGGAGAAAAATATGGGAACATATAATCTCTACATCACAGACGTTTATATTAAAAGACTCAGGGCTTTTGCCGCGGCGATTTTACTGCTTGGGCTTGCAGGTTGCGGCGGGGGCGGGGGCAGCGGGGGCGGTAGCAGCCTCGATATGACGGGTGGCGGTGACAACCCTTCCCCACCAACGGCTCCTCCAGTGACTCCTCCAGCGGCTCCTAATGACCTAACGATCGTTGAGCTCGAGGGAGGCCAAACCTATGGCACCAGTGGGCAGCCTATTCCGGCCAACAACGAAAACAACATTATCCGGCTCAACGCACGGCTGACATCGACTGCGACGCCCCGTGCCGATGAGGTCAGCCTCCGCATGGTTATCGATGGCCGCGGAGGCAATGATGACTTCTTCCAGCTTGGGACCGGCGGAAATATCGGGGGCATCGTCTTAAGAGAGGCCACGGACATCATGGACTCGAACGTTGACAATTCGCTCAGACAGGACGAGATCACTGCCCGGACGATCGCGCTGCGCAATATTGAGACGATGGTTCTCGCCGGTGGCACGATCACTGGCGACATCGACGCGAGCGGGATGGGCACGACATCCTCGATTATGATTGATATTCTTTCAGGCACATTAAACGGCGATATGATAGGTTCGCCGCAGAATGATATTTTGACTATCAACACGATAGCGGACATTACAGGCATGCTTGATGGCGGCAGCGGCGATCAAGACACTTTGATCTTCACGAGCGGTGCTAGCGCGGCAGATCGCGTTGAGGTGGAGATGGGCAACGGCATAGTGAAATTCATCCATGGTGGTGGCAATAATCCCAGTTATGAGGTAAGCAATTTTGAGCGCTATGGGTTCACTGGCAGCGTGGGCAATGACATATTCAGATTCACGGGCGGCATGATTGCGGGAATCACGTCCCGCACGGAGCGGCAGATTGCGCAGGAAAATCTCGTCGACGGCGTCAACCTCGGAGCATTTGAGACGATCGAGATTACAGACGGCATGGTCAGCAGCGATATTACGGGCAGCAATGCGGCAGAGACATTCATACTTTCCGGCGGCGAGGTCGTCGGCAACGTGATCGGCGGCGGTGGCGCTGATACCTTCATGCTCAGCGCGGGGATTGTGCTTGGCGGTATTGACGGCGGCATAGACAGGGACACGATCCGCGCGGCTAATCTGATCAGCGCAGGGCTTACAGAGTCTGCGTTGACGCTCGAAGATGCGGGAACCACGAGGACTTTCGATTACACCGCCATTGAAACTTTCCAGTTCAGCGGCACGGATGCGGCATTTACTCTATCGGGCACGGCAAATGTGGCGAGGATAAACATTGTTGCAGCTGCCACAGACGTAAATGCGCAAACCGCACAGGGCGTTCATCTGAAGGGGTTTAATGCGATTACGCTCAATGGCGGCAGGGTCGGAGCGGGCGGTATTGATGCTTCAGCCAGTTCTGAGGGCGTGATAATCATGCTCAACTCCGGCACGGTTAGCGGCAATGTGGTCGGCGGATCTGGAGATGACAGATTCGCTTTGAGCGGCGGCGCGGTTGATATGGTGATGGGCGGCGATGGCGCTGATATTTTCACTTTACATTCTGGCTTTTCATTCACCGGCATTGATGGCGGCACAGATGCGGCTGTGGATGTGCTCGATCTTGTCGGCTACGATCTCTTTGCGAGCGCCGCGCTTTCAGCATCAACTCTGACATTAACTTCGACATTAGGCAGCGCCGATCTCGCGGTCAGCAATATTGAACGTTTTTCTCTTATCGGTGACGGTTCTGCCACATTCACGCTCTCCGGAGGAGAGGTGGCGGCTATCGGCATGGGCACGGCAGCGACCGGGGTCAATCTGCAAGCCTTTGAGGCGATCACCATATCGAGCGGCACGGTCAGCGGCAATGTGATCGGTGATGGTGGAGATAACACATTCACTCTGACCAGCGGCTCGGTCCGAAATGTGATGGGCGGCGATGGCGCTGATATTTTCACTTTACATTCTGGCTTTTCATTCACCGGCATTGACGGCGGCACAGATGCGGCTGTGGATGTGCTCGATCTTGTCGGCTACGATCTCTTTGCGAGCGCCGCGCTTTCAGCATCAGCTTTGACATTAACTTCGACATTAGGCAGCGTCGATCTCGCGGTCAGCAATCTTGAACGTTTTTCTCTTGTCGGTGATGGTTCTGCCACCTTCACGCTCAACGGCGCGACGGTGGCGGCTATCGGCATAGGCACGACAGCAACTGGAGTCAATCTACAAGATTTTGATGCCATCACCATATCGGGCGGCACAGTCAGCGGTGATGTGATCGGTGATGGTGGAGATAACACATTCACTCTGACCAGCGGCTCGGTCCGAAATGTGATGGGCGGCGATGGCGCTGATATTTTCACTTTACATTCTGGCTTTTCATTCACCGGCATTGATGGCGGCACAGATGCGGCTGTGGATGTGCTCGATCTTGTCGGCTACGATCTCTTTGCGAGCGCCGCGCTTTCAGCATCAACTCTGACATTAACTTCGACATTAGGCAGCGCCGATCTCGCGGTCAGCAATATTGAACGTTTTTCTCTTATCGGTGACGGTTCTGCCACATTCACGCTCTCCGGAGGAGAGGTGGCGGCTATCGGCATGGGCACGGCAGCGACCGGGGTCAATCTGCAAGCCTTTGAGGCGATCACCATATCGAGCGGCACGGTCAGCGGCAATGTGATCGGTGATGGTGGAGCTAACACATTCACTCTGACCAGCGGCGCGGTTGATATGGTGATGGGCGGCGATGGCGCTGATATTTTCACTTTACATTCTGGCTTTTCATTTACCGGCATTGATGGCGGCACAGATGCGGCTGTGGATGTGCTCGATCTTGTCGGCTACGATCTCTTTGCGAGCGCCGCGCTTTCAGCATCAGCTTTGACATTAACTTCGACATTAGGCAGCGTCGATCTCGCGGTCAGCAATCTTGAACGTTTTTCTCTTATCGGTGATGGTTCTGCCACCTTCACGCTCAACGGCGCGACGGTGGCGGCTATCGGCATAGGCACGACAGCAACTGGAGTCAATCTACAAGATTTTGATGCCATCACCATATCGGGCGGCACAGTCAGCGGTGATGTGATGGGTGACGGTGGAGCTAACACATTCACTCTAACCAGCGGCACGGTCGGCATGGTGATGGGTGGCGATGGCGCTGATATTTTCACTTTACATTCTGGCTTTTCATTCACCGGCATTGACGGCGGCACAGATGCGGCTGTGGATGTGCTCGCTCTTGTCGGCTACGGTCTCTTTGCGCGCGCGGCGCTTTCAGCATCAGCTTTGACATTAACTTCGACATTAGGCAGCGTCGATCTCGCGGTCAGCAATATTGAACGTTTTTCCCTTGTCGGTGATGGTTCTGCCACATTCACGCTCAACGGCGCGACGGTGGCGGCTATTGGCATTGGCACGGCATTGACGGGCGTCAATCTGCAAGCCTTTGAGGCGATCACCATATCGGGCGGCACAGTCAGCGGTGATGTGATGGGTGACGGTGGAGCTAACACATTCACTCTGACCAGCGGCTCGGTCCGAAATGTGATGGGTGGCGATGGCGCTGATATTTTCACTTTACATTCTGGCTTTTCATTCACCGGCATTGATGGCGGCACAGATGCGGCTGTGGATGTGCTCGATCTTGTCGGCTACGATCTCTTTGCGAGCGCCGCGCTTTCAGCATCAGCTTTGACATTAACTTCGACATTAGGCAGCGCCGATCTCGCGGTCAGCAATATTGAACGTTTTTCTCTTGTCGGTGATGGTTCTGCCACATTCACGCTCAACGGCGCGACGGTGGCGGCTATCGGCATGGGCACGGCAGCAACTGGAGTCAATCTACAAGATTTTGATGCCATCACCATCGCGAGCGGCACAGTCAGCGGTGATGTGATGGGTGACGGTGGAGCTAACACATTCACTCTAACCAGCGGCTCGGTCCGAAATGTGATGGGCGGCGACGGCGCTGATATTTTCACTTTACATTCTGGCTTTTCATTCACCGGCATTGACGGCGGCACAGATGCGGCTGTGGATGTGCTCGATCTTGTCGGCTACGATCTCTTTGCGAGCGCCGCGCTTTCAGCATCAACTCTGACATTAGGCAGCGTCGATCTCGCGGTCAGCAATCTTGAACGTTTTTCTCTTATCGGTGATGGTTCTGCCACCTTCACGCTCAACGGCGCGACGGTGGCGGCTATTGGCATTGGCACGGCATTGACGGGCGTCAATCTGCAAGCCTTTGAGGCGATCACCATATCGAGCGGCACAGTCACCGGTGATGTGATGGGTGACGGTGGAGCTAACACATTCACTCTGACCAGCGGCTCGGTCCGAAATGTGATGGGCGGCGATGGCGCTGATATTTTCACTTTACATTCTGGCTTTTCATTCACCGGCATTGACGGCGGCACAGATGCGGCTGTGGATGTGCTCGCTCTTGTCGGCTACGATCTCTTTGCGAGCGCCGCGCTTTCAGCATCAGCTTTGACATTAACTTCGACATTAGGCAGCGTCGATCTCGCGGTCAGCAATATTGAACGTTTTTCCCTTGTCGGTGATGGTTCTGCCACCTTCACGCTCAACGGAGCGACGGTGGCGGCTATCGGCATTGGCACGGCAGCGACCGGGGTCAATCTGCAAGCCTTTGAGGCGATCACCATATCGAGCGGCACGGTCAGCGGCAATGTGATCGGTGATGGTGGAGCTAACACATTCACTCTGACCAGCGGCTCGACCGGTATGGTGATGGGCGGCGGCGGCGCTGATATTTTCACTTTACATTCTGGCTTTTCATTCACCGGCATTGACGGCGGCACAGATGCGGCTGTGGATGTGCTCGATCTTGTCGGCTTCAATGCTGTTGCGCGCGCCGCACTTTCATCATCAGCTTTGACATTAGATGATGTCGCTCTCGCGGTCAGCAATCTTGAACGTTTTTCCCTTGTCGGTGATGGTTCTGCCACCTTCACGCTCAACGGCGCGACGGTGGCGGCTATTGGCATAGGCACGGCATTGACGGGCGTCAATCTGCAAGATTTTGATGCCATCACCATATCGGGCGGCACGGTCAGCGGCAATGTGATCGGTGATGGTGGAGCTAACACATTCACTCTGACCAGCGGCTCGACCGGTATGGTGATGGGCGGCGGCGGCGCTGATATTTTCACTTTACATTCTGGCTTTTCATTCACCGGCATTGACGGCGGCACAGATGCGGCTGTGGATGTGCTCGATCTTGTCGGCTTCAATGCTGTTGCGCGCGCCGCACTTTCATCATCAGCTTTGACATTAGATGATGTCGCTCTCGCGGTCAGCAATCTTGAACGTTTTTCCCTTGTCGGTGATGGTTCTGCCACCTTCACGCTCAACGGCGCGACGGTGGCGGCTATTGGCATAGGCACGGCATTGACGGGCGTCAATCTGCAAGATTTTGATGCCATCACCATATCGGGCGGCACGGTCAGCGGCAATGTGATGGGTGACGACAGAGCGAATACATTCACTATAAACAGCGGCTCGGTTTTCGGTGTGTTAAGCGAGGGCGGAGGTGACACAATCACCATCATGGGCGGCACGGTTGGCTTCGGAGTGTTAAGCGGGAGCGAAGGTGACACAATCACCATCAGCGGCGGCAGGGTCAATGGCAATGTGTTCGGCGAGGGCGGAGGTGACACAATCACCATCAGCGGCGGCACGGTCAATGGCAATGTGTTCGGCAATGATGGAGGGGACACATTCACTCTGAGCAGCGGCAGGATCAGTCGGGAAGTGTATGGCGGATCTGGAAATGATATATTCGTGCTCAGCACGGTGTTTTCGCTTGGTGGCGGCATTGACGGCGGCATAGACAGGGACACGATCCGCGCGACCGATCTGATCAGCGCAGAGATTGGGGGGTCTGGGTTGACGCTCGAAGATGCGAGAAACACGAGGACTTTCGGTTACACCGCCATTGAAGAGTTGAATTTAGCTGGCACGGTTGGAACATCTAATATTTTCACGCTGTCTGGAGGCGTGGTGGAGAGGATAGCCATTGTCGCTGATTTTGCTGGTGAAATAGCTTCTGGGGTCAATCTGCAAGCCTTTGATGAGATCATCATATCGGGCGGCATGGTCAGTGGCGATGTGGTTGGCGGGTCTGGCGGTGACACATTCACTCTGAGCGGCGACGGCAGGGTCAGTGGCAATGTGGACGGCGGGTCTGGGTTTGGCCGTGACACATTCACCATCAGGGGCGGCACAATTGACCTCAATGTGCGCGGCGGGTCTGGCGGTGACACATTCACTGTGAGCGGCGGCACGATCAGGGGCAATGTGGAGGGCGAGTTTGGCCGTGACACAATCACTCTGAGCGGTGACGGCACGGTCAGTGGCAATGTGGACGGCGGAGGCGAAGATGACATAATCACTCTGAGCGGCGGCACGGTCAGTATAGGTGTGGACGGCGGGTCTGGAGGTGACACAATCACTCTGATCGACGGCATGGTCGGTAGCGATGTGGATGGCGGGTCTGGAGATGACTTAATCATCCTCCGCGACGCCATTACGATTAACGGCTTCATTAGCGGTGACGGCGACAATAATAGTAGTATCAGAGATGTTTTTGGTCTTGGCGAGGGGCTGAGCGTGACGAGGGTGGATATTACTTCAAGCACCGCCTTCACATTGGCAGGGGTGGACGGCAATGACGCATTGAACAGGCTGCGCTTTTTTGAACGCTTCGGCCTTTACGGCGGCACGGTCGGAGCGGGCGGCATTGATGCTTCATCCAGCATACAGGACGTGGTCATCACGATCGATTCCGGCAGGGTTGAGGGCTCTGTGTTCGGCGGGGGGGCAGGTGACACATTTAATCTGCTCGGCGGCAGGGTCAATGGCGATGTATCCGGCGGGAACGGAGAAGACACCTTCATTATCAGCAGCGACTTTGAAATTGACGGCACCCTTAACGGCAATATGGGCGCAGATAGGCTCAGCTTTGCCAGCGGACAGAGCGCAATGAACGCCACGCTGACAGCAGCGAGCCTTATATTAATTGGCGGGACTTTTTCTGCCAATACCTACGCTGTCAGCAACCTTGAAACTTTCAATCTTGCTGGCACGGTTGGAACATCTGATATTTTCACGCTCTCCGGAGGAGAGGTGGCGGCTATTGGCATGGGCACGGCAGCGACCGGGGTCAATCTACAAGATTTTGATGCCATCACCATATCAGGCGGCACGGTCAGCGGCAATGTGATGGGTGACACTAGAGCTAACACATTCACTCTGAATGGCGGCACGGTCATGTTCAATGTGATCGGCGGGGACGGCGCTGACACAATCACTCTGAGCGGCAGCGCGCACAGCAATTCTGTGGGCGGCGGGAGGGGTGCTGACACAATCACTCTGAGCGGCAGCGCGCGCAGCAGTTCTGTGTTCGGCGGGAACGATAATGACACAATCACGCTGAGAGACAGCGCGACTGTGATTGGTGTTTTCGGCGATAGCGGCGATGACACAATCATGATCAACGGCGGCAGGATCAACTTCAATGTGTCCGGCGGGAACGGAAATGACACAATCATTCTGAATGGCGGCACGATTAACAATGATGTGCACGGCAGCATTGGCGATGACACAATCATCCTCACTTCCGCCGCTGCGATTAACGGAATGCTTAACGGCGGCAATGACGATGATACATTGGGCTTTGGCGAGGGGTTGAGTGCGACGGGGGTGACGATCACTTCAAGCACCGGCTTCACATTGGTAGGGGCGGTCGGCAATGACGCGTTGAGCAGGGCGATCAATTTTGAACGTTTCGGCCTTTACGGCGGCTCGGTCACGGGGAACATTGATGCTTCAGCCAGCATACAAAGCGTGGTCATCACGATCAATTCCGGCATGGTGGACGACGATGTGATCGGCGGGAGCGGCGATGACACGATCACGATCGGCAGCAACAGCAGCACTGGCAGCAATGTGACAGTTGGCAATGTGGAAGGCGGGGCTGGAGATGACACAATCATACTCGGACTCGTCGGCACCGACGGAATAATTGGCACACTTGACGGCGGCAGAAGCGAGGGGGATGGCGATGTTGTGAGAGTTATCTCAGGAGTTACCGTGGATTCAGCACATTTTTACAGAAAAATCTTAACATTAATCCTCAACGGCATCAGCAGAGATTTCACTTTAGAAAACATTGAGGACGTTGATATTGCAGGTCTCACCACGCCGCAGGATTATACGCTAGGCACACCCGATCCTTTTTTCATGCCTGACACCCTAAATGGATGGGGAGGAGGAGACATTCGTGATGCGACTAGGAGAGCGTATAGCGACGGATTTGAAATATTCGGCAATAGAATAGTAGGTAGTGGCAGCACACCTTCAAGAACCCAGCCTGTAGTCCTAGGTTTAGCGCCTCGGGATGTCCGAACGGCCTGGCGTGATGGCTGGACGGGCAAAGGGAGCCATGTTTTAGTTGCTGCTGAACAGTTTGATAATATTGGGGATACTCCGAGTGATTTTGGTACCCGTCCGAACTCTCATGGCTATGCGGTCATGCTTTCTGTTCTAACCGCTGCTCCTCAAGTGACTTTGTATGGCATAAACAGAGACGTAATAATAACAAACCCTGAACGTCTGCTCGGGGACGTGGGTGTGCGGCCAGTAACCCCAGTCGCTGGCACCAACCTTGATGATGTTGAATTTGATGTGATCAATCTCAGCTTAGGCGGTCGCAAAATAACAGACCCCGTTAGACTCGAAAACGAAATCAATAGTCGGTTGCCTATTTATTCTGCTCATTTCCACGACGGCAGCAGCGATTGGCTCTCGCCGACTAATGTGCAGAACGCGGTGATTACGAAATCTGCTGGTAATGAGTGGGGCGTGGATTCAAGTTTGATACCATTCAATGCTACTCTTATGCGCAATGCAGACATTGCTGAGCGCATTTTGATTGTCGGCGCCCTTGACGGCTATTACGATCAACCCGACGGGGCAGAAATGGCGGGCTACAGCAATAGAGCAGGCAGCGATCCTGCCTTTCAGGCGCGCTTTGTTGTCGCGAATGGAAATAGCCCTCTCGCCGAAACCGCTGAGATTAGCGGCACAGGTAGCGACGGTATGACTAGAAGCCAAGAACTTACAACTACCTTCCAAGGAACGTCTTTTGCTGCACCGCGGGTGGGGGGTTATGTAGCGCTTTTGCGCCAGAAATTCCCCAAACTGACGGGGAAATTTTCAGCAGAAATCATATTGGACACCGCAACCTATGAAGGTTTGGCATGCAATAGCCAACCTGGCGGCTGTGCAGTAAACAGATACGGGCAGGGGCGCGTGGACATAGGCCGCGCCCTCGCCCCCATTGGCTCGATGAGGTAAAAGATGATCATGAGAATTTTATTCATTTTATGTTTTTGTTTTTTGAGCGCAGTGCCTGTGTTGGCGTCGGATGATGCTCATCGGCAGTTTTTGGCGCGCGTTGCGCTGGCTGCCGAGCGGCAAAATCTGAAAAAGCCTTTGCCTTGGATCACGCGGCTCAGTTTTGAAACGCGGGCGGCGGCGCTTACTTTGGCGGATGGACAATATCTTTATCAGAGCCCTAATGTCGTGCGCTCGGCCTATGACACCTCGGTGGTCCATGATGTCACGCATTTTTATAAACCTTCAGCGCCGCGCTCAAAAATGGTGATTCATTATAGCGGCTGGCATAAGGGCGAGATTTTCACTTTCGGTTTTGACTCGGGGGTTTCGGCAGAGAAGATTCGGATCGCGGCGGCTTTTTTCATAGGCTATACCCGCGCGTTTCGGGTGTCGGACATGACTCATCTGACTTTGGGTGTGGGCTCTTGGTTTGGCGGCAGGGTTTCGGAAAAGCCTTGTTTGGATTCTTACGATCGGGAATATTGGTGTCCGGCGCTGACCGCGTGGACAGATTATGCCCCGCCGCGGCGCCGTTTATATCAATATATCAGTTTGAGTTTAACGCATCGCTTTTGAGCTTTTGATTTTGTGTTAAACCGCCTCCTCGTCAAACACGCCGCCAGTATGTTCGAAGCTCGGCGCGGTACTGCTAATCGTGGGGAAGCCGTGCGCAAGCGGGCGATCATCTGCGCAGGGGATATGGCGCGGCTCGCGGGCGATCACTCGCCGTTTTTTTCGAGGCCGCAGGAGCTGGCTGATATTCTGTTAGGGTGGGCATGATTCGGGGAACTTTGATGTGGCTGATTATATAGATAGCTATTTGCGAAAAGTCGTTCGCATTCATAAAAGAGGCGACGCGACCGAGCATAGCTATCGCGGTGCGCTAGGCGATTGTATGGAAGGCATGATGCCCGACTGCGATGCGACCAATGAACCGCGGACAACTGAATTTGGCCGACCCGATTACATTATAACAAAAAAGATTGTTGGAATGCTTCCGCCTCTGCCGATTGGCTACATTGAGGCGAAAGAGATTAATGCTGATCTTGATAAGTTTGAGAATAGCGATCAGATCATCCGCTATCGGAAGGGCTTCGCCAATTTTGTGCTGACCGATTATCTGGAGTTTCGTTTTTACCGCAATAGCGAGCCAGATGGCACGGTGCGCATTGCTGAACTCAAACAGGGCATGATCACGCCCCAGCGAGTCAATTATGGAGAACTAAATAGATTATTCACGCGATTTCGGGGTTTTGATGATGAGAATATCGGCACATGGCAAAAGCTTGCAGGAAGAATGGCCGACGCTGCCAAAGTGATTAGAGATGATGGGCTTGCCCTTGCTTTGAGCCAAGACAGTAACAGCAATCTCAAAGAGCAATTGGAGGCATTTCGCAAAATCCTGCTTCATGACATGAAAGATGAGCAGTTTGCTGATATTTATGCCCAGACCATCACCTATGGATTGTTCACAGCGCGCCTGCATGATGAAACGCGAGAAGATTTTTCCCGCGAAGAAGCGCGCAAACTTATTCCGCGCTCAAACCCGTTTTTGCGTAAATTCTTTGATTATGTCTGCGGTGAAGATTTGGATGATGGCCTTATTTGGGTTGTGGATTATTTATGCAAACTCTACCGCGATGTTGAGCTTTATGCTTTAAAAAAGAGCTTCGGCAAATGGACAGGTCGGAATGATCCGCTTGTCCATTTTTACGAAACCTTTCTTGCCCGCTATGATTCAAAATTGCGGAAAAGCCGCGGGGTGTTTTATACGCCCAAACCTGTCGTTGATTTTATCATTCGTGCTATAGATGATTGCCTTAAAGATAAAGAATATTTTGCCCTGCCCGAAGGGCTGGCACATAGCGGCATGGTGGATGTTCTAATAGAGTCTGATAATCAAAAGAAGAAGTCAGGCAAATCAAAAATAAAAAAACCCTTTCATAAAGTGCAATTACTGGATGTTGCAACGGGGACAGGAACATTTATGGCTGAAGTGATCCGGAATATTTATGACTCCAGCTTTCAAAATCAGCAGGGCGCATGGAGTTCTTACGTGGAAGAGCATTTATTGCCGCGTCTGCATGGCTTTGAATTGCTGATGGCCCCCTATGCAATGTGTCATTTGAAGTTGGATTTTTTATTGGCAGAAACAGGCTATAGGCCGAGAAAATCTCAAAGCCCGCCCCGTCTAGGAGTTTATCTGACCAATTCACTGGAAAGTGCCCACCCTGACTATGACACTTTGTTTGCGCAGTGGCTGAGCAATGAATCTAATGAGGCTTCACGTATCAAAAGCGAAAGTCCAGTCATGGTTGCCTTTGGCAACCCACCCTATAGTGGCATTTCAGCCAATATGGGCATAAAAGATCCAATTATTGATATTGAAATCTACAAGTATGTGGATAAGGAGCACTTTAATGAACGGAAGCATTGGCTACATGATGATTATGTCAAGTTCATTCGGCTTGCTGAACATTATATTAAAAAAAATAAGGAAGGAGGAATCCTCGCTTATATCACCAATCATAGCTATTTGGATAATCCGACTTTTCGAGGAATGCGCTGGCATTTGCTTACCACGTTTGATGATATTTACATTCTTGACTTGCACGGCAATGCCTTAAAAAAGGAAGTGTCCCCAGATGGAACTGCTGACAAAAATGTATTTGATATTCGGCAGGGAGTTGCGATTATCATTGCTGTTAAACATGGGCACAGAAAAGAGAAGCTAGCGCAAGTCCATCATGCCGATTTATGGGGGAGCAGACAGAGTAAATATGATGTGCTAGCAGAAAGAAATTTGCAAAGTATTCAATGGGAAAAGTTAAAAAATAAAAAACCTTACTATTTCTTTGTTCCAAAAGATTTTGCATTAGAAGGAGATTATGAGAAAGGCTTTTCATTACAAAATCTTTTATCCGAAAATACAACAGGAATTGTAACGATGGGGGATAATTTTATTTATGCTGAAAGTAAGGAAATTTTAAAAGAGAGATTAGACAACTTTTTGAAAGAGGACAAAACAACACAGAAATTAAAAGAGGAATTTCGTCTTGGTAAGAATTATGCAGAATGGGTTGTGAAGAATAAATCAGAAATTGATTTAGAGGATCAAAAATTTGTCAAAGCGAGTTATAGACCTTTTGATATAAGATGGACTTATTTTGATAATAAGCTCGTTTGGCGCTGGCGTGAGAGAACCATGCGCCACTTTCTGTATGACGAGAATGTAGGATTGATCGCAAAAAGAGGGGGTATAGAAGTTCAGTCAGCACCGGTTCATGTTTCTAAATACATTACTGAATCAAGAAGCTGGTCACGTCCCGGTATGCAGGGAATAGAAAGCCTTTTCCCACTTTATCTTTATGAAGGCAAATCCCGCAAACCCAATTTCAATATGGAAATTGTCAAGCAAATCGCTGAAACGTTGAAGTTGCCTTTTATCCCCGACCATAAAGCCAAAGGCGCAGCCAAAAAACGAGAAGAGCAAACTGCTTTCTCGCCGCTTGATCTTTTGGACTATATCTATGCGAGGTTGCACTCT
Organism: Alphaproteobacteria bacterium; assembly: GCA_965212075.1. Lineage (GTDB taxonomy): Bacteria > Pseudomonadota > Alphaproteobacteria > JAPOUT01 > CBDBUR01. Next base: position 545,822 of record OZ243043.1, read on the forward strand.
TCAACCTATCGGGAAAAATATAAGGAGTTCCTTAGAATTGATTTCCCGCGGGTTCCCTATCCTAAAAATGCCAAAACCTTCTGGCGGCTGGCCGATCTTGGCAGTGAGTTGCGCCTCTTCCACCTGATGGAGCATAAAGCTCTCGTCAAACCTCCCATCGGCTTTCCCAATGATGGTAGCAATAAGGTGGATAAGCCCGCTTTCAGCGATGACGGCAGGGTCTGGATCAACAAGGATCAGTATTTTAACAAAGTCCCCAAAGAAGCGTGGGAGTTCTATATCGGCGGCTACCAGCCCGCCCAAAAGTGGCTCAAAGACCGCAAAGGCCGCGAGCTGACATCTGATGACATCGCCCATTATGAGAAAATCATCACCGCGCTCACCGAAACCCACCGCATTATGAAGAAAATCGATAAAATCCCCCCATAAAAGTCCCCTTTTTTAGGAAAGAAAGAGAAGCCCTGTTTTGAAAGAAGCCTCGTTGTGAAAATTGACAGATGTACTATGATAGCGGCATGAGAAAATCTTTTTTGTTGTGTGCGGCTCTTTTGCTTGGCAGCTGCGCGGTGTATTCGGAGCAGACCGGCTGGCTGCTTTACCGGATGGGTTTTTATAGCGCGGCTTTGTCTGACTGGCGCACGGCGGCTGAAAACAATGATGCGGGTGCGGCGTTTAAGCTAGGCTCTGCGCTGCTCGACGGGGTCATCACGAAGCGGAACCCGAAGGAGGCGGTGCGCTGGCTCAAAAAGAGCGCGAAGCTCGGCGATGCCCGCGCCCAGAGGGAGCTCGGCACATTATATGATCGCGGTGAAGCGGGGCTGAAGAAATCTTTGCGGCAAGCGGCAAGATATTATCTAATGGCCGCGCACCAAGACTTGCCTGATGCGCAATATAATATCGCGGTGATGTATGAAGACGGCAAGGGTGTGGATCAAGACCTCACGAGCGCCTATATGTTTTACACTTTGGCGATTGAAAATGATTTTGCGACATTTGCGCAGCCCGCGCGCCAAAAGCTTTCTTATAAGATGTCGCGCGCCGAGATTGAGCTCGCCAAACTGCGCGCCGAAGCCTTCCAAGAGGGCAAGCGAGAAGGCGGTCTAGGCGGGCTGTAAAATCGCGTTATGAAGTCGGCGTTCGGCGATCTTGATGTAAGCAGGCTCTATCTCAAATCCAATCCAGCTGCGTTTTGTGCTGATTGATGAAATAGCGGTCGTGCCGCTGCCCATGAAGGGATCAAGAACGCATTGCCCTGCCGAAGAAAAAACTTGAATCAAATGATTGAGCAGGGGGACAGGTTTCACTGTCAAATGGGAATTATATTTTTCTCGCGACGGCTTATCCACCTCCATAACGGTTGAAGGGACGAGGCCATTTAAGCGCTGCTCTGCATCAATCAATCCGGTCTGCCATGTCTGCCAATTGTCAACGAATGTCCCGTCGCGAGGCTTTTGCGCCATGACGATCAATTCTGACTGCGGGCGCAGCTGAGGGGTTTTTCGTCCTCCCATTGAATCTTTGATACGATTTTTTTCGGGCGTGGATATGTTCATCCGGTCTACGAAATGGTCTTGGCTAAATGCTTTGAATTGCGCTTTGTTGCGATAGTGCCATGTATAGATGTCGCGCACTTCAAATCCGGCTTCGTGGACGCCCTGTGCGAGCGCGTAAGACAGGCGCGGCTGGCTGAATGATAGAAAAAAAGCCCCGGGTTTCAATACACGAAGAACTTTTTTGGAAACATCATGATAGAATTCACGCAGCCTATCGGCTTGTGCCGGATCAAATTTCATGCCGACGGGCAGTCCGCCGACCACGCCTGCGCGCTTTTTGCTTTGGTTAAGCGACTTGTCATGCCAGCCGGAATCCATGCGGTCTAGAAAATAGGGGGGGTCTGTGATTACCAAATCAATCGAGTTTTTGGGCAGTTGGTCCAAGCCTTCTCGGCAATCCATGCAGTGAATTTTCTCTGTCCAATGAGAAAGTTTTGGTGAACCGCGATGCGAAGCTTTCTTGGTAGGAGGGAGATTGAATGATGTTTGTTCTAAGGTTGGCATAAGGAATCGCTCATTTGAGAAGCAGTCGGCTATAATCAGTTAATTATATTGGCTTATTTCAAGGATGCAAGCGTGATGGCCGTTGCTCTTGAAATGGAAGCGGCGAGGATCAGATCGTCAAAGTCAGCGTGAGCAAAGATGAATTGTCGCTGACGCCATCCAAGCGGATTAGAGTCCGCGATTCTGCCGCATAAATCTGAGCATATATTCGCTGACCCCAATGGCGAGCGCAGCAAGGCCGAGCGCGATGGCGATAAAGCGCAGCGCGGCCATTTCGCCGTCGGGATGCTGCAGCGCATTATATAAAGCGAGCGGGATCGTTCTGGTTGCGCCCGGAATATTGGCCGCGACGATGATCGTCGCGCCGAACTCGCCCAGCGCGCGGCCAAAGCCCATAATCGCGCCCGAGATGATTCCGGGCAGAGCGAGCGGCAAAGTCACGAACAGCACCATGCGGATGCGGCTGGCACCTAATATGCGCGCAGCTCTTTCGGTTTGGCGGTCTATCATTTCCACCGCGATGCGCACGGCGCGCACCATCAGCGGGAAGCCCATCACCGCCGCCGCGACCGCCGCCGCCCGCCACGTAAAGGCCAGCTCTATGCCGAAAGTGTTATAGAAGATGCTGCCTAGATAGCCGTCGCGCGACAATATGATGAGCAAAAGATAGCCCGTCGCGACAGGCGGCATGACCATCGGCAGATGGACGAGGTTGTTGAGCAAAAACTTGCCGCGAAACTCCACCCGTGCCATCAGCACACCGATCGCGATGGCAAGCGGCAGGCCGAATAATGTGCCCGTCGCCGCGACTTTGAGGGACAGCCAAAGTGCTGAAATTTCGTCTTCACTGAGTGCGATCATGGCGTGATCAAGAATCCTCGCTGCTGCAATTTGGCGCGCACCTGATCGCTTTGAAGAAACGTCCATAATTTTTGGGCTTGCGAGGACGGAGATAAGAGCGCCATTTGATAGGAGATTGGCTCATGGCTGTCGGGCGCGGGGCGGGCGACGGACTGCAGCTGAGAATGTGCGTGTAGGTCGCTCGCATAGATGATCGCGGCTGCGACATCACCACGCGCAACCCAAGAGAGGACTGCACGCGCATTGGGGCCAAAAACGGCGTGGTTTTGGACGCTTGTCCATAGCTGGTGATGGTTCAGCGCCTGTTTGGTATAAAGCCCGAGCGGCGTGGATGTATCGCCGAGCGCAATCCGCCGATCCGCGAGCGCGGCCTTGAGCGCTGCGCCCGATTGAAGAAACGTAAATGTCAACTTTTGGTGCTGCTGCGCGACCAGCACAAGTTGATTATGCGCTATCGCTGCGGTTTGGAGTGGCTTGACTCTTTTGAGCCATGATGAATGTGCGGTGATGAAAATATCGGCTTTGGCACCGCGCTCAATCTGCCAAGCCAAAGCTGACGTCGCTGCCGCGACGATATGAACGCGATCGCGTTCAATTTTATCTTTTTGATAATCTTTGACGGCCTCTTCAAGCACGGACGCCACGCTGCTCGCGCTGTAAATGTATAAATCCGCCGCGCTGATAGGCTGCGCGCTAGTTAGCGCCAGCGACAAAAACGACAAAAGCGATAAAAATTTTATAGCTCTAAATTTCATAAATTTCATAACGAATCTCATGATCTTACTTTGACAGCCTGTCTAGGCCTGCTTTGAGATCCTCTATGAGATCATCTATATCTTCAAGCCCAACATGCAAGCGGATGAGCTGCCCTTCTTGAGGCTCAGTTTTTGCTGCGGTGCGCACCGGCTCGGTAGGGATGGCGAGGCTTTCAAAGCCGCCCCATGAATATCCCATCGCAAAAAGTTCAAAGCCGTCAAACATGGCGGCGAGTTGTTCTTCAGAACAAGGTTTGAGCCGCGCGGCGAACAGACCGCTAGCGCCGGTGAAATCGCGCTGCCAGAGCTCGTGCTGCGGATGGCTGGGCAGCGCGGGATGGATCACTTCAGCCACTTCGTCGCGGCCTTCCAAGAATTGCGCGATTTGGATGCCGGCCTGCATATGCCGCTCTAGCCGAATATCAAGCGTGCGCAGGCCGCGCAGGGTCAAATAAATATCATCGCCACTTGCACAGAGTCCCAGCCTGCGATGCATGCGGCGCAGATCACGCCAGGCTTTATCATTGGCGGTGATCGTGCCGAGCAAAAGATCGGCGTGGCCGCAGAAATATTTTGTCGCCGCCTGCACGGAGATGTCCACGCCATGCACGAGCGGCTTAAAAAAACGCGGCGTCGCCCATGTATTATCCATGATAAGATAGGCATTATGTTGATGGGCGATCTTAGCGGTTGCTGGAATGTCTTGAATTTCAAACGTCAGCGAGCCCGGCGATTCGGCAAAGATGGCGCAAGTGGCTGGCCTGATCTTTTGCGCGAGCGCGTCCAGATCGGTTGGGTCGTAATATTCAACGGCGACATTCATGCGCGGCAATATCTTATCGCAGAAGAGGCGCGTGGGCTGGTAGACGTGATCGGCGACCAAGATATGGTCGTCGGCCTTGACACAGGCAAGAATTGCGCAGCTCACCGCTGCCATGCCCGACGGCGTCAGTACGCAATATTGGCCGCCTTCAAGATCTGCGACGATTTCGGTGAGCGCATCGGATGAGGGCGTGGCGCGGCGGCCATAGGTCATGGGCTGCGCTTCGCTGCGGAAGGTTTTGAGATCGGGGAACAGAGCGGTTGAAGCGCGATAGACCGGAACATTGACGCTGCCGAAATGCGCCGCCGATCGGCGGCCAAGATGTTCAAGCTGTGTCCGTTCGCGGCGCGGCTTCTTTGACATGAATGGCAGACCTCTCTAATATAGCGAAGGCCAATCATAGCCTTAAAAGGTATAAGATGAAGTAAATTTTGACGCTGTCATCGGCTTTATCGCTTGCGCTGGTCTCGTGAACAGGGCAAAAATAGCTGAGGTGAGCTTCATAAAAAGAAGTCAGATCAAAGGAGAACATAATGAGCTTTCAGAAAAGATCGGGCGCGTTGATTTTGCTGCTTGCGGGCATTTTTACGTTCGCTGAAGCGGCGGACGCGGCATCCACTTTGACCAAAGTGCTAAAGCGCGGGCAGCTGCTGTGCGGAGTCAGTCAAGGCCTGCCGGGCTTTTCCAATCCTGATAAGCAAGGCCGCTGGACAGGCATTGATGTTGATTTTTGCCGCGCGGTCGCGGCAGCGGTGCTAGGCAGCGCGAAGAAAGTGAAATTTATCCCGATGTCGTCAAAAGAAAGGTTTACCGCATTGCAGTCGGGCGAGATTGATATTCTCTCGCGCAACACGACCTGGTCAATGCAGCGCGACACCGCGCTCGGCTTTGATTTTATCGGCGTTAATTATTATGACGGGCAGGGCTTCATCGTGCGCAAGAACGCGAATGTGAAGTCGGCGCTGGAATTGGATGGCGCTTCGGTCTGTGTCAATGCCGGCACGACCAGCGAGCTGAACCTCGCCGATTATTTCCGCGCGCATGGCATGAAATATGAAATCGTGACGTTTGAAAAAACCGATGAGGTCGTTGCGGCCTATGATAATAATCGCTGCGATGTTTATACCACCGACCAGTCGGGCATCTATGCTAACCGGCTGAAATTGCGCAACAAGGACGATCACATGATTCTGCCCGAAGTGATTTCAAAAGAGCCGCTGGGGCCTTTGGTGCGTCAAGGTGATTCACAATGGTCTGACATCGCGCGCTGGACATTATTCGCGATGATTAACGCCGAAGAGCTCGGCCTGACCAGCAAGAGCATCCGGCGCATGCGCGCTGACAAAAATCCAAAAATTCGCCGCTTTGTAGGCCGTGAAGGATCTTTTGGCAAAAATCTCGGCCTGAAAAAAAACTGGGCCTATAACATTATCAGGCAGGTCGGAAATTATGGGGAATCTTTTGAGCGCAATTTGGGCGCGGGTTCTCCTTTAGGCATCAAGCGCGGACTCAATGAGCTTTGGACAAAAGGCGGCTTGGTCTATGCGCCGCCTCTCCGATAATTTTTCTGCGCTGAAGCCCGATAATATGCTGCGGCAGCTTTCCGCACTTTGGAGCGAAAGGCGCTGGCGGCAATATATTTTTCAGGCATTGGCGCTGGGCGCGGTGGCGCTGGTCATCTGGGTTGCCGCCGACAATGCGATCACACAATTAGAAAAACAAAACATCGCTTCGGGCTTTGGTTTTTTGAATGACCATGCCGGTTTCAGCATCAGCCAGTCTTTGATTGCCTATTCGGAAGAATCTTCTTATGGCCGCGCGCTGCTTGTGGGTCTGCTGAACACTTTGCTTGTGGCAGTTTTGGGGATCATCGCCGCGACGATTCTCGGCTTCATCATTGGCGTTGCGCGGCTTTCGTCCAATTGGCTCATCGCGGGCTGGGCGGCGCTTTATGTTGAGAGCATTCGCAACGTGCCGCTTTTGCTGCAGATTTTCTTTTGGTATTTTGCGGTGTTTGGCCCTTTGCCGGCGCCGAAACAGAGTCTGTCCGTGGCCGACAGCTTTTACCTCAACAGTCGCGGGCTGAATATGCCGGACGTTGTTTTTGAGCCTGCGATGATTTGGGTAAGCATGGTTTTTTTGCTTGGCGCGATCGGGGTCATCGTGCTGCGTCATATGGCCGATCGCCATATGCAGGCGACCGGAGAACGCTGGCCAATTTGGCGCTGGATTTTTCTTGCCCTTGTCGGTTTGCCTTTGCTGGCCTTTTTTGCGACCGGCGCGCCGATGACATTGTCATTTCCGGAATTTAAAGGATTTAATTTTCAAGGCGGACTGCATGTCAATCGGGAGTTTATGGCTTTGCTGCTGGCACTGGCGATTTATACCGCGTCCTTTATCGCTGAAATCGTGCGCGCGGGCATTCTTTCGGTGCAGCATGGACAGGTTGAAGCTGGCCTGTCTTTAGGCTTGCGCCGTGGTTTTGTGATGCGCAAGATCGTAATTCCTCAAGCGATGCGGGTGATTGTTCCGCCTTTGACCAGCCAATATCTCAATTTGGCGAAGAACTCATCGCTTGCGGTGGCGATTGCTTATCCGGATTTGGTTTCGGTATTCACCGGCACAGTGCTTAACCAAACCGGACAGGCGGTGGAAGTCATTTCCATCACAATGGCCATCTATCTGCTGATGAGTCTGTCGGCGGCATGGGTGATGAATGTTTATAACAATTATTTGCTGCGCAGAGGAGCGGCATAATGGATAGCCGCCTCTATCATTATTTGATGGCCTCCGTTTTATTTTTGCGGCGGCGATTTTTTGCAAGCTGGCTGGATGCCTTTTTGACCTTTTTGGGCATTTTTCTGTTTTGGATTTTCATTCCGCCTTTGATTGACTGGATGTTCATCAATGCGACGTGGACGGGCACCAGCCGGTTGGATTGTATCGGCGAAAATCAAGGTGCATGCTGGCCATTCATCGCTGAAAAGTGGCCGCAATTTATTTATGGCCGCTATCCGGTGGAGGAGGTATGGCGTGTCAATCTTGTTTTTGCGCTGGGCGTTTTAGGCTTGGCACCTCTGCTGATACCAAGCGTGCCTTATAAGCGCGAGAACATTATATTTTTGCTGGTCGTATTTCCGATTGCGAGTTTTATTTTATTGACCGGCGGCACGTTTGGCCTGCCGGAGGTTGACACGTCGTTTTGGGGCGGCTTGCTGGTGACTCTTGTGGTGGCTGTGACCGGCAATGTGGTGTCATTGCCGCTGGGCATTTTACTGGCTTTGGGGCGGCGCTCGCAGATGCCGGTCATGCGTGTTTTGTGCACGAGCTACATTGAGTTTTGGCGCGGCATACCTTTGATCACGGTATTGTTCATGGCGAGCGTGATGCTGCCGCTTTTTCTCAGCGAGGAGATGACGGTAGACAAATTATTGCGCTGCGTGATCGGCGTGGCGCTATTTTCGTCGGCCTATATGGCCGAGACGGTGCGCGGCGGCTTGCAGGCGCTTGCGCGCGGGCAATATGAGGCATCGCGCGCTTTGGGTCTCAGCTATCGCCAGATGATGCAGAAAGTGATTTTGCCGCAAGCGCTCAAGATCGTGATACCGGGGATCGTCAATTCGTTTATTGCTTTGTTTAAGGATACGACGTTGGTTTTGATCGTCGGGCTTTTTGATCTTTTGGGCATGATTCAATTTCATTTTTCTGACCCGAATTGGTCAACGCCGCAGACGCATTATACCGGCTATGCGTTTGCGGCTCTGCTATTTTGGGTATTTTGCTTTTTTATGTCGCGCTATTCGGTATATATGGAGCACAGGCTGGCAACAGATGCTAGACAATGATGCCGAGCAATAATGAATAGGGTGAGGAGAAAGATGACAGAAGAAAAAAATGTCGCTGTTGAAGTGAGCGATATTGATAAATGGTTTGGTGATTTTCAGGCCTTGCGCAAAGTGAGTCTGAAGCTTTATGAAGGCGAGCGGATTGTCATTTGCGGCCCGAGCGGCTCGGGGAAGTCGACGCTCATTCGCTGCATGAACGGCTTGGAGCGGCACGATGCGGGCCGCGTCATCGTGGAGGGGACGGAGCTGACCGGCAGCCTCAAAAATCTTGATGCGATCCGCCGCGATGTCGGCATGGTTTTTCAGCAGTTTAACTTGTTCCCGCATATGACGGTTTTGGAGAATTGCACTCTAGGACCGATCTGGGTTCGGCATACGCCGCGCGCGCAGGCCGAAGCGCAGGCAAGGGATTATTTAGCCCGCGTTCACATTCCGGAGCAGGCGGACAAATATCCGGCGCAATTATCGGGCGGGCAGCAGCAACGCGTGGCGATCGCGCGCGCTTTATGCATGGAGCCGCGCGTCATGCTGTTTGACGAGCCGACTTCGGCTTTGGACCCGGAGATGATCAAAGAAGTGCTTGAAGTGATGATTGATCTCGCCGAAGAAGACGGCATGACGATGGCGGTGGTTTCGCATGAGATGGGTTTTGCGCGGCGGGTAGCGTCGCGGGTTGTGTTTATGGATGAAGGCGAGATCGTTGAACAAGCGCCGCCGGAAGATTTTTTTTCCAACCCGAAAAGCAAGCGCGCAAAATTATTTTTGAGCCAGATTTTGGAGCATGAATGAGCCTACGGGCGGGCTTTATGATTCCTCAACCTCAATAGACTGCTTTTTTTGGTTAAACGGCGTGAAACCGGCGCGCTGGTAGAGCGGCAGCGCGCGCGGATGATCTAATGTGCAGGTTTCCACCGTCATGCGGGTGATGTCTTTGTCCCAAGCGACTTGGATGATTTCCTGAAGCAGAAAGCGCCCCAAACCGTGCCCGATATATTCGGGCATCAGGCCGAGAAACACCAAATCGCCCAGCTTCGGCTTGCGAAAGTCTAATTCAGCAAAACCGGCGGGGACGCCATTTTTGTAAAGGATAAAAATTTCAATTTTTTCATTGTGAATGATTTTGGTGAGCTGCTGGTCGGTCATTTTTTTGCGCGAGACCCATTTATAGGCCGAGCCGATTTCGCGATAGAGGTAGCGGTAGAAATGGAGCGGCGGATGATCAGCGCGCAGCAATGCGCTATCAACCGGCGGTGCCATATGGTGCGTCGTTTTGGGCGCGGCCTGCATTTCCAAATAGGTGACGATTGTTTCTACTTTCATAATATTTCTATTTTGATTAGGCGAGCCAGTCGGGATAAGGGAGGCCTTTCTCTTTCAAAAAGGCGGGGTTGAAGAGTTTAGACTGATAGCGGCTGCCATAATCGCATAGGACGGTCACGATTGTGTGACCCGGCCCCATCTGTTTGGCGAGCCTGATCGCGCCCGCGAGGTTGATGCCGCTCGATCCGCCCAAACATAATCCTTCTTCGCGCAGCAGGCCAAAGACCAGAGGCAGAGCTTCGCTGTCGGGGATTTGAAAAGCGTCATCAATCGGCGCGTCTTCTAGGTTAGCGGTGACGCGTCCCTGCCCGATGCCCTCCATGATCGAGTCGCCGGATGATTTCAGCTCGCCATGTTTGTAATAATTATAGAGCGCAGCACCTTCAGGGTCGGCGGCGGCGATGATGATATTTTTATTTTTTTCTTTGAGCGCCATGCCGACACCGGCGAGCGTGCCGCCCGTGCCGATGGCGCAGATGAATCCGTCAACGCGTCCCTCGGTTTGCGCCCAGATTTCCGGGCCGGTGGTTTCGATATGGGCTTGGCGGTTGGCGACATTGTCAAATTGGTTGGCCCAGATCGCGCCGTTTTTTTCTTGGCTAGCGAGCTTGGCGGCGAGGCGGCCTGAAAATTTGACGTAATTATTTTTGTCTTTATACGGAACAGCAGGGACTTCAACGAGATCAGCGCCGCAGAGTCGGAGCATATCTTTTTTTTCCTGCGATTGGGTTTCGGGGATGACGATGACGGTGCGAAAACCGAGCGCATTGCCGATGAGCGCCAACCCGATGCCAGTATTGCCAGCAGTGCCTTCGACGATGACGCCGCCGGGCTGGAGCTCGCCGCGGGCGATGGCGTCGCGGATGATGTAGAGCGCGGCGCGGTCTTTGACCGACTGGCCGGGGTTCAAGAACTCAGCCTTGCCGAGGATGGTGCAGCCGGTTTCCTCAGAGGCGCGTTTGAGGTGAAACAGCGGCGTCTTGCCGATGCTCTCGGCGAGGCCTTCATAGACAGGTATGGCGCTTGGCATAAATCCCCCTTTTTGGCGGCTATTATAGCGGATTTTGACTTTATCCTCTATGGGGCTAGACTTAAAGATAGTTCGAATCAGACCATAGGAGAGATGGCCATGCTAGGAAAATTTCTTTCATCTCTGACGAATGCGGTGGTGACCGGCTTCGTTCTGACGATTTTGCTGTTATGGCTGGGGCTTCATTTTGCGGGCGGCATGGATCATGCCTTTGCGACGTTTATCATGCGCTGGCTGCATGTGTTGAGCGGCGTGATGTGGATCGGGCTGTTATGGTATTTCAACTTTGTCCAGATACCGAATATGCCGTCAATCCCCGACGAGCAGAAACCGGCGATCGGCAAAGTGATCGCGCCGGCGGCTTTGTGGTGGTTTCGCTGGTCGGCGATGGCGACGATCATCACCGGCCTGTTGCTCGCTTGGATGAGCGGCTATTTTGTCAACTCGCTGACATTGGACGGCTTCAGCTTCCTATCGGGAGAGGTGATCGTGGAAAAAGACCTCGCGATCGGCATCGGCATGTGGCTTGGGATCATCATGTTTTTGAATGTCTGGCTGGTGATTTGGCCGAACCAGAAAATCGCTCTGGGCATTAATCCGGAGGCGACAGCGGAGATGAAGCCTCCGGCGGCGGCGATGGCGGCGATGTTCTCGCGGATCAACACCGTCTTGTCCATCCCGATGCTATTCGCGATGGTCTCGGCGCAAAATATCTACTGATTTTTGAAACTTATTAATTCTTGTTGATGACGCCCGTCAGCTGGATTCCCGCTGGCAGATGAATCGCTGAGAACCTCACCCATTGTTAGGCGAATCCGTTGCGAGAATGACGGCGCTGGCGCGCCGTTTTGTTATCCCCTGTCAGCGGGGATCCAGTAAAAAATAATCGTGCCGACAAAGCACACTCTATGAGTGACACTTTATGAGCCATTGCGCTTTTTGAGCGTTTGTTTGAGCACTTTGGCGGTGTGGCTGGTTTTATGCTGTGCGACTTTTTCGGGCGCGCCAGTGGCGATGATCTTGCCGCCGCGATTGCCGCCCTCAGGACCGAGATCAATGATCCAGTCGGCGATTTTAATCACTTCGGGATTATGCTCAATGATCGCGATCGTATTGCCTTGATCGACGAGCGTTTGCAGCACATCGATCAGTTTGGCGGTATCGTGGAAGTGGAGGCCGGTGGTTGGCTCGTCGAGAATATAGAAGGTGCGTCCGGTGGCGCGGCGCGACAGCTCTTTGGCGAGCTTGATGCGCTGCGCCTCGCCGCCGGAGAGCGTCGTCGCTTGCTGGCCGATGCGAATATAATTTAAGCCGACGCGATTGAGCGTATCCAGTTTTTCAAAAATCACCGGGACGGCGTGAAAAAACTTAGCGGCTTCTTCAACGGTCATGTCGAGCACATCGGCGATGGTCTTGCCGTGGAACATCACCTGCAGGGTTTCGCGGTTATAGCGCTTGCCGCGGCAATCGTCGCAGGTGACATAGACATCGGGCAGGAAGTGCATTTCGATGCGCAGCACGCCGTCGCCTTGGCAGGTTTCGCAGCGCCCGCCTTTGACGTTAAACGAGAAGCGTCCGGCGGCCCAGCCGCGTTCGCGCGCGCTGGGCAGAGCGGCGAACCATTCGCGGATTGGCGTGAACGCGCCGGTATAGGTCGCCGGATTGGAGCGCGGTGTGCGCCCGATCGGCGATTGATTGATCTCAATGATTTTGTCAATCTGTGCTGTGCCCTCAATTTTATCGTAAGGCAGAGGCAGTTTTCGGCTCAAGCCTAATTGCCGCGCGAGGCCTTTGAACAGAGTATCAATCAGCAGAGTGGATTTGCCCGATCCCGAAACGCCGGTGAAGCAGGTGAGGACGCCCAGCGGCACCTCAACATTGACATTCTCTAGATTATTGCCTGATGCGCCGACAATGCGCAGTTTGCGCTCTTTATTAAAGAGTCGCCGCTTTTGTGGCACCGGTATTGAGCGTGCGCCGGAGAGATATTGTCCAGTGAGGCTTTTTTTATTTTTTGTGATTTGGGCTGGCGTTCCCTGCGCGACGATTTTGCCGCCGGCGCGGCCAGCGCCCGGCCCGATGTCCACGACATGATCGGCGCTCAAAATCGCATCTTCATCATGTTCAACGATGATGATGGTGTTGCCGGTTTCGCGCAGCCTGTGGAGGCTTTCGAGCAGGCGGGCGTTATCGCGCGGGTGGAGGCCGATGGATGGCTCATCAAGCACATAGATCACGCCGGTCAGGCCGGAGCCGATCTGCGAGGCGAGGCGGATGCGCTGGCTCTCGCCGCCGGACAGAGTGTTGGAGTTGCGCGCGAGGGTCAGATAGTCCAAGCCGACATCGCAGAGGAATTTGAGCCGCGCGCGAACTTCGCGCAAGACGAGTGCGGCGATTTTTTTCTGTCTGGGCGAGAGGGTTTGCTCAAGGCCATTGAACCAGTCAAGGGCTTCGCGCACGGGCAGTTTGGTCACTTCGCCGATATGCCGCTTGTCGAGTTTGACGCAGAGCGCTTCTTCTCTCAGCCGATGGCCGCCGCATTGCTTGCAGGGCGCGGAGGATTGGTAGTGCGACAGGGTTTCCCGCATATAATTGCTTGAGGTTTCCTGCAGCCGCCGGTCAATGGACGGCAGCACGCCCTCAAAGCTTTTTTTGAATTCGTAGCGGCGGCGGGAGTTTTGGAACACGAAGGTGAATTCCTGCGCGCCAGAGCCGTAGAGGATAATTTTTTTGATTTTGGCGGGGATTTTTTTCCAAGGCGTTTCAAAGGAAAATTTATAATGGCTGGCGAGTGTGCGCAGCAGCTGCATATAGTATGGCGCGATGATGCCGCCGCGCGTCCAGGCATCAAGCGCGCCCTGCTCAATGGATAAAGACGGGTTGGGCACGACGAGTTCGGGGTCGGCGAAAGGCTGGACGCCGAGCCCATCGCAGGCCGGACAGCAGCCGCGCGGCGAATTGAACGAAAAGAGTCGGGGCTCAATTTCTTCAATGGTGAAGCCGGACACCGGACAGGCAAATTGTTCGGAGAAGATCGTTCTTTTGGTTTTTTTTGCGTCGGCCTCTTCAATGACGGCGAGGCCATCGGCGAGGCGCAGAGCGGTCGCGAAGCTATCGGCGAGTCTGTCGGCAAGCCGACCGGCGGCGTCTTTTTTAACGATGATCCGATCAACGACGAGGTCAATATCGTGCCGGATATTTTTATCGAGTTTCGGGGGCGCTTCTAGCTCGTAAAATTCGCCATCCACTTTGATGCGGCGGAAGCCCTGTTTGAGCAGGCTTGCCATTTCGCTGCGATATTCGCCTTTGCGGCTGCGGGCGATAGGCGCCATTAATAGCAGGCGCGCATTTTCTGGCCAAGTAAGGACGCGGTCAACCATTTCGGAGATTGACTGGCTTTCAATCGGCTGGCCGGTGGCGGGGGAATAGGGGATGCCCGCGCGCGCGAAGAGAAGGCGCATATAGTCGTAGATTTCGGTCACCGTGCCGACCGTTGAACGCGGATTGCGCGAAGTGGTTTTCTGTTCAATGGAGATCGCGGGCGACAGGCCTTCAATGCGATCGACATCGGGCTTGGATGAGCTTTCAAGGAATTGGCGCGCATAGGCCGAGAGGCTTTCCACATAGCGCCTTTGGCCTTCGGCATAGATGGTGTCAAAGGCCAGCGAGGATTTGCCCGAGCCCGACAGGCCGGTGATGACGCTCACTTGGTTGCGCGGCAGGTCTAGGCTGATATTTTTCAAATTATGCTCACGCGCGCCAAAAATGCGCAGAGGTTTGAGGTTGTCTATTTTGCTCATCTTTTGCCTATAAGAGGGTTTTTCGAGACTAGAAGGGCGATATGTTGATATCGCGCGGCCTATCGGCGGGCGTATTATAAACGAGAGAATCGAAAAATAGAGGAATAATGAGTCAAACGGGCGAAGATATCTTTATTCATTTGCGCACTCATACGGCCTATTCGCTGTTAGAGGGCGCGCTGCGGATTGAGCAGTTGAGCGGGTTATGCCGCGCGGCGAATATGCCGGCGCTCGCGATCACCGATAGCGGCAATATGTTTGGCGCGCTGGAATTTGCTGAAGCTTTGCGCGCCGACGGCATCCAGCCAATCATTGGCTGCACTTTGCCGGTTTTATTGCCCTCAGCGCCATCTTTGTCTTCAACGCGCCATGATCTGCCGGTGCTGGTTTTTTTGGCAAAAGACGGACTGGGCTACCGCCATTTGATGAAATTGACAAGCCGCGCGCATGATTCCGATAGATTGCACATCACGCAGGAGATGATCCGCGACTATAGCGAAGGGTTAATTTGCCTGACCGGAGGTCCGCGCGGCCTCATCAATCAGCATTTGCTGCGCGGCGATGAGAAGCAAGCGCGCGCTTTGGTGGATGATCTGGCCGATATATTTTCTGACCGGCTTTATATTGAGCTGCAGCGTCACGGCAGGGAAGAAGAAAAAATCGCCGAACCATGGCTGGTAGATATTGCTGGCATCAAGGGTTTGGGACTCGTCGCCACCAATGAAGCCTATTTCACGCGGCGCGAAGATTTTGAAGCGCATGACGCGCTGATATGCATTGCGCAGGGGGCAAAAGTCTCTGAGGAACAGCGCCGCCGCGAAACTGAGGAACATTATTTCAAAACCGGCGATGAAATGGCAGCTCTGTTTGCAGATATGCCCGAAGCTCTGGCCAATAGTGTTGAGATATCGCGGCGGACGGCTTTTTGTCCGATAACGTGCGATGCCATGCTGCCGCGTTTCACCAAAGCGGGTGAAGATGAGGCCGATTATTTGCGCAAAGTGACTCATCAAGGCTTGGATGAGCGCCTCGCGCAGATGAAGGAGAAATCGGGATCGGACAGCGAATATCGCCAGCGTTTGGAGCATGAGCTGGACACGATCATTGAGATGGGGTTTGCCGGATATTTCCTGATCGTTGCGGATTTTGTTCAATGGGCGCACCAGCAGAACATTCCGGTTGGTCCGGGGCGCGGCTCGGGTGCGGGGTCGCTGGTAGCCTATGCGCTGCGGATCACCGATCTTGATCCTTTGCGCTTC
The DNA here is from genome assembly GCA_965212075.1 of Alphaproteobacteria bacterium. GTDB lineage: Bacteria > Pseudomonadota > Alphaproteobacteria > JAPOUT01 > CBDBUR01. The sequence goes on from OZ243043.1 coordinate 561,572, forward strand.
GGCCTGATTTTTGAGCGCTTTCTCAATCCGGAGCGCGTATCCATGCCGGACTTTGACATTGATTTCTGTCAGGAGCGCCGCGATGAGGTGATCGCCTATGTTCGTGCGCGCTATGGTGAATCTTATGTAGCGCATATTGTGACGTTCGGCACGTTGCAAGCGCGCGCGGTGCTGCGCGATGTTGGCCGTGTGCTGGGCATGCCCTATGGACAGGTAGATCGGTTGTGCAAATTCGTGCCGAACAATCCGGCGCATCCGGTCAAATTGGCGCAGGCGATTGAGGGCGAACCGGCTCTGCAAGCTGCGCGCGCTGAAGACCAGCAAGTTGCGCAATTATTGAACATCAGCTTGAAGCTGGAAGGCCTTTACCGCCATGCGTCCACCCATGCCGCCGGCATTGTGATTGGTGATCGGCCTCTAGATGAATTGATTCCCATATCAAATGATCCGCGTTCGGGCGCGCGGCTGACGCAATTTTCAATGAAATGGGTTGAGCAGGCGGGGCTTGTGAAGTTTGACCTTCTCGGCTTAAAGACATTGACGGTGCTGCGCTTGGCGTGTGAGCTTTTGGCGTCGCGCGGCGTGGAGGTGGACATTAATGCGGTGCCTCTGGACGATCAAAAAATCTATGAGCTTTTGTCGCGCGCCGAGACGACGGGCATATTCCAGCTAGAAAGCGGCGGTGTGCGTGATGCGCTGCGCAAAATTGAGCCGGAGCGCATTGAAGATTTGATCGCGCTGGTCGCGCTCTATCGCCCTGGCCCGATGGATAACATTCCGCGCTATATCAACTGCAAGAAGGGCGTGGAGACGGTGGATTATCTCCACCCCTGTCTAGAGCCGGTATTGCGCGAGACCTTTGGCGTGATTATTTATCAAGAGCAGGTGATGCAGATTGCGCGGACTTTATCGGGCTATTCGGCGGCGGAGGCGGATTTGCTCCGCCGCGCGATGGGCAAAAAGATCAAAGCGGAGATGGATCGCCACAAAAACCGCTTTGCGCAAGGTGCGCGCAATAACAACATTGAAGAAAGCACGGCGCGGAGAATTTTTGATCTTGTTGCGCGGTTCGCCGGTTATGGATTTAACAAAAGCCACGCTGCGGCCTATGCGCTGCTGGCCTACCAGACCGCATGGCTAAAGACGCATCATCCGGTTGAGTTCTTTGCCGCTTTGATGACATTGGATATTCACAATCCGGAGAAAGTGTCTTATTTCAAGCAGGAGGCCGCGCGGATGGAGATAGAGGTTGCGCCGCCCGACATTAATTTTTCAGATGCGCAATTTTCGGTGCGCGACAGCAAGATCATTCATGCGCTTGCGGCGGTGCGCAATGTCGGCAGCGAGGCGGCCAAAGCGTTCGTCGCCTGCCGCGGCGAAGATATGTTTTCCGATGTGTTTGATTTTGTGCAGCGCTGTCCGGCGCAAGTTTTGAACAAGCGCGCTTTTGAAAGCCTTGCGGCTGCCGGTGCGTTTGATCAGATTCACCCCAACCGGCGGCAGCTTTTTGACCATGCGAGCCGGATCATTGCGGTCGGGCGCGGGCAGGCTGACGATAATCAAAAGGCTCTGTTTGATGATAAAGAACAGGCGCGGGTCACTCTGCCGACCTGTGAGGATTGGCCATCGGGTGAGAGGCTCACACAGGAGTTTCAGGCGGCGGGCATGTATTTATCGGGTCATCCGCTCGCACCTTGGCGCGCGCAGCTTGAAGAAGCGGGCGTGAGTTCTTATCAAGATTTGAGCACCGGCTCAGCGCTGAGCGGGCGCGTCGCTGGTGTGATCACCGCGATACAGGAGCGCCGCTCGCGCCGCGGCAATCCCTTTATGTTTCTGTCTTTATCGGATTTGAGCGGCACCTATGAAGTGGTGATTTTTGCGGATTTATTGCGCCGCGCGCGGGAATTTATTGCGCCGGGGGTTCTTGTGGTGGCGGATGTGGAGGCCGATCGCGAAGGCGATGCTGTCCGTTTTCGGGCTCAGAATTTGCAGCGGATCACGCAGGATGGCGCGGCCTTGCGCTCATCGCGGCGGCGGTCGCAGATGCAGGTGCGGCTGTTTTTAGAGCGCGTTGAGGCGCTAGAGGACATCAAACGCCATCTCATCGGCCATCCGGGCGGCACGCGGGTTCATCTGGTCGTGCCTTCGCAAAATGGCGAGGGCGAGGTAGAAATTGGCCTGCCGGGCGCTTTTGCGCTCAACAGCGAAATGGCGGAGATTTTGACCGCCATTCCCGGCGTCAAGCGCATAGAGGCTGCCTGAGAAGGCTGCCCTAAGAAGGCTGCCCTAAGAAGGTAGCTTGACGCGCGCCCTTACACGCGCCTATATCTATAGCAGGAGAGCATGATTTTCTCTCATTTCACTTTTTTCACTTAAGGCGATGATCCGTATGAATCTGCCGACATGCAATATCAGCGATCTCGTGGATGCGGGCGCACATCTGGGACATAAGAAGCATCGTTGGAATCCAAAGATGCAGCCCTATATTTTCGACTCGCGCGACGGCGTCCACATTTTGGATATGACGCAGACTGTGCCGATGCTTTACCGCGTCATGAGCAAGGTGCGCGAACTGGTTGCAAAGAACGGGCGCATTCTTTTTGTCGGCACGAAAAGGCAGGCCAGCCGCGCGGTGGCCGATGCCGCTGATCTTTGCTCGCAATATTATGTTAATCATCGCTGGCTAGGCGGCATGTTGACCAATTGGAAAACGGTCGCCAATTCCATCAAAAGGCTGGAAGCTTTAGAAGAGGAGCTGGCTGCTGAAGATAGCGGCTTAACAAAAAAGGAGCAGCTCAATAAGCAGCACGAATATGACAAGCTCGTGCGCGGGCTGGGCGGTGTGCGTGATATGGGCGGCCTGCCGGATCTGCTTTTTGTCATTGACACCAACATTGAAAAAATCGCGGTGCAGGAAGCTAATCGCTTAAAAATTCCTGTCGCGGCGATCATCGACAGCAACAGCAACCCAGACGGCATTACTTATCCGATTCCCGGCAATGATGACGCGACCAATGCGGTCAAGTTTTATTGTGATTTGATTGCACAGGCGGCGCTGCAGGGGTGGGAAGCCCAGCAATCACATGCAGCTGAACCGGCTGAAGCTGCACCGGCTGAAGATGAAGCGGAAGCGGCATCATCATAAAATACAGGCATAGAGCCAAATATAGGGCGCAAAATATATGGCAGAGATAACAGCAGCGACGATCAAACAATTGCGCGACCGCACAAGCGCAGGCATGATGGATTGCAAACGTGCTCTTGAGGAATGTCAGGGCGATATGGAGGCTTCCATTGACTGGCTGCGGCAGAAAGGCTATGCGCGCGCCGCCAAAAAGGCCGAGCGCGAATCCAATGAAGGATTGATTGCTGTAGCTGTGCAAGGCTGTTGCGGCGCTTTGATTGAGCTGTCTTGCGAAACAGATTTTGTCGCCCGCAATGATGTTTTTCAGGAAGCCGCTACGCAATTAGCGCATTTGGCTCTTGAATTTGAAGGGGATCGCGCCAAGATGCTGGCGGCCAAATCACCTCTTGCGAATAATGGCAAAGATGATCAGGTGAAAGATTACATCGTTGATTTGGTCGCGCGTTTGGGGGAAAACATCACGCTCAAGCGCGCCGCGTTTTTAGAAGCGCCTTCCGGCGGGTTCGTTGCGTCTTATGTTCATAATAAGCAAGCCGACCATCTGGGCAAAATTGGCGTCGCCGCCGCCTTTGCGCAAGCGCCGGCAGATGTTGCGCATAAAATCGCGATGCATATTTCAGCCGCGCAGCCCATCGCGCTCACGCGCGATGACATTGACCCCGCGCTCATTGAGCGCGAACGCGACGTGCTGATCGCGCAGGCGCAGGAGGAAGGCAAGCCCGAAAATATCATTGAGAAAATGGTTGAAGGCCGCTTAAAGAAATTTTATCAGGAAGCCGCGCTTGTTGAGCAGGAATTCATTCTTGATGATGATTTTAACGTAAAGCAGGTTTTGGATAAAGCCGATGCGCGCTTGGAGGCCTTTGCCTGCTTTGTGCTTGGCGAGGGCTGACAGATGCCCCAGCCTTATCAGCGTGTATTGTTAAAAATTTCGGGTGAATCTTTAAGCGATGAAAACGGCTTTGGCATTTCTTTTCCCGAAGTGCGGCGGACTGCCGAAGAGATTATTGCGGTGGTGCGCTCGGGCGTTCAGCTATCTATGGTTGTCGGCGGCGGGAATATTTTGCGCGGTGCTGAAGCGGCGCAGGCGGGCATGGATCGCGCGAGCGCTGACTATATGGGGATGCTGGCCACCGTGATGAACGCGCTGGCACTTCAAGACATCATTGAGCGCGCGGGATTTGAAACGCGGGTGATGTCGGCGATACCGATGCAGGCCGTGTGTGAGCCTTATATTCGCCGCCGCGCGATGAGCCATATGGAGGCTGGTCGCATCGTGATTTTTGCTGCAGGCACGGGCAATCCGTTTGTGACGACCGATACAGCAGCGGCTTTGCGCGCGGCTGAGATGAATTGCTCAGCGCTTGCCAAAGCGACTCAGGTGGACGGTGTTTATACCGCCGACCCGAAGACGAATCCCGAAGCGCAAGCCTATGACCAGCTCAATTATCAAGATGTGATTGGCCGCCGTCTTGAGGTGATGGATGCGGCGGCGGTGACGATCTGCCGTGAGAACAACATTCCGATCATTGTGTTTTCGCGCAAGCAACAGGGCGGGCTGGCGGCGGCATTGACTGGATCGGGATGTTTTACGCTGATTTCAGACGAAGAGATGAAAATACGTGCCTGATTATAAAGATTTAACGCGCCGCATGGATGGCGCGGTAGAAAAATTACGCGCCGAGCTAGCGAATTTGCGCGCGGGCCGACTGTCGGCGGGGATTTTGGATCAGGTTCAAGTGGAGGCTTATGGCCAAACCATGCCTTTATCGCAATTGAGCACAGCGAATATGAAAGAGCCGCGTCTGTTGACGGTGCAAGTATGGGACAAAGCGCGCGTGGAAGATGTTGAACGCGCCATTCGCAAAGCTGATCTGGGATTGAATCCGGTTGTGGACGGCCAGCTCGTCCGCCTGCCCCTGCCGCAATTGAGCGAGGAGAGGCGCAAAGAGCTCGTCAAGCTAGCCGCGCGCGCGTCGGAACAGGCGCGCATCGCGGTGCGCAATGTCCGCCGCGACGGCATGGAAAAGCTCAAAAGCGAGGAGAAGGAGATCGGCAAAGACGCCGCCCGCAGCGCGCATAATAAAGTACAGGAGCTGACCGATAAGGCGATTAAGCGCATTGACACAATGTTAAGCGATAAAGAAAAAGAGATCATGCAGGTCTGATGATGGATGACGCGCCGGATAAAAAGGGTATCCCCCGACCGGGGGTCCCCCGACCGGGGGTCCCCCGACAGGGGGTCCCCCGACAGGGGGTCCCCCGACAGGGGGTCCCCCGTCATGTCGCGATGATTATGGACGGCAATCGCCGCTGGGCGCAGGCGCGCGGCCTGCCGTCGGGGCAGGGGCATGAGCGCGGCGTCAGCGCTTTGCGCGAAATCGTCCGCGCTGCGAATAAAATTCCGATTGAGTTTTTGACCTTTTACGGCTTCAGCACCAATAATTGGCGCCGCTCCGATGATGAGGTGCAGAATCTAATGAAATTGCTGCGCTCTTATCTGCGCAGTGATTTGGCTGAGCTGCATGAAAATAATGTGCGGCTGCGCATTTTAGGGCGGCGCGCCAATCTTGAGGCCGACATTCTCGCTCTGGTTGATGAAGCCGAAGCGCTGACCAAAGGCAATCAGGGCATGTCTTTGGCGATTGCGTTCAATTATGGCGCGCGTGATGAGATCGCGCGCGCGGCGCAAAAAATCGCGCGCGCGGCGCGCGGCCAGCTTGATCCGGACGCGATCACGATGGACACGATCGCCGCTGCGCTTGATACGCACGATATGCCGCCGGTAGATCTGGTGATTCGCACGGGCGGTGAGCAGCGTTTGAGCGATTTTTTGCTCTGGCAGAGTGCTTATGCCGAGTTGGTTTTTACGGAAACATTTTGGCCGGATTTCACGCCGCAATTATTTATGCAGGCGCTGGATGATTATCTTGAGCGCAGCCGCCGCTTTGGTGCTGACGCTGTTTTATCCGATAAAAAAGCGGTCTATTAGCGCGCCATGAATGAATTGACGCGGAGGATTTTGACGGCCTGCCTGTTATTACCGCCCGTCTTGGCCGCGATTTGGGCGGGAGACCTATGGTTTTTGGCGCTGCTCATGCTGGCAGGTCTGGTGATGATTTGGGAATGGAATCTTTTGCTTGGCTCGCCGCCTTTATTGATATCTTTATATGTTGCGGCTCTGTTTGGTGCGGGCGTTTTTTTATTTCAAAGTTTTGTTTTTCAGCCGCGCAGCCTACTGGTTATTTTTTTGGCGAGTTTTGGCGCGCTGGTGCTGGCGTGGCTTCTTGAACGCACGAAGAGCCGCATAAAGAAATACGTAAAGAGCATGGCGTTTTTTGGGCCGATTTATTTCATCACACCTTTAGTGCTGCTGGCAGATCTGCGGGGCGATCAAAATTTGAGTGTATTAGGCGCATGTGCATTATTGATTTTTTTGCTGATGGTATGGGCGAGCGATATTGGCGCTTATTTCACAGGCCGCACGATCGGCGGTCCGCTTTTATGGCCGAAAATTTCTGCACAAAAAACATGGTCGGGCGCGGTCGGCGGCTTTTTGGCGTCAATGCTAGTCGGTTATGGCGCGGGTTTTTTGATCGGCGGAAGCTGGCAGCTTTTATTATGGGGTGGATTGATCTCAGTGGCGACACAGGCCGGTGATTTTTTGGAATCCTTCATCAAGCGCCGCCATAATCTAAAAGATATTAGCGCGCTTTTGCCGGGTCATGGCGGGCTTTTGGATCGCGTTGACGGCCTGCTCATCGCGGTTTTTGTTTTTTATCTATTTATGCTGACACAAGGCTGGCCGGAATCTTCTGCGGCCAGTATTTTTCTTGGGGTATAATTAAACCTGATGAAAACAATCAGCATATTGGGAGCAACAGGCTCGATCGGCTTGAACACGCTGGATGTCATCCAGCGCAATCGTGAAAAATTTCGCGTGCAGGCGGTTACGGCGCATAAGAACGTCGCTGAACTTGCGCGCATTGCGCGCGCCACAGACGCACGTTTGGCGGTCATTGCTGATTCCGCGCGCGGCGCAGAGCTCAAAGATGCGCTGCTGGGCACACAAACGAAAGTCGCGGCCGGCAAAGAGGCTCTGGTGGAGGCCGCCTGTCATCCTGCTGACATTGTGATGGCGGCGATTTCAGGCATTGCGGGTCTGCCTGCGGTGATTGCCGCCGCGCAAAATCCGGTGAGATTGGCGCTGGCCAATAAGGAATCGATTGTTTGCGCCGGACATCTTTTAAAAAAATTAGCCAAGGGCGCGCAATGCGAGATCGTTCCGGTGGATTCGGAACATCATGCGCTGAGCAAGCTGATTGATGATCCGGCGCATGTCGCGCGCGCCACATTGACCGCCACAGGCGGCCCCTTGCGCGATTGTCCTCTTGAACATTTGGCTGATGTGACTCCTCAAGAAGCGGTCAAACATCCGGTTTGGAATATGGGGGAAAAAATTTCGGTTGATTCGGCAACTTTGATGAATAAGGCGCTGGAGCTGATTGAGGCGCATTATCTCTTTGACTTGCCGCTGGAGCGGTTAGCGATGGTGATTCATCCTCAAGCACTTGTTCACGCTTTTGTGGCTGCGCATGACGGCAATGTCAGAGCGCATATGGGTGTTGCGGATATGCGCCTTGCGATCGCCGATGTTTTGGGGGCTGCGGATTCAGGGGTTTTTCCGCTAGATATCAGCCATTTGGGAGCGTTAACCTTTCTGCCTGTAGATGAGGCGCGGTTTCCGGCATCCAAGCTGGCGAGCGTCGCCTTGAAATATGGCGGCGTTGCGCCTATTATTCTCAATTCCGCCAACGAAGCTGCGGTTGCGGCTTTTTTGCACGGTCGTATAGGTTTTATGGATATTGCCCATATTGTCGGCGAAGTTCTTGACGATGTTTTTGACAAGATGCCGCGCGGAATGGATATTATGCTGAACAATCTAGCTGATATTCAAGAAATTGATCACACAGCGCGTCGTCATGTTGAAGCGCGCATAAAAGGGGACAGATATGTTTGAATTCTTTGGTGATGCCGCAAGCTATATTTTGCCGTTTCTTCTTGTATTCACGACGGTAGTTTTTTTCCACGAGCTCGGACATTTTTTGATTGCGCGCTGGTGCGGTGTTTATGTGGAAGTGTTTTCCATCGGCATGGGGCGCGAAGTGTTTGGCTGGACGGATCGGTATGGGACGCGCTGGAAGCTGGCTTGGCTGCCGCTGGGTGGCTATGTCAAAATGCTGGGCGAGGAAGATGACATGATGGGCAATCTCACGCAAAGCGCGCCGCCTGAAGAAACGGCGTGTAAAGAAAGCGGCTGTTATAATCGTAAAAGCGTTTATGCGCGTCTTGCGATTTCTTCAGCAGGCCCGCTTGCGAATTTTGTTTTGGCGATTTTGATTTTCTGGGGAATTTTTAGCATCGTGGGTATTTCCGTCACGAGCCCGCAGATTGATAAAATCATCCCCGACAGCCCGGCGGCGGCGGCGGGCTTTCAAACCGGAGACATCATCCGGTTTATTGACGGCAGAAAAGTTGAAAATTTTTCAGATGTCACGCGCGTGATTTTGATGTCGCCCGACCGCGCGCTGGCCTTTGATGTTGAGCGGGATGGCGAAATCAAACAATTGATTGCGACACCGCGCATTGATAATGTGCGGGATCGTTTTGGCAATAGCTATCGCGGCGGCGTGCTTGGCGTGTCTATGGTCATGGGGCAGGAAGAGGCGCAGCGCCGCCATCTAGGCCCTTTGAGCGCGCTGGTTGCCGGCATTGAGCATACGGCGATTATCAGCGGTGCGACGATAACTTATTTGGGGCAGCTGATTATCGGCAATCAGGACATCTCCAATCTGGGAGGGCCTCTGCGAATCGCCAAGATTTCGGGGCAGTCGGCGGGAGAAGGCTGGTGGCCTTTATTGAGCCTCATTGCGGTTTTGTCGATAAGCCTTGGCATTTTGAACTTGCTGCCCATTCCGATTTTGGATGGCGGGCATATTATGTTTTATTTAATTGAAGTGGTTAAAGGATCGCCATTGAGCGATCGGATACAGGAGAACAGCATGCGCGCCGGCTTGGTTTTGCTGTTGGGATTGATGGTTTTTGTTACGTTGAATGATATTTTTCAGCTGGGACTTTTTTCGACAGGCAGTTCAGGCTAAGAGGCATTGTGAGGAGGATCTGCCGCCGGTTCGTCGGCATTTTTTTTGTAGCGATTGGCGTTTTTGGCTTTCCGTCTTTGGCTTTTGCCCAAGACGAGCCTGTGATTCAGGAAATAATTGTTGAAGGCAATCGGCGCATTGAGGCATCAACGGTGCTGGCCTATCTGCCGCTGCGCGTTGGTGATCGCTATGACCAGAGCAAGGCCAATGAGGCGCTCAAGGCTTTGTTTCGCACGGCCTTATTTTCTGATGTCAAAATTGAGCGCCGTGGCCGCAGGCTTGTGGTGACCGTTTCTGAAAACCCGATTATCAAGGAGGTGGTGTTTGAAGGCAATAATGCCATTGATGATGAGGCGCTTGTGCCCTTGATTGATCTGTCGCCGCGCGCGGTCTATAGCCGCAGCAAGGTTTTGCTAGCCGCGCAGCTAATCACGCAGCAATATCGCCGGCAGGGCTATTACGCGATGACGGTTGAGCCGCAAATTATTGAGCTGGATCAATATCGCGTCAATATCATTTTTAAGGTGGATGAAGGCCGCAAAAATTACGTTGAGGGCATTTACTTTCTTGGCAATGAAGCTTTTTCGGATTCGGATTTGCGCGGCGTGATTGTGACCACAGTGTATCAATGGTGGAAATTTCTTTCGGTCAGCGACACTTACGACCAAGACCGGCTTGAGTTTGACAAGCAGTTGCTGCGCGCTTTTTATACGCGGCGCGGCTATGCGGATTTCAGCGTTGAAGCGCAGCTCGCCGAGCGCAGCGAGGGAGATGATGGATTCGTGATCACTTTCGTTGTCAATGAAGGGCAGATTTACCGTTTTGCAAAAAGCAAGTTTAACATTCAAGTTCCTGATTTGGATCCGGAGCGCTTTCAAGCTTTGCTGGCTTATGAGGAGGGCGCGCGCTATGACGCGTTTAAGGTGGGCAGGAGCTTAGATGCGATCAATGATGAAGCGCAAGTGCTGGGCTATGCGTTTATTGATGTGAGTCCTGATCTTGAGCGCGACCCTGAGAAAGGCACTGTCAGCATCGTCTGGACGATCTCCGAAGCGCCGCGCACCTATGTTGAGCGCATTGACATTAGCGGCAACACGCATACCGAAGATCGCGTCATTCGTCGGGAATTTCGCCTGCGCGAGGGGGATGTATTTAACCGCACTTTGGTTGCGCGCACCGAGCGGGCGGTTAACGGCTTGAATTTTTTTGAGGGCGTAAGAATCGAACCCCGCCAAGGTTCAGCACCGGACAAAGTCGTTTTGGACACCCGCGTTGCCGAGCGCCCAACAGGGGAAATTTCCCTAGGCTTTGGCTTTTCATCCATAGATGGCTTCATCGGCGATTTTTCCATCCGAGAAAATAATTTTCAAGGGCGCGGCCAAGTTCTGGAATCCACATTTGGCTATGGCACGCGGCGGCGCACGGTGAATTTTCGTTTTATTGAGCCTTACTTTTTTGGCCGCCGGTTGAGGTTCTCAGGCGATGTCTTTTACCTTTTTCGCGATCTACAGCGCAGCAATGGCTATGATTTTGATCGGCTTGGCGCGTCTATGTCTTTGCGGCTGCCTCTGCGCGAGGATGCCTATTTCACTTTGCAATATCAAATTGAAAATGACACCATCAGCAACAGCACCAGCGCCACGGTTGCCGAAGGCGAGCGGCTGGAATCAATCATCGGCTATATTTTGACCTATGACCGCCGTGATGACATCAACCAGCCAACTGATGGCTGGCTGGTCAGATTTGGCCAAGATTTTGCTGGCGCAGGCGGGCAGGCCAATTTTATCCGCACGTCTTTTGACTTGCGCGGCTATCGGACATTATCCGACACCGCTGTCGGTCGTTATTCGGTGGCTTCGCGTCTTTTGGCCGGAAATATCTTTTCCTATGATGGCAGCGATCTTTTTGCCAGCGATCGCTTTTTTTTGGGGGCAGGCAGTTTTCGCGGCTTTGACAGATCAGGCATCGGGCCGCGCGATGTTGGCCGCAGCGGCAATGCAGTCGGCGCGCGCACTTATGCGATCTGGTCTAATGAGCTGCGCATCTCAAGCCAGGTTTTGCGGCAGATTGGCCTCACGCCGGTTTTGTTCACCGATATCGGAGTCGCCGGTGATAGCGGCTTGGAGGATACCATTTCTCGCAGAGTCAGGGATAATTTTGGCGTGCGGATGAGCATAGGTTTCAGCCTCTTATGGGAATCGCCGCTCGGCCCGCTGCGCTTTGATTTTTCTGATGTGCTATTAAAGGAAAATTATGATAGAGAAGATAACTTCCACTTTCAGATTGGTGTCGCCTTTTAGACAAGTATGCTCTTTGGAAGCAATTAAATCACAACAAATAATGTCAAAACATGGAGAGAGATTATGAATAAATTGAGGAAAATATCCGCCGCGCTGGCGGTTGCATTGCTGGCTTTGGGATTGACTGCAGCCTGTGATCAAATGGGCGGCGGGAAATCTGCTTATGTGGATGTCCAGAAAGTTATTCGCGATTCAAAAGCGGGGCGCGATCTGAATCGTCAAATTAAAACCTATAGTGATAATGTTGCCAAAAAAGTGCGCCCCGAACAGGAGCGTCTTGAAAGAGAGCAAAAAGAATTGACGCGGCAGCAAAACGTTCTGTCTCCTGCGGCGTTTCGCCAGAAAGAGAACAGCTTTCGTGAAAAAGTGGTCAAATTTCAGCAGAAAATGCAAGGTGAGAATCAGAAGCTGCAAAGAGGCGGCCAAGAAACATTGTCTGAAGTTGAAACGGTGCTTGCCGCCATCTATAAAGAGCTGCTTGAAAAGCATAATCTTGAACTCATCTTAAATCGCAGTGTGATTTTAAACGCCAGTGAAGACCTTGATCTCACTCCGGAAGTGATTGAGCTTTTGGATGTCCGTTTATCTTCGGTAAAACTGACAGTGCCCCAAGAATGATTCAAGAATAATGAATAATTTGGGCTAAGGAGGTCGGAAATTTCTAGCTATGGTTTTTTTGAGAAAGAGGGCCCTTTCACTTTAGGTTATCTGGCCGAGCTTGTCGGCGCAGAGCTGGCCGATCGTGCGGATCACGATAAGCAGGTTTCGGGGGTTGCGCCATTAGATGAGGCCGGTCCGGAGGATATCAGCTATTTAACCGGCATTGCGCATATCAGAACGTTTCGCACGACGCGCGCTGGCGCGTGTTTTGTGCCAAATCATTTTGTTGATCAAGCGCCGGAAGGGCTGCCGCTTTTGGTGACGTCGATGCCGCATCCGGCTTATGCGCGCGCGATGGCAGTTTTTTATCCGCAAGCGCGCCGTCCGGCCAGCCTGATGGATCAAGAGGGCATCAGCGCTGAAGCAAAAATTCATCCGAGCGCGCAACTTGAGGAGGGCGTCATCATTGAGGCGGGCGCGGTGGTCGGCGCGCGCGCGATGATCGGCGCGGGGACGATCATCAGCACTTATGCGGTGATCGGCCCGGATGTGGCGATCGGGCGCGATAGTTTTATTGGGGTTCATGCGTCTGTGGTTCATGCTTTGCTGGGCGATCGGGTTGTTGTTCATGCGGGCGCGCGCATCGGGCAGGAGGGCTTCGGCTTTGCGCCGATGATGGATGGCGCATTGCGTGTGCCGCAGGTTGGTCGGGTGATCATTCAAAATGATGTTGAAATCGGCGCCAACACGACGATTGATCGCGGCAGCACGCTGGATACGACCATTGGCGAATTCACCAAGATTGATAATCTGGTTCAGATTGGGCATAATGTTGCGATTGGGCGCCATTGTTTTATTGTCTCGCAGGTGGGGATTGCTGGCTCGGCGCGCATTGATGATTATGTTATACTGGCCGGTCAAGTGGGTATTGCGGATAGTGTGCATATCGGCACTGGTGCGCGGATTGCCGCGAAATCGGGGGTTATAAAAAATGTGCCCGCAGGCAAGGATTATATGGGCTATCCGGCGAAGTCGCGGCGGCAGTTTCTTGAGGAAACCAATTTGTTAACGCGGCTCTGGAAGAAGGATCGCCAAAAGCGCAGGGGGAAAGATGAGCAATAAAGTTTCTGATATGATTGTTCTCGATGGAGATGTTTTTGACGGGGAGCTTCTGATTGACGACATCATTCGCCTGATGCCTTATCGCTATCCGATGTTGATGCTTGACCGGATCACGCGGCTGGAGCGAAATAAATTCGCGGTGGCGGTCAAGAATGTGTCTTTTGGCGAGAGTTATTTTCAGGGACATTTTCCCGGCCATGCGGTGATGCCCGGCGTTTTAATCATTGAGGCGATGGCGCAGACCTCTGTGGTCTTATGGACATTTTTTCACCAAGACGAGCAAGAAGGCAAAGTGGTTTATTTTTCCTCTTTGGACAAAGTGAAGTTTCGGCGACCGGTGATACCGGGCGATGTTTTGGAGCTTCAGGTGAGGTTTCAGCGGCGCATCGGGCGGATTTGGAAGTTTAAGGGCGAGGGTTTTGTCAAAGGCCAATTGGTTGCCGAAGCGGTTTTTTCGGCTGCCCTGATGGATTTGAACGAAGTGAAATGAGTTCGCACCATCCGACAGCGATCATTTCCCCTGACGCGCAGATTGGGGATGATGTTGAGATCGGCCCTTATTGCGTGATTGGCGGCGGCGTCAGGCTCGGGGCGCATAGTCGGCTGATCTCTCATGTGGTGATTGACGGAGATACGCAGATCGGAGAGCATAGCGAGATTTATCCGTTTGCGTCGATCGGCCATGCGCCGCAGGATTTGAAATATGAAGGAGAGGCCAGCCGCGTGGTGATCGGCTCTCATGCGCGGATCAGGGAGAATGTGACGATCCATCGCGGCACGAAGGGCGGCATTATGGAAACCCGCCTCGGTAAAGATTGCCTGATCATGGCGAGCACGCATGTTGCGCATGATTGCGTATTAGGGGATCACATCCGCATCTCCAATGCGGTGCAGCTGGGCGGCCATAGTCAATTGGGCGATCATGCGGTGGTCGGCGGCGGCGCTTTATGCCCGCAATTTCTTCGGATTGGGGCTCATGCGTTTGTGGGCGGCGGCAGCGGGCTTATGGGTCATGTGCCGCCCTTTGCGACGGTGTTTGGCAGGCCGGCGGCTTTTACCAGCGTCAATGTGGTCGGCCTCAAGCGCCGTGATTTTTCTCATCAGGATATTCACGCGATCCGCAAAGCTTATAAAATTTTTTATCAAAGCGACGGCACGGTCAGCAAAAGACTCGACGAGCTCGTCAAGCAGGTTTCGGGGGATCATATTTCCGAGATTGTGGAGTTCATCAAATCCTGCGAGGGGACGTCTTACAGCATCATCCCCGCGCGGCAGGCATAAAAATGCCAGCGATTGGGGAATAAAAAGATGATTGGTATTTTAGCAGGCAGCGGCAAGCTCGCTTATGAGGTGGCAGCAGCAGCACAGGCCAAAAGCGGCGTTTTTGTGGTTGCCGTCTCCGATGATGTGGATAAGAGAATAAAACAATTTCCTCATGCGCAATTTTCACTTTTGCAAGTGAACGGCCTGATCAAAAAACTCAAAGAGGAAAAGTGCAAGAAACTGGTTCTGATCGGCTCGGTGGCGCGTCCGGCGGCGAGCGCGCCTCATCTGGATCAGGATTTGATCGCCGACATTCCGGCGAAATTGATCGCCTACGGCAATGAAGAAGCCGTTCGCCAAAAACATCATAGCGACGACGCGCTGCTCGCATCTCTGATCCGCTATCTGGAGAAAGACGAAGGCTTTGAGATCGTGGCTGCCGAGAAAATCTGCCCTTCTTTGGCAGCACAGAAGGGCTTTGTGGCCAAGCGCGCGCTAACAAAAATTGAAGAGGAAGACATCAAGATCGCCGCGCGCATGGCGCGCCTGTTTGGCAAGCAGGGCGTCGGCCAGAGTGTTGTGGTCTGCCGCGGCTTAATTCTTGCGGTGGAAGCGGTGGAAGGCACTGATGCGATGCTGCGCCGGATCAGCGACGTGCCTGAAGCGCTGCGCGGCACGAAGGCTCACCGCGCCGGTGTTTTGATGAAGCTGCCGCGCCAGCATCAGGACAAGCGCGTTGATCTGCCGACGATCGGGCCGGAGACGGTGGCGCATGTTGAGGCGGCGGGTCTGGCGGGGATTGTCGTCGAGCAGGGCAGCGCGCTGATCTATGACCGCGAGCAGATTGCCAAAGATGCTGAAGCGGCAGGCATTTTCGTGCAGGTGATCGGGCGGCGATGACAAAACAGATCGCTTTGATTGCTGGGGAGGCTTCCGGCGATCTTCTTGGCGCAGCTTTGATGAACGCGCTTATGAGCGCGCTCAACGCAGAGATGGATAAAGCGCCTGTGTTTTTTGGCATTGGCGGCATCCATATGGAGCAGGCGGGCCTTGAGCCGATTATGCCGCTAGAGCAAATATCTTTTGCGGGGATTATAGAAGTTGTGGCGCGCGTGCCGAGCCTGCTCTGGCGCATCCGCAAGACGGCCAATGCGATCGTGGAGCGCCGCCCGGCGGCGCTCATAATCATTGACAGCTATGATTTCACGCATCGGGTTGCGCGCAGTGTCAAGCGCCGTGCGCCGGAGATTCCGATCATCAATTATGTGCCGCCGAAAGTCTGGGCGTGGCGGCCTCGCCGCGCGAAGGCGATGAAAAAATATATTGAGCGCTGCTTGGTGATGTTTCCGTTTGAGGTTGAGGCTTTTGCGGCCCTAGAAGGGCCTCCGGCGATTTATGTCGGCCATCCGGCATTGGAGCGCGTCGCCAGCGAGAGCCAGAGCGCGGCCTTTCGCCGCAAATATGGCGAAGAGGGCAAAAAAATGGTGATTTTGGCGCCCGGCTCGCGTCCGGTGGAGATTAAGCATTTGGCCGGAGTTTTTGGCCGCACCGCCGATCTATTGACGGATCTATTGGCTGGGCAATTTGACATCCAGTGGGTGATGCCGGTCGCGCCGCCGGTGCGCGATCTGCTTCGTGAAAAGATCAAAGACTGGCCGGTCAGGCCTTTATTAATTGACAGCGAAGAAGAAAAGCGCGCCGCGTTCAAAGCAGCCGATGCGGCACTTGCGGCATCGGGCACGGTGACGATGGAGCTTGGCCTCTCCGGCACACCCTTTGTCTGCGCTTACCAGCTCACCCGCTTTGAGGAATGGCTGGGCAGACTGATTGCCAATCTGGATATGGTCTCGCCGGTTAATTTGGTTTTGGGGCGCAAAGTGTTTCCTGAGTTTTTGGGGAGTGCTGTGCAGCCTGAGTCTTTGGCGGACGCAGTCGGCGATTTGCTTTCGGGCAAAGCGGACAGATCTTCAGATCTGGCGGAATTGCAGCAAAAAGTAAAGACAGCTCAGCCCCCAAGCCTGATGGCGGCGCAATCGGTTTTAGAGATTATCTCTCGCTGATCGGCATATATTCGCGCTGGCTTGAGCCGACATAAAGCTGGCGCGGCCTGCCGATGCGCTGTTTAGGGTCTTCAATCATTTCGTTCCACTGCGCGACCCAGCCAACGGTGCGCGCGACCGCAAACAGCACGGTGAACATTGATGTCGGAAAGCCCAGCGCTTTGAGCGTAATGCCGGAATAAAAATCCACATTGGGATAGAGCTTTTTCTCAATGAAGTAATCGTCATTGAGCGCGATTTTTTCAAGCTCCATAGCGATTTTGAACAAAGGATCATTGGCGGCGTTAATTTCGGCAAGCACTTCGTGGCAAGTTTCGCGCATAATTTTGGCGCGCGGATCGTAATTTTTATAGACGCGGTGGCCGAATCCCATCAGGCGGAAGGGGTCGCTTTTATCTTTGGCGCGGCTGATGAATTCGGGGATATTTTTGACATCGCCGATTTGGGTGAGCATATCGAGCGCGGCTTCGTTGGCGCCGCCATGCGCCGGCCCCCAGAGCGAGGCGATGCCCGCGGCGATACAGGCGAAGGGGTTGGCACCGGTTGATCCGGCAAGGCGCACAGTGGATGTAGACGCATTTTGCTCATGGTCGGCATGGAGGATAAAAATTTTATCCATCGCTTTGGCGAAGACCGGATTGAACTTAAACGGCTCGCAGGGAACGGAGAAGCACATATAGAGGAAATTGGAGGCGATATCCAGATCATTGCGCGGATAGATGAAAGGCTGGCCGACGGAATATTTATAGGTCATTGCGGCGATGGTCGGCATTTTGGCGATCATGCGGCGGCTGGCGATCATGCGCTGGTAGGGGTCGGAGATGTCAAGGCTGTCATGGTAAAACGCCGAGAGCGCCCCAGCGACGCCCAGCATCACGGCCATCGGATGAGCATCGCGGCGGAAGCCGTTGAAGAATTTTTGCAATTGTTCGTGCACCATCGTGTGGTAGCGGATGGCGGTATCGAATTTCTCAAGCTCGGCGCGCGAGGGCAGTTCGCCATAGAGCAGCAGATAGCAGGTTTCAATGAAGCTGCCTTCACCAGCGAGATGTTCAATCGGGTAGCCGCGATGAAGCAGAATGCCCTGATCGCCGTCAATGAAAGTGATTTTTGACTCGCAGCTGGCCGTCGAGGTGAAGCCCGGATCATAGGTGAAGTGGCCGGTGCGGCCATATAAAGTCGAGATATCCACGACGTCCGGGCCGACCGTGCCGCCATAGACGTCAAATTCCTGACTCGCCCCATTGACCTGCAAAGCGGCGGCCTTTTCCGACGAGGTTTTACGTATCTCTTTATCTGTCATTTTATTACCCTGCCTATTTTATCAAATGTTTCACCGCTCCCTAAAGCTTCTAGGACATCGAAAATGCCCGGAGATTTTGTCTGGCCTGTCAGCGCGACACGCAATGGTTGCGCGATATCTTTCAAAGAGCAATTCTGCTCTTCTGCAAAAGCTCTGATCGCCTGCTCAAGCGCCGATTTTTTCCAATCAACTCCCCCTAGGCGGGGGATCAAGCGTTTTAATATCATCAAACTTTGAGGCTGAAGCAGTTTTTGCGCCTCCGGAGCGAGATCAAAGTCTGTTTTGATGAACAAGAATTTAGCATTTTGAGCTAGTTCGGTCAATGTCTGGGCGCGTTCAGCGATTTGTGATAAGATTGGGATAAATCTCTGGTAGTTATCATTATTTTTGACTTCAAGCCCTTCATTTTGCAGCCATTTGAGGGTCAAAGGCAGGAGTTCAGCGGGATCAATCCGGCGCAGATAATGAGCGTTGAGGCTGTCAAGCCGCTGGGGGTCAAACCGCGCCGGAGAGCGCCCGATCCCCTCCAGCGAGAACCACGCGATCGCCTGCTGGTCGGAGAAGATTTCATCATCGCCATGCGCCCAGCCAAGGCGGGTGAGATAATTCCTCATCGCTTCGGGCAAATAGCCGCGCTGCTGGTAAGTGGCGATGTCATCAGCGCCGTGCCGTTTAGATAATTTCGTGCCGTCTTGGCCGTGAATCAAAGGAATATGCGCAAAAGCGGGCTTTTGCCATCCGAGCGCCTCATAGATCATCGCCTGCCGCGCGGCGTTGGTCAGATGGTCCACGCCGCGCATAATATGGGTGATTTCCATATCGTGATCGTCCACAACGACGCAGAGCATATAGGTCGGCGAGCCATCACTGCGCAATAGGATAAAATCATCCATTTCTTTGTAAGGAAAGCTCACTTCGCCCTGTACCGCATCTTTAATCAAAATGTGCTCCGATTCACCCTCATGAGGCAGAGGCGCTTTGATTCTGACCGTGAAGGGGCGGTCATCTTTGGGCGCGCCGGATAGGTCGCGGCATTTGCGGTCATAGCGGAGCGGACGGCCTTCACGGCGCGCCTGCTCGCGGTGAGCGGCTAGCTCTTCCGGCGTGCAAAAACAGCGATAGGCATGGCCTTCTTTGAGCAGTTTTTCGACGACTTCAAGATGGCGCGCGGCGCGCTGTGATTGATAAAAGATCTCGCCATGCCAATTCAGCCCGAGCCATTTCAGGCCATTGCAGATTGAATCCAGATATTCGTCAGATGAACGCGCTTTATCGGTATCTTCTATCCGCAACAGGAAGCGCCCCTGATGATGATGCGCGAAGAGAAAATTAAACAAAGCGGTGCGCGCGCCGCCGAGATGCAGCGCGCCGGTCGGTGACGGCGCAAAGCGCGTAATGATATCCGGCATGGAGTTCTCCTCTATTTGAGGAGATTATACTCAATAAATCGCTTTAAGGTCTAATTGAGGCCTAAAAACGGCTAAAAATTCCAAGCCAAAAGGGCTTTGACATGGTTCTCGCTTTTTGGCGACAAATGGAGGCGGCCAAAATCACCAAGATCAATATCTGCGGTGATGCCGAATCTATGAATGATGGCCAAGCGTGCTTGGAAGCCGTCTTGCCGATAGCTGAATTCAGCGCCGACTTGATGGGTATGGCCTTGTGCTTTTCTGACAACGGATGAGATTGCAGGGCGCGACATTTTCCCCCATGCCGAAAGGCCATAAAGAGAGATATTGATATTTTCGTTAATCTGGAAGCGATGGCCTAGCTGTGCCATGACAATCATTGTCTCTCCGATTCTGAAATCTTGAGTGCCTTGTATGCCAAGAAAGTCATTTTTCTCTGCTTGAATGCCAAGAGCAATATTCCGCCAAGCAAAACCGATAATATTTTTTTTCGTTATAAAGGCGCCGGATGTCTGGGCGGGCAGGAAGGATAATTTCATCATGCCGCCATTGCGTGAGAAAGAATAAGAACGGCTAAATTGATCGGCGAGAGTCAGAGAGTTTCCTGTGCCAGTGAGCCGGAGAGAACCCCTTAAAGACACGCCGGTAATCGGATTGTTGAGCGCACCGTTTTGTGCATATAGACATTCCACCGAGAACACGCCTTGTCCCCATATATCATTGGCCTGTTCGGCGTTGAGGATCATGCCCCATGGGGCAAGGGTGCCATCATCATTAATCGGGCGCGCGCAATACTGCGCCAGTTGCACGGTTTGCTGTCCGGTCATGTCCGGCCATAATAATTTTGCATTGGCAAGCAGAGAGGCAACCATTGGTGTTGCAAATGAAGTGCCGTTATAAGACCCGTTATTGGGATCGCCCGGAATGGGCGTCGTGTAAGAGGACATAACGCAATAGACCCTGCCCCAGCCGCAGGAATTCGATTCTTGAGTGATTGCATAGACATTTTGTCTGAGCATGTCTAAATCCAGCCCTGCGACGAACAGCACAAGGCCGGTGGCTATCGCTTGTTCTCCCTGCTCCTGTCCGTGGCTGAGTCCGTTTTCAGGGCTTTGATTCCCTGCCGCAATGACCAACACAACATTTTTCCTCACAATAAGATCGGGAGGCACGTCTAAACTGCCGCCTCTATTGCTGTCTAAAAACAGCGGCCCAAATGAGACATTGACGATGAGGTCGCTATCATCATCAAAATCCTCTTCAAGGATCGTTCTCACAGGCTGGTCTCCTCTAAGATTAACAGTGAAAGGGGTTGGCGGATCAATGAACGCCATGCGCTGCGCGACATTATGCACGAGTGTTGCGTGACCAGCAGGGTTCATGTCAATAAATCTGAGCGGGCTGGCCGCTGTGCTCGGAATGCGCGTTCGCTCTTGATAAAATCGCGTTGCCCCAGGAACAAGCGAGCGAATGCAATCGCCATCGCTGCCGCCGTCATCAACATAAGATTGTTCACAAATGTTTTGTGGTAGGCTTTCCTCTTCAGGAAGCATACCGACCTCTTCAGGAAGCATACCGGCCTCTTCAGGAAGCATGCCGGAATCCTGCTGTGTGCGGCTACCACCACCGCCACCACAAGCGGCCAGCAAAACTCCTATCATCAAGGCGAAACAAAAAAACCGAGGTTTAATTGCTATTCTTTCAAAATCATACATGATTACGATTTACCTGATATCAATGATAGCATAATTTCCATAATTTCCATAGTTTTTATCGATGGATATTTTTTTTCAAAAAATCAGGCTTTGGCGCGCGGCTTTGGTCTATGAGCTTGGCGCATGGAGCCTGCCAAAGTTTCGCGAAGGGCTTGCGGAAGCTTTTCAAAACGAGCAAGAGCGCTGGTTTTTATTTTTGCCGGTTTTTTTGGGCGCAGGAATTGCGATTTATTTCGCGCTGACGACAGAGCCTTCATGGAGCTTGACGCTCGCGATCGCCGCCGCGCCCGTGATGATTTGGCTCGCAATTGGCTATCGCTGCGGGTTTGATCATATTTTGATTCCATTTGCGCTGGGGCTGGTGATGCTCGGCGCGGGATGGTCGCTGGCAAAAATCAGAACGATCAATGTGAGCGCGCCTGTGATTGGCCAGACCCTCAAAGGAAATATCTTGGAAGGCCGCATCGCGTCCATAGATCCGGGGCCTGCGCGAAAAGGTGTTCGCTGGATTGTTGCGCCGACGCATATTTCCAGTTTGGCGCTTGATGAGCTGCCGCGCAAAATAAGACTTAAGGTCAAGCCTTTTAAAGAGCGTGCTCTTTTTCAAACAGGCGATCGAATCCGTGTGAAGGTGCTGCTCTTTCCGCCGCCCGGCCCGGCTTTGCCCGGCGGTTATGATTTTGCGCGCGCTTTATGGTTTGAGCGCATTGGCGGCACGGCGGTGACGCTGGCATCGCCGCAGCAGCTTGCGCGCGATATTCTTCAAGAAGGGTTGTGGCTTCGCCTTGCGGCATTTTTGGATCGCGGGCGCAACACGATCGCAGAAAAAATTATGGCGGGCGCTGGAGACAAGGCGTCGCGCGATGCGCGCGGCATTGCTGTGGCGCTAATTGTTGGCAAGCGCGGATTCATTCCCGACAGCGCGCGCAATTTGCTGCGTGATACTGGTCTTGCGCATATTTTGGCGATCTCCGGATTGCATATGGCCGCGCTTGCCGGAACGCTTTATTTTGTGGTCCGCGCGCTATTGGCGTTTTTTCCGGCATTGGCGCTGCGTTATCCGATCAAGAAATGGGCGATTCTTCCTGCGCTCATTGGCTCGATGGTTTATTTTGTGCTGGCTGGCGGTTCGGTCGCGACGCAGCGCGCGTTTATCATGTTTTTTATTGCGGGTCTTGCGGTTTTGGTGGGCGCGCAAGTGGTGACGATGCGCAATGTCATTTTGGCCGCTCTGGTGATTTTGATGCTGACGCCGGAAAGTCTATT
Organism: Alphaproteobacteria bacterium; assembly: GCA_965212075.1. GTDB lineage: Bacteria > Pseudomonadota > Alphaproteobacteria > JAPOUT01 > CBDBUR01. The sequence goes on from OZ243043.1 coordinate 583,916, forward strand.
TCATGCAGGGTTTCAGCTTTCCTTTGCGGCGACGATGGCGATCGTTGCCGCTTATGAAGTGATTTCTCTGCGCGCGCGGCGTTCGGCTTTTGATTCCTCCTATATTTTGCTGCGGCGCAAGGTATTTCGCGCGGTGCTGACGCTCGCGCTGACCAGTTTGGCGGCTTGGAGCGCTACGGCACCTTTGGCGATCACGCATTTCAATCGCATTGCGGTTTTTCCCGCGCTGATCGCGAATTTATCGGTGCTGCCCTTATTCACAATTTGGATCATGCCCGCGATCGTTGTGGCATTGGGTCTTATGCCCTTTGGCCTTGACGAGCCCGTGCTAGTTTTTCTGACGCTGGGGATTGAGACGATCATCGGAATCGTTCGCCTGATCACCGAATATATCGGATCAGCGCAATTGACGGCCTCACTGCCGCAGTCTGTTTTTATTCTTTATGTTGTTGGCGGTCTGTGGCTGTGTCTTTGGCGCACACGATGGCGCTGGCTGGGTTTAGCACCTTTGGTCTTTGCGGTCGGGCAGGGGCTTTTGCTCAAGGCCGAGCGGTTTGATCTGCTCGTGGCGCGCGAAGGCAATATGATCGCGCTGCGTGATGTTGATGGCCGCCTCTATCCGTCAAGCCGCGCCGGACACTGGACGCTCACACAATGGCTGCGCAATGATGGCGATCAGCGTTCGGCATGGCGCGCTTATGATCAGAAGAAGTTTTCCTGCACACCGGCTGGCTGTATCAGCATGATGGCGCGCCGCCCCAAAGTTTTATGGCTGCGTGATCCCGCATCTGCGCAAGCGCGTAGTTTGTGTCAAAATGCTGACATCGTTATTTTTGCCCGCCCAACACCAAAAAGTTTATGCGCCTCCGCGCCGCTGCGAATTACCTTTGAGGATATTTTGCGTGATGGCGCGCATGGCGTCATATTTAAGCAAGAGGGGTTTGTCGTGCATAAAGCGCGCCGCGGCGATAGATTTTGGATCGGGTCTAATATTCCCTGAACAGGCCGACCAAAGACCCTTGCACGCTCACTTGTTCGGGGCGAAAGATGCGCGTTTCATAAGCGGGATTAGAGGCTTCCAGCGCGATGGAGTCGCCTTTTTTGCGCAGCCGTTTGAGCGTGGCTTCTTTCTCTTCAATGATGGCGACGACAATATCGCCATTCATCGCTTCTTCGTTTTTTCTGATGATCGCGATGTCGCCATCAAGAATTCCGGCTTCAATCATTGAATCGCCTTTGATCTCTAGCGCAAAATGTTCGCCTGAGCGCAGCATGTTTTGTGGAACGCCGATGTCGCGCAAATGCGTTTGGATCGCTGCGATGGGTGTTCCCGCGGCGATTCGTCCCATGACCGGCAAAGTGATGGAGGCGTTTTCGCCTTGATCATGTTTAGCGCGTTCAATCAATTCATCTTCTTTTTTGCCGCCAGCAATGAGGCTGGGCGTGAAGCCTGTATTGCCCACAGAGGCAGATGGCAATTTGACCACTTCAAGCGCGCGCGCGCGATTCGGCAGACGGCGAATGAAGCCGCGTTCTTCCAGCGCGCCGACCAGCCGGTGAATGCCGGATTTTGAGCGCAAATCCAGTGCCTCGCGCATCTCGTCAAATGACGGAGAAATGCCGGTTTCATGCAAACGGCTGTGGATAAAAATCAAAAGTTCTCTTTGTTTTTTTGTTAACATGGGTTTTTCCTTAATGCTTATTAGGTTAGGAACAAAAGGCCAACATCTATATGTTCTACTTTGGTTCTTTTCAACATGCAAGCTTTTTGTTCTTTTAAGCAAAAAATCTTAAATTTTGGATAAAGGTTATGGTTTGGGTTTTCGGCGGGATATTGGGAGTTATAGGGGTTTTGTGGGCTTTACGCTGGGTTGCCCGCACGGATGCGGTTGTAGTTGCGGGCGTTTTGCAGACTTTAATTCGTCTTGTGCTGACGGCGATCGGCATGATATTGAGCGGCGGGCGTTTTTGGCTGGTGGGGCTTTTATTGCGCGGGCTATTTGCGCGGCGTAGCGGGGGTGCCTATCGGGCTTATGAGCGCGCGCGGGCGCAAAATCGCGCGCGCGGGCGTGAATATCAACGCGGGCGGGTTTCGGGGCAGGCGATGAGTCTAAGCGAGGCGCGGCGGATTTTGCAGGTCGGGCAGCTCGCCAGTGAAGAGGAGATCACGCAAGCTTGGCGCAATTTGATGCGCAAAGCCCATCCGGATATGGGCGGCAAGGCTGAAGATGCGGTGTTGATCAATCAAGCGCGAGATATTTTGCTCAAGAATAGGTAAAGGGGTAAAATAGACTCTATGAGCGAAGACAGCAAAAATGGCGGCGGCACGAATCTGGGGGTCATCACGCGTCCTGATGTGCGCACGAAAAAACCGGCGCTTTATAAAGTGCTGCTTTTGAATGACGATTATACGCCGATGGAATTTGTCGTGATTGTGCTTGAGCGGTTTTTTCATAAGGGCGCAGAGGAGGCCGCGCGCCTAATGCTTCAAGTTCATCAAAATGGCGTGGGGATTTGCGGTGTCTTTACCTATGAGATCGCTGAGACGAAAGTTACGCAAGTGATGGATTTCGCGCGCCAAAATGAACACCCGCTCCAATGCGCTATGGAAAAAGCGTAGAGGAAAAACATAGAGGAAAGGCATAGGAAAGAATTTATGGCTTTATTATCATCATCTTTGGAGCAAGCGCTGCGTCTTGCGATTGATTATGCGCATCAATATCGCCATGAATATGTGATGCTTGAGCATTTGCTGCTCGCGCTGATTGATGAAAAAGACGCGAAGCAAGTTTTTGCGGCCTGCGCCGTTGATGGCGATCAATTGCGCCGCGACATCAAAGATTGGCTGGAAAAAGAAATCCCGCAAGTGGAAGATGAGAGCAAAGACCATCCGCAGCCGACGATGGGGTTCCAGCGCGTCATTCAGCGGGCGATTTTTCACGTGCAAGGCGCCGGACGCAGCGAAGTGAACGGCGCGAATGTGCTGGTTGCGCTTTATGCCGAGCGCGAAAGCCACGCCGTGCATTTTTTACAAGAACAGAATATGTCGCGGCATGATGCGGTATCTTTTATCAGCCATGGGGTCACGAAAGATCAGGCGGTTGACGATATGCAATCTTCTGATCAAGAACAGGGGGAACAGAGCGGAGAAGAGAAAAAAAGTGAAAGAACGCATAAAGCTCTTGAAAAATGGTGCGTGGACTTAAATAAAAAAGCGGAAGAGGATAAAATTGACCCTCTGATTGGCCGCCAAAAAGAGGTGCGCCGCACGATTCAAATTTTATGTCGGCGGCGCAAGAACAATCCGATCTATGTCGGTGATCCGGGCGTTGGCAAGACGGCGATTGCGGAAGGCCTCGCGCGGCGGATCGTCAAGGACGATGTGCCCGATGTGCTGCATGATGCGCGGATTTTCTCTTTAGATATGGGCGCTTTGTTAGGCGGCACGCGCTATCGCGGTGATTTTGAGGAGCGGCTCAAGGCTGTGCTCAAAGCTTTGGACAAAACGCCCGGCGCAGTCTTGTTCATTGATGAGATTCATACCGTGATCGGCGCGGGCGCAGCAAGCGGCGGCACGATGGACGCTTCCAATTTACTCAAGCCCGCTTTGCAAAACGGCACTTTGCGCTGCATAGGTGCGACGACCTATAAAGAATATCGGCGGCATTTTCAAAAAGATCGCGCGCTGACGCGCCGCTTTGAAAAAATAGATGTTGAAGAGCCTAGCATCAGCGAGACGATCAAAATCCTCAACGGGCTGAAATCATATTTTGAGGAGTTTCACGCGCTGCGCTATACCTCCCATGCGCTCAAATCGGCGGTGGAGCTGTCGGCGCGCTATATGCATGAGCGCAAGCTGCCCGACAAAGCAATCGACGTGATTGACGAAGCTGGCGCTGCGCAGCGCCTTCTGCCCAAGAGCCGCCGCAAGAAGGTGCTCGGCGTCAAGGATATTGAGGCGATCGTCGCGACGATGGCGCGCATCGCGCCCAAAACCATTTCAAAAGATGCGAGCGCGCAGCTTCATCAATTGCCGGAATCGCTCAAGCGGGTGGTGTTTGGGCAGGAGCAGGCGATTGAGGCTTTGTCGGCGGCGATCCGCACGGCGCGCGCCGGTCTGCGCGAGGGCGGCAAGCCGGTTGGCAGCTATCTGTTCTGCGGCCCGACCGGCGTCGGCAAGACTGAAATCGCACGCGCTTTGGCCGAAATTATGGGCGTGGAGATGCTGCGCTTTGACATGTCCGAATATATGGAGCGCCATACGGTTTCGCGGCTGATCGGCGCGCCGCCGGGCTATGTCGGCTTTGATCAGGGCGGGCTGCTGACCGACGGGGTGGATCAGCACCCTCATTGTGTGCTGCTGCTTGACGAGGTTGAAAAGGCGCATCCCGATATATTCAACATCCTGCTTCAGGTGATGGATCACGGCAAGCTGACCGACCATAATGGCCGCAAGACCGATTTCAGCAATGTGATTTTGGTGATGACGACCAATGCGGGCGCGGTTGATATGGCGCGGGCACCCCTAGGCTTTGCGCGAGGCCGCCGCGAGGGCGACGATAAAGAGGCGATTGAGCGGATGTTCTCGCCGGAGTTCCGCAACCGCCTTGATGCGGTGATCCCGTTTGCGTCTCTGTCGCCGGAGCATATCGCGCTTGTCGTCCAGAAATTCATTTACGAGCTGGAAGCGCAGCTGGCCGATCGCCAAGTGATGATTGAGCTTTCCGATGATGCGAACAAATGGATTGCCGAGCGGGGCTATGACGAAAAAATGGGCGCGCGGCCTCTGGCGCGCGTGATCCAGCAGGAGGTCAAGAAGCCGCTCGCCGACGAGATTTTGTTCGGCAAGTTAAAGAAGGGCGGCGTCGTGCAGGTTTCGGTTGATCTGTCGGGCAAAAAATTAAAGTTCAAGATTTTGCCTTTAGAAAAAAACTCAAAAAAGCAGGAATCTTCAGATGAACCGCAAACATCTTAAAGTTTAAGCTCTTACTGCACCAGTGATAGAGAAAAGAGGCAGAAAACTGGCTGTATTTTGCTGAATCCAAGTCATTGATTTTTTCAATTTTTTTTAAAAATGGCCTTGACTCCTTTTACATCACCTATCAAACTACCCCCTATCGCTAAATGTATGGATAACCCTTGTTGGGTTTCCTACTAAATATAATACCCGGCACAGATCGGGTTTCCCCGTTTTTTCGGGGAATAGGTGGGGCATGATTTTTCCATGCGTTTAGCGATAAAACCCGGCACCTTCGGGTGCCGTTTTTTTAACGCAAATATGCAGGGGGGAATGATGATGGGTATTCAGAAAACTTTTTTTAACAAGACCTTAGCTGGGTTTCTGGCTTTAAGTGTGGCACTGGGCACATTTCCGATAGAGGCTTTAGCTGAACACACGGAAACGAGATCTTGCCCAGCGACTATTGCTAGTTTTGGGAGTGGATTTGATACTTCCCTAAGCGGCTCCACTCTGACTGCATCGGCGGTGGAGGGTGAAAATAATTGCATTTACGACCGAACTGGTGGCAATTCATTTGCATTGCGTACCACCGGCGATACTTATTTAGCGGTTATCAATGGTGGTGTGCATCAAAATGATGACGGGAGTGAGACAACCTTCACGGCTAATTCAGTTGGTGTTGTAACTGCGCAATCCACTCCGAGAAGTAGTAGCAGTAGTAGCGGCAGCAGCAGCAGTTCCGGTGCCGTTGTCGGCGGGATCGTTGGTGGACTCGCCGGATTAGGGCTTTTGATTTGGTGGTGGGCAGCTTCCGGCGATGATGAAGACTCACAACTCATCCAATTCCATGACTTAGGGGCAAATTCTTATTTGCCCGCAAGGTCCTGGTTGGGCGTAGAACATGCCATCACAGACAATGCCAAATTTGCTCTCGGCACTTTCTGGCTGTCGGATGGCTCGGTCAATACGATTATTCCGTCCGTGGATAATTCGGGTGTGGATGTTCGCTTGTCTTTGGCGACACGCATCGGCGAGGTTTCCTTCAGTGGGGCTGCTTATAATCATGGCGGGGCCTCACTAGATTATAACAATAGCAGCATTGAAAACATCTTTGCTAATACGCTTGAATCCAGCGCTAACTCTGAAGTTGGCTATGCGGTCGGTTTGAACTGGCGCATGTCGTTTTAAGTTATCTGCCAATCCCGTTAAATCGGATGAACCGCATGATCTCCCTTGATGTTGCCCAGCTTGCGGCGCGGTGAGGGCGGCGCTTGGCTCTCGGCATAGCCCATGCGGAACGCAAATGTTGGCTGCATCCGATTTTTCACGAGCTTCCTTAATTGGCGATCCATGCGCGCGGGCTTGTTGAGCATGCGCTCGCGATCAACAATTTCTACGGTCTGGTTGATCGGGTGCATCGCGATGCCGCGCTCAGTCGCCATCAGATGAAGCCTTTGCCATAATTGTCCGGCGGCGAGCGAGTTCTTGACCGTCCAGCGTGTGCGCACCGCAATAATGCCGGCCAGCGGCGCTGTCGCAAGATGAACATTGCGCGTTGCATCAGCCCAAGCTTGATGGCTGTCTTCAGACGACAAAGCAGGCAGCATTTTTGCCGCCATCAAAATCATCGGCGAAAGTCCGGCGGTGTCCAGCGTGACGCCATCGCGATGGCGTTCAATTTCTTCCGGCGAGCCGCGAAACCAATGATGGCTCGCGGCCACCATATCTTCATCGTGGATAATTGTTTCTGTCGCCTGATTGGTCAATTTGTCAAAAAGCTCGCGTGAGCGGCCTTCATCAAAAAAAGATAAAGAGATACTCACAGCGCGCGCAGCGGTTTGAAACAAATTAACGATATCGCCAGGGATCGGCCTGTCGCGCAGATAGGCACCGCGATTTGTGTGGCGCTGTCCGATGGCCTGATAGAGCGCGCTGCGTGTCGGCTGTGCGCGCGTGAGCGTCAATGTCGCGATGAGCTTTTGTTCGGGGTTTTGAGGAATCGCGTTCAATCTGCCGCCCGTCAGATTGACCTCAGCCCTCCAGCCATGAGCAGGCGCGGCAAGCAGCATATTCTCAATCGCGCAGCCCAGCCCGATATGCATTTCGCGCAAATAGGGGTCAAACGCGCCGAGATTGCGGCGCTGGTCGGCATAAAGGCGGATGATTTTCTGCTCCGCGCTTTCATCCACTTCAAAAACCCAAGGCTGCGTGTTATGAGGATTGGCCGCGAGCATGCCGGCGATCGCAATGGCTGTCGGCGTCCCCTGATATTGCGGATCGTCCCAAAGCGTCCATAATTTCCACGGATCGCCCTGCGCGACCGAAAAGGCATCGCGGCGCACACCGTGCCAGACGAACCCGCCAAGCGCGACGAACAAAGTTCCGCCGCCATATTTCAGCAGATCGCGCCGCGAGATCATTTGGGGGGAATCTTCCAGATATTGGCGAATTCATCGGAGGAGAAATAGATCGCGCCGTCTTTGCCGACGGCAAGCCCTGTCGGCAGCACAGTCGGGATGGGGCCGTCGGGCAGGCCGTTGATCGGCAGATTGTCGGCGATGACCTCGCGCTCGCCATTTTTGTCAACGGCGATGATCCGTCTGAGTTTCGTTTCAGCGATGATGAATCGTCCATCCTTAAGCCGTGCTAGACCTTCGGCACCCTGCAGTCCCTGCGCGATAATTTTTTTGGCGCGTGTTTTAAGATTAAAGCTGATTAATCGGCCAGCGATATTTTCAATCAAAAACAAAGTTTGCTGGTCTTGGCTCAGCAGCAGAGTCGCCGGTCCGGCAAAACCGGTGGCGATTTTTTTCTTCTTTTCCCATTTTTTACCGCTCAATTTCAGCAGCGCGCCTTTGGCAAATTCGGCGATGAGCAGCTCGCCATTATCCAAAATGACGGCATCATGCGGCGTCGTAAAACCATGGAGCAGAGCAAGTGATTTTTTTGTTTTGCGATCGAGCACTTGCACCGATCCCGCCGACCAGCCGGTCAGCGCGATATACTTGTCATTGACGGCGATATGCATCGGATAGTCAATTTCGCTGCCGAAGACGCGGCCAATATCGGTGACCTCGCCGCTCGTGGGATTCACCATGCGCGTGGCGAACACATCGGCGACATAAAGCACCTCTTTGCCGTTTTCGTGCCAGATCGCGACATCGCCTGCCGCAGCCAGCGCGCCGGAAATGATGGTAGTCGCTTTGCCGGTTTTTTTGTCAATTTCAATGATCGCATTGTCAGCCATATTGGAAATGAACAGCCGCCCGTCAGGATGAAAGGCGAGGTTGTCAATAGAGGGTTTGACTCTTGCGACGATGGTTTTCTTGCCGGACTTGCGATCAACGCGCACGACATGGCCGAGCGCGGTGTCCACCGCAAACAGATCGCCGCTTTGCGGATCAATGTTGACCGCCGCCGGAACCTTGAATCCTCTGGCGATCGTTTTGATTTTAGCCTTTTCAAGATCCACTTGGACAATCTCGCCTTTGAACCAGAGCGGGCCGTAGAGCTTGCCGTCTTTGTCAATTTCAAAGCCATTCAAGCCGCCCATTTTTTCCATGATCTTGCGCGGTTTCTTTTTGCCGGAGACGTCAATTTCATAAAGCGCGTCACCGAGAAAGACTTGCGTGGCATAGAGCCGTCCGTCGGGGGCGAAGTCAAGCGAATTGAGGCCGGGCAGACCTTCGGCGACCGCGCGGATCGTGCCGCCCGTCTGTTCGCCATTTTTGATGCGCACGGGGTCTTTGACGTAGATTTTTCCTTCCAAGAACGCCGTCCAAGCAATCATGCCGTCTTCGGCAAAAGCGATATCATCAGCTTGGCCGCGGGTCGGCGGAATGAAGGTTTTGCTTGTGCCGCTTCTGATGTCAATCTCGTAGGTCTGCGACCCCAAAACCGATCCGGCGAGCAAGCGGCCTTGATTATCAAAGCCCAGCCCGTGAATGCCGTGAAAGGGCGATTTCGGAGTCACTTCCTCAGGGCTGCCGCAGGCGGCTAGAGAGCCGAAAGCGGCTAAGACGCAGCAGATCATCAGCGCAAAATGTTTTCTATCTCTTTTCATAAATCCTCCAATGCCGCCTTGATTTGCGCGGCGTGTTTTTTGAGTTCGTCCATGTCGGCTGTTTTGCGTCCGTGCAGCGGCAGATCGGATAAAGAGGCTGGCGCATTCGGGTCATGGCGCGGAATGATATGAAAATGAATATGAAACACGGTCTGGCCGGCGGGGGCGCCATTGAGCTGGGCGACCACGATGCCTGCGCAATCAAAGGCTTTCTTGACGGCGCGCGCGACTTTTTGAGTCATGCGGATCGTCGCGGCGGCATAATCAGGATCAAGAGAGAGCAAATCTTCTGCCGGTGATTTCGGGATCACAAGCACATGGCCGGGCGCTTGCGGCATGATGTCCATAAAGACGAATGTATGCTCATCCTGCGCGACTTCAATGCAAGGCATCTCGCCGCGCAATATCTTGGCAAAAATATTATCTTTATCGTAAGCCATCTGGCACCTCCCTGCTGATAGTCTATCAAAAAATCATGCTTTATGGAAAGGGGTAGCGGTGCGCAGAGCGGCGATTTGCGCGTCAATGGCGCAGCTTTCATCGGCGAGATAATCGCTGACGGCGCGCGCCAATCCCGCATGGGCGATTTTATGCGCCGAATAAGTTTTGACCGGCTCATAGCCGCGCTCTATTTTATGCGGCCCTTGCGCGCCCGCTTCAACATAAGCGAGATCGTGGGCTAAGGCATAATCTATCGCTTGGTAGTAGCTGAGCTCAAAATGCAAGAAGGGCTTATATTCACGGCAGCCCCAATAGCGTCCGTAGAGGCGGTCGGCACCGATGAAATTCAAAGCGCCCGCGATCGGACGGCCAGCTTCCTCGGCGATGATGAGTAAAATGCGATCAGCAAGCTGCTCACCGAAGAGGCTAAAACATTCGCGCGTCAAATAAGGATGACCCCATTTTCTCATGCCGGTATCGGTATAAAATTCAAAAAACATATCCCAGATATTTTCGGTCAGATCGGAGCCGGTCAATTGTTTGATCGTCAGGCCTTTTTGCGCCGCGGCGCGCTCTTTGCGCAGAGCTTTGCGGCGGCGCGAGGTGAGGTTGGCCAAAAACGCCTCAAAGTCGCCATAATTTTTGTTATGCCAGTGAAATTGAATGCCGGTGCGCGAGAGCATATTGTTTTTGCACATGGATGACCACTGGCCAGCGTCAGGAAAATTTATATGAAGCGACGAAGCTTTGAACTGATTCATCACTTCAATCGCAGCGCCGATCATCGTCGGATAATGTTCGGGCGCAGCCAAAAGGCGCAAGCCCGTCACCGGCGTGAAGGGCACACAAGAAACAAGCTTGGGATAATAATCATGACCGGCGCGCTCAAGCGCATCAGCCCAAGCGTGGTCAAAGATATATTCACCTTGGCTGTGGCTTTTGAGGTAAAGCGGCATCGCGCCGGTAATTTTATCTTCATCTTTGAGAATGAGATGACAAGGCTGCCATCCTGTCTGCGGTGCCACCGAGCGTGAGGCCTCAAGTGCATAAAGAAACGCGTGCGAGAGAAAAGGATCGCTGCCAGCTAATTGATCCCATTGATCGGCGGCGATTTTATCAAGCCCGCTGATGACTTGGATATTTGCGGTCATGATTTTTTCACTAGATTTCAAAACTTAATTTCAAATAGGGCCTCAATTTCCACAGCGGCGCGGCGCGGCAAAGATGAGACGCCGACCGCAAAGCGCGTATGGCGTCCGCGCGCTCCCATCACCGCGATCAGCAAATCCGACGCGCCATTGATCACTTCAGGATGATTGCCAAAATCAGACGCCGCATTGACGAAGCCGCCAAGGCGCAGACAGCTCTTCACGCGATCAAGGTCGCCTGCGCAGGCTTGCTTCAATTGCGCGAGCACATGCAGCGCGCATATCTTTGCCGCATGCGCGCCTTCTTTTTCGGTCAGCGTGTTGCCAATCACACCTTGAATGATCCGGCCATTTTCAACGGGAACTTGTCCGGAAATGAATACGCAATGTTCGCTAATTGTCCTTTCACTGGCAATCCAAGGCCGATAAGAACCAGCACTGGGCAGCGGCTCTGGCAGAGCCAATCCCATTTCTTTGAGTTTTGTTTCTATTTGATTCATCTTTTTATGCTCCTGTTGGTTTATTATACGCCTGTTGACTCGGGGCAGATTCTACGAAAATATAGAGGCTGCGTATAGATCGGCAGGAGGCGCGGTCATAAAGACCATTAGGCATTTGGAGACCATCAGGATGGCCAAAAAGAAAAAGACAGTTAGGAAAAAGGCGGCTAAAAAAAAGGCGGTTAAGAGAAAAACAATAAAGAAAAAGACGATAAAGAGAAAGACAGTAAAGAGAAAAGCTGCAAAAAAGAAAACTGTAAAAAAGACCGCAAAACGTCAAAAATCGGCGAAGACACAAGACGCCCAATCTTCCGATGACGCAGCATCTTTGGCGGGTCGCCGCCGTGCCTTAAGAAGAAGACGGCGGACTTTGCGCATGAAAAAAGCCGGCACGTCAATCACTGATGTGGGCATGGTTGCAGGCACGGCGAGCCGTTCAACATTGTTGACGCGCACGCGGATCATTCGCAAGCGCGAGGATATCGGCATTTTGCCGATTGACAAAAATGTGATGATTAAGGAGCTGATTCAAGCTGGTAGCATTACTAAGCTAGCGACGCGTTTTGGCGTCACAAAGCAGGCGATTGGCTCATGGTTTGGGCGGCGTGGATTGCAGGCAGTTGATGTCGCTGGTGAACATGCGACGCATAAAAAAGAAATAATGTAGTGAGCGCGCGCGTTTTTCTGACAGATTCATTTCGTGATAGCCCTTTTGTTGATTCTCTATGCGAGTTTTTAGGCGAGTCTTTGGATGCAGCGTTGTTTGATCTATGGCTGGGCGGCGACGCCAAAGAGGCGCAGCCCGACATTATCGTGACGACTCCGCGCGAAGAATCTGAAAGCTTGTCTCGCTTGGGCGCACCGATCATTTGCTTGTCTGACCAGCCGACCGGCCAATGGGCGGACGGCGTGGAGGATGTCATTCATCCGCATGATTTTGGCCTGTTGATTGCCTCACTGCGCGTGCTGCACCAGCAGCGACAGATTGCGCGTCTGCTGGATTCTTATGCCGATATGGCGCATAAGAATTTGCTGCAAAAGGCTGCGCTCATGCCGGAATTTTCTTCTGCTTCTGGCAAGGTGCTGGTCTATGCGGATCAAGAAGATGTTGATGCGCTTTCGGCGGCTCTTGACGGCCAGCATGACATCTACCAAAACGAGCTGGACAGGCCTGACTCTATCCCCGATCTGATCATCGTCAAAGATGACATGAATGTTTTTGTGCAGCTATCCGCACAGCCTGACCGAGAAATTCCGGTGATGTTTTGGTCTGCGGATCGGATAAAAATTATCCGCGCGCTCAACGCCGATGCTTCCGGCTATATGATGGCTCTCTCTTCTTGTGTGCCGCGCATTGAGCGGCAAATTCAAAATAGCCGCCGCCGCGCGCGCTTGAAGCAGGATTTGGGCTTGACGTTTGATCTGGCAGTCAGAGATGAGCTGACCGGTCTTTATAATCGCCGTTTTATGATCGCGCATTTGCCGGAAGTGATCAAAAATGTGATGAAGCAGGAAAAAAAGCGCCTTGCGGTGCTTCTGCTTGATATTGATCGCTTCAAGAATATCAATGATTATTGGGGGCATGATACAGGCGATGCGATTTTGCGGCGTGCTGCGGCTTTGTTTGCTGAAGTCTTGCGCAAGGATGATGAAATCTATCGGATTGGCGGCGAGGAATTTCTTGCGGTTCTGCCGAATGTCGGCATGAAGGAGGCCTATGCGATCGCGCAGCGTCTATGCGCGCTGATTGACGATACGCACTTTGTTGTCGGCGAGGCGGTCGTGCCGGTCACGATCTCAGCGGGCGTTGGCCTATTCCAGCCCGGAGAGCGCGTGCAAAATCTTCTCAAGCGCGCCGATGAGGCTTTATATCGGGCCAAGAATCTCGGTCGCAATCAAGCGGCTTAGGCGCGCGATGAGACTCACGCGATATTTTTTGCCAATTTTGCGCGAAGAGCCATCAGAAGCGCATATTGCTTCCCATCGTCTTTTGCTGCGCGCGGGTCTGGCGCGTCAGACGAGTGCCGGGATTTATGCGTGGCTGCCTTTGGGCTTTCGTGTGTTGCGCAAGATTATCGAAATTGTCCGCGCCGAGCAGGATCGTGCGGGAGCGATTGAGCTTTTGATGCCGACCTTGCAGCCTGCGCAGATGTGGCAAAAGTCTGGTCGCTACGATGATTATGGCGATGAGATGCTGCGGATCAAAGATCGCGCTGGCCGCGAGATGCTCTATGGCCCGACCAATGAGGAGATGATCACCGAAATTTTCAGCCATGAAAGCAAATCTTGGCGGGATGCCGGACGGATTCTCTACCATATCCAGTGGAAGTTCAGAGATGAAATTCGCCCGCGTTTTGGCGTTTTGCGCGCGCGCGAATTTTTGATGAAAGACGGCTATTCCTTTGACCTTGACCGCCAGAGTGCTGAGCGGAGCTACCAGAAAATGTTTATTTCTTATTTGAGGATTTTTGCGCGTTTGGGCGTTCCGGCGATACCGGTTGCGGCGGACACGGGGCCTATTGGCGGCGATTTGAGTCATGAATTTGTTGTTTTGGCGGAGACGGGGGAGTCAGAGATTTACTGCCATCGCGCTTTGAAGGATCTGCCGCCGCCCGATGATGGCGTGGATTATGATCAGGATTTGACCCCTTTGATCAAAACTTGGACGCAGCTTTATGCCGCTGAGAGCGAAAAGCATGATCCGCAGCGTTTTGAAAAAGAAATCGCGCCGCCCGATCGCCTGATGACGCGCGGCATTGAAGTCGGGCATATTTTTTATTTTGGCGAAAAATATACCAAGCCGTTTGATGCGTCTTTGGTTGATGCTGAAGGCGTGTCGCGGCTGATGCATTGCGGCTCTTATGGCATTGGCATTTCGCGCCTTGTGGGTGCGATCATTGAGGCAAGCCATGATGATAAAGGGATTATCTGGCCGGAAGCGGTAGCGCCGTTTGCGGTGGGGCTTGTCAATCTAGCACCCAATGATGAAGCTTGCGTCCAGCAAAGCGAGCAATTATATCAAACATTAACCCAGCAGCAGGTGGATGTGCTTTATGATGATCGCGATGAGCGCGCCGGAGCGAAATTAGCGACGATGGATTTGATCGGGCTGCCGCGGCAGATCGTGATTGGACCGCGCAATCTCAAAAAGAATGTCGTAGAGTTGAAATCACGCCGCAGTGGCGAAAGCACACAGATGGCACCCGCTGCTGTAATTGCGCGGCTAACAAAAAATAAAGGAAAATAGAGGAAATAATATGACGCGCCCATTTGCGCCCTTTGAATGGATGATCGCAATTGCTTATTTGCGCGCGCGGCGTCAAGAGAGCATGATTTCTCTGATCGCTGTGCTGTCTTTTTTGGGCATTATGCTCGGCGTTGCGGCTTTGATCATCGTGATGGCGGTGATGAATGGATTCCGCACCGAATTGCTCTCCCGCATTTTGGGCGTGAACGGGCATATTATTGTGACTCAGCCGGTCGGCGGGTTGTTGGATGATACGGCCAAGCTGGCGACGAAAATTTTGAAGCTGCCGGACGTTATTCAAGCTAGTCCGGTCATTCGCCGCCAAGCGCTGATTATGGGGCCAGCACAGGCTTCAGGAATTTATATTCGCGGCATTCCGTTGAAAAATTTAAAGAATCTGCCGCAAATCAGCGAACATATCGTTGAAGGGAAGCTTGAAGATTTTCCGCAAGGTCTGATTATCGGCAAGAGGCTGGCGCAGCGTGTTGGTGTGCGCGCCGGAGACGAGGTGACGATTTTATCGCCGCGCGGCGTCGCGACGCCATTTGGCATGGTGCCGCGCTCGCGCCGCATGAAAGTGGTGGCTTTATTTGAAGTGGGCATGTCAGAGCTTGACGGCGGTCTTGTGTTTATGCCTCTGCGGCAGGCGCAGGCTTTTTTAAATGCGCCCGGTGAAATCAGCAGCATTGAGGTTTTGATTAAAAACCCTGACAACACGCAAAATATCGTCAACCAGATTGACGAACTTGCGCACGAGCGCGCTAGAATCCAAGATTGGCGGCAGACCAATGCGACTTTGGCGAGCGCGCTCAAAGTTGAGCGCAACGTCATGTTTGTCATTTTGACGATGATTATTATGATTGCAGCGCTCAATATCATTTCGGGCTTGGTGTTTTTGGTCAAGGATAAAGCCAGCGAGATTGCGATGCTGCGCGCGATGGGGGTCACACGCGGCGTGGTGATGCGGATTTTTTTCATTGCGGGCTCCAGCATTGGTCTTTTTGGCACGATCGCCGGATTTTTTCTCGGCTGGGTTATTTGTGAAAACATTGAAGCCATTCGTCAGTTTGTGTCTTTGCTGGCGGGCACGGAGATATTTTCGCCGGACATTTATTTTTTATCGCAGCTTCCGGCTGACATGGATGTTTGGGAGACGGTCAGCGCTGTGATGATGGCGCTTGCTTTGTCTTTTGGCGCGACGATTTATCCCGCATGGCGTGCGGCGTCAATTTACCCTGCGGAGGCTTTAAGGTACGAGTGATAAAAATATGAGTGCTAAAATATGAGCGAGCGAATTTTGGATCTTGTGGATTTGTCCTGTCATTATGGACAAGGCGCAGGGCGGCTGACGGTTTTTGAGCATCTCAATTTGAGTCTGAATACCGGCGAGGCGGTGGCTTTGGTGGGGCCTTCCGGTTGCGGAAAATCATCTTTGCTGCATATTGCCGGCCTGCTGGATATGCCGAGCGGCGGGCAGGTTGCCATTGACGGGCGCCCTTGTGCGGGTCTTGCCGATCAAGAAATCAGCGCGATCAGGGTAAGAGAGATCGGCTTTGTGTTTCAATTTCATCATTTGCTGCTGGAGTTCAGCGCGCTGGATAATGTGGCGCTTGCGGGGTTGATTGCGGGGCAGTCTTTTGCTGCGGCGCGGGCGCGGGCGACGGAGCTGCTTGAGGAGATGGGGCTTGGGCACCGGCTGTCTCACCGGCCGGGCGAGATGTCAGGCGGTGAGCGCCAGCGTGTGGCGATTGCGCGCGCTTTGGTCAATCGGCCACGCCTTTTGCTCGCCGATGAACCGACCGGCAATCTTGATTCGGCGACGGCAAAGCGTGTTTTTTCATCTTTTCTTGGTCTGGTAGACTCAACGGGGTCTGATTCTAGCCCTTGTGCGGTTTTGGTCGCGACCCATAATATGGACTTGGCCAGCATGATGGGGTCTGTGCTTGATCTGACGCAGGGTGTTTTGCGTCAGAGGACAAAGCAGGGTAAATTAAAGCAAATCAAATGCTGAGAGGCAAAAAGGCAAAAAGGAAATGAGGAGGTAAATGTGGCTGGAAGTTTAAATAAAGTGGCGCTGTTAGGAAATTTGGGCGCTGATCCTGAAGTGCGCACGATGCAGAATGGGCGTCAGATGTGCACGATGAGGCTGGCGACATCGGATCGCTGGCGTGATAAATCGAGCGGTGAACAGCGTGAGCGCACTGAATGGCATCGTATTGTCATCTTTAGTGAAGGCTTGACGCGGATTGCCGAGCAATATCTTCGCAAAGGGTCAAAGGTTTATATTGAAGGGCAGTTGCAGACGCGTAAGTGGCAGGATCAAGCATCGGGTCAGGATCGCTGGACGACGGAAATTGTGCTGCAGGGATTTAACAGCTCTTTGATCATGCTTGATGGCCGCGGCGGCAGCGGTGGTGGCGGCGGCAGCGGCGGCGACGGCAGCGGACGCAGTGATGATGCGGGCGGCGGACGCGGCGCTGATATGGCCAACAATGCGCCATCCAACGATCTTGATGACGATATTCCTTTTTAAGGAGTCTGTGTGGCGCGTAAGAATGGGATAATTGAAGATATGCCCTCTTCAGAAAGCGGCATCACGCCGGTTTTCATTGAAGAGGAGATGAAGCGCTCTTACCTTGACTATGCGATGAGCGTGATTGTGTCGCGTGCTTTGCCGGATGTCCGTGATGGGCTGAAGCCGGTGCAGCGCCGAATTCTCTATGCGATGTTGGAGAGCGGTTATTTATGGAATCGCCCGCATCGCAAATCGGCGCGTGTTGTCGGCGATGTGATGGGTAAATATCATCCGCACGGTGATCAATCTATCTATGACGCGCTGGCGCGCATGGCGCAGGATTTTTCGCTGCGCCTTATGCTGCTTGACGGACACGGCAATTTTGGATCGCTGGACGGCGATCTGCCCGCAGCGATGCGCTATACTGAAGTGCGGCTGGCGGCGATCGCACAATATCTTCTGAACGACATTGATAAAAACACGGTCAACTTCCGCGCCAATTATGATGAAAGCGAGCGCGAGCCGGAAGTGCTGCCTGCTTTGCTGCCAAATTTGCTGATTAACGGCGCGGGTGGAATCGCTGTCGGCATGGCGACCAACATTCCGCCGCATAATCCCGCTGAAATCATTGACGCCGCACTGGCGATGATTGACAAGCCCGATATCACCGACGCGCCGCTTGCCAAAATCGTCAAAGGGCCGGATTTTCCAACCGGCGGAATCATTCTCGGCCAGATCGGAATCAAATCAGCCTATAAAACAGGCCGCGGATCCATCGCTTTGCGCGCAAAGGTTGAAATTGAAAAAATGACCCGCGATCGCGAAGCGATCATCGTCACGGAAACTCCCTATCAGGTCAATAAATCCACGATGATTCAAAAAATCGCCGACCTCGTGCGCACAAATAAAATAGAAGGCATATCCAATCTGCGCGACGAATCTGACCGCCAAGGTGTGCGCGTCGTCATTGAAATTCGCCGCGATAGTCAAGCTGATATTGTCCTCAACCAGCTTTGGCGCAATACGCCTTTGCAGGTGAGCTTCGGCGTCAACATGCTGGCGCTGGTGGGCGGCCAGCCTATGATGTTGACGCTCAAAAGTTATATCGCCGAATTTCTCAGATTCCGCGAAGAGGTCATTTCACGCCGCACACGCTTTGAATTGGCAAAGGCGCGTGATCGCGCGCATATTTTGGCCGGCCTGTCCATTGCGGTCGCTAATATAGATAAAATCATTGAGCTTATCCGCAAAGCGCGCGACGCTCATGCCGCGCGTGAACAATTGATGAAGCGCAAATGGCCCGCCAAAAATGTGCGCGATATTTTGAAAATCATCAACGATATGCGCTACCAGATCAGCAAAGACGGCATGTATAAATTATCTGAAATCCAAGCGCGCGCGATTTTGGATTTGCGCCTGAACCGCTTGACCGCGCTCGGACGCGAGGAAATCGCCGCCGAAATGGCAGAGCTGCAAAAGAAAATCACCGAATATCTTGGCATTCTCGGCGATCGCAAAAAGCTTTACGCGATCCTGCGCGCCGAGCTGGCCGCGCTGCGCAGCAAGGTCAACGCGCCGCGCCGCACAAAGATTGAGCAGGAAGAAGCAGGCTCCATTGAGGAGGATGATCTCGTGCAAAGTGAGGAGGCGGTGGTGACGGTCAGCCATAGGGGCTATATCAAGCGCGCGCCGCTTGCGTCATGGCGCGCGCAGCAGCATGGCGGCAAGGGGCGCGCCGGCATGCTGGTCAAGGATGCCGATTTTGCCGCGCGCATTTTTTTGACCAATACGCGCGACCGGATTTTGTTCTTTTCATCTTTGGGCAAAGTCTACCAGATGAAGGCGTGGCGCTTGCCGCAAGGTCTGCCGCGCACGCGCGGCAAAGCGATGGTCAACCTTCTGCCGCTGGGCAAGACCGAGCAAATCACGACGGTGATGCCGATATCTGCGCACAAGACGCCCAGCGAGGAGCGCTTCGTGATCTTTGCGACGCGCAACGGCTATGTGCGCCGCAACCGGCTTGATGATTTCGTCAACATCAACCGCGCTGGAAAAATTGCGATGAAGCTTGAACGCGGCGATCGGATCGTTTCTGTGGGCATCTGCCATGCGGGCGATGATGTTTTGCTGACAACGCGCGAAGGCATGTGTGTGCGTTTTCCGATTGATGAGGTGCGGGTTTTTACGAGTCGGCTGTCATCGGGTGTGCGCGGCATGAGCTTGGGCGCGGGCGATGAAGTGATTTCCATGAGTTTGATGGCGCATGTGGAAGCTTCGCCCGATGAGCGCACGGCCTATCTGCGCCGCGCCGCCGCCGAGCGCCGCGGCGATGGCGATGGCGAAGAGGGCGATCAAGAAGACGAAGAAAAAACGATTGCGCTGAGTGATAAGCGCTATCAAAAGATGAAGAAAGAAGAGGAATTTGTGTTGACGATCGCGGCGGGCGGCTATGGCAAGCGCTCATCGTCTTACAGCTATCGCACGACGAAGCGCGGCGGCAAGGGTTTGGTGGCGATGAAAATCGGCACTCGTAACGGAGATTTGATCGCGTCGTTTCCTGTCAAAAACGAGGATCAAATCATGCTGATCACTGAAGAGGGGCAGGCGATCCGCTGCCCTGTCAATAGAGTGCGGGTCGCAGGCCGGACAACGCAGGGGGTGAAAATTTTTGATACAAAGGATAAAGTTGTTTCAGCGGCGCGCATTGAAGAGGCCAGTGAAACGGTGATTGGCAATGGGGCAGGCGATGAGATAGGCAATGAGACAGAAAATGAGACAGGCAATGGAGCAGCGACATGAAGCGAATTGGCTTATATACCGGCAGCTTTGATCCCATGACGGTGGGGCATATGGATATTATGTCGCGCGCGCTCCGGCTGGTGGATGAGCTGATTGTCGGCGTCGGGCGCAACTCAACCAAAGCCACGATGATGGCTCCTGATGTTCGCCGCAATCTGATTGAACGGGTCGCTGCACAAGAATTGAAGACGAATAAAATTAAAGCAGCTTTGTTTAACGGTCTCACGGTGGATTTTGCCAAAAAGCACGGGGTCAGTGTAATCATCAGGGGTTTGCGCAACAGTTCGGATATGGATTTTGAAGCCGGCATGGCCGGAATGAATCACATGATGAATGGCGATATTGAAACGATGTTTTTGCTGGCACGGCCTGAATATTCAGCGATTTCGGCGACATTGGTGCGACAAGTCCATCAGATGGGCGGAGATATATCGCAATTTGTGCCAAAGTCTATTTTTGAATCGATGAAGAGTAGCCATTAAGAGGAGTCATTAAAATGGATATAGGCAAGATATTTTTTTCACTTCTGCTATGCGCGGGGCTTCTAGCCTGCTCCCAAGAGGAAAGTGCGCAGCTAAAAGAATTACGTCAGCTCGCTGGTGAAAGCGATAAGATGGCGCAGTTTGGCTTGGCGACTTTATATTATGAAGGCAAGGAAATTGCGCGTAATTATGAGGAAGCCGCGCGCTGGTATCGTTTGGCCGCCGGACAGGGTCTGCCTGATGCGCAATTTCACTTAGGCCAGCTTTATGATGAAGGGCGAGGTGTCGTGCAAAATCCCAAACAGGCGCATGATTGGTATTTGAAAGCCGCGCAGCAAAATTATCACGATGCGCAATATAGGCTGGCTCTGCTTTATGAGCAGGGCAGAGGCATTACCAAAGATTATGCTCAAGCTGAGGCTTGGTATCGGCAGGCGGCGGCTTTAGGTCATGTCCGCGCGCTGAACAATTTGGGCGTGATGTATGTTGAGGGCAGAGGAGTTCCGCAGAATAAAATTTTTGCCTATATTTGGTTTGATTTGGCGTCAAAGTTTGGCCATAAGCAGGCGACAAAACGCCGTGATGACATCGCCGCGCAAATGACCGTCAACGAGCTTGAAAATGCTGAAAAACAAGCGCAGCGTTTATTAACAGAAATTAAAGCCAGAAGGTAATATAAAGACGATAATATAAATATGAGGGCAATGATGTATTCTTCTTTTGTTCGGCGCGCCCTGATGCCGCGTATCTTATCGGCGCTCATTTTAAGCGCCCTATTCATTTCACAGACCACGCAGGCTAAGGAGAGCAATATGCTTCATTTGGATTTAAAAACAGGCCGTGTGGTCATTGAGCTTCTGCCCGAATTGGCGCCAAAACATGTTGAACGCGTCAAGCAGCTCACGCGCGAGGGCTTTTATGATGGCGTGGTTTTTCATCGGGTGATTGAGGGCTTTATGGCGCAGACAGGAGATCCCACCGGCACGGGCACGGGCGGCTCGTCTTATGGTCATTTGCCTGCTGAATTTACGTGGGATGCGACTTTTGGGCGTGGCACTGTCGGCGCTGCGCGCGCGCAAGACCCTGACAGCGCTGATAGCCAGTTTTTCATCTGTTTTGCTGATGCAAGCTTTCTTGACGGCCAGTATACGATCTGGGGGCGTGTGGTCAGCGGCATGGAGCATGTCGACAAAATCGTCCGCGGCGAGCCGCCAGCAAATCCGGATAAAATCATCAAAATGTCCTTAGCCAGAGATTAACGTCCTCTAAATAGGTAAGACGATGCCACGCACAAACATAAATCCCTCAGAAAATCTTCAGGGAAATTCTCAGGGAAATTCTCAAGAAAATTTTCAAGACGCCGAGCAGCTTTTTGACAAGGGATGGATCGCCGATCAAAAGGGCCGCTATGATGAAGCTGTAAATTGCTTTCTTCAAGCAGCGAGGCTCGGTTATGCGCCTGCTCAATTTATTATGGGCGTGATAAAGCAAGAAGGCCATGTTGCTAATCAGAATTATGTTCGGGCCAAGAAATGGTATCAAAGAGCCAAAGTCCAGAATCACGCTGGCGCAGCTAACAATTTAGCTTTGCTTTTTGAAGAAGGGCGCGGTGTTCCCGAGAAGGATATTCTGCGTGCTATAAAGCTGTTTAACTTCGCCGCCAATGGAGGCAGCGTTGATGCACTCGTCAATCTTGCGCGCGTCTATGAGAATGGGGTTGGCGTTTTGCCCGATCAAAACCGCGCGGCGCGTCTATATCGGCAGGCAGCGATGCAGGGGCATGCTGTCGCGCAATTTTGCCTCGGTGTGATGTATGAGGAAGGGCGCGGCAGCAAGCGTGATCATTGGAAAGCCGTGCGCTGGTATCGCAAAGCCGCCGCCCAGAATGACGCATGGGCGCAATATTATTTAGGTCTGATCTATGCAAGCGGCAGCAGCAAAAAGCATGCGCGCCGCGCCTTTCACTGGTTCAGCGAGGCTGCCGCGCAGGGTTTGCCCGGTGCCCAGCATAGTCTGGGGCTCTTGTTTGAGCAGGGTCGTGGCGTTGCTGAAGATTTTGATGAGGCGATGCTCTGGTTTCGCAAAGCGGCAGAAGGGGGGGGTAGTGACGCGCAGAATCATTTGGGCTTGATTTTTGCTGAGGGCAAGAATGTTGAGCAAGATTTTCAGCAGGCTGAGCTTTGGTGGCAGCAGGCGGCAGAGCAGGGGCATGTGCGTGCGCAGTTCAATCTGGGCATGCTTTTTTATCAGGGGCAGGCTCGGATTGAGCGTGATGATGATGCGGCTTTGCATTGGTTTCGTGAGGCTGCTTATGGCGGACATGCACAAGCGCAGTTTTATTTGGGCTTGATGTATAAGGATGGCCGCGCCGCGGAGCAGGATGATGTGATGGCATATAAGTGGTTTGATATTGCGATGCAGTTTGGTGCAGCCGAAGCGCGGGAGCTTCGGCAGGATATTGCGCGCCAAATGCCGTCCGCGCAGCTTGCTGAGGCCAAGACAGAAGCCGAAGATTGGATCAAAAATTTTAAAAGTCTCCAAAAATGAACGCACGTAAAATGAACGCATGTAATGTGATTTTGGCGTTTGGATTGTTATTTTTAACGGCTTGCTCCGAACCGGATGCAGGCTTTAAGAAGGGGCTTGAGGCTTACCAGAAAAAAAATTATCCGCAAGCTTTGGAATGGTTTAGCCGTCATGCAGATTTGGGGCGTGCAGCGGCGCAATTTTATTTGGGATTGATGTATGAGCGTGGCGAGGGAACCGCGCGTAATGCGCGGCGTGCGGCATCTCTTTATCATAAGGCTGCCAAACAAGGCCATGCGCGTGCGCAGTTTCACTTGGGGCTTTTATATGAAGACGGGCGCGGTGTTGCGCAGGATTATCGCCAAGCGGCGCATTTTTATCGCAAGGCGGCAGAGCAGAACATTACCGAAGCGCAATTCAATTTGGGCGTGATGTATGATTATGGCCGTGGTGTTGAGAGAAATCGGCGCCAAGCGCTCAATTGGTATCGCCTATCGGCGGAAAAGGGTCATGTGCGCGCGCAGTTCAATTTGGGCGTGATCTATGCCGAAGGCCGCGATGTGCCGCGCAGCATCGTTTTGGGACATCAGTGGATGAACATTGCCTTTGCGCTGGGTCATGCGCCGGCAAAAAAAATGCGTGATGATTATGCGCTTCGCATGACGCCGGATCAATTATTGACAGCACAAAAAAGCGCGACCGACTGGCTTAAAAAATTTGAAGCGCGTGCCCCCAAGCTTTCGGAATGGAATCGAATTCGCCAGAGCAAAGGCAAGAAAAGGTAAGCGCCTTTTCACATGAAGACTGATCTTTTTGACTATTCCTTGCCGCGCGAGCGCATTGCGCTGCGTCCGGCCTCTCCGCGCGATCATGCGTGTTTGCTTGTGATTGCGCAGGATCATCTGAGCGATGCGCGCGTCAAAGATTTGCCGGATCTTCTGCGCGCGGGCGATTTACTCGTCATCAATGACAGCCCGACCATGCCCGCGCGGCTTTATGGCCAAATTGATGGCAATAAAACCGAGATCGTGCTTTGCGCGCCGCAGGATGATCTTTGGCGGGTGATCGCGCGTCCGGTAAAAAATTTATGCCGCGGCAAAAAAATTTTTTTCACGCAAAATATCAGCGCAGATATTGTTGCCTCTGATTTGCTGCGGTTTCACTTATCTGAGGAAGATTGGCATGATTTTCTTACTCAAGAAGGTGAGATGCCGCTGCCGCCTTATATTATCAAGCAGCGCGCTGCCGACGATCAAGACCGGCGGGATTATCGAACGATCTACCAGACACAAACGCATGGCTGGGGTTCAATCGCCGCGCCGACGGCGGGGCTGCATTTTACGTCGGCTTTGCTGGCGCGCTTAGCGGCATGCGATATCAACATATTGCGCTTGACACTTCATGTCGGGGAGGGAACTTTTCGTCCGGTGCGTGTTCAAGATGTCGCAGATCACCGGATGCTCTCCGAGCGCGGCGTTTTGAGCGCGGCGAATGCCGAGCGGATCAATGCGGTCAAAGCGGCGGGAGGACGGATCATCGCTGTCGGCACGACGAGCTTGCG
This sequence comes from Alphaproteobacteria bacterium, assembly GCA_965212075.1. Taxonomy (GTDB): domain Bacteria; phylum Pseudomonadota; class Alphaproteobacteria; order JAPOUT01; genus CBDBUR01. Next base: position 608,158 of record OZ243043.1, read on the forward strand.
GCTTTTGGAAGCGGCTAGCGATCGGCATGGCCGTGTTTCTGCTTTTGATGGCAAGACGGATCTGTTCATTGTGCCCGGCTATCAATTTTTGACGGCGGATGCGATCATGACGAATTTTCACCTGCCGCGCTCAACGCCGTTAATGCTGGCGGCGGCGCTGGCGGGGCTGGACAATCTCAAGCGCGCTTATGCACATGCGCTCGCGCGCGATTATCGCTTTTTTTCCTACGGGGATGCCTGCTTGATTTGGCGATGAGGTTCTATCTATGATGGGCCATGTCTTTATCTGAACGTTTGCGCCCGCGCTGCCTAGCGGAGGTTTTGGGGCAGGATCATTTGCTGGGCGAAGGTGCGCCGGTGCGTTTGATGTGCGCGCAGGACAAGTTATCGTCAATGATTTTCTGGGGGCCGCCCGGCAGCGGCAAGACGACGATCGCGCGCCTGCTCGGCGAGATTCCGGGCTATTTATTTCGGCCTGCGGCGGCGACATCAAGCGGTCTGAGCGTATTCCGCAAAATTTTTGACGAGGCCAAGACCGCGTCGGGGAAAATTTTGCTGTTCATTGATGAAATTCACCGCCTGACGCGCACACAGCAAGATTGTTTTTTGCCGGTGATGGAGGCCGGTGAGATCGTGCTGGTCGGTGCGACGACGGAGAATCCGTCTTTTGCGCTGAGTGCAGCGCTTTTATCGCGGGCGCGGGTTTTTGTGCTGAATCGGCTTGAACCTTCTGTGCTGCAGCAATTGATGAAGCGCGCCGAACAGGAGATGGGGCGGCCTCTGCCACTTGACGAAGACGCGCGTGCGCTTTTGCCGACTTTGGCCGATGGCGATGGCCGTTTTTTATTGGGGCTGGTGGAGGCAATTTTTGATCATGTAAAAGAGGGCGCACAGGAGGGGCATTTATCTTCCGAACAGCTGATGAAATTAGTGCAAAAGCGCGCGCCGATTTACGATCAGGGGCGCGAGGCGCACTATAATCTGATTAGCGCCCTGCATAAATCCATTCGCGGCAGCGATGTGGATGCTGCGCTTTATTGGCTGGCGCGCATGCTTGCGGGCGGCGAGGATCCTTTTTACATTTTGCGTCGCATGGCGCGCGCAGCGAGTGAAGATGTCGGCATGGCTGATCCGCAGGCTTTGGTTCAAGTGCTGGCGGCGAAGGATGCCTATGCGTTTTTGGGCTCGCCTGAAGGCGAATTGGCGGTTGCACAGGCGGTGATTTATTTGGCATCGGCGCCGAAATCCAATGCGAGCTATCGCGCTTTTGCCGAAGCGCGCGCTATGGCATCAGCGACCGGCTCGCTGACGCCGCCAAAAAACATTCTCAACGCGCCGACGCGCTTGATGAAGACTTTGGGCTATGGCGAAGGCTATATCTATGAGCACCAGCAAGCGGCGCGTTTTTCGGGGCAGAATTTTTTTCCGGACTCGATAAAGCGGCGGGTTTTTTATCAGCCTGCCAGCACTGGATTTGAAAAAGAAATTACACGCCGCCTGGCTTGGTGGGAAAGCTTGCGCAAAAAATCTCAAGAAAGATAATGCAGAATAAAGTGCAGCACATTCATATTGATCTGTCTGATGATGGAATTAGGCTAGATCGCTGGTTTAAGCGGCATTTTCCGGATCTGCCGCATGCGCGCATTGAGGCGATGCTGCGTAAAGGAGAGATTAAGCTTGATAAAACCCGCGCGCGGACGTCAACGCGCATTCGCCAAGGACAGCTTCTGCGCATTGCGCCGTTCGCGCCGTCTTCCTATGGCCGCGTTCCGCTCCCCAAAAAGAGGAATATTGAACTTGATGCCGCCCAGCAAAAAAAGCTGCGTGATCTTATTCTTGCCTATGATGATAAAATTATTGTTTTGAATAAGCCTGCTGGCCTTGCGGTGCAGGGAGGCACAAAAATTCGCCGCCATTTGGATGAGATGCTGGATGCGCTCAAGCTAGGCGGCGCGCGGCCTCATCTGGTTCATCGCCTTGACAAAGATACGAGCGGTGTGCTGCTGCTTGCGCGTTCGGCCAATGCAGCCGCCGAACTCAGCGAGGCCTTTCGCAGGCAAAAGATCAAAAAAATTTACTGGGCGCTCGTGCATCATGTGCCGCAGCCCAAGCAGGGGGATGTGACTTTGCCGCTCGCCGGACGCGCGGCGGCGACCTATTATCAGACACGCGCGCAGGTTGGCCAGCGTCTAGCGTGGATTGAATTTAGCCCGCAGAGTGGCCGCCGCCATCAAATTCGGCTTCACGCGCAGCACCTAAGCACGCCGATTGTCGGCGATGACCGCTATGGCTCGCGGGCGCAGGATCAGACGGTGGCAGGCATGATGAATGCCCCGCGCCAGCTTCATTTGCATGCGCGGGAGGTGATTCTGCCGAGCGGACAGCGTTTCACCGCGCCTTTGCCTTCACATATGGCTCAGACATGGAAAAATTTAGGTTTTGATAACCCAGATTGATCATAATTGATTTATGATGTGCAAAATCAAATGAGGGGAGGTCAATGAAGAGCAAAACCATTTTGGCTGAACTTGAAGCGCGGCGTGCGCAAGCGCGTTTGGGCGGCGGCGCGGCGCGCATTCAGACTCAGCACGATCAGGGAAAACTGACCGCGCGCGAGCGCATTGCTTTGCTGCTTGATCTGGATTCTTTTGAAGAATTTGACATGTTTGTTGAACATGAATGTCAGGATTTTGGCATGGCGCAGAAGAAGATTGCCGGTGATGGCGTCGTGACCGGCTGGGGGACGATCACCGGCAGGCCGGTCTATGTATTCGCGAAGGATTTCACGGTGTTTGGCGGTTCGCTGTCGCGTACGCATGCGCGCAAGATCAACAAGGTGCAGGATATGGCTCTGCGCATGGGAGCGCCGCTGATCGGATTATTTGATTCCGGCGGCGCGCGCATTCAAGAAGGCGTTGATGCGCTGGGCGGCTATGGCGAAGTTTTCACGCGCAACACTTTGGCATCGGGAGTGATCCCGCAGATTTCAGTGATTATGGGGCCTTGCGCGGGCGGCGATGTTTACTCTCCGGCGATTACCGATTTTATTTTTATGGTGCGTGGCACTTCAACGATGTTTGTCACCGGCCCCGGCGTGGTCAAGACGGTGACCAAAGAGGACATCACCGCAGAAGCGCTTGGCGGTGCGCGCTTGCATACGACCAAATCTTCAGTTGCCGATGGCGCTTATGACAATGACGCTGACGCGCTCGCGCAGGTTCGCCGCTTGATGGATTTTCTGCCTTTATCCAACCAGACTGCACCGCCGACGCGTCCGAGTGACGACGACCCGCAGCGCTTGGAATATAGTTTGGATAATCTTGTTCCGGCCAATCCGAACAGCCCTTACGACATCAAAGAGGCTATTATCAAAACCGTTGATGAAAATGATTTTTTTGAAATTCAGGAAAAATTCGCGCGCAATATTGTGGTGGGCTTTGCGCGGCTTGGCGGACAAAGCGTGGGTATTGTGGCGAATCAGCCTTTGGTGCTGGCGGGCGTTTTGGATTCCGATGCGAGCCGCAAGGCAGCGCGGTTCGTTCGCTTTTGCGACTGCTTCAACATTCCTTTGATCACTTTTGTTGATGTGCCGGGCTTCATGCCGGGCTCGGCGCAGGAGACGGGTGGTGTCATCAAGCATGGCGCGAAATTGCTGTTTGCCTATGCCGAAGCGACGGTGCCGAAGATCACGGTGATTACGCGCAAAGCCTATGGCGGCGCTTATGATGTGATGGCCTCCAAACATGTGCGCGCCGACATTAATTACGCATGGCCGAGTGCTGAGATCGCTGTGATGGGCGCTCAGGGTGCTGTGGAGATTTTATACCGCCGCGATATGGGCGATAAAGAAAAAATCGCTGCGCATATCAAGGAATATGAAGACCAGTTTCTGAATCCTTTTATTGTCGCGCGGCGGGGATATATTGACGAGATCATCAGGCCGCATAGCACAAGGCGGCGGATCATTCGCGCTTTATTTTCGCTGAAGAATAAGCAAGTTCAAAACCCATGGAAAAAACACGATAACATTCCGCTTTGAGTCATGTTCAACAAGATATTGATAGCTAATCGCGGTGAGATCGCCTGCCGGATCATCAAAACGGCGCGGCGTCTGGGCATCAAGACGGTCGCGGTTTATTCCGAAGCCGATGAGCAAGCACTTCATGTGCGGCAGGCGGATGAGGCGGTTTTGCTAGGCGCGCCGTCGGCTTCGCAGTCTTATCTTGTGATGGATAAAATCATTGAGGCCGCGCGCAAGACCGGCGCTGAGGCGCTTCATCCGGGCTATGGCTTTTTGTCTGAAAACACTGCTTTTGCTGAAGCTGTGGTTGCGGCGGGGATCACGTTTATCGGGCCAAATGTCAAGGCGATTCAGGTGATGGGCGACAAGATCGTCTCCAAGAAATATGCGCAAGACGCGCAAGTCAGCATCATTCCCGGCCATCCGGATGCCTGCGCAACACAAGATGATGCGCTTCATGCGGCTATGGATATTGGCTTTCCGGTGATGATCAAAGCTGCCGCTGGCGGCGGCGGCAAGGGGATGCGCGTTGCGCGTGATGAAAGAGATTTAACCGAGGGTTTTGCTGCCGCAGGTCGAGAGGCTGAATCTTCATTTGGCGATGGCCGCGTATTTATAGAAAAATATATTGACAGCCCGCGCCATATTGAAATTCAGATTTTATGCGATCGGCATGGTCATGGCATTCATCTGGGCGAGCGGGAATGTTCCATCCAGCGGCGCAACCAGAAAGTGATTGAGGAAACGCCCAGCCCCTTTTTGGATGAAGCGACCCGCGAAAAAATGGGCGCTGAGTCTTTGACGCTCGCACAGGCGGTGGGCTATGACAGCGCCGGGACGGTGGAGTTTGTGGTTGATCCGCAGCGCAATTTTTATTTTCTTGAGATGAATACGCGGCTTCAAGTAGAGCATCCTGTGACGGAGTTGGTGACCGGCCTTGATCTAGTGGAAGAGATGATCCGCATTGCTGCTGGAGAGCCTCTGCGCCATGAGCAAAGCGACGTTAAAATAGCGAATGCTGATATGCGTGGCAGTTCCAATGGGAGGAGGAAATATAATCACGCGATGGAAGCGCGGCTTTATGCCGAGAATCCACAAAAGGGATTTATGCCATCAACCGGACGGCTGTCTTGGTTTCGGCCTCCGGATTCAGACTCGTGTGATGTTGAGTTTCGCTTGGACACAGGCGTTGAGGAGGGCGATAGCATTTCGGTTTTTTATGATCCGATGATCGCGAAACTGATTACCTATGGCGATAGCCGTCAAGAGACGGTAAAAAAAATGAGCGATGTGCTTAACCGGTTTCAGCTATCGGGCATTGATCATAATCTGCTTTTTCTGAACGCGATTTTCAACCATGCGGATTTTCTTGCCGGAGATATTGACACGGGCTTTATTGCCAAAACATGGCCGGACGGCTTCAAGAGCGCTGCGCTTGATCAGGGGAGTCAAAAAATATTTTTATCTGCGGCATTGGACATTCACCTCAAGAACCACCGCCGCGCCGGGCAATTAACCGGAGGGCATTTATCGCCCTATCATGGTGACTCGCTTGCGGTCTATTTGGATGACAGCCATCAGGCGGTCACTTTGCTGCCGGAGTTTTCCGATCACAGCGATCATTGGCACATCAAAGAAGGCAGCGAGGAGTGGGCGGTCAAAAAAGTGAACTGGCGCTTTGGCGCGAGGGTTTGGACAGCCAAAGTAGCTGGCGAGCATGTCGCGCTGCAAATGGAGCCCATCGCGGGTGGCTATCGGCTTTTTTATAATGGCGCGGCGGTCAATGTCTATGTACGCACGCGCGCCGCGCAGCAGATTGCGGCTTTATTGCCGCAGCGCGAGGAGGGTGCACTTGATACCGAGCTGCTCTGCCCGATGCCCGGACAGATCACCGAAATTCATGTCAAAGAAGGCGAGCTTGTCAGTGTCGGACAGCCTCTGGCGACGATTGAGGCGATGAAAATGGAAAATATCCTCCGCGCTGAAAACGATGTCGTGATCAAAAAGATTCTTTGCCAAGCGGGGCAGAGTCTGAGCTGCGATGATCTGGTGATGACGTTTGACCGGCCTCCTGAAAAATCTGCTCAAAAGAAACCTTAAGCGCGGCGTCAAGCGCAGCCATAGACACAGAGCGTCCCAGCGCGTGGAGGCTCGTGACCTTCTCATCTTTTATGCCGCAGGGGATAATTCCCGAAAAATGCTCCAGATCGGGACATAGATTGATGGCAATGCCATGTGAGCTGATCCAGCGGCTCAACCGGACGCCGATGGCAGCGATTTTTTGATTCTGCACCCAGATGCCGGTTTGCGCGGTGCGGCGCTCGCCGACCAGATCAAAAGCGGCGAGGGTTAAGATTACCCACTCTTCAAGCTGTGCAACAAAGCGGCGGACATCACGACCGCGCCGGTTCAAATCAAGCATCAAATAGACCACACGCTGGCCGGGTCCGTGATAGGTCATTTTTCCGCCGCGGCGAGTTTTATAGATAGAAAAGCGGTTTATCTCCAAAACCTCATCTGATTTCGCAGATACGCCCGCCGTGTAAAGTGGCGGATGTTCCAAAAGCCAGACTTTTTCGGGGATATTCGGATTTTTGTGCAAGTCCTGCACGTAGGTTTCCATCAGATCCATCGCGCGCGGATAGGGGGTAAGCCCCTGAGAAACAACCCATTTTATATTTTTGATGTTATTTAACATAAAAAAATCGTTATTTATAAAAAATTACATACTTTCTTTGCATTTTTATCCTTGAAGTGCGAAGCTCTATATATGTTGCCGATTATTATGAATATAGCCGACCAAAAGATCGTCCTCATTGGCGAGGGCGAGGCCTTTGATCGCCGCCACGCGATGATTCAAAAAGCCGGTGGCCATGATATTTTAATTAATCCGGAAAATATAGAGGAGATTCCAGCGCGCAGCCTTGTGTTTATCGCCGGTCTGCCGCTTGAGGAAGCGCGGCGCAAAGCGGATCAGGCGGCGGCGGCGGGCGCGTTCGTCAATACCGAAGACGTGCCGCCTCTATGCGATTTTCATATGCCTGCTCAGGTGCGGCGCGGCGATGTTTTATTTACCGTATCCACAGGCGGGCGCTCTCCGGCGCTTGCGCGGCTGCTGCGGCAGGATTTGGAGAAAAAATACGGCGCAGAGTGGAGCCGACATTTAGACCTGCTCGCGGCCAAACGCGCCCAGTGGCGCACCCAAGGCATGAATCCCAGCGAAATATCCCAAGCGGCGCAAGAAATTGTTGAGAAAGAAAAATGGCTCAGCTAAACCCTATCGGCATAGATTCCGAACCACAGGCGCTTTTGTCGCGCTTGGCTGTCTTGCAGGCGCAATATCAAGATTTGGATGCCACGAGTCTGCTTGAAACGGCCATCAAAGAAACTTTTGCTGGTAAAATCGCGATGGTTTCGTCTTTTGGGGCGGAATCGGTTATTGAACTTCACCTGCTTTCGCAGATTGATCCCTCCGTGCCGGTGATTTTTCTTAATACCGGCAAGATGTTTCCGGAGACTTTGCGTTATCGGGATTTGCTGCAAGATCGCCTTGGCCTGACCGATGTCCGCGCGGTCGGCCCCGACCCGAAAGACCGCGCGCGGCTTGATCCACAGGGCATATTATGGAGTCGCAATCCCGATATGTGCTGTCATTTTCGCAAAGTGCTGCCCCTTGAGCAGGCGCTGGAGGGATTTGACGCCGCGATCACAGGCCGCAAAAGATTCCAGACCCTTTCGCGGCAGAATATGCAAAAAATTGAACTGATTCGCCGTCCGGAAGGTTTTGAGGGCTTTCGCTTCATGCTCAATCCGCTTGCGGCGTGGAGCGCTGAAAAGCTGGCGCAATATATGACCACGCACAAATTGCCGCGCCATCCGCTCGTCAAGGACGGCTATTTGTCCATTGGCTGCATGCCATGCACTGACCGCGTCGCAGAGGGTGGTGATTACCGCTCTGGCCGCTGGACAGGCCGTCAAAAAGATGAATGTGGCATTCACCAATCCTCTTTTACCGGCGGTGAAGGCATTTGAGTCTCCCTGATCATCAAGATCGCTTCACGGATTATTAACCTTTACGCAACATTTTTAACCTATATAAAACACTTATCGGAAATTGTTTTTTAGAAGGGTTGTGAGTTGTGCTCTATGCGTTTACAAAAAAAACATGGCTGAGCGGTCGTGGCGGAATTGGTAGACGCGCAGCGTTGAGGGCGCTGTGGGGCAACCCGTGGAAGTTCGAGTCTTCTCGACCGCACCATATTTATTGTGAGGGTAAGACATATAATCTAGAAGGGATTAGTCATGTCTGAAGCGAATCCGATCCGTAAAAATGGCGAAATCAATCAGGAAACTGTGCGGCGCGTGGCGCTGGACATCACGAACAAACAGCATGACGATGTCAGAGACATTGGCAAAGGTCTGCATTATGTGGATTTTGCTGACCTGATTAAAAATCTGCCGCCGATTCACCGCGTCAAGATCGTCGAGATTATGGGAGATGATTTTGACCCGCGCATCTGGATGGAGCTGGATGAGACCGTTCGTGACAAAATCGCGATCAAGCTGGGTCCGCAATTTATTACGCATCAAGTTGCGCAGATGGATTCGCATGATGCACTTTTTCTTCTTCATCATTTGCCTGAATCCGAGCAGCGTGAAATTCTTGCCAACCAAGAGGTTCCGGAGTGGGAAAAGGCCGAAATTCAAGAATCGCTTCATTACAAAGAGGGGACGGCTGGCCACATCATGCATCATGATGTTGCCAAAGCGCCAGCATCTTGGACCGTAAAGCGATTAAATCAATTTCTGCATGAAGCGGAAGATCTGCCAAAGAATTTTTTGGAAGTCTATTTGCTTAACGAACAGGAAAAGCCGATCGGCAGCGTTCCGTTAAACAAAATCGCGCGCGCGCAGGATGATGTCGTTTTGGAGACTCTCATTGAGGATAGGCCGATTTTCATTCCGGTTGATCTCAAGCAGAGCGATGTTGCGTTTCGTTTTAAGAAATATCATTTGGTTTCAGCCGGCGTGGTCAATGAGGTGGGCAGACTGGTAGGCCGGATTACGTCTGATGATGCGGTTGGCATCATCGCCGACGAGGCAGAAAAAGAATTTAAACAATTGGGCGGCGTGAGCGGCGATAGTTTGTTTAATGATATCGGCGCGGCGACGCAGGGGCGCTTCAAATGGCTTTTTGTGAACCTCATTACAGCGATAATGGCTTCTATCGTGATCGGTATTTTTGACGCAACGATTGAAAAAATGGTTGCGCTTGCGGTGTTGATGCCGATTGTCGCATCAATGGGCGGCGTTGCGGGGACGCAGACTCTGACGATCGCGGTGCGCGCGATCGCGACTCATGATTTGCGTTCTAACAACCAGATGCGCGTCGTTTATCGCGAGCTGGTGATCGGCTCTTTGAACGGCGCTGCTTTTTCAATTTTGCTGGGCATTGCGGCGGGCTTTTGGGCTGGCTTTGGCGTTGGCTGGGTTTTATCTTTGGCCTTGATCATCACGATGGTCGTGGCGGCGCTGGCGGGTGTTTTGATTCCGGTATTGCTTGAAAGGCTGGGTGCTGATCCGGCTTTATCTTCGGGCGTTTTTGTGACGACGGTCACCGATGTAATCGGTTTCCTTATGTTTTTGGGCACGGCGACGTATTTTTTACTGCCCCATTTGCCGAATTGATGGCCGCAGGGCTTCACCTTGTCAAATTATGCGTAGGCGTTGAAACTCCAGCAGAGCTGGCGCGGCTTCAGAAGAAAAAAAGAGACGGGCTTTATCACGATACGCGCGCTTTTCCGAAAAGGGCTGCGGAGATTCTCGATGGCGGTTCTTTATATTGGGTGTTTCGCGGGCTGATCCGCGCGCGGCAGAGGATCAAGGCGTTTGAGCCGGTTCGTGATGATGATGGCATGAAGAAATGCCGCATATTTTTTGCGCCGGAGCTTTATTTGACTCACGCGCAGCCGCGGCGCGCTTTTCAAGGCTGGCGCTATTTGGAAGCCGACGCCGCGCCCAAAGACCTCACGCCGCACGACAAAGATTTCGCTGACATGCCTGACGATATGCGCCAAGAACTTATGGAGCTGGGGATGTTTTCCCGGTATACGTAGCAAAAGACCAGCGATAGCCGTCAGGGTCTTTGACCTGACACATGCGATCGCCCCAGAACATATCTTGAAGCGCAGAGCTTTCCGTCGCACCAGCGGCGAGCGCCTGTTTGAACAAGGCGTCCACATCGGGGCAGTAAAGATAAAGCCCAATCGGCGAGGCCGTGCCGCTATGCGCCGGAGACTCCCAGTCCATGTCGGGCGTGCTGGGCGCGGGCGAAAACATCACAACGGCTCTGTCTTGAAAAGACATCCCGATATGAATGGGTTTGCCGTCCTCGCCTTCAAGGCGCTCCATTTGGGTGAAGCCGAACGCCTTTTGATAAAAGGCCGACATCGCATCGGCATCGCGCACGGTCAGATAGGCCATCAGCGGGCTCGTGTTTTTAGGAATATATTTTGTCATTTTGTCCTCCTCATTAAAGCTTAAACAGAGACACTTGGTCGCCTTTGCGCGCCGCTGTCGCATGAGGCGGGCGCACGATCAACCCTTGGCTCTGGGATAGAGTATAAAGCATTGCGCTATCTTGCTGCGAAAAAATTTTTCCGTGCCAGATATTGTTTTTCAGCGTGAGTTGAGCGCGCAGATAATCTTGACGGCTGTCATTGGCCGGAAGGTCGGAATCGGTGATGATGCTCATCATGCGGTTTTCGGGCGCGGTGCCGAGCAGAGCGGCAATGCAGGGCAGCGCAAAAATATAAGCGCAGACCAAAGCCGAAACCGGATTGCCCGGCAGCCCCATCACCAGAATTGATCCCATTTTGCCGAATAATAAAGGCTTGCCCGGCCTCATGGCGATGCCGTGAAAAATTGCGGCAAAGCCTTGTTCTTCCAAAGCCGCGCGGATGAGGTCGCGCCCGCCGACCGATACGCCGCCGCTTGTGATCAGCATATCGGCCTCTTGCGCGCGCGGGAGCGCTTCACCCAACGCTGCCATATTGTCGCCGACTTCGCCTAAATCAATCACCTCCGCGCCATGGTCGCGCAGCAAAGCGGCCAAGCCAAAAGAATTGGCCGAGACGATTTTATCTTGATCGCGCGCTTTTCCGGGCCGCACCAGCTCATCGCCGGAAGCGAGCAAAGCGATCTTCGGCTTTTTGCGCACCGGCAAACGCGGGACATCCATAGACGCCGCCAAACCGATGCGCGCCGGTGTGAGCTTTGCTCCAGCTGTGAGCAGCACATCACCCTCGCTAAAATCCAACCCGCGCGGGCGTATATATTTTCCCTCCGGCAATTTTTCGGCGATGTCAATGATATCGCCGTTTTCTTTCACCACTTCTAGCGGCGCGATGGCATCGGCGCCTTCGGGCACAGGCGCGCCGGTATGGATGCGCACCGCTTGGCTATCGTGAAGCGCTGCGGCGAATCTATGTCCGGCGGCGGCCTGTCCGATAATTTTGAACTGCCCGGGCGTTTGGCGCGCGCGCACTGCGAACCCATCCATCGCTGATGCGGGGAAGGGCGGCTGGCTGCGCCGCGCTTTTATGTCTTCAGCGAGAATCCGTCCGCCTGCCTCCATCAGATCTATTTGTTCGTCCGATATTTCGGTGGATATTTCCGCGCAGGAATGGGCAATGCGACGCAGCGCCTCATCAACGGAAATCAGACTCATCGCCGCCAGTCTCCGGATTTGCCGCCGCTCTTGCTCATCAGGCGGATATCCTCAATGACCATCGCGCGGTCAATCGCTTTGGCCATATCGTAAATCGTCAGGCAGGCAACCGAAACGGCTACCATCGCCTCCATCTCAACGCCGGTGCGCGAGACCGTCCGCGCCACCGCCGCGACAGTAATCCGATCTTTTTCAAAAGAAAAATCCACGCCGATATGATCCAGCGCCAAAGAATGGCAGAGCGGAATCAGCGCGGCGGTTTTTTTAGCCGCCATAATCCCCGCAAGCCGCGCAGCCGCCAAAACATCGCCTTTAGCGATATTGGCTTCGCGGATCGCCGCAAGCGTCTCAGGCTTCATCTGCACCGCGCCGCGCGCTTCGGCTTCGCGCAGGCTTTCGGGCTTGGCCGAAACATCCACCATCTGGGCAGCGCCATCCGGCGATATATGGGAAAGCTTTTTGCTCATTGCCTGTCTCTTAAAATAAGCTCTTGCAATTTTTTTGTGATATTTTTTTCTCTCATCAAAGTTTCGCCGATCAGGAAGGCGCTGACATTGATATCAAGCATCCGTTCAATATCCGCGCGGGTCGCGATGCCACTCTCGCAGATGACCAGCCGGTCCGCAGGCACAAGGGGTGCAAGCCGCTTCGTAATCGCAAGATCGGTCGTGAATCGCTTGAGGTCGCGATTATTAATGCCGATGAGCTTGGTGTCCAGCATCAAAGCGCGCTCAAGATCACGTTCGTCATGGACTTCGGGCAGCACATCCATGCCCCAGCCTTGCGCGGCGGCGGCGAGTTCGGCGGCTTGGCCGTCATCAAGCGCGCGCATAATCAGCAGGATGCAGTCAGCGCCGAGCGCGCGCGCCAGCGCCATCTGCCAGACATCGTAAAAGAAATCCTTGCATAAAACCGGCAGGCCGCAGGCCTTGCGCGCTTGGGTCAGATAATCGCCCTGACCTTGAAAAAACCGCTCATCGGTCAGCACCGACAGGCAGGCCGCGCCGCCTTGCTCGCTGGCACGAGCGAGCGCGGCGGGGTCAAAACTTTCGCGGATGAGGCCGCGTGAAGGCGACGCCTTTTTGAGCTCGGCGATGATCGCAACATCATTTGCTGATTTTTTCCGCAAAGTTTCCGCGAAAGGGCGCAGAGGCGGCGCGGCGCGCGCGGCCTGTTCCAAGCGAAGCAGAGGCTGGTTTTTTTTGCCCTGTGCGATCTCCTGATGTTTGTGCCGGGCGATGGTGGTTAAAATATCGGCTTCATTCATTGGAGATTTTGATCCATTGATCCAGAGTTTTTGCGGCGCGGCCTGATGAGATGGCGTCTTTGGCTTGTTCAGCGCCTTGTTTGAGGTCATCGGCCTGACCGGCGACGATCAGCGCGCCGGCGGCGTTCAAGACGACGATATCATGGTAGGCGCCTTGCTGGCCAGCGAGCAGGCTTGTGAGGGCTTGGGCGTTGTCGGCGATCGCGCCGCCGGTGAGATCAGCGGGCTGGGCGCGAGGCAGACCGGCTTGTTCGGGGGTGATTTCGAAGCAGGTGATTTTGCCTTGATCCAATTGCGCGACGTGGCTGGGCGCGGTTGTGGTCAATTCGTCCATGCCGTCATCGCCATGGACGACCCAAGCACGCTCGCAGCCGAGTTTTTGCAGCGCTTCGGCGATTGGTCTGACCCATTTTTGGTCAAACACGCCGGTGAATTGGCGTCTGACGCCCGCCGGATTGCATAAAGGCCCGATGAGATTAAAGATCGTGCGAAAACCCAAAGCGGCGCGCACCGGTGCGACATGGCGCATCGCGCTATGGTGATTTTGCGCGAACATAAAGCCGATGCCCGCGCTTTGGATGGAGCGCTCAAACGCGCTTCTATCAAGGTTGACGCCTAGGTGAGCGAGCAGATCCGCTGAGCCGGATTTTGAAGATTGCGCGCGGTTGCCATGTTTGGCGACCTTGACGCCGCAGGCCGCAAGCACCAAAGAGGCGGCGGTTGAAATATTCAATGTGTTTTTCATATCGCCGCCGGTTCCGCAATTATCTATAGCATCATCGGGCGCTTTGACCGGCAGCATATTGCGGCGCATGATGAGCGCGGCGGCAGCGATCTCATCGGCCTGTTCGCCTAGCAGATGGAGCGCGGTCAAAAAAGAAGCGATCTGTGCTTCCTGCGCTTCGCCCGACATGATGAAGCCAAAAGCTTGTTCTATTTGTTCGGGCGCGGGCCGGTCTGCTCCGGCGGCGAGCGAAGCGAGCAGGGACTTAAAATCTTTCTCATCCATTTTTTTTATTTCTTTCCTCATCCATTTTTTTACGCGACACGCCTGCGAGTTTCAAAAAGTTTTTCAGCAATCTGTGGCCGTTTTCGGTCGCGATGCTTTCGGGATGAAATTGAACGCCGTGAACATTATATTTCTTATGCCGCACGCCCATCAGCAGGCCGTCTTGGGTCCAAGCGCAGGCTTCCAGCATATCAGGCAAAGTAGCTTGGTCAATGACAAGGGAATGATAGCGCGCCGCTGCAAAGTTTTGCGCCAGTCCGGCAAAGACGCCCTGATCGTCATGTTTGATGGCGCTCAATTTGCCATGCACCGGCGCGGGCGCGCGCGTGATCGCGCCGCCATAGGCCTGTCCGATCGCCTCATGCCCCAGACAGATGCCCAACATCGGAATATCCCTATTCTCCCTGACCAGATTAAGACTGATGCCCGCTTTATCAGGATCGCAAGGGCCGGGAGAAAAAATGATCGCCTCCGGCTTGAGGGCGAGCGCCTGCTCCACAGTGAGCGCGTCGTTGCGCCGGACATCGCAGGCCGCGCCCAGATCGCCTAGAAAATGAACGAGGTTCCAAGTGAAGCTGTCATAATTATCAATGAGCAGGATCATTTAGCGGCCTCCGGCAGCGGCGCGAACTGGTGCGCCAGCTCGGCGGCGCGGTGCAGCGCTTTGGCCTTATTGACCGATTCCTGATATTCGCGCTCGGGTTCGGAATCGGCGACGATGCCGCCGCCGGTCTGCACATAAAGCGTTTGATTTTTCAAAACCGCTGTGCGCAAAGTGATGCAGCTATCCATATGGCCATTGGCCGAAAAATAGCCAAGCGCACCGGCATAGACGCTGCGCTTTTCTTTTTCAAGCTCGGCGATAATTTCCATCGCGCGGATTTTCGGCGCGCCCGAAACGGTGCCTGCCGGAAAACCGGCGAGCAGCGCCTCTAGCGCATCGCAGTCTTTTTTCAGCCGCCCGACAACGTTTGAGACGATGTGAATCAAATGAGATGTCCATTGCAGCGCAAATTGCTCGGTGACTTGCACCGAGCCAATTTCGGAAGCGCGCCCGACATCATTGCGTCCGAGGTCAAGCAGCATCAAATGTTCGGCGCGCTCTTTGGGGTCAGCCAGCAAAGCTTGACCGGCCTGCTGGTCTTTTTCTGCGCTGCCAGTTCTTGATGCGGTGCCGGCAACCGGACGAATCGTCACTTGATTATCTTCGCAGCGCACAAGAACTTCGGGGCTTGAGCCGACGACATCAAAATCATCAAAGTTCATAAAAAACAGATAGGGCGAAGGATTAATCCGCCGCAGCGCGCGATAAAGCGCAAAGCTGGGCAGCGGAAATGGCGTTTCAAAGCGCTGGCTTACGACCGCTTGGTAGATGTCGCCCTGATAAATATAATCAATCACGCGGCGCACCATGTCGAGAAATGCAGGCTTGCCGATGTTGGACTGCGGCACCACATTAATCTCTGGCGCGGGCGCGGTGGGATATATCAGCGCTTTTGACAGAGCTTGTCTCATCTCTTCAAGCACGTTTTGACCCTGCGCGAACGCCTCTTGCGCAGACATATCTTTGCGCGGTCTGACAATCGCCAGCAATTTGATCTGGCCTTTGAGATTATCAAACAGCACCATGCGTGATGGCCGCACAAAAATACTGTCCGGCAGGCCGAGCGCATCATGCGGCACCGCAGGAAGGTTTTCAACGAAACGCGCCATGTCATAGCCCAGATAGCCAAACAGCCCCGCAGATACGGAAGGCAGATCATCAGGCAGATCAAAGGCCGTCTGCGCAATTAAAGCGCGCAGCGATTCCAGAGGCGGGCGGGGGTCAAACGCGAACTGGTCGGGATCGCTCTGCGCGCGCTCATTGACTTCAACCTGTCCCGCGCGCACACGCCAAATCAAATCAGGGGCGAGCCCGATGACCGAATAGCGGCCACGCCGCTCGCCATCCTCTGCCGATTCCAGCAAAAAGCCATAGCGCGCGCGGCCAACGCCCAGCTTCAATCCCGCCGAGATCGGCGTTTCAAGATCAGCGGCCAGATCAAGACTGAGAATTTGCGCCTGTCCCGCATCATAAAGCTGCTGGAATGCGCTCTTCATCTGACGTTTTGCGTCAATGTATCAAAAGCGAGCTTTACGTTTTCCTGATGAACCGTCAGCCCATATTCATCTTGGACGCTGGCGATATATTGCGAGATGAGCTCATTGGCGTATAATGTTTTTAGCTCCTGCCTTATGCTGTTTTTCAGTGCGCGACGATCCTGCGCGCTCGTCTGCGCTGCGCGCGCCCGCGCTACGCGCAGCACGATGATCTCTCCCGACTTGACGCCCGCGCCTTTGAGGAAGGCGCCGATTGGCGCGCGATGAAGCGCCTCAACGAGGTCTTCGGTCAAAACATCGCTTTTGGCAAAACGCGCCAGCGGCGGCGTTCGCGAAATTTTTTGTTTCGTCAAGCTTTTGAGTGTTGCGCCTAGCGAGCCTTTTTGAATCATCTCTTCAGCAAGCTGTGCCAATTTTTTTTGCCGCTCTTCACGCTGCCAAATGCGCAATGCTTTGGCGCGCACTTGAGATAGGGTTTGAGTCTGTGCAGGCGTGATTTCAGTTACTTCAAGCCAATAATAGCCATTATTCTGTGTGCGCGCGACAGCGAGGTCTTCATTTTGAGATGAGGAAAAAACCCGCTGAATGAGGCCATCAATTTTTGGCAATTTTTTGGGAAGCTTGGCGGCGGCCTGCAAGTCGTTGACGCTGAATATGCGGCCATATTTTTTTGCAATCTGCGCCAGACTGTCACCTGAAGCGCGGCCATCTTCAATAAGATTATGCACGGCATAAATTTCATCCTGCGCTTCATCAAGCAAAAGCCGCTGATGAATTTCTTTTTTGACCTCACGAAATGATTTTTGCTTCGCGCGCTTTATATCTTGCACATGAAGCAAGATGGCACCGAAGGGGCCGTCAACCACTTGGCTGACATCGCCTTTGCGCAGTTTTTTTGCTGCTTGCGCGACAGATAGTGACAGATATTCATTTTCGGTGAGCCAGCCTAATGTAATGTCATCTTGGGAAAGCTTGCGCGCTTTGGCGATTTTGTCAAAGCGCGTGCCGCGATCTATTTTACGCCGTGCTTCTTGCGCGGTTTTTTTGTTGGGGAAAATAATTTGCTGCACGAGGCGCTGTTCGAGCGTTGAGAACTGCGCGATGCGCGCATCATATTCCTGCCGGATGCGCGCCGCCGGAATTTTAATTGATGAGAAAAAATCTTTTGGTTCAAGAACAAGAAGCAAAAAGCTGCGCTGCTCTTTTTGCTGAAAGAGGTGAGAGCGCGCGGCAATGAAGTTTTGCAGCACGTCATCTGCGGGCGGCTTTGGCAGTACCACAAGTTTTTGCCGAAGCACAGCATATTCCGCAATCCGGCGCGCATTTTGCGCTTTATAGATTTGGTCAATGAGCAAAGCGGGCGATCTCGGACGGGCGGTAAAAATCGTGATTAATTGGCGGCGCACATGCTCTTTTCTGCGCTGCTCGACGAAATCAATTTCAGTAATGCCCAGACTTTGAATCGCTTGTTCAAAATTGAGGCGATCAAAGCTGCCAAACGGTCCTTGAAAGATCGGGTCTTGGCGGATATTTTCAATAAGCGCCTGATCAGACACATCCAGCCCCAGCGTGCCAGCCGATTGTTCAAGCGCAGCTTGATTAAGCAGCAGCGCCAAGACTTGCTGGTCAAGTCCATTTTGCCGCGCTTGAGCGATATTGAGCTCTTTGCCTTGCTGCCGCGTCTGCTGCTGCATCTGGTTAAAGGCGGCTCCAAAAGAGCGCTGGAATTGGCTCACGGCGATATGTTCGCTGCCGATTTTGGCGACGATCGGGTCGGGGGATCTGCCGAACACATCGCCAATGCCCCAGAGCGCGAAGATGCCAACAAGCAGAGCGATCAGGGTTTTGGCCATCCATCCGGCGACACTTTGTCTCAGGCGATTGAGCAGCATAAATATTTTCTTCTTGAGTGAATGATGGGGGAATAATATAGATTTTAGGCCATAATATGCTAAAGGATTTTGAGAAAAAAGATTTTTGCGTGAAAAAGAGATTTTTAATTATTGGGAATTGGAAGATGAACGGGCTGCGCGCGGCGCGGTCGGAGTTTGAGGCTATGCTTGAAGCGATGCCTACAGCGATGCCTACAGCGATGCCTACAGCGATGATAGCCGCACAGCCTATTTGCGAGGTGGTGATTTGCCCACCGGCGACGCTGATTGCCGAATTTGCTGGCTTGGCGGGGGGTGTGGTTCGGATGGGGGGGCAGAACTGCCACGCGCAGGCGTCTGGAGCGCATACGGGCGAGATCAGCGCTGAGATGCTCAAAGATTGCGGCGCAGATCTGGTCATTTGCGGCCATTCCGAGCGCCGGACGGAGCAGGGGGAGGCGAATGAGCTTGTCTGTGCCAAAGCGGCGGCGGCGATCAAAGCGGGGTTGAGGCCGGTCATCTGCGTCGGCGAGAGTAAGGCCGAACGCGCGCGCGGCGAGACATTGGCGGTGCTCTCGCGGCAAGTGAAGGGGTCTATGCCGTCCGCTTCCCCATCTATACCTACTTTTTCGGTCGCCTATGAGCCGATCTGGGCGATTGGCACGGGCGCGGCGGCGCAACCTCAAGATATTGAGCAGGCACATGGATATATTGATCGTCTTTTAAGTGAAATCTATGGAGAGGCTCACCAAATTCCTATTCTTTATGGCGGTTCGGTGAAGCCTGAAAATGCGGCGCAGATCGCCGCCCTTGAGGGGGTCGGCGGCCTGCTCATCGGCGGAGCCTCCTTGAAAGCTGATCAGTTCCTGTCTATTATCCATTCATGCAAACAATTTTATTAATTTTTCATTTGCTTTTGGCGCTGACGATTATCGGCATGGTTCTGCTGCAGCGCACGGAGGGCGGCGCGCTGGGCATCGGCGGCGGCGACGGCTTGAAGACAGGCCGCGCGCCGGGCAATCCTCTTGCGCGCGCGACCGGCATTTTGGGCGCGATTTTTTTCCTGACCTCCATCGGCCTGACCCTGCTCGCCCAGCAGGAGCGCTCGGGCTCGGTGCTAGACGCCGCGCCGCCGGTTCAGCAATCTCCGACCATCCCCCAGCCCGATGCTAGCCAATAAACAAAAGCCCAATAAACAAAAGTTAAGACCAAATCGTCAAAAATCGTTAAAGCAGGACTCCCTTATCCGCAGGAAGTGCGATAAGGTTGGGTAAGGTTTGTTTATGACGCGCTATATTTTTATTACCGGCGGCGTGGTGTCTTCTTTGGGCAAGGGGATTGCTGCGGCGGCTCTGGGCGCGCTGTTGCAGGCGCGTGGTTATTCTGTGCGTCTGCGCAAGCTGGATCCTTATTTGAATGTTGATCCGGGCACGATGAGTCCGTCGCAGCATGGCGAGGTTTTCGTGACCGAAGACGGCGCCGAGACGGATTTGGATTTGGGTCATTATGAGCGTTTCACCGGCGTCAATTGTGCGCAGAGCGACAATATGACGGCGGGGCGCATTTATCGCGAGATCATCCGCCGCGAGCGGCGCGGCGATTATCTGGGCGCGACGGTTCAAGTCATTCCGCATGTGACCGATATGATCAAAGAATTCATCGTCAAAGATAATGACGGCATTGACTTTGTGCTGTGTGAGATTGGCGGCACGATCGGGGATATTGAGGGGCTGCCTTTCTTTGAAGCGATCCGCCAGTTGGGCAATAGTCTAAAGCCGGAGCAGACGGGGTTCATTCACTTGACCTTGCTGCCATTCATTGCGAGCGCCGGTGAGATGAAGACCAAGCCGACGCAGCATTCGGTCAAAGAGCTGCGTTCTATTGGCATCCAGCCGGATATTTTGCTCTGCCGCACCGAGCGCGCGATCCCGCCTGATGAGAGGCGCAAGATCGCGCTCTTTTGCAGTGTCCGCGAGGAGGCGGTCATTGAGGCGAGAGATGTTAGTTCAATCTATGAAGTGCCGCTGGTCTATCATCAAGAGGGGCTTGACCGGCAGATTTTATCTTGTCTGGGCATTAAAGAGCCGCCGACAATCAATCTCGGCAAATGGCATGAGATTATTTCACGCATCAACCAGCCCGATGGCGCGGTGCAGATCGCGGTGGTCGGCAAATATATGGATACGACTCTTGACGCCTATAAATCGCTGGCTGAGGCTCTGGTTCATGGCGGCATCGCCAATCGGGTGCGCGTCAATGTGAACTGGATCGACTCCGAAATTTTTGAAGGCGACAAACCGGCGATTCATTTTTTGGAGGGCGTCAATGGGATTATCGTACCCGGCGGCTTTGGGCAAAGAGGCGCGGAGGGCAAGATCGCCGCGACGCATTTCGCGCGCCTGCGCGAAGTCCCGTGGTTTGGGATATGTTTTGGCATGCAGATGGGCATGGTGGAAGCGGCGCGCAATCTCGTCGGGCTTGAGCGGGCGAGTTCATCGGAATTTGGCGTAGCCAGCAATCCGGTCATCGGCCTGATGACCGAGTGGCTCAAAGATGGCGAGGTCAATCGCCGCAACCGGCATAATGATCTGGGCGGCACGATGAGGCTGGGCGTCTATGAGGCGCGGCTCGCGCCTGACAGCCGGATCGCGAAAATCTACGGCTCACAGCGTATTTATGAGCGCCACCGCCACCGCTACGAGCTCAACATCAATTATCGCGATTCATTTGCTGAAAAGGGGCTAGCCATCTCGGGCATTTCTCCCGACGGCCTGCTGCCCGAAACTGTGGAAATTAGCGACCATCCATGGTATATCGGAGTCCAATACCACCCCGAACTGCAATCAAGGCCGTTCGCGCCTCACCCTTTGTTTGCCTCTTTCATTGAAGCCGCCATCGCCCAAAGCCGCTTACTCTAATGTTTAACGAAAAAATCAAAATCGGAGATATTACGATCGGCAATAAAAGCCCGCTGGCTTTTATCGCTGGCCCTTGTGCGATGGAAAGCCGCGCCCATGCTCTTGAGATGGCCAGCGCGCTCGCCGAAATTGCGCAGCGGCAGGGCGTTGGCCTGATTTATAAAACCTCCTTTGATAAGGCCAACCGCACGAGCGTCAGCGCCAAGCGCGGCATCGGCCTCAAACAAGCCGCCGAGATTTTCGCCGAAATCCGCGAGACCACCGGCCTGCCCACATTGACCGATGTCCATGAACCCGCTCAATGCGCCGCCATCGCAGACGTGGTGGACGTGCTGCAAATCCCCGCCTTTTTATGCCGCCAGACCGATCTGCTCACCGCAGCGGCCAAAACCGGCAAAGTTATCAACGTCAAGAAAGGTCAGTTCCTCGCGCCTTGGGATATGATTCATGTCGCCAAAAAAATCGCTGAGGGCGGCAATGCCAATGTGATGGTCACTGAACGCGGCGTGTCTTTTGGCTATAACACGCTCGTTTGTGATATGCGCTCTTTGCCGGAATTGCGCCAGATCGGCTGTCCGGTTGTGTTTGATGCGACCCACAGCGTCCAAGAACCCGGCGGACGCGGCACCGCTTCGGGCGGCAAGCGCGAAATGGCGCCGGTGCTGGCGCGCGCGGCGGTGGCAGTCGGTGTTGCCGCTGTGTTCATGGAAACTCATCAAGACCCTGACAATGCGCCCTCTGATGGGCCGAATATGATCCGCCTCCAAGACATTGAAAACATCATTGCTGATTTAGTCGCCTTTGACCGCTTGACCAAAACGCGCGGTCTCGTCGCATGAGCAGGATCGCCGCATGAGCAGGATCGCCGCATGAGCGTCATCACCGATATTACCGCGCGCGAAATCCTCGACAGCCGCGGCAATCCGACGATTGAAGTCGCCGTCACTTTGGATGACGGCACAACAAAACGCGCCGCCGTGCCTTCCGGCGCGAGCACAGGCCGCTATGAGGCGCTCGAACTGCGCGATGGCGACCCAAAACGCTGGCATGGACGCGGCGTCAGCACCGCGATTGACTTCGTGCAGGGGGAAATTTTTGATGCGCTGTCAGGCATGGATGTCCGCGCGCAGCGGCAGATTGACCAGATCCTCTGCGACCTTGACGGCACGCCGAACAAAAGCCGCTTGGGTGCAAATGCGCTGCTGGGGGTGTCATTGGCTGTCGCGCAGACGGCAGCAGCAGCAGCAGGGCTTGATCTGTTTCAATATATAGGCGGCGCGCGCGCACATTTGCTTCCTGCACCGATGATGAATGTGCTTAATGGCGGCGCGCATGCCGACAACCCGCTTGATGTGCAGGAATTTATGATTGTTCCGGCGGGCTTTGCGCGTTTTGCTGATGCCTTGCGCGCGGGCGCTGAGATTTTTCAAACGCTGAAAAAAATGCTGGTGGAAAAAAAAATGAGCGTCAATGTCGGTGATGAAGGCGGCTTTGCGCCCGATGTCAGCGTTCAAGAGGCGCTGGATATTCTTTGCGATGCGATTGAGGCTTCGGGCTATCGCGCCGGAGATGATGTGTTTCTTGCCCTTGATGTCGCGGCGAGCGAATTTTTCCGCGAGCAGAAATATCACCTCGCCGGAGAAAATCGTGTGCTTTCATCAGGCGAAATGGCGGATTGGCTTGAAGATCTGGTGGGCGCATATCCGATCATCTCGGTGGAAGATGGCATGGCCGAAGATGATTGGGAAGGCTGGCAGCTTTTGACACAAAAAATCGGCGCGAAGGTCAATCTGGTCGGCGATGATCTGTTCACGACAAATTGCGACCGCATTCGCCGCGGCATCGCAGAGGCTTCAGCCAATGCGGTGTTGATCAAGCCCAACCAGATCGGCACATTGACCGAAACCGAAGAGGCGCTGACGCTCGCGCAGAATGCGGGCTTTGCGACCGTGATGTCGCATCGTTCGGGCGAGACCGAAGATGTTATCATTGCCGATCTGGCCGTTGGCTTTGCGACCGGCTGGATCAAGACGGGCTCTTTGGCGCGCAGCGAGCGGACCGCAAAATATAACCGCCTGCTGCGCATTGAAGACAAATTAGGAGCACCCGCACTTTATGCCGGACTGCAAATCAGAGAGAGGTTCGCATGAGCGAGGCTGTTAGAACTATTTCCAGAAAACCTAACTGGATCAGAGCGCGCGCGCCCGGCGGCGAGGATTTTGCGCGCACCAAAAAGCTGATTCATTCTCTGGGCTTGGCGACGGTCTGTGAAGAGGCGGCCTGCCCGAATATCGGCGAATGCTGGGCGAAGTCGCATGCGACGGTAATGATTATGGGCGATGTCTGCACACGTGCCTGCGCCTTTTGCAATGTGGCGACCGGCAAGCCGCTCGCGCTTGATCCGACCGAGCCGATGCGCGTCGCTGAGGCTGTCGCAGCGCTTGGCCTCAACCATGTCGTCATCACTTCGGTTGACCGCGATGACTTAGCCGATGGCGGCGCAGCACACTTTGCTGCCGTCGTCCAAGCGGTGCGCGACAAGACACAACAGACCAGCATTGAGATTTTGACGCCCGATTTTCGCAATAAAAGCAGCGCGCTGGCGATCATCGCCGCCGCGCAGACCGATATTTTCAACCATAATCTTGAAACCGTGCCGCGGCTTTACAAAACCATTCGCCCGGGCGCGCGCTATCAGGGCTCGCTGGATCTGCTGCGCGATATAAAAAAACTGCGGCCTGATCTGTTCACAAAATCCGGCCTGATGGTCGGGCTGGGCGAGACCCCAGACGAGATATTGCAGGTGATGGATGATATGCGCGCCGCACAGGTGGATTTCATCACGATCGGCCAATATCTGCGCCCGACGCTCAAACATGCCGAAGTCGCGCGCTATGTGCGCCCCGAAGAGTTTGAAGATTATACGCGCGAAGCGCGCGCCAAAGGCTTTTTGATGGCGGCCTGTTCGCCGATGACGCGCTCTTCCTATCATGCCGAAGAACATTTTGAACAACTCAAGCGCGCGCGCGCCCACTGATGCCATTTTTTACTGTTGAACATATTTCTCAACATAAAAGCGAAGACCTGTTTGACATCGTCGCCGATATAGAAAGCTACCCCGAATATCTGCCCGCCTGCCAAAATGCGCAGATTCTTGAACGCCATCCAAATTATCTTCTCGCCCAGCTTATCATCGGCTATGGCCCTCTGCATGAGACTTTTATAAGCCGCGTATATCTTGATCGCGAGCGCGGAATCATTGACGTGGAGCTGGAAGAAGGCCCGCTGCACGATCTGGAATGTCGCTGGTCATTCACTCAAAAAGGGGAGGATTGCCAAACCGTCTGCGCGCTTGATTTTGATTTTCAGCGCGGTTTTCTCGCGCGCTTTGCCACGCCTTTGCTGGATCGTGCGATCCAGCTTATGATGGACAGCTTTATTAAGCGCGCTGGCTGAGCAGATCAAGTCCGAGCTGCAGCGCGGCCAGCACACTCTCACGGCGAATTTCATCGCGTGGCCGGTCGCCGAAGCGGCAGACGATATCTTTGGTTTTTCCTTCCATCGCGGCGGCGATATGCACCAGCCCGACCGGCCTATCTGCTGTGCCGCCGCCCGGTCCGGCGATGCCGGTTGACGACAAAGCCAGCCCCGCTTGAGCATTTGCCCGCGCGCCTTCGGCCATTGCTCTGGCACAGGCGGCGCTGACCGCGCCCTCGGTTTTGAGCAAATCACGCGGCACCGAAAGCAGGTTCATCTTGGCCTTATTTGCATAGGTCACCCATGCGCAGCCAAAAATCTGCGACGCGCCCGGTATAGCGGTCAGGCTCGCCGCGATCAGCCCGCCCGTGCAGGACTCAGCGGTGGTGATCGTCAAGCCCGCTTTTTGACATTGTTCAAGCAAAGCTTGCGCTAAAGTTTTTATTTCCTGATCGGGCATCGTTGAGGTTAGAGAACTCCGACAAAATGAAGGGCGCGCAAAAGAACGATCGCATAAAGCGCCGCACCGACATCATCAGCCATGACCGCCAGCGCAGAGGGCAGGCGCTTTTCTGCCAAAGAAATCGGCCAAGGCTTAAAAATATCAAAAAGCCGAAACAGCGCAAAGGCGATCACATAATCCCACAAAGACAGACTCGCCGCCGCCAAAACAAGACATTGTGCAGCCATTTCGTCAATCGTGACTTCAGGCGGATCGCGGCGGCCATCAATCTGAATATAAGCCGAAACGGCGAGCAGGCCGACAAAAAATAAGATCACGCTGAAGATCAAAAGCCCAAAATTGCCTGACATAAATTGTATAAAAGCCGCCACCGGCAAAATTGCCAAACTTCCCCACGTGCCGGGCGCGAGGGGCAAATAGCCGGTATAAAAACCGCTAGCGATTAAAGTCGCAGGATTTTTGCTTAATTTTTTTATCATTCAACTTTTTCGGCGCTGACGATTGCTTGCGCAGCGATGCCTTCATTGTTGCCCGTGAGCCCCATACCGTCGGTGGTCGTTGCCTTGACGCTGACATGCGCGCAATCAATGGACAAAGCGCGCGCGATCTGTTCGCGGATCGCCTCTCGGTGCGGCGCGATCGCCGGTTTGGCGCAAATGATCGTAATATCAACATTGCTGATCGCAAAGCCCGCTTGCGTGAGCTGCGCGCGCGCGCGATCAACAAAAATTTTTGAGCGGACATCGCGCCATTGAGGATCAGAGGAGGGGAAGTGGCTGCCCAAATCTCCGGCACCGGTGATGCCAAAAATCGCATCGGCAAGCGCATGAAGGACGACATCGCCATCAGAATGCGCGTCAATGCCCTGATCGTGCGCGATCCGGTGGCCGCCCAGCCAGATATGATCACCCGCGCCAAAGCGATGCGCATCAACGCCCAGCCCCATCTGCACCCGATGGTGAAGTTTTTGAAAGATCGCAAAATCACGCGCTTCAGTGATTTTGATGTTGCGCTCATCGCCTGCGACGAGCTGCGTTTTCTGGCCGGTCATCTCAAGAAGGACGAGGTCATCTGTGATGTTCATATTCTTATTTTGTTCGTTTTGTTCATTTTGTTTATGGGCGGCGCGTATTTCAGAATAAAGGAAAGCCTGCGGGGTTTGCGTCCGAAAAATACCTGTTCTATCTATTGTTATCATTTTTTCTTGATCTAATTTCTTTAACGTGTCATTGATCGGCAGCGCTGGTGCAGCACCAATATAGCCTCCATCATCGTCTTTCAGCGCTGCGACGAGCCGATCAACCAAACCCAGCGGAATGAAAGGCCGCGCGCCATCATGAAGCAAGACGATTTCGGGCGCATAATCACGCAAAGCCTCCAATCCGGCGCAAACCGACGCCGCGCGCGTAGCGCCGCCGATGACCGGTGCGTGGATATTTTGGCATGTCGGTATATGGTTAATCGCCGCCAGCCCCTCCTGATAGAGCGCGCGGTCAGCCTCACGAATTACCGGCTGAACCAGCCCATAGGCCGAAAGCCTCGCCAAAGCGTGAAATAGAAGGGGAACAGAACCAAGTTTCTGATAGGTTTTGACGATCTTTCCGCCCATACGCCGCCCGTCACCGGCGGCGGCGACCACACTCGCTATTTTGGTGCCTATCATGATCAGCCTTAATTTAGAAATTTTTCGCTAGCTTGGTTATACTACCGCAGAATCTTTGGTGTAGAGCGAAAAAGAGGGCTTTCTTTATGCGCGTAGTTGTTTGTGGAGCAGGCCTTGTCGGGCAAAATATCGCGCGCCAGTTGGCGGGCGAGGCGCATGATGTGACGGTCATTGACCAGCGCGAGTCGGTGCTGCAGGAAATCTCCAACACGATGGAAGTGCGCACCTTTTCGGGGCAGAGCTCTCATCCCGAAACGCTGGAGGAAGCCGGCGTCAAAGAAGCCGATATTCTGATCGCTGTTACAGGGCAGGATGAAATCAATATGGTCACGTGCCAATTAGCGCATGTTCTTTTTGGCGTGCCACACAAAATTGCACGGATCAAGCATCAGAGTCACAGCACGACCTATTGGAACCGCTTATTTGCACAAAAACAGATTCCGGTGGATGTCGTGATTTCGCCGGAGCTTGAAGTCGGCAAAGCGGTGCTGCGCCGGTTGAGCGTTCCCGGCGCATTTGACGCGATGGACTTTGTTGATGGCAAAATCTGTCTTGCGGGCGTGATAGCGAGCGGTGATTGCCCGGTGATCAATTTGCCGGTGGCGCAATTGCACAGCACGTTTCCGGGGCTGCGCGCGACGATCACCGGCATTGTGCGCGATGGAAATATGTTCGTGCCGCGTGATCTTGACGTTATTGAATCCGATGATGAAATTTACTTCGCCGCCGATGTCCGCGACCTCAAACGCATGCTGGTGATTTTTGGCCATCAGGAAAAAGAAGCCAGCCGTGTGCTGATTGCAGGAGCCGGAAAAATCGGCCTCTATGTTGCAGAAAATCTGACGCGCACGCAGCAAGTGAAATACACGTTCATTGAAGCCGATCACGATCATGCGGTCAGAGCGGCGGATCAATTTCAAGACAGCGTCGTGCTTTATGGCAATATGCTCGATGCCGCCTTGATGCGCGAAGGCGGCATTCATGAAACCGAAACCTTTGTTGCGCTAACCGGAGATGATGAAGCCAACATTCTTAGCTCGGTGGTCGCCAAGCAGGAAGGCTGCAAAAAAACGATCTGCCTTTACAATAACGTGTCTTACCGCAACGTAATGCGCTCTTTGAACATTGACGCCTATATTTCACCGCGTGCGCTCACGGTTTCAACGATTTTGCGCCATGTGCGGCGCGGGCGAATCGCAGCACTTCACTCGGTGCATGACGGCGCAGCAGAGGCGCTCGAAGTAGAAGCGCTGGCGGCTTCGCCTCTTGTGGGGCGGCCCCTTGGCGAGATCAATCTGCCTGAGGGCGTGATTTTTGGCTCGGTATGGCGCAGCGGCGAATTCATCATCCCCAACGCCAATACGGAAATCCGCGCTGGAGATCATGTGGTGGTTTTTGCGCTGGCGGGGAAAATACAAGAGATTGAACCTCTTTTTCAGGCTGCGGTGCAGAATTAAATGCATAGATGCGACATTCTCTGATTTTATCTTTTCTTGGCTGGCTGACGGCGGCTTTGTCTTTGTCTATGGCGCTGCCGATGATGGCGGCGTTTTTATCGGGCGAGGGCCGTGCGGGCATTTTATTTGCCTCAACAATGATGATTTCCAGTTTTGGCGCCGGCTTGATGATTTTCACCGGACGCCAATCGGGGAGGGTGCTCACACAGGCTGACCTATGTTTAGTTGCCGTGCTTGGCTGGGGGCTTGGCATTTTTGTTGCGGCTTTGCCTTTATGGGCAATTTTGGACCTTCCGATCGCGAAAATTTATTTTCTTTCGGCCAGCGCGCTGACGACGACAGGCGCGACAATTTTTACCGACCCCGGCACGCTTGAAGTGTCTGTCAGATTGTGGCTGGCTTTTTTGCAGTGGTTTGGCGGGCTTGCGACATTGGTGATGGCGATGATGGTGCTGGCCCCGCTTGGCGTGGGCGGCATGTCTTTGCGCCTTGTGGCTGGAACGGCCAGCGAGCAAAATCCGGATCGCGGGTTCATCCGCGCGCTGCAAATTATTGGCCCGCTTTATGCCGGTCTGACGTTTTTATGCGCAGCGCTTTTATTTATCGGCGGTGTGCCTTTCTTTGAATCTGTGTGCATGGCGTTTTCAACGCTTTCCACCGGCGGCATGAATCCGGGGTTAGATCAGTGGGTTTTGAACGCGCCTTATGTCAAATTTGTGCTGGCGATTTTCATGCTGATCGGCGCGATGAATATGGCGCAATATTATCTTTTATTGCGCGGCCGCGCGACCTTCCGCCAAGACCTTGAGCGGCGTGTATTTTTGGCGCTGGTTGTCGTGAGCGCTGTCGCTTTGGGCGTGCTGTTTTTTGATACGGCGCGCGCGGCGAGTGAAGAAGAGGTCACCAGCGTGTTCGCCGGAGGCTGGGGCGAATTGATTCTTGATTCGCGCTGGCGCGATGCGCTCGGCGAGGGATTTTTTGTCGGCATTTCGGTGATCTCCACAACGGGCTGGGCAGCTGAGGGCTTGCAGATACCTTTCATTTTCACTTTGCTTTTGACATTTATCGGCGGCATGACGATTTCAACGGCTGGCGGGCTCAAAGTGCTGCGTATTCTTTTGCTGCTGCGTCAAAGCCGCAAGGAATTATCTCTGCTGGTTCATCCGCATGATGTGAAAGGCGTTTATTTTGACGGCACGGCGATTCATATACCCTTGATGCAGACGGTGTGGGTATTTTTCGCGCTTTTTAACGCGAGCGTTGCGGTATTGATGCTGGTGCTGGCCTTTACCGGACTTTCATTTGAACATTCGCTGGCGGCTTCGGTGGCGGCGATTGCGAATGCAGGGCCGATGGTCAATATGGTTGGCATTGATGCCGCGAAGCTTTACGCGAGCCTGCCCGATGCGGCAAGCTGGGCGATGTCTTTGGGCATGATCGGCGGCCGGGTGGAATTGCTGGCGCTGATCAGCATCGTCAGCCCGATCTATTGGACAAGATCATGAGCCGCAGCGTCTATGTTAATGGAAGCTGGCGCGCTTATCATCAAGCGCGCATTCATATTGAAGATCGCGGATTTCAATTTGCTGATGGCGTTTATGAAACTTGTGCGGTGCGCAAAGGCGTCGTGATTGATCTGCAGCCTCACCTCAGCCGTCTAGCGCGCTCGCTGGCGAAGCTCAAAATGGACTGGCCGGTAGCGCAGCGCGCCATGCCGCATCTCATTCATCAAACGATAGAGCGCAACCATGTTCGTGATGGATTGGTCTATATTCAAATCACGCGCGGCCATGCGCAGCGCGACCATATATTTCCGCTTGCGGCGAAGCCGTCTCTGGTCATCATCGCGCGGCATTTATCAAACGCTGCTAGGCGGGAGGGCATCAATGTCATCACAACACCCGACCTGCGCTGGCAGCTTTGTGATATCAAATCAACGAGCCTGCTTGCCAACGTGCTCGCCCGACAGAAGGCACGTGAACAAAATGCCCAAGAGGCTTGGCTCGTCAACGAACAGGGCATCATCACCGAAGGTGCGGCATCTAATGCGTGGATTTTCCACGGCGGGCGGCTCATCACCCATGCGCCCGACGCGGCGATTTTGAATGGAATCACACGATTGTCTGTCATTGAAATTGCGCGCGATCTGGCCATTCCGATTGAAGAGACCGGCTTCACGCGCGCGCAGGCTTTAGCGGCTGATGAGGCGTTTATCACCTCATCGGTCGGCGGGGTTACCGCAGTGGACAGGCTAGACGGCCAGAAAATCGGCATTGCTGAGGGTGCCATGACCCGCAGAATAACCCGCAAAATGACTCATAAAATTCGGGCCGCTTTTGAAGAAAAAATCCTTCAGCAGGTGAAAAAGTGAACCTGAATCTTATTTACTGATTCTATATTTTTGCTATATTTATGTTAATGAGGGAGGGGCATTATGGGTGAAGATAAGGACAAAGAAGAAAAGGTCAAAGATATAGAATGTTCGTTTTTAGCTTATATGCACAAAAAACACATGCCGGTGACGGTATTTTTGGTGAACAGGGTGAAGCTGCAAGGCGTGATTGACCATTTTGATATAAAAAGCATTTTGCTTGAGCGCGATGGCCATCGGCAGTTGATTTATAAGCACGCGATCTCGACGATCATGCCCGCAGAAAATATACCCCGCATGGCAGATACTGACATAAATACTGATGTGGGAGCCAGCTCATAGCGCATCTTCCAAAAAGTCTGATTCTTCATCCGCGCCTTCCGGAGAGCAAGAATACAGACCTGCGCTCGCTTGCCTCGCAGCTCGCCGAGATTGAAGGGCTGGCGCACG
Source organism: Alphaproteobacteria bacterium (assembly GCA_965212075.1). GTDB lineage: Bacteria > Pseudomonadota > Alphaproteobacteria > JAPOUT01 > CBDBUR01. The sequence goes on from OZ243043.1 coordinate 638,954, forward strand.
CCATTGATCTTGCGCCGCGCGCGGTTTTGCCGGTTGAGATCAAGACTCCACAAACGGCGACTTTGATGGGCACAGGCAAAGTAAAAGAGCTTCAAACGCGCATGGCTGAACTTGATGTTGAGCTTGTGATTGTCAATGCTGCTTTGACTCCGAGCCAGCAGCGCAATCTTGAACGCGCTTGGCAGGTCAAAGTTCTTGATCGCACTGGCTTGATCTTGGAAATTTTTAGCACGCGCGCGCGGACAAAAGAAGCGCGGCTGCAAGTGTCGCTGGCACAGGAGGTCTATCAAAAAACGCGGCTCGTGCGCTCTTGGACGCATCTTGAACGGCAGCGCGGCGGCGGCGGCTTCTTGGGCGGGCCGGGCGAGCGCCAAATTGAATCAGACCGCCGTCAAATATCGGCGCGCATCATAAAATTGAAAAAACAATTACGCGCCGTGCGCCAGCGCCGAGAGCAAATGCGCGCCGCGCGGCAAAAAGCAGCCTGGCCGGTGATTGCTTTGGTCGGCTACACCAATGCAGGCAAAACCACTTTATTTAATCTTTTAACGAGCGCGGATGTTCCGGCACGCAACAGATTATTTGACACGCTTGATCCCAAAATGCGCGCGATGAGTCTGCCAAATGGCCAGCAGGCGATTTTATCGGATACGGTCGGCTTTGTGTCTGATCTGCCGCATGACCTTGTGGCGGCATTTCGCGCGACTTTGGAAGAGGTTAGCGCGGCTGATGTAATTGTTCATGTCCGCGATATTTCCCATCACGACAGCCTCGCGCAAAAGCTGGATGTAGAGAAGATTTTACACACGCTAAATCTCAGCACCGATGCACAAAAGATCATTGAAGTTTTGAACAAGGCGGATTTGGCGCATGAGATTTCTGAAAATAAGAATGGCGGGTCTCATCCGATTTTGCTCTCGGCGGCGACAGGTGCCGGTGTAGAATCTTTACGCGCGCGCATTGAGAACATTCTCAATGAAAAAAGGCAGCTGCGCCATTTTCGGGTTCGCCTGCTGCCCTGTCATCATGGTTCTGGTGCAGCCTCGGCGTTTCTATATGAAAGAGGGCAGGTGCTGCGCCGCAGCCACGATGATGAAGGCACCGCCATGCTGGACGTCGTTCTGCCAATTTATGCGGAAAGGGTTTTCAGAAAAAAATTCGGGAATATCCTCAACCTAGTTGAGGATTAGACAGTTCGCTTTGCTCGAGCTTGGCGCGCATGATTTCCTGTTTCTGCTCGGTCAGCGGATAATTCCACATGAGCAGTCCGGCGGTAAGCCAGCATAGTCCGGGCAGAATGATATAAATCGCGAGCAGCAAATTAAGCGTCTCGGGTGAGTTTTCCGCCCGAGGCTGGAACGCGATCAAATCAAGCAAAGGGTAGGTGAGGCCGATGGACAGAGCAAGGCCGATCTTTTCAACCAGATTGAGCAGCGAAAAACATAGACCCGTGCGCTTTTGTCCTGATTCGAGCTGGTCAAAATCGGCGAAATCGGCCATCAGCGCGCGGAGTAAAAATGGCCCGGCACCATAGGCGATGCCATAGGCCGTGAGCCAAAAAAATCCCAGCCAGAACATGCCGCTCGGCAGCAAAAAACCCGTCGAGAGCATCACAAAGGCATAAAGCACCGAGACCGTCAACGCGCGGTGCTTGCCGAAATATTTGCTCATCCAAATCCAAAAAGGCACAGCGATCACGCTGGAAACAAAATAAACCAGCAGCAAAAGGTTTCTATCTTCGCCGAGCATAAAGACATAGGAGATCAGATAAATATAAAGCGCGCCGGTCATGCCCAGCGCCAAAGCAACCATCAGACCGGCCGCAAGCAGGCGGCGCAAGACAGCATCTTTAGCAAAAAACCGTATCCCGGCCTGCCAATCAAGCCGCGCCACCGCGCTGGCGGGTGCTTTTTCCTGCGGCGTGCCGCCTAAAGTAATCAAAGCGCATAAAGGCGTTGAGACCATGATGAACGTCCCCATCATCCAGACCGCCGAAACTTCGCCCTCAACCCCAAAAACCTCCCAGATCGCCGGAAGGGCGAGCACCATAACCATGCCGGCAATGAGCGCCACCTCGCGCCAGCCTTGTATGCGCGCGCGCTCGTGATAATAGGGCGACAATTCCGCTCCCCACGACATATGCGAAATGCTCGTCATCGTCGTCGCGATATAGATCAAGAACAGCCAGAAGCCCAGATAAAACGGCGTTGATGCGCCGCCGCTCGGGAGGAATAAATACCACGCGCATAAAATCTGCAGCGGCACCGCGAGCGCAATCCACGGGCGGCGGCGGCCCCAGCGCGTCGGCAGATAATCGCTCAGCGCGCCAAAAAACGGATCGGTGAACACATCCCAAAAGCGCGCGATCATAAAAATCAAGCCGACCGCTGTCGCGCCAATCCCCAATTCGCTCGCGTAAAAGGGCGGCAGATGCACCACAAGAGGCAGACCTAATGCCGAAATCGGCAGCGCCATAAACGAAAATGAGCCAATCTGCCAGTTGGATAAAGATGCTTTTGGCGTCTGCGCCTGTTGTGGCTGTTTACTCATGATCCTCCCAAATCATCTTATCCGAAATCATCTTACCTGAAGCGTTATAAGGGATATATCAAAGATTCGTATAATATATATTATGGTGAATCAGAGAGGTGCAGATAAAGCCCAGTCTAGGGCCTATAATAATTCACCATAATATATATTATACGTAGTTTGGGAAATCCAGCACCATGCCGTCATAGGCCGGCTCGATGCCGTCAGGCAGTTCGCGCTTGAGCGTCTGGTAGTCCAAATCAATATGCATATTGGTCAACACGCCGCGCTGCGGCTTGACTCGGGCGAGCCATTCAAGCGCGCGCTCAAGGTGCGCATGGGTCGGATGAGGCTGGTAGCGCAAAGTATCCACGATCCAACATTCAACACCTCGGAGCGCGCTGAAGCTGGCTTCAGGCACTTCCACAACATCGGGCGCATAGGCCACCGGCCCGAAGCGGAAGCCCAGCGCATCCACCGAGCCGTGATGGAGCAAAAATGGCTCAAACCCAATATCGCCGCCGGGGCCGGAGATTTTACCCGACTCGGCGACCTGCAGCTCGTGGAGCTTCAAAAACTCCATATAGCCCGACCCCTCAATGGCTTGAAAGCAATAGCTGAAGCGTTTTGTCATGATGGCGGCGGTGGCTTTGTCCATATAGACATCGACACTCTGCCAGCGATTGATGAAAAAAGCGCGCAGATCATTGATGCCATGGGTCTGGTCGGCGTGGTGGTGGGTGTAGAGGACGCCGTCGAGCCAGTCCACGCCCCTGCCCAAGAGCTGGTCGTAGAGGTCAGGGGATGTGTCCACGAGAACGCGCGTCGCTTCCCCTGCCCCATTAAAGCGCTCAACGAGGATGGAGCAGCGGCGGCGGCGGTTTTTCGGCTCTTGAGGATCACACGCGCCCCAGTCGCCGCCAATCCGCGGTACGCCGCCGGAGGAGCCGCAGCCCAAAATCGTGACTCGCAGGCTCAAACCGGCTTCTCGGCGCGTGAAGTGCGTGAAGCGCGGGAAAACAGCCGGAAAAAATTATCGGAAGTGATTTTGGCCAGCTCCGGCGCGGGGATGTTTTTGAGCGCGGCGATATAATCAGCGGTTTTGGCTACAAAAGCCGGTTCATTGCGCTTGCCGCGATGAGGCACAGGCGCCAAATAAGGCGCATCGGTCTCGACGAGCAGCCGGTCGGTCGGCAGATCGCGGACGATCGCCTGCAAATCCTGCGCGTTCTTGAAGGTCACAATCCCCGATATGGAGATATAAAGCCCAAGGGCTAGCGCCGTTTCGGCTAGCTGGCGGCCTGCGGTGAAGCAATGCATCACCGCCGTGAACGCGCCCCGCTCCATTTCTTCGGTGAGAATGCGCGCGACCTCCTGATCGGCGGCGCGGGCGTGGATGATGACCGGCAGGCCTGTGCGGCGCGCGGCTTCAATATGGACGCGAAACAGCTTTTCCTGCAGCGCAGCCTGCTGAGCGTCGCGGTAAAAATCAAGGCCGGTCTCGCCGAGCCCGACGATTTTTTTTCTTTGTTTGGAGTCATTTTGCTCGACAATCTGAACTAATTTATCGGCGTCAAGGTCGGCATGATCCCCGACCTCATTCGGGTGAACGCCGACAGAATAAACCACCTGTTCATAATTGGCCGCGATCGCGGCGATCTCTTTGATCTCGTCGAGCCGTGTGCCGATGCTGACCATGAGGCCGACCCCAGCCTCTCCGGCGCGCGCGACAACCCCGTCCAGATCGTCGCTGAAGCTGCTGAAATTTAAATGGCAATGGCTATCAACGAGCATATTAATCCTTCTTATATCTGGGAAAAAGCGGTGCCGGTGCAGGCAGTTTCTTTCCGGGTTTTAATATATCAAGCAGTGAAGCAAAATCTCGTTTATCCTCATCAACAGCCAGATAATCCAGTAATTTTTTCATATCATTGGGCATAAAGGGCTGCAATAAAATAGCGGCTTGGCGCAAAACATCAATGACTATGTAAAGCACATCGCCTTGAGTCTTGCGGTCAGTTTTCGCGAGTTTCCAAGGCTCGTTTTCAGTAAAATAGAGATTAGCTTTACTAATAAAACCAAAAACAATTTCAAGGGCTATATCTGGGTGGTCAAACTCCATTGAATCACGCACTCTAGATAATAAATCTAAAACGCCGAAAGTTACTGTCGATCCTGCAGAGGTCTGTGGAAGAAACTTCGTGATGTAATTTCCTTCAGGTAATCTGAACGTCAATGGTGAGACACGGCTTATAGAAGGAATTCTGCCATCCCAGTCTTTCTGGAGCATCGTCAGTGAGCGCTGAGCGAGATTGCCAAGATTATTGGCGAGATCAGCATTGAGACGGTGAATGATCTGTTGGTCGCCGCATATTCCATCAGCGCCGAAAACGACTTCACGTAATAGAAAAAAACGGAATGGATCAACGCCATAGGTTTCAGCCAGTTCAAACGGATCAAGCACATTGCCGAGTGATTTTGACATTTTTTTGCCCTCCCCAGTCAAGATCATGCCGTGAGCAAAAATAGATTTGGGGAGAGGCAGGCCCGCCGACATCAAAAAGGCCGGCCAATAGACTGTATGGAATCTTAAAATATCTTTGCCGATAATATGAAGGTCGGCAGGCCAAAAACCTCCTTTATTTTCATCAGGGTATCCGATAGCCGTTAAGTAATTTGTCAAAGCATCCAGCCAGACATAGACGATATGTTGATCATCTTCTGGCACTTTCACGCCCCAATCAAAACTGGAGCGCGAAATGGATAAATCTTTCAACCCGCCTTTGACGAAAGAAATGACCTCATTGCGTCGCGTTTCGGGCTGGATAAAATCAGGATGTTTCTTATAATAATCCAGCAGTCTATCTTGATATTCTGACAATTTAAAAAAATAGCTCTCCTCTTCAACCCATTCCACTGGCGCGCCGGAAGGCGTCGCCCAGTCGCCCTGTTCGTCTTTGACAAGCTCGCTTTCGGTATAAAACTCTTCCTCACGCGGCGCATACCATCCGGCATAAACACCTTTATAAATATCTCCCTTTTTTTCTATTTCGTTCCAAATATGCTGCACCGCGCGATGATGTTCTTTCTGCGATGTCTGGATAAAATAATCATAAGAAATGGAAAAATGATCGCACATCGCCTTGAAAAGCTGGCTGAGCTGCCCGGTCAGCTCCTGCGGCGATTTGTTCTGCGCGCGCGCCTCGCGGTAGATTTTTTGCCCATGCTCATCGGTGCCGGTGACGAAATAGACCTCATAGCCGTCAAGCCGCTTGAAGCGCGCAAAGGCGTCAGCCGCGATCGCCTCATAGGCATGGCCGATATGCGGCGGCCCGTTCGGATAGGAAATCGCCGTCGTGATATAAAACTTTTTCTTTGATGCACTCATCGCGCCGCCTCGAGTGCTAGAAATATGTTCATCGCGGCCTCAGAGCGATCCATGTTGAGGCGCTGGCGGGTTTGAATGATCTCGCTGACTTTGCCCCATAATTTTAATCCTTCATCCAACTGCGCGCTTTGGCTGACTTGGCTGCGCGTGCCCGAAGCAATCCAGTCAAGCATCAGATCGCAAAACAGGTCATATTTTTTTTGCTCTTTATCCGAAAGGCTGGCGCAGAAACTTTGCACCGCAGGGAAGTCCATCTGCGGCAGCGCGGCGACGAGCTTGCGCAGGTCGCGGTAAAGTTTGAGCCCCTGCCCTTCGGCAAAGGCCAGCGCGCGGCCCGGGCAGCCATGCGCAACGCGGATCGCAATATCCATATCCGGCTTTTTGATCTGCGGCATGAAAGTTTTGACGACGCGCTCAACCTCTAGGTCGGGCAGAGGTGCGAGCTTCAAGCGGCGGCAGCGCGAGCGGATCGTCGCCAAGAGGCGCCCCGGATGATGGCAGACCAAAAAAAACACCGCATGGTCAGGCGGCTCTTCAAGAAGTTTCAACAAAGCATTGGCAGCGTTGAGGTTGAGATTATCGGCCGCGTCAATGATGCAGAGCCGATATCGCCCCAGCGCCGGACTTTTAGAAAAAAAACTCTGCACCGCGCGGACATCATCCACAGTGATGGTCGCCGTTTTCTGCTCAGCCGCCGGCGCGACAGATAAAAAATCAGGATGGCTCATCGCCAAAGTCAGATGCCAGACTGTGCTTTTTTTATCAATCGCAAGCCCCGCGCCTGATGATGCGCCATCCGCAAGCAAAAACCGCGCCGCGCGCCATGCCAGAGTCGCCTTGCCCAAACCGCGCGGCCCTTCAATCAGCCACGCATGATGCAATCTGTCGGATCTCAGCGCATCCAGCATGTGCTGCTCGCTTTTCTGATGCCCAAAAAATAAATCATGGGCATAAGGCGGCGGAAAGGCCTCTTCAGCCTCCTCTTCGGTTTTCTTCTTCTTCTTCGGCATTCTAGGCATTATCGCAAATGACTCCAAATATCTTCGGCGATCCGGTCTTGAGAGCGGCGCGCGTCCAGCAAAAGACAGCGCTCCGGCGCGGCGCGGGCGATGGCCAAAAATCCGGCGCAGACTTTCTCGTGGAAGGCGCGCTCCAGCTTCTCATAGCTCGTGAGCGCCTCACCGCGCGCCTCAAGCCGCGCGCGCTGCGCATCAACGTCTAGATCAAAGATAAAGCTTATATCCGGAATCAGGCCGCCTGTCGCCTGCTGATTGATCAGGCGCACGAGGTCAAGCGGCACCCCAAGCCCATAGCCCTGATAGGCCAAAGTCGAATCGATGAAGCGATCGCAGAGCACGATCTTGCCTTGATCAAGCGCGGGCTGAATCACATCTTTGATATGCTGGCGGCGCGCCGCGGCGAACAAAAATACTTGCGTCAGTGGATCATAATCCGCCCCCTTCTGCTGCAAGAGGCTGCGGATGGCATCGTCATGGGGCTCGCGGGTTGTGACGACCGCCTGCTCCGCCTCACGCAGACGCTCAGCAAGGCGCGCCATCTGGGTCGTCTTGCCCGACGCCTCAACCCCTTCAAAACTGATCAACCGCGCTCTATCCACCAAACAACATATATTCCAGTGTTGAGATCGCGCGGCCAAAGAAGTTCAACCGATCAACATCCAGCGCGGCAACCAAAGGCTTTTCGGCGATGATCTCGCCGCCTAGCTCTTTGACGCGGATCACGCCAACCTGCTGGTTCTTTTTCACCGGCGCGGCGATCGGCGACATATATTCTATGGACACGCGCAAGCGGCGTCTTTTTTCGCGTGTGATGGCGACAGAAAGATCATCTTTAACCATCAGTGGAACGCGGCTTTTTGTGCCATGCCAGAGAAAAGCTTTTTCAATTTCATAGCCAGCGCGAAGAAGGCGATAGGTTCTAAAAGAGCGAAATCCCCATAATAGGATTTTATAAGCTTCCCCGCGGCGCTCCTGCTCGGACCTGAGGCCATTCAGCACAAGAATGAGCCGCTGCTGGCCGCGCTTAGCAGAAACGACGATGCCAAAGCCGGAATCTTCGGTATGTCCGGTTTTGAGGCCATCCACGCCAAGTTTATCGCGCAGCAGTAAATTGCGATTGGCCTGTGTGATTTTATTCCATGTGAAGCTGCGCTCGGCGTAATAGTGGTAAAACTCTGGATAGGCGGCGATGTGATGACGCGCAAGCTGCGCGAGCTCGCGCGGCGTTGTTTCGTGCCCTTCTTCAGGCCAGCCGGTGGCGTTTTTGAATGTGGTTTTTTTCAGGCCGAGCTTGCGGACATAGGCGGTCATTTTCTCGGCAAAGGCCTGCTGGCTTGGTGCGAGCGCTTCGGCGACCGCGATGGCCGCATCATTGCCCGACTGAATAACGATGCCGCGAATGAGATCTTCAACACGCACCACGCTTTCAGGCTCCAAAAACATTGACGATGAACCGGAGCGCTCGCCCCCCTCTTTGACCGCTGTTTTGCTGACCGAGAATTCATCCTCAAGCCTGATCTGGCCGCTTTTGATCGCCTCAAACAGCAGCGACACCGTTGCGATTTTGGTCATGCTGGCCGGTGTCATCAAAGTATCGGCATTGCGCTCAAACAGGACGGTGCCGGTTTGTGCGTCCATCAGCAGAGCATAAGGCGCTATCGTTGCAATGTCGGAAAATGCGCGCGCCGAATGAGGCAGCAGCAGCAATATGAGCGATAATATTGGGAATAATTTTTGTTTCACGAACCGGCCTCTTAATATCTACTTCTTATATGTCTGTTAGATGTCTGCTTTTTAATTTCTAGACATCCTCGCTGCCAATATAACCGATTTGCGATAGCCGCGTGTGAGCAAAATGGATTTGATCGCGTGGGCTTCGTTTTTTGCCTCAAACGGGCCGAAAATGAGCCGCCAGCGATCTTTCTCTTTTTTGAGTCGTGCGGCGATTTTTTTGGTGCGCGCGAGATCAAGGCGATGCGCCTCAGCTTTGGCGCGGCTGCTGAAGGCGCCGGTCTTGACATGATAAACTTTGCCGCCTTTGGTTTCGCCGATCGGACGGAACAGAGCGCGGATTCGCCGCGTTTTGAGATTTCTCGTGAGCTGATCGGCACCGCCGGGACGCGCACGGCCAAGATAGCGCACCTCAACCGATGCAATGCCAGCCTTAAAAAAACCGAGCATTTGAGCCGCTTTGCGTGAAACATCTATAATTCGCTTGCTTGTATCGGTGCCGTGATCGCTTTTGTAAGGCCCGCGATCATTAACGCGCACAATCACCGAGCGGCCATTATTCCGATTGGTCACCCGCGCATAGGTCGGCAGCGGCAATGTGCGATGCGCCGCCGACAAAGTGTTCATATCATAGGTTTCACCATTGGCGGTCTTTTTGCCGTGGAAGGCGCGGCCATACCAAGAAGCATAGCCGGTCTCCAGATAATTCCGATTGACTCGCGCGCGATATTTAACCCCCTTGATCGCATATTTGCCGCCCACCACATAGCGCCCGCCTTTGCCATCGGCGATTAGCGGGTTGGACGCGCATCCCCCCGTCAGCGGCGTAATCAAGGCCATCAACACCATCAAGGCCAGCCGCAAAAATAAAGACCGAGAATCCATAAAACCTATTATAGACATTAAGGTTAAACATATATTAATTGCGATATTCGCGCAAAATTCGCGCAAAGGACGCGCAAAGGACGCGCAAAGGACGCGCAAAGGACGCGCAAAGGATGGGTGGCCGAGCGGTTGAAGGCACTGGTCTTGAAAACCAGCAGATGTGCAAGCATCTCGTGGGTTCGAATCCCACCCCATCCGCCACAAATTCCTGTATAATCTACGGATGATTCATGTTGTTATCGCATATCTGGTGGCGCTGGCGATTGCCGTACTCGCGACCGGCGCGGCGATTGAAGTGTGGGGAGACTTTCATCCCATCATCACCGCTTTGATCGCCGACAGCATCGGGACTTTGGTGATTTTCTTCTTCAGCCGCTACCACAATAATTCAAGCATCTATGATCCCTATTGGACGGTCGTGCCGCCTCTGCTGGCGATCTATTGGTTCTCACTCGTGCCTTTCGATGATCTCCATCCGCGCGTCTTCGTCGCTTTTTTGCTGCTCATGGCGTGGGCGGTGCGGCTGACATGGAACTGGCAGCAAAGATGGAAAGGCATGCAAGACGAAGATTGGCGCTATCCGGACATCAGAGAATTTGGAGGCCGTCTGGCTCTCCTCGCCGATCTGACCACGATTCATTTTCTCCCGACTCTGTTCGTTTTCGTAAGCTGCCTGCCGCTTTATTTTATCACCCAGTATCAAGCAGATTTGGGCTGGTTTGATCTCATCGCTTTCACCGTGATGGGCGGCGGGATCATGTTGCAGGGCATCGCCGATACCCAACTGCGCCGCTTCCTCAAAACCCGCCAGCAAGGCCAAATCCTAAACCATGGCCTCTGGACTTATGCGCGCCATCCTAACTATCTCGGCGAGATTTTGTTTTGGTGGGGGCTGTTTATCTTTGCATTCGCCGCAGCGGCTGATCTCGGCGATGCCGCTTGGGGCACCGTAGGTGTGTTCGCCAGCGGCGCAATCTCCATAAATATATTAGTCGTCGCTGGCAGCGTCCCGCTGATGAATGCGCGCGGCAGAAAATATCGCCCCGGATATGACGAACATATCAAAAAAGTGAACGCGCTGATCCCCCTCCCCAAATTAAGAGCAAAACTCCGGCGCAGTTAAGGCGCTGTGATGGGGTCTTGCACTTCTTGCTGGGCACCACCCGACGGCAGCAACCCCACCAAAGCCCAAACGATAAACGCCGTGGATATGCCCGCAACGCCTTCAAGAAACATCCCCGAGGGCAATCCGGCAAGCCGCCAGATAATCACAACAAAAATGCCTGATACCATCATCGCCAAAGCTTGCGGCTCGGTCATTTTCTGCTTCAGCGACAGCAGCAGCAATAAAGGCCCAAACGCCGCGCCCATCCCTGCCCATGCAAACTGCGTCAGGGTGAACACCGACGCATCGCCGTAAATCTGCGCATACCAAGCCAGCACCAGCGCAAATAATGTTATCGCTAAAGTCACCATTTTGGCCTGCGCGGTCGTCTCCAAGCGCTTGGGCAGAATGTCATGCGTCAAGGCCGCCGAGCAGCTCAGCACAAGCGAATCCGCCGTTGACATCGTCGCGGCAAAAACACCCGCCAACATCAAACCCACCAAAACCGGCGGCAGCAGATTTAACGCCATCGTCGGCAAAACCAGCTCCGGATCCATGCCCGATATGTCCGGCAGGTGTATCTTGGTCAGCAGGCCGACCGAAATCGCCAAAAGGCCGAACAATATATAAAAGCTATAATACCAGCCGCGCGCCGCATTGAGCTCGCCCGCTTCGCGCATCGCCATGAAGCGAATCATAATATGCGGCTGGCCCACAACGCAAAAACCCGAAAACAGCCAGCCCACGATAAACAATAACGGCCCGATAAATGATAACACGCTCCCTGAAAATGGCAGATCGCTGTAAGGAAACCAGTCAAGATAATTTGGCTGCGCGGCAAGCTGCGCGAACGTCGCCGACAGCCCACCCGATGACGCCACCGCCACCGCCGCCAAAATCGCCATAGAGGCTAGCATCACAAAAGACTGCGCCGCATCCGTCCAGATGGAGGCGCGGATGCCTCCAGCGATGCAGTAAAACGCCACAATCACCCCGACAAGCGCTGCGCCGCTCACTGCGGGCAGGCCGAACAGAGCCTCAAGCGCTTTGCCTCCGGCATTGAGCTGCGAGGCCGCATAAATGCTTAAAAAAACCAGCGCAATCAGCGCGATCATCAGCCGGACAAGCTGAAAATTACGCCCGCCCCAGCGCGCGATCGCTCCGGCAAATGTCAGCTCCTCCTTGCTCGCCGATTCCACGCGCAAATTGCGGTGAATATAAAGCGAGGCCAGAAAATCCCCGACAATCCAGCCAAAAAGCAGCCAAAAAACACTCAAGCCGGTCACATAGGTGAACCCCATAATGCCGATGAACATATAGCCGCTATTATTCGTCGCCACCGCCGACAGCCCAACAAAAAACGGCGAAACCGCGCGGCTCGCTAGATAATAATCGCCGATCGTGCGCCGCGTCTTGCGCACCGAGCTCATGCCGATCGCAAAAAACACCGCCAAGAAAAAAATAAAAGACGCCAAAATCATAGAGGCAAGTCTAGCATAGTCAGCTCAAAAATCTTGTTTATGATTCGTTCTTATTCGCCGTGGCGATTTTGCGCTTCGTGGTCAAAATGCTATAATTGATTCACTCAGACCACACAAGGATAAAGATATGGCTGATCACAATACTCAGCGGGCATCCATTCATCGCGATGCTAAATTCAGCATTGGCCAAGTTGTGCGGCATCGCTTTTTTCCATTTCGGGGTGTGATTTTTGATGTCGATCCCATCTTCAACAATACCGAAGAATGGTGGCAGTCCATTCCCGAACAAATTCGGCCTTCCAAAGACCAGCCTTATTATCATTTGCTGGCTGAAAATTCTGAATCCTCTTATGTCGCCTATGTTTCAGAGCAGAACCTTCTTCCTGATGAAAGCGGACAGCCGGTCGCGCATCCGAAGGTTAAAGAATTGTTCGCGGGCGACGAAGAAGGCGTCTATATTCCTCGCGCCGAAAATATCCATTAAATTTTTTTTCCCTGCACTCATTTTCCCTGCACTCATTTTCCCTGCGCTCATTTTATTGAGCCTTGTTTTTGTGGGCAACCTTCGGGCTGCTGATCATGCGATCGCGATGCATGGCGCACCGCTTTATCCGAAAACATTCACGCATTTCGGCTATGTCAATCCCGATGCGCCGAAGGGAGGAGATTTACGGCTTGCGATCACCGGAACCTTTGACAGCCTCAACCCGCTCACCATCACCGGCGCGCCGGTCTATGGCGTGCGTGAATTTGTTTATGAGAGCCTTATGGCGCGCAGCTTTGATGAGCCCTTCACGCTCTACGGGCTGCTCGCCGAAAAAATGCAGACCGCGCCAAATCGCAGCTGGGTGATATTCACGCTTCATCAAAATGCGCGCTTTGCCGATGACTCTCCGGTGCGCGTGGAAGATATAATTTTCTCAGCGCAGACATTGCGCGATCATGGCCGCCCCAATCATCGCTTTTATTATCGCAAAATCGCGTCAATGGAAAAAATCGGCGCGCGCGCCATCAAGTTTTCTTTCACGCCAGAGGGAAATTGGGAAATGCCTCTTATCATCGGCTTGATGCCGATTATCTCCAAAAAACATTTCACGCGCCATCCCTTTGGCCAGAGCCGGTTCGTGCTGCCGCTCGGCAGCGGCGCTTACGTCATTGAGGATACGCGTCCGGGAAAATATATCATCTATCGCCGCAACAAAAATTATTGGGGCAAAGACCTGCCGGTCAATCGCGGGCGGTTTAATTTTGACCGGATCATTTATGATTACTACCGCGACGAAAATGCATCTTTTGAAGCTTTTAAGGCGGGCAAATATGACATGCGCCAAGAGCATGATCCGACGCGCTGGGCGCGCGGCTATGATATTCCCGCATTGCAGCGCGGCGACATGCGCAAAGTCACGTTTGCTCCGCGCACACCTTCGGGAATGTGGGCGCTGGTGTTCAACACGCGCAAAGACTTGTTTGCCGATCGGCGCGTGCGCAGAGCGCTCACGCTAGCTTTTGATCGGGACTGGATCAATAAAAATCTATTTCATAATCTCTGGCAGCCGACGAGAAGTTTTTTTGATCGCTCTGAATTGGCAGCGCCAGCAAAAACCACCAAACCGCTTGCGCCGCGCGCACGGCTGCGCGCCGCGCTGAAGCTGATGGCGCAGGCCGGATGGGGGGTCAAAAATAATCAAATGGTCAATCTCAAGACCGGCTTGCCCTTTCGCTTTGAGATTTTAACCCGTCTGCGGCAAAATGAACGCATTGCCTTGATCTTCGCACAGCAGCTCAAAAGGCTGGGAATCAGCGCCTCTGTCCGCTTTGTTGACGGCAGCCAATACCAGCGCCGTCTGCGCGATTATGACTACCAGATGATTTTTCACCGCTGGTTCATGTCGCTCTCGCCGGGCAATGAGCAGGCCTTTTACTGGAGCCAAGCAGCCGCCGCCGCCGCGGGCGCACGCAATTATGCTGCCGTGCGGTCAAAAAAAATAGACGCGCTGATCGCTAAGCTTGCCAATGCGCGCACACGATCGGGCCTGATTAAAGCCACAAAGGCTCTTGATTCTGCTTTGCGCGCAGGTCATTACATGATCCCACTTTTTCATCCTGCTACGCAATGGGTTGCCGCCCGGCGCGCGCTGACATGGCCGCAGACAACGAGCCTTTATGGCTATCTCATTGACACTTGGTGGCATCAACCGGCGCGCTAGGCGAGATTTTTTACCTCTTCTTTGGTCAAGCCCCAATCAGTCAGCGCGGTCATATCGTGCTCCGCTGGCGGCGGCCCTTGCACCGATGACGGCGTGCGCGAAAAACGCGGCGCGACATTTGGCTGCACAACCCCGTCAATTTCAATGAAAGTCTCGCGCGCAATGTTATGCGGATGGTGCGGCGCTTCCTCAAGCGACAAAACCGGCGCAAAGCAGACATCGCTCCCTTCCATCAGTGCGCACCATTCGTCGCGAGTCTTCTTCTTCACCGCAGCGGCGATTTTATCCTTAAGCGCAGGCCAGTGATCCCGATCCATCTGGTGATCAAACGCATCATCTGCAAGACCAAGCTTCTCGCGCAGCAGAGCATAAAATTGCGGCTCAATAGAGCCCAGCGCAATATATTTACCGTCTTTGGTCTCATAGGTGTCATAAAAATGTGCGCCGCTATCCAAAAGATTCGTGCCGGTCGGCTCCTGCCACAGGCCGCTCGCGCGCATCCCGTAAAACATCGCTATCAAAGAAGCCGAGCCGTCGGTCATCGCTGCATCCACCACTTGGCCTTTGCCTGAACTTTGCGCTTCAAAAAGTGCTGCGCATAATCCCATCGCCAAATAAAGCGCGCCGCCGCCAAAATCTCCGGCAACATTTAACGGCGGCACAGGATTCTCACCCTTGCGGCCAATCGCATGAAGCAGGCCGGTCAGCGCAATATAATTTATGTCATGCCCCGCAGCCTTCGCGAGCGGCCCCGTCTGCCCCCAGCCGGTCATGCGGCCATAGACCAGCTTCGGGTTCTGCCCAAGGCATGGATCAGGACCGAGCCCTAGCTTTTCCATAACCCCCGGCCTGAATCCTTCAAGCAAAATGTCGGCGCTCTTGACCAAGCGCAGGCAGGCTTTTATCGCGTCAGGGCTTTTGAGATTGAGCGCGACCGAGCGCCGCCCGCGATTCAATACATCGGCAGCGCCGCGCGTCGGCGGCGCGCCCGCGCGGCCTATGCGCAAAACCTCCGCCCCCATATCCGACAGCAGCATCGCACAAAAAGGCCCAGGCCCAATGCCCGCAAATTCCAACACGCGCACATTTTTTAACGGTCCATTTGTCATGGAATATCCTCCCCTGTTTGGTTGATCTCCTTCAACTTTACCAGAATTTCGTGCGCGCCGTGAAACTGATCTTTGACATCAGGCCAGTTCGTTTTGATCAGCAGGCGATGATCGGGCAGTAAGCGCGCGTGATCTTTTTGAGACTCAATAAATTGCACCAGACCGGTCAGATTGGCAACTTGATTGCGATAAAAACCCAGACGAACGCCATTTTGCCCGATTTCCAGCACATCAACACTAGCAGCGCGGCAGGCCGTTTTGAGGCGCACCACTTCAAACAAAAATTGCAGCGCCGCAGGGATCGCGCCAAAGCGGTCTTTGATCTCCTCAATGAGCAGATCCATCTCCTCATCCGTCTTTATGCTGGCGACATCACGATAGAGCGCCAGCCTTAATTTCATATCGGGGATATAATCTTCAGGGATCATGATCGGCGCAGAAATTTTAACCCGCGGCGACCATTCATCTTCTTTTTCTTCTTCAGATGAAGCTGCCGCTTTACGCTGCGCGACAGCGTCAGCAAGCATTTTCTGATAAAGCTCATAGCCGATCTCGCGAATATGGCCGGATTGATCTTTGCCCAGCAAATTGCCTGCGCCGCGTATATCAAGATCGCGCGCCGCGAGCGCAAACCCCGCGCCCAGCTGATCCATTTGATTCAGCGCGCGCAAACGCTCTTCCGCTGCCGCCGTCAATGCGGCGCTGGCAGGCAGCGTAAAATAAGCATAAGCGCGCATCTTGCTGCGTCCGACTCGCCCGCGCAGCTGGTGCAGTTGCGCCAAGCCAAACATATGCGCGTGCCAGACAATCAAAGTGTTCGCATCAGAAATATCCAATCCGGCCTCAACAATATTTGTGGATAGCAAGACATGCGCCGCGCCATCATAAAAAGCGCCGATCTGCTCTTCAAGCGTGCTGGGCGGAAGCCGGCCATGCGCAACGACAAAGTTCAACTCAGGCACATAATCGCTTAAAAACGCCGTCGCCGCCTCAAGATCACGAACGCGCGGGCAGATAAAAAAACTGCGTCCGCCGCGCTCATGCTCGCGCAGCAAGGCCATGCGTATGGTCGGCGGATCAAACATGCCAATAAAATTATGCACCGCAAGACGGCCCGCCGGTGGATCGCCAATCAAAGAAATCTCACGCGCGCCAGATAAAGCCATCTGCAATGTGCGCGGAATCGGCGTCGCCGTCAGAGTCAATATATGAGCCTCTTCGCGAATTTCCTTCAGCCGCTCCTTATGCCCAACGCCAAAATGCTGCTCCTCATCAATCACGGCAAGGCCCAAATTGCGAAACTTCACGCCTGCGGACAATAAAGCATGCGTGCCGATGGCGATGTCAATCGTGCCATCAGCCAAGCCGGCGCGCGTCGCCGCCGCCTCGCTTTGCGTCAAGCGCGATAAATGCCCGATGCGCACCGGAAAGCCCTCAAAGCGCTGGGTGAAAACATTCACATGCTGGCGGCATAATAAAGTTGTCGGCGCGATGATCGCTACTTGATGACCCGCCATCACGCTGACAAACGCCCCGCGCAGCGCCACTTCGGTCTTGCCAAAACCGACATCGCCGCAAATCAGCCGATCCATCGGGCGGCCACAGCTGAGATCATTCATCACATCTTGTATCGCCTGACTCTGATCTTCGGTTTCTTCAAAAGCGAAGCGGGCGCAAAATTCCTCATAAAGCCCTTGCGGCGGCAGCGAAGGCGAAAGCTGCGCCGTTTGCCGCGCGGCTGCCAATTTAATGAGCTGTCCGGCCATCTCCCACAATTTTTTCTGGATGCGCTCCTTGCGCTGCGCCCACGCATGGGTGCCTAGCCGGTCAAGCGCGACCTCACCTTCCGCCGCGCCATAGCGCGATATCAAATCGGCATTTTCAACCGGAATGAACAGCCGCCCATCATTTGCATAAACGATCATCAAACAATCATGCGCTGCACCGGCCGCCTGCACGCGCCGCAATCTGGTAAAGCGCCCTATGCCATGATCAGCATGAACGACAAGATCACCCGGATGAATCGCCTGCCCCTGCATCAATTGCGCACGAGCGCGTTTGGTGCCGCGCTGGCGCGCTCGCACAGGCCGCGCGCCGATAATATCCTCCTCACACAAGATCACAAATTCCTCCGTTGCGATGCCGCGCGCAATATCAAGCGTGATCGCCGCGAGTTCATCAGGCGCGCATTTTTGCGCTTCGCGCCAGTTGCTCACGGGGCGAATGGCGCCTAGCTCTTGCTCCTGCCCGTGATGTTTCTCAAGCAGTTTGACCAGCCGCTTATGCTGCGCCGGATTTTGCGCCGCAAGCAAAATGCGGCGGCCTTGTTTTTGCAAAAGCTGAATCTGCTTAGCGACTTCGTCCATGAGCACCAGATCGCTGCGCTTGCGTGCTTCGGTAAAATCGCAGCCAGAGCGACCGCCCTCATTCTCGGCATCAGGATCGTCCAGCACAAAAGACGAAAGCTGCACGCGCGCGCGCAATGACAGACACTTTTCCCATGCAGGCCGGTCAAGATAAACATCTTCCGGCGGCAGGGGATGATAGACAGAATGTAGCGCCTTTCTGCCGGTGAGGTTCTGGTCTTGAACGCGCCCTTGATGGCAGGCAAGGATCGTTGACCAGCGCTCATCAAACAAAGCAGCGACCCCCTCATCAAGCACGATCGCCGCATCGGGCATATAATCAAACAAAGTCTCCATCTGCGGATAAAAAAGCGGCATGAAATGTTCCATGCCTTTCACGCGCTGGCCGTCAACGAGTCCCGCATAAAGATCATCCCGCGCGCGCGCAAAGCCAAATTTTTCCGTATAGGACGTCTTGAAATTGCGGATTGTGGCTTCGGTCATTTGCACTTCGCTCGCCGGATATAAATCAACGCGCTTGATTTTGCCCGCGCTGCGCTGGCTCTCAACATCAAACAGCCGCATATCCTCAATCTCATCGCCGAAAAAATCAATCCGCACGGCGTGATGACTTGCTGAAGAATTTGATGAACTGCCTGCCGGATAAACATCAATGAGACCGCCGCGCAAGGCATAATCACCAGCAGCCGCAACAACATCCACATGGCGATAGCCGCTGCGCTCAAGAAAGCGGCGCAAAACCTCAAAGCCGATCGTCGCACCAACGCACAGCTCCATATAAAGCGCCGCCATCACATCATGCGGCGGCACGCGCTGCATCACACCGTTAAGGCTAATCAAAACAATATCGGCCTGCGCGCGCGCTATAGACGAAAGCCCCGCCGCACGCCGCGCCGCAATCACCGGAGAAGGCGAAAAGCGATCATAAGGCAGGCAGTCAAAGGCCGGAACCTCAATTACGTTCAGCCGATGCTCACCGAGAAAAAATGCCAGCGACATATGTGCGCGCGCAAGACGCGATTCATCACGGACAATCCATATCAGCGGTGCGCGTACCACAGCGTGGCGTGCCACAGCGCGGCCATCCAAGCCTTCCGGCGCGCCGTATATCACCTTCTCAATTATCGTCTTCTCAGTTGGCATGAAAGGCTTTGATCTCTTCAATCAGCTTGCGGTGCCGTCCTTGATAAGAATCCGCACTCGTCAGCCAGTGATGAATATCGCCATCAGGTTCATCAAGCAGCGCCTCAAATGCCTCAAAATCAGCGGCACGGTCGCCGCTGAATCGCGAATCAGCGAATCGTCCAAGCAGCAAATCCATTTCTCTTGTTCCGCGCCGCCATGCCCGATAACGGGCGCGGCGACAGCGCTGCGCCAAGCTCAACATATTTTCTTCAATTCCCACAAATAGACAATATAGGATAGGCCCTATATAGGATAGATCATGCGTCCTGATATTCTTTTTCCTCTCGCCGCGCCGCTGACCGGTCTGCCGAGTGTCGGGCAGAAGCTCGCAAAATTGCTGGCGGGGCTTCTCGGCGTGAGCGAAGACTCACCCGCCGCGCCGACCATCGCCGATCTGCTCTGGCATCTGCCGAGCGGCATGATTGACCGCACCCTTCGCCCGAAAATTGCCGAACTGACCCCCGAAACCACGCGCGTCACTTTGGACGTGACCATCGGAAAGCACACTCCCGCGCCGAAAATCCGCCGCCGCCTGCCCTATCGGGTTGAGGCCTATGACGAAACCGGCGCGATCACTCTGACCTTTTTTCATGCCCATGACGATTATATGGCCAAAATCATGCCGACAGGTCAACGGCGATTCATCAGCGGCGTCGTGGAATTTTTTCGCGACCAGCCGCAAATGGTTCATCCCGAACATATCCTCACCGAAAAAGAGTTCGCTGAAATGCCCGATATTGAGCCGGTCTACCGGCTGCGCGCAGGCATCACCGGACGGCATTTCGGCAAGATCATGCGCGCCGGTCTGACAAAAATCCCCGACCTCAAAGAATGGGATGAAGCCGCGCGGCAAAAACATCATTGGCCGCGCTGGCGTGATGCGATGCAGCTCGTTCATGCGCCGAAAACTCCTGATGATCTCTCACCGCTCTCTCCGGCGCGCACACGGCTTGCTTATGATGAGCTGCTCGCCAATCAATTAGCGCTCGGGCTGATCCGCCACTGGATGAGATCGCTGCCCGCGCGCGCTTTTCGCAAAAGCACAAAACTACGTGATCAAACTATCGCCGCTCTGCCCTTTACTCTGACCGAGGGACAGAAAGCCGCGCTGGCCGATATTGATATTGATATGGCGGCACCGTCGCGCATGCTGCGCCTGCTGCAGGGAGATGTCGGGTCAGGCAAGACGATCGTCGGCTTTCTCGCCATGCTCAACGCTATTGAGGCCGGCGCGCAGGCAGCTCTGATGGCACCGACCGAAATCCTCGTCCGGCAGCACGGCGAAACCCTCAAGCCATTTTGTGAAGCCACCGGATTGAAGCTCGCCGTGCTCACAAGCCGCGAGACCGGCAAAAACCGCAGCGCGCGGCTTCAGCAGATTGCCTCAGGCGAATGTGATGTCGTCGTCGGCACACACAGCCTGTTTCAAAAAGACGTCACCTTTCACAATCTCGGCCTCGCCGTGATTGACGAACAGCATCGCTTCGGCGTCCACCAAAGATTGCGCCTATCATCAAAATCACGCGGCGGCGTGGATGTGCTGGTGATGACCGCAACACCAATCCCGCGCACACTGACACTCACCGCCTATGGCGATATGGATGTCTCGCGCATCAAAGAAAAACCCAAAGGCCGCAAACCCATCACCACGCGCGCCGTGCCGCTCAGTCGCATCGACGAAGTCGTCACGGCAATGAAGCGCGCCGTGCAGAAAAAGCAGCGCATCTATTGGGTCTGTCCGCTCATTGAGCGCAGCGCGCAAAACGAAGATATGTTTTCTGGTAATCCACCTGATACCTCTCCCGAAAAACTCCCAGAAAAAATAATGACCGCCGTCAAACGGCACGAATTCCTCACAGAAAAATTAGCTGACACCGGCATCGGCCTCATTCATGGGCGCATGGCCGCCAAGCAGCAAAATGCGATGCTTGAGCAATTTCAAAAAGGTGAAATCTCGGTGCTGGTTGCCACGACAATCATTGAAGTTGGCATGGATGTGTCTGAAGCCACAATCATCGTCATTGAACATGCCGAGCGCTTCGGGCTGGCGCAATTGCACCAGCTGCGCGGACGCGTCGGGCGCTCGGATAAGGACTCCGCCTGCCTGCTCGTCTATCGCGAGCCGCTCAGCGAAATCGCGCGCCAGCGTTTGACCGCTCTGCGCAACAGCCATGACGGATTCTACATCGCCGAAGAAGACCTCCGTCTGCGTGGATCAGGCGACATTCTCGGCACAAAGCAAAGCGGCGCGCCGGATTTCAAACTCGCTGATCCCATCCATCATGGTGATTTGCTCGCCGAAGCGCACCAAAAGGCGCTTCAGATCATGGCCGACAATCCCCATCTTGAAGGCGAAGACGGCGAGGCGCTGCGCATCCTGCTTCATCTATTCCGCCGCGAGGATGTCGTCCACTATCCCCGTTCAGGCTGATTATTTCTTGCGATTACTTCTTTTGGGACGAGTTATCTTTTTGCGCGATTTGGGGCTAGGTAATGCCTTGACCGGCGAAAACTCCGGCTCAATCAGCCCGCCAGAGACAACCATTTTGGCGGCCTCCTCAACCGACATGGATAATTTTTTGACATCGCGGCGCGGCAGAAATAATAAAAAGCCCGAAGTCGGATTAGGCGTCGTCGGCAAAAATACCGCAATGATCTCATCTTCCTTACTTCTGCCCCTAAGAGCGCCCCTGATCTTATGCCTGATCTCGCCCTCCAGCCTTGTCGTGACGAAAACCAGCGCATGAACCCCCGCGCGCGGATATTCAATCAGGCCGACTTCACGAAAATTGGACGAGCGCTGCGATAACACCGTTTGAAAAATCTGCTTCAGCGCACCATAAATGGCGCGGATCACCGGCATCCGAGCAACGATGCGCTCGCCAAAATTGATCAAAGTCTGCCCGAACACATTGGTCGCAAACCAGCCCAGCACAATCAGCAAAACAATCGCGATAATCAGGCCAATGCCCGGCACCGCAATGAGCTCGCTGCCCTCCAATGCCGGCATGAACGGCAAAATCTGACGGTCAACAAAATCAATGAACCAATCAACAATGTAGATCGTCAGCACCAGCGGCATCGCGACAATCATGCCGGTCAGAAAATATCTCCGCAGACGGCGGAACAGCCGCGACAACAAGCCCGCCTTCGGCTTAGCTTCAGATTGAATCTTCATATTTTCTTTTACCCTTTTATCACAGCAAACTTTATGTTATTTTCACGAATAAATCAGCAGGGAGGATATTATGACAGCGCGCAACATCATTTTGACCATCATCGCAGCCGTAGCGGCGATCGGGCTGGCCGTGTGGATCGGGATCCAAGCGAGCGGCGGCCTCACCGCGATTTTCCTCCAGCCCGACGAACCCTTCTCCTTGAGCACCGCGCCGCCTCCGCCCGATTACACGCGCCGCAAAGCTTGGGCCGCCTTCCCCGGCAAAAAAAGCATGGCCAATGAACGCCCCGACGGCGAACCTCAAGCCAATCCCGCGCGCCGAGCGCCCGTCAATGTGTTTTTTGTCCACCCCACCACCTGGCTCTCTGATGATAATTGGAACGACCAGTTTGACCGCAAAAATGACAATATCTTGCACTACGGCGTCCTGCGCGTGCAGGCCGGCGCGTTCAATCAATGCTGCCAGATCTACGCGCCGCGCTATCGGCAGGCGACCCTGTGGGCATTTATCGGCGATGAGCCGTCCAGCGCGCTCGCGCTCGGATTTGCCTATCAGGATGTCCGCCGCGCCTTCGCGCGCTTCCTCGCCTTCAACAAAAATAAACCCTTCATCTTGGCATCCCATTCGCAGGGCTCGCTCCACGCGGCCCGCCTGCTGCAAGAGGAAATCGCACCCAAGCGCAATGTCGCCCGACGCCTCGTCGCCGCCTATCTGATCGGCTTCGTCGTGCCCACAGACATGAACACCGGACGCATCGGCCCGTGCAAAACCGCCCGCGACACCAATTGCTATATAAACTGGAACTCGGTGACCGACGAATATCAAGAGCTTTACTGGACAAAAACCGGCAAATTCTGGAATAAGGGCAAGCTCACGGAAATCGAAGACCGCAAGCTGACCTGCATCAATCCGCTCAACTGGCGGCTCAACGGCAAAGAAGAAAGCGCTGATAAAAATAAAGGCGGGCTCGAGATTGAAGATATGAAGCAGGAAAAACTGCCCGAGCTTACCCCCGGGCTGGTCGGCGCGCGCTGCTCCGATGACGGCCTGCTGATACTTTCCGGCACCGATGATCTCGACGATGATGATTTTGAATCAGGCATGGTGGATAATGGCGATTACCACGTCTATGACTATCATCTGTTCTACGCCAACCTGCGCGAGAACATCCGCCAGCGCATCAGCGCGTTTTTGAATAAAGGCCGTTAAAATTAGCTAGCGTTTTAACACTCCCAACGATCGCATAACATTCTCAATAGGTTTCCGTTTTTCTTCAGGGCATGGCACCGCACGACGATTTGGGTGAATACGGTTAGGAGCCTTACGGGTGGTCAAACCATAATCCGAAAGAATATGAGCGATCCAGCAGGTTTCAGGGACAAAACCATATTTCTTTTTCACCGCTTGTTGAATTTCTTTGTATGTTGCCATAAGAGATTCGGCCTTTCTAAATTTGTTATTCTAAATTAGGAGCATGCAAAAGTCATACATTACTTTTCACTAGAATCATCACTTTCTTCATCATCTTCTCCTTCAGCGCCCTTTTTAATTCTTGGAGCAGGAGGTGTATATGGCTGTAAATACTCCCCAATATTTTCGTAAAATGCGATTGCAGAATTTTCGATTTCTTCAATAAATTTACTGCGTGAAGAAAATTTATTCTCTAAACGTTTAACAAGTAAGATTTCAAACCATGTTAACTTAGATTGTTGATTTCTTTCTATCAATCCTTCAAAGTCCCCCCGAAACAAATCATTTAATTTTTGTTCAGTGGTTTTCTTTCCTGTACCCCAGAAAGCCTCGATAGATAAATCTTTTGTATTAAAACCTTTTACCCTTTTTCCTTCAAGATGTCTCAACTGTTTGAGCAGCCAGTTTATCCGTGTTGGTGTTCTTTTTATGTTATCTGGAGCTTTGAGTCCCATTGATATAGAAATTGACCAAGACTCAAGTTTACTGACAATGTACAGATCCGGTGCTGCGTTGGATATGCGCAACCTGCCTTCTAACACCTTCTTTTTACAAAGTCTGTCTATTCCTTCATCAAGCCTCTTTTTTACGTCGTTCTTATGAGAACGATTTATATAAACACGCACAGGAACATTGAACTGCCCAGACATTGCTAAAGCCAAATCTTGAAGCTCCTGATACCAGCTAGATACCGCATCAATTACGTCTTTTGAATCTCTTTTTAGCTTATCACGCGTGCTGGCTCTACGAACAAGCTCTTTCCAGCCCTTATTCATGAGCTTAAATTCTAAAAGGCCAGAGACGTCATGTTTAAGAAATTCAATCCATTCCCCAATGAGGTATTTGTAATTCTTATTTTTTTCGATGTCAAAGTCTTGATCCCCAATTAAAAGAAGTGCTTGGGTTCTCAGAAACCTCCATGACCAGTGATACAAGTTAATTCCCTTGCGTTCTCTTTTTGAGAGAGCACAGGGATGATGTTCAGGGGCTGCTGTGAATTGATTTGATATTGTAATGATCATATCAATGTTCTGGGCGTTGGCTATTTCAATATATTGCTGTATTTGACCTTTGGTTAATTCTCTTTTTTCAGTCTTTGCTTCAATTAGAGCTTTCCATTGTTCAACTCCACGCTTATTTGAAACTACAATCAATCCATCGGGACGTTCATCCTTCTTTGATGAACTCTTTCGAAAAACAATTTCGGTGTATGCAGAAAATTCATCTCTGCTACCAGTTCCAGCACCGACTGTTTTCAAAAGACGATTCCGATATTCTGGAACAGCAATTAAGCATGCTAAAAAAGTAGAAAGTGTCCGTCTTTCAATTTTTTTCTCTATAGGAAAAAGCCGCGCAGGACTGCCTTCTTTTAAGTAGGCCGGTTTACTCATTTTATTCCCTCCCCCTAGATTAGTTAAATTAAAAAGGCTTGTCGCCTTTGACGGTCACGCGCTCCATAATGCGCAGGTTAGGCCAATAATCCGAGACCGCATAATGCTGCGAGGAGCGGTTGTCCCAGAACGCAATCGCGTTCTTCGTCCAGCGGAAGCGGCATTGATATTCCGGCACCGCCGCCTGCCGATAAAGCTCATTCAATAAAATGTCGGCTTCGTCCTTGTCCATGCCCTCAATCGTCTGCGTAAAAGCGCGGTTGACATAAAGGCCTTTGCGCCGCGTATCCGGATGCGTGCGCACCACCGGATGATAGGCTTTCGGATATTTGCGGTTGAACTCTTCAATCTCCTCGCGGCTCGCGCCCTTCGCTTCAAGGCGCTGGCGGAACGGCGCGAAGTCGTGCATCGCGACAAGGCCGTCCAGCCGCTCCTTCATCGCGTCATCAAGGCCGTCATAGGCCGCCGCCATATCCGACCATAAAGTATCGCCGCCGATCTCCGGCACTTCAATCGCGCGCAGGATAGACCCCAAAGACGGCTCCGCGCGCCATGTCACATCGCTATGCCAGATATTCTCGCGGCCTCGACTTTCGCGGTCATGCTTGATCCGCAGCACTTCGTCAAAGCCCTTCTTCTTCGGCGCAAAGGGGTGGATTTCCAGCTCGCCAAAACAGCGCGCAAACGCAACATGCTGCGCGGTCGTGATGTCCTGATCGCGGAAGAAAATCACTTTATGATCCAGCAAAGCCTGATAGATGGCTTGCTGCAACTCAGCCGTCAGCTTCTCGGACAGATCAACGCCCGAAATCTCAGCGCCGATGCTCGGCGATAAAGGCTTTAGCTGCAACCCTGAAGGGGCGAGATGAAGCGCCTGCGACATTATTGCGACACCTATCGCGGCTAGACGCCTTCGGACCCGATGATCGCCACCGAGCACACATTCTGCGACGGCGCGCCGCCTAGATTATGCGTCATGCCGATTTTGGGATCTTGAAGCTGGCGCTCTCCGGCGCGATGCTGCAGCTGCAGATACATCTCATAGAGCATGCGCAGGCCGCTCGCGCCGATCGGGTGGCCGAAACATTTGAGGCCGCCATCAATCTGGCACGGCACTTTGCCATCGGCATCGTAGAAGCCGTCCATCACATCTTTGACCGCGCCGCCTTCGGGCGAGATGAACAAATCTTCCATCGTCACCAGCTCGGTGATTGAAAAGCAGTCATGGACTTCCATCATGCTGATCTGCTCGCGCGGGTTGGTGATGCCGGCCTCCTTGTAGGCCTTGCGCGCCGCAATGCGCGCAGTATGGAAATAGCTCCCATCCCACGAATTGTGCTGGCTCTCTAGCCCGTTGGACAAAGACAATTGCATCGCCTTGACCGCGGTGATGTTTTTCTTGCCCATCGCGCGGGCGATTTCGGGCGTCGTGACGATCGCCGCCGCCGCGCCATCCGAGACGCCGCAGCAGTCAAACAGGCCGAGCGGCTCCGCGATCATCGGCGCGTTCATCACCTGCTCTTCGCTGATCGCTTTGCGCAGATGCGCTTTCGGATTCTTCGTGCCATTGGCGTGGCTCTTGACCGATACATGCGCGATCGCGCGTTTGAGATCCTCTTTGCTCACGCCATGCTTGGCGCAATAAGCCGTCGCGAGCTGCGCGAAGCTCCCCGGCGCCGAGCCGTTCGGCGCCACTTGAGGGGCGAGCGTCCCCATAGAGCCGGTGGGCAGTCCGCCATAGCCCGTGTCTTTGAGCTTCTCAACGCCAACAGCCAGCGCAATGTCCGCCGCGCCCGCAGCGACCGCATAAACCGCGCCGCGAAACGCCTCAGAGCCCGACGCGCAAAAATTCTCAACCCGCGTCACCGCAATGTTCGGCAGACGCAGCGCCATCGATAAAGGCGTGCCGCCCTTGCCGGTGCCGACCTCGTCAATGTGCGTGGAAAACCACGCCGCATCCAACTGCGACGGCTCAACGCCCGCATCGCCCATCGCTTCCAAATAGGCCTCCACCATGAGGTCCTCCGGATTGGCATCCCAGCGCTCGCCAAACTTCGAGCAGCCCATGCCTAAAATCGCTACTTTGTCTTTAATCCCTGATGCCATGTCGGCCTCCTTCGGTTGAGGGTGAATCTGTAGGCAGAATCCTAACATTTTTGCCCCTGCTATCAAACAGAAAAAAGAGAGGAAAATTAGAGGCTTGAGAAACCTTTGGCTAGGATTTTCTGTTTTATTGGGGGGTGGGCTTTTTTTGCCGCTGTTTTTTAGGCTTTGCGGTGAGGGGGGAGGTCATTTGCTCATAGAGGCCAAAGAGGTGTTCTACGCGCTCGCGCTCGGACTCAAAAGGCGTTCGGCGGTAGAGGCGGTCAACAGCGCGATCCAGCTCTATATGGGCTTTGCGCAGATTTGGCGGCATTAAATCAGGATCATATTGAGCAGCAAGGCTTGCCCCTTTATCTAGGGCACGGACATCTAGCACAGCCTGCGCCTTTTTGCCGATAATGTCTTTTTGCTTCTCTGTCATCTTCGGCATCGGGAAAGTATTATAGACAATACCGATGGAATAACGATAGCGACTTTCAAGCCGCCCGCCTATATTGCGCAACCAAGCCATGTGCATGGATGAGGTTAAAATTCCGAATTGCCATAAACCAGCATTCATAAGAGCTTTTGCCGCATTACTTGGGACAATGGGGGGGCTCAACCACCCGATTGGTAGGTAATCTCGCCGCTCGGAACTCGTTTCCGGCACAATTAAAAAAGGTTTATCTGGAATGGTTCTCCCTTCGAGTTGCGTTGGAAAATTGGCAAGTTTTTGTGTTGCTGGTTTGCGGCTTTGCTGGCGAAATTTTTTAACCGCTTGAACACGCTCTAATACATGCGGCATAGATTCTAAATCCATCGGAGAAATATTTTCTAAAAATAAAATCCAGCGCTGCTTACCTTTAATAAATTCTTCTGCGCCGATGTAAGGTCGCATATATTTTTTCGCTTTTGGTTCTAGCTTCAAAAACTCATCATATTCGCTGCCACGAAAAATATAATGTCCGCCATCCGTTGGTTGCAGACCTCTAAACATTCTAAGGCGTTCTGAAATAGGGGCAGAAACATCCTGCGCAACCAAATGCGGGTTTGTTAATTTAGAGGCATCAAATAAATATGGGGAAAGCGCTTGATGGCGACTCTCTTCCGGATCGTCTTTAATATCGGGATAAGAAAATAAACGTTTTTCTTTTGGTGTCATATCATGCCGCGTCAGCCCAATGATAACCACATGCACATGAGCCTTGCCTCGCGCATCCGACTCCCAAGCGAAAGTGCGATGGGCAAAGGCGATTTCAAGATTATAGCGGTCAAACAATATCGGCCACAACATCCCGACCTGCTCACCCTGCGTGATGGAATTAGTGGCTACAAAAGCGATTTTCGCTTGATTCTTTTGAACATATTCGCCCGCTTTCAAAAACCATGCGGTGACATAATCCAGCGGGTTGGCGCGCTTTGCTGTTGGGTCAATTATCTGCCGCATTTGTTCGCGCTGTTCTTTTGTCTGGTAGCTTTGCCCGCCAAAAGGCGGATTGCCGAAAACATAATCACACTGCGCCGCAGGCAGATGAGTATTCCAGTCTATTTCTAGCGCGTCGGTATGGCGAATATGGGGAGAATTTTTGAGCGGTATGCGAGCAAAAGCCTGCCCAAAGGCGAGGCTTAATTCGTTATTCATAATGTGATCCATCATCCACAAAGCGGTTTCTGCAATGCGACAGGCAAACTCACCCAGCTCTATGCCGTAAAACTGATCAACATCAATTTGAGAAAGAGCCTCAACATCAAGCTCAAGCTGACCTGTGGGATAAAGCGCCCTCAAAACCTCAATCTCAAGCCGCCGCAATTCGCGGTAAGCGATGATCAAAAAGTCGCCGCAGCCGCAGGCCGGATCAAAGAAAACTAGACCGCCCAGCTTCTCCTGAAATGCTTGCAATCTTATCTCGCGCTCAGTTTTGCGCTTCTTTATCTGCTCAAATTCGGCCCGCAGCTCATCCATGAAAAGCGGCTCTATGACTTTCAAAATGTTTTTCTCGCTCGTGTAATGCGCTCCTTGCTGGCGGCGCTCTTCTGGCGTCATCACACTTTGAAACAGCGAGCCAAATATGGCTGGCGAAATCTTTGACCAATCAAACTGACACGCCTCAACCAGACTGCGCCGCATCGCTGAATTCAAAGCTGGAATACTTAATGAGCCGCTGAATAAATCTCCATTGACATAAGGGAATTGATTTAAGTCTTCATCTAGATTGCTCTGCCGCCTGCCTTCTCGCGTATCCAAAACCTGAAATAATTGAATGAATTTTGCGCCGAGATCAGAGCCGTCTTCCTGTGTGCGGTTTTCAAGATATTCCAAAAAAATATCACGCTCAAATATGCCCGTATCATCGGCAAACAAGCAGAACACCAATCGCACCAAAAACCGCTCTAAATCATGTCCTTCATAGCCCGCATTTTTTAGCTCATCATGGACTCGCCCCATAAGCTCGGACGCTTTGATGTTGACGGGGGCTTGATCGCGGAACTGCCGCTTTTCTACCCCAACCATAAAACCAAATTTCTCAACGTGCTTATGCAAATCAGCAAGCCGAAAAGAAAGCTCCGTCCTTTCATCTAGGTCATAAAGTTTGAAGGTTTGAAAGTCGCTGACGAGAATATAGCGCGGATGTTCCTCATCTTTCAGTTTGTCGCAGTAATCTTGCGCCTGCTCCCGCGCTTTCTCAAGACTATGGCCTGCGCTTTTCTGTTCCACCAGCAAAACGCTTGGCCAAAACAGATCTATATATCCTTTGTGATTATTAAGTTTTTGAACTTGTTTCTCAAAAAGCGCTACGCGACGCCTTTGAAGGCCGAAAACATTAAAAAAATCATTATAAAAGCTCTGCGTTTCGCCTTTCTCATAGCTCGCATCTTTCCATTCTTCGGAAAATCCACCCGCGCGGGCGCGTATCTCATTCCAACTCAGCCGCATCACCTATTCCCCCACGAAGGCGAGGCGAAAACCCGCAAGATCATAGCAAGGTCGCGCGTAAACATAATAATGTGGGGAAAATGAGAAAAAAATTAGCCAAAGCCCTAAAGTCCATGGAAACAGAAACGAACCCAATAAAAGCCAAAAGATGCCGCCGATTACACTTGCATCCGTGAAAGCCGCCACCAGCAATTCAATGGCTGTCCCCGCGAGCAACACGATTAGCGGCAGCCGCAAATGTCCCCAAAAAAATGACCAGGTCAGCGCGCGCGCCTGCTCAAGAGTCGGCGCGCACCTTTCGCCACCTTTATCCACCGGCAAAAGCCTGAAGCGCTTGCGGAAAAATCTTTTCTCTAACATCGCATAAAAAATCTCAACCATCAGATAGGTGAACCCGGCAGCGCATAGCGCGCCAAAAGCCAAAGTGAACGCCAGACGCTCATAACCCGCGAGCAACGCCACCCAATCTAATTTGTAAACCAGCCATGCCAGCGCAAAAATAGCCAATGCGCCTAGCGCCTCTTTCCAAAAAATCGCCCACCAAAAACTGACAAAATGCGTGCCGGTGGCTTCAAATTCATCTTTCGTGAGCAAATAGCCAAGCTGGTTGCGTTTTTTGGCAAGCGATTCCATTTTATCTCCCTATCTCCCTAAAAAGAGCGCTTGAACCCGCGGCTTGCGATTTTCTTTCCAAAAAGAAACGCAAGACCCAGACTCGCCGAAAAATGCTCCACCGATGAGTTGTCAAAAGTCCTCTGCACACGAAGATCAATTTTCACATTATGCCAAGCATACCTCACTAAACCTTCAACAAACACATTATCTCTGCCCAGATCACGGCGGTGATAGTCAGAAGAAACCGCCGCCGCGCGCAAAGAGATCATTTGGCCATCTTCACGCCATTCGCGCCGATATTCGCTGCGCAGACTCGCTGATAATCCCAAAGAGCGCTCGGCGCGATAGGTCACGCTTAAGCCGAAAGACGACTCAAAGCTTTCAACATCTTGAGCCGATACATCCACGCTCAAGCCCGAAAAAGAACCCGTCTCCCGATAGCCATCAATTTTGCCAAGCTGATAAAACACACTAGCCTCCGGTGATAAAGCAAAACCCGATCTCCCTAAGCGCAGCACATACTGCATGCCGAAAGCCGCACGCGTTGAAGCAGCGTCCGTGGTCGCATTATGCGAAATCGGCAGCAGCGCAACAGAAAGCCCCGCGCGGCGGTTGAGATCATCATAGCTGGTCAGGCCATAACCCACCAATCCATAAAAACGCAGATTCAATGAATTAACATCAAGCACCGCATGAAGCCCAAAATGATGATTTTGAACATCAAATTCCAAAAAACTATCTTTACTCTCGCCGCTGCCTTGTCCGAACTCGTAGGAGGCACCCAACTGCAAATAGGAAAGCAAAGAATAAGAGCCGTTGATAATGAACCCGTGCGTGTTCTGGTCAAGATCACGCCCCGGCGCGCCGCCAGCATGACTGTAGCTTTCATAAACATAAAACGCATCCAGACCTCCGGCGCGCGTTTTGCCGTCAAGCAGATAAGAGCGCGCTTGTAAAAGACTCGCCCGGCCAATGCTCAAAAAACTGGGGGACAGCAAGGCTAAATATGCGCCGCCGCCTTCCATAGAACGGCGCGCAACAAGATCGGACGCAGATGTTGGATTGTTTAACTCCGCCGCCGCTGCAGCTGCCCAAAGCTCATGGCCGCGCGCCGTGCGGTGAACACAATCATACCATATATATCTATCCACATTCGCGTTCGGATCGGGCGCGCTGTCTGTATCTCCGCTGCAAAAAGACGCGCCGCGATAGGCGTCTTCATAATTGGTGATGTCAAAAGCCTCAGGATCTTGAGCAACAGCCCGCAGATAACTCACACTCGCTTGAAGAAAATAAGCGCGGATCTCCAAATCAGATTCCATATCGGCCAATGCCAAAAGCGTATAAAGATTAGCAAGATCGCTTATTTGCGCAAGGCGCTCAATACATGCCGCATTCACCTGCGAAAACCCCTCACGCTCACACAAAACCGCCTTGTTATAGCCCGGAGAAATCCCAAAATCAGTCAGCCCATCAATAGCAAAATCGTGATAGCCCGCCTCAACAAGCCGCGCAATTTGCATGCGGATATTCCGCAAACTATGTGTGCGCCAGCATCCTGTCGGATAAAGTGTGCGATCAGCACAATTAGAGTCACGCGCAGCAGCAACATTGACTTCGGCCACGCTAAAATCGCTGCCGCCGATTGACAAGAGGATCAAAGTGTCCGCAGCCGGAGGCAAAGCGTCCCCTTTCGGCTCAGGCTCAGGATTGCTCTCACCGGGCCGGTTGAATTGCGGATCGCGCAGAAACCAACTAACCTGATTTGGCAAATCATTGCGCCGCGCCGCTATCCCCTCCAGAGCGCCTGTTCTTGCGTCAGCAGTAGTTGGAACATTTGTATTTGGATCAATTAAATTGCCGAGAGCAAAATTGATATGGTTGGTGATACCTAAACTATCTGATAAAAGTTCGGCACCCACCGGCCCATTGCTCCATCGCCCCGCATCATAAGGCGGATCAGGGGGGGAATGATCAAATCCAAAAGTGTTCTCAAGCAGTGGATAATTCTCTCCGGCATCGGCGCTGCTATCTCCAAAAACGACCAGATCAGTCCAATGATCATCCGCCCACGCCGACGACGCGGCGCAAAAAACGCAAAATATGCCAACAAGTTTTATATTTGTAGCGAAAGAAACCGCCCAATAATTTTCCCAGAAATTTTCCCAGAAATTTTCCCAGAGATTTTTCCAGAGATTTTTCCATAAATTTTTCTGATGGAAAATCATGTCCTATTCTTTAGGCTCGCTTCAAAGGCACGGCCTTCCAGAAATAGCGCGTGAAGCCGCGATTGGCGTCTATGTCCTTAACCCTGAACACCATGCGCACATCCATGCCGGTCTCAACATCGCCCGGCGCGACATCGGTAATGTCCATCATGATCCGGCCTCCCTCGTCAAAGGTGATCATGCCGTAATGGTTGGGCGGCGAAATCCCAAAAGATAAATAATCCCCCGACCATGACAGCACTTTGCCTTTGCGCTCAGCGAATTTGTAAGGCTCTTGCGTATCTACCGCCGGATCATTCGGGTTCACCGAAATCCGCGTCATCGGAAACTGAACCACGCCGGTCTTGGTGCAGCGGCCTCCGACCAGCCCCAGAATCATGCCGCGGTTGCGGTAAAGAGTCGTTAGCGCGGTCTTCTTATCCTGCTCGGCGCGCATCCCCTTCTCCCATTCCACCAGACCATTGAACACGAGAAACTTCATATAATTAGTCTCTTCCTGCCCCTGCGACAAATGACCGCTCACGCTCAAACCTTGATGAAGCGGCGGCTTGCCGGTCGCCTCAAAAAGCAGCGCGTTGCAGCCCGAGCCAAATTGCAGCACCAATATCTTTTCCCCCACTTGCGCTGTCTCCAATACTTGCGCCAGCATGATCAGCGCATGCGCAGTGCCGGACTCTCCCATCTCCGCAGCCAGCGGCGAACGCACCGCTTCGTCTTTGATGCCGCATATTTTGGCGATCATGCCCTGCGCGCGACCAATCGTGCTGGGCAAGATAAAATGATCAATATCCGAAGCCTGCAAGCTGGTCTTCTTCAGAACCGATGCCACCGCTTCGGGAACAATTTTGGCAAGACCCTCATCGCGAATCCAGCGCTCCTCCCAGTGATAGTCAAACTCTTCGTTCGCGCCGCGAAAATGATCAACAAAATCTTCGGTGATCGTGCTCGCGCCCAAAAACTTCGCAACGCCATCATCAGCGCCCACAATAAAAGAAGCGGCGGCATCACCATAGTCAAGCTCTTGTGTGCTCGCGGCGCGCGCATGGCGGCGGTCGGAGGCGACAACCAAAGAAAATTTTCCACCCGACTGCGCATGACTGAGTGCATCCAAAAGCGCCGACGTCCCCGCGCGCATAGATGATGTAATGTCCATCGTCATAATATCGCGCGGCAAAGTCAAAGCCTGCGACACTACCGCCGAATTTTGCCGATCAGCAAAGGGCATCGTCGTGGAAGCAAAATAAAGCGTGCTGATATTCTCGCCGCGCTCATCCTCCGGTCCGAGTGCATCGCGGCAAGCCTCCACCGCCATCGTCAGACTGTCTTCGTCCCAATTGGCCATGCTGCGGCAGCCGCGCGCTTTCATTATCAAAGCCGGTGCCAGCCACGCCATCGCTCCGACGGCAGTCTGACGGCTTAAACGCAAACGTGGAATGTAGGCTCCAAAACCAATGATTCCTGACATGATTCACCCCTCCCCTTATAAATAGGCCCAATAAATAGGCCTAATGTAAATAGCCTAATTTACTCCGTCTATCTACAGGGTCAAGAGGGGGATGTGCAGATCAAGAAAAAACCTTGATCGCCTCGCGCACGGTCATAACGATCAGAGCAAAAGCCCCGAGGAGATAAATGCCAAAGCGGTGCATCACGCGGTTGTAGGTCGCGTGTATCAGACTATGTATAATGCGCGTCGCGACAAAAGCCCACGCGCAATAAATATGAATCTGATCCACATGACCCGCCGCAAATATGGCCAGCGTCACCGCATAAAATACGACCGGCAGCTCACCCAAATTGATGAAATTAGCGCCAATCGAGCGCACCGGCGACGGCAATGAAGGATTGACATCCGTCGGATGTTGCACCTGATCGGGCGCTATATTCTGCGCGCGAAAAGCGCCGACGCGCCTTTGAAACATCCACAGCATGACAAACAATGTCCATAGCGCCAGCACAATGATCGGCTGAAAAATCATGTCTTCCTGAAAATTCATCTGGTAGTTCTCCTAAATTGATTCTTTCTCTTCCATTCTATTGTAAAACTTGTCTTTTTGGGGGTTTTTTGCCGATATTGCGCCAGCCACGCATTCGCCAGCCGCGTAGCTGCGTTGATTTGCCTGCCGGGCATCAGCCGTTTGACCCTCTCACGCGCGGCGACGCTCCCTTTATGCCCGCGCGCGGCGGCAATGGTGAACCATTGATAGGCTTTGAGGTAGTCATTTGCCCCCTTTGGCCGTTGCTGCGATTCCTTTTGGAGTGCCGACACACGGCCTAGTGCATAAAGAATCGCGATATTATGCTGCGCGCGCAGATCACCTTCATTTGCCGACCGGCGAAGATAGCGCACCGCCAAGGCATCATCGCGCGGCACTTTCTTGCCCTGTGCATACAGCATGCCCAGCCGCGTCCGCGCGCGCGCATAGCCGTTCTTTGCCGCACGGCGATACCATGCCAGCGCTTGTGAGATATCAGGCGGCGCGCGGCCACTCTCAAACAGGCGGCCCAGATGATATTCGGCAGGCACATATCCTCCTTTGGCCGCAGAGGATAAGAGCGTTTCAGCCGCCTCAAAATCACGCGCCACGCCACGCCCCTGAATATGAAGGCGCCCCAAATGATATTGCGCCGGTGCATAGTTAGCTTCAACCGCTTGAGTTAACAATTTGACCGCCTCAGCCAGATCACGCTTGACCACATTCCCGCGATCATAAATCAAAGCCAACTGGCTCTGCGCGCGTGGATCGCCCGCGCGCGCCGCCTGACCATACCAAGAAATCGCTTTTACATAATCACGGCGCACGGCCTGCCCGCGCGCAAAAATCTCTGCGAGCGCAATTTGTGAATCAACATCGCCTTGATAGGCTGCGCGCGTATACCAGCGCAGCGCTTCAGTGAAATTCCGTTTAACACCTAGACCTTGTGCATAAAGCTCCGCCAGACCCACCTGCGCCGATCTAGCCCCCCCTTTAGCACCGCGCTTGAGCCAATTTGCTGCCTTAACATAGTTCTTTTCCACACCAATGCCGTTTAGATAATTAAAGCCGATGTGAGTCTGTGAAGGCACAAAATCCTGCTTTGCCGCAAGGCGATGCCAGCGCAGCGCTTCTTTTAGATCAAGCGGCACGCCTAACCCTTTAGAAAAGTGCAGACCCAAATTATGCTGTGCCGCCGCAAAACCCTGCTTTGCCGCGAGGTCATACCAATAGATCGCCGCCTCATAATCTTGCTCCACGCCCCGACCCAGCGACAGCAATGCGCCTAGCGAAAACTGCGCCGGCGCATAATTTTCATACGCCGCCTGCTCATAAAGCTCGGCGGCATATTCCGGAGCAGCCTCAACGCCGCGCCCGCTAAGATAAAGGTGAGCAAGATTGGTCAAAGCGCGCACATCGCCGTCATCGGCGAGCGGCTCCCATTCTTGATAGGCCTGCTTATAATCTCCTTGCTGGTAGGCTGTCAGCCCCTCTTCAAACCCTGCTTGCGCATCATGCGCATAAAAAAACGCCGCCAAAAATACGGCAATCGTAATCATGGGCATAATCGCAGCGCTTAAATATGATCTCATCATGTTTCACCATGCTCTTCGGCGGAAACACCCACTTTGGAACATTGATATTAACACAAAGTTAATCAAGCTTTTTAGCCTGCGCGATTTTGTTGGCGTAAAACCCTCTTAAAGAAAGAACAATCTGTATAAAATTAGCAAGCGCAAACGCAAACAGATCCGTCAGCATGAAAATCACCGCACCGCTGAACCGCGCGATCGCCGTGAAAATATAGCCGCTTTGCCGCGTTTGGTGCTTTGTTGATGAAACTAGTGCGATCGACAAAATGCTCAAAACCAAAACGACCCACTGCCCGTAAAAAATAAACTCACTGATAAAGTTATTCATAGCTTCTCTCCTGATAAAGTTTTTGCTTAATAATTCTGGTGCGATGCTACGGCTTAGGGATCCTGTAATTAAAAAAATCAATTTCTTCTTTGCACAATTCACTGATTTGATTCACGATTTTATGCTGGCCGTGAAAAAACTTATCAAGATCTCTAGAGGAATTTGGTCTCAAATTGCCTTTAGCATTAATTCTAGAAAAAATATCCCAAAAACCTTCAGGAAGATGTCGTTTAATGTCTTCTTCCAAAAATTCATAGCGAAGAATAACATCTGCAACATTGGGCCCTAAAAGCGGCGCAATTTTTATATTAACTTGCACTATTTCTGGTTCTTCCTCAAACCACTGCTTGAATGAAATATGTTGCATGCCCTGCTGGCGTTTCTGTTCTTTAGTAAAAAAATATTTTGAGACTATAAAATCAAACGGATTACGGTGTATTGTAATTTTTTGGTATTTTTTCCAAAGCCGATCACCGATCTGGTGTCTAACCTGATCGGCAGGAATATGGGAATAGAACTTGCCCCAAATGCCGTAATTCTTTCTCCAAAATTTGAAATCCAATTTTTTGCTCCCAAATTCATTATTTTGAACATAACCACTAGGGTTCCGTGCGATGATGCAATCTTGCGAACAATATCTTAATAACGTCAGTTCAAAAGACGTACCTGCAACTTTTTTTGTCCTTATAAAAAGAATTTTTAATGGATGGCAAAGAATCATAAAAATAATTGGAATCGGGCTGCCCTTGAAGCTGGCTTTTTGTTTCTCAAAATTACTCCACCGTTACCGATTTTGCAAGATTGCGCGGGCGATCAACATCCAGACCGCGCGCGCGTGATGCGTAATACGATAAAAACTGCACCGCCATCACATATAAAATCGGCGCTGTGAACTCATGCACATCCGGCATGATGATGGCATGCTGCACCAAATCTCCAGCTTCCTCAACGCCGCGCCGGTCGCTGATCAAAATAATCTGCCCGCCGCGGGCGCGCACCTCCTGCAAATTGGACAGCAATTTGTCAAAAACGCGATCAGCTCCAGAAGGCGCTCCAAAAGGCGCTAAAGCAATCACCGGCACGGTGGAATCGATCATCGCGATCGGGCCGTGCTTCATCTCGCCCGCCGCATAGCCGTCAGAGGGAATATAAGTGATCTCCTTAAACTTCAGCGCGCCTTCCAGCGCCACCGGAAAAAGAGCGTTGCGCCCCAAATGTAAAACATAATGCGCATGAGCCAAAGCGCGCTCAGCGATGAGTTTGAAGCTCTCGTTGAGCGCCAGCACTTGCCGCATCAGATCAGGGAGATCCGCCAAAGCTTGAAGATGCACAGCCTGTTCGGCTTTGGTCATGTGTCCTTTGACGACCGCCAGATCAAGCGCACAGAGTGCCAGCACCGCAAGCTGCGACGTCACCGTTTTCGTCGCCGCCACACCGATTTCTGCACCGGCTTTCATCTCCAAAACAATATCAGCGCCGCGCGCCAATGTTGATTCCGGCGCGTTGACAATCGCCATTGCCGGATGACCCTGACGCTGGCAATGGCGAAACGCCGCCAGAGTGTCCGCTGTCTCGCCCGACTGCGAAATGAAAAAAATCAACGTGTCATCGGGAATCGCCGCATGGCGATCGCGAAACTCCGACGCAATCTCCTCACGCGCCGGAAGCAGCGCATATTTCTCTATCCAATAGCGCGCCACCATCGCCGTATGAACCGACGAGCCGCAGCCGATCATCAACACATGATGCGCCTTCGAAAAATCTTGGGCAAAATCCGCAATATCCATTTTCGGCAGCGACAGCACAAGATGCTGCCGATCAACATAATGCGCAAGC
The DNA here is from genome assembly GCA_965212075.1 of Alphaproteobacteria bacterium. Classification (GTDB taxonomy): domain Bacteria; phylum Pseudomonadota; class Alphaproteobacteria; order JAPOUT01; genus CBDBUR01. The sequence goes on from OZ243043.1 coordinate 677,591, forward strand.
GCGCGCTTAATCGCCTCCGGCTGCTCGTGAATTTCCTTTTCCATAAAAAATGCGAAACCATTTTTGGACACAGCCTGCCCCGATCCAGTGAGCGGCTTAAACGGACGCTGAAGAGCCGTGCCTGAAAAATCCTTGATCTCAATATGATCCGGCCTGATGCAGACATAATCGCCATCTTCGAGATAGCAGACTTGCGCCGCCCAGCCTTCCATCGCGAGCGCATCGGAAGCGATCAAAGCCTGCCCGTCGCCTCGCCCCACCGCAAGCGGCGAGCCGCGGCTTAAGCCATAGATCGCCTCCTCCTCTTTGACCAAAATCGCGCAGGCAAACGCGCCCTTGAGCTGTCGCGCCACAGAGCAAAGCGCTTGCTCCGGTGACTCGCCCGCCGCCAGCCGCGCCGAGATTAAATGCACGATCACTTCGCTGTCGGTGTCGCTGGTGAATTCCGCCTGCAGCCCTTCTTTGAGTTCGCTAAAATTTTCTATGATCCCATTATGGACGATCGCCACTTTATTGGTTGCGTGCGGATGCGCATTGCGCGCGCTCGGCGCGCCATGCGTCGCCCAGCGCGTATGGCCGATGCCGATCTGTCCCGACACAGGCCGGTCGGCGAGCTGCGCGGCGAGCTGATTCAGCCGACCTGCGGCGCGGCGAACATCTAGCTGTGCATCTTTTTGCACTGCGATGCCCGCGCTGTCATAGCCGCGATATTCCAGCCGCGCCAGACCTTCCATCAAAAAAGGTGCGGCGTCCTGTGCGCCGATGATGCCGATGATACCGCACATGATTATCGTTTCTTTCTTTTGGCGCTGTTTTTGGGTGCTCTTTTGGGTTTTTGCACCTGCCGCGCGCGGCCTAAAGCGAGCGCACCCGCTTTGACGTGCTCGGTGATCGTGCTGCCCGATCCGACATAAGCGCCTTTGCCGATCTTGACCGGCGCGACCAAAGCCGAATTTGAGCCGATAAATGCGTCCGCGCCGATTTCGGTGAGATGTTTTTGCGCGCCGTCATAATTGCAGGTGATCGTGCCAGCGCCGATATTGGCGTTCGCGCCAATTTTGACATCACCCAGATAGGCCAGATGATTGGCTTTCGCACCTTTGCCAATCTGCGCCTTTTTGACCTCAACAAAATTGCCGATATGCACATGCTCGCCAATATGAGCTTCGGGACGCAGGCGCGCATAAGGGCCGATGACCGCATGATCTTTGACCGTCGCGCCTTCAAGATGAGAAAAAGCCTCAATGCGCACATTGCGCCCGATCTTGACGCCAGCACCAAACACCACATAGGGCGCAATCACCACATCAGGCGCGATTTGCGTATCCCAAGAAAAATAAACCGTATCAGGCGCGACCAGATGAACGCCCCGCTCAAGCGCTTGGCTGCGGAGATGATTTTGATAAAGGTTTTCAAGCTTGGCCAAATCCATCTGATTGTTGACGCCCGAAGCCTCCATTTCGCTGCACCGCATGAGCTTGCGCGCTAGACCAGCCTGATGCGCTAATTGCACTGCCTCAGTGAGGTAAAATTCTTTTTTGGGATTATCCGCGCCGATTTTCGCAAGCAGGTCTGGCAGATGTTTTGCTGCTATGCTCATCACACCGGCATTGCATAGGCCTTGATCTTGTTGCGCCTTCCCATCATCTTCTTGAATAGCAATAGGTGCGCCGCCTTCACACAAAATGCGGCCATAGCCGCGCGGGTCTTCAGGCGTGAAGCCGCATAAAATGATATCAGCAGGGCTTTTGGCGAGCTTTTTGTATGTTCGCGGCGAGACCAAAGGCGTATCTCCATAAGCGACAATAATCATTTGCGAACTTTGCTTGAGTTTCGGCAAGGCCGCCTTGAGCGCATCAGCCGTGCCGCGCTGTTTTTTTTGATAGGCGATTTCAATATCGGGCATCAGACTGCGGGCAAAAGCAGCGACCGGCTTCATCGTAGGCGCGAGCACCAGCACGATCTCCGCACAGCCTGCGGTGCGCAGATTATTGATCACATGGCCCAACATCGGCAGACCGCCCAGCGGGTGCATCACCTTCGGCTGAGAGGATTTCATCCTCCTGCCATCACCGGCGGCCATGATAACGCCAGAAAATTTTGCCCGTTCCGATCCCATAAAAACTTATGCCCTCTGCTTAGCGCCAAACGCCAATCACGAATTATATCTTTTTATATCTTGACGGGCATGTGCGAAAGCTGAAAATGCTCCTCAATATAGTCCGCCAGCTTAGCAGCAGACTCCTCAACGGATAAAGCGCACGTATCAATGACCAGTTCGGGATCGGTCGGCTCTTCATAGGGCGCAGAAATTCCCGTGAAGCTCTTAATCTCACCCGCACGCGCCTTTTGATACAGGCCTTTGGGATCGCGCTGCTCGCAATCTTCAATAGAGGCTTTGATATAAACTTCATGGAAATTATTCACCGCCTGCCGCGCCTGCGCGCGATCAGCACGATAGGGCGAAATAAAAGATGCAACCGCCACAAAGCCCGCGCGCGCAAATAAAGCCGCCACCTCGCCGATGCGGCGGATGTTCTCGGCGCGATCTTCCGGCGAAAAGCCCAAATTGCTGTTTAAGCCCAAGCGGACATTGTCGCCGTCAAGAACGTAAACGCCGAAATTGCGCTGAAAGAGCGCCTGCTCTACCGCCAGCGCCAAAGTTGACTTACCCGATCCCGAAAGCCCCGTCAACCAGACAACCCCGCCGCGATGCCCCTGACGCTGCTCGCGCAGATCGCGCGTGATGCGATGCGCAATGCGCGTTACATTGGTTGACTTGACATGCACCGCACGGCGCTGGTCGGCATAGCCCTCCATAGAAATGATCCCGCCGCCCGCAATGTCATAGCCGTCAACCAGCACAAAGCGTCCAGTGTCGGGCAGCATCACAAAGGTGTCAAACGTCAAAAGACGATCCACGCTCAAAATTAGCTCGGCTACCTGATTATGCCCAACTTCCGCATGCACAGAATGCGACAAATCCTGCGTATCAATCACCCGTTCAATGGTCTGCACTTTGACCTGCGCTTCCGTCGTCGCCAATTTGATCTTGAGCTGCGACCCCACGTGCAAAGGCTTATGACTCAGCCAGAAAACATGCGCGCGAAACACATCGCTCTCCACCGGCAGGTTGGTCGTATGACTTGCGATCTCGCCGCGCTCAATGAAAACCTGCTCATCCAGAGTGATGCCAGTTGAGGCGCCCGCCCCGATTTTGATGACCTTCTCTTTAGTCGGCCAGCTCTCAATCGTCTTGATATGCGCCGTCTTGTTGGAGGGCGAAAACACCAGAGGATCGCCGACAGACATCTGGCCGGAATCGATGCGTCCGGCAATGATGCGGCGATCATCAAATTTATAAATATCCTGCACTGCAAAGCGCAAAGCGCGATCAACCGGCAGTTCGGGCTGCACAAAATCATCCAATATCTCAACGATCGTCGGGCCGGAATACCACTTCATCAAAGATGACAAAACCGCAATGCCATCACCCTCCTTCGCGCTGACCGGAACGATATGCAGCGGCTCCATCCCCAGACTGCCAAAATAGGCGCGACATTCCTTTTCAATCTGGCGGAACCTGTTCGCGTCATAGCCGACCAGATCCATCTTATTGACCGCCACCGCAATCTGGCGCACCCCGATCAGATGAAGCAAATAGGCATGGCGGCGCGACTGCGACTGCATCCCCTCTTTTGCGTCAATCACAAGCAAAGCGGCATCCGATTGCGCCGCGCCGGTAACCATGTTTTTGAGAAATTCCTTATGCCCGGGCGCATCAATCAGCACATAATCGCGCGCGGCGGTTTTGAACCAAATCTGGCTGGTATCAATCGTGATGCCTTGATCTCGCTCAGCCTGCAAAGCGTCCATCAAAAAAGCCCACTCAAAAGCCATGCCGCGCCGCTTGCACATGTCGCGAATGGCCTCATATTTGCCGTCAGGCAAAGATGAGGTCTCATAAAACAGCCGCCCGACTAAAGTGGATTTGCCATGATCCACATGACCGACAATCACAATGCGCAAAAGCGAGCTGTCTTTGGGCGCGATCATCACATATATCCATCGGCGCGCAGCCGTTCAAAAGCATCTTCGGATTCGTGATCCATCGCGCGGCCCGCGCGCTCGGCCTGACGAGTCGTGCGCAGCTCCTCAATGATCTCGTCAATGGTGGCGGCTTCGCTCTCAATCGGAAACGTTATGTCCCGATCGCCCAGCGAGCGATAGCGCTTGCCATCTTTGGCCAAATAAAGCGGAATGATCGGTATGTTTTCGCGCTTGGTATAAAGCCAAATGTCCACCTCGGTCCAGTGCAAAAGAGGGTGAACCCGAATATGTGTGCCAACAGGAAAATCCGTCTTGAAATGATCCCAAAATTCGGGCGGCTGGTCGCGGAAATCCCACTGCCCGCTGACACCGCGCGGCGAAAATACCCGCTCTTTGGCGCGCGTGGCTTCCTCGTCGCGGCGAATGCCCGCAAACAAAGCTTGAAAATTATGTTTCTTAATTGCCGCTTTCAAGCCAGCCGTCTTGCGCGCCGCCGAGCGCGCCGCCGGAGGCAGACTCTTATCCATCTCCTCAAGCGGCGGACAGGGCTCGCTCAAAAAATTCAGCGACCATTCCTTCACATAGCGATCCCGAAACGCATACATTTCAGGAAATTTGCGCCCCGTATCCACATGCAGCACCGGAAATGGCACATGGCCAAAAAACGCTTTGCGCGCCAAGTGAATCATCACATTGGAATCCTTGCCCAGCGACCACAACATCGCGACTTTATCAAGCCGGTTGAAAGCCTCGCGAAAGATATAAATGCTTTGATTTTCTATCTGGCTGAGATGATCCATTTAACACCTAAATTATGTGATATTGGGTATTTATCAATAAAAAAGTGTTTATCATGATCGCGCATAGATCGCAAGCACAGATTGCTGAAAATCAGCGAATGTGCCCTGCGCAATGGCCGCGCGGCTTTGCGCCATCAGGCTCTGAAAATAAGCGATATTGTTCCCTGTCAGGATCATCATGCCGAGCGGCTCCTGAATCCGAAAAAGATGGTGCAGATAAGCCCGCGACCACAACGCTGCCGGAAAATCACTTTGTGAATCTAACGGCGCGGGGTCATCAGCATGGACAGCATTGCGCAGATTGATGACGCCCAGATGCGTATAGGCACGGCCATGCCGCGCCTCGCGGGTTGGCAGAACGCAGTCAAACATATCCATGCCGCGCGCGATCGCCTGAACGAGATCATCCGGACGCCCCACGCCCATCAAATAACGCGGCTGAGATGGCGGCAAAAGCGGCTCAAGCGCGTCAAGAATCTCAAGCCGCGCAGAGGAAGTCTCGCCGACCGACAGGCCGCCAAGCGCATAGCCGTCAAAGCCGATCTTAATCGTCTCATGCGCCGAATAAGCGCGCTGCTCAAGCGACAAGCCGCCTTGAATGATCCCAAACAAACCCCCCGCGCCGCCAAAAGCTTTTTTTGAACGCGCCGCCCAGTCCAAAGATAAATCCACGCTGCGGCGAATTTGCTCATCTTCCGCCGGCAGCGCCAGACATTCATCAAGCACCATGTGAATATCAGAGCCGAGCAAAGCTTGCACCTCCATCGCCTGTTCGGGCGTCAGACTATGGGTTGAGCCATCAATATGCGAGCGAAAGGTCGCGCCCTTCCGGTCAATCTTGACCAGCTTGGCCAGCGACATAATCTGAAAACCGCCGGAATCGGTAAGGATCGGCCCGCGCCAGCCCATAAAGTGATGAAGCCCGCCAAGAGCAGCAACCTGCTCAGCGCCCGGACGCAGCATCATATGATACGTGTTGGCAAGAATCATCTCAGCGCCCGCCTGCTTAACCTGTTCAGGAAAAATCGCCTTAACAGCACCGGCAGTGCCAACCGGCATAAAGGCTGGCGTTTGCACTTTGCCATGCGGTGTTGTGATCTCACCGCAGCGCGCCGCGCCATCTCTATGGCGTGTCGCAAATGAAAACATTTATTTTTGATTCAGCGTCAGCGTCTGCCGTCCGCGCCGCAGCAGAATCTTCCAAGGCCGCCGACCCTGCGCAAGCCGCTCGCGCAGCGCCTTAACCGATTTCATCGTGAGGCCATTGACGCTGAGCACAATATCGCCGCGCCGCAAAAGCCGCGCCGCAGCGCTGTTTGGCGTCACGTCCATCACAACAACGCCGCGCAATGTCGGATTGAGCCGCAAGGTTGTCGCCAGCGCCGGTGAGAGATTCGCAACACGAACCCCCGATAAAGGCTGCTTGCCTGAAAGCACAATGAAATTCGGCGGCGGCTCCAAAGGCGGAACCTCAATCTTGAGATCGGCCTCCTGCCATTTTCCCTCGCGCGAGAAGGCCAGACGGACATTTTTTTTATCCACAGACAGCGCCATGTGATAGCGCAAGCCCGACACTGACTGGATGGCATTATCGTCAATGCGCAAAATAATATCGCCAACTTTCAAGCCAGCGCGCGACGCCGGGCTTTTATCAAAAATCTGCGCGATCAAAGCACCGCTCGGCTTGTCCAAATCTGATGCGCGCGCGATCGCCGCCGAAACTTCCTGCAGCGCCGCGCCCAGCCAAGGCCGCTGCAAAGTGCCGCCGCTGATCGCTGCACGCGCCACAAGGTGAACCATATTCGCAGGAATTGAAAAGCCAATGCCCATAAAACCGCCGGTCTTAGAATAGATCGCCGTATTGATGCCGGCCAGCTTGCCGTCCAATGTCACCAAAGCGCCGCCCGAATTGCCTTGATTGGTCGCCGCATCGGTCTGCAAAAAGAAACCGGTATCGTTGATGCCGTTTTGCGAGCGCGCCGTCGCCGAAATAATGCCGCTCGTGATCGTCTGCCCAACGCCGAACGGATTGCCGATCGCCAGCACCAAATCCCCGACTTCAATCGTGTCAGAATCAAGAAACTCAAGAAAAGGCAGCTTTTCACCGCCCGGATCAATCTGCAGAACAGCTAAGTCAGAACGCTCATCGGTTGAGATCAGCTTGGCCGAAAATTCACGCCGATCACTTAAAGCCACAGTCAATTCACGCGCATTTTTGATCACATGATAATTGGTGACGATAAATCCATCCTCATCAATAATGACCCCCGAACCCAGAGCGCGTTCAACGCGCTTGCGATTAAACCGCGGGTCATTGCGAAAAAACGGCTCCAAAAATCGCGGCACGGCCCTGCGGCGCACTTCGCGCTTGGCATAAACCGTCACAACCGCCGGCGCCGCCTTGCGCACAATCTGCGCATAGGAAAACTCAACCTCCGAAGCCGAGCGCGGCAGCCGCTTAGCCGCCATCACCGGCGCGGATAATAGCAGCGCCGCCGAGACAATCAGCCAAATGCTCAAAAAATTATTTTTTCTTATCACGCGGTGCTTCCCGATCCAGCAAAGCGATGACGGCGCGCGGTGCCTGATCCCCGCGGCGAAATCCGGCCTTGATGATGCGCGTATAACCGCCCGGCCGCGCCGCAAATCGCACCGCTAGATTGGAAAAAAGCTTTGACACAGCCCGCTCGTCATAAAGCCGTGCTGCCGCCAGACGGCGCGCATGCAGATCGCCTCTCTTGCCTAAAGTGATCAGCCGTTCAACAAAAGGGCGCAAAGTTTTGGCTTTGGGCAAAGTCGTGACGATCTGCTCATGCGCGATCAGCGAGCCCGCCATGTTGCGCAAGGTCGCGCGGCGATGGCTGGACGTCCGATTAAGCTTCCTTTGAGACTTGCGATGGCGCATCAATAATTATCTTCATAGCGGCGGGCGAGATCATCAATGTTTTCCGGCGGCCATTCGCTGATGTCCATGCCCAGCTTCAGCCCCATATCACTCAAAACCGCTTTGATCTCGTTAAGCGATTTGCGTCCAAAATTCGGTGTGCGCAGCATTTCGCGCTCCGATTTCTTGATGAGGTCGCCAATATAGTGAATGTTATCATTTTTCAGACAATTCGCCGAGCGCACTGAAAGTTCAAGCTCATCAACTTTTTTCAACAAAACCGCATTGAAATTTTGTTCCACTTCTTTTTCCTGCTCGGGCTTGACGATGGTTTCCTCAAAATTGATAAACACTTGCGCTTGATCCTGCAAAATGCGCGCGGCCAATGACACAGCATCTTCCGGCGAGATCGCGCCATTTGTCTCCACGTTTATCGTCAATTTATCGTAATCAATGGTTTCTCCCTCGCGCGTATTTTCAACCTTATAAGCGACATTGACGACCGGACTATAAATGCTGTCAATCGGGATCAGGCCGATCGGCGCATCCACAGACCGGTTGGCTTCTGCCGACACATAGCCTTTGCCGGTATTGACGGTCAGCTCCATGCTGATCGCGCCGTCTTTATCTAAAGTGCAGATCAACTGGTCGGGGTTAAGAATTTCAATCGTGCTGTCATGCTCAATATCTGACGCCTTGACCGAACCCGCACCCTGTTTTTTCAGCGTCATGCGCTTAGGGCCGTCGCTATGCAGGCGCAAGGCCAAGCCCTTAATGTTCAAAATAATATCCGTCACATCTTCGCGCACGCCCGAAAGAGACGAAAATTCATGCAGAACGCTGTCAATGCGCACGGCAGTCACCGCCGCGCCTTGCAAAGATGACAATAAAATGCGCCGCAGCGCGTTGCCCAAGGTTAGGCCGAAGCCGCGTTCAAGCGGCTCGGCGATGATCCGCGCATGAGAGGCGGACTGCCCATCGCTTATGCTTATCTGGTTGATATCAACCAAGCTCGGCTTGATTAAGTTTTGCCAATTATTTTGAATCACGTAAGCTCTCCTCTTAAATTGCTAGGGGGTTAAGCACGACGTCGTTTGCGCGGACGGCATCCATTGTGAGGAATGGGCGTGACGTCGTGAATATAGGTGATCGTGAAGCCTGCTACTTGCAAAGCGCGCAATGCAGATTCGCGCCCCGATCCGGGGCCGCGAACGCGCACTTCTAAAGTTTGCATGCCATGTTCCATCGCGCGCTGCGCGGCGGCTTGCGCGGCGAGCTGCGCGGCATAGGGCGTTGATTTGCGCGACCCCTTAAACCCCGCCTGCCCCGCCGAGCCGGTCGCGATCGTATTGCCTTGCAGATCAGAAATCGCAATCAAAGTATTGTTAAAGGTCGCATTGATATGCGCAATACCTGCGATGATATTCTTGCGCTCTTTGCGCTTGACCCGCGTTTTGTCTTTTTCTGCCATGATCGCCTCTAATAAACTCGCTTATTTCTTCTTGCCTGCGACCGGCTTGGCTTTGCCTTTGCGCGTGCGCGCATTGGTGTGCGTGCGCTGTCCGTTCACCGGCAGGCCGCGGCGATGACGCAGACCGCGATAGCAGCCCAGATCCATCAACCGCTTGATGTTCATCGCTGTGTTGCGGCGCAAATCACCTTCCACGACAAAGCTGCCATCAATCGCCTCGCGGATGCGGATAACCTCTGCATCAGCGAGGTCATTGGCCGACGTGTGCGGCTCAATCCCCACTTTGGTGCAGATCTCCTTCGCTTTCGTCGGGCCGATGCCGTGAATGTAGGTCAGCGCCACGCCGATCTGCTTTGCGGGTATGTTCACGCCTGCGATACGCGCCATCGCTCATATGCTCCTTTGCCCGCAAGCGGGGTTTGTGAAAATTTCGTGGATAGTAATGATCTCTGACCACAGATTATAGGCACGAAATGCGCGCCGTCAACTGCTCTCTCAACAATCATTTGACCTTCTCCGCTTCGCTGGCTTTCTCGCCAATTTTCTCGATAATCGCGACCAGCGCCGATGTGACCGCGCCGATACCTTGCATCGCGTCTACCGGCTGCAAAAGCCCCTCAGCGCGGTAAAAAGCGATCAAAGGCGAGGTTTGCTCATGATAGGTGCTCATCCGATGGTGAAAAACTTCGGGCGTATCGTCGGCGCGGCCCTCCGCGCGCGCGCGGCCTTGAATGCGGGCAAGAATTGACTGCTCATCCACATCAAACAAAATCACCCCATCAAGCGGAGTCCCCAATGCCTCTAGCTGGCTGCGCAGGCTCTCCCCTTGCGCCAAAGTGCGCGGAAAGCCGTCAAGGATAAAGCCATCGCTCTTTTTTAGATGCCGGGCGACCAAATCCAAAATAATGTCATCCGGCACCAATGCGCCGCTTTTGACGATTTCCTGAACTTTGCGCCCTAAATCTGTCTGATCGGCCATTTCTGTGCGCAATATATTGCCTGTCGACAGATGCGCTAGTTTATACCTCTCAGTGATTTGCGCGGCTTGGGTGCCTTTGCCCGCGCCGGGAGGCCCTAAAAAAACCAGCCTCATCGTCGTCGCCCTCCGCGCAGCCGCGATTTCTTGATCAGACCCTCATATTGATGTGCGAGCAAATGACTTTGAATCTGCGCCACCGTGTCCAAAGTGACATTGACGACAATCAGCAAAGACGTGCCGCCAAAATAAAACGGCACGCGATAGCGCGCGATCAAAAATTCCGGCAGCAAACAAACCGCAACAAGATAAAACGCGCCGATCGCCGTGATGCGCGTAAGCACATAATCAATATATTCCGCTGTCGGTGCGCCCGGACGAATGCCCGGCAGAAATCCGCCATATTTGCGCAGATTGTCCGCCGTGTCGGTCGGATTGAACACAATCGCCGTATAAAAGAACGCAAAAAACGCAATGCCCGACGCATAAAGCAGCATATAAAGCGGCTGGCCGGGAGCTACCCATGCCGTTAATGTCGTCAGCCATGTCGGCCCGCCGCCAGCGTTAAATCCGGCAATCGTAAATGGAAACAGCAAAATCGCTGAAGCAAAAATCGGCGGAATCACACCGGCTGTGTTCAGCTTCAGCGGCAGATGAGAAGATTCACCCCCCAAAAATTGCTGCCCCGCCTGACGGCGCGGATATTGTATGATTAAGCGCCGCTGCGCGCGCTCCATAAACACGATCAGCGCGATCACCCCGACAACCATGAACAGCAAAAATACGATCAATAATGTGCTCAGCGCACCCTGCCGTCCTAGCTCCAATGTTCCCACAAGCGCGGCGGGCAGCTCGGCAACAATGCCTGAGAAAATAATCAGCGAAATCCCATTGCCGACGCCGCGCGCCGTGATCTGCTCGCCCAGCCACATCAAAAAAATCGTCCCGCCCACCAGAGTGATCACCGTGGACATCCGAAAAAACAAGCCCGGATCAATCACCACGCCGATATTCTCAAGCAAAATTGAAATTCCGTAGCCATGCGCTGCCGCGATCAACACCGTGCCGTAGCGCGTATATTGATTGATCTGCTGCCGCCCCTGCTCGCCTTCTTTCTTCAGCTGCGCTAAATGCGGCGAGGTCGCGCTCAAAAGCTGAATGATGATCGACGCCGTAATATAAGGCAGAATGTTCAGCGCAAAAATCGCCATGCGCCCAACCGCGCCGCCAGCAAACATATTGAACATGCCCACAATGCCCGCTTGATTTTGCGAAAAAACCCGCGCAAGTTCGCCCGGATCAATGCCGGGCACGGGGATATAGGTCCCCAGCCGATAGACCAGCAACAGACCCAGAGTGAACCAGATCCGCCTCTTCAGATCGGTCGCGCGCGCAAAGGCCGAAAAATTCAGATTGGCCGCAAGTTGTTCAGCTGCCGATGCCATTATGCGCCGTCTTTTTCTGCTGTGCTTTCTGGTGCCGCTTCTGGCGCTGCTTCTGATGAAGCTTGCGGCTTTTTCTGCGGGCGGGCTTTTTGGATAAACAAGATTTCGCCGCCCGCTGCTTCAATAGCTTTGACCGCATTTTGCGAAGCGGCATGCGCTTCAATTTTGAGGCTGGCTTTCAACTCGCCTTTGCCGAGAATGCGCAGCCCATCATAAAGGCGGCGCACCACACCGGCTTGTTTCAGCAAATCTCCGGTGATCTTTGCTTGCGCATTAATTTTGCCTTTTGCCACCGCCTCTTCCAGACGGCCAACATTGACAACAGCGTAGCGTTTCTCAAAGCGGACATTGGAAAAACCGCGCTTGGGCAGACGCATATGAAGCGGCGTCTGGCCGCCTTCAAAGCTGCCGACCGTGGAGCCCGAACGCGATTTATAGCCCTTCTGCCCGCGCCCTGACGTCTTGCCCAGCCCCGAGCCAATGCCCCGCCCGCGCCGTGCTTTCGGCTTGCGCGCGCCCGGGCGATCTGAAAGTTGATTAAGCTTCATTTTCAATCACCCTGACCAAATGAGCGACTTTTTTGATCATGCCGCGTATCTGTGGCGTATCTTTTAACGTTCTTTTTCTGTGCATCTTGTTGAGGCCGAGACCGATTAGAGTCTGCCTCTGATCCGCCGGACGGCGGATCGGGCTGGCGATCTGCTGCACACAAATGACTCCGCCGCTAGATTTATTTTTGGATTCCGACATGATTTACTCCCCGCTTTTTTCGCCTGAAGTTTCATCTTCACTTGATGCGTGCTGTGTCTCAGCGGGAGACTCATCAGAATGTTCATCTAGCGCGCCGCCCTTGGCGCGCGTGGCAAAAATATCAGTGACTTTCTTGCCGCGCCGCGCCGCCACATCGCGCGGATTGGCCTGCCGCGAAAGCGCATGAAAGGTCGCGCGCACCATATTATAAGGGTTGGAGGAACCCAGAGATTTCGCGACAACATCTTGAATGCCCAGCGCCTCAAAAATAGGCCGCATGGAGCCTCCGGCGATGATCCCCCGCCCGGGCTGCGCCGGACGCAAAATCACATGACCCGCGCCCCAGCGTCCCTCAACCTCATGATGCAACGTGCGCCCTTCGCGCAGCGGAACCCGCACCATAGACGCTTTGGCCGCATCGGTCGCTTTGCGAATGGCTTCCGGCACTTCACGCGCTTTGCCATGACCAAATCCGGCATGGCCTTTCTGGTCGCCAGCGATAACGAGCGCCGCAAAGCCAAAACGCCGTCCGCCTTTGACAACCTTCGCGACCCGATTGATATGCACAAGACGGTCAACCAGATCGTCCGATTTGTTTTTTGTTTCCTGCTCTGACATTTGCTTTCCTAAAATTCCAATCCGTTTTCACGAGCGGCTTCCGCCAGCGCTTTGACTCGCCCGTGATAAAGAAATGCGCCGCGATCAAAAACCACTTTTTGAATGCCAGCTTCCTTCGCGCGCTGCGCAATCAGCGCGCCGACTTTTTGCGCCGCCGCAACGGAGCCGCTTTTTTCCAATGGCTGATCCTTATCACGCGATGAAGCCGCCGCCAAAGTGCGCTGGGCTTGATCGTCAATGATCTGCGCGTAAATGTGCCGCAGCGAACGTGAGACCGACAGACGCGGTCTGCCGCTCGCCATCAATTTCCGGCGGATGCGCTGCTTGCGGCGATCGCGCTGCCTGAAATTTTTGTAGCTGGACATTATTTTTTCTTCCCTTCTTTCATAAAGACATATTCGTTCAGATGGCGCACACCTTTGCCTTTATAAGGCTCCGGCGGACGCAAAGCGCGGATTTCAGCAGCGATCTGGCCGATCTTCTGCTTGTCAATTCCGCTGATCGTGATGCTGGTCGGCTTGGGGCAGGCAATCTCAACGCCCTCCGGCACGGGATAATCTATATCATGACTGTAGCCCAAATTGAGCTTGAGCGTCTTGCCCGCCATCTGCGCGCGATAACCCACACCGCGAATTTCAAGCTCGCGGGTGAAGCCCGTGCTGACGCCGGTCGCCATATTGGCGGCCAAAGCACGCTGCATACCCCAAAAAGCACGGCCACGACGCGAAGAATTCGCTGGTGCAAAAACGAGCTGGCCGTCTTTTTCGGTCATTGTGACTTCATCCGACAGGCGCAGCGAAAGCTCGCCTTTCGGGCCGATCAATTTCAGCTCGCGTCCGGCAACCGAGGCTTTGACGCCATCCGGCAAAATGACAGCATTTTTACCCACACGCGACATGTTCAAAACACCCGACATAAAACTTCGCCGCCAACGCGCTCTTCACGCGCGGTGGCATCTGACATCACGCCTTTTGGCGTAGACAAAATAGAAATACCCAGCCCATTTTGAAATACCGGCATGCTTTTCACCGACGCATAGATTCTGCGGCCCGGCTTGGAGACCCGCTCAAGACGGCGAATTACCGGCAGGCCTTCATGATATTTCAGCTCAATTTCAAACTCAGCGCACACGCCAGCGTCAACGCGGCAAAAGCTCTGGATGTAGCCCTGCTGGGCCAGCACTTCCAGCACGCGCTCGCGCAGGCGCGAGGCCGGCGTCTTGACCATCGCATGGCCGCGCATCTGGGCGTTGCGTATATGGGTGAGCATATCGCCGAGTGGATCTGTTTGACTCATAACCTTATCTCCCCTCTACCAGCTCGACTTGACCAAGCCCGGAATGAGCCCGTTTGAGCCGAGCTCACGCAGCGCAATGCGCGACATGCGCACCTTGCGATAATAGCCTCGCGGGCGGCCAGTCAGCTCGCAGCGATTGCGTATGCGTGTCGGCGCCGAATTGCGCGGCAATTTTGCCAAAGCCTGGCTGAGCTCAAAACGCTCGGCAGGCGCCAGCGCGCGATCCATAATTTTCGCCTTGAGCGCGCTGCGCCGCTCGCGATAAGACGACGCAAGGCGCTTGCGCTTTAAATTTCGCTCAATTGCACTTTTCTTGGCCATAAAAGTCTCCTGCTGTCCTAATTGAGAAAGGGAAAGTTAAAAGCTTCAAGCAAAGCACGCGCTTCTTCATCTTTTGAAGCTGTCGTGCAGATCGTGATGTCAAAGCCGCGAACACCATCAACTTTGTCATAGTCAATTTCGGGGAACACAATATGCTCCTTGATGCCCAGCGAATAATTGCCATGACCATCAAAGCTGCGCGCGTTCAAGCCGCGAAAATCGCGCTGCCGCGGCAGGGCAACATTGATCAAACGATCAATAAATTCAAACATCCAGCGGCGGCGCAAAGTCACTTTGACGCCAATCGCCATATTCTCACGCAATTTGAAGCCCGCTTCCGATTTGCGCGCGCGCGTGATCACCACCTGCTGTCCGGCGATCAAGGTCAGCTCTTTGACCGCACTTTGAATATGTTTGCGATCCGCCGTCGCCGCGCCCACGCCCATATTCAGCACAACCTTCTCAAGACGCGGCGCCTGCATCGGATTCTTGAAGCCAAATTTGTCCACCAGAGCGGCGCGAATGACATCATCATAAAGCTTTCTCAAACGCGGTTCAGACATTATCAATTACCTCGCCGGAACGCTGCGCAATGCGCACCTTGCGGCCATTCTTCAAATGCTTATAGCCAATGCGCGTCGGCTTGTTATCCTTAGGATCCAAAAGGCTCAGGTTGGAAATATCAATCCGTCCTTCCTTTTGCACACGCCCACCCGGGCCGGTCTGCGACGGCTTGTCATGATGCCAAAGCATATTGACATTGCTGACCAAAGCGCGATTTTCCTGCGGAAATATGCCTAGAATCTCGCCCGTCTTGCCCCTATCGCGGCCAGCGCGCACGATGACCTTATCGCCTTTTTTCAGCTTCACTTTCTCCTGCCTGCCTTTCATCTCACAAAACCTCCGGTGCGAGCGAAATGATTTTCATCAATGAGCGCGCGCGCAATTCGCGCGTGACCGGCCCAAAAATACGTGTGCCAATCGGTTCGCCCTGCTCATTGACGATCACCGCCGCGTTTTTATCAAATCGGATCACGCTGCCATCGGTGCGGCGCACCGGACTCGCCGTGCGCACGATCACCGCTTTGACGATCTCGCCCTTTTTGACGCGGCCGCGCGGCGCCGCATCCTTGATGGACGCGACGATGATGTCACCAATATGCGCATAGCGCCGCTTAGAGCCGCCCAGCACTTTAATGCACTCCACACGCCGCGCGCCCGAATTGTCGGCAACTTCAAGCTCTGTCTGCATCTGAATCATTCTGCAATCACTTCCCATTTCTTGAGCTTTGACCAAGGCCGCGACTCCTGAATGCGCACGATGTCGCCCGCCTTGAAGCGGTTGACCTCATCATGCGCATGGTAGCGCTTCGTGCGCCGCACGATCTTTTTGTAAAGCGGATCAATGAACCTGCGCTCCACGCGCACGACAATCGTCTTATCGCTTTTGTCGCTGACAACAATGCCGCTCAAAATACGCCTCGGCATTATTTCTTCTCCTCTGTTTTAGATTCTGTCTTTGGTTTCGCTTCCAGCTTCTCCGGCGCGGATGAAGTTTTTTTGCGCGCATTCATTTCGGTTTTGATCCGCGCAATATCGCGCCGTGCGGTGCGCATCAGGGCCGTGCTCTTAATCTGCCCGCCGATCAGCTCAAAGCGGAAATCCATATGCTTCTTGCGCAAATCCAAAAGCTGCACAGCAAGCTGGTCGGCGCTCATATCACGAACTTCAGACGGCTTCATATCTGTGCCTCCCGCTTGACCTGCCGACAAATCACCGGCAGCTTCGCCGCACCGCGCCGCAAAGCCTCATAGGCAATGTCATCGCCAACGCCGTCAATTTCAAACATGATGCGCCCGGGCTTCACACGGCAAGCCCAATATTCAGGCGTTCCCTTGCCCTTGCCCATGCGCACTTCGGTCGGCTTTTTGGAAACCGGCACGTCGGGGAAAATCCTGATCCAAACGCGGCCAGCGCGCTTCATATGCCGCGTGATCGCGCGCCGCGCGGCTTCAATTTGCCGCGCCGTCACCCGCCCCGGTGCCAGCGCGCGCAAACCATGCGAGCCAAAATCCAATTTGACCCCGCGCGCGGCCATGCCGTGAATGCGTCCCTTATGCGCCTTGCGGAACTTGGTGCGCTTAGGCTGCATCATGAGCCTTCTCCTGCTTCAGCTGTGCTGCTCGGTGCTGAAGAGGGTGCTGAAGAGGGTGCTGAAGATCCGGCAGGCACTGACGGGCGATCCAGATCATTTTTTTGCAAATTGTCGCGCGCCATCGGATCATGCTCCATAATTTCGCCCTTGAAGACCCAAACTTTGATCCCGCAAACGCCATAGGTCGTCATCGCATCCACTTTGGCAAAATCAACATTGGCGCGCAGAGTGTGCAGAGGCACGCGGCCTTCGTGATACCATTCCGTGCGCGCGATTTCAGCACCCCCAAGACGGCCCGCACAGCTAATTTTGATTCCCTCAGCGCCCAAGCGCATGGCCAGCTGCAAAGCGCGCTTCATCGTGCGGCGAAACGGCGCGCGGCGCTCTAATTGCTGCCCAATGTTTTCAGCGATCAGGCGCGCGTCAATTTCAGGCTTGCGCACTTCAACGATGTTAATGGCCGTATCCACATTGGTCATCTTGCTGATCTGGCGGCGGATATTTTCAATGTCCACGCCCTTTTTACCGATCACAACTCCCGGGCGCGCCGTATGAATCGTCACGCGGCACTTCATGTGAGGGCGCTCAATGACAATGCGCGAAATCGCTCCCTGCTGGCTGAATCTTTTGCGAAGAAAATCCCCGATCTTCAAATCTTGATGCAGCAGATCGGCATAATCGCCTCTTTCTGCGAACCAGCAAAAATTCCATGTCCGATTGATGCCTAAACGCAGAGAAATCGGATTGACTTTCTGTCCCATCAGCCTGTCTCCTTTTTATGTTTGGTATCTTTGGCCTCTTCGCGCAGAACATCTTCGCGCAGAACAATGGTGATCTGGCTGAATGGCTTCAAAATGCTGCCGGTGCGGCCGCGCGCGCGCGGACGCCAGCGTTTCATCACGAGATTCTTGCCTACATAGGCCTCCGCGACGAACAATGAGTCAATGTCAAGGCTGTGATTGTTCTCAGCATTGGCGACTGCGCTGTTGAGCACTTTGAACGCAAAAGATGCCGCACGCTGCGGCGCAAAGCGCAGATCGTTGAGTGCTTTTTCAACCGGCTTGCCGCGGATCATGTGCGCCACAAGATTAAGCCTGTAAGGACTCGTGCGCAACGACCGCCCCACAGCATAGGCCTGCCGCTTGGTTGAATCGGATAACTTCGCCGCCATCATTTGCCTCCCTTCTTATCGACCATATGGCCGTGATAGGTGCGCGTCGGCGCGAACTCGCCAAATTTGTGGCCGATCATGTCTTCGGTGACCAGCACCGGAATATGTTTGCGGCCATTATGAATGCCAAAAGTCAGCCCGACAAATTGCGGCAGAATCGTAGAACGGCGGCTCCAGATTTTAATGACATCCTTGCGCCCGGAGCCATGCGCGGCCTCCGCCTTTTTGAGCAGATAGCCGTCAACAAAAGGGCCTTTCCAAACAGAACGCGCCATAATCTATCTCCGTCCCTTTCTGCGCTCGTGGCGCGAGCGGACAATATAGCGATCACTGGTTTTACGCGCGCGCGTGCGCTTGCCCTTGGTGGATTGTCCCCAGGGAGTCACCGGATGCCGTCCGCCAGAAGAGCGCCCCTCGCCGCCCCCGTGAGGATGGTCAACCGGATTCATCGCAACGCCGCGCACATGAGGCCTTTTGCCACGCCAGCGATTGCGTCCGGCCTTAGCGAGCTTTTGATTGGAATGATCAGGATTGGACACCGCGCCAACGCTCGCCAGACATTTGGCGTGAATCAGGCGCTGCTCCCCCGATTTGAGGCGCACAATCGCATAATCGCCGTCGCGCCCGACCAGCTGAGCATAAGCACCCGCAGAGCGCGCAATCTGCGCGCCTTTGCCAGCTTTCAGCTCAATATTATGAATGACCGTGCCGATCGGCATATTCTCCAAAGGCATCGCATTGCCGGGCTGGACATCCACCTGCGCGCCCGATATCACCCGATCCCCCGCGTGCAGCCGCTGCGGCGCCAAAATATACGACAGCTCGCCGGTTTCATATTTCAGCAGCGCAATAAACGCCGAACGGTTCGGATCATATTCAATCCGCTCCACAACCGAAGGCACATCAAATTTGCGCCGCTTGAAATCCACCTGCCGCCAGGCGCGCTTATGTCCGCCGCCGCGATGGCGCGAAGTCATGCGCCCCAAATTATTGCGCCCGCCCGAACTGGACTTCCCGCGCGTCAAACTCTTGATCGGCCGCCCCTTCCAGAGCTCCGAGCGGTCAACCGTGATCAGGCCGCGCCGCGCCGCCGATGAAGGCTTATGCTGCTTCAGAGCCATTAGCTTTTCGCTCCGGTGAATAATTCAATGTTTTCGCCTTTTTCCAATGTGACGATCGCCTTTTTGTAATGGCTGCGCCGTCCCCAAATGCCGCGAAACCTTTTGCGCTTGCCTTTTTGGCAAATTATATTCACCGACTTCACTTTGACCTTAAAAAGCGCCTCAATGGCCTTTTTGACCTGCGGCTTGGCCGCTTGTGAAGATACGCGGAAAATGACCTGACCTTTTTCCGTCAGCTCCGTTGCTTTTTCACTGATGACAGGATGTTCTATTAAAGTGTAATATTTTTCGTTCATGCGAAGCGCTCCCCGATACCTTTCAGCGCAGATTGCGTCAAGACGAGCTGGTCGTGGCGCAAAATGTCATAGACATTCAGACCCATCAAAGACAAAACCTGAATGCCCGGAATGTTGCGCGCACTAAGCGCGAAGTTTTTTTGAATGTCAGAATCAACGATCAAAGCCGAAGACAGACCAAGCGCGGTTAATTTTGGGCGCAGAGATGAAGTTTTTGGCGCTTCGCTTTGCGCTTGATCCAGCACAAACAAAGAAGCACTCTGCGCGCGCGCCGATAAAGCATGGCGCAGAGCTAATTGGCGAATTTTCTTTGGCAGCTTTTGCGTGTAATCACGCGGCGAAGGCCCGTGCGCCACACCGCCGCCGCGAAATAGGTTCACTTTGCGCGTTCCATGCCGCGCGCCGCCCGACCCCTTTTGCCGCATGATCTTCTGGGTTGAGCCTTTGATTTGACCGCGGCTTTTCACTTTATGCGTCCCCGCACGGCGCGTGGCGCGCTGGCTGACCACTATGCGCTGCAAAATGTCAATGCGCGGCTTGAGGCCGAAAATCGCCTCATTCAATTCCACCTCGCCGACATTCTTTGCGTCTAATGCGTCTAATGATTTCACCGCGACTTTCATTATTATTTCTCGCTTTTTTCCGCTTTAGCTGTTTCTTTAGCTGTTTCTTTTTTAACTGTTGTTTTTTTAGCTGTTGTTTTTTTAGCTTTCCCCTCTTGCTCTTCTTCTTGAACAGCAGCCTTCTGCGTAGCAGCCTTCTGCGTAGCAGCCTTCTGCGTAGCAGCGTCCTGCGTAGCAGCGTCCTGCGTAGCAGCGTCCTGCGTAGCAGCGTCCTGCGTAGCAGCGTCCTGCGTAGCAGCGTCCTGCGCAGCAGCTTTTTGCGATGCGCCGACCAGACCTGCCGGATGCGGCGCATCTTTGGGCGCAGCGCGCTTGACAGCATCGCGCACCTGCACCCAGCTTCCCCGCGCGCCCGGCACAGCACCTTTGATAAAAATCACCTCAAGCGCTTCATCCACTTTGACGATCTCAAGATTTTGCACCGTCACACGCCGCGCGCCCATATGGCCGGCCATTTTTTTGCCCTTAAACACTTTGCCCGGGTCTTGGCACTGGCCGGTGGAACCATGCGAACGATGGCTGATAGAAACGCCATGACTGGCGCGCAGACCGGAAAAATTATGCCGCTTCATCGCGCCGGCAAATCCTTTGCCAATGGATTGCGCGGTCGCGTCAACAAGCTGTCCGGCGACAAAATGTGCTGCCGAAAGCTTGCTGCCGACATCAACCACTTCATCCGCTTTGACCCGAAACTCAGCGGCGATATGTTTGGGCGCGATGCCCGCTTTTTCATAAACGACCCGCTGCGGCTTCGCGATATTTTTGGGCTTCGCAGCCCCCGCACCGAGCAGCACCGCGTGATAGCCATTTTTCTCCGCACGGCGCACACCGATAACTTCACAGGCTTCGTTTTTGAGCACCGTCACCGGCAATTGACGGCCTTCTTTGTCATAGACCTGCGTCATGCCGATTTTTTTAAAAATAAGTCCCGTGCGCATCATATCCCCCTAAAGCTTGATCTTGACGTCGATGCCAGCAGCGAGATCCAGCTTCATCAGCGCATCCACCGTTTGCGGCGTGGGGTCAACAATGTCAATGATGCGCTTATGGGTGCGTATCTCAAATTGCTCGCGGCTTTTTTTATCAATGTTCGGGCCGCGCAGAACAGTGAATTTTTCAAATCGCGTTGGCATCGGCACCGGGCCGAGCGCGTAAGAGCCGGTGCGCTCGGCGGTATGAACGATCTCGCCCGCAGATTTGTCCAAAATGCGATGGTCAAAAGCCTTCAGCGTAATGCGGATATTTTGATTCTGCATCGTTAAACCCTCAAGCCGATTTCGCCAAAACTTCGTCGGAGACCATTTTTGGCACCGGCGCGTAATGGTCAAAGTGCATCGTATATTGCGCGCGGCCTTGTGTCATAGAGCGCAATGTATTCACATAGCCAAACATGCTCGCCAGCGGCACTTGCGCCGCGATCACCTGCGCATTGCCGCGCGATTGCGTTTCGCTGATCTGGCCGCGGCGGGAATTCAAATCGCCGATCACATCGCCCATATGATCTTCCGGCGTGACAACTTCCACACGCATGATCGGCTCAAGCAGTTTGAGTCCAGCCCTGTGCGCCACTTCGCGGAACGCCGCGCGCGCAGCAATTTCAAACGCCATCACGCTTGAATCCACATCGTGAAAAGCGCCGTCCACCAGCTCAACCCTGAAGTCGGTCAGCGGAAAGCCCGCAAGCACACCGGTTTCCTTGACCGAGGTGATCCCCTTCTCCACGCCGGGGATATATTCTTTGGGGATTGAACCGCCGGTGATTTTATTTTTAAACACGAAGCCCTCGCCGCGCTCGCAGGGCTCAACGATGATCTTCAGCCGCGCAAACTGCCCCGCGCCGCCGGTCTGCTTCTTATGGATATAATCTATCTCAGCCTTCTGGGTGATCGCCTCGCGATAGGCTACCTGCGGCGGCCCGACATCAGCAGCGACGTTGAACTCGCGCTTGAGGCGGTCAACGATGATCTCCAAATGCAGCTCGCCCATCCCCTTAATGATCGTCTGCCCCGATTCTAAATCGCTTGATACCCGAAATGACGGATCCTCCTGCGCCAAACGCTTCAAAGCGATGCCCAGCTTTTCCTGATCGCTTTTCGTCTTTGGCTCAACGGCCACTTCAATGACAGGATCAGGAAACTCCATGCGCTCCAAAATAATAGGCTTGTCAACATCGCATAAAGTATCGCCGGTCGTCGTGTTTTTGAGGCCCGCCAAAGCGACAATATCGCCCGCATAGGCTTCTTTGATGTCTTCACGCGAATTGGCATGCATCAACAGCATGCGGCCAATCCGCTCTTTATTGTCCTTGACCGGATTGAGCAAGGTCATGCCCGCATCCATTCGGCCCGAATAAACCCGCGCAAAGGTCAGCGAGCCGACAAAGGGATCGTTCATAATCTTGAACGCCAGCAAAGACAAAGGCTCGGCATCATCGGTTTTGCGCGTGATCGTCGAGTCATCCTTCGGGCTGATGCCCTCAATGGACGGAATATCCACCGGCGCGGGCAGAAAATCAATCACCGCATCTAGCAAAGGCTGAACCCCCTTATTCTTAAACGCCGATCCATTCAACACAGGCGTAAACACTTGCGCCAAAGTTCCGCGGCGAATACAGACGCACAACTGCTCCGGAGACGGCTCCTTGCCGTCCAAATAGGCTTCCATGATGTCATCATCCTGCTCAACGGCAGTCTCAACCATTTTGGCGCGCCATGTCCCAGCTTCCTCTTTCAGCTCATCGCGGATTTCTTGCGAGAAAAACTCCGCGCCCAAAGATTCATCCTTCCAGATAATCTCTTCCATTTTGATCAAGTCAATCACGCCTTCAAAGCGATCCTCAAATCCGATCGGCAATTGCAGCACGAGCGGCTGCGCGCCAAGACGATCAACGATCATATCCACCGTGCGGAAGAAATTCGCGCCCATGCGATCCATCTTGTTGACAAAACAAATGCGCGGCACATGATATTTGTCAGCCTGCCGCCAAACGGTTTCAGATTGCGGCTCCACACCAGCAACAGAATCAAACACCGCAACCGCGCCATCCAGCACACGCAGCGAGCGCTCCACCTCAATCGTGAAATCCACATGGCCGGGCGTATCAATAATGTTGATGCGCTTCTTTTTCCAAAAGCAGGTCGTCGCAGCACTCGTGATCGTGATGCCGCGCTCCTGCTCCTGCTCCATCCAATCCATCGTGGCAGCGCCGTCATGAACTTCGCCGATCTTATGGCTGATGCCGGTATAATAAAGAATGCGCTCGGTCGTCGTGGTTTTGCCCGCGTCAATATGCGCCATGATGCCGATATTGCGATAATCTTTTAATTCTGTTTTGCGCGCCATCGTCTCTGCTGCCTACCAGCGATAATGCGAGAAAGCGCGATTGGCTTCCGCCATGCGATGCGTGTCTTCACGTTTTTTGATTGCCGCGCCGCGATTTTCTGTGGCATCAAGCAATTCAGACGCCAGACGCTCAATCATCGTATTTTCATTGCGTCCGCGCGCGGCACGGATGAGCCAGTTCATCGCGAGCGCAAGCGCGCGATCAGGCCGCACTTCAACCGGAATCTGATACGTAGCCCCGCCAACGCGCCGCGAACGCACTTCAGCTAAAGGCCGCACATTATCCAGCGCTTTTTGAAATAAGGCTTCGGGCGCGGTGCCGGTTTTTTTCTGCGCAGACTCAAAAGCGCGATAGACAATCCGCTCAGCCGCGCCTTTGCGCCCATCATGCATGATGCAGTTAATGAACTTGGCAATTACCGGATTGCCGAATTTGGCATCGGGCATGATTGTTGTTTTTTTTGCGCGGCGACGGCGAGCCATGATGCACCTCTATTTCGGACGCTTGGCGCCATATTTTGATCGGCATTGTTTGCGATCTTTAACGCCTTGTGTATCAAGTGTGCCGCGAATCATATGATAGCGAACGCCCGGCAGGTCTTGCACACGGCCACCTCTAATCATCACAACGGAATGTTCCTGCAAATTATGTCCTTCGCCCGGAATATAGGCCGTCACCTCATAGCCATTGGTCAGACGAACGCGCGCGACTTTGCGCAATGCAGAATTCGGCTTTTTCGGCGTCGTGGTGTAGACGCGCGTACACACGCCGCGCTTTTGTGGACAGCCTTGCAGCGCGGGCATTTTATTTCGCTTCATCGGCTTGCGCCGCGGCTTTCGGATCAGCTGGTTGATCGTCGGCATGATTTTTCTTCCGCAATTTTCCTTTCATAAACGCGCTACAAAAGCCGGACAGCCAATCGGCTCCGGCTTTGGCGCAGCGCGCGTTTCACTTATCGTCTAAGACGAGCTTATGAGCGCACAGCGTTTGGACGCAGAACCGCCCACGAGCCTGTTTGCTCAAAAGTAGAGGAAAACTACCCCTCAACAGCCCCTGCCGTCAAGCGGTGATTTATTATTCTGCCGATAAATTTTCGGCGGGAGCCTCCTCAATCGGGAGATCCTTGGCCGCCGACTTTTTGGCTTCCTCAGCAACCTGCGCGCGGGCATGGTCTAGCGCTTCACTGCGGCGATGCGCTTCATGGCGCAATTCCTGCATCACCCGGCCCGTGCCAACCGGTATCAGACGCCCCACAATGACATTTTCCTTCAGACCGGTCAGATTGTCGATGCGCCCCGAAACCGCCGCACCGGTCAGGACGCGAGTCGTCTCTTGGAACGAGGCCGCCGAGATAAACGAGCCCGTCTGCAAAGATGATTTCGTGATTCCCAGCAAAATCGGCTTGGCTTGCGCCTCCTCTTTGCCTTCGGCGCGCAGCGCATCATTGACATCTTGAAAATTGGCCTTGCTGGTCTGCTCGCCGGCAAGAAACGAACTGTCTCCTACATCGGTGATCTCAACCTTCTGCAGCATCTGGCGAATGATGATCTCAATATGCTTGTCGTTAATATAAACGCCCTGCAGGCGATAAATCTCCTGCACCGAATCGATCAGATAGCGCGCTAGAGCCGAAACGCCCGAAATGTCCAAAAGATCATGCGGATCAGGATGGCCATCAACCAAAGTTTCGCCTTTTTCAATTTCATCGCCATCGCGCACCTGCAAGTGGCGATCCTTGCCGATTTTATATTCAACGATGTCTTCATCTTTATTATCCGGATGAATCAAAATGAGCCGCCGAGTCTTATAGCCGCGCGAAAATTCTATCCGCCCCGAACATTTCGCCAAAATCGCGTGATCGCGCGGCGGTCGCGCCTCAAACAGCTCCGCGACACGCGGCAGGCCGCCGGTGATGTCGCGAGTCTTCGCACTATCGGTCGGAATGCGCGCGAGAATGTCGCCCGCTTTGAGACTCTGTCCGCGATCGGCGGACAAAATCGCATCCGGCGACAAAGCATAGCGCGCATCTTTGCCGCCTACTTTCAGCACACTGCCTTTCTTATCTTTGATGACAATGGACGGCGCCAAATCCGCGCCGCCAGAATGCGCACTCCAATCTATGACCACGCGCTGCGTGATGCCCGTGGTTTCGTCTACAACCTCTTTCATGGATACGCCGTCAATCATATCTTCAAAATCAACATCGCCTTTGATCTCGGTAATGATCGGCTTGGTATAAGGATCCCATTCAACGATGCGCTCGCCCTTTTTAACGCTCGCATTGTTTTTGACCAAAAGCTTCATGCCCGATTGCAGCTTTTCACGCATGCGCTCAACGCCGTTTTTGTCAACCAAGATGAGCAGATTGTGCCGCCCGCGCCCCATCACGATATTTTCGCCGCTGGAATTGGCAATGATGTTCGCATTTTTAATCTGAATCTTGCCATCATCCACCGCTTCCAAAAATGACTCGCTGACAATTTGCGCCGCACCGCCAACATGGAATGTCCGCATCGTCAATTGCGTGCCCGGCTCGCCGATGGATTGCGCCGCGATGATCCCAACCGCCTCGCCGATATTAACGTCAGTGCCGCGCGCAAGATCGCGCCCATAGCATAAAGCGCAAATGCCATTGCGAGTCTGGCAGGTTAAAGGGGTGCGCACATCCACCTCTCGCACGCCCGCAGCTTCAATCGCCAGCGCCTGCTCTTCGGAAATGATTTCACCCACTTTGGCAAGAATTTCCTTTTTCGCACCGCTCTTTTTGGCAGGCGCGACAATGTCTTTGGTCGGCGTGCGGCCGGAAATCCGCTTCGCCAGCGAAACGATCTGGTTGCCCGACTCCTCCACCGGCTTGAGCGTGATGCCTTCCTGATTGCCGCAATCATGCTCGCTGACGATGCAGTCTTGTGCGACGTCCACCAGACGGCGCGTCAGATAACCCGAATTCGCCGTCTTGAGCGCGGTGTCGGCCAGCCCTTTGCGCGCGCCATGCGTTGAATTGAAATATTCCAGCATGGTCAGGCCTTCTTTGAAATTAGAAATGATCGGCGTTTCAATAATCTCGCCGGAAGGCCGCGCCATGAGGCCGCGCATGCCCGCAAGCTGCTTCATCTGTGCGGGAGAGCCCCGCGCGCCTGAATGTGCCATCATATAAAGCGAATTGATCGGCGCCACGCGCTTGGTCTCTTTATCAATATGAGACGATGAGATTTTACCCATCATCACTTCCGCAACTTTGTCAGTGCATTCCGACCAAGCGTCAATGACTTTATTGTATTTTTCACCCTGCGTGATGAGGCCTTCGGCATATTGCCGCTCATATTCGGCGACCAGCTCGCGGGTCTGCTCAACCATCGCGCTTTTTTCGGGCGGGATCATCATATCGTCTTTGCCCAGCGAGATGCCCGCTTTGCACGCCTCCCGAAAGCCCAGCGCCATCATCTGGTCGCAGAAAATCACCGTCGCCTTCTGGCCGCAGCGGCGATAGACTTGGTCAATCACCGAAGAGATTTCTTTTGTGGTCATCAGGCGGTTAACGACATCAAACGGCAGATCAGGATGCAGCGGCAGCAATTGGCCGATCATCATGCGCCCGGGCGTGGTGTCAACGATCTCAAAGCGGCTGGCGCCATTTTTATTCGCATTTTTATCCATCATCGCGCGGCGCGCTCTGATTTTTGAATGGAACGTGATCAGTTTCGCGTCAAGCGCCATGCGAATTTCGGCGAGATTGGAAAATACCATGCCCTCTCCCGGCTCATTTTCAACTTCACGCGAGAGATAATAAAGCCCCAGCACGATGTCCTGACTAGGCACGATGATCGGCGAGCCGTCAGCCGGATGAAGAATGTTGTTCGTGGACATCATCAGCACACGCGCTTCAAGCTGCGCTTCAAGCGATAAAGGCACATGGACGGCCATCTGGTCGCCGTCAAAATCGGCGTTGAACGCCGTGCAGACAAGCGGGTGCAGCTGTATCGCCTTGCCTTCAATGAGCACAGGCTCAAACGCCTGAATGCCCAGCCTGTGGAGCGTCGGCGCGCGATTGAGCAGAACCGGATGTTCGCGGATCACCTGATCCAAAATATCCCAAATCTCCGGACGCTCCTCTTCAATCATTTTTTTGGATTGTTTGAGCGTCGCCGACAGGCCGCGCCGCGCAAGCTGCGAATGGATAAACGGCTTAAACAATTCAAGCGCCATATGTTTGGGCAGCCCGCATTGATGAAGCTTGAGCTCCGGTCCGACGACGATCACCGAGCGGCCTGAATAATCAACGCGCTTGCCGAGCAGATTTTGCCGAAACCGCCCCTGTTTGCCTTTGAGCATGTCCGACAAAGATTTCAGCGGCCTTTTGTTTGAGCCCGCAATGGCGCGTCCACGGCGGCCATTGTCAAACAGAGCGTCAACGGCTTCTTGCAGCATGCGCTTCTCATTGCGAATGATGATGTCGGGCGAGCGCAATTCCATCAGGCGCTTTAAGCGATTATTGCGGTTGATCACGCGGCGATAGAGATCATTCAAGTCAGAGGTCGCAAAGCGGCTGCCCTCAAGCGGCACGAGCGGGCGCAGCTCTGGCGGCAGAACCGGCAGAACTTTCAAAATCATCCATTCAGGACGATTGCCCGATGTGATGAACGCCTCCACCATTTTGAGCCGCCGTGCAATCTTGCGCGTTTTGGCTTCTGTGGTTGCTTCGCGCACATCAATATGAAGCTGGTCGCGCAGCTTGGGCAGATCCATCGATTCCAGCATCGTATGGACGGCTTCAGCGCCGATCTCGGCGGTGAATTCGTCCTCGCCATAATTATCACACGCTTCGCGGTATTCGTCTTCGCTGAGCAGCTGCCCGACCGCCAAGGGAGTCGTGCCGGGCTCAATGACGATGAAGCTGTCAAAATATAAAACGCGCTCAAGAGATTTGAGCGTCATATCCAATATATTGGCAATGCGGCTCGGCAAAGATTTCATAAACCAGATATGCGCAACCGGCGCGGCCAGCTCGACATGCCCCATGCGCTCGCGCCGCACTTTGGACAAGGTCACCTCAACGCCGCACTTCTCGCAAATGATGCCCTTATACTTCATGCGCTTATATTTGCCGCACAGACATTCATAATCTTTGATCGGCCCGAAAATCCGCGCACAGAACAGGCCGTCCCGCTCCGGCTTGAACGTCCGGTAATTGATCGTCTCCGGCTTCTTGATCTCGCCATAAGACCAAGCGTGAATTTGCTCAGGACTCGCAATGGAAATGCGAATGAAATCAAAATTGTCATCAACTTTGCTGCTTGCGTTAAAAATATCGAGTGCTTCTTCAGTGCTCATAATGATCTCCCTAGCTCTCCCGATGGCCGAGTTCTATGTTCAGCCCAAGCGAGCGCATTTCCATAACCAGAACGTTAAAGCTCTCCGGCACGCCGGCAGTGAATTTGTCGCTGCCCTGCACGATCTCCTCATAGGCCTTCGTGCGGCCAGCAACATCATCAGATTTAATCGTCAGCATCTCCTGCAAAGTGTAGCCCGCGCCATAGGCTTCAAGCGCCCAGACCTCCATCTCGCCGAAGCGCTGGCCGCCAAACTTCGCTTTGCCGCCAAGCGGCTGCTGCGTCACCAGACTATAAGGCCCAACCGAGCGCGCGTGAATCTTCTCATCCACCAAATGATGCAGCTTCATCATATATATATAGCCCACCGTCACAGGCCGCTCGAAAACCACGCCCGTCTGGCCGTCATAGAGCGTCACCTGCCCGGAGCCATCAAAACCGACTTTCTCCAGCCAAGCGGTGATCTCTTCTTCTTTGGCGCCATCAAAGACAGGTGTGCCAACCGGCACGCCAACTTTTAAGCGCTCCGCCGCCGAGAGCAATTCCTTGTCGGACTTTTTCATCACCGGCGCACTGGCGCCATAAATCGCTTCCATCTCTTCGCGCAATTGTTTTGCATTATGCTGCTGCCGCCATGCTTCCAGTCCGGCGGCGATGCGCCGTCCCATGCCCGCGCAGGCCCAGCCCAAATGGGTTTCCAAAATCTGCCCGACATTCATCCGGCTAGGCACACCGAGAGGATTCAGCACAATATCAACGATCGTTCCATCTTCCAGATGCGGCATATCCTCAATCGGCGTGATCTTGCTGATGACGCCCTTATTGCCATGCCGTCCGGCCATTTTGTCGCCCTGCCTGATCTTGCGCTTGACCGCAACAAAAACCTTGACGATCTTCATCACGCCCGGCATCAGATCTGAGCCCGATTGAACTTTCTCCGACTTCTCATCAAAGCGCTGGTCAAGACGCTTTTCACCTTCTTCAAAAGCGAGGCGCAACACTTCGGCCTCGCTCATCGCCTTTTCATCCTGCGGCACGATATCCCACCATTGACGCTGCGGTATGTCATCAAGTATCGCCTGCGTGATCGCCGTGCCAGACTTCAGCCCGCTGCCATGCGCAGCCGTCTTGCCTATCAAGATTTGCTGCAGGCGATTATAGATATTGCGGCGCAGAACAGCGCGTTCGTCATCACGATCGCGCATCAGCCGTTCAACCTCGCTTGTCTCAATCGTCAGCGCGCGCGCGTCTTTGTCTATGCCGTGCCGGTTGAAAATCCGCACCTCCACGACCGTGCCGGTCGCGCCCGGCGGCAGGCGCAAAGAAGTATCGCGCACTTCAGATGCCTTTTCGCCAAAAATGGCGCGCAGTAATTTTTCTTCAGCGGTCATCGGTGATTCACTTTTCGGCGTCGTCTTGCCGACGAGAATGTCGCCCGCTGAAACTTGCGCGCCAATATAAACGACGCCAACTTCGTCAAGATTGCTGAGATTCTCTTCACTGACATTAGGCACGTCACGGGTGATTTCCTCAGGGCCTAATTTCGTATCGCGCGCCATCACTTCAAAAGACTCAATATGAATAGATGTAAATACATCATCGCGCACGAGCCGCTCGGAAATCAGGATTGAATCTTCAAAGTTGTAGCCATTCCAAGGCATAAAGGCGACGAGCACATTGCGGCCAAGTGCGAGTTCGCCGTGATCGGTAGCCGGGCCGTCAGCGATGATGTCGCCTTTCTGAACGCGCTGCCCGACATAAACGAGCGGCTTCTGGTTGATGCAGGAATTCTGGTTGGAGCGCTGGAATTTGCGAAGATTATAAATATCAACGCCCGGATCGGCGGTGTCGCGCGCATAAGAGGCGCGAATGAAAATTCTTTTGGCATCCACTTGATCAACCACGCCGTCGCGCTTGGCGACGACTGCCGCGCCGCTATCGCGCGCGACGATGGCCTCCATGCCGGTGCCCACGAGCGGCGCGCGCGCACACATCAAAGGCACAGCCTGACGCTGCATGTTAGAGCCCATCAAAGCGCGATTGGCGTCATCGTTTTCAAGAAAGGGTATCAGCGCCGCAGCAATGGAGATGATCTGCTTGGGTGAGACATCCATAAAATCAATTTCCTCAGGCGACACAAATTCAAATCCGCCATGCACGCGGCAATTGGCGCTCTCTTCTTGAATCTGGCCGCTGGCGCTGATCGAGATATTGGCTTGCGCGATGCGATAACGCACCTCCTCAATCGCCGACAGATAGACGATCTCATCGGTCACCTTGCCTTTGATAACACGGCGATAGGGGCTTTCAATTAGGCCATAAGCGTTAATCCGCGCATAGGTGGCAAGCGAATTGATCAGACCGATGTTCGGGCCTTCAGGCGTCTCAATCGGGCATATGCGGCCATAATGGGTCGGATGGACGTCGCGCACTTCAAAGCCGGCGCGCTCGCGGGTCAGGCCGCCAGGGCCAAGCGCTGATAGGCGGCGCTTATGCGTGATCTCCGACAGAGGATTGGTCTGGTCCATAAATTGCGACAATTGCGATGAGCCAAAAAATTCATGCACCATCGCCATAATCGGCTTTGAGTTGATCAGCACTTGCGGCGCGCAATTGTCAATTTCCACCGAGCCCATGCGCTCGCGAATGGCGCGCTCCATGCGCAGCAGACCGATGCGATATTGATTCTCCATCAGCTCGCCAACCGAGCGCACCCGCCGATTGCCGAGATTATCAATATCATCAATCTCCCCGCGCCCCGAGCGCAGATCAACCAATGTCTTGATGATTTCAATGATGTCCTCTTTCGTCAAAGTCAGATGCGTGATCGGCGTGTCAACATTGAGACGCATATTTATCTTCATGCGCCCGACAGGCGACAGATCATAGCGCTCGGAATCAAAAAACATGCTTTTGAACAAAGCTTCCGCCGTTTCCACCGGCGGCGCATCGCCCGGCCTCATGATGCGATAAATCTCAAACAAAGCCTCTTCACGATTCTCGCATTTATCGGCCAGCAACGTGTTGCGGATATAAGGGCCTGTATTGATGTAATCAATGTCCAAAGTTTGAATCTCTTTGAGTTCAGCGCTTTTGATTTTGCCCAAAATCTCCTTCGTGATCTGCGCGCCGGACAGAGCGATCATCTCTCCGGTTTCAGGGTTGACCAGCTCGCTGACCAAAAATCGCGTCATCAGCGAGTCAAATGGCATGCGTAATTGTTTGACGCCCTTATTCTTGATCTCCCGCACCATGCGTCCGGTGATTTTAGTTTCAGCTTCAACAATCACCTTGCCGCTTTTGTCATCAACAAGGTCGTGGCCAATCGTCAGGCCGCGCAGTTTTTCCGGCACGCAATCCGCCAGCCAATTCTCGCCCGATTTTTTATAGGTGATGATCTCGTAAAAGCTGCGGAATATATCCTCCGGCTCCATGCCCAGCGCGCGCAAAATTACCGTCGCCGGAACTTTGCGGCGGCGGTCAATGCGCGCATGAACGATGTCTTTAATGTCAAATTCAAAATCCAGCCACGAGCCGCGATAAGGAATGACCCGCGACGCAAAAAGCAATTTGCCCGACGCATGAGTCTTGCCGCGATCATGATCAAAAAACACGCCCGGACTGCGATGCATCTGTGAAACGATCACACGCTCAGCGCCATTGATGACGAACGTGCCATTATCGGTCATTAGCGGGATGTCGCCCATATAGACATCCTGCTCTTTAATATCTTTGATGGAGCGATTGCCGGTCTCTTCATCAACATCAAACACGCTCAATTGCAGATTGCACTTGATCGCCGTTTGATAGGTCATGCCGCGATGGCGGCATTCCTCAATATCATATTTGGGCGTCTCCAATTCATAGCTGAGGAAATCCAGCTCGGCGCGGCCCGCAAAATCCTTGATCGGAAACACAGACTTAAACACCGCATGCAATCCGGAATCTTCTCGCTCTGCAGGCGCGCGATCAATCTGCAAAAATTGATCGTATGACTGCTTTTGCACCGCAATCAGATTGGGAATCTCAGGCGCCGGACGCGCCTGACCAAACATTTTGCGGAACTCAATCGGCTTGATATTGATCATATCAACCATAAAATGACTCCTGTCGGCAGCAAAAAATGAAAATTATTTAAGCTCAACAGAAGCACCCGCATCTTCAAGTTTTTTCTTGATCTCAGCGGCTTCATCCTTACTGACGTCGGTTTTTACTTCTTTGGGCGCGCCCTCAACGAGATCTTTGGCATCTTTGAGGCCAAGTCCGGTGATCGCCCGCACTTCTTTGATCACATTGATCTTCTTATCGCCGATGGCGGTCAGCATAATCGTGAAGCTGTCTTTTTCTTCAGCTTCGGCTTCGCCGCCGACGACAGGCGCTGCACCAGCAACCGGCGCGGCCATCGCTGCAGCGCTGACGCCCCATTTTTCTTCAAGCATTTTGGAAAGCTCAGCAGCCTCCAAAATGGTGAGTCCGGATAATTGTTCGGTGATTTTTTCAAGATCAGCCATAGGTGAACTCTCCTTTTAGTCTATTCTTTTTGCGCGGCACGCGCAGCGGCGAGTCGCGCAATTTGAGATGCGGGTTGGGTCAAGATGTTGGCAAGCTGGGTTGCAGACATTTTCATAAGCCCAATTAGCTTCGCGCGCAAGTCATCAATTGAGGGCAGGCTCGCAAGCCTTTTGACGGCGGCCTCGTCAAGGATCACGCCCTCCATCGCGCCGCCTAGCACCCGAATTTGCTCATGCTCCCTGCCGAAATTTACAAGGATTTTCGGCACGTGAGGCGTATCAGCTGGGTCGTTGGAAATCGCGATGGCGGTCGGGCCGGTGAACAGGCCTTTGAGCCCCTCCGCTGCTGTCCCCTCAAGCGCGCGCAGAGCAAGCTTGTTTTTGGTCACCTGGAAGCTGCCGCCGGTTTGGGCGAGCTGGCCTCTGAGTTCGGTGAGGTCTTTGACCGAGCTGCCGTCATAATGCGCGACGACGATGATCTTCGCCTGATCAAACAGAGCATGCAGCCGCTCAACTTTTTTCTCTTTTCTCTGACGCTGCACGCTCATGAGGCCGCCTCTGGTTGAATTGCTTTGGGATCAACTTTAATGCCCGGCCCCATCGTGGAGCTTAGCGAGATTTTTTTGAGATAAGAGCCTTTGGCACCCGCCGGTTTGGCTTTCAACAAAGCCGCAATCACCGCGCGCGCATTGCCGACGATATTTTCGGTAGAAAAACTCGCTTTGCCAATGCCGACATGAATGAGCCCCGCTTTTTCCACGCGAAACTCCACCGCGCCCTGTTTGATGGATTTGATCGTCGCGGCGAGGTCATTGGTCACCGTGCCGGTTTTCGGATTCGGCATCAGGCCGCGCGGTCCAAGAATTTTTCCGAGCCGCCCGACAACCGGCATCAGATCAGGCGTCGCAATGCAGCGATCAAAATCAATCGCGCCTTTTTCAATTTTTTCGGCAATGTCTTCCGCGCCGACAAGATCGGCACCGGCGGCTTGCGCCTCTTCGGCTTTTTCGCCGCGCGCAAAAACAGCAATCCGCACAACGCGCCCCGAACCATGAGGCAATTCACAGACACCGCGCACCATTTGATCCCCTTGACGCGGATCAATGCCCAAATTGACCGCCACTTCAATCGTCTCATCAAATTTGGCGGTCGCGCGCTCCTTGATCATCGCAGCTGCTTCGCCGAGCGCGTAAAGCTTGTCCGGATCAATCCCCTCGCGGATCGCCTTATCCCGTTTGCCGCTCATTCTATCACCTCCAATCCCATTGATCTCGCCGAGCCCGCAACGCTTTTCGCCGCCGCTTCAACATCGCGCGTGTTGAGATCAACTAATTTCGCCTCAGCGATCTCGCGGCATTGCGCCATCGTCACCTGTCCCGCACTTTCGCGCCCTGGAGTCTTGCCGCCCTTCTCCAGCGACACCGCCTTCTTCAAAAGAAAAGAAACCGGCGGCTTCTTAAATTCAAAGCTGAACGAGCGGTCTTTATATATAGAGATCAAAGTCGGCAGAGGCTGCCCCGGCTCATTGCCCTTCGTTTTCTCATTAAACTTCTTGCAAAAATCGGCAATGTTGATCCCGCGCGGCCCCAAAGCCGTGCCGATCGGCGGCGCCGGATTGGCCTGCCCCGCCGGTATCTGAATCTTGACCAAAGCTTCTATTTCTTTCTGTTTTGCCGCCATCGGATTAACTCTTTTCCACCTGCGTATATTCAAGATCAACCGGCGTTGAGCGCCCAAAAATAGACACCGAAACTTTGAGCCGCGCGCGTTCAATGTTCACCTCTTCTACGACGCCGTGATAAGACGCAAAAGGCCCATCAGCAACGCGCACCTGCTCGCCGACTTCAAAGGTGATTGAAGGGCGAGGCCGATCAACCCCTTCTTGCACCTGTTTCATAATATGGTCAATCTCTGATTGCGGCACCGGACTGGGCTTGTTGTCAGCGCCAAGAAAACCCGTCACTTTCGGCAGATTCTTGACCGCGTGATGCGCCAAATCGGTCATATTCATCTTGACCAGCACATAGCCCGGAAAAAACCTCCGCTCGGCGGTGATCTTCTTGCCGCGCCGCATTTGCGCAACCTCCTCAACCGGCACCAGCACATCGTCTATTTTATCCTTCAGCTGATCCTGCTGGGCAAGCGCGCGGATTTCTTCCGCAACTTTGCGCTCAAAGTTGGAATAAGCGTGAACGATATACCACTGACTCGACATCTTCTGCCCCTTCTACCTTCCAAAAACACCAAGAATGAACGCAACGCCGCGACTCAAAATCTGGTCGGCGGCAAGAAAAAATAACGCCGCCAAAGTCACCATGATGAACACCATGATCGTCGTCACGATCGTCTCATTGCGCGTCGGCCATGTGACGCGGCTCGCTTCGCTGCGCACTTGGCGCAGAAAATCCAATATGCCGACTTTCTGAACTGGCGGCGCGGCAGATTTGCTCAAAGCCAAAGACGATTGCGGCGACGCTGATACCCCCATTGATGATGATGAGGCGGAAGACAAAGATGATGCGGCTGAATTCATATCTTGCGTCGGCTCTTTGGTTGCGGGCGCGTTCATTGATGACGCGGGCGCGCCGGAAGATTCTTTTTTCAGCGACTTTTTGCGCTGCGGTTTATGTCGGCGTGTTTTCTTCATTGATCATCTTGCTATATGCGATATCCCGATTGGCAGGAGTGAAGGGACTCGAACCCCCAACCCCCGGTTTTGGAGACCGGTGCTCTAGCCAGTTGAGCTACACTCCTATGGTTATGGCACCTATATTTATTGCACCGGCCAAAAATTTGATCTCGAAGTTTATTCCTTAATCGCCGAAACAACACCCGCGCCGATGGTGCGGCCACCCTCTCTGATCGCGAAGCGCAGCTGCTCTTCCATTGCGATCGGCGCGATCAGATTGACTTCCAATTTGGTGTTGTCGCCGGGCATGATCATCTCAGTGCCGTCGGGCAGCGAGATTTCGCCGGTGACGTCGGTCGTGCGGAAATAAAACTGCGGACGATATTTGGAAACGAAAGGCTTATGCCGCCCGCCCTCTTCTTTGGTGAGAATATAGGCTTCGGCGGTGAACTTGGTGTGCGGCTTGACCGATCCGGGCGCTGCGAGCACTTGGCCGCGCTCGACTTCATCGCGCTTGGTGCCGCGCAGCAAAACGCCGACATTGTCGCCGGCCTCGCCCTGATCGAGCAGCTTGCGGAACATTTCCACGCCGGTGCAGATCGTCTTGGAGGTGTCCTTGATGCCGACGATCTCAATTTCATCGCCGACATTGACGATGCCGCGCTCCACGCGTCCGGTGACGACGGTGCCGCGTCCTTCAATAGAGAACACGTCTTCAATCGGCATCAGGAACGGCTTATCCTTAGGCCGCTCCGGCTGCGGGATATAGTCGTCCACGGCTTTCATCAATTCCAAGATGGAGTTTTTGCCGATCTCATCATTTTTGCCGTCAAGCGCGGCGAGCGCCGAGCCTTTGACGATCGGAATATCATCGCCCGGAAACTCATAAGAGGAAAGAAGCTCGCGCACTTCCACTTCCACCAGCTCGAGCAATTCGGGATCATCCACCTGATCGATTTTGTTGAGATAAACCACAAGTGCGGGAACGCCGACCTGTCTGGCCAGCACGATATGTTCGCGGGTCTGGGGCATCGGGCCGTCGGCGGCGTTGACGACAAGGATCGCGCCATCCATCTGCGCAGCACCGGTGATCATGTTCTTCACATAGTCGGCATGGCCCGGACAATCCACATGAGCATAATGACGGCTCTCGGTCTCATATTCGACATGAGCGGTCGAGATCGTGATGCCGCGCGCCTTTTCCTCAGGGGCTTTGTCAATATCGTCATAAGCGGAAAACTCTGCGCCGCCGCTCTCGGCGAGCACCTTAGTGATCGCGGCGGTGAGAGTCGTCTTGCCGTGATCGACATGCCCGATCGTGCCGATATTGCAATGCGGTTTGGTTCGCTCAAATTTTTCTTTTGCCATTTGTTGACCTCATATTTGATGTTTGAAAAAAACGGTGATGGAGCGGGTGAAGGGAATCGAACCCTCGTCATCAGCTTGGAAGGCTACTGCTCTACCATTGAGCTACACCCGCCGCGGCTGCGTCCCGGCTGTGGAATTAGAATGTCAAGTCTCGTATATGTATCCCTGTATAAAGTAGCTCAAAGTAACGTCTCCCGGCAGTGTCATCTTACAAGATGCGGCTTGCGCGCTCGCTGGTGGAGGGAGTTGGATTCGAACCAACGTAGGCAAAGCCAACGGGTTTACAGCCCGTCCCCTTTAACCACTCGGGCACCCCTCCGCTGGGTGGCGCGCATGATGCGCCCCGCACCAAAATGGACGGAGTTCTCTGCGGTCATAGAGGTTTGCAAGCCGCTCGTCAAGTGGTTTTATTGGGGAATTTTATCGATTTTCTTCATAATGCGGTGGGTTTCGGTGAGCGCGGTGATGATTTTCTCATAATGGGCGATGTCATCGAATTCCAGCTTGCGGCCTTTGCGGTCTTTGAGCCATTTTTGGGCGGGCTGATAGCCGCCGATATAGAACTCCCACGCTTCTTTGGGGACTTCATTAAAATACTGCTCCCGATTGATCCAGACCCTGCCGTCATTGGTGAAATCGGGCTTATCCACCTTATTGCTACCATCATTGGGAAAACCGATGGGAGGTTTGACAAGAGCTTTATGCTCCATCAGGTGGAAGAGGCGCAATTCGTGGCCAAGATCGGCCAACCGCCAGAAGGTTTTGGCATTTTTCGGATAGGGAACTCGCGGGAAGTCCATTTTGAGAAACTCCTTATATTTTTCCCGATAGGTTGAAGAGTGCAATCTCGCATAGATATAGTCCAAAAGATCAAGAGGTGAAAAAACAGTTTGCTCTTCTCGTTTTTTGGCTGCCCCTCTAGCTTTATGGTCGGGGATAAAAGGCAACTTCAACGTTTCAGCAATTTGCTTGACAATTTCCATATTAAAATTGGGTTTGCGGGTTTTGCCCTCATAAAGATAAAGCGGGAAAATGCTTTCTATTC
Source organism: Alphaproteobacteria bacterium (assembly GCA_965212075.1). Taxonomy (GTDB): domain Bacteria; phylum Pseudomonadota; class Alphaproteobacteria; order JAPOUT01; genus CBDBUR01. The sequence goes on from OZ243043.1 coordinate 715,794, forward strand.
CCTGCATGCCGGGGCGCGACCAGCTTCTTGATTCAGTAATGTGTTTAGAAACATGAACCGGTGCTGAGCGATTTTCTACGTCTCCTCTTTTTGCAATCAACCCCACATTCTCTCTGTGTAAAAAATGTTTGGATGCACGATCACGCAAATGCACAGCAACATTTGGATCATAAATCGTCCATCTTATATCAAAAGGTCGATAAGCAACTTGACAAATCTTTTCACGCCATGTTCCAGAACTAAGATCATTTTTTGCTTTCAAGTAGTTCCATTGATATTGTGAGCAAAGCTTCCAGATATCACGGGCATCTTTTTCAGTTTCGGTTTGGAGAAAACACTCAACTTTGTTGATAGCCTCATCCTTACTCGAAGAAATAGCAAAATTATCATGGGTGGTAACTATTCCCGGCGCATTCGGTTTTCTGCTACTATTGACTTTTTTATCAGCGTCAAAAAGATCATTTATAAAAATAAATTTTTTATACTCTGAGAAAACTTTCCAATTTTTCGGAACAAAGAAATAAAAAGGAGATACATTTCTCAACTTTCCCCACTTTATATCTTTCAATCTATCATTGCTTAATGTGATATATTTACTCTGCCGACCTCCCCACAAATCGGCGTGATGGACTTGCGCTAGCTTTTCCTTCCTGCGTCCATGTTTAATAGCAATGATGATTGCTACACCCTGCTGAATATCAAATACGTTATTATCAGCAGAGCCATCGGGGGAAATCTCTCTTTTTTTAGCGCTGCCGTGTAAATCAAAAATATATATGTCATCAAATGTTTTGAGTAGGTGATGGCGCATCCCCTTGAAGGTTGGATTATCCAAATAGGCATGATTGGTAATATAGGCTAGAATTCCCCCTTCCTCGTTTTTTGCTATATATTGCTCAGCAAGACTAATAAACTTTACATAATCATCACTAAGCCATTTTGCTTGTGCTGGTTTATCAAGACCTTCAACTCCTTCTTTATACCTTTTAATTAGATTCTTTGCGTATTGCCCTTGATTAGCCGAATGGCCACTATAAGGCGGATTGCCAAAAGCAACCATGACTGGACTTTGACGCTTGATGTGTGAGGCCTCATTAGATTCATTGCTCAGCCACTGCGCAAACAAAGTGTCATAATCAGGATAAGGCTCTTCCAGAGAATTGGTCAGATAAACTCCTAAACGAGGCGGATTGTGAGAGTTTCTTGGCCTATAGCCTGTTTCTTCCAATAGAAAATCCAGTTTCAAATGACACATTGCATAGGGGGCCATCAACAATTCAAAGCCATGCAGGCGCGGCAATAAATGCTCTTCCACGTAAGCACTCCATGCGCCCTTTTGGTTTTGAAAGCTGGAGTTATAAATATTTCGGATCACTTCAGCCATAAATGTTCCTGTCCCTGTCGCAACATCCAGTAATTGCACTTTGTGAAAGGGTTTTTTTGTTTTTGATTTGCCTGACTTTTTCTCTTGGTTATTAGACTCTATTGGAATATCCACCATGCCGCTATGTGCGAGTCCTTCGGGCAGGCCAAAATGTTTTTTCAAGCAGTCGTCTACAGCATTAACAATAAAATCGACGACAGGTTTGGGCGTATAAAACACCCCGCGGCTATCCTTTTGTTTCGGATTATAGCTAGCAAGAAAAGTTTCGTAAAAATGGACAAGTGGATCATCACGCCCTACCCACTTACCAAAGCTTTTTTTTACCGCATGAAGCTCAACATCACGGTAGAGTTTGCACAAATAATTTACAACCCAAACAAGGCTATCATCTAAATCTTCGCCACAGACATAATCAAAAAATTTGCGCAAAAATGGATTGGAGCGCGGAATCAATTTGCGCGCTTCCTCGCGGGAAAAATCGTCTCCTATTTTATCATGAAACCGCGCTGTGAACAATCCATAGGTGATAGTCTGGGCGTAAATATCAGCAAACTCCTCTGCCTTCATGTCATGAATCAGGATTTTACGAAACGCCTCCAACTGCTCTTTGACGCCTTCTATGCCCTTTTCGTCAACGGCGCGGATAATCACCTCATCTCTAATCAGCCCAGCAGCATCGGCCATTCTTTCCGCGAGTTTTTGCCATGTGCCAATGTTTTCATCATCAAAACCCCGAAATCGCGTGAATAATCTATTGAGTTCTCCGTAATTCACTCGCTGGGGAGTGATCGTGCCCTGTTTGAGTTCAGCAATGCGCACCGTGCCATCTGGCTCGCTATTGCGGTAAAAACGAAACTCTAGATAATCGGTCAGCACAAAATTGGCGAAGCCCTTCCGATAGCTGATGATCTGATCGCTATTCTCAATCTTATCAAGATCGGCATTAATCTCTTTCGCCTCAATGTAGCCAATCGGCAGAGGCGGAAGCATTCCAATAATCTTTTTTGTTATAATATAATCAGGGCGACCAAATGCGGTTTGTCGCGGCTCATTGGTCGCATCGCAGTCGGGCATCATGCCTTCCATACAATCGCCTAGCGCACCGCGATAGCTATGCTCGGTCGCATTACCTCTTTTATGAATGCGAACGACTTCTCGCAAATAGCTATCTATATGGTCAGCCACATCAAGTTCCCCGAATCATGCCCACCCCAGCAATATATCAGCCAGCTCCTGCGGCATAGAAAAAAACGGCGAGTGATCGCTCGCCAGACGCGCAATATCTCCCGACGCAACCCCCACGCCGACCGCCATCGACTCCTGTCCCGCCGCTGAGATCGCATGATCCCCCGCGCAGATGATCGCCCGCTTGCGCACCCTGCCAAATCCCGACGCCGTCCACTTGACCGGCCCGCCTAACGCCCTCACCGACTGCGGACACAACCGCGCGCGCGCATAGGCGATATCCTCCGCGCTGCAGTCATTATAAAATATCCCCGCCAGACGAGCCCGCTTGATCCGCATGCTCCCGCCCCACCAGCTCAGCAGCTGGGCCTCCGGCTCCACCAGCGATACCGACGGCTCCGCCAACTCCAACAGCGACCGTCCCGACGGCGGCGCATACGCGCATAAATAAACGACCGACGACACCCGATCCGGATGACGCTCCGCCGCTCCCGTGACCACCATGCCTCCCATGCTGTGCCCCACCAGCACAACCGGCTCCCGACACCCCGACAGAACACCAGACACCGAGCTAATATAATGTTCCATAGAAACCAAGCGCGGCCAGCGCCGCCGCGAGCCATGTCCCGGCAGATCCGGCGTACTCACCTGATGGCCCGCCGCCTCCAAGAGCGGCGCGAGCTTCGTCCAGCACCAGCCGCCGTGCCATGCTCCGTGTATCAAAACAAAATGTGCCATTTTTTCCTCCGTTTTTTGACGACTCCTCTTTAATTCCGGTGCCGGCGGAGAGATTTGAACTCCCGACCTCCTGATTACAAATCAGATGCTCTACCAGCTGAGCTACACCGGCACTATACATACCTATATAGCCAAATATCTCGATAGCCAATCACGGGCGCAAATCACGCGCACAAATACAGATTATCGCATCCCTTTGGTTGACTCGAATCAAAAATCTCCATAGATTTATACCGTATATGGTTAAATGAGAATCACTCTTTGAGAATCATTCCGCCATTCTGCAAACGCACAAAATGGAGAGTGTGGGGTTGAAGTTCGCCGTTATTAGAGACAAAGGCAGGGTATTCATCCATGCGGTGAAACATATTCCCGAGAAAGTCTCGCAAAAATTCAATAATACTATCCGACTCTGGATCGCCGAACGAAGACAGCGCGCCTCTATTCGCGTCGCGCGCAGGGCCGGTAGAAGGGCCATGTCCGAACGCGACTATGAATTCCCCGACACCCAAGCCGAAAAATATGAAATCCGTGCGCAGGAAGCAGGTCAAAGCGACGCGATCTCTAGCCGCCCTCTGCCTGAGAGCACTTTGTTGCCTCCCACGCTTGTCAGCATCCAAAACGAGCTCAGAAATATCTACGGGCAGGGAGTCAAATCTTGCCAGGCACTGTTTGAAAGCATTGAAACTAAAGTCGATGCGCTCGTCATGCGCTTCTCCGGCGTGACGCTCGAGGCCAGCGCCAACCAAACACGCGATGAAATGTCTGTTGCGCTGACCTTCTCGCCCTATGCCGAGTCGATCTCTTTCCACTATAAAGAGTTCGTGCGGCGACATGCCGACCTCCAGCGCTTCCGCGTACAGCATGACCTCGTCTATGAGCCGATCCGCGGCGGACACGGCACCGGAAGCCATTTGCTCTTCGTTGTCATGCTTTATATCGTTGAGGCTCTGTTTAATGCGTCTTTGTTCATCAACGTCATCGGATTGCTGGGCGGCTTGACGATCTCGCTGTCATCTTCAGCGATCAACGTCATCATGGGATATCTTGTCGGGCGCTTCCTTGTGTCGGCGATTTTCTTCCACCCCGATATGAGAATGAGATTTCTCGGTCTATTTGGCTTCATTACTTTTATGGCCTTTATCTTCTATCTCAACTTCGCGCTGGCGGTGTTCCGCTCTTTGCAGGAAAACGCCACCAACGCTTTTGAGCAAGTCAATACCGGGCTAGCAATCATGCCCTTCGGCCAGCTTGATGTTCTCTCATTTGAATCAGCTTTGGTGGTTGCTGTGGGACTCTTATTCGCCATCGCGGCTCTGCTCGATGGATATTTCTCCGACGATCCCTTTCCGGGCTATGGCTCTAAATGGCGCCTATGCATTAATGAGCGCAGCATCATTCAATATGAATTCAAGCAATACCAAAGCCAATTTGATCAAGAAACACGCGAGGCGCGCAAAAAAACAAAAGAAATGTTTGAAGATGCGCAAAAAGCCATCAATGAATGGTCAAAAGAAATCAATAAAATTCAGCACTATTTCGTGGATTTTGAGCAATGGGCGGATAAAATCAACGACACCTACATCTCAAGCTGGGAAATTTACGCCGCAACCCATCAAAATCATCGCCCTGAAAACTATTCCCCCCCTAAAATGTTGACATCCAAGCCCGAAAACCTCCTTGACGATGATCAGGTTGATCCCTTATACGTATTTGCAGGGGCTGCGAGCTGTTATATGGAAGATCAGGAAAGGCAGAAAAAAGCTGCTGAATTTGAAAAAGATTTTCTTGAAAAATATCTCAAAGCCGAGGAAGAATTAGAAAAAACTATCATCGTTCTTACCAACACTCTCGCTGAATTGGAGGTTACAGCACAATGCAACATTTAACTCAACATCTCACCACCTGCCTTGCTGTTGCTCTTTTGTCGGGAAGCTTATTTGCCGGAAAAGCGCTCGCACAGCAGCAATGTGCGCCTGAAGAAGAGGGGTTTATCAAAAAATCTCTCGCGACGATCTGCAGTCAGGACGGCTCACCGCCAAAAAAAACCATCTTCGTCCTTATTGATGGCAGCGACCCTTACGATAAAAAGAGCATTAGCTGGATCAAAGCCAATGTTTTCAATAAACGGGTCATTCGTCCGAGTGATACTGGCGATGAGGTAATCTTCGCGCGCTTTGCTGAGGGCGCTTTGTCGTCAATGGATCTGCAGCGTCTATGTGCGCCCAAGCCTAATGAGCAAATCAGCTACATTTTTGACGCACCGCAGAAAATCAAAAAAGCAAACCATTCTTTCTATTGCGTGGTTCAAGACATCATCCCGAACAAAATGTTCTCCCGCAATACACGCGCACCCAAATCCTTAATTATGGAAGCCATTAACGAAGTGGCGACTAATCCCAAGCTGCTCTATTCCGAGCGCCCAGGTGAGCGCGTTCTTGTTTTGGTCTCTGATCTTTTTCAAAATTCAAATTCCTTTTCATTTCATAAGATTTGCAAAAAGACATGTCCAACCTGTCCAGTTTTATGCCCCTCCTATGAAAAAGTGGTGAAGTCAACACCGCGCGCGAAACGTTATTTAGATGCTGTCGTTCCACAATTGCGGCCAGATGACAAAATCATGATCTTTAACGTCAACGTCAAAGGCAAGCTTGACAGGTCTGCTGCTGATTTCTGGCGTGGCTTTTTTCAAGCTGCTGGCGTTCAGGGTAAAAACATCTCGTTCAAATACGAACTTGAGAAATAGAAGGAACTTGAGAAATAGAAAATTGTTTTAAGAAGCCCGTTCGGTGATCTGTCTGCCCAGCGCTTCAACAACAGGAATCTCTTCTTCTTTCAGCGGCGGCATGAGCTTTTTGCGCTTCATCGCTTTTTCTAGATAAGGTGCCAGCTCTTCCATTTTGTGTTTTTGGCGCGCTTCTTCTTCGGCGTGGAATTCGGGCATGACGTCTTTGGCGAAGAGCTCAAGCGCGGCGCAAATATGCTCATGGCGATTGCGCCCGCCTTGTTGGATGAACGCCACCTGATCCACACCAGCATCAGCGAAAGTGCGCAAATGATCGCGCAAGGCTTTCGGGGTGCCAAGCCCGCCTACATGAGTAGAGGGCATCGCGTCGCGATTATGTTCAAAGCTTTTCCATATATTGGTGCGCCCGGGCCTGTGTGTGCCAAAAATATAATGATGGCCGAGCGCATAGCCAAAGAAGCGGAAGCCATCCATGCCGCGCTTGACGGCTTCGTCTTGATCGGGGTGCACCGAAAAGCCGCTGACCATGCAGATGTTCGGATTGATCGCATGGCCAATCGGCACGCACTCTTCTTTTAAGATGCGATAATAATCGCCCACCCATTTCACCGCTTCCTCCGGATCAACAAAAGCAAAGGTCAAAGCGCCAATGCCCAAGCGCGCGGCAAGTTTAATCGTCTCGCGATTGGAGCAGGCAACCCATAAAGGCGGATGCGGACGCTGCACCGGCTTCGGCACGATATTGCGGCAAGGCATGGAGAAATATTTTCCATCAAAGCCGGGGTAGGGATCCATCGCGAGCATATTGGCGCATTGCTCAACGGCCTCGCGCCACTGGTCGCGTTTTTCGCCGACCGGCACGCCATAACCGCCCAGCTCAAGCTGCGCCGAGCTTTCGCCGGTGCCCCATTCAACGCGGCCATTGGAAACAAGATCAAGCGTGGCGAGGCGCTCGGCGACGCGCGCGGGATGGTTATAGCCCGGCGGCATCAGCACGATGCCATGGCCTAAGCGAATTCTTTTTGTTCGCTGTGAGCAGGCTGCCAGAAAAACCTCAGGCGCGGAGGAATGAGAATATTCCTCCAAAAAGTGATGCTCTACCTCCCAAGCATAATCAATGCCCAGCCGGTCGGCGAGCTCAACCTGATCGAGGGCTTCGTTAAAAAGCTTTTGCTCATCGCCCTCTTTCCATGGGCGAGGCAGCTGATGTTCGTAAAAGATGCCGAATTTCATAAAAATCCCTCTCTATTCTGCGGCTTGCGCGCTTGGATCAGCGAGCGCGTCAAACTTAGCGATGAGCCTGTCAGCCTGTTCCTCGGCCTGCGCGCGGATTTCCTCCAAGAGTGCTGCGCGCTGGCGTTCGCGCGCCAGCTCAAATTGAGTTTTGCCGTGCCAGACAACCATATCGCGCCAGACCGGATCGATCAGCGCCGCACCTTTAACCGCGCCATTTTTGCCTTTAAAGGTGAAGCCGCGCAGCTCCGAGAGCACCGTGCGCAGATAAGCGACATGAATGTTCTCGTCAATCCTGATCCGCGCGATCATTTCGGCGGCGAGTTTTTTTTCGGCCTCCTTGCCGGGGAAGCTCTCTGGCGCTAAAAGCACTTGCTCGCAAAAATCAAAGAAAGCATCGGCGCGCACTTCAACCATCAGCACATCGGTCAGCAGAGTGAATAAAGCATCATAAGAATGATCGAGGTCAGGGAAAAACGCACCATCTTTGGGACGCTCAATGCTGGCTGGCGCTTTAGGATATGGAAACGCATTTTTGCCAAAAACCATATCGCGCAGCGCGAACCACATTTGATCATGCGCGCCCGCGCCATTAGGGTTGGCGGAGTCGCCGCCTTCGTCAATGCCGTGCGCGATCAGCAGGCCTTTATCCAAATGGCCGGTCGCGGTTTGAGAAATATCCTCTTCAATCACCGCCTGCAGATCGGGCGGCGCATAATCCACGAGCATCGCACCGCGCGCTTCCAAAATGCCGGTGATGGTCAAAGAATCCCAGAAAGTGCGCCCGAAGCCATGCTGCAGCAAGAAAAGCTGCTGGCGGCTATTCGGGTAAGCCCCCGCTTTGAGCAGACCGCGCGACGCATCCAGCAAAGGCAGATTATTTTTTTCAAGCTGCTTTTGCCACGCTTTGACCGCGTCCCAGCGATATTTTGTGCGCGGTGAAATATAATTTCCTTTTTCATCAAAGCCGCCATGCAGCTTGATGCCGACCTCATAGTGCGGACGCGCATAATTATGTTCGGCCATCAGCTCATCTTTGCGCCAGACGAGTTTATCCATTTGTTTCTCCGGAATTATCATTAATCACGTGCCAGATTTTTTGCGGCGTCAGCGGCATATCAATGTTTTGGACTCCCAAAGGTGCGAGCGCATCCAAAACGGCGTTGACAAAGGCCGGACAGGCGCCGATGGAACCGACCTCGCCGCAGCCTTTGGAGCCGATCGGCGTATTGCCGCAGGGGATTTCATGAAAGGCCAGATCAAAATTGACGACATCGGCGGCGCGCGGCATTTGATAATCCATGAAGGAGCCCGAGAGCAATTGGCCATTCTCTTGATCAAACACGGCCTCTTCGCCGATCGCCTGCCCCAGCCCCTGCACGATGCCGCCATGCACTTGGCCTGCGACCAGAAGCGGGTTTAAAATTTTGCCGAAATCATCGGCGACCGTGTAGCGGGTGAGCCGCGTGATGCCGGTGGCTTGCTCTATTTCCACTTCGCAAATGTGGCAGCCATTCGGGTAGGTGCCGTGGTCGGAACTGAACGTGCCTTCGGCTTCAAGCGGTGTCTGCTGGGCGAGATCAGCCAAAGTGATCACGCGATTGCTGCCGCTCGCAAGAAAGGCCGGAAGCTCATCGCGCTCTACATCACCGGCGCGAAACGAGGTTTGATCCTCTTCCACGCCGAGCATTTTCGCAGCCGCCTGCTTGCCTTTTTCAATCAAATCCTCCGACGCGACATCGAGCGCGCCATTGGCCATATAAAGCGAGCGCGATCCGCCTGTGCCGCCGCCGCCGGACAAAGTCTCCGTGTCGCCCGAATGAACGACGATATGGTCGGGATGGATCCCTAATTTCTCGGTTACGATTTGCGCCCAAGCGGTCTCATGCCCCTGCCCGTTTGATTGCGTACCCGCATAGATATTGGCTACGCCCTTTTTATCAACGACAATGCGCGCAAATTCTTGGCTATTGCCGGGCGTGCGCTCAACATAATAGGCCATGCCTAGCCCGCGCAAAAATCCGTCCGGCGCATCTTTGCGGCGCTTTTCAAAACCTTTTACATCGGCGCGCTCCACCGCATCATTCATCACGCGCGCAAAGTCGCCGCTGTCAAAGGGCAGAGTCGGAGCGGACGTCTTGCCCATCTGATCTGGCTGAACGAAGTTTTTCTCGCGCAAAGTGTGCGGCGCGATATCAAGCGCGCGCGCGGCAGCCTCCACGAGTCGTTCAATCACATAAGAGGCTTCGGGCCGTCCGGCACCGCGATAGGCATCCACTGGCGTCGTATGGGTCATCGCGCCGCGCACGCGGTGATAAAAGGCCGGCACCGCATAAGCGCCGACATGCATGCCTGCATTGGCCAGAGTCGGAATGAACGGCGCAAATTGCGAAAGATAGCCGCCCATATTGGCAATCGTCTCGGCTCTGACCGCCAAAAACTTCCCCTCTTTATCAAGCGCAATCTCCGCATGGGTAAAATTATCGCGCCCCTGCGTGTCGGTGACGAAGGCATCGCTGCGCTCGCCGACCCATTTGACAGGCCGGTTGAGCTGCTTGGCTGCAAACAGCACCAAAGGATATTCACTATACAAAAACGTTTTCATGCCAAAGCCGCCGCCGACATCGCCGGTGATAAGGCGTAATTGTTCAGGCTTGATGCCCATCACCATGCCCGCGAGAACATTGCGCATAAGATGAACTCCCTGCGTGCAAACATGGAGCGTATAATGATCCTTCTCCTTATCGTAAACACCGACAGCCGCGCGCGGCTCCATCGCATTGACGATGACGCGGTTATTGATCAAATCCAGCTTAACCACATGAGCGGCTTCAGCAAAAGCCTTTGCCGCCGCCTGTTCATCACCGATTGACCAGTCAAACGCTTGATTGGTGCCATGATCTTGAAACACCAAAGGCGCGCCTTCGACGAGCGCGTCCGACGCCGACGTGACCACCGGCCTGTCATCATAATCAACCTCAATCAGATCGGCGGCGTCTTTGGCCTGCGCCAAAGTTTCCGCGACGACCAGCGCGACATTGTCGCCGACATGGCGCACGCGGTCGCCGGTCAATATAGGCCGATAGGCCGGCATGGTGATCGCGCTGCCGTCGCTGTTTTTGACCATGCCCGCCGCAAGACACGGGATCGGTTTGAGTCCAGCCTCGTCCACATCTTTCGCCGTCCATACACCCAGCACACCGTCGGCTTTTTCAGCCGCGCTAGTGTCAATGGCATTGATCACCGCATGCGCATAGGGCGAGCGCAGCACAAAAGCATAGGCCTGCTTGTCAACATAAATATCCGACGTATAACGCCCCTGCCCCGTGAGCAAACGCGGATCTTCACGCCGCAGAACTGATTGTCCTATGCCAAATTTCATTTTTGTATCCTTGTTAAGTTTAATTTCGGAAAGACGGATCAACCCGATCAAGCTTGCGCATCAAAGCCGGCCATGCCAAATTGCCGATCCCGTTGGCATTGGCGAAGCGCGCCTGTCCGGCGGTTTTTTCGGCGACGCCTTGGTTGGGCATATTGACGCCGTCGCGTCCAACCGCGAGCGCTTTGACCTGCATCGTGCAGGCGCGCTCCAAAAAGAACAGCCGCAGAAAAGCGTCAGCGCAATCGGCGCCGGTGGTGAGCAGGCCGTGATTGCGCAGGATCATCATATGCTTGTCGCCCAGATCATCAATGAGGCGCTCGCGCTCTTCATGCTCAAGCGCGATGCCTTCATAATCGTGATAAGAGAGGTCTTCGCGCGCGATCATCGCCGTCTGGGTGAGCGGCAGCAGGCCTTCTTTTTGCGCCGACACTGCGGTGCCGTCATCGGAGTGGGTATGGATCACACAATGCGCATCCGCACCGCTCATATGCACCGCCGAGTGAATCGTGAAGCCCGCAGGGTTCACCTCATAGGGGCTGTCGGAAACTTTATTGCCGTCTAAATCCACCTTGACCAAAGAGGATGCGGTGATTTCGTCAAACGTCATGCCATAGGGGTTGAGAAAAAACTGGTCGTCATGGTTGGGGACGCGCGCCGAAATATGCGTGTAGATCAGGTCGTCCCAGCCATGGAGCGCGACGAGCCGATAGGTGGCCGCCAGATCTACGCGGACTTGCTGTTCTTCTTCTAACTGTTCAGAATTGGACATATTGTTGCCTCCTTCGCCCGACTCCTCGTCGCTCGTTTATAGCATATTCGGCGATAATTCTCTATAAAGGGATTATGAAAAACTTAGCTCAATTGGAAGATGCCCATGGCCGCATTATCAGCTATTTACGGCTGTCGGTGACCGATCGCTGCGACCTGCGCTGCGTCTATTGCATGAGCGCGCGGCCTCGCTTCCTGCCCAAATCCGAAGTTTTGAGTCCCGCCGAAATTGACCGCCTCGTCGGCGCTTGTGTCGCGCGCGGGGTGCACAAAATCCGCCTGACCGGCGGCGAGCCTCTCGTGCGCCGCGAGATTATGGACATCGTCGCCGCCCTCGCCGCTCATGAGCTTGACGAGCTCACTTTGACCAGCAATGGCACTTTGATGCCTCTTTATGCCGATCAGCTTTACGCGCATGGTGTGCGGCGCGTTAACATCTCACTGGACAGCCTGCGCGATGATGTCTTTGCAAAAATCACCCGCGGCGGTGATCTGGCAAAAACTTTGGCCGGCATTGACGCCGCACAGCAAGCCGGATTGAAAGTCAAAATCAATATCGTCGCTATGGCCGGAATCAATCAAGATGAAATCCCTGAAATGATTGACTGGGCGCATCGGCGGCACATGGACGTCACTTTGATTGAAACTATGCCTATGTCCGATACCGGCTTTGACTTGACTCGCTATTATCTGCCGCTCTCGCAGGTGCGCGAAAGGCTTGAAGATTTATGGCAGCTCAAAGATGATGACGCGGTCGCGCAGCATGGCGGCCCGGCGCGTTATGCGCACGTTGAGGAAACCGGCGGACGCATCGGCTTCATCACGCCACTGACGCATAATTTTTGCGCCGCGTGCAATCGGATCAGAATTACCTGCACCGGCCAGCTTTATATGTGCCTCGGCCATGAAGACCATATTGATCTGCGCAAAGCGCTGCGCGCATCGCAAGATGACGCGCCGCTGCATGCCGCGCTGAATCGCGCTCTGCGGAAAAAAGCGCCCGCGCATGATTTTTATATCAGCGCCGATAAGGTCAGCGGCTCTCCGGCGCGCGCGATGTCCACCACTGGAGGGTGAGCGTTATGAAAATCGCTTTTTTGGCCGCGCCCAACAAAAAAGCCAACCAAATGCGCAAAGACTTGACAAAGCTCTATGGCAAACACCGCGCCGAGCGGGCCGACATTCTCGTCGTGCTAGGCGGCGACGGCTTCATGCTGCACACTTTGCATCAATATATTGAGCGCGGCTTTGCGGGCAAGCAGATCTACGGCATCAATTCGGGCACGATTGGGTTTTTGCTGAACGGCGCGGGCTCTAATAACCTGCCCCCGAAAAACTTGATGAAACGCATTGAGGCGGCGCAGACAACCATTCTCCATCCGCTCACGATGAGCGTGCACACAAAAAACAAAGAGACACATCAGGCACTCGCGATTAACGAAGTGTCTTTATTTCGCAAAAGCTCGCAGACGGCGCATATCCGCATCTCGGTTGATGGCCGCGTGCGCATGGAGACTTTGTCAGCCGATGGCGTTTTGCTGGCTACCGCCGCGGGCAGTTCGGCCTATAATTTTTCAGCCGGCGGCCCGATCGTGCCGCTCGGCGCAGGCGTTCTGGCTCTGACTCCGATCAGCGCGTTCCGGCCACGACGCTGGCGCGGCGCGCTGCTGCCCTCATCGGCAAAGGTGAGGTTTGAAGCGCTTGATCCCAAAAAACGGCCAATCCGCGCCGTCGCCGATCATAAAGAAATTGGCAGCGATATCGGCGACATTATTCGCGTAGACATCCATGAAGACAAAAAGATCAAACTGCCGCTGCTGTTTGATTCCGATCACGGACTGGAAGAGCGGATCATCTCCGAGCAATTTCAGCCTTAATTATTTTATTAAATTTATTCCCGATTATCGGGACAGTCCGATGGCGCTTTATCATAAATCAATAAAAGCAGCTCGGCCTCCTCCTTGCCCTTGCGCGCGAGGCGGCAGAGCAGCTCAATCGCTTTCTCCTCATCCTGCATGCCAAATGACGTCAGCCGCCACAATCTGCGCTCAATGGCGCGCGGCAGAGATGGCTCTTCTTTCGTTTCAATGTTGGCAATCGCGATGCGATAATCAATCCAGTCCTGCCAATCATCCCATGAGGGCAGAGAAAATAATTTGATCAGAATCACCACGACAAGCAGCAAAATAACAATCTGAATGAGAGTCTTCACGCCTGCAATCATTGTGCTTCACTCATCGCGTTATTGCCTGAACGGCTCGGAGGATACAGGGTAGCCAGCTTCATCAGGAATTATGAGCATAGGTTCAGCGCCGCTTCTATCTACTTTCGGCAGCACGGTCACGATTTTGCGCGCGCGCGCTTCTTCCATCGCTTGCGCGACGTTCTCGCAGTCAGCGATCATTGCAAGATTCATGCGCGTTGGAAAAATCACCTGCCGCCTGCCCTCTTCGCCATCTCTGATCGCATCTTTGGGGCGCAGCCATATCGAATCAACCATTTCGCGGCCATCATGCAATCCGGCCTGCCCTTCAGGCGCGGCGGCAATAAAAAAATGCGTGTCAAAACGTTTCGGCATCATCTCCGGCGTGATCCAATGAGCGTAAAAAACCAATGACGCGCAATCAGCCTCCAGATCGTGCTGGCGCAGAAACTTCGCGAAAGGCGGCTGGCGATCTTCAACCTTTTTGCGAAAATCCCACAACGAAAAAGCATGATCGCCGGAGATAAAATCCTCAGGCTTGTTTTTGTCGCGCGCGAGCAAAATTCCGGTTTCCTCAAAAGCCTCGCGGATCGCCGCCGCCCGCCAAGGCAAAGTCGCAGCGCCGTCCTTTTCCCAATGAATACAGACATCGCGCAATTCGGCTGTATGGTCGTGTTGATCCACGCGGCCTCCGGGAAAGACCAGCGCTGAGCTGGCAAAATCAATCCGATGATGGCGCTGCACCATAAATACTTCCAGCCCGTTCTCGCCATCGCGGATCAGCAAAATCGTCGCCGCCGGAATTAGTGTGTTTGATGATGTATCTGTCATAAACCGCCTTTTTCTCCTCTGCCCCTTTCTTCTCCGATTGAGCTTCCTCACAATAATCTATATCATTGACTGCGGAAATCATTCAAGTGAGGGAAACATGCTATCATCTATACGCGTGGTTGAAGCGGCAACCTACATCGCCGCGCCATCTGCAGGGGGTCTGCTTGCCGATTGGGGCGCTGACGTTATTAAGATCGAGCCGCCCACCGGCTGCCCGATGCGCAATACGTTCAAATCTGAAGATGACTTTCCGGTGTTTAACTTGGATAATCGCGGCAAAAAGGGAATGACGCTGGATTTAACACAGAGTGAAAGCCTTCCGGTGTTCAAACGTCTGCTGAAAGATGCGGATGTGTTTTTGACAAATTTACGCAGTAAATCGCTTCACAAAATCGGCTTTGGCTATGACCAGCTCAAAGAGGAGTTTCCACAGCTGATTTACGCTGAAGTCAGCGGCTATGGCACGGTCGGACCGGATAAAGATCTGCCGGGTTTTGACATTAGCGCTTTTTTCGCGCGCTCTGGCATGACCGCAGCGAGCACACCGCGCGGCGGCGAGCCGGTTTTGCCGCGCACGGCGGTTGGCGATCACGTCACCGGCATCGCGACCGCAGCGGCGATTCTCGCTGCCATATTGAACCGGCAAAAAATCAATCAAGGCTGCTTCATCGATTCCTCTCTGCTGCGCACAGGCATTTATGCGCTGGGCACTGATTTTGCTGTTCAGATGGGCTTCGGCAAATTCATGGCGACAAGGCCGCGCGCGCAGATGGTCTATCCGATGGGGAATTATTTCTGCACGAAGGACGGGCGCTGGCTGACGATCATACCGCGTCCGGCTGACAAAGATGAATGGCACCGGATATGCACGCTCGTCGGCGCGCCCGATCTGGTGACCAATCCCGACTATGACACGCTCAAAAAGCGCATTGCGGCATCAAGCGAAATTGTCGGACGACTCGACGCCTGCTTTGCCACCAAAACATTTGACGAATGGAAGCCGCTGCTGGAAAAAGCCGATTTGATCTGGGCACCGGTGATGAGGCCAGATGAAGTGGTGCATGACGAACAGGCCAATGCGGTCGGCGCCTTTATTGATGTGCCAAACGCCGCTGGCGGCCATCGGCGCTCAATTGCCGGCCCGACCCGCTTTGTTGATGTGCCGCTTCCCGAGACGCGCCCCCCGCCCTTACTCGGGCAGCA
The DNA here is from genome assembly GCA_965212075.1 of Alphaproteobacteria bacterium. Taxonomy (GTDB): domain Bacteria; phylum Pseudomonadota; class Alphaproteobacteria; order JAPOUT01; genus CBDBUR01. The sequence goes on from OZ243043.1 coordinate 731,467, forward strand.
TAATGACGAAGTGATGCGCCAGCTCGGTTATGACGAAAATGCAATCACGCGTCTAAAAAAAGAAGGCGTTTTTGGATAAGCTGCCAGCCAATGCGCGCATTTCAATACCTTTGGATTGCATTTTTATTCTCTGCGTCGCCAGCAAAGGCAGGGGCGCTCCTTCCCAAGCCGGGTAAATTTAAAATCATCGCTGAATATTCTCAAAGCCGCAGCAAAGCTATCTTTAACGAAAATGGCAAAGCGGCGGATATCACGCAAGCAAACCAGCAATTACAATATCCGGAGTTGAAAAAAGAAGGCAATCTGCATATTGAAATAGGTGTTCTGTCAAAACTCGCGCTGATCGCACACGCGAAAGGCGGACAGCAGAAATTCTTTCGCCGCGAAGGGGCAGGACAGTCCAAACTTAATTGGCAAAGCGCTGATATCGGCATTCGCCTTCAGCTTTATCAAGACGATTGGACCTTATCGCTTGAAAACAGCTATGGCTATCGTCGGGAGGATATTTCCAGTGATAGCCCTGATGATCCTTTCGGAACAGAAGAAGGATTTTTCATTGATGCCGCTTTATTGGCGGGCATTCCATGGTATCTCCACCGACATATTCATGGCTTTGTTTCTGTCGCCGGGCGCTGGCAATCACATTATCAGAATCTGGAATATGACTTGCTGATCGGCGAAGCGGGCGTGAGCCTTAATCTTTCAAGGAACCCGCTCGCATGGCGCATTTTGCTGTTCGGTGATGTCTTTGTGAATGCTGAAATTAGCCGGTCATCATCACAGCGCATCATTGAATATAAAGCACAGCCGTCAATTGTGGTGTTTCCGGTTAAGCATGTCGGCCTTCAGATTGGCACACGCTGGGTCGTTCACGGACAAAACGCGTCGCGCGGCTTCACGAGCTTTGTCAAAGTTTGGCTAGATTTTTGACTTGCGATTCTTTGACGAGATTTTGAACGGCGTCTTCGAGCGGCAGGGTTTCAAGCTGTCCCTGTTTGAGCCCCTGTTTAAGCCATCGCAGCGCGACGGTGCGCGCTTTAAGATCGCGCTCACCGACCGCGCAGAGCAAAGGCACCCGCGCCATGCCATGAACGCGCACTTTATAATTGACTTTCTCGCTGCGCAGATCGGTTTGGACGCGCAAGCCCGCCTCCGTGAAAATCTCTTTGACTTCACGCGCATAATCATCAAATGCATTGGTGATCGGCGTGATGATCGCTTGAACCGGCGCCATCCAGAAAGGCAGCCAGCCTTCATGGTGCTCAATGAGAATCCCGGCAAAGCGCTCCATCGAGCCGAACAAAGCGCGGTGGATCATCACCGGCACCTGCTTGCTGCCGTCGGGCGCGATATAGGTCGCACCCAGCCTGCCCGGCAGATTGAAATCAAGCTGTATCGTGCCGCATTGCCATTCGCGGCCAATCGCATCGCGCAATGTGAAATCAAGCTTCGGGCCGTAGAAAGCGCCCTCGCCCGGATTGAACTCAAACGCAACGCCGACAGCCGCCGCGATGCGCGCCAGCGCAGCTTCGGCCTTCTGCCAGATTTCCTCGCCGCCGACGCTCTTTGCGGGGCGGCCCGCTAATTGAATCCGAATGTCGGTAAAGCCGAGGTCCTCATAAATATCAAGAATCATTTTTGTCACATTGGCGCATTCTTGTTCAATCTGGTCGGGTGTGCAGAAAATATGTGCGTCATCCTGCGTGAAATGCCGGACGCGCAATATGCCGTGCAAAGCGCCAGACGGCTCATAGCGATGAACCTTGCCAAACTCCGAAAAGCGCAGCGGCAAATCGCGATAGCTGCGCTGGCCATATTTGAACACTTCCACATGGCCCGGGCAGCTCATCGGCTTGAGCGCGTGGATGCGGTCATCTTCGGTCTTTGAAGTGAACATGTTCGCGCCGAACTTATCCCAATGGCCGGAGCGCTCCCAGAGCGAGCGCTGCATCATATCGGGTGTGTTGATTTCCTGAAAACCGGCCTGATTTTGCCGCGCGCGCAGATAATCTGACAGCAGGGAAAAAAACCGCCAGCCGCGCGGATGCCAGAACACAGCGCCGGGCGCCTCTTCGGAAAGATGAAACAATTCCATGCGCGGCCCGAGCAGGCGATGGTCGCGCTTGGCCGCCTCTTCCAGCATTTTGAGATAATCGTCAAGCTGCGCCTTTGTTGCCCATGCGGTGCCGTAAATGCGCTGCAGCATTTCATTATTGGAATCACCGCGCCAATAAGCGCCGGCGATTCGCGTCAATTTGAACGCATGGCCGAGCCTGCCGGTTGAAGGCAGATGCGGCCCGCGGCATAAGTCCTTCCATTCGCCCTGCCGATAAATTGTGATCTCCTCGTCTGCGGGAAGCGCCTCAATGATCTGCGCTTTATATTCCTCGCCGATGGCACGGAAATGTTTGGTCGCCTCGTCGCGCGGCCAGACTTCGCGGGCGATCTTCTCATCGCGGTCAACGATCTCATGCATGCGCTGCTCAATCTGCTCAAGGTCGTCAGGCGTGAACGGCGTGTCTTTGGCGAAGTCATAAAAAAAGCCATTGTCAATCACCGGTCCGATCGTCACTTGTGTGCCGGGGAAAAGCTCTTGGACGGCCTCAGCCATCACGTGAGCCGCGTCATGGCGCAACAATTCAAGGCCATCTTGGCTTTCGGGCGTGATGATCTCCACCGCAGCGTCGGCGGCGATCACCGTCGCGAGGTCTTTGAGCGCGCCGTCAATTTTGAGCGCAATCGCCTTTTTGCCCAAAGACTGCGCCAAACGCTGGGCAAGCTTCTGGCCGTCAATTTTTTGCTCAAGCTCAAGCTGGCCGCCATCGGGGAGAGTCAATGTGAACATGAACTTTGCTATTCCTTTATGTTCTTTATTATTTTAAAGGCGGAACGGGGTCAAATCCGTGTCCGCCCCAAGGATGGCAGCGCGCAAGCCGCCGCAGAGCGAGCCAAATGCCGCGCCCGACTCCGTGTGTGATGATCGCTTCACGCGCATAGGCCGAGCAGGTCGGCTGGAACCGGCAGGTCGGCGGCAGCAGCGGCGAGATGGTTTTCTGATAGAGCCAGATCAAACCTAGCGCCATTTTTTTTATCGCTTTCGTCATTTTAATCTGCTTCTGCAATTTGTTTTAGGCAATTTTCAACCGCGTCAAAGGCGAGCAAGGTAGACGCATGACGCGCTTTATAATCGCGCACCGGCAGCAGGATTTCAAGGTCGCGCCATTTGCCTTGAGGCGGCGGACCGTCTTGGCGCAGCATCGCGCGCATGATCTGGGTGACGTCATGCAATTCTTCGGCGGTCGCGCCGATGACGTTGCGCGCCATAATTGATGCCGCCGCCTGCCCGAGAACGCAGGCGCGCACTTGATGGGCAAAATCGCTGATATGCCCGTCTTTCATGCACAGATCAACCTCAACCGTGCTGCCGCAGAGCCGACTCACCGCTTTGGCATGCGCGTCGGGATGATCAAGCGCGCCGATGCGCGGAATGTCAGCAGCCAGACGCATGATTTTTTGATTATAAATTTCTTCTTCAATAATTTGCGCACTCATTTTGACCGCCATAATGTTCCTGATTGTGAATCTTCCACTATAACGCCCATTGCCGCTAATTGGTCGCGAATTTGGTCGGCGCGCGCGAAGTCTTTTTGCGCGCGCGCGGCCTCGCGCGCGGTGATGAGGCTTTCTATTTGCGCCGCCGACATTTCTTGATCGCGCTTGAACCAAGCTTCAGGATCGCTCTGCAATAGACCCAAAAAATTCGCTGATTGCAACATCTCGCCTTTAATTGCGGCCCATGCTTTCACATCCCGCGTCTGGTGAGCGCGGTGAGCAAGCGCCGACAAAATCGTCAGCGCTTTGGGCGTATTGAGATCATCAGCGAGCGCGGATTCTATTTCTGTGATGTCCGCTTCTTTGTCTGCCTCTACATCGCTCATCAGGCGCAGCGCGCCGTAAAATTTATCAAGCAGCTTTTGTGCGCGCGGCGCAGTCTCTGGCGTCCAGACGAGCGGCTGCCGGTAATGGGTCATCAATAAAGCCAGCCGCAGCACTTCGCCCGACCATAGAGCGCATAAATCATTGATGCGCAAAATCGCGCCCGCAGATTTTGACATTTTCTGATCACCCATAATCACAAGTCCATTATGCAGCCAAAACCGCGCGAGCTGTCCGCCATGCACACAGACAGATTGCGCGCGCTCATTTTCATGATGCGGAAAAATTAAATCCTGTCCGGCGGCATGAATGTCAATTTCTGTGCCGAGATGTGCGTGGATCATCGCTGAACATTCAATGTGCCAGCCCGGACGGCCTAGTGAATCTTGAGACCCCAGTAACCAGGGCGAAGGCCAGCCTGGCTGCGTCTCATCAGAAGGCTTCCATAAAACAAAATCCCTAGGGTCTTTTTTATAAGGCGCTACTTCAACGCGCGCGCCAGCGATCATATCGTCCAAAGAGCGGCCTGATAATTTTCCGTAGCCGTCAAAAGAAGGCACATGAAACAAAATATGTCCCTGCGCCGCATAAGCATGCTGGCGATCAATCAATGTCTGAATCATCTCAATGATGTGGTCAATATGTTCTGTGGCGCGCGGCTGGATGTCGGGCGGGATCACACCCAGCCGGTGAAGATCACGCAGATAGCTCGCTTCATATTTTTGCGCAATCTCTGCGGTGCTGCAATTCGCGCTTTGCGCCGCTTGCATGATTTTGTCATCAATATCGGTGATGTTGCTCGCATAAAGCACCTTCCACCGCGTCCGCAGCAGGCGGATCAGCACATCAAAAACGACAGCCGGACGCGCATTGCCGATATGGGCAGCACCATAAACGGTCGGGCCGCACAGATAGGCGGTTGCGCCCGCTTCTGGTGCGGCGGGAACAAAATTTTCCTTGCGGCCTGTTTGCGTGTTATAAAAAAATAAACTTGTTTGGGGCATTTTGATTTTGTTAAGCTGTTTCAAACTCAATGATGAAATACCATAAGAGAGGTAATGCTAGCATGACAAGCCAGCCAATACATACAAAAGGCCTGCACGCGCTTCAGCCGCGTCCGACGCGGGAGCAGGCGGAAGATGCAGTCAGGACTTTGCTTGCATGGATCGGCGAGGACCCCGACCGCGAAGGCTTGCAGCGCACGCCCGCGCGCGTCATTGAAGCCTATGAGGAATTTTTTGTCGGCTACCAGCAAGACCCAAAGGAGCTTCTTTCCCGCACGTTTGACGAGGCCGGCGGCTATGATGACATCGTTCTGCTGCGCGATATTTTGCTGCATTCACATTGTGAACACCACATGGTGCCGTTTCATGGCTGCGCGCATGTGGCTTATTTTCCGAACAATCGTGTGGTGGGCATTTCCAAAATCGCGCGCGTTGTGGATATTTATGCGCGCCGCCTGCAAACTCAGGAAACGATGACTGAGCAAATTAAAAATGCGCTTGATGAATATCTGCAGCCCAAAGGGGTCGCGGTGATGATTGAGGCGCAGCATCAATGTATGACGACTCGCGGCGTCTATAAGCCGAATGTCGCGACGATCACCTGTTCTTTATCCGGCGTCTTCCGCGAGGATAAAAAACTGGAGGAGCGCTTTCTCAATATGGTGCAGGCAAGATGACAAACGCTCCGACATTTCACGCGCGCCGCTCGGTGGAGCAGGTGGAGGAAGGCACCCAGCTTGCGCCAAAATTTGATCAAGGCGGCTTAATTCCGGCGATCGTCACCGACTTTGCGTCCGGTGAAGTGTTGATGCTCGGCTATATGAACGAAGAGGCGCTGCGCCGCACATTAGAAACCGGCCTCGCTCATTATTGGAGCCGGTCGCGGCAAAAACTCTGGCGCAAAGGCGAACAAAGCGGCCTCGTGCAAAAAATTGCCGATATGCGCATTGATGACGATCAAGACGCGCTCTGGCTGCGTGTGCATTTAGGCGCAACACAAGATGGCGCGCAGGCAAGCTGCCATGTCGGCTACCGCTCATGCTTTTACCGCTCAATCAAAACACAAGATGGACAAACACAGCTCATCTTTGAAGAAGACGCCAAAACGTTTGATCCCGAAAAAATTTATGGTCATATTCCCTCTCCGACCAAAATTTAGATGAGCGTCAAAAGACCCCAATATCCTCAAATCGGTCTGGCACTTGGCAGCGGCGTCGCGCGCGGCTGGGCGCATATTGGCGTGTTGAAGGTGCTCACGCGCGCGGGCTTTGTCCCCGACATCATTGCCGGCACGTCAATCGGCGCTGTGGTGGGCGGCTTTTATGCTGCCGAGATGCTCTCGGACGTTGAAAATTTTGCCCGCCGCACAACGAGAAGCAGCATTTTCGGGCTAACCGATCTCAGCCTGAGCGGCGGCGGGCTTTTTTCCGGACGGCGTCTGGGCACCCTGCTTTATGAACAATTAGGCGGCATGAAAATTGAAGAGCTCAAAAAGCTCTTTATCCCCGTAGCCACCGAGCTTTCCACCGGCCATGAGATCTGGCTGCGCCATGGCTCTCTGGTGGACGGGCTGCGCGCGTCTTATGCGATGCCGGGTGTTTTTGCGCCCGTGCATTCCGATGGACGCTGGCTCATTGACGGCGCTTTGGTCAATCCGGTGCCGGCATCTGTGTGCCGCGCATTTGGCGCGCGGCTGGTCATTGCGGTCAATTTGAACCGCGACGCTTTCGGCAAAGCGAGCACGACCAAGCCCTTATTGATGAGTGCACAGGAGACCTCTTTATCTGATGACGTGCAAGATAATCAAGATGATGCGGATAATAAGCGCATAACATTCAGCAATTATCGGACGCTGATACGCCAGATGTTCGGCAGTTCAGAAAAAATTCCCGGCATAACCACGGTTCTGCTCGCGGCGCTCAACATTGTGCAGGATCGCCTTGCGCGCTCGCGGCTTGCGGGCGACCCGCCGGATGTCACGATCACGCCGCGAGTCGGCCATATCAGCCTGCTTGAATTTGAAAGCGCCGCAGAGGCAATTGAACAAGGCGAACGCGCCGCGGAGGCCAGCCTCGTCCATATTGAAGAAGCCGCCAAATTACTGATTTAAATTTATTTGCCCTTCCAGTTGGGCTTGCGCTTTTGTGCAAAGGCGAGCGGGCCTTCCACGAAGTCTTCGCTTTGGAACAGAGTCGCGATCTCATCATAGCGCGCATCGGCGGCTTTTTGCAGATCGGCCTCGCGCAGACTTTGCTCAATGACAGCCTTTGATGTCCGCACCGATACCGGCGAGCAAGCGAGAATCATTGCGGCCCATTTTTTAGCCTCGTCCATCAATTCTGCTTGCGGCACGACCTTGCTGACGAAGCCGAGTTCATAGCCTTCCTGCGCGCTGACATGGCGGCCTGTCAAGATCATCCCCATCGCCTGTTTGAGCGGAATCTGGCGCGGCAGCCGGTGCAGTCCTCCAGCGAGCGCGGCCAGACCGACTCTGGGCTCGGGCAGCGCAAAGACCGCATTGTCTGACGCCAAGATGATGTCGCAGGCCAGCGCAATCTCAAAACCGCCGCCCATCGCGACGCCGTTAACCGCGGCGATCACCGGCTTTTTCATATCATAGCGCGCGGTCAATCCGGCAAAGCCGCTCGCGGGCTGTGCCGACATGTCGCCGCCTTCCGCCTGATATTTCAAATCATTGCCGGCGCTAAAAGCGCGGTCGCCGCTGCCAGTGATGATCGCGACCCAAAGATCGTCATCGCTGACAAAACCGTCAAACGCTTCGGCGAGCTCGCCATTGGCCGGAGGATGAAGCGCATTCATCCGCTCAGGCCGATTGAGATGGATCGTCAACAGATGACCATCTTTCTCTACGCGGCAGAATTCATAATTGGACATATCCCCCCCTTAACACTTTATTAACCTTAATTGTTTAATTTTATAGACCAAAAATCAAGGATTGCCTATATGAAACTTTCACGCGATTCAGAATGGTTCGCGCCGCTGGTTTTAGGGCTAGGCGCGGCTTTTATCGTCGGTTTTATCTTGCTGCTGGTTTTCATCGTGAACCCGCCTTTGCGTGAATTGCCCAAGAGCGAGCAGCCCTTATTTGATCTTTCGCCCGAGCCTGTTGAGCTCACATTTGGCAGCCTTCATTTGCGCATTCCAAAAAATTATCTTCGCCGCCATGAGAACAATGAAATTTTGCTTCACGCGCTTTTGCCCGATATGGCGCCCTACCAGCAAAATAATTGGTGGCTGTTTGAAGATAAAAGTCCGGCGGCGCGGCTGGTGCAGATACGCTTTCTGCAGGAAAAAGGCCGCCATAGCGAGGAGCAGCGCTTCACGCATTTTTATCTCAAAAAACTGCGTCCGGGCGATCAAGCGCAGGTGCCCAGCGGGCTGACCCATTATCTGTTCAAGCCGAGCGCCAAGCGCGACAATGAAGACCTGTTCACCGGCAAAGATCGCCAGAATCGCCATCTGCTTTATCTATGTTTTCGCCCCAGCGCACTTTCTATCGCGCCGAATTGCAGCCGGACATTCCCTTTCGCTGCGAATATATCTTTGACGTATCGCTTCAAGCGCGCGCATCTCAAAAATTGGCGCGAAATTGATGATCGCGTGCAAGATTTAATTAAAAAATTTGATCATCTATCGCGGCGCATTTCGCGCAGAGCGCCTACTTCCGGATGATGCGCGCCGGCATGCCAGCCGCGGTGCTGTGCGCGGGAATGTCCTTCAACACGACGCTGCCCGCAGCGATGATCGCGCCTTCGCCGATTTCTATATTGCCGAGCACCGAGGCGCCCGCGCCGATGAACGCGCCGCGCCGCACTTTGGGATGACGATCGCCGGGCTCCATGCCGCGTCCGCCCAGCGTCACGCCGTGCAGCAAAGAAACATCATCTTCCACGATCGCGGTCTCGCCAATGACCACCCCGCTCGCATGATCAATCATCACGCAGCAGCCAATTTCAGCCGCCGGATGAATATCAACCGCCCACAGATCACAGACCCGCCCCTGCACAAACAAAGCCATCATGCGCTGCCCCTGCTGCCAGAAGCGATGCGCAAAGCGATAGGCCGACACCGCCTTAAACCCCTTAAAGTTCAAAAAGGCCTGCAGAACATGGGTGCAAGCGGGATCGCGCTGGTGGATCGCGGTGAGGTCGCAGGCGGCCTCATGTTCCATCTCTGGCGTCAAAGCTTCGGCCAACAGCGCGTCTAGAGCCGCGCTGCTCATATGCTCATTGCTCAAAGCCTCTGCGAGCTGGGCGGCCAAGCTCGCGCCTAGCGCGGGATGATCCAATATCTTCGTCTGAAGAAAATGTTCAAGCGGCGGCTCACTTTTGGCAAAATCGCGCGCCTGCTGGCATAGCTCATCCCAGATGGCGTCAGACCCCGGACAGCGCCGCTCATCAGGTTTTTTGCCCGGATATGTTAAAATGCGCTCAGCCATATTTTTCCTTATTTTTTGCTGTCCGTTTTGCTCTATATTAAAGGAGCTAATTTCAAAAAAGGAAATTGTTTATGAATAAATTACCCGACCATCCGGTGGCAATCGTTACGGGCTCGGCGACCGGTCTGGGTGCGGCGGTGGCTCTGCGGCTGGCGCGGTCGGGGGCGCATATTGCCATCAACTACACCAAAAGCGAAACAGAAGCCAAAGAGACCGCCGCTTTATGCGAAAAAGAAGGCGCTAAGGTGATCTTGGCGCGCGGCGATGTCGCCTCAGATGAAGACTGCCAAAACATCGCCAAAGCGGTTATAGAAAAATGGGGGCGGATTGATATTCTCGTCAATAATGCCGGAACGACAAAATTTGCGTCCCACGCCAACCTTGATGCGCTGAGCAGCGAGGATTTTGTCCATCTCTATCAGGTCAATGTGATCGGCGCGTTCCAGATGACCCGCGCGGTCGCACCGGCGATGAAACAGCAGGGCTATGGCGCGATCGTCAATGTTTCGTCCATTGCAGGCGTGACCGGCATCGGCTCGTCTGTGGCTTATTGCGCATCCAAAGGCGCGCTGAACACGATGACCCTGTCGCTGGCGCGCGCGCTCGCACCAGAGATCAGAGTCAATGCAGTCTGTCCGGGCTTTATCGGCACGCGCTGGTTCAAGGATCGCTTCGGCGATGATATGTTCGCGGGCATGGTTGAGCAGCAGAAAAAAGATATGCCGTTGGAACAAGCGGGCACGCCCGATCTCGTCGCCGATGCGGTGGTGTTTTTCTGCGGCGAGGGCGCGCGCCATATTACCGGTGAGACTTTATTGTCGGATGCCGGTATGCATTTGGGCGGCGCATCCTTCGCGATGAGATAATATTGAGATAATATTTTGATGAGGTGATGATGAGCACGGATCTTAAAAACAAAGTCTGCAAGGCGATTGATGATCTGGCACCAGTTTTGCTGGCGGCCAGCCATGATATTCACCAGAATCCTGAACTGGCTTTTGAAGAGCAGCATGCCGCAGCTTTGCTCGCACGAGAGGTTGAAAATGCTGGTCTGCCAGTGCAGCGCGAAGCGTTCAGCCTGTCTACGGCCTATGCTTCGTCTTTTGGAGACGGCCAGCACGAAGTAGCGATCTTATCGGAATATGATGCGCTGCCGGGGATTGGCCATGCATGCGGGCATAACGTCATCGCGACGGCAGGCTTGGGTGCGGCGCTCGCTCTGGCGAAGCTGGGCGCGCAACTGCCCGGACGGGTGCGTTATTTGGGTACCCCCGCCGAAGAGCAAGGCGGCGGCAAAGAATTGATGGCGCGCGCCGGCGCGTTTGACAAAGGTGTGATTGATAAAGTGGATATGGCGATGATGGTTCATCCAGCGGGCATTGACACGCGCACAGTGCCGTCGCTCTGCATCAGCGAAGTAGAATTGATCTATCACGGCAAGACGGCTCATGCGGCGGCGATGCCGCATTTGGGCATCAATGCGCTGGACGGCGTGATCACCGCCTATCAGGCGGTTGCGCAATTGCGCCAGCATATTCAAACCAATGAGCGCATTCACGGCATCATCACAGATGGCGGCGCGGCGCCGAACATCGTGCCGGGGCGCGCGGCGGCGGAGTTTTATATCCGCGCGGGCAAGGCCGAAGATCTGTTCAAACTGCGCGAGCGCGTCGTCGCCTGCTTTGAGGCGGGCGCGCAGTCAAGCGGCGCAAAGCTGGAATTGAACTGGGGCAAGGTGATCTATCTTGATGTCCGCCACAACCAGCCGCTCGCGCGCGCTTATGAAAAAAATGCCATCGCCTGTGGCCGCGCCATGTTTCCTGCGGAAAAACTGCCTGCGGCCTCGTTTATCAGCACCGATATGGGCAATGTGAGCTATCGGGTGCCGTCAATTCATCCTTTGATCGCGGTGGCGCCGCCGCATGTGTCTATTCATAATCCGGAATTTACCCACTATGCGGCATCGCAAACCGGCGATCAGGCCGTGCTGGACGGTGCCAAAGCGATGGCCATGACCGCGCTTGACTTTTTCTCGGATGAAAAACTGCGCCAAGAGGTCAAAAAAGATTTTGAGCAGCAGACCCAAAATGCCGCGCAGATTCTCGACGACATCAAGAACCCCTGCCCCCATCATAATCACTAATTAGGATAATCACTAATTAGGGCATTGATTTTGCCATCTCACCCGCTTTCTCTGCCTTGTCTGCCTTGTCTATATGCCGCGCCTCGAGGATCTGCCGATTGGCTTCCTGCCTTTTCTGGTCAAGCGGATAGCTCCACATTAATATCATCGCGACTAAATTCATCAAAATCGGAAAGACGACATAGATCACCTTAATCTGGAATAAAATTTCGCTGTCATTTTCGCCGCCATGGACAAAGCCTGTCCAGCCGATCAAAGGGTAAATCAGCCCGATGGACATGGCCAAACCGATTTTGGTGGTCATGGTCAGCATCGCATAGAACAACCCCATGCGCTCGGAGCCGGTCTGGATGCAGTCTTCGTCGCAGACATCGGCGGTCATCGAGCGCAGCAGAATCGCGCCCGCCCCCATATTCAACCCCAGCAGCGCCCATATAGCCAAAGCGGCAAGCACATTGCCCTCCGGCACAATAAAAATAGTCGGCAGAGTCACAATCGTAAAAGCTGACGAAATCACCTGCGCGCGATGTTTGCCGAAATGTTTTGCAATTTTGACAAATATCGGCACTGAGGAAATCCCGACGAGGAAATAGCTGATCAGAAGCAAATTGGCGATGCCGCGCTCAAGCTTCAGCGTATCAACGATCAGAAAGAGAAACATGCTCGAGACAATGCCCAGACTCAAAGCCAGAGAGAAATCCGCGCCCAGCAAATGGCGCAGAGGCCGGTTGGTCCGAAAAACTTGGAGCGTCTCGCGCAGCGAGACATATTTGTGAACAAATTTCTGCTCCGGCACCCTTGCCGCCGCAATCAGAACCGTCAGCGGCAGCAGCAGGATGATGAACCAGCCCATAGAGCCAATCGCGGCTCTTTGAACCTCCTCTGCGGTGCCCTCGCCGACATATTGGATCAAAGCGGGCAGGCTCAAAGCCAAGATCATGCCGACAATGATAAAACCCTCGCGCGCGCCCTGCACAAGCGAGCGCTGGTGATAATTCCCGCTCAGCTCAGAGCCCCATGACAAATGAGAAATGGTCAGCATCGTCCAGCCAATATAAAGGAACAACATCCAGCCAAGCAGATAGAGCCAGCCAACGCCCGCAGGCGGCAGAAAAACCATATAGGAGGCCAGCATGACGATCGGCACTGAGGCAATGATCCATGGCCGCCGCCGCCCCCATCTTGTCTGGAAGCGGTCGGCCGCCCAGCCCATGATCGGGTCGGTGAAGACATCCCAGAATCGAGTGAGCATAAAGACCAGCCCGACAAGGCCAATCGACAGGCCAACTGTGCCGCTATAAAAAGGCGGCAGGTGGACAATCAAGGGCAGACCGAGTGCTGCGATCGGCATGCCCGGCGACGCATAGGCGGCGATCCGCCCGATGCCTAACTTTTGATCCGATTTCTCTTCCCGCTGGCTCATTTATTCTCCCTTTTATCCCCCGATAAGGTAGATTATGGATATTCAAACTCAAGAGCAAGGCCTTATGCCATTATGTCATCTATGTCATCTGCCCGCAGTCAAAAAGCGCCGCCCCACTTTGTTAATGATGTCGGCGTGGAGGAAATCCGCATAGGAGTCAAAGCCTTCAAATGCATCGGCGCGTCGCCGCCGATGGATCACCCGCATATTTTTCTTGAAATGGGGCTGGCGAACGAAATCTTTTGCCCTTATTGCTCAACGAAATTTGTCTTTGACAAAAAGTTATCCGCAGGCGAAGCCGAGCCTCTTGAGGCAATCTACCAGCCGGATCTGTCGTAAAAGCTTTGGTGCGGACGGCGGGAATTGAACCCGCACTCGACTTGCGTCAAAACGGATTTTAAGTCCGTTGCGTCTACCTGTTCCGCCACGTCCGCGAATCCGACGCTGCGGAACATGCCGCTATTTTGCGGCTAGCAATTTGCAGCTGATTATTTCAAGCCTTGCCAGATCGGCCAGCAGCGACCGCCGACTTTGCGCGCTAATGCAGCTTGAGCGGCTTTGGCATTGTTGCCTTGCGCGCTTTGCTCCGAATCACGCGCCCCCGTGCACCAGACATAAAACTGATGCGTGCCGGATTTTGACATTGCGGTAAATGAGGAATTAAGTCCTTTGGCCGCCTGTGCCGGTGCTACCGCAAAACCTGTAGCGATGATAAGCATGAAAGCAATTGCATATTTCATCATGAGTGTCCTCCAAAAAAAGCCCCTGAAATTGCTTAAACGATAGCCAAAAATTGCTCATAACGCAAGAAAAATTTCCAACTATTCCTCTTCGGGCTGGGCACCGAGCTGCTGCATGAGCGCAATAACCGCTTGGACGGCGGTTTTATGGGCATTGTGGGCGGTTTCCGGCGCGCGCAGAACGATTCGCAGGGTCGGGCGGCCATCGGCAAAACTCGGATAGCTGCCAATTTTGATGTCCGGCGCATCATCTTGGATTTTTTGAAGCTTTTCGGCAATATCGCCCTCGCCCAGCTGGCCGCGCACCGTGCGGCTGATCCAGCGCGCGCCGCCGGTAATGCGATCGGCTAGCTGCTCGAGCATCGCCGCGCAGATGACCGGAACTCCGGCGAGAACGAACAGATTGCCAATCTCAAACCCCGGCGCGCCGCTGATCAGATTATCAATGAGGCGAACATTTTGCGGCATATCGGCCATGCGCAGACGCGCCTCACCGACCGGCTGGCCGGGGCGCTGGGCAGCATAGCGGCGTTCAATCGCGTGTGCGGCCTCTGGATTGCGCTCCAGCGGGCGGTCAAAAGCTTTCGCGACCGCCGCCGCGGTGATGTCATCATGGGTCGGCCCGATGCCGCCTGTGGTGAAAACATAGTCATAGCGATCGCATAAAGCGCGCACCGCCTTGATGATCTCGTCTTCTTTATCGGCGACAATGCGCGCCTCAGCGATTTCAACCCCTTTTTGAGCTAAAAAAATCGCGATTTGCCGGAGATTCACATCTTGCGTACGCCCTGAAAGCAATTCATCGCCGATCAGCAAAACAGCAGCATATTTACTCATTTTCTTTCCCTTTCTATTATTATCATCTTATAAGAAGCAAAACCACATTAGACGCACAATGAGCAGACTAGAGACAGATTCAATGAGCCAGCAGACAGCGCTTTATATTGACGAGACCTCCTCACGAGGACTTTATACCGGCCAGATTAAAATTCACCAGCCGGAAGATTTTGAGGGTATGCAGGAAGCCGGACAGATCGCCGCCGCCGCGCTTGACATGCTGACAGAAGAAATTCAGCCCGGTGTGCTGACGTCTCATTTGGATGACCTCGTCTATCAATTTACGATGGATCATCAGGCCTTGCCCGCGACATTGAACTATCGCGGATTTCGGCATAGCTGCTGCATTTCGCTTAATCATGTGATTTGCCATGGCATTCCGGGAGAGCGGCGGCTTAAAGACGGAGACATGCTCAACATTGACGTCACGCTGATCAAAAATGGCTGGCATGGCGATACCAGCCGCATGTTTTTTGCCGGAACGCCGCCGCGCAAAGCCGCGCGGCTGGTCCAAGCGACCTTTGACGCCATGTGGCGCGGCATTGAGGCGGCCAAGCCGGGTGCGACCACAGGTGATATTGGCTGGGCGATTGAAAGCTTTGTGCGCGATCAGGGCATGTCAATCGTGCGCGAGTTTTCCGGGCACGGGCTGGGGCGCGTCTTCCATGATGCGCCGAACATTTTTCACTACGGCCAGCCCGGAACCGGCGTGGAATTGCGCGCGGGCATGTTTTTTACCGTTGAGCCTATGGTGAATCTCGGCAAGCCGAGCGCAAAAATTCTCAGCGATGGCTGGACGGCGGTCACCCGCGACCGCTCTTTGTCGGCGCAGTTTGAACATTCCCTCGGGATCACCAAAACCGGCGCGGTGGTCTTTACAAAATCGCCGCGCGGCTTCACCCAGCCGCCTTATGCGCTTCATGCGCCTCCTGATGAGAATTCACATAATGTCTAAAACAAATAAAAAAATCATCAACCACGCTTTTGGCCATCGCGATCGGCTGCGCGAGCGCTTTCGCCGCGGCAATCTGGACGCGCTGCAAGATTATGAAATACTGGAATTGATTTTGTTCCGCGCCATCCCGCGCGGCGATGTCAAGCCGCTTGCGAAAAACCTGCTTGCGCATTTCGGCAATTTTTCTGCTGTGATTTCAGCTTCACGCGCATCATTGGCCTCAATGCCGGGCGCGGGCGAACGAGTCGCTGACGAGCTGAAATTGATTGACGCCGCAACCATTATGGCCGCGCGCCATAAAATCGCTGGCCGACCGCTCATCTCATCATGGGATCAGCTTGTGGAATATTGCCAGCGCCTGCTCGGCTATCAACAGATTGAGCAGTTTCATATATTTTTCCTAGATAATAAAAACCGCCTCATCAAAGATGAGGTGCAGCAAAAAGGAACGATCAATCACACAACGATCTATCCGCGTGAAATCGCCAGCCGCGCTCTTGAGCTTGGGGCGGTTTCGGTGATCCTCGCGCATAATCACCCCAGCGGCGATGCCGCACCTTCTGAAAATGACATCAAAGTCACAAAAGAAATTTCCGAAGTTCTCAAGCCGCTCAAAATCATCATCCACGATCACCTCATCGTTGCGCGCGGCAACGTCACCAGCTTTAGAAATTTGAACCTGTTATAGGAAAGATAAGATGATCCCACGCTATAGCCGCCCGGAGATGCAGGAAATCTGGTCGCCGCAGACACGCTATCAATTATGGCTTGATATTGAATGTCATGCGCTTGACGCGATGGCAAAGCTGCAGCTTATCCCCAAAGAGGTCGCGGCGAATGTCCGCGCGCGCGCGCAATTTGATCCGCAGCGCATTGACGAAATTGAGCGCGAAGTCAAACATGACGTGCTCGCTTTCTTGACCAATATCGCTGAATCGGTCGGCGAAGATGGGCGCTTTATCCATCAAGGGCTGACCTCGTCCGATATTCTTGATACGAGTTTGAGCGTTCAATTAACGCGCGCGGCGGATATTCTGCTCAAAGATTTGGATGATCTATGCGCGGTTTTGCAGCAGCGCGCCGAGCAGCATAAATACACTTTATGCGCTGGCCGCTCGCACGGCATTCACGCCGAGCCGACAAGCTTCGGGCTGAAATTGCTGCAGGCATGGGCAGAATTTGCGCGCCACCGCCGCCGTCTTGAGGAAGCGCGCAGCGAAGTAGCCGTAGCGGCTTTGTCAGGGCCGGTCGGAACTTTCGCTTATGTTGATCCCAAAATTGAATCTTATGTTGCACAAAAAATGAATCTCGTGCCTGAGCCGATTTCAACCCAGATCATTCCGCGCGACCGCCATGCGATGTTTTTTGCGACTTTGGCGGTGATCGCGAGCTCCATTGAGCGGCTTGCCGTTGAAGTGCGCCATTTGCAGCGCAGCGAAGTGCTCGAAGCCGAAGAAGCGTTCTCGCAAAATCAGAAAGGCTCATCTGCGATGCCGCATAAGCGCAATCCGGTGCTCAGTGAAAACATTACCGGGCTTGCGCGCTGGGTGCGCGCGCAGGCTTGGCCGGCGATGGAAAATGTTGCGCTCTGGCATGAGCGGGACATTTCTCATTCAAGCGTTGAGCGCATCACCGCGCCCGATACGACGATCGCGCTTGATTTTGCACTCGCACGCCTTGCCTCTGTGATGGAAAATCTAGTCATCTATCCAGAAAATATGAAGAAGAATCTCAATCAAACCGGCGGACTGATTCATTCTCATGGCGTCTTGCTGGCACTGACACAGCGCGGCATGTCGCGCGAATATGCTTATCGCTGTGTGCAAAAACATGCCATGACAATATGGGCGCAAAATGTCAGGCAGGAAAATGATTTCCTCACTCTGCTCAAAAAGGATACTGAGATCAGCGCGGTTCTTGATGAGGCCGCGCTGGAAAAGATTTTTTCACCGCAAAATCACTTCGCGCATATTGATAAAATTTTCGCGCGCACATTAGAAAGCCGCGGCGGCTAAATAAGCGTTATTCTGTTTCTGAATCTGGCGCTTGCATGATTTCCGCGCGCGCTTCGACGAGCAGATCTTCCATTTTGCGGCGAATGGTGCGATCAGTGCATTCAACCTGAAAGGCGTCAAAATCCGTGATGACTTTGTCAAGAATGGCGTCTTTGTCGGTGGCGTTGATATGCGTTTCAACGAGGCTGTTGACATAATCATCGGCCTGCGCGCCCTTGAGGCCGATCAAATCCGCTGCCCAAATGCCAAGCTTGCGGTTGCGCAGAGCTTGAACACGAAATTCAATTTCCTCACTATGTGCAAAACCGGCTTCAAAAGTTTCGCGCCGCTTTTCAAAGCTGGATTCATCCGACATGAATTCTCTCCTAAAATGCCTTGTTATCAATGTGCCATATCCTCTATGATGGCACAAGCTTCGCGAGAGAAGCCACGCAAGAGAAGCCACGCAAGGGAAACGTTTAAGAGGATAAAAAGAACTTATGTTCAACAATAATCGCCGCCGGAGACTCTATGAAGGCAAAAGCAAAGTGCTCTACGAAGGGCCTGATGCGGGCACTTTAATACAGCATTTCAAGGACGACGCGACAGCTTTTGACAATAAAAAGCACGCCATCATTGAGGGGCGCGGTGTGCTGAACAATCGAATCAGCGAGTATATTTTCACGCGGCTGAACGAGATCGGCCTGCCGACGCATTTCATCAAGGCGCTCAATATGCGCGAGCAATTGGTCAAGCGGGTGGAGATCATTCCGGTGGAGGTGATTGTGCGCAACATCGCGGCCGGCTCGCTGGCCAAGAGGCTCGGGCTGACCGAAGGCGATCCGCTGCCGCGCTCCATCATTGAGTTCAGCTACAAGTCCGACGCGCTGGGCGATCCGATGGTCAGCGAAGAACATATCACCGCCTTTGGCTGGGCGACCCAAATGGAAATTGATGAGATGATGACTCTGGCTCTGCGCACCAATGATTATCTTTCGGGATTATTTATCAGCGTTGGAATCAAGCTGGTGGATTTCAAATTGGAATTTGGCCGCCTGATAGAAAATGATCAAACACGTCTTGATCAGGCGCGTCTTGTGATCGCCGATGAGATTTCACCTGATTCCTGCCGCCTCTGGGACATGAAAACCAATAACCGCCTTGACAAGGATCGCTTTCGCCGCGATCTAGGCGGCATCATGGACGCCTATCGCGAAGTGGCGCGGCGGCTGGGCGTCTTCGTGGAACATGCCGTTGACAGTAAAAGCCAAGTGCATCATCTCACGCCGGTTCAACCCTCCAAAGCTGACCAAAAATCCTGATGAAAGCGTCCATCACGATCACATTGAAAAAATCGGTGCGCGATCCACAGGGACGCGCCATCGCCGAAGCTTTAGCGCGACTCGGCTTTGAGCAGATCAAAGATGTGCGACAGGGCAAACATATTGAAATAGAACTCGGCGAAAAAGATATTCAAACAGCACAAGATGACGTTGAAAATATGTGCAAGAAATTTTTGACCAACCCGATTATTGAGGATTACAAGATTCACATAAAGGCGAATTGATGAAAGCAGCGGTGATTGTTTTCCCCGGCTCCAATTGTGATCGGGACATAGCGGTCGCAATTGAAAAAACCTGCGGGGCGCGCCCGCAAATGATCTGGCATAAAGAGCGCGCGCTGCCAAAACTTGATCTGCTTGTCCTGCCCGGCGGATTTTCCTACGGCGATTATCTCCGCCCGGGATCAATGGCGGCGAACAGCCCGATCATGCGCGAAGTGGCTACGGCGGCGCGCGCGGGCGTTGCCGTTTTGGGAATCTGCAACGGATTTCAAATGCTCACCGAGACCGGCCTGCTGCCGGGCGCTTTGATGCGCAATGCCGGTTTAAAATTTATCTGCCGCGAGGTCTTTGTCAAAATTGAAATGCGCCGTGCGCCCTTCACGTCATCTTATGAGGCGGGCGCTGTCCATGCGCTTTACATCGCCCACCATGACGGCAATTATTATGCCGATGAGGCTACATTGGCCGCGCTGGAGGACGGCCAGCGCATCGCGATGCGCTATTGCGATCAGGATGGCAGCATCACACCGACAAGCAATCCGAATGGCTCGGCGCGCAACATTGCGGGCATTTTCAACGATGAAGGCAATGTTCTCGGCATGATGCCGCATCCGGAGCGCAATGCTGATCCGGCTTTGTCGCGCTCTATGGGGGGCGCGGCTCTGTTTGACAGTTTGCTGGCGCATTTGTGAAATGCGCGACATCGCCCGACAAAAATTGCTAGACGGCCTTAGCGACGAAGAACTTGACGCGATCACCGCCATTTTAGGGCGCGACCCCAGCCTCACCGAGATCGGCATTTTTTCGGCAATGTGGAGCGAGCATTGCTCTTACCGCTCCTCCAAGCCGTTTTTGAAAAAATTATTCTCGGAAGGCGAGCGCGTGATTGAAGGGCCGGGCGAAAATGCCGGCGCGGTGGATATTGGCGATGGCCTCGCGGCGGTTTTTAAGATGGAAAGCCACAATCACCCGTCTTTCATTGAGCCTTTTCAGGGCGCGGCAACCGGCATGGGCGGCATCATGCGCGACGTGTTCACGATGGGCGCGCGTCCTGTGGCCTTTCTTGATGCGCTGCGCTTTGGCGCGCCTGATCATCCGAAGACGCGCCACCTTGTGGAAGGGGTGGTTGCGGGCATTGGCGCTTATGGCAATTGCGTCGGTGTGCCGACGGTTGGCGGCGAGTTGGATTTTGACCCCAGCTATAATGGCAATATTCTTGTCAATGCGATGTGCGTTGGCATTGCGCGGCGCGATCAGATTTTTCGCTCGCGCGTGGAGACGGGCTGCAGCCTGATCTATGTTGGCGCGCGCACGGGTCGTGATGGCGTTCACGGCGCGATGATGGCATCATCGTCGTTTGACGGCGACGAGGCCAGCCGCACAAGCGTTCAGATCGGTGATCCGTTCATGCAAAAGCTGCTGCTTGAGGCCTGTCTGGAAATGATGGAGACAGACGCGATCATCGGCCTGCAAGATATGGGCGCGGCAGGATTGACCTCCGCTGCAGTTGAGATGGCTGAAAAAAGCAGCGCGGGCGTCGCGCTCAACCTTGATCTCGTCCCCTGTCGCCAAGAAAATATGAGCGCTTATGAGATCATGCTGTCGGAAAGTCAGGAGCGCATGCTGATCGCGATCAGACCTGAGGCTGAAGACAGATTGCGCGCCATTTGTGATAAATGGGATGTCGCCTGCATCACCATCGGCGAGGCCAATGACAGCCAAAGGCTTACCCTAACCCATCAAGGCCGACAAGAAGCCGACATTCCGATCACCGGCTTGACCGCGGGCGCGCCGCAATTACAGCGCAAAGTCAAATCGCCTGCGCCGCTGCCGGAAGGTAAGGCGGAAATATTTCCGGCACAAAAGCTTGACGAGGCTTTGCTGCAACTGATCGGATCAGCTGACCTTTGCGCGCGCGACTGGATTTGGCAGCAATATGACCATACCGTGATGGGCGATACGCTCGTCGGGCCGGGAACGGATGCCGCGCTCGTGCGTGTGCATGGCACACATAAAGCGCTCGCGCTGACGACAGAGGTGACACCGCGTTATTGCGCTGCCGATCCTTATGAAGGCGCCAAACAGGCGGTCGCGGAGAGTTTCCGCAACATCATCGCAACGGGCGCGCTTCCTCTCGCACTGACCGACTGCCTTAATTTTGCCAGCCCCGAAAATGAGATCATCATGGGACAATTCGCCGCCGTGATTGACGGCCTCAGCGAGGCAGCGCGCGCGCTGGCCATGCCGATCGTCTCAGGCAATGTGTCGTTTTATAATGAAAGCGGCGGACAGGCCATCATGCCGACGCCCGCCATCGGCGCGCTCGGCCTCATTGAGGATTATCAAAAAGCAATCTCCATCGCGGTGCCAACCGAAGGTCTCGTGATCGCACTGGTCGGAAACACCGCCGGCGCTATGGGGGCCACGCTCTATGCCAAACATTTTTGTCCGGAGATTGTCAGCGCGCCGCCTGCGGTTGATCTGACCGCCGAGCGGCGCAACGGCCTGTTTGTGCGCGATGAGATTTTGAGCGGCATCGTGATCGCCGCGCATGATATTGGCTCGGGCGGCCTTGCGGTGGCGGCAGCTGAGATGGCGCTGGTGTCAAATATAGGGCTGAAGCTCGACGAAATAAACCCGCCTCATCCTGCGCATATTTTTTTCTTTGCCGAAGATCAGGCGCGCTTCTTGATCGCTTGCGCGCAGGAGGATTTCGCTGCCCTCGCCGCGCGCGCGCAAGAGGCAGAGGTTCCCTTAAAAAAGCTCGGCACAAGCGGCGGCCAGAATTTGATTTTTCCTGATACCCAAATCAAGCTAGATGTGCTATGCTCTCGGCATCAAAGCTTTCTGCCAAACTTGATGGCTCAAGATATATGATCAGGAGATTCCCATGACCGCCATTTTCTCAATGAAAGAAAATTTACAAAAGCTTGTGAAGACAGAAGACGTCGTTTTGTTCATGAAAGGCACGCCAGAATTTCCGCAATGCGGCTTTTCATCGCAAGTCGTGCAGCTTCTATCGCATTTGGGCGTTTCTTTTACCGGCGTCAATGTTTTGGAGAATGATAATTTGCGGCAGGGCGTCAAAGATTTCAGCGACTGGCCAACCATTCCGCAGCTTTATGTCAAAGGCGAATTTGTCGGCGGCTGTGATATCGTCCGCGAAATGTTTGAAAATGGCGAGCTGCGGCCTCTGTTTGAAAAAAACGGCCTGCTCGAAAAAGCAGCTCACTAATTTTTTGAGTAATACTCAACGATGAGATTAGGCTCCATCCGCACCGGATAGGGTGTTTCTTCAAAACTCGGCACAGATTTCAACGCAGCGATCATTTTCTTCGAATCCAATTCAATATAATCGGGCAGATCGCGCTCCTCGCTGTTGAGCGAATCGAGCACGATAATCGAATCGTGCATTTTTTGCGCCAATGTGATTTTATCGCCGGGCTTCAAGCGCGCGCTGGGAATGTTGGTGCGCACATCATTGAGCAGAAAATGACCATGATTGATCATCTGCCGCGCCGCGAAGACCGTCGGCGCAAATTTGGCGCGATAGACGATCGCGTCAAGGCGGCATTCCAAAAGCCCGATAAGATTTTCACCGGTATCGCCGCGCATCTGCTCGGCCTGCCGATAGGTGGAGCGAAATTGCTTCTCGGTGATGTTGCCGTAATAGCCTTTCAGCTTTTGCTTCGCGCGCAATTGAAGGCCAAAATCCGACAATTTGCCGCGCCGCCGCTGCCCCTGCTCGCCAGGGCCATAGCTGCGGCGATTGACCGGACTTTTGGGCCGCCCCCAGATATTTTCGCCCATCCGGCGATCTATTTTATATTTTGCGGTTTGACGCCGACCCATCTGAGTCCCTTTCAAAAACTGGAAAACAAACTATAAACATTTATCTTTTTTAATGTCAATTTTTATGCCCCTGATTTTTACGGACTTTCTGCCGCACAAGCGCTGCAATGATGCCACGCAGCGCGCGTACTTCGGCGGCAGAAAGGCGCGCGCGGTGAAAAATGTTGCGTATATTGCGCACCATGATCGCGCGCTTGGCCGCAGGATGAAAAAAATCGACCGCCTCAAGTTCGGTCTCTAGGTGAGTCAACAGCCCGATCAGCTCGCTTTTTTTGGCCAAAACCGCGCGCGATGGCACAAAAGCCGCCCCCTCTTCCGCTTTAGGCTGCGCAGAAAACCAGTGAAACGCCAAAAGAAGCACCGCCTGCGCCAGATTGAGCGAAGAAAAAGCCGCATTGGCCGGAATGAAGACGATTCCATCACAAAGCGCGATGGTTGCATTGTCAAGCCCTGAGCGCTCCGGTCCCAAAACGATGCCAGAGGCCGGATGGATCAAAATCTCGCTGATCGCCTGTTGAGGCAATAGCGCGTCTTTGTTCATATCACGCGGACGCGCCGTCGCCGCCACGAGATAATGCAAATCCGCGACAGCTTCCTCAAATGTCGCATAGATGCGCGCGGCCTCAAGCACATCCACGCCGCCCGCAGATGCCGCCCGCGCCCTAGCGCGCGACCAGCCCGGACGCGGCGTGACCAGCCGCAAATCACATAGGCCAAAATTGGACATCGCCCGCGCCGTCATGCCGATATTCTCGCCGAGCTGCGTGCCGACCAGAATGATCGCGGGCGGTTGTTGGCGCGCGTGTTTTGGTGATTGATTTATCATCATCTCCCTTTTACAAGTTATTCGGAAAGGTTATAAGTAAAAGACTCAAAAATGTGTGAAAGCTGATTTTTATGGCCAAAATTTTGGTGCAAAGTCCGGTCGTTGAGCTCGATGGCGATGAGATGACCCGTGTTATTTGGCAGATGATTAAGGACAAATTCATCTCGCCATGGCTTGACATTGACTTGAAATATTATGATTTGGGCATTGCGCATCGCGATGAGACCGAAGACCAAGTCACCATTGACGCTGCGCAGGCGATTAAAAAATATGGCGTCGGCGTCAAATGCGCAACGATCACGCCCGATGAAGCGCGCATTAAAGAGTTTGGCCTCAAACAAATGTGGCGTTCGCCCAACGGCACCATTCGCAACATTTTGGGCGGGACGGTGTTCCGCGAACCGATTGTCTGCCGCAACATTCCCCGCCTCGTGCCAAACTGGAAAAGCCCAATCGTCATCGCCCGCCACGCTTTCGGCGATCAATATCGCGCCACCGACATCCGCGTGCCCGGCAAAGGCAAACTGAAAATTATATGGGAATCGGAAGATGGAAAAGAAAAAATAGAAAAAGACGTGTTTGATTTCCCTAGCAGCGGCGTCGCGCTGGGAATGTTTAATTTGGATAAATCAATTCAAGATTTTGCGCGCGCCTGCTTTAACTTCGGCCTCACGCGCAAATGGCCAGTCTATTTGTCAACCAAAAACACCATACTCAAAATATATGATGGACGCTTCAAAAACATCTTTGCCGAAATTTTTGAAAAAGAGTTTGAAAGCAAATTTCAGCAAGCAGGCATCACTTATGAACACCGCCTCATTGATGACATGGTCGCCGCCGCTCTGAAATGGAGCGGTCGTTTTGTTTGGGCATGCAAAAATTATGACGGCGATGTTCAATCAGACACAGTGGCGCAGGGTTTCGGCTCGCTGGGATTGATGACCAGCGTGTTGATGACCCCCGACGGCCAAACCGTTGAAGCCGAAGCCGCTCACGGCACCGTAACGCGGCATTATCGCCAGCATCAAAAGGGAGAAGCGACCTCAACCAATTCCATCGCATCTATTTTCGCCTGGACTCGCGCTTTGGCCCATCGCGCGAAGCTGGACAATAATGCGCCGCTCAAAAACTTCGCGCTCAGCCTTGAGGCCGCCTGCATCCACACCGTAGAGCGCGGCGCGATGACCAAAGATTTAGCGCTGCTCATCGGCAAAGAGCAGGATTGGCTCTCAACAGAACAATTCCTTGATAAAGTCGCCGAGAATTTTACTCAAGCGCTTAAAAAATCAACATAAAAATCACGGCGCAATTTTTTGCAGATGGTCGCGGATCGCGTTGATCGCATCTTGCGCGCCATCGCCGTTAGGGCCGCCTGCCTGCGCAAAATCAGCACGGCCACCGCCGCCCGCGCCGCCCAGCTTCTGCGCGCCGATCTTAACCAATGCCACCGCATCATGAGCGGGCAAGAGGTCTTTGGTAATTCCGATCGTCATGCTGGCACGACCTTTATTCAGCGCCACCATAGCAACAATGCCCGAGCCAAGCCGCGCTTTGGCTTCATCCACCATAGCGCGCACATCTTTGGGCGTCATATCCTTGACAATGCGCTGGATGAATTTAAGGCGGCCCAAAGTTTCAACATCTTTTTGTTCGCTTTGCTGCGCCTCCGCAGAGCCAGATGACGGTGCTAGCGCAAGCTGACGCTTCGCGGCACGTAATTCTTGCGCAAGCTGCTTGTTTTCCTCCATCAGCGCGGTTAGTTTTTGCTCGAGCTGCTCGGGCGCGGTTTTGAGGCGGGTGGCTGTCTGCGCGAGAAGCTGGTCGTGGCGGGTGAGATGTTCAAACGCGAGCGCGCCGGTCAGCGCGACCACGCGGCGAATGCCCGCACCGACCGCGCTCTGGCTGACCAGCTTGAACAAAGCAATATCACCCATGCGGCGGACATGGGTGCCGCCGCAAAACTCCACCGAATAGGCCGTCCGCGCGCCGCTCTGGTCGGAAGGCGCGCCCATAAACAAAACTCGCACCTCATCATCATATTTCTCGCCAAACAGAGCCAGCGCGCCCGCCTCAATCGCCTGTTCGCGCTTCATCACGCGGGTGATCGCCGCCCCGTTATTCCTGATCTGCGCATTGACCAGAGCCTCAATTTGAGCAATCTCCTCCGCCGTCAGCGGCTTTGGGTGGGAGAAATCAAAGCGCAGATAATCCTCATTGACCAGCGAGCCCTTCTGCGTCACATGAGCGCCCAGCACACGGCGCAGCGCCTCATGCAGCAAATGGGTCGCGGAATGATTGGCGCGGACCTGTGTGCGGCGGCGGCCATCTATTTTGGCGCGGACATGATCCCCTTTGGCAAACCGCCCCTTTTTGACAAGACCCAGATGAGCGTGCAGCACACCCGCCTGTTTTTGCGTCGTGCGGACATCAAACAGACAATTTTCAGCTTCAATGACGCCGCGATCGCCGACTTGCCCGCCGGATTCGGCATAGAAAGCGGTTTGATCGAGCAGCAAAATCACCTCATCGCCTTCAGCGACTTGCTCAACCGGAACGCCGTCTTTAATGATCGCGAGGATTTGGCCTTGATTGTCCTCTTCATCATAGCCGAGAAACTGGCTCGCGCCATGACGGTCAGCAAGAGTTAGCCAGACATCGTTCGTCGCCTCATCGCCGGAGCCCTTCCACGCTTGGCGCCCCTGCGCCTGCTGCGCGGCGAGCGCCTTGTCAAAGCCTTCCACATCAACCTCTTTATTGAGGCGGCGCAGCGCGTCTTGTGTGAGATCAAGCGGAAAGCCATAAGTATCATAAAGGCGAAATGCCGCTTCGCCCGAAAATTTTTGATCCCCGCTAATTTTGGCGCATTCTTTTTCCAGCAAATTCATGCCCCGATGCAGCATATCTTGAAAGCGCTCCTCTTCATCATGCAAAGTCTGTGTGATCAGCGCCGATGCGCGCGCAAGCTCGGGGTAAGCTGCGCCCATCTGCTCTTCAAGCGCGGGCACAAGCTGGTGCAAAATCAACTCCTGCGCGCCAAGTAAATGAATATGCCTCATCGCGCGGCGCAAAATGCGGCGCAGCACATAGCCGCGCCCCTCATTAGAGGGCTGAACATTATCGGCAATCAAAAAACACACCGCGCGCAAATGATCGGCAATCACACGAAAACTCTCTGGCGCTTTTTGCGATGAAATCCCCATGACTCCTTCAATCTGCGCGATCAAGTTCTTGAACAAATCAATCTGGTAGTTATCATGCGTCCCCTGCATCACCGCGGCAACGCGCTCAAGCCCCATGCCGGTATCAATGGCAGGGCTCGGCAACGGTCGCTGGCTGCCATCCGGCTGGCGCTCAAATTGCATGAAAACAAGGTTCCAGATTTCAACAAAGCGGTCGCCATCTTGATCGGCACTGCCCGGCGGGCCTCCGGCGATTTTGTCGCCGTGGTCGTAAAAAATCTCCGAGCAGGGACCGCACGGGCCGGTCGCGCCCATAGACCAAAAATTATCCGCGCCCGCAATGCGCAATATCCTTTGCTCATTCAAACCCGAAATTTTTCGCCATAAATCAAAAGCCTCGTCATCTTCCGCAAAAATCGTGATTAGCAATTTTTCAGGCGGAATCTCCAATGTGCGAATGATAAAATTCCATGCATAATCAATGGCTTGCTCTTTGAAATAATCGCCAAAAGAGAAATTACCCAACATCTCAAAAAAGGTGTGATGGCGGGCGGTATAGCCGACATTTTCAAGATCATTATGCTTGCCGCCTGCACGAAGACATTTTTGCGCGCTCGCGGCACGCGGCGATGATGGCTGGCGGCGCGCGGTGAATATATCTTTGAACGGCACCATGCCCGCATTGGTGAACAGCAAAGTCGGGTCGTGCTCCGGCACAAGAGGCGCTGAGGGCACAATCAAATGATGATGCCGGTCAAAATAATTAAGAAAAAGGCTGCGTATATCGTTCAGCGAAGTCATGGAAGCAAGAATAGCCTGTTTATGCAGGCGAGACAATTTCCTTAAATCTTTTCTTGATTCTTTTTTGGCTCTTTTTTGGCTCGGGCCGCCGCGCATAACAAGCGCGACGGCCAGATCCCAACCTTTATCCTATGGCTTTATCCTATGATCTTATTCTGTGGCTTTATCCTGCGGCTTTTTTGGCTGTTTGAATATTCTTGATCTTTTTGTCGGCGACCACTCTATCCTCAGCGCCTTCAGGTGCTTCTTCAGAAGCCCGCTCTGCAACAGCTTCATCCTCCTTCTCCGGCAGAGTCGGACTAGCCGATTTTGGCGTTAATTTCTCACGAATTTGCGCCTCAAGATCGGCAGAAAGTTCAGGATGATCGTGCAGGAATTTACGCGCGCTTTCCTTCCCCTGCCCGATTCTCTGGCCTTCTTCGCCGTCTGCGGCAGCAAAAGAATACCATGAGCCAGCTTTTTCAATCATGCCCTCACGCACGCCGATGTCCAAAAGCTCGCCCATTTTAGAGATTCCTTCACCATACATAATGTCAAACTCCACGAAGCGGAATGGCGGCGCTACCTTATTTTTCACGATTTTGACGCGGGTTTGATTGCCAATCACCTCATCTTTCTCTTTGATCGCGCCGATGCGGCGAATGTCAAGCCGCACTGAGGAGTAAAATTTCAGCGCATTGCCGCCTGATGTGGTTTCAGGGCTTCCAAACATCACGCCGATTTTTATGCGGATTTGATTAATAAAAATCACGAGCGCATTTGAGCGCGCGATTGAACCTGTGAGCTTGCGCAAAGCCTGACTCATCAAGCGCGCCTGCATGCCGGGCAGCACATCGCCCATTTCGCCTTCAAGCTCGGCGCGCGGGGTTAAAGCGGCGACGGAGTCAATCACCACGACATCCACACTGCCCGATCGGACGAGCGTATCGGTGATTTCCAGAGCTTGTTCGCCGCAATCAGGCTGCGAAATCAGCAGATCTTTTGTTTTGATTCCCAACTTGCCTGAATAGATCGGATCAAGTGCGTGCTCGGCGTCAATAAAGGCGCAAACGAGGCCTGCTTTTTGAGCTTCGGCGATGATGTGTAAAGCCAAAGTCGTCTTGCCGGAAGATTCTGGGCCGTAGATCTCAGCCACGCGTCCTTTAGGCAGGCCGCCAATGCCCAGCGCGAGATCAAGGCCGAGCGATCCGGTTGGAATGGCTTCAATGCCGGCGATATGGCCGGTTTCACCGAGCCGCATGACGGCACCTTTGCCGAAAGCGCGCTGGATTTGGCCTAATGCGGCATCAAGAGCTTTCTGGCGGTCGGAGCCGCCTTCTTGATTGTCCTCTTTTAAGACCTCCCCTTTTTGAGTGCCTTTAATATCAACGATTTTACGAGCCATGATTCTTCCCCTCTGTTGGAACCATATACCGAACGATATGATTCTTGTGGTTTATGTTGTAAAGATATTGTTCCTTTTTTGTTCTTATTGTCAAGAGAAAAATGACTTGTTTTCTACAAATGTTCCCTTTACATTCTTTCTATGCCCCTATTTTTTCTCTACACCTATGGGTTGTAGGTTAAAAAGCCAATACAACCAAAAATTGATTTTAAGGTTATTTTTTAGTTTTCTTAGCCAAAATTTGTTCTTAAGGAGACTTTATGGCAGCACGAACGGCCTCAACCAGCTCCTTCAGCCCGAAAGGTTTGGGCAGAAAGCGGGTATGCGCGATGCTGGCGGAGGGATTGCGAAACGCATCTTCGGCATAGCCGGAAATGAGGATGACTTTCAGCGCGGGGTTTTGCGCAGAGAGTTTTTTGGCGAGATTTATGCCATCCATGCCGGGCATGACGATATCGCTGACGAGGACGTCAATTTTGCCCTGTTGTTGCGCGTGATGTTGCTGCGCGTGATGTTGTTGCGCGTGGTTTTGCTGCACTTCAAGGGCATCTTCGGCACAGGCGGCGCGCAAAACATGGAAGCCCTTATTTTCCAAAGCGCGGGCGGCAAAATCGCGGATTGTTGAATCATCTTCAACGAGCAGGATCGTCCCCTGATCTGGCTGGAAGGGCTTTTTTGCCGCTGGTCTCTTGGATGATCCCTCAGATGATTTTGGGATCGGCGTTATTTTGTTTTTTGTTTCTTTCGGGCTTTCTTTGAGGCGTGGAAAATAGACGCGAAAAATTGTCTGGCCTTTGCGGCTTTCAGGAAATATAAAGCCGCCGCTCTGCTTCACGATGCCATAGACGGTTGATAGGCCCAGCCCGCTGCCTTGGGGCTTGGTGGAGAAAAAAGGCTCAAAGATATTGCCGAGAGCTTCAGAAGCGATCCCATGACCGCTATCCTCAATTTCAAACAGGACATAATCTGCTGTCGGCATCAAAATATGGTTGAGTTTGGCGATATTTTTCGCGGCGATATTTTTTATGCGCAGAGCAAGGATTCCGCCTTTGGGCATGGCATCGCGCGCATTGATGGCAAGATTAACGACAATCTGCTCAAATTGCGTCGGATCGGCGCTGACCATCCAGACGGGTTCTTTGATGTCCAGCTTCAGCTCAATCTGCGCGCCGAGCAGTCTCGTGATCAGATCGCATATATTGCGCGTGGAAAGTGCGAGATCAAGCGGCACGGGCCGCAAGGTCTGGCGGCGCGAGAAGGCCAGCAATTGGCGAACAAGATCAGCGCCGCGTTCGGCATGTTTGCGGATTTCTTGAATTTCTTTGAATTGGCCTGACGGCATCAAGTCGCAGGCGCCAATGATCGCGGTGAGCAAATTGTTGAAATCATGAGCGACACCGCCTGCCAATTGACCCACAGCCTGCATTTTCTGCGCTTGTGCTGATTGTGTCTCAAGCCGCGCCATAGATATATCTGCCGCTTTCGCGGACTTTTTTTCCGGCAAAAATTTTGGATGCGCAGGCTTTTTCGCCTTAAGAGACTTTGTTTTGGGAGATTTGGATTTCGCGCGAGGTTTACTTTTGCTGATAGATTTTCTCCTCCCGCTCATGCATTTCCTGCGCCTCTACGCTGAGCGTTGCGATCGGGCGCGCGATCAGCCTTTTGATGCCGATGGGCTCGCCGGTTTTTTGACAATAGCCATAACTGCCGCTCTCAATGCGGCGCAGAGCTTCGTCAATTTTCGGGATCAGCTTGCGCTGGCGATCTCGCGTGCGCAGTTCAAGGGCGCGCTCAGATTCGTGGCTCGCGCGATCGGCTATGTCGGGCAGATGTTTCTCGTCCGTTTGCAGATGTTCAATGGTTTCGGCGGTGCCGTGAAGAATCTCCGCGCGCCATTCTTCCAAGCTGCGCTTAAAATAAGCAAGCTGGCGCGCCGACAAAAATTCTTCATCTTCGTGCGGGATATAATCGTTTGGCAGATCAATCTCCTGCTTTTTGTTCAATTTTTTGATGAATTTACTCATAAACATGAGCTAATCCTCCACGGCGCATTCATGGTGTATTTATCAGGCAATATAGCCAAAGCGGGCAAAATTCTCAAATAACGGGAAAGGAGGCAAGTATTTGATAAAAAGCAATTTTTTACCCTCTCACTGGCTGAGATGTGCAAATTTTCGCGATTTCATCATAAAGTGCTGCTTCATCTTGAACGCATGTCCAGTCGGCCATCTGCGTTTTGATCCATGTCAATTGGCGGCGGATATATTGCCGCGTCGCAATTTTGGCCTGCGCGATGGCTTCCGCCAGATCCAGCTCACCGGCCAAATGAGCGCGCAATGACGGCAGGCCGAGCGCCTTCATCGCCGGAAGCTCTAGCGATAAACCCTCTAATGCTCTAACTTCATCTAACACGCCCTGCCCCACCATAAGATCAATGCGCGCCGCTGCGGCAGCAGCCAAAACCTCGCGCGGCGGCAGCAATACATATTTGGCAAAATCCGCCTCCAGCGGAGGATGAGCCTGCCCCTGAAGCTGCCACGAGGTCAGTGAGGTTCCGGTCGCCTCAAAAACCTCAAGCCCTCGCACGATGCGCTGCCCATCACCGGACGGCACTCGTGCGGCTAGCTCCGGATCAATCCGCGATAAAACCTTATGAAGCGCAGCTGCGCCCTCACGCTGCAGACGCGCGCGCCAATGTGCGCGGATGTCATCAGCAATATCAGGGGTCGCCGCAAGTCCGTGCATCAGGCAGCGAAAATATAATCCCGTGCCGCCGACAACCACCGGCAATCTGCCGCGACCCCGCACTTCGTCAATCTTCGCCGAAGCCGCTTTGAGCCAGTCCCCCGCCGAAAACCCCTCCGCCGCATCTATATGGCCGTAAAGATGATGCGGAACCTCCGCCATCTCCGCAGCACTTGGCCGCGCCGATAAAACCCGCAGCTCGCGATAGACCTGTATCGCATCCGCATTGATGATCTCGCCATTGAACGAGGCCGCAAGCGCGCGCGCCGCAGCCGACTTGCCCCCTGCGGTCGGGCCTGAAATCAGCAAAATGTCCATCTGCACTTACCTTTCACGCAAACTCCCTTTATACAAGTCTTATGAAATATGTTCTGACCTTAATTGGCAAGCCTTTGACAGCGCACCTTATCAATAAAGTGCGTGATGCGCTTGAGGGCGTGGAATCTACTGACCAGTTGGGCGAGAATGCTTGCGATATTTTGCTCACCGCCAAGATAGACAAAACGCGCCTCAGCAAATTACTGAATCAGGAAAAAATTGATTTTGCCCTTCAGCCTGCTCCAAACCATCCAGCGGCGCGGCGCAAAAAATTGCTCGCCGCCGATATGGACTCAACCATCATCAAAGAAGAAACGCTTGACGCGCTCGCCGCCCATCATGGCTGTGAGCGCGCGGTCGCCGAAATCACTCATCGCGCGATGGAAGGCCAGCTTGATTTCGCCCAAGCCTTGACGCAGCGCGTCGCTCTGCTCGCAGGATTGCCCGAAGCCGCATTGGACGAAATCCTCGCCGCTGACATTCACATTCGCGAAAACACGCAGACACTCACCGCGACGATGCGCGCGCATGGCGCTGAATGTCTTTTGCTGTCGGGCGGGTTTGAAAAATTCGTCCGCCCGATCGCCGAAAAAGCCGGTTTCATTCATGGCGACTGCAATCTGTTTGAAATCAAAAATGGCGCGCTGACCGGCAGGCTCGTTCTTCCGATCAGAGACGCCCAGACAAAAAAAACCGAAATGCTCAAACAAGCACAAAAAATGAATATCAGCAAAGATGACATCATCGCGGTCGGCGATGGCGCCAATGATCGCCCGATGATTGAAGCTGCCGGATTAGGCGTCGCCTTTCATGCCAAGCCCATCTTGAACGAAGCCGCCAATGTCCATATTCATCACAGCGACCTCACTGCGCTGCTTTATATGCAGGGCTATCGGCAAGAAGATTTTTTCTAAAATTTATTTTTTATTTAGTGGCAGCGCGACAAAGCTGACATTGCCGCTGCTGCGCCAGACGCGCAATAAAATCGCCGGGCGCTTGCGGCGCGTCTCAGAGCTGATGGCGCGCTCAACATCTTTCGGATCCTTCACGGTGCGGCGCGACGCTTCCAAAATCACTTGACCCGCGCGCACACCGCGCTCAAAAGCAATGCTGTCGGAATCCACCCGCGTGATCAACACACCGCGCACATCAGACGGAATGTTGAACCGCTGCCGCTCTGCCGACGAAATTGACGATAAGCCCATGCCCAAAATACTTTTGCCCGTCTTCGGCTGCTTCTGCGGCGCGCGCTGGCCGGACAATTTGCCCTGCGCGGCAGCATCTTCCAAGCGGCCAAGCGTCAGGCGGAACCGGCGGCGGCGGCCATCGCGGATAACCTCAACGCTCGCGCGCTTGCCGACCCCCGCGCGCGACACAAGGCGCGGCAATTCCCTCATCTGGTTGATTGCCTTGTCGTTAAACTTAACGATCACATCGCCCTCTTTGATGCCGGCTTTATCAGCCGGACTGCCTTCGCTGACCGAGGCGACCAAAGCGCCTTTGGCCTCTTTGAGCCCCAAAGTCGCGGCCAATTCTTCGGTCACTTGCTGTATCGCGACGCCCAGCCAGCCGCGGCTTGTCTTGCCGTCTTTGCGCAGCTGCGCGATGATCGGCAGCGCCGTGGAGACTGGAATCGAAAAGCTCGCCCCCACCGAACCGCCCGATGGCGACAAAATCACCGTATTGATGCCGATCACCTCGCCGCGCGTATTGAACAAAGGGCCGCCCGAATTGCCGCGATTGATCGCCGCATCGGTCTGGATGAAATCATCATAAGGCCCGGCACCGATGTCGCGGTGAACCGCCGAGACAATCCCCGCCGTTACCGTGCCGCGCAAGCCAAAGGGCGTGCCGATCGCAAACACCCATTCACCCACCTGAATTTTTTTCGGATCCCCAAACTTCACGGTCGGCAAATTCAGCTTCTCATCGGTGATGATCTGCAAAACCGCAATATCTGAAAAAGAATCCTGCCCGATGATTTTGGCGTCAAATTTGCGGCCATCCTGCAAATTGATCGTGATGTCCGTTGCGCCCTCAATGACATGGTCGTTGGTGACGATGATGCCCCGCGGATCAATGATAAAGCCCGACCCCAAAGACTGAACATTGCGGCGCTGCGGACTGCGCTTTTTATAAAAATCCTCAAAGAATTCGCGGAATGGCGAATTTTCCGGCAGACCTCTGAGTTCGGGGGGGCTTTCCTGCCTGCCCGACTTTTCTTGAGACGGCTTCTTCTGCCGCGCGGCAACATCAACAACGCTCGGCGCATGTTCTTTGACGAGATCAACAAAATCGCCGCGCGGCGGGACAGCCCCAGCCGAGATCGGCATCAAATAACCTAGCAAACAAGCCCAAACCATCAAGGAAGAGAAATACCGCATCATCATCCGCTCTTATCTGGTTTGCTGGGGGCGGCGCGTATCCTCACGAACTTTCGCATCTTCTTTTTCTTTTTTCTTTTGAGCTTTTTTGGCAGCGGCGACAAGCTCTGGACAAATCCGATTGCGCGAGGTGTCGCTGATCTGGAAAAGCTTCTGCGCGCTGCGGCGCGAGGGGCGAGATGTCCCCTGCTTTTTTTTCTTATGATCAAGAAAAAAGCTGAAAAACTCGCTGGTCGGCGAGAGCACCAGCGAAGTTTTATTGCCCTGCAAAGATTTCTCATAAGACTGCATTGAACGATAAAAGGAAAAGAATTCTGAATCGCGGCTGAACGCATTGGCAAAAATGCGATTGCGGCAGCCATCGCCCTGCGAGCGGATGATTTCCGAATCGCGATAGGCAGCCGAGATCAGCACCGTGACTTCTTTATCGGCTCCCGCTCTGATGGAGCGCGCATCTTCCTGACCGATCGCGCGGATCTCCGAGGCCTCTTGCTGGCGCTCGGTCTGCATCCGGCGGAAAATCGCCTGACTGTTTTCTTCCGGCAGATCGGCGCGGCGAATCCGGACGTCCAGCACATCCACGCCGAAATCCTGCGCTTGAGCGTGCATCAAGCTCCTGATCCGCATCATCAGCACATTGCGCTCGTCGCGCACGAAAGCCTCAAGCGGCTTCTTGCCCAAAACCGAGCGCATGTTTGAACTCAACAGAGCCTTCAGCCGTGAATCGCCGCGCTGGCGCGTCTGCAGGGTCTGGTAAAACAGCAAAGGCTTCGTGATGCGATAGCGCGCAAACGCATCCACAACGATGCGCTTCTGGTCAGCCGCGATGACTTCTTCTGGCGGCGAGTCCAAGTCCAAAATGCGCTTGTCTATATAAATGACGTTCTGGATAAAAGGCAGCTTGAACTGCAAGCCCGGCTCGGTGATCACGCGGCGCGGATCGCCAAATTGCAGCAGCAAAGCCTGCTCCGTCTGGTGGACGATGAAAAGCGACGAATAGATGACAAAGCCGATCAGCGCCGCGATCGCCACAAAAACCCGAAAAGCCGTTGACTGAATCATTTGCTGCTCACATTATTATTTTGATTTTTCTGCAGCCGGTCGAGCGGCAGATAGGGCACCACGCCCGAATTGCCCTTTGGATCAAGAATGATCTTGTCCGACTTCTCCAATACGCG
Organism: Alphaproteobacteria bacterium; assembly: GCA_965212075.1. Taxonomy (GTDB): domain Bacteria; phylum Pseudomonadota; class Alphaproteobacteria; order JAPOUT01; genus CBDBUR01. The sequence continues at coordinate 767,189 of OZ243043.1, forward strand.
CTCCATCATTTCAAGAAACAGACGCTGCCGCGTCACCTCTGGCGCGTTGCGATATTCGTTGAACACTGCGAGAAAGCGCAAAGCCTCGCCTTCGGCTTCCGCGACCGTCTGCTCGCGATAGGCTTCCCCGTTCTGGCGCAGCTTGGCCGCCTCGCCGCGCGCCTCCGGCACGACGCGGTTGCGATAGGCTTGCGCCTCATTGCGCGCGCGCTCCTGATCGGCGCGCGCCGCCTGCACATCGCGGAAGGAATCAATCACCGCCGCCGGCGGATCCACCTTCTGCATCTTCACCTGCGTGATCGCTATCCCCGCGCCATAGCTGTTCAGTGTCTTTTGCATCAAAGCCTTCACATCTTCCTCAACGCGCTGGCGATCGCCGGTCAGGATCGGCTGCAGCTTGTTCTTGCCGACAACTTCGCGCATCGTGCTTTCCGCCACCGCGCTCACCGTGCCTATCGGGTTTTGAATGTTGAACAAGAAATCAGACGCCTCATTGATAACCCAGAACACCGAAAAATCCACATCAACGATATTTTCATCACCGGTCAGCATGAGGCTTTCTTCGGGAACGTCGCGCGTCCTGTCGGTGCCGCGGCCAATGCCAAAAACCGCGCCCTCCGAAAATATGCGCATCCCGACATTGGCTCGGTTAATGATCGTCACTTTCGGCTTCAGCACAGCTTCAATCGGGACGGGCAGATGATAATGCAAACCGGGCGCCGATGTCCGGTGGAACGCGCCAAAGCGCGTGATGACTCCCTGCTCGTCGGGCAAAACCCGATAGATGCCGCTCGCCAGCCAGATCGCCAAAATCACAAAGCCGATCAGCAGCAAGCCTGACCCCGATCCCCAGCTGCCGCGCAAAAACCTGTTGAGCCTCTGTTGCAGCCGCTCAATCCACTCCTCCATATCCGGAGGCGGTCGGCGGCCATTTGAGCCGCGCTGTCCCCAGGGGCTGTCTGTGTTATTGTCCCAATTCATGCGAAAATATACCTCGCTACTATTTAAGCCTTGATGAACAAAAAAGCAATGAAAGATATCAAAAAGTCCGATATTTTGGCCGCTCTGCGGATGATCACCGACCCCGTCAGCGGCGCAGACATCATCACGGCCAGATTGATACAAGACATCGTGATCAGTGATGATTTCATTCGCATCGTCATCGAAACCAGCCCGCAAGCCGCCGATCAGCGGCAGGGCCTGCCCGCTCTATGCGAAGAAGCCGTCAAAAAAATCACCCCAAATGTCCGCGTTCAGGCAATTTTGACCGCACATCAGGCACATCAGGCGCCCCCGGCAGCTGCGTCCGCCATTAAGACGCAAACGCAGACAAAAATAGACGCGCGGGCAGTCATCGCAGTCGCAAGCGGCAAAGGCGGCGTCGGCAAATCAACCGTCGCGGTGAATCTCGCTGTGGCTTTGGCCGAACGCGGCCTGCGCATCGGCCTCTTGGATGCCGATATCTATGGCCCGTCCACACCAACCATGATGGGCGTCAAAGACAGACCCTTCCAAGATGACAATAAAAAAATCATACCGATTGAAGCGCATGGCCTCAAATTGATGTCGCTCGGCCTGCTCGTGGATGAAGCGCGCGCTTTGGTCTGGCGCGGGCCGATGGTGCATTCGGCGATCTCGCAAATGCTCGACGATGTCGTCTGGGGGCAGCTTGACGCGCTCATCATTGATATGCCGCCCGGCACTGGCGATGCGCAATTGACTTTGGCGCAGCGCCGCATTTTGACCGGCGTTGTGCTTGTCTCCACACCGCAAGACATTGCGCTCGCTGATGTGCGCCGCGCGCTCGCTATGTTTCAAAAAGTTGATACAAGAATTTTGGGGATCGTTGAAAATATGGCGTGGTTCGCGCATGATAAATCTTCGCCGCTGATCTATATCTTTGGGCGCGGCGGCGCGAAGGCGCTCGCTGAAAAAGAGGGCATACCTTTCTTGGGAGAAATCCCACTTGATCCCGCGCTGCGCGAAGCCGCCGATCAAGGCAAACCCACCGCGCAAAAAAAAATCTTCGCCGAAATCGCCCAGAAAATCAGCGACGCTTTGTTAACGTAAATCAGCGGCGCTTTGTTAACGTAATGAACGCATAATCGTCAAAGTCTTCACGCGCCTCTTCCTGCCATGCGGACATATCAAGTGCTGGAAAGAACACATCGCCTTCAGGCTTTTGAAACACCCGCGTCAAATGAATCCGATCCGCCAAAGGCAGAAACAGTTTATAAATCTCAGCGCCGCCAATGACCATAACGTCTTGATCTTTAGAATCTTGATCTTTGATGACCGCTTGGGCTTCATCCATCGAGGCATCCATCGAGGCGACCGGCAAAACACCGTCAGGAAACTTATCTCTCTCGTTTCGGGTCAAGACGATATTCGTGCGATCTTTGAGCGGCTTGCCTAGACGCGCATAAATATCATCCCACGTCTTGCGCCCCATAATGACAGGATGACCGGTCGTCAATTTGCGAAAATGTTTGAGGTCGGCGGGAATATGCCATGGCAGCTGCCCTTGATGGCCGATCACATTATTTTCAGCCGCAGCGACAATCAATGCGATGTTGGTCATCACACAGCCACCGGCGCGGCGATCGCGGGCTGCGCGCGATAATTCTCAATCCGAATGTCGTCATAGGTGAAAGAAAATAAATCCTTCACATCAGGCGATAAAGATAATCGCGGCAGCTTCAGAGGCTCACGCTGTAATTGCTGCCGCGCCTGCTCAAAATGATTGTGATAGAGATGAACATCGCCAAACGTATGAACAAACTCGCCGACTCCAAGTCCGCTCACATGGGCGATCATGTGAGTCAGAAGAGCATAAGAGGCGATATTAAACGGCACACCCAAAAACACATCCGCCGAGCGCTGGTAAAGCTGGCAGGATAGGCGCTCATCATGGACATAAAACTGGAACAGACAATGACAGGGCGGCAGCTTCATCTCTTTCAATTCGCCGACATTCCACGCGCTGACGATCAGGCGGCGCGAATAGGGATTGGCTTTGATTTCCTCCAAAACCTGCTGCAGTTGATCAATCTGCCCGCCATCGCTGCGCGGCCAAGAGCGCCATTGGCGGCCATAAACAGGACCCAAATCGCCTTCTTCATCAGCCCATTCGTCCCAGATGGAAACGCCATGCCGGTTGAGATAATCAATGTTCGTATCGCCGCGCAAAAACCACAAGAGCTCGTAAATGATGGACTTCAAATGCAGCTTTTTCGTCGTCGTCAGCGGGAAGCCCGCGCCGAGATCAAACCTCATCTGGCGGCCAAACAGACCGCGAACCCCCGTTCCGGTGCGATCCGGACGATCCTGCCCCTGATCGAGAATATCCCCCAATAAATCAAGATAGATCTTCATCTCTAACCCGTAAGCCTCTATTTCTCTAGAATCCCTATTTCTCTAGAATCATGGCCCACTTTACACAATTTCCTGATATAAAAGAACGATGAGCGACACGAAACCTCATATCGCGCAAAAAGCTCCCTATAAAGCCAATGTTGAAGCCGGAAAAAGCTATTTTTGGTGCAGCTGTGGGCTGTCGGCGCGGCAGCCCTTCTGCGACGGCTCACACAAAAAAGAAGATGTCTTCGCCCCGATTAAATGGCAGGCCGAAAAAAATGAGGAAATCTGGCTTTGTGGCTGCAAAACCACAAAAAATCAGCCCCTCTGCGACGGCAGCCATTCTAAACTCCCTTAGGCCAAATTAAGGAGCATAAAATGGCAAAACCAAAATCCGGCGGGGATAATCCGAAGAGTCCCAAACACAACCCAAAATGGCCTAGCAAAACCCCTAATCCTTCTGGGCGAGGCCGCGACAATAGCCCACAGCGGCAAAGAGGCAAGGGTAGATAAATATATAATTCCCCCAAATTGAGGCGCTAAAGTGTCTCCTTTACTAAAAAAGTTATTTGACTAAAGACTAGCTTTCCCGTCCTAGAGTTATTATATTAATAGGGCTGGCTTGCCAGCTATAGCAATAAACGAACAGTACAATATGTTTGCTGAACCCGGGGGCAGAGCCCGGCGCCTCCACCTTTGATGCGGCTGCACATCACCCGCATTAAGGGCGGGGGCGACATAGGATCGACAGGAACAGAAAAGCTGCATCTTTTGCCCGGCATGGTTCCGCCGTCATCGGGCCGAGGCTGAAAACGCCAACGACAACAAAGTCGCGGAGGTGCGTTTCGCTGCGTAAGCGGTGAGACCCCTCACTTCAAGTCCTGATCCCTTCGCACGGATCGGGCGGGGTTTCGCGGGCACCCGGCAACAGAAGCCCGCGATTTTTTCCAAATCCACGACTTTTTGAAGTCCATACCTCTTGTGAAGTCCGCGATGTCTTTTACAAAACCCAAAAGACGCGCTAATTTATCCCCTTATGAATGACCAGAAAAAAATCAGCTATGACCGGCTCGTCTATGACGCGCTGCGCGGCATGGTGCGGCGCGTGCTCACCGGCGTCCAGCGCGACGGCCTGCCCGGGCAGCATCATTTTTATATCTCTTTCCAGACAAATCATCCCGGCGTGCTCGTCGCCGAGCGGCTCAAAGAGCGCTACCCCAAAGAAATGACCGTCGTCATGCAGCATCAGTTTGAGAATCTGCAAGTGGATGAGAAGCAGTTCTCGCTGACGCTTTATTTTGATCAAGTCCCTGAGCGCATCACAGTGCCATGGACGGCGCTGACCAGCTTCACCGATCCGCATGCGTCTTTTTCGCTGCGCTTGAGCGCCGCTGAAGAAACGACAGAAGCCGCCCAGACGCCGGAATCGTCAAAAGAACAAATAACAGAACAGGCAACAGGAGAGGTCGTTGAGCTGGACGCTTTTCGTAAAAAAAATAAGAAATAAGAATGCGCAAAGAAAAAGATTCCATTAGCACGATCGATGTCCCCGATGACAGATATTGGGGCGCACAGACCCAGCGCAGCCTGCAAAACTTTAAGATCGGCGGCGAGAAAATCCCCGCGCCGATGGTGCGCGCGCTGGGCATCGTCAAGCTGGCAGCGGCGCGCGTCAATATGGCGGCGGGCGCGATCGAGCCTCCGGTCGGAAAATTGATTGAACAGGCCGCGCAGGAAGTCATTGACGGCAAGCTCGACGATCACTTTCCTCTTGTGGTGTGGCAGACCGGCTCGGGCACGCAGAGCAATATGAACGCCAATGAAGTGATCGCCAACCGCGCGATTGAACTCGCCGGAGGCGAACTCGGCAGCAAAGACCCCGTCCATCCCAACGATCATGTCAATCGCGGCCAGTCTTCCAATGATACTTTTCCAACCGCAATGTCGATCTCGGCGGCGCGCGAGATCAACACAAGCCTATTGCCCGCGCTTGACCACCTTCATCAAGCTTTGGATCAAAAAGCGCGCGCCTTTGCCGAGATCATCAAAATTGGCCGCACCCATATGCAGGATGCAACGCCGCTGACTTTAGGACAGGAATTTTCCGGCTACGCGCAGCAGATCAAAAACGCGATGGCGCGGATCAATGACGCCCTGCCGCGTCTAATGCAATTGGCGCAGGGCGGCACCGCGGTCGGCACCGGCCTCAATGCGCCCGAAGGCTTCGCCGAACAATTCGCCCTTGAAGTGAAAAACATCACCGGCCTGCCCTTCACATCAGCGCCCAACAAGTTCGAGGCGCTCGCCGCCCATGATGCGATCGTGGAAATGTCCGGCGTGATGACCGTGCTCGCCGCAAGCTTGTTCAAAATCGCCAATGACATCAGGCTGCTCGGCTCCGGACCGCGCGCGGGGCTGGGCGAAATCTCGCTGCCCGCCAATGAGCCCGGCTCCTCCATCATGCCCGGCAAGGTCAATCCAACCCAGTGCGAAGCCATGACCATGGCCGCCGCGCAGATCATCGGCAATCACGCGACCATCGCCTTTGCCGGATCGCAGGGACATTTGGAGCTCAATGTCTTCAAGCCGGTCTTGATTTTCAACCTGCTGCAATCCATCCGGCTCGCAGGCGATGCCAGCGTCAGCTTCGCCGATAAATGCGTCAAGGACATCACTCCCAATGAGGCTAGAATCAACGAGCTGATGCAATCTTCGCTGATGCTCGTCACCGCGCTCGCCCCGCAAATCGGATATGACAAAGCCGCGCAGATCGCAAAAACCGCTCACAAAAACAACACCACTCTGCGCGAAGAAGCCATCGCGTCCGGCTTCATCTCGCAAGAAGATTTTGACCGCATCGTGCGGCCAGAAAAGATGATCGGGAAATAACTGGTAGCGACCTCATCACCCTTCCTCTATGCTCGCGCCATGAGTAAACTACCTCAAGCAGTTATCTTTGACCTTGACGGCACTTTGGTGGATACCGCGCCCGATCTGATCGATACGCTCCGCCAGATCATGCAGCGGCACGGCCTGCCCGATATGGAAGCCGCGCAGCTGCGCCAATTTATCGGCGGCGGCGCGCGCGCGCTGATTCAACGAGCCCTCATCGCCGCCAATCGCCCCGCCGACGACCCGCTGCTCGACCGGTTTGAGCAGGACTTTCTCACCCTTTATGAAAGCCAGCTTGCGCATCTGAGCCGTCTTTTTGACGGAACGCGCGACGTGCTTGATATGCTCAAGGACAGCCAAACCCTGATGGCCGTCTGCACAAATAAACGGCACGACTTCGCGCGCAAAATCCTGCGCGCCTTTGAGTTTGACGCCTATTTTGCGGAAGTCGTCGGCAGCGGCCAAAGCCATAAGCGCAAACCCGACCCCGAACCGCTTTTATATTTGCTCGATCGGCTCAAAGTGGATGCCCGCCAAGCGGTGATGGTCGGCGACAGCATCATAGACATTGAAACCGCGCGCGCGGCTCATGTCGCTGTGCTCGGCGTGAGTTTCGGCTATTCCGCTACGCCCATCCGCGAGCTGGGTGCCGACCGCTATATTGATCACTGGCGCGAAATGCCGCAAGCGCTCAGTGGGATGGTGTCGGAAACAAGCCTCCCTTGACGGCGGGCGTCAGTTGAGGCTTTAACTATATCAGGGCGGTTAGCTCAGTTGGTAGAGCGCAGTGTTCACATCGCTGAGGTCGCTGGTTCAAGCCCAGCACCGCCCACCATTAAATCTAAATCTCTGTAAACAAACCTCACATTGAGCCCTGTAAATAAGTTTGTCTTTAGATTCAGTGATGGTAGTGTTAAATGGCATATACTGAAACAAATCGATTCGCCTTCAAAAATATGTCTCTTGCAACAGAAAAAAAAGTTATACCTATTAAAGGGCATTTTACCCCAATAAAAGATTTAGTGGGCAGGGTTCATAATACCGACTGCATCAGCTTGATGAGCAAGCTCCGCTCAAATTCTATGGATATGATTTTTGCTGACCCTCCTTTCAATCTCAAAAAAAAATACACCTCTTATAAAGATAATATGCCACTACAAGAATATTTGGCATGGACAGAAGAATGGCTCGTTGAAAGCATCCGTGTTCTTAAGCCAACGGGCAGTTTGTTTGTTTATAATATCCCCCGCCTTTTAACTTATACGGCCAATATATTAAATGAAATAGCTGAATTTAGACATTGGATTTCATGGAATTCTAATGGGCAACCTCTCGGAAAGTCTTTACAGCCTGCACATTATGGGATTTTATTTTATACAAAAACTCGTCAAAATAAATTTTATGATGTTAGAGCGCCCCACGAAAAATGCAGAAAATGTGATGAATACATAAAGGATTATGGGGGGAAATCTCATTTAAGGCATGAGTTCGGTTATCAAATTAGTGATGTCTGGAACGATATACATAGGGTTAGGCATAAATGTAGAAGAATATCATCACATCCTTGCCAGCTACCAGTCCACTTAATTGAACGAATGGTTTTAATGGCAACAGATGTGAATGACATTGTGCTTGATCCTTTCGCGGGTTCAGGTGCGGCTGGCATAGCTTCTAAACAGTTAGGGCGACGCTATATAGGAACAGATATTGACAAAGGATATTGTCGTGAAGCTAATCAAAGGATTGAATCCGCTGTTACCACAAAATATAAAGGAATACATGCTTCAATATTTTTAAAAAAAATCTTAAGTATCAGAGATATAGATATTAAAAATGGAAAAGCCTGATAAAATTACACTAGAAGAATTGAAAGAGAACATGAATATCTTTTTGAGCTTCCCAAAAGTAGAAGAACTTTTGAAAAAAGATATTCAAGAAAAACTAACAGCTACTATGTTAGCTCATACAAAGAACGGCTCTCGTCCTGATGTTGATGTCCTTTCTGATTATCTTGAAGAGGATACAGAAAATCGCTTGAAAATAATTCTTGCAATGTGTGGGGGTTCTTTTGAGAAATTTAAGAGAGTTTATGAAAATGCTTTTTTGGAAAAAAATACTTTTTTGAAAAAAAACATAAATGATATTCAAAATGATAAATCAATGAGAAATATAATCGCAAAATTATTTTGCTCTCCAGATGCTTCAAAAATTGCAAAAAATATACCCCCTTTCATAATTAGGGGGTTTAACTTGCCAAAGAATTGGAAAAATCTATTACAGGATAAATCCTATTTAGAGGCAATAATTTCACCCACACTCCAAGCTAAATATGCCACGAGCATGGGAGATGCATTAGAAGAAAAAATTGAAAATGTTGCCGAAAGTATTGGAGTAAAATATAAAAAAGGGCCTGTTGAAATCGTAGATAACAAAGAAGTGGACGTGGCTATTCCAAATTGCTACAAACCAAAAATAATTATAATGTCTTCTTATCAACTTACAACATCGTCTCTTCAATCAAGCAAAGCTAACGAGCAGGCTAAAATGTATGAAGAAATTAATAAGTATAATCGCCGCCGAAGTCGCAATAAAATGAAAGACATTAAAATGAAAGACATTGTTTTTGTAAATGTTATTGATGGCGGGGGTTGGCTTGCACGAAATAGAGATTTAGAACATATCTGGAATAACTCGGATTATTGTTTTTCTTGTTCGCAACTTTCTCATTTGAAAGATGTCATACAATACTATATGTAAATAGGCCAAGACCTTTACTCTCACATCCCCGCCTTTTGGACGCTTGGGCGCGCGGAGAGCCGGTCATGCCAAGCCTGCAGGTTCTTGTGATCGTCGGGAATCTCAATCCGCGCCATAAAGCCAAAATCCATAGTGCAGATCGCGCTGATGTCGGCAACTGAGAAATCTCCGGCGATGAACTCCTTATCGGCCATTTGCTGGTCAAAGAATTTCATCATTTTTTGCGCGCGGCGCTTACTCTCTTCGCCCCAGTCTTTGTTTTGATTTTCAAGCGCGGCCATCGCCGGATGACAATGGCGAAAATGCATCGCGACCGTCGACAGCCAGAGAAGCTCAACGCGCCGCTGCCACATCTCAATCATCGCCGCCGACAGCGCATCGGTGCCGAAAAGCGGCGGATCGGGATGAAGCGCCTCAAAATAGCGGCAGATCGCAATGGATTCGGTCATGGCCGCGCCGTCATCCAGCTCCATCGCCGGAACCTGCGCCAGCGGGCTGATCTTCATATAATCGGGCTGCTTGTGCTCGCCATCCATGATCGAGACGGTCTCGGTCGGTATATCGATCCCCTTCTCGGCCAGAAAAATCCGCACCCGACGCGGGTTGGGCGCTAATGGCGTGTCATATAATTTCATCGATCACTCTCCTATTTTTGACCCCCACTTGACCCCTCTTGACCCCTCAGGCCATATCATGACAAAAACATCCTTAATCAGCAAGAAACAAATCAGTGGAGGCTCACAAAATGACTATTGATTTCACAGGCAAGGTTGCCATCGTCACCGGCTCTGGAGGCGGATTAGGGCGCTGCCACGCCCTTGAGCTGGCGCGGCGCGGCGCTAAAGTCGTCGTCAATGATTTGGGCGGCAACCCCGACGGCACCGGCGGATCGTCCGAAATGGCCGAGAAGGTCGTCGCCGAAATTAAGGCCGCAGGCGGCGAGGCGATCGCCAACGGCTCCAGCGTCACCGACGATAAAGGCGTCCAAAAAATGGTCGACGATGCCATGAACGCATGGGGACGCATTGACATCCTCATCAATAATGCCGGTGTGCTGCGCGATAAGAGCTTCACCAAAATGGAAATCAGCGACTTTGAGTTCGTCGTCGGCATCCATCTGATGGGCACCGTCAAGCCGACCAAAGCCATCTGGCCGATCATGCGCGAACAAAGCTACGGACGCATCGTGGTCACGACGTCCTCTTCGGGGCTCTACGGCAATTTCGGCCAGACCAATTATGGCGCCGCTAAACTCGCCGTCGTCGGCTTCATCAATACGCTGAAGATCGAAGGCCAGAAGGATAATATCCACGCCAACGCGCTCGCCCCAGTCGCCTGGACGCGGATGACCAAAGATCTGATGCCGCCTCAGGCCGAAGAATTGCTGCAGCCGCAATTCGTCACCCCGGGCGTGATGTTCCTCGTCAGCGAGGACGCTCCGACCGGCACGATCCTGTGCGCGGGCGCGGGCGCGTTCGCCGTTTCGGAAATCACCGAAGGCGAGGGCTTCTATATTGGCCGCGGCAATGAACTCACCGCCGAAGCGGTCGCCGAAAATTGGAGCAAAATCACCGATATGTCCAAAGGGCAGGCCTATAAAAGCGGCGGCGAGCAATCCGCCAAAGTGATGAAGCTTGCAACCAGCAGCTAAAGTCTTATAAAGTCTGAGCCATGCGGGCACCCGACTCCGAAGAAATCTCCGCGATCGGCGACAATCTGCCCGCTTGGTTCACGCAGGCGATGAAGGTGCCGCGCGAAGAAGGCCGCACCGAAATCGCAGGCTGCCCGATCCACTGGCTGCGCTGGGGCAATCCCGATAATCCGCCGGTGATCCTCGTGCACGGCTTTCTCGCTCATGCGCGCTGCTGGGCATTCGTCGCGCCGCTCTTGGCCGATAAGTTTGATCTCATCGCCTTTGACTTCTCCGGCATGGGCGATTCCGGCCACCGCGAGGCCTATAAATTGCATGAGCGCACCGATGAACTCACCGCCTTCATCAAAGCGATGAACTTCGCGACCAAGCCCTTCATCGTCGCGCATAGCTATGGCGGCGGCATCACGATCCATGCGCAGGAAGCATTTCCCGAAACCTTCCGCGGCATCATCACCTGCGACACCATGATGATGCTGCCCGAAGATCTATCACGCTTCACCGGAGGTGACCGCAAAATGTCGGCCAATTCGTCAGGCAAGCAGCGCGTCTACCCTGACTGGCAAACCGCCTATAGCCGCTTCCGGCTGTCGCCTGAACAGACCTGCAACCATCCCTTCCTGTTTGATTATCTCGCAAAACACTCCATCAAAAAAATCGACGCCGGATGGACATGGAAGTTTGACCCCAAAATCCTAATACGCCGCGCCGAAGAACAAGATTGGTGGGCCGATAATGCCGATTGCTTCACCCGCCTGCCCGCGTCCAAAGGGATCATCTACGGCCAGAAAAGCCTGCTCTTTAACGAGGCGATCACAGGCTATTTGCGCGAGAAATCCGCGGCGCCGTTTCCGGTGGTCGCGATCCCCGACGCCCATCATCATGTGATGCTTGATCAGCCAATCGCGCTGGCCACAGCCATCGACGCGATTTTGTCGACGTGGATCGCCGACGCGCCTCAATGACTTTACTGATTCAGATTCATATCGCTTTTGCTTTAGCGGCGGTCGCTCTGGGCTTGACGAACCTCTTGCGCCAAAAAGGAACGATCTCTCATGTCGCGCTGGGCTATATATATGTGATTTCGCTGCTGATCGTCTCCATCGGCTCTTTCTGGATCAATGCGATCAACCAATTTTATGGCTTGAGCGTCATCCATCTGCTTTCGGCTTGGACGATCTTATGTATGGTGATCGCTGTCATCATGGCGCGGCGCGGACGGATAGAACAGCACAAATACTGGATGATCGGCACTTATTGCGGCCTGCTCGGCGCTGGTCTGGGCACTTTGTTTCCGGGTCGGCTCATCCCTACTTTATTATTTTCTGGTTAGCCTTTCCTTGATGATGCCCGTTCACTGGATTCCCGCTAACAGAAGAATCGCCACGAACCTCACCGGTCGTCAGACGAGTCTGTTGCGGGAATGACGAAACTTTTTTTATGTCATCCCCGCAAAAAAACTAACCCATCCCCAGTAATTTTTTGAAAGATTTAGCAGAAGTAGATCTGCCGTTAGAATTAACCACCCCTTCAATCACTAATTTTTTAAAAAACTTTTTACCTTGCGTATTAAGTAAATTAGGATTTACGCCCGTTGCATATTCAATCAATAACTTCTCAGCTTTCTTGTGATCAGCGCTGCTGCTAAATGAAAACTTTTTACCTCTATATTTCATGTTAGCAGCAAAATAAATTTTTAAGGTGGCGGTTTTATATCCGCGCTTTGACTTCATTCGAAAAAGTATCGTCGCCGTTCTTGGATTCAAACTTCTGCTTTGAAATGTTTGATTTGACGTCTGCCCCACATAACATGGCAATTCCGGTAAATCTGCGCTGTCTGGCTTCAGGATAAACACATAACACCCTGTGGCTTGCGATAACCCTTCACGTTTCCGCTCTACGTCTTCCCAAAAATCTTTGAGTCGTTGATTAGTTTTTCTAGAAACAATCAGTTTCTTCTCTATTGGCACGTCAAACGGCCCAAAAATTTTATAATGCATAGCACCCCCTAATTTATTTGATGAGTGCTAAATCCCTTTAAGGAGCTGGATGTCCGGCGCGCCCGCGAGAAAGCCGCCCATCTTCTTCGCCGCCGCCTTGTAATGATCCATCTGGCCGTGCGCGGCAAGCGCCTCGTCGGATTTATAGCTCTCTAACACGATGTATTCGCCATCATCGGATTTGAAAAAGCTGTAAAACAGATTGCCGTCCTCGTTTTTGTTGACCTGCTCTTGCAAGCCGCGAAAGATCTCTTCAGCTTCGGCCTCTTTGCCGGGCTGGACTTTTATTTTTGCGATTACACCTATCGTCATGGTTTCCCCCTCTTTTGAAATGGTTTAAGCCTGCGCCATATAGCGCTCGACATGGAAATCAACATTACCATAAAGCGCGTCAATGATGCTGAGTCTTTTGAAGAAATGCCCGACATTGAGCTCATCCGACATGCCCATGCCGCCATGGAGCTGCACCGCGCTCTGGCCGATGAACTGGCCGGAGCGGCCAATCTGCGCCTTCGCCGCCGAAGCCGCGCGGCTGCGCTCGGGGTTTTTCTCGCCCAGCTTCAGCGACACCATATAAGACATCGACACAGCCTGCTCATACGCCACGAACATATCCACCATGCGATGCTGCAGCACCTGAAATGTCCCGATCGGCACGCCAAATTGCTTGCGCGTTTTGCAATATTCCATCGTCGCCGCATGGAGCTCCTTCATCGCGCCGCAGGCCTCAGCGCATAAAGCAGCGATGCCCTCATCGCTGACTTGATCAAGCAGCGCAAAGCCCTGGCCTTCGCCGCCGATCAGCGCGTCTGCGCTGACCGAAACATCATTGAGCATCAGCTCGGCAACCCGCGAGCCATCCACCGAGCGATAATCATGCACATCAACGCCCGACGCGCTCTTATCCACGACAAACAGGGAAATGCCATCCTGATCGTCGCCGCCGCCGCCGGTGCGCGCGCTGACGATGAAATGATCCGCCCATGCGCCGCCGAGCACCGCAGCCTTATGGCCGTTCAAAATATAATCCGCGCCCTTTTTCTCCGCCTTCGCCTCAACGTGATGAAGAGAAAACCGGCCATCCGGCTCATGCGCAGCGAGCGCCCATAAAGCCTCGCCCTTCGTCAGCGCAGGCAGATATTTATCCTTCTGCGCAGCACTGGCACGGCGCAGCAGACCGCCCGCAAGAATCACCGTCGGCAGATAGGGCTCGGTCACCAAAAACCGCCCGAACTCCTCCATGATGATCATCGTTTCAATATGGCTCTCGCCCTCGCCCAGACCGCCATATTTTTCGTCAAACGGCAGGCCGAGCAAGCCCAGATCGGCAAATTGCTGCCAGACCTCGCGGCGCATGCCCTCATCGGACTGCCCCACCTTGCGCCGCGTCTCAAAATCATAGGCGCTGGTTAAAAATCCCTGCACCGAATTGCGCAATAAATTCTGTTCTTCAGAAAAAGAAAAATCCATTCTGATCCCCTTTCGGCTGGTTGATTTTAAAGACCGAGCACCATCTTGGCGATGATGTTGCGTTGAATCTCATTGGAGCCGCCATAAATGGACGTCTTGCGCGTATTGAAATAGCCGTCGGCGGTGCCGGGCGCAAAATCCGGAATGCCCGGGATATTGCTCTTGCCCGCCATATGCGGCACATGCGCATAATTGCCAACTGCCTCAAGCGCGAGTTCCGTCAGGCGCTGCTGGATCTCGGTGCCGCGTATTTTCAAAATGGACGATTCCGGACCAGGGCCTTGCCCCGAGCTTTCTCCGGCCAATGTCCGCAGTTCGGTATATTCGAGCGCGGTCAGTTCAATCTCCAGATCGGCGATCTTGCGCCGGAAGCTCTGGCTATCCATCAGCACACCGCCATTGACTTTGATCCCGCCCGCAAGCCGCTTCAATTCTTGAACGCCGCGCTTGGAGTTCGCCACACCGGCAATGCCTGAGCGCTCATGCATCAGCAAAAACTTGGCATAGGTCCAGCCTTGATTTTCTTCGCCGACGCGGTTGGCTTTCGGCACGCGGACATCTTCAAGAAACACTTCATTGACTTCATGCGCGCCGTCCAAAGTGATGATCGGCCTCACCGTGATGCCCGGCGTTTTCATATCCATCAGCAAAAACGAAATCCCCTGCTGCTTCTTGGGCGCATTCGGATCGGTGCGCACCAGACAAAACATCCAGTCCGCATGCTGTGCGAGCGTCGTCCACATCTTGTGGCCGTTGACGATGTAATCGTCGCCATCCGACTCGGCCTTCGTGCGCAGGCTCGCCAAATCCGAACCCGATCCCGGCTCCGAATAACCCTGACACCACCAATCCTCGCCCGACAAAATCCGCGGCAGATAGGTCGCCTTCTGCTCATCACTGCCGAACGTATAAATCACCGGCCCGACCATGTTGACCCCGAACGGCAAAATCCGTATCGCGTCCGCGAGCGCCATCTCCTCGCCCCAAATATAGCGCTTGGTCAAATTCCAGCCCGTGCCGCCATATTCCTCCGGCCATGAGGGCGCAATCCAGCCTTTCTTGTGCAGCACCTTATGCCATGAAAGATAATCATCTTTTTCAAAGTCGCGCATATCGCGGTTGCGCAATTGCTGCGGATAGCTTTCTTTGATGAAACTGCGCGCCTCATCGCGGAAAGCGAGGTCTTCTTGAGAAAAATTTAGGTCCATGAGTCTGCTCCCTTACAATAAGTATTCAACATTTTTGTGCCAGTCCGGCGACGCCATCATAGCTAGACTATAATAACCCAACAAGCCGATCTTGCAAAATCTCTGTGATGTCCCTCTTCGTCCTCCTATTCGTTTTTTGGGGGCTGCCGCCAGCCTCGCGTCTGCCCGATGATCACCGTCATCGGCGGCGGCAGGGCGACTTTGCCCGCCTTTCCGAGTTGGGTCCGGACGATCTGCTCGCCCGGCAGGCTCGCATGGGAGACGAGCACCACCGGCTCATCTTTGCTGCGGCCCGCCGCAATTAACAAAGATATGATCTCGTCGAGAGCGCGCGCCGCCATATAAAGCACGATCACCGGAACACTGCGCGCAATCCCCTGCCAGTCTATATGTTCGGTCGAGGCGCTATGGCCGGTCACCAGCACCACCGCGTGATTGACCGAGCGATGAGTCAGCGACAGATCCGCCGCCGCCGCCGCCGCTAAACTCGCCGTCACACCCGCAAAAACCCGAAACGGCACGTCGGCTTGCGCCAGCGCTTCGGCTTCCTCGCCGCCGCGCCCAAAGATGCCCGGATCCCCCCCCTTCAGGCGCAGCACACGCTTGTCCGCGCGCACCAAAGAAATCATCAAGTCCGAAATATCCTTCTGCTTGCGCCCGCTCTCTCCGGCCTTCTTGCCGACATAATGCAGCTCCGCGCCCTCAGCCAGCGACAAAGCCGCCGGTGAAACAAGAGAATCATGCAAAACCACATCCGCCTGCTGCAGCCCGTTCAGCGCATGCAAAGTCAACAGACCCGGATCGCCCGGCCCGGCCCCGATGATCCAGACCGACCCCGCCGCAAATTCCGGCAGCGCGATCTCCTGCGGCAATTCCGCCAAGCGCCCCTTCGCTCCTGAAGAAAATTTACTCATAAATCCTTCGCTAATCACTAGATTGCCCAATTGATTGATTCAGACAAGCAATCGCATTATCATAGCACTTCAAGTTTTGGGAATAAAATTTTGGGGAGAAAAAATGTTCAAAAAAATCACGATTATCATCACGGCAGGCATCATCACAATAGGTGTCATCATAGGAGGCTTGCTTTCAGCCAGTTCTCCTGCCCATGCGACCTCCCAAGCGACCTCTTTATTTGATGCCGCCGCCAAAGGCGATGTCAAACGCGTCGAGCTTTTGATCAAGCAGGGCGCGAATATCAACGTGCGCAATAAAGACGGCTTCGCCCCCCTCCATGAGGCCGTGCGCTACGGCCAAGACGAAGTGATCGCCATTTTGCTGCGGCGCGGCGCGGATGTTAATATCCGCGAGAAAGGCGGCACGACTCCTCTTCATCTCGCGGCTGTGCTCGGCGATGTCCGGCGCGTTCAGCTCATGATTAAAAAAGGCGCGAACGTCAAAGCGCGAACGCGCTATGGCTATACGCCTCTGCATTTTGCCGTCAGGTGGGGGCAGAGCGCCGTCACCCAGCTTCTGCTCAAAAGAGGCGCTGATGTCAGAGCGCGCACCAAAAATGGCAAGTCCGTTCTCCACGAAGCCGCCGATGGCGGCCATGATGAACTGACGGCGTTTCTCATTGAAAAAGGCGCGAGCATCAAAGCGCGCACGGAAGATGGCTTCACGCCTCTGCATAATGCGGCTGCCTATGGCAGCGACCGAGTCGCCGCAGTGCTGATCGCAAAAGGCGCGGACGTCAATGCCCGCAACCGCGATGGCGAAACACCGCGCGCCATCGCCAAAAGGCAGGATCAAGGCATCACCGAACGCATATTGCGCAGAGCCGGTGGCAAGCTCAAATGAAAATCGCCCCTTCGGGCTTCCGCGAATATGACGCACGCTGGCTCTACCCCGAAGACATTGACCAAGACGGCATGCGCCAGCTTGGCCGCGCGCTGGGCGTCTATCTGCACGAACTTCAGCGCGCTGACAGCATCGTCGTCGGACATGATTACCGCTCTTATTCGC
Source organism: Alphaproteobacteria bacterium (assembly GCA_965212075.1). Classification (GTDB taxonomy): domain Bacteria; phylum Pseudomonadota; class Alphaproteobacteria; order JAPOUT01; genus CBDBUR01. The sequence continues at coordinate 784,489 of OZ243043.1, forward strand.
AAGAGGTCAAAGCCGCGCTCATAGACGGCCTGTTGGAAGCGGGCTGTCATGTCAAGGATATTGGGCTTGCGCTGTCGCCGATGGCTTATTTTGCGCAAATAAAACTAGAGGCCTCTGCCGTCGCGATGGTCACCGCAAGTCATAATGAAAATGGCTGGACCGGAGTCAAAATGGGCGCGGACGCGCCGCTGACTTTCGGGCCAGAAGAAATTGATCGGCTGAAAAAAATTTCTCTTAAGGATAAAATCGCAACGCGCGCAAGCGGGGCATATCAAAAAATAGAGGGCATGGACAGGAAATATATCCAAGACCTCACCGCACGAAACCCTTTCGCAAAAAAACTGCGCGTCGTGCTGGCCTGCGGCAATGGCACCGCCGGATTTTTCGCGCCCGAAGTTTTTGAAAGGCTGGGCGCAGAGGTCATCCCGCTTCACTGCGCGCCGGATTTTTCTTTTCCTCATTACACGCCCAATCCGGAAAATATCACCATGCTTGATGATCTCGCCAAAACGATTGTCGCGCACAAAGCAGATATCGGCCTCGCCTTTGACGGCGATGGCGATCGCTGCGGCTTCGTTGATGATCAAAGCGAGATCATGTTCGCCGATAAGATCGGCGTTCTGATCGCGCGCCATCTCGCCCGACAGCATGGGGGAGCGCGCTTCATCGCCGATGTCAAATCAACCGGCATTTTCGCCTATGACCAGCAGCTTCGCGACCTACACGCTCAAACCGAATATTGGCGCACCGGCCATTCTTATATGAAGCGCCGCCTCGCTGAAACTGGCGCGCTCGCCGGATTTGAAAAAAGCGGCCATTTCTTTTTCGCGCCGCCCTTCGGACGCGGCTATGATGACGGCCTGCTCTCGGGCATCATCCTATGCGATATGCTCGCCGCTCAAGATAAGCCCCTGAGCGCGCTGCGCACAGATCTGCCGCAAACATGGACATCGCCGTCTATGGCACCCTTCTGTCCCGACCAGACAAAATATCAAGCCGTTGAGCGCATCCATGCGCATTACCAAAATCAATTCCAGAATGGCCGCGCGGTCGCCGGTCGCAAAATCAGCGAATTGATGACGGTCAATGGCGTGCGCGTTGTGCTTGAAGACGGCTCATGGCTGCTCGCGCGCGCTTCATCCAACAAGCCAAGCCTCGTCATCGTCACCGAAAGCGTGCGCTCCGAAGAAGATATGAAAATCCTGTTCAAAGATGTTGACCGCGTCATCGCAACCATTGATGACGTTGGCGATTATGATCAGAAAATATAATCTACCCCGTCAGCCCCTCATAAAACATATTGATCGCCGCAGCCACGAGCATCACCGAAAATAAAACCTGCAGCTTCCTCTGCGAAATCACATGCGCCGCGCGCACACCCAAAGGCGAAAATATAATCGTGAACGGCACGATCACGCAGATGGCAGGAATGTTGACATAGCCCAAAGAATAAGGAAGCCGATCAGCAACCGACCAGCCGGTCGCAACAAAACCGGCAGCGCCAACCAGCCCGATCAACACGCCCAGACCCGCCGACGTGCCAATCGCACGGCGTATATCCATGCCGAATAAGAGATAAAGCGCCGACACATTGAACGTCCCGCCGCCAATGCCGGTCAGCGCCGCAAACATCCCCGAAAAAACAGAAAAAGGAAATTGCAGCCGTGAATATAAATCAAAAGGCGATGGAGGAATTTTATCCTCGTCTAGCGAGGCGCGGTAAAACATCAGCAGCGCAACTAAAAACATGCCGGTCGCAAAAATAAACGCCAAAACCCGTCCGTGCAAAACACCCGCAAGTGCCGCGCCCGCCGCAGTGCCCAAAATTATCGGCAGCGCCCACCATCTCCAAACGCGATCATCAAATGAGCCGCGCGCGCGATGACCATAGGCCGAACGAAACTGCGTGATAATAATCGTCGTCAGCGACGTCCCGATCGCCATATGCAGCGCGACCTCAATAGAAAAACCGAACAGGCCAAAAACATAATAAAGCACCGGCACGATGATGATCCCGCCGCCTACACCCAAAATGCCCGAAAGAAATCCGGCAGCACAGCCGGTCGCCGCAACCAACAAAAATAAAACCAGCAATTCGCTCCACACCATCTATGCCGCCACCTACGCCGCGAGACGTTCTGCTGCCGCCAGTAAAGACTCGTGATCCTCATGATCGTGCAGCGCACGGCGAAATTGTGCTGCCCCCCTCTGCCCGCGCCAAAGTCCTGAAGCCAAACGCACCAGCCGCGCGCGCGGCACATTATGGCGCGCCGCATAATCCGCCAAAAGGCGGAAAATCTCGCCGCGCGATTTTGAAGCGTTATTCGGATCAGCCAGCATCATCGGATCACGAAACGCCGCGCGGCCAATCATCACGCCATCAACATAATGCAAATGGCGCGCCGCATTCTCCAAATTCTCAATGCCGCCATTGAGAATAATCTCCACTCGCGAAAAGCGCGCCTTCAGCCGATAAACAAGACCATAATCCAAAGGCGGCACGTTGCGGTTCTGCTTCGGGTTGAGGCCTTTGAGCCAAGCCTTGCGCGCATGAACCACAAAACGACAGGCACCCGCCTGCGCCAAACGGTGGATGAAATCCGGCAAGATCACTTCGGGGTCCTGCTCATCAACGCCGAGTCGACATTTGACACTGACTGGAATGCTCACCGCCTCGGCGATCGCCGCAACACAGCGCGCCGCGCGCTCCGGCTCTAACATCAACGCCGCGCCGAAGCCTCCGGCGCTGACGCGGCAGGACGGACAGCCCGCATTTAAGTTGATCTCGCTATAACCCCGCGCCTCGCCTATCTTGGCGGCCCGCGCCAAAATCGCCGGATCCGCGCCGCCAAGCTGCAGCACCGAAGACGCAGCCAGTTCATCTTCGCCCAAAATCCGTGCCGCATCGCCATGAATGAGCGCCGGAGCAGCGATCATCTCGGTCCATAGCCGCAGACGCGGCGACAGACAGCTCATCAAAAAGCGTCCGGCGCGATCCGTCCAGCCCATCATCGGCGCAATATGCAAACATTGATCCATAAAATGTCTTATATCATCTGATAGACGAGTCGAAATGAGAAAACCCTGAGAAAACCTTATGCCCGATTTCCAAAATCAATTCTTGCGCGAGATGGAAACACGCGGCCTGATCCATCAATGTTCGGACGCCGCCAAGCTTGATGCGCTGCTGCAAAGCGGAATGCAGTCAGCCTATATCGGTTTTGACGGCACTGCGCCCAGCCTTCATGTCGGCAATCTGCTCGCGATTATGTCGCTGCGCCGCTGGCAGCAGGCCGGACACAGGCCGATCATCGTCATCGGCGGCGGCACGACGCGCATCGGCGACCCCTCCGGCAAAGACAGGCTGCGCGCGATCCTCTCTGAGAAGGACATCGAAAAAAATATCGCCGCCATCAGCAAAACTTTCGCGCGCTTCCTCTCCTTCGGCGAGGGCAAAAGCGACGCGATCATCGTCAATAATCATGGCTGGCTCAAAGACCTCAATTACATTGACTTCCTGCGCGATATCGGGCGGCACTTCTCGGTCAATCGGATGCTGACAATGGATTCCGTGCGGCTGCGGCTTGAGCGCGAACAGCCACTCCCTTTCATTGAGTTCAATTATATGGTCGTCCAAGCCTATGACTTCCTCCACCTCTGCCAGCGCCATGATTGCCGCCTGCAAATGGGCGGCAGCGATCAATGGGGCAACATCGTCAGCGGCATTGACCTCGCCCGCCGCGTCGCCAATGCCGAGCTCTTCGCTTTGACAACGCCGCTCATCACGACGTCATCCGGCGAGAAAATGGGCAAAACCGCTAAAGGCGCTGTCTGGCTGAATTATAACGAAGCTGAAAAAGATTATAGCTGCGCGCCGCACGATTACTGGCAGTTCTGGCGCAACACCCAAGACGCAGATGTAGGCCGCTTCCTGCGCGCCTTCACTGAACTCAAGCTTGATGAAATTGAAAAACTTGAAAAGCTTCAGGGTGAAGACATCAATGAGGCAAAAAAAATTCTTGCCAATTGCGCGACGCGTTTGGCGCATGGCGAAGAGGCCGCGCAAAAAGCCTCCGACGCGGCGGAAAAAGTCTTTGAGCAAAAAACCATCTCGCAGGACATACCCACAATTGATATTCCGCGTGATTTTCTTGAGCACCAGCCTATTGAGATGGGGTTGCTTGAAGCCTATGTGATGGTGGGTCTCACCAAAAGCCATAGCGAGGCGAGGCGCGCCATCCGCGCCGGTGCCGCGCGCGTCAATAATGAAATTGTCAAAAAAGAGGACGAGGACATGGTTCTCACTAAGTCGAATATCAGGGAAGGCGTGATCCTTTTATCCATCGGCAAAAAACGCCACCGCCTGCTGCGCATCAAAGATGATTAGTTAATTCGGCGCATCCACTTTTACTTTTGCGTCTTTATTTGTTTTCTTTGGATTTGTTTTCTTTGGGCTCGTTCTCTTTGGATTTTTGGTTTTATCTTTGCGCCCCTCCTCAATGCCTTCTATGCCCGTTGTTTCTCCAAATTCAAAAAGCTGGCGCAAAATTCCCGGCGCAAGTGCAGAAAGAGGATTCACACTCACTTGCGGCGCATCCGCTGTGCCGTTGATAGAAAAGGACACGCCAAAAATGCCCTCACCCTTTCGGTTGGTTAACAAAGTGCCAAGCCCGGGGATTGTCCCCAAAAAAGAATTGATAATATAAGCAGGCGTTAAAGTCCCATTGATGGCGATTTTGTGCGGCGGCTTATATTGATAAGCGCCGCGCAAAGAAAGACCCAGCGCCGTGCTAACTGCCCAGCCTTGATGGAATAAAATCTGCTCCGGCGTGCGTGTGAAAGAAAGCTCCATCTTATTGAAAAAAACGCCCCGCCCACTGAACACATCCGCCAAACCGCCGAAAGACGCCGCCCCCAATATCTGGACAAATGTCGGCGTGCGGCTCATATGAAATTTATCAATGGTAATTTTTCCGGAAATCTCGCGCTTATCTTCAGACAGAACAGACGTCAAAAACATTTGCCCTCCCTGTAAATCTTGATAAAGCTCCAAGCCGCGCAAGATGGCACCCGCATCACCGGCTTTGAGCAGCAGCTGCCTTTTGTTATCGGCCTTTGGCGCTGACATCAAAAAATGCACAGCGGTCGCTTTCTTGCCGCTATGAACACGCCCCTGAATGTCAAAAGCGTTCACCTGAGAATCTTTGCGGTGAAGGCCAATTTTCACATCACGAAATTGCGTATCATTATATCCCACCACATGATCCACCAGCGCTTTGAGAAAAAGCTGAGGCTGGTCGCGCGGCGGCGATTGAGGCCTGTCAGCCGCCGCCTCTCCCGACAGCCCAATATCTATATCGTGCAGATCCAGCCGTGCCAGACGAAGGTTCGCCATCAAAATACCGTCTGCATTGCGCTGCATATCAAAACGCGCCGAATTCTTCTGGCGATTTCCTTCCTTCACGCGAATCATGGGGAATCGTGCAAGCGCGAGATTGCCTTTTTTATCCAGCTTCACCACGCCGCGCATCTTTATGCCGCCGCCGTTCACCGCAATATCGTTAAACGCAATGCCGTTTGGCCCCCAAAGAATGTTAAACCGCAGCGCGCTTTTTTCGTCCTTTTTTTTGTGCCAGCCCAAATGAGGCTGGAACAAAGATGACGACGTCAAATCAATGCCACCCTGTCCGACCGAAAATTCCTGCCCCGACTCATTGGATAATGCCACCAACATATGCGCCTCGCCATTCAGCGACAGCACATTGGCAAAATCAAGAGAGCGCAGCAAATCTTCATTGATTAACACATCAAGCTTCAGCTCAGATATGGTGCGGCCTGTATCGGCAAAACGTCCGCGATGGTTGACATGGGTCACCGCGCCGCCAAAACGCACATGTCCGTTAACCGCAAAGGCCTGCTCCGTCAGGCTGACAGATAAATCACCCGCATTCACCGGCACACGAAGGTTTTGAAACTCCAAAAACGTGGCCAAATTATTGACATCAATTTCAATGTTAAAAGAAATGTCCCGATCAAGATCATCGCCGCGATGCAATTTCCCGCGATGCAATTTCCAATGAATGTCCGCCTTGATTTTTCCGGTGCCGCCATAGGCCGCGCCCAGCCAATATTTGGTTTTCAGGCGATTGTAAGGAAAACTATCCAGCCAGCGACCTAATATATTCGGCATGCCGCGCGCTTCAAAGTCAACCGCAGCACGAGTCTCTATGGCGCTGATGTCAGGTATTTCAAACAGAGTCTTTTGAACCACCAGCCTGTCTTGCCCCAAAAGAATATAGCCTTGCTTCACATCACAGCGAAACAATGCGCCGCGCAAAAAACAGCGCCCTGCGGCATGCTGCAAGGGCGGCATATTTCTGAAATAAATCAGCCGCATGTCGGTGAAGTCTGCCTCAGCCGTGACATAACGAACTATATCCACATCAGACATATTATTTTTATCCGCCAGCGCTTCTTTAAGCGCTGCAAAATTGATGCGCCCCTTTAATCTTGATCTTTCTTTATCTCCTTCATCTTTATTTTCTTGAGGCCATTCAAACGAAAATTCATAAAACTCCACAATACCCTTTGTAAAATCAGCGCGCATATCCAAAAATATATTTTTCATCCTTGCCAGCGGTATGAAAAAAAGATGGCCAGAGATTCCCCCTTCTTGAACCTCCATCTGACTGCGCATAGAGCGGACAAGCCCGTCAGAAGACAGATCCAACTGAAAGCGTGTGCGCATATTGACATCAAGATCAACAAAAGATTCTAATTGCGGCATAATCGGTTCAAAAATGCGCGCGGGCAGCTGGTCGCTTCTTATATCTATGCGCGTCAAATCTTGATGCGGTGCCACCTTGCCGGTAAATTTTAACAGCTGAACATTTTCAGCCGTGCTGCCGATTTGCGCCTGCGCGCGAAACTCCGCCTCTTGTGATAAATAAGGACGCGATAAAGAAAAAGATATATCGCGGCTTTGCCATTGAATTTGATCTTTAGAATCAAGCACGACAATGCGCGCATCGCGCATATAGACGCCGCGCAAATAAAACAAAGACGCAACCCGCACTTTGATCGGAGACGCAAATAGCCGCGCAAAACTGCTCAATAAAACCGCAGACGTTTGTTGGGGTGTTTGTTGGACCGATGCGGCTAGGGGAGGTTCGCTGTCAAGCGTGTCTGGCCGCCGCCAATTGATCCGCGCGCCGGAAATCGCTAAACGCGACGGCGCCAGCTGCGCGGTAAGCAAGGCCGCCGTGCTCAAAGACACATCAACGCGCGCGAGCTGCGCGGTTATATCCTCATCTTCAGAGGTCAAAGCGACATTATGAAGCCGAATCAACGCAAACTCGCTGCCTTCAAGCCAAACGGCCTCTAGAGAGTCAATTTTCACATCAAAACCTGGAGATATCTGCGTGAGCATATCTTCAGCAAATGGCTTCAACGTCTCAGAAGAAATCCAGCCCTGCTGAAAAGCCCAGAAACCTAGTAAAAAAATACCCCCCAACAGCGCAAGAAGCCCCGCGACAGCCTCAAAAGCCCACAATATAAGCCGGTAAGGCCTTATGCGCGGCATAGCATTATAGTCTTGATTTTCATCTGTTTTTCAGCCATTTATTGACAGGCAATCTATCTTATCGTTTGATAATAGGTGATATTTACTAAAAATAAAAGATAACCGTACTAAATTATAAGGGGAAAATATTTTGGAGCCGGATCCGATTCTTGGATATTCGCACCTTTCGGCAGGAGAGACGAAAATCATGGCGAATAAAATGCCGAAACAAAGCCGAGGCGTCTTGGCCTTCATAGGCCGGGGCTTCCTGCGCCTGCGTGATGTCGTAAGGCGGGTTTTTGCGCACCGCGAAGTTTTTGTGCGGCAAGGATCAGAAACAAAACACATGGTGCTTAATTCAAAAACTCAGGCGCAATTGCTGCTGGTCGGCGCGGGTTTGCTCGCTTGGTTTGCCTATAGCACAAGCGGCGCCATGATGGGCAAAACCTCCACCCACGCCATGCAAGACAGACTCGCGGAAACACATAATGCCTATGAAAACCGCCTCGCCGATATGCAGGAAGAATATGAAGCCCTCAACCTGAAACTGATCCTCGCCAAAAAAGAATTCAGCAGGATGACCGAAGAATTAAAAATTCGCCACGATCATCTCGCCGCTTTGATCGGCATGCAGGATCGCCTCGGCACAGCGTTAAAAAAACGCCGGAAAACAAATCGCGCCTTTGAAAGACAGGAGCTGAAAAAAAGCAAAAAGGGCAAACAAAGCTTTCTCACGCCATTGAGAAATAGCGACAGCACTTTCCTGACTTCACGCCCCGTTGGCGCGACCCACACCGTTTTTCCTGCTGTCAAAGCTTCTGATAGAAAAATTTCTGCCAGCAAAATTAAAGATAAAAAATTATCCACAGCGTCCTCCGCGACGTTCCATGCACAGCACACAAGCGGCTTGCTCAATACCGGCAGCCCCGAAATCGACTCCATTGGCGCACAGCTTGCGGTCATTGACCAGAGACAGCGCGCGATCCTTGATCATCTGCATGAAAAGATCACGACGCAAACAGAAATTTATGAGCGGACATTTCACATCACAGAAGCCATTGAGCCCGATCTATTCGCCGAACGGATTTTCACAGCACAGCCGCTTGCAACAGAAGATGAAAAAAAACCCGGCGGCACGGGCGGACCTCTTCTGCCCATCGCTGAACCTAAGCAAGTTATCAAAAATAAAAACGACGTTCTGCACGCTTCAGCAGATTCCTTCATCCCGATCTCGCGCGATGTATTGCAAAAAGGCGAAACCCATTCTTTCCTGCGCGCACGCAAACAAATCAATCGCGTTCATCAGCACATCAAAAAGCTCACAACGCTTGATCAGTTAATTCGTCATCTGCCTCTCGCCAAGCCCATGCCCGCTTATTATGTGACCAGCGCATTCGGACCGCGCATTGATCCCTTTACACGCGAATGGGCTTTTCACAGCGGTGTTGATATTGCGGGTCCGAAAAAAAGCAAAGTCCATGCGACTCTACCGGGAAAGGTCACCTTTGTCGGTCATGCGCGCGGTTATGGCAAAATGGTTGAAGTAGATCATGGACACGGCATCAAAACACGCTACGGACATCTCGGACGCAGCAATGTCAAATTCGGACAAAATGTCACGTTTAAACAACATATCGGCCTGATGGGAAATACCGGACGCAGCACTGGAGACCATCTTCATTATGAAATCCTCGTTGATGATAAAACCTATGATCCTTGGAAATTTATAGAGGCAGGCAAATATGTTTTTGAAATCGTGGAATAAAAAACAAAGCACACTGCCCAGCATCATCAGCAGTGATACCAAAATTAGCGGCGACATCATCTCGCAGGGTGAAGTGCAAATTGACGGCGAAGTCATCGGCAATATCCATGCGAGATTCTTGACGATTCATAAGCACGCGCACATCAAAGGCAATATCATCGCCGAAATGCTTGATCTGCATGGCCGCATCACAGGCAATGTCCAGGCGCATACCGTCCATATGCTGTCGCAAAGCCAGATTGAAGGCGATGTCATCCACGAACATATCGCCATTGAGGCTGGTGCCTTCATCAATGGCAAATGTCAGCGCCAGAACTTCACCTTCGCGCCGCCACCCCTAAGTGAGGCAAACGCGCAGGATAAAGCACAAGAAAAATCAGATTCAGACACAGATAATGTCTATCAATATCCGGCTCATCAGGAAAATATTGCGTAAATCCGCTTTACTGCCCTCTTACTGTGATAAAGCGGCGGTCAAGAAATCATCTAAATCTCCATCTAAAACCGCCTGAGGCTGGCCGCTTTGAACACCGGTGCGCATGTCTTTGACCATCTGGTAAGGCTGCAGCACATAAGAGCGAATCTGATTGCCCCAGCCAATTTCGCCGCGCTCATCGGCTTGCGCCTGTTTGGCCTCAGCGCGGCGGCGGCGCTCAGCTTCATAAAGGCGCGCGCGCAGCATCGCCCATGCCGCAGCCCGATTCTTATGCTGCGAGCGCTCATTCTGGCACTGCACAACAATGCCGCTCGGCATATGGGTGATCCGCACCGCGCTGTCGGTCGTATTGACGTGCTGCCCGCCTGCACCGCGCGCGCGATAGGTGTCAATACGCACATCGCGCTCATTGAGATCAATCTCAATCGCATCGTCAATCACCGGATAAACGCCTATGCTCGCAAAGCTGGTATGGCGGCGCGCATTGGCATCAAAAGGCGAAATCCGCACAAGCCGATGAACCCCCGACTCACTCTTGAGCCAGCCATAGGCATTGGCGCCGATGATCTTCATAACAGAAGATTTGATCCCAGCCTCCTCGCCGCTGGTTTCTGAAATTAACGTGGTTTTCAATTGATGATCCTTCGCCCAGCGCAAATACATGCGCTGCAGCATCGCAGCCCAATCTTGACTCTCAGTGCCGCCGGCACCAGCGTGAATCTCAAGGTAGCAATCATTGCCGTCAACTGGATCAGAGAAAAACGCTTCCCATTTATATTGAAGCGCCAAAGCCTGCAATTTTTTTAGCTCATCCAGACTTTCCCGCTCTAGCGCTTCGTCCTGTTCGCTGCGCGCAAATGCCAGCATCTCTTTGGCCTCGCGCAGGCCTGTTTCAAGAAGCGCGCAGCCATCCAACCGCTCCTGCAGGCGCGTTTGCTCTTGAAGCAGCTGCCGCGCTTTGCTGCCATCATTCCATAAATCGGGATTTTCGGTTTCAGCCTTCAGCGCGGCCAAGCGCTCGCCAGCTTTTTCAGCGTCAAAGACGCCCCCTTAGAAGAGACGCAATCTGTTCAATTTCAGCAAAAATCTCGTCATCTTCTTTTTCAATGATAACTTTATCCATTAGTAAAGGCCTCCCGTGCCCGTCATGCTGTTATTTTCAGCATCAGAGCTGAATGCCGGGTCTTGACGGCCAAGCCGCGCGCCAACGCTGCCGGGTTCAGTGCCGATTTTAAAAGCTTCCCAAATCACCTTGCCATCATTGACATTCGCCAATTTACCGGTTTTGCGGTCAATGCGCACGAGCGTAATGCCCGGCGGCACACGAAAAGGCTCTGATGAGCGTGCATTCTTTGCCCGCGCCATAAATTGCGAGAAAATCGGCGCCGCCACCTGCCCGCCGGTTTCATTCTTGCCGAGCGGCTGCGGCTGGTCAAAGCCGACATAAATTCCCACTACCAAATGCGGCGAAAATCCGACAAACCACGCATCGCGTTCTTTATTGGTGGTGCCAGTCTTGCCTGCGAGCGTTATGCCTTTCACTTTAGCGCGCCATCCGGTGCCGCGCTTCACGACGCCCTGCATCATAGACACGATCTGGTAGGCCGTCGGCGCGCTGATGATGCGACCGCGCGTATCGGCAAGCTGCGGCGGCTTTTGATTGCGCCATGTATCAGCGCTGCAATTTTGGCATCGGCGCCGGTCATGGCGGTAAATCGTGCGGCCAAGACGATCTTGAATGCGCTCAATCGTGAAAGGCTCAATCCGGTGGCCGCCATTCGCCAAAATTCCATAAGCCGCTGTCAGGCGCATCAGCGTCGTCTCTTCTGACCCCAGTGCTAGCGACAATTCCGGACGAATATCGGTGGCGAGACCAAATCTTTTGGCATAATCCATCACCGGCCCAAGCCCGATCTCATTGGTCAGATGGACGGTCATCAGATTGCGTGACTGCTCCAATCCGCGCCGCAGCAAGGTCAAACCGCCAAATTTCCGGCTATAATTGCTCGGTTTCCATAAAAACTCCTCGCCGCGCTCGCTGACGAAAGGCGCGTCCATCACCCGCGAAATCGGCGTGAATCCCTGATCAAGCGCAGCCGCATAGACAAACGGCTTGATTGACGAACCGGGCTGGCGCCACGCCTGCGTCGCGCGATTGAACTCGCTGATCGCAAAGCTGAAGCCGCCGGTCATCGCCAGCACACGCCCTGAATGCGGATCCATCGCAATGATCCCCCCATTGATGCGCGGCAATTGACGCAGGCTGTATAAATTCATCCCCATGCGCGGATCAGGCGAAGGACGTTTGGCCAGCGGCTCCACATAAATGACATCACCTCTTTCCAGCACCTGTTTGGGATGTTTGACTCTTGGGCCTAAAGTGTTGTCGGCATATTGCTCGCGCGCCCACTGCATTTCATTAAGCGGAATAAATCCTTTTTGCGTGTTCAAAGACTCATTGCCTGCAGATCTGCGGCTTTGTTGAAAGTCAGCGCGATCAGGGCGCAAGCCAATCTCAACACCGCCGCGCTCCACTTTCAAAACAATCGCCAGACGCCAAGGATCAATATCACGCGGCGGATTCATCTTGTTCAGAATTGCCGGCCAGTAAGAATTCTCCGGAAGTTTGCGAATGGGGCCGCGCCAGCCATGACGGCGATCATAAGCCGAAAGCCCGTCGCGTAAAGCATCATAGGTGGCCTTTTGCAGCTCCGTGTTCAAGGTTGAGCGAATCGTCAATCCGCCTTGATAAAGCGGCTTTTTGCCGAAAAGCTTTTTCGTTGTGCGGCGCACATCTTCGCTGAAATAGGCCCAGCGCTTATCCGCGCGCGCGCGCTGCGGGGGAACCGGAATTTCCTGCGCGGCGGCAATTCGTCTTTGCTCGTCTGTCAGATAGCCCTCTTCCTGCATGCGCCGCAAAACATAATTGCGCCGCGCCACCGCGCGATCATATTCGCGCACCGGATGATAATTGTTTGGCCCCTTGGGCAGAGCCGCCAAATAAGCCATCTCAGACAAAGTCAGCTCACTCAGCGCTTTGCCAAAATAATTCAGCGCCGCCGATGCCACGCCATAAGAACTCAGCCCAAAATAAATTTCATTGACGTAAAGCTCCATGATCTTTTCTTTGGACAAAACGCGCTCAATGCGCAAAGCAAGCAGCGCCTCTTTGATTTTGCGCTCCAGCTTGACCCTTTGCGACAGCAAAAAATTACGCGCGACTTGCTGCGTGATCGTTGAGCCGCCAATGAGCCGCCGCCCATCAAGCAGGCGCGGGACATTCATCACCATCGCGCGCGCAATCCCGCTCAGGTCCACGCCCGGATGCTGCCAATAAGACTTATCCTCCGCAGCCACAAAGGCGGCAATCAATAAAGGGGGAACCTCCTGATACGGCACAAAAAGGCGATGCTGTTTGGCATATTCCGCAAGCAAAGTGCCATCAGCAGCATAAATGCGCGTCATCACCGCAGGCTCATAATTGGTCAGATGTTCATAATCGGGCAGATCGGCATTCATGCGCCACACAAGGCCTAAAACGATAAGACCCAACACCAGACCCATCACCGTGCCGACTATGCTCAGCCAGCCCAGCAGCATCAAAAAAACCCGACGCCGACGCGCGCGCCAGCGCACAAAAATCCCGTCCAGCCTCTCAAGCCGAAGAACACGGATCAGCCAAAGCAACATCTTATTTATTCCTAACACCTTTATTCCTAACACCTTTATTCCTAACACCTTTATTCCTAACGCCTTTATTCCTAACGCCTTTATTCCTAACACCAGGGTCTGTTTCAAACTCCTTATCAGAGTCCATAAATGTTTCCGAGTTTCCCCAGAAGCCTTTATAGACTACTCCAATATAACAGAAAATTTGCCATCACATAAAGAGTTTCGGAAGGATTGAGAAAGAATCTGGCATCAAATTATTAAATTTCAATTCTTTTTTATGATTTTTTGTTGAACACGCGCCACTTGCTTAAAGGCCAGCTAAATTAACCTGTTTGAAATAATCTTTCAGCCCGCGGGCGATCTGCGCTGAGAGCTTGCGGCGCCATTTTTTACTCATCAGCCTGTTCATGTCGCCCGCATGGGACAAAAAACCGGCCTCAATCAAAACCGCGGGCAGATCGGGCGCAGAAAGCAGACGTAAATCAGCAAAGCGATGCGGCTGATCTAGCAAAGCTGTATGAAGACGCACCTGTTTGAGAATGCTGCGTCCAAGCGCAATTGATTTGCCCAAAGTTTCACGCTGGGTCAAATCAAAGAGAATGTCATGCGCTGAAGGCAGAGAATTTCTCCATTCCTCGCCGCCGATGATCTGCGCGCCGTCATTTTCAATAAAAACACGCGCATATTTTCCTGCCGAGCGGTTGGACAAAGAATATACCGCCAAGCCTTTCACTTGAGGGTTGGCATTCCAGTCGGCATGAATAGAAATCAGCGCATCCGCATGATGGCGCCGCGCAAACAAAACGCGATCCTTCAGTGGAAGATATCTGTCATCGTTGCGCGTGAGAAAAACGCTAAATCCAGAATGAGACGCCAGCTGATCTCTCAATTCGCGCGCAAACGTCAGCATCAAATCTTTCTCATCAACGCCGGCAAAGCTCGCGCCTATATTGCTGCCGCCATGACCCGGATCTATGATGATCACGCGATTTTTGATCTGCTTAATCCCCTTAACCAATTTGACCTGACGCAAAGGCTTTTGCGCCAAAAATGGCTTCGCGCCATCAGCGCGCACAAGAACAATGTCAAGAAAAAAACTTTCTTTTGCGCCCGTCTTCTTTTGTTCTAGTGAGGCGCGTTCAATTTTTACTTGCGTCGAAAAATCCAGCATAAAGCGTGCGCGCGCATAATCTCCGCGTCCGGCGCGGCAGCGCACAAGCGGCGCGCCCGATATGAGACATTGCTTCGCAATAATCTTCTCATCCAAAATATCAATGATGACCCGATCAGACCGGTTAACCTCAAAAACGCTATAGCGCGTCGGACGCGGCAGAGGTAAAACAATCCTCCAGCGATCTGCGCCCAAGCGCTCAAGCGAACGCAATGTGACATCCCCCGTGACATCCACCGCGACGTCCGCCGCAAACGATGGCCGCGGCACCAGCAGCCAAAAGCTCACTAACAATAGCGCGCCCGAAATTATGCGGATAAAACCAAAAATCATATCAATCCCTTCAATGCCTCTTTTTGTTCACTCAACAACCCCCCAACAACCCATTGAAGCCGATAATGGTTAACAATATCTTGCGACCTTTTGACAAATTAAATAGCTTTTTGAACAGCTTTTAAGGCGCGGTTGTTCCCATAAATCCCCTGCTTTTCAACTCTTTGCTATTGGCGGTGAAAATATGATATAGTATTCTCTGTGTTGCGGGACATGTTGGCCCTGCCGCTCTTTCTCATGCGGTTATCAGGAATCCCTCTCGCAAACATTCGCTTGCACCAGAAACTACGATTCTTGTGCACAACCTTTAAAATTTGCGGGAGCATCTCATGAGCCTCTGTTTGCCGATGAAAGCCATAGATTCCGATCTGTCGGCGATGGCGCTGACGACCTTTGGCCATGTCCGAGCCCCGCTTCCCCAAGCCCAACTCCTTCCACATCAAAAAGATTTTGGAGTGCAGGGAGTTTATGGAGTTCATGGAGTTCATAATGACAAAAAAAATGCTGATAGATGCATCCCTTCCCGAAGAAACTCGTCTGGTCATCGCACACGGACAGCGCATCGAAATCTTTGAAACCGAAACCCAGCGCCAAATAAAAAACAATATCTATCTCGCGCAAGTGATGCGCGTTGAGCCTTCGCTGCAGGCTGCCTTCGTTGAATATGGCGGCAATCGGCACGGCTTTTTGGCTTTTTCCGAAATTCATCCCGATTATTTTCAAATTCCGGTGGATGATCTGCCCGAAAACACCGCTGAACCTGAATCGCCAGATATCTCTTCTCAAGATATTCCTTCCCAAGATATGTCTTCTGGGGACACCGCAACCCCTGCCGAAAGCCCTTATGATCCTCAAGATCTGCTCACGCAGGAGGCCGATGATTTCTCCTATCCTCTGCCCGACAGCGAAGAGGCGCCCGCTTCAGATGAAGAAGATGATAACGCGGATCAAAAACACAAGCGGCTTCATCAAAAATATAACATTCAAGAAGTCGTCAAACGCGGCCAGGTTTTGCTCGTGCAGGCTGTCAAAGAAGAACGCGGCAATAAAGGTGCTGCACTGACGACCTTTCTATCGCTTGCCGGACGCTATTGCGTGCTAATGCCCAATACCGATCAGGGCGGCGGAGTCTCGCGCAAAATCGCCAACAATGAAATGCGCAACAAATTACGCGATATCGCATCATCGCTCGAAGTTCCTGAGGGCATGAGCCTGATCCTGCGCACCGTCGGTGCACAGCAGCCTCAAAATGAAATTGAGCGCGATCTTGAATACCTCCTTCGCTTATGGGAAAAAATCCGATCGCTGACTCTGGCATCGGTCGCGCCCGCGCTCATCTACGAAGAGGGCAACCTCATCCATCGCGCTCTGCGCGATATGCTGAAAAAAGACATCAGCGAAATTCGGATTGAAGGCAAAGAAGCCTACCAGCAGGCAAGAAACTTTCTGCAAATGCTAGCACCTGCCGGATGTGAATTGCTCGCGGAACATAAAGAGGCTGAACCGATATTTTCGCATTATTGCATTGAGCAGGCTCTTGATAATATGAACACGCCGATTGTGCAGCTCAAGTCGGGAGGCTATATCGTCATCAATCCGACCGAAGCGCTCGTGGCGATTGACGTCAATTCTGGCCGCTCCACACGCGAACATAATATTGAAGACACCGCGCTGAAAACCAATCTCGAGGCCGCCGACGAAGCCGCCCGTCAAGCGCGGCTGCGCGATCTGGGCGGGCTGATCGTCATTGACTTTATTGATATGGAAAACTCGCGCAATGTCCGCGATGTCGAAAAACGCATGCGCGATGCCACCCGCCATGATCGCGCGCGCATCCAATTGGGGCGGATCAGCCAGAATTTCGGCTTGTTTGAAATGTCGCGCCAGCGTCTGCGGCCAGAGCTGTCCGCCGGACGCACCCAGAGCTGCACGCAATGCAATAGCTCCGGCCAAGTGCTCACCCCGCAAACGATCGCTTTGCGCGCTTTGCGCGCCGCGGTCTCTCAAGCCGCGCGGGCGGGCGCTCAAAGCGAAACCACGCTCAAGCTGGAATGGCCGGTCGTCCTCCATATCCTCAACCATAAGCGCGATGAAATTTCACGCTTTGAGCGCGAACATAATCTCACATTGAAAATTGAAGCCGCCGGCATAGACAATCCCGATGCGCCTTGGGCGATTGAAACAAAAAAAACCGCCCAAATCCAGCAGCGGCTTAATGGACAGGCTCACGCGGCGGTTAATGTTGAGACCGCTTACGCCCAAATGCCCGACGCTTCAGCCTTCCAGAGCGATAAAGAAAGCGGCAAAGAAAACGGCAAAGAAAACGCCAGAGAAAGCAGCAGAGAGAGCAGCAAAGAAAACAGGCCGCCGCGTGGACGCAATCGCAATAAACGCGGACGGCGCGACAGATCGCGCACCGATATGGCCGCTAAAGGCCAAAAAAACCGCCCACAGGATAAACGCCACAAAAACCAACCTCAGCATCAGGCCAATCAGCATCAGGTCAAAAAGAAAACCTCTTTATGGCAGCGCCTGACGGGACAAAACTGATAAGATAAATCTATGCGCCATCAACCCGCTTTTTTTAGCTTATTGGCCGTCTCCCGCTTTATGGCGGTTTTATGTGTCGCCGCTCTGCTGATGCAGCCCGCCCCTTCCAAAGCGCGTGTGCAGGGCATTTTATTTGACGCCGAAACCAATCACATTTTGAAAAGTTATGCTAATCCTCTGATCAGAGCTGCCGGTCTGCCGACGGAAGCGATTGATGTCTTTTTGCAGGCATCAGACCAGCTCAATGCGTTTGCGGTGCCGGGGCAGATCGTTCTGTTTAGCGGGCTGATCATTGAGACCGAAACGCCTGAAGAGCTTGAAGGCGTCATCGCGCATGAAATTGCGCATGTTGTCGGCGGGCATACGGCGACGATCACCGATCAGGCGGGCAAGGCCGGACTCGTGACGCTCGCAAGCGTGATCTTGGGCTTCGGCGCGATCATCGCCGGACTTGGACCCTTAGGGCCGCTCGTGCTCGCTGGAGGCACGTCGATCGGCGCCTATTCCACCATCGGAGAAATTCGCGTGCTGGAAGCCTCCGCCGACCAAGCCGCGCTGACTTATCTGGAGCGCGCGGGGGTGTCGGGGCGCGGCCTGATCTCATTTTTTGAGCGCGAGTTCGCGCCGCGCGAACGCGCCTTTGCCTACGCCGCGCGCCGCAAACTCTCTCCTTATGCCCGCACCCATCCGCTGACCGCCGACCGCATGAAAATGCTCGAACATCGCGTCCCCCAAAGCCTCTATTACCAAGCCAAAACCTCCGACGAAAAACAATTAGCCCATGACATGATGCGCGCTAAACTTTTTGCTTTCATTCGGCCTCCGGTCGCGACGCGGGAAAAATATCCCCAGACCGATCAATCTCTGCCCGCGCGCTATGCCCGCGCGATCATGCTGGCCTACCACCAGCCCAATGTCAGCGAAGCGCTGCGACTCACCGACGAACTGATCCGCGATCGCCCCAACTACCCCTATTTCCGCGAACTCAAAGGCTATATGCTCACCAAAGCCGCGCGCCTCTCTGAGGCCGCGCGCGTCTATGAAAAAGCCATCGCGCTCACGCCCGACAACGCCATCATGCGACTCGAGATCGGCGCGATCCTCGTCAATTCCGCCAAGCCCGAACTCGTGCGCAAAGGCATCAACCACCTCAAATTCGCCGCCGCCAAGCCCAACTTCAGCCAATATGTCCACCGCCATCTCGCGCGCGGCTATGGGGCGACCGGCCAGATCGGCCTCGCCGAGCTCGCCACCGCCGAAGCCTTCAGCAGCGAACAAAGAATAGCCCCTGCCGTCAAACACGCCCAGCGCGCTTTGAAGCTCATCCCCAAAAAAGATCACGTCAATCGGCTGCGCGCGCAAGATATCCTCGCCGCCGCTAACCTCAAAGAAGCCAAAAAAGAAACCACAAAAGAAGCCAAAAAAGAAAAAGAAAAAGCCGATAGAAAAAGAAAAAGAGAAGAAGAAGTCAGAAGACAATAAAAAAATGAATAAGAGTAAAGTCAATATCATCTGGGCGGCGGCGATGATCGCGCTCGCGGCGGCCTGCTCGCCTGATGATGTGGCCAGTGGCGATCCCAGTGGCGCGGCCACCAAGCCCAGCCAGCAGGAAACCGAAAAAATCGTCCGCGATTACCTGATGACCCACCCCGACATCGTCGTTGAAATCGTCAACAACGCCGCGCTCTATCAAAAACAGCTCGACGAAGCCCAAAAAACCAGCGCGCTCGAGCAGGCGCGCCCCGAACTCACCCAGACCGGCATCGGCTCCTTCACGCGCGGACACGGCGACATCACGCTCGTGGAATTCTTTGACTATCAATGCGGCTATTGCAAAAAAGCCTTCAACGATATGCTCAACGCCGCCAACAAAGATAAAGCCGTGCGCATCGTGCTCAAGGAGCTTCCGATTCTCGGCGAAGTCTCCGAGATCGCCGCACAGGCCGCGATGGCCTCGCAAAGTCAGGGGCTCTATATGAAGTTCCACACCGCGCTGATGACCACGCCCGGACGCCTCAGCAAAGCGAAAATCTTCCTCATCGCCGAGCAGATCGGGCTGGACACAAAAAAACTGCGCCAAGATATGCGCAGCCCCGCCATCCAAGAGGCCATCGCCAAAAATCGCGCGCTGGCCGAGCGGCTGTCGGTTACGGGCACGCCCGCCTTTTTCTTGATCGGAAAGGGGCAAGCCGAATTCGTGCCCGGCGCGCGCGATGAGGCGCAATTCGCCGACCTCTTTAAGCAGGCAAGGGCGAAAACAGAAAATCGCTAAGGTTTATGCGATGCGCGGCACACTGCTTTTTCTACTCAAAATTTCCAATTGGCACTTTTCATAAAACCTTCAAAATCTGTACACTCAACATTAAAATGCTTACAAATGTTGGGAATTCTTCCAGCATTTTCTGTAAATTTCTCTGTTGTTACAACACATCCCTTATCAATATGCGCTTTTGCGATGACAAATGGATCAGCGCAAGGTGTTCCCTCTAACTGTTGCTGTTTATTAACCAATTGTTGGAAGTGGGGTCGTTCGCGAAAAATTCTCGCCACAAAATCAGTTTCAGAGGTAGTTGGCGCAAAAAAAATTTCTTTATGTTCGTTAGCCCACGCAGAAGCCTCATCTTCTTTTTTAAGAATTTCTAATAGTGATTCACGGACAGAAATAATATTACCGTTTTCTATAGCTGGATGAAATTTTTTCCAAAGGCTAGGAAATTGATCGGGGTAATAATGACGAAATAAATCTATGAATATCCCAGTATCGAAAATATAATTCATAACTACTTTCCGCTATCCCGAAGAAAAGTAGTTTCAAACTTCTCAAGATTTTTCGTTTTAACACCTATATACTCTGAAAGTTCGTCTACCGTGATTTCCCTATGATAATATCGCTGAAAAGCAAGATTAACAAAAGTATCGCTAAGGTATGTTTTTATATTAAGGTAATAATCTCCACCAGTGCCGCCTTCCTGAGTTGACATTGATGATGCCCACTCCGTAACCTTTTGGTTATAAAAATCCTGATTAATATAATCAAGATCAAAAAATTTACGCAGAATAACTTCACGGCTAACGTGGTAACGATCTGCAAATATCTGTATTTGTCCATCAGTAACATCTCTAACCCCAGAGATTCGATCTTGAAAGTCTCTATCTGGAACAAGAAATTTCCCTGCAAATCTATTACAGGCTATCTCTATTTTTTTATCGTCGTCTTCTAAATAATTTAGATAATCACTTTGACGAAAATCAACACCTCCCATTTGAAACAGCAAGTGCGCTAACTCATGGAAAAGTGTAAAAATTTGCCGTGATTTTGGCTTACTATTATTAACGTATATAATTGGAAATTCTTCATCATGAAGACAAAAACCAGATACCTCTTCTTCTTTAAATGCCTCTTTAAAAACAAAGATTCCAGATTCTTCAAGACTTCTTCGCCATTGTTTGAGAGCTTCTGTTGTATCGCCCCATTCTGACTGGATCGATAAATCAATACCTAGATATTCTCTGACAGAATCTGCTCTACCCTCGATTGAAGATTCATCAAATTTTAGATCCTTTAATAAAGATCGCTCCGTAGGACGCCGTCTTCCTGCTAACTCTATAAATTTTATTTGTCTAGATTGAGCTTTACGCAAAAGTAAGCGCATTCTATATGACAATGTCTCAATCACCACACCATTCAAAGAACGGAAGGATTGCTCAATTGTTTGCTCTTCGGGAGGAGTTGGGAAAAAGAAAAGTGCTATAGGGCGTTTATATATTTCATAAGCAAGCCGTTCAAGCTGTATGTAGGTAGGTTGCTCCTCACCTGATTCCCAAGCTCGAACAACTTCCACAGTTACTTTACGGCGATCAAATCTGCCCACAACTTCTTCAATTTTTAACCCCGCAGTCTCCCTTGCCCATACAAGAAGTTCAGGGGTTACAGAAGCCTGTTCACTCATAATTTGATCTCCATAACGAATCCAATGATAAACCATCAACTCCGCTGTTTTCTACTCTTAATTCCTACTGATAAACGAATCATTAAGAACCTCAAACATCTTTGCGGGAATGACAAACCTTATGCTCTTATTCTGATGGCGTTGTATTACATTCATACTTGTTGACTCTTACTCTTACAGATTCACCATTTTCTCCCGGAAAACCATCAAATAATGAACGAATTAAACAGCCTCCTACAATAGAAAAGCTACCTGAAGAGCCTGTGCTTTTAACCTTGCCTTCAAATACTTTGACTATATTTTCTTTGCTGCTTTTTTTAAGATCAATTATATCAAGCGTGAAAAACCTTGCATATACGACATCACTAGATACTCCTGAACCTACAACACTACGACTACTAGTTGAACGAGAAGTGCCACTGTAAGAGCTAGAGCCGCCCCCAGAAGTGCTTACAGTTCCTGAGTGATATGTCGTTCCTCCGCCTGTAGAGCCATAAATAGGATAACTGCTTACAACCGTTCTACCGTCATCAATCCCATAATTAAAAAAAACAGCATAATCAGCCCGCTTTCCATTTTGGACTTTCCGATACCCTGCGGCTTTTAGACTATTTGATACTAGTGCCGCATATTGTCTAAATTCTAGGCTTCCTTTTTGTTTATCATAGGGAAGAACAATAAAAGTTTTACCAGCTTGAAGTGCTTGTGAATCGTGAAATCTCGTGACATTTGATATAACACAACCTGACAAAATGAGTGATGTCATAGCTAATATCATTGTCCCGAATATTAGCCTTGATAAATTGATACTAAACATTAGCCCCCCCTATATTGGTTATAAGACAATAATATCAAACTTAACACCACGTGTCATAAAAACTAAATCAGCCCGTCCAGCGGCGAGGACGGCGACGCATAAAAACGCTTCTTCATCCGGCCAGCCAAATACGCAATCCGGCCCGCCGCCACCGCATAGCGCATCGCTCGCGCCATCCGAACCGGCTCGCGCGCTTCCGCAATCGCCGTGTTCATCAAAACCCCGTCGCAGCCCAGCTCCATCGCCTCAGCGGCGTCCGACGCCGTCCCGACCCCCGCATCCACCAACACCGGAACCCCCGCCGCCTCCACAATCAAACCAATGTTCACCGCGTTCTGTATCCCCAGTCCCGAGCCGATCGGCGCCGCTAACGGCATGATCGCACAGCAGCCCAGCTCCTCCAGACGCCGCGCCTGTATAGGATCGTCCGTGCAATAGACCATCACATCAAATCCATCCTTGATCAAAAGCTCGGCGGCGCGCAATGTCTCGGGCATATCGGGGTAAAGAGTCTTCTCATCGCCGATAACCTCCAGCTTGACCAGCTTCCAGCCGCCCGCCGCGCGCGCTAGACGCAATGTCCGAACCGCCTCCTCCGCGCTGTAGCAGCCCGCCGTGTTCGGCAAAAACTTCACCCGCGTCGGATCAATGAAATCCGTCAGACGCGGCTGCGTCTCATCGTCCAGATTAACCCGCCGCAGCGCAACCGTCACGATCGCCGCGCCCGACGCCTCAAGTGCCGCCGCGTTCTGCGCGTAATCCTTATACTTGCCCGTCCCAATAATGAGCCGCGAGCTGTAGCTCTCTCCGGCGATGATCAGCGGGTCCTGCGTCTGGTGCATCTCACCCGCCGCCGACAATGTTCACGATCTCTATCCGATCCCCCGCAACAAGCGCATCGTCCCACGCCGAAAGCGGCACAATCTCCAAATTGCGCTCCACAGCAATCAGCCGATCTTCCAATCCCAAAAGCGCAACCAGACCGCGTACGGTCAGACCCGCCTCAATGCGCCGTGCTGCGCCATTCACATCAATCTCCATGCGCGTCATCCTACCCTAAAATACAGCCCCCCTTCAACTTTGCCCTCAAAACGCCTATAACAACATTATGCGCATTGATATCATCAACGGCCCCAACCTCAATCTGCTCGGCGAGCGCGAAACCGATATTTACGGCCAAGACACCCTCGCCGACATCGAGACCGCCTGCCGCAGCCACGCTCAAAAAAATGATATTGAGATTAACTTCCAGCAGAGCAATTCCGAAAGCGCTCTCATCGAAGCCGTCCAGCGCGCACACCGCGACGCCGCCGGACTCATCATCAACGCCGCTGGATACAGCCATTCCTCCGTCTCGCTGCTTGACGCTCTGCTTGTCTGCAAAATCCCCACCATTGAAGTCCATATCTCGAATATTTTTGCGCGGGAATCGTTTCGCCATAAATCTCTGCTCTCTCCGGCGGTCAATGGAGTCATTTGCGGCATCGGCACGCAGGGATATTTGCTCGCCCTCGATGCGCTCGCAGCCATCATCGCGCAAAAGAAAAAAGCATGAAAAGAAAATGAGCAAGCCCGATCAAAAAGAGACCAAACAATATATTGAAGGCCTTGCGAAAATCCTACGCGAACAAGGCTTGACCGAAATTGAAGTGGATCATGGCGACGTCCATATTCGGATCGCGCGCGATAATATGGCGCGTGATAATATGACAGGCGGTGTGGCTGCCGCGCCTCCCGATCTTTCGCCGGTGATGGAAACCAAACAAGCACCCACACCGCAACAAGAGACCGCCAAAGAAGAGCCGGTCAAAATCGCCGCCGGCACGATTACCTCGCCGATGGTCGGCACTGTCTATCTCGCTCCCGAACCCGGCACCGATCCCTTTGTCGCCATCGGCGATCAGGTCAAAAAAGGTCAAACCCTCCTCATCATTGAGGCGATGAAAACAATGAACCACATCTCGGCAACTCACGGGGGCACCGTCAAAGATATTCTCGTCGCCGACGCTCAAGCTGTTGAATTCGGCCAGCCTTTGATTGTCATTAAATAGTGCGCAAACTTTTATGGCATCATCATGTTTGACAAAGTTCTGATCGCCAATCGCGGCGAGATCGCGCTGCGTATTCATCGCACCTGCAAAGAGATGGGTATTTCCACCGTCGCGGTGCATTCAACCGCTGATGAAAATGCGATGCATGTCAAGTTGGCGGATGAAAGCGTGTGCATTGGCGGGCCGAGCGCGCGCGACAGCTATCTGAACATTCCTGCGATCATTTCAGCTTGCGAGATCACCGGTGCCAACGCCGTTCATCCGGGCTATGGGTTTCTCTCGGAAAATGAGCGCTTTGCGCGTATTCTTGACGATCACAACATCACCTTCATCGGGCCGAGTGCTGCGCATATTGCGATGATGGGCGATAAAATCGCTGCGCGCCAAACTGCGGAAAAGCTCAATCTGCCGGTCGTGCCGGGTTCGCCCGAAGCACTGACAAATGTCGCGCAGGCCGAAAAACTAGCCGAAGAATTAGTTTATCCGGTTCTCGTCAAGGCCGCTTCCGGGGGCGGCGGGCGCGGCATGAAGGTCGTGCAAAAGCGCGATGAGCTCTCGCGCGCCATCTCGGCAGCAAAAACCGAGGCCAGAGCCGCCTTCGGCGATGATACCGTCTATCTGGAAAAATATCTTCATCAGCCGCGCCATATTGAAATACAAATCCTTTCCGATGCGCAGGGCAGCGCGATCCATCTCGGTGAGCGCGACTGCTCGCTGCAGCGCCGCCACCAGAAAATCTTTGAAGAAGCCCCTGCGCCCGCGCTCAACGCCGCCGAGCGCGATAAAATTGGCCGCCTCGCCGCGCGCGCCGCCGCCAAGCTCAAATATTCGGGCGTCGGCACGTTTGAATTCCTCTATAGCGAGGGCACCTTCTACTTCATTGAAATGAACACTAGACTGCAGGTGGAGCATCCGATCACCGAAATGATCACCGGCATTGATCTCGTCCGCGAGCAGGTGCTGATCGCCGCCGGCGCGCCGCTCGAGCTCAAGCAGAAAAATATCAAATTCACAGGCCATGCAATTGAATGTCGCATCAATGCTGAAAATCCCAAAAACTTCACCCCCTCGCCCGGCAAGATCAGCGACTTCCATCCGCCCGGCGGGCTGGGCGTGCGACTCGATTCGAGCATCTATGCCGGATATAACATCCCGATCCATTATGACAGCCTCATCGGCAAGCTCATTATCTATGGCCGTAATCGCACGGAAACCCTGATGCGCCTGCGCCGTGCGCTCAGCGAATTCGTCGTTGAAGGCGTTCAGACAACCATCCCTCTGTTTGAGGCGCTGCTCAATGAACCCGACTTCATCAATGGCAGCTACCACATTCACTGGCTTGAAAATTATCTTCAACAAAAATGAAACATCCGGCTCAACAAACCGCTGATCTGATTCTAGACGCGCTGGCAAAAGGCGCATTCCCGATGGCTGAAGATCGCTTCAGCCATGAAATCTATCTCGTTGAGCCAAAAATACGCGCCATTTTGCCGCTCAATCACTTTCATATTCCCAAAAAATTGCGCCGCGCTGTGCGCAACGATCTTTATGAAGTCCGTATTGATTGCGCCTTTGACAAAATCATTCATGCTTGCGCCGCGCGCACGCCGACTTGGATCAATCGCCCAATCATTGACGCCTATAACATTTTGCACCGGCAAGGCCATGCCCATTCGGTGGAATGCTGGCATGACGGAGAGCTGGTCGGCGGACTTTATGGCGTGGCTTTAGGCGCTGCCTTTTTCGGCGAAAGCATGGTCTCACGCATGCGCGATGCCAGCAAAATCGCGCTCGTCCACCTCGCAGCAAGGCTCGCCGCAGGCCGCTTCACCCTGTTGGATGCGCAATTCATCACAAATCATCTGCGGCAATTCGGCGCAAAAGAAATCTCCGCTGCAAGTTTTAAAACACGCCTCGCCCATGCGCTCCAGCTCAAGGCTGATTTTTCTCAGCTGCCAGATCAAGTGCCAGGTGCAGCCGCCTTGCAGGCAATCGGCCAGATGTCATAGACCGGATGTTCCAGCGCATTAATCGCCGGCGAGGAGGCAAACATCCAGCCATTAAACACGCGCCTCATCCGATTGCCGCCGCCGGGGGGATTTTCAAAAATCTCAACAAAAACTTTGGTTTCTTCCTGAACAGCCTCCGGCGCGCTCGCAACACAATGATGCAAGCGGACAAATAACGTGCCGAACTCCGCTACCTTGCCGCTATGAATGGAAATGATCTTTTTGCTGCCGGTGATCTTGTCAAGCACCAGAAAATCCGCAACGCGCGGTGGAACAGTAATCGCCGTGCCGTCAAAAGAAAAAGGATTTGGACTCGGCAGGTTCCTATCCTCTGACGCGCCCGCCAGCGCATAAGACGCGATCCCCAAACAAGCTACAAATAAAAAAACAGACTCCAAAACCCCAAATCGCCGCAGCATTATTATTCGCTGCCGCTAAAGATAAACCGGCTGACCAAACTCAACAAATCAACTGCGCCGACGGTGTCGGTGATTTCACCGCCGGTCTTGATGGCCTCCTGACCGCCGCCGGGGTCAAGAGAAATATATTGATTCCCTAACAGCCCCGAACTGGTTATCTTCGCCGCCGTTCCCTCATAAAGAAGCACATCAGAAGAAATGGTCATTTCAATTTGCGCCTGATAATTTTCCCGATCCAGACTCATATCGGTCACCGTGCCGATTTTGATGCCTGACATTCTGACATCAGAGCCAAGCGCCAGTCCGTCAACGCGATCAAATTGTGCTGAGATCACATAGCCCGATGTCGTGCTGACGCCCGCCGTGCGATAGGCGTAGAACACAAAAAGAATCGCAACCACCAAGACCACCGCGCCGATGATCGTTTCAATGATATTACCCTGCATGATCTTCATCTCCTTTTTGCGTATGCTTTTGTTCGCCTGTCACCGCATCCTGCGGCTTCCATGCCTGATATTCCAGATTTTGCGCTTGATCTTTTGTCTGCGCATCATCTTTTTTCAGATAAGGCTCTCTTATCTGCGCCATTTTTGTGCCGGTCATATTGGCGAGATGCGGCTTGAACCATTGGCGATCATCGGCAGCGCTATCGCGGCGCGGCGGATTGCGGCGCATATTATGAAGCCACGCATGCCACTCCGCCGGAATTTTGCTCGCGTCAACAATACCGTTATAGATCACCCAGCGTTTGGTATCCAGCGCGCGATGGCGGTAATAGATATTTCCCGCCGTGTCGCGGCCAACTCGTGTGCCGAGCAAAAGCGTCATTAAGCGCGTCGCCAATGTTTGCCCGCGCCACCAGATGAAAAGCTGCCTGATCAAATTCATGCTCTTACCATAAAGCGATCTGCGGCGATTTTCAACATATTCATCCCGCCTTTATTTTGCGTGCTTCTTGTCTTGTGAAGACGGCGGCGCAGACGGCAGCACAGAGCGGATATGAAGCTCGGCAGCATGTTCGGCAGCCAGCACCGCAGGCGCGCCGATCAGCAAATCCTCCGCCTGCTGATTCATCGGAAACATCACCACATCGCGCAAATTATCAGCTTGCGCCAGCAGCATCACGATGCGATCAATCCCCGGCGCAATGCCGCCATGCGGCGGCGCGCCGCAGCCCAAAGCTCTGACCAGCGCGCCAAACTGCTCTTCCACTTGCGCGCGCGCATAGCCGGCGATCTCAAACGCTTTGAACAAGGTCGGCAAATCATGATTGCGCAAAGCGCCCGACGATAATTCCACGCCATTGCAAACAATGTCATATTGCCAAGCTAGCACGTCAAGCGGATCAAGCGCGGTCAAAGACTCCAGCCCGCCTTGCGGCATAGAAAATGGATTGTGGGAAAAATCAATTTTTTGCGTCTGTTCATTAAACTCAAACATCGGCATATCGGTGATCCAGCAAAAATGAAAAACGCTTTGATCAACCAGATCAAGCTGCGTGGCAATTTGCGTACGCGCGGCGGCAGCAAGCATGTTGGCCGCCTTTTCCGGCGCGCAGGAAAAAAATACCGCATCACCCGCTTGCACGCCAGCTTTTTGCGCAATCAATTTTTGCTGCTCCGCTGGAATAAATTTCGCGATCGGGCCGGTTGCTTTGAGATCGTGCCCCTCCCCTTCAAAAATCATATAGCCCAAGCCTGCGGCATTCATATCTTTGCGCGCCCATTCATTGAGCCGGTCAAAAAATATCCGCGGCTGCGCAGCAGCAGCGGGCGCAGGAATCGCGCGCACAACACCGCCCTTTTCAACAATTTGCCGAAACGCGCGAAACTCAACACCGGATGCGGTAAAACATTCACTGACATCTGCGATTTTCAGCGGATTGCGCAAATCTGGCTTATCGGTGCCGTAAAGCTGCATCGCTTCACGATAGGGAATGCGCGCAAAGGGCATCGGCGAGACGCGGCGGTCTCCGGCAAATTCTTCAAACAGGCCGTGCAAGATCGGCTCCATCGTAGCCAGAACATCTTCCTGCGTGACAAAGCTCATTTCAACATCAAGCTGGTAAAATTCGCCAGGCGAGCGATCAGCGCGCGCATCTTCATCGCGAAAGCAGGGCGCAATTTGAAAATAACGATCAAAGCCCGCGATCATAATTAATTGCTTGAAGATCTGCGGCGCCTGCGGCAGCGCATAAAATTTTCCCGGATGCAGCCGACTAGGCACAACAAAATCGCGCGCGCCTTCCGGACTTGCGGCGGTCAAAATCGGCGTTTGATATTCATAAAATCCGGCGTCTTCCATGCGGCGGCGGATCGCGCGCAAAATCGCCGTGCGCAATGTGATGCGCTGATGCTGCACAGCACGGCGCAAATCCAAAAACCGCCAAGCCAGCCGCATATTTTCAGGATAATCCGGCGCGCCAAAAACCGGCACCGGCAGCTCCGCCGCCTGAGACAAAACCTCCACAGACGCAACCTGCACCTCAATTTCCCCCGTGGCAATTTGTGAATTGGCGGTATCTTCAGGCCGTGCTGCCACTTGGCCATCAACGCAAATCACCGATTCACTCGCTATATCGGCGATGTGATCAAAAAATTGATTGGAAGGGTCAATCACACATTGCGTAATGCCATAATGATCGCGTAAGTCTATAAACAGCAGACCGCCGTGATCGCGCTTGCGATGCAGCCATCCCGAAAGACGCACCTGACTGCCAATATCGGCAGAAGTGAGCTGGCTGCAATTATGGGTTCTATATTTATGCATCGCGGCACTTGTTAGCATGTTATGAATGGAAAAACTATCAACAAAAACATAAAAAACATAATGAACAAAAATATAATGAACAAAAATATCAGCGGACAGGATGTCCGAATCATCACCACGAGCGCCGCGCTGGCCGAAATCTGCGAAGAATGGCGCGATAAAGATTATCTGACAATTGACACTGAATTCCTGCGCGCGTCAAGCTATTGGCCGCAGCTCTGCCTGATTCAGATGGGACATGAAGGCGAAGGCGTGCTCATTGATCCGCTTGCTTCCGATATTGACCTCGCGCCTTTTTTCGTGCTCATGAATAATCCCGATATTGTCAAAGTATTCCATGCGGCGCGGCAGGACATTGAGATTTTTTATCACCGCGAACGATGTGTGCCCACATCCTTGTTTGATACACAAATCGCGGCGATGGTATGCGGCTTTGGCGACGCTGTCTCTTATGAAGAGCTAGTGCGCACATGTCTCAGGCGCACAATTGACAAAAGCTCGCGCGTGACCGATTGGAGCCAACGGCCCCTTTCCGCGCGGCAGACGTGCTACGCTTTGAGCGATGTAACCCACCTTTGCGAAATTTATAAAATCCTCTCGCGCCGCCTTGATCAAGAAAACCGCCGCGACTGGGTCACGCCTGAATTTCACGCGATGGCGCAGCCGACCATGTATCAAAATGATCCCGATCAAGCATGGCGCCAGCTCAGATTTCAGATGAAAACCGAAAAACAGCAGGTGCGCTTGATGGCCATCGCGGCGTGGCGCGAATCCGAAGCGCAGCGCATGAACAAGCCGCGCGGCTGGATCATACGCGATGACGCCATGCGCGACATCTCCATCGCCGCCGCCAGCAATCTGCCGCTTGAAGACATGCGCAATATTCCCAAAAACCTTTTGCACTCGCGCAGCGGCAGCCGCCTGCGCGAAGCGCTCGCCACCGCCGATCGCTTTGAGTCAAAAATTGAAAAGCTCACAAAAAAACGCCGCGCGCAAGAAGGCGCATCACTTTCTATGATGAAGCTGCTGCTCAAAGTGCAGTGTGAAAAATATCATGTCGCGCCAAAGCTCGTTGCCTCTTCCCAAATGATTGAAGATTTTATCGGACTCATCGGCAAAAAGAATGCCGGTCGCGATAACCCTCTGCTCAGCGGATGGCGCTATGAAGTGTTTGGAAAATATGCGCAGGCTCTGCTTGACGGCGAAATTTCCTTGACATTCCATCAAGGCACACCGCAGATCATCAAGACGAAAAAGTCGGCTTAGAGGCAATTTGCGCCAGCGCCGTTCGCGCCAGCGCGATCGTGATCGGCTTGCGCTGTGCCATCGCTTGGCGATCAAGCAAAGCAACAAGCCGCGCCGCCGCCTCAAAAGAGCGCTCCATCCGCAGCAGCAAAAAATCAATCACTTCAGAAGAAACTTTCATCTGCCGATCGGAAAACATTTTAATCATCACAGCGCCGATTAAAGTATCATCCGGCGCCGACAAAGACACAGACGGCGCAGCATGCAAGCGCGAGCGCAAATCCGGCATCTTGACATGCCCCCATAAACTAGCGCCCGAAGGCGGAAGCGACGCCGTCGCCAATAAAAACCCCGCGCCATGAATCACTTGATTTAAAAGCAGAAAAAATTCCTGCTCATTGTCGGCGCTGATCTTTTTGTCAAGATCATCAACCAGCAAAGGCGCGGCAGCATTGAGCAAAGCCTCATCAGCCAAAGCCTCAGCATCAATGGATCTCGCACCGCTTTTTTTTTGCCAAACAGACGCCAAATGTGTCTTCCCGGCGCCCGACGGGCCGATCAAAATCATCATGCGCGCAGGCCAGTCCGGCCAAAGATCAATCATCGCAATCGCTTGCGCGCTGCTCTCGGCGACGAGAAAATCCTCCCGCTCATAAGCCACGCGATGCGGCAAATCAAAAACTAATTGACTCACTTTTTATAAAAGGCGCTCTGCTGATAAAACAGCAAGCCATGCCGACTCAACACGCCCAGTGCCGCGCTCATCGGAAGTGCCAGCAAAAGACCGGCAAAACCCCATAACGCGCCAAACGCCACCAAAGCAAAAATGATCCACACCGCATGAAGCCCCGCTTGCTTGCCAACCCATTGCGGCGTCAGCCAATAGCCCTCAATGATCTGCCCGACAAAAAATACGCCCGCACAAATGCTCAAAGCCCAATGCCAATCCGGCCAAAATTGAAATAAAGCCGCCTGCATCGCCAGCAAAAATCCAAATATCGCGCCCGCATAGGGAATAAAACTGATCAAGCCGCTAAACGTGCCGATCAGCAGGCCAAAATCAATGCCCAGAAGCTGCAAAGAGGTCGCATAAAAAACCGACAGCGCCAAACATACCGAAAGCTGGCCGCGCAAAGATGCCGATAAAGCCGCATCAATCTCGCGTGCAATGACGCGAAGCTGCTTTGCGCGTTTGCGCGGCAAAAGATCATCAATGCGCGCGATGAGCTTCGGCCAGTCGCGCAGCATATAAAGCCCGACAATCGGCGTGATGATCATAAATGATAAAAGCGAAATAAAGGCCTGCCCGCCGCTCCATAAAGACGCCAGAAAGCTCGGCGCAATCTCCTGACCGCGCTTAAGCACTTCCGGCGCGATCATTTTGAGGTCAAAGGGCAAATAAGCCAAAAGCGGCAAGCTCATCGCGCGCAGCTGCTCAATATAATCAGGCAGCTTTTCAATCACAGCCGATACCTGCGCCAACAAAACCGGCAGCAAGAGCAAAAACACGCCCAGCACAAGCCCCAAACTCACCACCAGCATAAACACCGCACCGACTATGCGCGGCACCGACCAGCGCGCCAAAACATCCACCGCCGGATTGAGAACATAGGCCAAAGCCATGCCCGCCAAAAACGGCGCAACCACATCAGCCAGCAGGTAAAATAAAAGCCCCGCGCCCACCACCACGGCGATCCAAAAAAATCTATGCTGCTGCATGCTCACCGCGATATCCTCACAATTTCCCGTTTAAAATGGCGATGCGCGCAAACCATTGCAAAAAATATGCCGCCATAGATATCAGCGTCAATGCGCCAACAAGATAAACGCCATAATTGATTAACGCGCCCGTGAACAGGCGATCTATATCAAACGCGATATGAAAAAACACAAACCCCGCCACCACTAATTGCACAAACGTCGTCAGCTTGCCAACCATAAGCGGCGCAACCCAAATTTGATCATAGGTGATCCATGTCACGAGCAGCCCGATCACCAGCAAAATGTCGCGGCTGATGACCAGCACCACCACCCATTGCGGCACAAAACCCGCTATGCCAAGAACCAAATAAATGCTCGCGATCAAAACCTTGTCTGCCATCGGATCAATAAAGGCACCGAGGCGCGTTTGAACGCTGAAAAATTTGGCAATCCAGCCATCAGCTGCATCCGTCAGCGCCGCGACCACAAACACCCAAAACGCCGCCAAAAACATATCCGCAAGAAATAATGTCAGCACAAGCGGCGTCATCATCAGACGCGCCATCGTCAGCGCGTTGGGCAAGGTGATGGCCTCATCGCTCAATTGGGTGCCCGACGACATATCCTGCCCCGCTGCAAGACGCCAAAACCTCAACATCAGATCAGACGACAGACGCGCCTTCTTTTTTGCGGGCTTCTTATTTATTTTCGCAGTTGTATGCGCCATAAACCATCTTTCGTTTCGCTATCATCAAGCTCTTGAGGAAAAATCAGCTCAATATCCTGCTGGGCGAGTGCCAGCGCCAGAATATTCGGCGAGCCTGAATAATCAATTGCCAGCAAAGCACTATTACCATCAATGCGGCGAATCTCGTAATTTTTTAAGATTGGCACATTATCCAGCTTCTTGCGCAAAAGGCCCCATTCCTCCAGAGACTCAAAGCCGACCTTAACTTCGCGCTGGCCGTCTTCGTCGTGATAAACAATGATGCGCCTTTTCCAAGTAATGCCCATCATGCGCAAAATATCATCAACGCCGCGATTCATCAGCTGCTTCGGATTGCGCCCGCCGCTCACGGAAAATGAAACCCGCTCATCGGCAGAGCCATCGCCCGGCGTGAGCGCATCAAGCGTCACGCTCAGCGCATAGCCTCTCTGTCCCCGCACATCAACACGCACCAAGCGCGCATGCGCCAACAAAACACGCGACGCATTATAGCGCGCCGCCGTGCGAAACAATGCGTTGCGATTCTCGCGCGAGGCCGCCCGCGATGGCAGCGCAACAATGTCTTCAATATCGCCAACCGGCAGAATGAACGGCGTCAAGCTCTCGCCGATGTCCGGGCGCGACCACGCCGCACGCCAGATATTCTGGTTTTCCCACACCACGCGCCGCCCATTGGGCAAATCATAAACAGGTATCACCAAAGCCGGACTGGTCTGCACATCGCCAAACGGAATGTCGTTTTGCTGTAGCAAAGAGCGCACCCGTTCCGGCGCGAATCGCACCGAAATCTGGCCAACATAGCGCGTCGTGCTGTTTTTCTCCTGAGTCGCTGCATAGCCGACCGAAAGCAATTGCGCATCCTTGCCCGCAAGCACCGGCAGAAGCGGCCAGTCCTCCGGCAGCGTGAGCCGCCGCAGTAAAAGAGTCAAAGCCGTCGCATGGCCTACCTCAATCGCGGTCTGGCGCGCGCGCACCGCCGTGGAAGCGTGTGCCTCCACCTCAACGCCCGACACTTGATAAACTCCCGCCGCGCGCGCGCCCTCAGCCCCGAACGCCGCCGCACAAAGTCCTAGTGCTATGATAATAATTGCTATGATAGAATTCATTATTATCAGTATTTTTCCTTAAAAATTATACCCCTGATGGATAAACAGGCTACAGTCCCCTTCTTCACTTTTCTTGCCGCAAGTCAAGTTTTTCTGTTAAAAAGTCTTGACGATTCTATTTTACCACTTAAAAGCTCTCTATCTAAAGGCTTTCCCATATGAGCAAATCTCCCTCGCGACAACTTTCTCAAGATCAAGGATTCGTTGCGAGTCAGCCAAAATTGCGCCGCGAGCAATATGCTTACAAGCAAGCCGGGGTAGACGTTCGCAGAGGACAGGCCTTTGTTAGGTTGATTTCCCGTTTCGTTGGAGATAACACGGCGCAAGAAAACAAAGAAGGCAAAATAGATGTCAATTTGGGCGGCTTTGGCGCCGTTGTTGATCCTAAAAAATGGGATTTTGAAGACCCTCTGCTCGTGACTGCCACCGACGGCGTCGGCACCAAATTGCTGCTCACCGAACAAGGCGATAAATGGGAGGCCATCGGCCAAGACCTCGTCGCTATGTCTGTCAATGATGTGGTCGCGCAGGGCGCGGCTCCCCTTTTCTTTTTGGACTATATCGCCTGCGGCAGCCTTGAAGGACAGCGGCTTGCCAGAATCGTCTCTGGCATGAACCTCGCCTGCGATAGATCTGGCTGCGCTTTGATCGGCGGCGAAACCGCCGAAATGCCTTCGCTCTATCAAAAAGGCCATTTTGATCTCGCCGGATTTGTGGTCGGCGCGGTTGAGCGCGAGCAGATATTGCCCAAACCCAATCCGCAGAGCGGCGATCTGGTCATCGGCCTTGCCTCAAATGGCGTCCATGCCAATGGCTTCTCGCTCGTGCGCAAAATCCTCAAAGACCACAACATCAAAGATGACCAAATCATCAGCGACTTGCTTGAGCCGACGCGGCTTTATGTCAAACCCATGCTCTCAGCGCTTAAAGATACAAATAACGTGCGCGGCATTGCGCATATTACCGGCGGCGGCCTCATTGAAAACCTGCCGCGCGCACTCACAAACAAAGAGCTCGCGATTGATATTGATGCCCGTGCGTGGCCTCTGCCCGATCTGTTCTCATTCCTGATGCGCGAAGGCGATATATCGGCTGAAGAAATGGTCAATGTCTTTAATTGCGGCATCGGCATGGCGGTGATCGTCGCCAAAGACAGCGCCCCGACTTTGATCGCCAGCCTTGAGAAATCCGGCGAGACCGTCTACACAATCGGCCAGATCGTTAAGCGCGAAGGCAAAAAAATCAACATCTCCGGCTTGGCTGATTGGCGCTAGCCGCTAGCCGACGATTTCGTCTTCAGTAAAAAAAAACGCGATCTCTTCCGCCGCCGTCTCCGGCGCGTCCGAGCCGTGGACGCAGTTGGCCTCAATCGACTCGGCAAACTCCGCGCGGATCGTGCCCGAAGCCGCTTTGGCCGGATCGGTCGCGCCCATCACTTCGCGGTTGCGGGCGATCGCATCCTCGCCCTCCAGCACCTGAACAACCACCGGCCCTGATGTCATAGACTTCACCAGATCATTGAAAAATGGCCGCTCTTGATGAACTTGATAAAATTTCTGCGCCTGCGCCTCACTCATGCGGATCCGCCTTTGCGCGATGATGCACAATCCGGCAGCTTCCAGCTTCGCATTGATCTTGCCCGTCAATGATCTGCGTGTCGCATCTGGTTTGAGAATGGATAAAGTCCGTTCAATCATTCTTGTCTTCTTTATTTTGCTCTTCATCTTTGACCCAGCCCGATCGACTCTGCCGCCAAAAAGTTATGTTATGGCCGGAAAAATCTCGTCTGCGCAGCTCCGCCTGTTTGCGCGCGGTGTCATCCTCGCCGTTGAACAAATAAAGACAGCGCTTGAATTCGTCCAATCCAAACGCCTCAGCATCATGGAGCAAAACCAACAATTCGGCTTTGTTTGGGTTTTCGGCCTCCGTCGTCAGCCAGATGGGCTGCGCATGTTCAAAGCCGTCGCGCGCGCTGCTATGCGGCAAAAAGCCATCATCGCGATATGTCCACAAAAACCTATCAAGCTGAATGAGTGCCTCTTGATCAAGTGCGCGCACAACCGCGCGCCAACCTTGCGCTAGACTCTTTTCCAGCAACATCGGCAGCGCATGACTCCTATCCGCGCACTGGTAAAAAACAATCTCGGTCATTTTTTGGTGGATTTCTCTTTGGTGGATTTCTCTTTGGTGGATTTCTCATAGTGGCGGGTGATCAGGCCATTGATGAGGCGCACACCAAAGCCGCTCGCCCAAGCCGGACTGGTCGCCGTCGCGGGCGAGCCCATCGCCGTGCCGGCAATATCAACATGCGCCCACGCCTGCCCCTTCTTGATGAAGCGCTGCAAAAATTGCGCCGCCGTGATGGAGCCCGCATAACGTCCGCCGCCAATGTTTTTCATATCCGCGGTTTTGGATTTGATCATCTTGTCATAGGCCGCCGACATTGGCAGCCGCCAGACCTTCTCGCCCTCAACGAGGCCGGTCTGGTAAAGCTGTTCGGCGAGCTTATCATTATTGGAAAAAAGACCCGCATATTCCTGTCCGAGCGCCACCAAGATCGCGCCGGTCAAAGTGGCAAAATTGACCATCGCCACAGGCTTAAACGTCTCCTGCGCATACCAGAGCGCGTCAGCCAAAACGAGCCGCCCTTCGGCATCGGTGTTCAACACTTCTATGGTTTGCCCCGACATCGACGTCACAATATCGCCCGGACGCTGCGCATTGCCGTCGGGCATATTTTCAACCAGCCCGATCACGCCAACAACATTGACCGGCGCTTTGCGCTTGGCCAGCGCATGCATCAATCCGGTGACGCAGGCCGCGCCGCCCATATCGGCCTTCATATCCTCCATGCCGCCCGCAGGCTTGAGCGAAATGCCGCCCGTATCAAAACATACGCCCTTGCCGACCACCGCAAAGGGCGCATCCTTTGCCTTGCCGCCATCCCATTTCATCACGACGAGCTGGCTCTCGCGCACCGAGCCCTGTCCGACGCCGAGCAAAGAGCCCATGCCTAATTTCTTCATCTGCGCTTCGCCGAGAACATTCACTTTGACGCCCAATTTGCTTAATGCTTTTGTGCGCTGTGCGAAGCTTTCCGGATAAAGCACATTGGCCGGCTCATGCGCCAGATCGCGCGCGAGATAAACACCCTGCGCAAGCGCTTCAAGCGGCGCAAAGGCCTTTTTCGCCGCAGCGACATCACCCGTTCCGATCACCAATTCTTTGATCGCGCGCTTATCTTCCTCTTTGACTTTGGTCAGATATTTGTCAAAGCGATAATTGCCCAGCAAAGCGCCAAAAGCAATTTGCGCGGCATCATCAGCAGAAAAACCGCCATCGCCGGAAAAAAGCGTCACGAGCGAAGGGCCGGATGACTGCAAGCGCCGCGCAAGCGTGCCGCCCATCTCCTCCAAGTTTCGCGGCTGGTTTTTGTCTTTCTTGCCTTGACCCACCACAATGAGCCGGTCAACATCAAGTCCGGCAGGTGCCAGCATATCCAACATGGCCTTTGCCTTGCCGGTGAATTTTGCCGCCGCATAGGCTTTCTTCAGACCGCCCTTCATCACTTTATCCAGAGCCGCCGCACTGCCTTGCGGCGTCTTGCCCTCAGCCACCGGAATCACCAGAACCCCCTTTTGGGGTGCGCCCTTTTGGGGTGCGCCGTTTTTTGATAATTGACCCTCTTTGACGAACGAAATTTTCATCTTATATCTCCCTTTTGCGCCGCGTGAGGCGGCAGTTTACCAAATTATAAGAATAGTTTAAGTTAATCTCGTTAAAACTACCCCCATCTGAATTCTTATGTCGACCCTGTCTCTTTACATCATTCGGCAGATATTAGCACCTCTGTTGATCATCACCATCACGCTGAGCAGTCTGATCTGGACTCTGCGCGTGCTGCAAACCCTTGATGATATTCTCATTAGCGGTGCAAACCTCAATGCGTGGAGCGAGCTTCTCTTTTATACACTTTTGCCGCTGCTGATGCTGACGATTCCACCGGCTTTTTTTGTGGCTACGCTCTATGCCTTTTACCGCCTCTTTCTTGACAATGAAATCACTGTGCTATTTTCCGTAGGCATTAGCCGCCTCAAACTGGCTCAGCCTGTTCTGCTCGTGGCCTTCGCAACGGCGCTGCTCGTCTTGATGCTCGGATTCTACGCCACGCCGTGGGCGCATCGGACAATCAAAATGCATATGCTGGAGATTGAAACCGACATGGCCAGCGCCATGTTCCAGCCCGGCAAATTCACCAATCCGACTCGCGGCATCACGGCCTTTATCCGCGAGCGCGACGAAAATAATTTCATCTATGGAATTTTTTTCCAAGATAGCCGTGATCGCGATCATCCGGTGAGCTATACCGCCGAAAGCGGCAATCTCGTCAAATCGGGCGACAGCCATCAATTGATCATGTTTAACGGCCACGTCCAGCATTATGACCGCGACACTTCAAATAGCGGCATCACTTTGATTCAATTTGACCGCTATAGCTACGATCTATCGCTGCTGGCCAAAGCCAAAGCCACGACAACGCGGCGGCGTGAACTCTATCCTGCCGATTTGCTCGCCCGCATTGAGGACCCGCAAACAACAAAAAGAGAAAGAGAAAAAACCATTGCGTCAATTCATGGGCGTCTGTTAAAGCCGATTTATGTGATTTTATATGCGCTCCTCGCGCTTGCTGTTTTTCTGCCGGCACAGATCAATCGCGAAGGCTATATGCGGCGTATTCTCGCCGCCATCGCCGCGGCGCTGGCGATACGCATTGGCGGCATCTACGTAACCGACTTCTTCGCCGCTGCTTCTCTTGAAGGGGCGATCTTAGCCTATGCGCTGCCGATCAGCATGGGCGGGGCGGCGATCTTTATCATTGCGCGCGGCGTCGGCCCGATAAGCCGCATGCGCCATTACATCGCCACCGCGCGGAGCTAGCCCATGTTCATTCCTTCAACATTGCTGCTTTACATCAGCCGTAAATTTCTACTCCATCTGATGGTCATGACTTTGTTCATAGCGTCTTTATGCTTTATCTCTTCATTCGCGGAACTAGCGCGGCGCCTGATCAAGAATGATCAAACATCGCCTTTGCTGATTTCCAAAGTGGCGCTCTTTCAAACGCCCGGTCTTGTTGAAATTGCTTTTCCGTTTATTTTTCTCGTTGCTGCGCTGAGCTGTTTTTTTTCACTCACGCGCCGCCATGAATTGATCGCCGCGCGCGCCGGTGGCGTCTCGGCTTGGATTTTGCTGTCACCAGTGCTGATCATTTCTCTCTTGGCCGGTGTCATCATCGTCGCGCTCTTCAATCCCGCAAGCACCTATATGAACAATGCTTATAAAGAATCCATCACACTCTATATTCATAAAACCAATCTGCTCACCATCTCTGACACCGGACTCTGGCTGCGGCAAAATGACGGCCAGAGACAATCCGTCATCCATGCACGCCAAACCGATAAACGGGGCGTCAATCTGTCCCAAGTGACAATCTTTCTCTACGAAGACAAAGATCGCTTCGTTGAAAGAATTGATGCACAATCCGCCGAGCTCAAAAAAGGATATTGGAATCTTCATAAAGTGTGGCGAGTCAATACCGGCGATCAGCCGCAATTCATGGAAACCTACCAGCAAGCTACTTCGCTCACGCCCGAACAGGTCTATGAAAGCTTTGCCCGCCCTGAAACCATCTCTTTTTGGAAACTCGGACGCTTTATTGAGCTCACACAAGCTTCGGGGCTGGCTGTGAGTACATATTTGCTGCATTGGCATAGGCTGGTCGCGCTGCCTGCGCTTCTCGCAACGATGGCGCTTGTCGGCGGCGCAGCACCCTTCTTGTTCGCCGCACGGCAGAGAGGCGAAATCCGCCTTGTGACATTTGTCATTTTTTTCGGCTTTTTAATCTATAGCCTCAACTTTTTGGGGCAGAAGCTGGGTGCCAACCTTGATGTGCCCATTCTATTCTCGGTCTGGGCGCCGATCATCATCACATTTTGCACCGGCCTCACTCTGCTTTTGCAGCGAGAAGAAGGATGACAAAATGGATATCAAGCGCTCTTTTAAGTTTTTTTTCATGTTTTTTGGGGCTCATCATCATATTTGCGATTATCTGTCTCGCGCGCCCCGCGCATGCCGCTGACAATGATGCCGCTGACAATGATGATGACATCCTCTTTGAAGCTGACCGGCTGATCCACAATCAAGAAGAGGGCTATGTTGAAGCGATCGGCAACACACAATTTGCCTGGCGCGATTATCTGCTCTCCGCTGACCGCGCGCGCTATTATCAAAATGGCAATATCGTTGAAGCATGGGGGCATGCCATTCTCGTCGGCGCCGCCGGTGCCATCATCTTTGCGCAAAAAATCCGCTTTGTAGAAAACTGGAACCAAGGCGACATCACAAATCTCGCTCTTCTTTTTGAAGATGATTCACGCATCACTGCGCGCAGCGCAAAACGCAATATATACCCTGAAGTCGGCGTGCGCACACAGATGCGCCGCGCCACCTATAGCCCGTGCAAGGTCTGCGAAAACAAACCCGGCTATCCTCTTTGGCAAATCACAGCCGGACGCGTCGTTCATCACGAAGAGTCCAAAATGCTCTATTATAATAATATATTCCTTGAATTTTTCGGCGTGCCGGTCCTCTATCTGCCGATTTTATCACACCCCGATCCCAGCGTGAAGCGAAAAACCGGATTGCTGATACCAACGATCAGAAATTCCTCAAGGCTGGGTGTGATTTTTTCTCAGCCGATTTATTTTAACCTCACGCCGCAGATCGGCGCGCAAATCACGCCCACCATCACAACCCGTCAGGGATTCATGGTAGAGGCTGAATGGCGACACATTTTAAAACAAGGCGCTTATAATATTAAAAGCAGCCTCGCTCAGGGCTATCACAAAAACCGCCAAGAGAGGCCGGATGGCGAAGTTTTTGGCGGCCATTTATTTTCTAATGGCAAATTCAAAATCGGCCAAAATGGCAGATGGGCATATAGCCTTCAACTCGCATCAACCGAAGATTATTTGCAGTTTTTTGGCATATCCGGACAGGATACATTAACGTCAGATCTATCCGCGCAATGGAAAAAAGATGCGCATTTCATTTCCATTTCCAATTATGTGTTTCGCAATCTGCGCGAGAGTTCACGCAGCCGCGATCCTTCAACGCTTGTGCTGCCGTTCATTCAATATGAGGCGCGGCCACAGCAAGAATTTTTGGGCGGACACCTAACCTTCGCAACGAGTCTATTGTCTATATTACGCGAGCACATTCAGCAGGATGTCACGCGCTGGTCTTTGGAGGCCAGCTGGCAGGACGAGCTCATCGGCCCGCTCGGTTCGGTATTTAATTTTTATGGCCGCGCGCGCTACGATCTTTATTCCCGACATTGCAATTCATCTGGCGGCCTTGACGAGCCCTGCGAAGAAAAAAAACAGACACTCACGCGCATTCTGCCTCTGGCCATGCTTGACTGGCGCTGGCCGTTTTTCCATGCAAGCGCGCTCGGGCAGCAGATCCTTGAACCCGCAGTGCAGCTGATTTACG
The DNA here is from genome assembly GCA_965212075.1 of Alphaproteobacteria bacterium. GTDB lineage: Bacteria > Pseudomonadota > Alphaproteobacteria > JAPOUT01 > CBDBUR01. The sequence goes on from OZ243043.1 coordinate 826,325, forward strand.
CCCCCTATCGCTCGGCGCGCAAAAACTTCCCCAATGAAGACAGCCAAGCTTTTACTTTCTCTGCCGGCAATCTCTTCACGCCTGAACGCTTCTCCGGCATTGATCAATGGGAGGCTGGGCCGAGAATGAACGTTCAACTGCAATGGACGGCCTATCAAGCGCAGTATTATTCGCTCTCTGTGCTCTTGGGGCAGGTGTTCCGGCTCAAAGACAGCCGAGACTTTGACGAGGTAGATTCTGAGGCCAATAGCGGCCTGCGCAACAAAAGCTCTGATATCGTTTCAAGAGCTACTTTGTCTTTTCCCAAATTTGGCACGATGACCCACCGCTTCCGCTTTAACCGCAGCGACTTTGCACTGCAGCGCTATGATGCTGATCTTGATTTTGCGCTCGGCCCTGTCGGCCTTTTTGTCGGCTATGCGCAAAGGCAGGCCAGCAGCTCCGCTTTGCCCAAAGCTCAGGAAGTCTATGCCGGTGCAGCCATCCGCTTTGGACAATATTGGCGCGCCTATGGCGATATTCGCCGCGATCTCGTCAGCAACAGATCCGTCACCAATAGTTTCGGCCTGCTTTATGATGATGAATGCCTCAAAGCCGATCTGAGCTTCCGGCAAAGCTTCACGACAAACGGCGCGGTGAAACCCGATCTGCTGGTCGGATTTAGAATTTCATTCAAAAATCTGGGAAGCCTCAAATTATCCACCGGCGCGAGCTTCGTCGGCAGCACCAATTTTGCGAACTAGACCTCAACGATAATCCGGATTATGCTTTCACCTATGCCTTCATTTATCAAAAACATGCTGACAGTTCTAGCCTTATCGTCCGCGGCACTGCTGCCGCTTGCGGCGAAAGCTGATGAAGGCATTGAAATCGCCGCGCTCGTTAACGGCAAGCCTATATCAAAATTTGACATTGACCAGCAAACAAAACTTCTGCTGGTAACCGCTAACATCCAAGCCAGCGCTGAAAATATAAAACGCGCGCGCGCGCGCAGCCTTGAACAGCTGATAGAAAACGTGCTGCGCCGCGAAGAAGCCGAGAAATATTCCATTCGGGTCTCACAACAAGAAACCAATCAAGCGATCAAACGCATCATCGGCGACGGCCAGTCTCTTGATGAGTTTATCGCATTTTTGAAAAAAAACGGCATTTACGAAAACAGCTTTTACAATCACATTCGCGCTGACCTTTTATGGCGCAAAGTGATCCAGCAAAGAATCGTCCCGCGCATTATTCTTAATCAAACACGGGTCGGCACGCGCATGACACAGGTCACGCAAAGCTTCAAACAGCCAAATTTTCTGATGTCATGGATCGTGCTGCCATTTGAAAACAAGCCTTCTGAAAACCGCGCGCGCGAACTCGCTCAACAGCTGCGGCAGCAGGTGCGCGAAGGCGCATCTTTCGATTCTCTCGCGCGCAATTTTAGCCGCGATGCCAGCGCTAGCCGCGGCGGCGATCTCGGCTGGGTGCCGGAAAACAACCTGCCCACGCCTCTGCGCCGCGCCGCGCGCCGCTTGCAGCCCGGCAAGGTTTCATCTCCGATAAGGCTGGCTGATGGCTTTTACCTCATCTATCTGCGCGACCGCCGCGAGGCCGAAGATGTTCCTGCTGAAAAAATACGACTTCACCTCTTCTCCCTGCGCGTTCCGATCGCGGCCGGCACATCCGCGCGCAGATTGCAGCAAAGAATCCAAAAGCAATTCCCCAAATGCGAAAAAGCGCGCGATTACGCCAACACCATCGGCGGCAGTCTGGATGATCTGGGCTTCGTGCCCGCTTCCGATCTTTCTGAAAATATTGGCCGGAAATTGCGCAAAGCCAAAATCGGCGTGATCATTCCCTCTATGCAGCAGGATGGCGCTCAGGAATTTCTAGCGCTTTGCGGAAGAAAAATTGAATCCGTGCAAAAAGTGTCGCGCCGCGAAATTGAAAATAGAATGCTCAATGAGGAAGCCAATATACGCGCGCGGCAAATGCTGCGTGATCTTCTTCGTGAGGCTAGCATTGAACAAAAAAATATTCCGCAAAAAAATACAGCACAAAAAAACACGCAACGAAGAAACCCCCAGCAAAAACAAATTGAAACAAGATAATCTCAAACCCATCGCCGTCAGCATGGGCGATCCGGCGGGCATTGGCCGCGAAATCACGCTCAAAGCATGGCAAAAGCTGCGTCACCAGCCGCGCGCCTTTTTTGTCATTGACGACCCCGACCAGCTTGGCGCGCCAGCGGCGGCAATAAAATCCGCCGAGGACGCCGCAGAGATTTTCGCCAATCATCTGCCGGTGCTGCCCTTAAAAATACCAGATCAAAATGATGCGCATGATGATGGGCATGATGATGCCCAAAATGCCCAAAATAATGGTCAGGCAGCGCTCGCCTCGCTTGACCAAGCGATTGAGCTTGCCCGTTCAGGTCAAGCCGCCGCGCTGGTCACCAATCCGATCAGCAAGGCCAAGCTGCATCGTATCGGATGGACGCAAAAAGGCCAAACCGAATATATCGCCCAGCACTGCCGCGCCCAGCCCGTGATGATGCTCGCGACAAAAAAAATGCGCGCAGCACTCGCGACGACCCATCTGCCGCTCGCTGCGGTTCCGGCGGCGATCAACCGCGAGACCCTCATCACCGCCGGAAAAATCCTAGCCGCAAGCCTGCGCCGCGACTTCTCCATTGCCGAACCGCATATTGCGGTCGCCGCGCTCAACCCCCACGCCGGAGAAGACGGCGCCTTCGGCAGCGAAGAGGCCAACATCATCGCGCCTGCTTGCGCCGAACTTGCTGCCTACGGGCTCAATGTCTCCGGCCCCTACCCCGCCGACAGCCTGTTCAACAAAACCCAATTCGACGCCTTCCTGTGCATGTATCACGATCAGGCTTTGATCCCGATCAAGATGCAAAGCGAACCGGCGGTCAACATCACTTTGGGGCTTGATATCATCCGCACCTCGCCCGATCACGGCACCGCGTTTGACATCGCCGGAAAAAATATCGCCGACCCGTCAAGCCTCATTGCAAGTTTTGAAACCGCCCACCAAATGATCGCAGCGCGCAGCCAATATGCGTGACGGCCTGCTGCCTCTCAGAGACATCATCCGCAGCTTCGGTCTATCGGCGCGGAAATCACTGGGGCAAAACTTCCTGCTTGATCCGAATCTCAATCGGCGCATCGCTTTGGCCGCCGGAGCGCTCGCCGAAACGATCGTGATGGAAACCGGTCCTGGGCCGGGCGGCCTCACGCGCGCTTTGCTCGAAGGAGGGGCGGCGCATGTTTTCGCCATTGAGCGCGACCGCCGCTTTTATCCGCCGCTGCGCCAGCTCGGCGAGCATTTTCGCGGGCGGCTCAGCCTCATTGAGGATGACGCGCTCAACATTGCCCCCGCAACATTGCGAATTTCAGAAAAAAAATTACACCTGATGGGCAATCTGCCTTTTAATATCGCAACGCCTCTGCTCGCGCATTGGCTGATGGGCGCAGCATGGCCGCCTTGTTTTGAGAGCATCTGCGTTCTCGTGCAAAAAGAAGTCGCCGAGCGCATCACGGCTGCGCATGGAGGCCGCGCCTATGGTCGGCTTTCGGTTCTATGCCAATGGCGCACACGCGCCAAAATTTTATTTTCCGTGTCCAAGGCGGCCTTCACGCCCCGCCCGCAAGTGGATGCCGCTTTGATCCATATCACGCCCGCCGCAGCGCCTGATATTTCGCCGCAATCAATTGAACAGGTCGCGCGCCAAGCGTTTCGCCATCGGCGCAAAATGCTGCGCGCCAGCTTTGACCCTGCTCTCATTGAACAGGCCGGACTTGATCCCAAAATGCGCGCGGAGCAAATATCCATCGCCGGATTTTGCACACTTGCGAAAATCTATCAAGATTCGCTCTAAGAGCCGCTCTAAGCGCCTTTACATATATTCTTTAGCGCGCGCCATTCTTTTGGGCTCAAGCTCGGTTTTGTCTTTTGACCGGTCTCTGTTTGAAAAAAGGCCGCGCGATCGCGCGACGCCGGATGAGTCATCAGATAGACAAACGGAGACTCTTTTTTGCTCTGGCGCTCAAGCCAGTCGGCGAGCGGCGCGGAATTGATGTTTTTTCTGCGCATCAAATCACGCCCGGCGACATCGGCCTGATATTCCATGCCGCGCGTATAGGCATTGTCGGCGAGCATCAAGGCGGCAAACACCGGCACCGAAAAAATATCCGATGTCAGAACGCTGTAAAAAAACCAAATCGCCGATGACCCAACGACGCGCTGCAGCCCATGCCGCTCAGCGATATGGCTGATTTCATGCGCCAAAACACCGGCGAGCAGATCGGGGTCGCTGGCCTCATCCAGCAGGCCGCGAAAAATCACAATAAACCCGCCCGGAAAAGCCAGCGCATTTTGCTGGTCGGCATCAAGAATGACAATTTTCGGCTCTGCCTCTGGCAGCAAATTGAGGTCTTCGCCCGCAAATATGCGGCTGGTAAGACGCGCTAGAGCTTCATCACCAGCTCGCGTATGACAAACCTTCCCGTCTGCCTGCTCCAAAAAAGTGTTATAGACCGCCAGACCAATTTCATATTCCCACGTCTTAGGAATCATCGCGGTAATCGGCTTGGCGAGCAGCGGAACCCCCTGCCATAAAAACATGCCCAGCGCAAAAGCCGCGAACGCGCAAATCGCAAGAATCCTGAACTCCTTGCGCCAGCCGGTCAAAGGCCGCGCGATCTGCGTGTGATGCGCAGCGAGTTGATTTTGCACCGCCGCATCGCGCAAAATCAGCCGCGCCAAACCGCCGCGCGTCAAACAATATTCGCCCGCCGCCTCGCGCGAAGTCAGCCGCGACATGCTCGCAATCGGCCAATCGGCCAATGTCTCGCCCGATAAAGCGCGCACGACTAAACTTTCGCCTTCAAGCGCGGCTTCCACTTGATGAGCCACCGCGCGCTCGCCGTCATAAAAAATGGATGTCGCCATTTGAAGCCCTCAAATCTCAAAAGCCAACATCAGCATCAAAACCGCCGGCCAGCCCCTCGCCAATGAAGGACGACAGCTCGCCCGACGCAAAAGCATTTTCCAAACTCTGATAATTCTCAACGCGCAGATGATCGCTCACATAAGCAAACATCGGCAAAATCACCAGCACTTTCCACAAAATCAAATAAGCGATAAACGCAAGAGGCAAAGTTTGCAGGGAGATCAGAAAAACAGAGCAGCACACCGCAACCAATGCGATTCTCTTAAACAAAAAAATGGCAAAATCGCGCGGCGGCAGATCGTAGACCAAGCGCGTTTCGCCCGAACGCACATGATTGAGAAAAAACACAAGCTCCGCGCCTTTATAGCGCGCGAAAAAATAAGCGGTCAGGCCAAGAATAAAAACAAAAATCGCCAAGCCCAAAAATATATTAAAGGCCTCAAATTGATCAGCGAACATTCGGCCAAGTTCGGCATTGAGAGGGATGGATTCTTGCGGTGAGGATAAAGAAAAAAGAAAAAAAGCAAAACAGGCTAGAGCGCCCATTATAGACAGCCAGACCGGCAGCCAAGCGCGCAGCAGCTGCTCCGGACTTCCGGTGAACTCGGCCTTCATTGAGCCGAAGAAGCTGTGGTTCATCAAAAACCCGATCTTCCATGCACGCCAATAAGGATAGGTGAGCATCAAGGTCGCGACATTGGCTAGCAGCAAAACCAGACTGATCCCGATATAGTTTGGCAGCAGCGGTGTGATTTTCTCGCCCATATGAAACCGCACCGAGCGCCATAAAGTCCGGGTCATCAAATAGCGCCACGACAAAAGCCGCCCATAGGCCACAAAGGACAAAAATACCGCCGTGGAAAACAGGCTCAGCAAAAACTGCATCCCAAGCGGAAACCCTTGCGAAGACGTCCACAAAGCCCAGATATTCTGAAAGGCGAATAAAATCGCCAGCAAAACAAAGACAAGCCCCGCGCCTATAAAGAGCTCCATGCCGCGCCCGATATAATCAAACCGCTCGCCGCCGAGCAATAGATGCCGCCAGAAAAACGCGCGCACATAGGTCCGCGCCCAAAAGTGGTAAATGCCCAAAGTCACGATCGTCAGCACCAGATTGCGCAAAAGAAGCCATGCGAGCGCCTTTTGCGCGCCGGAAAAAGCGAACAGCCCGCTCGGCGCGGCTTCCGCAGGTAATGCGCCGGTCTGGGGGATGATCGAGGACATGATTTCGCTTGATTTCTCTTAAGGACGTTAGGGGTTCTATGGGGTTGATATTGCGTCAGCGCGGGGAAAAGAATAGACTAGGCTTAAATTACATCAGGGCGGCCATAATATCAATAAAGGGAGGACATCCTCATGACCACATTGCGCTTTGTCAACACAGCCGAATTTGATTTCGGCGCGATCAAACAATTACCCGCGACTCTTGCGGAGCTGGGGGTCAGCAAGCCGCTCATCTGCACCGATAAGGGGCTGGTCAAAGCGGGCATTGTCGATCAGGCGCGCGAGGCGCTCGGCAATAAATTTTCGCCCGAAGTCTATGATGGCACGCCGGAAAATCCGACCGAAGATGCCGTGCTTGAAGCGCTGGAAATGTATAAAAAATCCGGCTGCGATGGGATCGTCTGTGTCGGCGGCGGCTCGTCTATGGATTTGGGCAAAGCGGTCGGAATTCTCGCGAATAATCCGCCGCCGCTGCCGCAATATGCGCTCGCCGAAGGCGGGCGGGATAAAATTAAATCGGTGCCACCGCTCATCGCCGTGCCGACGACATCGGGCACCGGCAGCGAAGTGTCTTTAGGCGCGGTCGTCATCGTCAATGATGGCCGCAAGCTGACCTTCGTCTCACATCTGCTGATCCCGCAAGTCGCTCTCTGTGATCCTAGCCTGACGCTCGGCCTGCCACCTCGACTCACCGCAGCCTGCGGCATGGACGCGATGACCCATTGCATTGAAGCGGTGCTGACGCCGATCGTCAATCCTCCGGCTGAGGCGATCGGCCTTGACGGATTGCGGCGCGGCATAAGGCAGGGCTTTCTTGAAAAGGCCGTCGCCGATGGCAAAGATGAAGACGCTAGATGGAATATGATGATGGCCTCCACCGAAGGCGCGCTGGCTTTTTCCAAAGGGCTGGGCGCGGTTCATGCGATGAGCCATTCCTGTGGCCGGATCAAAGAATTGAAGCTTCATCACGGCACGCTCAACGCGGTGATTTTACCGACCGTTCTGCGGTTTAACAAAGATCATGTTGACGACAAATATGACCGCCTGCGCGAAGCGATGGGTCTCCAGCCTAACGCCGATCTGGCCGAAGAGATCCTCAACCTCAACCAGAGGCTGGGACTGCCCGCCAACCTAAGCGAGATGGGCATCACACCTGAAACTCCCGGCCTCGTTGAAAATGCGGTCATTGACATCTGCTCGTTCACCAATCCGCGTCAGGCCAGCCCCGAAGATTACAAAAAACTATTCGTAGAGGCGATGAACTAAGTCAGATGCTCTGCAGCTCTGCAGTCAGCTCGTCCACCAATTGACGCAAGCCGGTCTGGCGCGCGCGCCTCATGCGCTCGGCATGGAGGATCGCCCGCAACTGCGTCAGGCTTTCGGCCAAATCATAATTGACGACAATGTAATCATATTCAGCATAATGGCTGATCTCGCGCGGTGCATATTTCATCCGTTGACCGCGCGTCTCCGCCTTGTCCTGCCCGCGCGACGCCAAGCGCCGCGACAGCTCCCGTGCAGATGGCGGCAATATAAACACGCTTACCACATCTTCACTCATCGCATCGGCTAATTGCTGCCGCCCCTGCCAGTCAACATCAAATAACACATCGCGCCCGCGCGCCAGATTGTCCTCGACAGACTGGCGCGGCGTCCCGTAATTGTGGCCGAAAACCTCAGCCGATTCCAGCAGCGCGCCCTCATCGCGCATCTTGTTGAATTGATCCGGCGTGAGAAAAATATAATCCTTGCCGTCTATCTCCGACGGACGCGCCGGACGCGTCGTCACCGACACCGAGATCTCTAAATCCTCTTCGCTTTCCTGCAGCAAGCGGCCTAAAGTCGTCTTGCCCGCACCCGACGGCGACGACACAACAAATAGCAAGCCTTTGCGTGTAATGCCCCCTCCCATGCCAATAGATAACCCCATATTAAGGCGCTTGCTCTTCTTTAGACGGAGAATCTGCCTGATCACCCTCTAGCGCTTCTGGCGGCTTTTGTTCGTTTTCAGACACAGACATCTCTTCTATAGAAGGCGTATCTATGGCTAAAATATCTGTGGTCGGCCCCTCTACATCCGCAGAGGTATCCGCCGCCATCTCCGGTGCGGTGCGGCGCGCCTTTTGAACTTCACGCCACTTAGCCACATTCTGCAAATGCTCCTCATACGTCGCCGCAAAAGCATGGCCGCCCGTGCCGTCGGCAACAAAAAACATATCTTTCGTTTTGGCAGGCTTCATCACCGCCTCCAATGCCGCGCGTCCGGGATTGGCGATCGCGCCGGGCGGCAGGCCGTAATTGGCATACGTGTTATAGGGGCTGTCCAGCTTCAGATCGTCATAAGTTAAAGCGCGCTTAAACGGCTTGCCGCGCGTCAGCGCGTAAATGACCGTCGGGTCGGATTGAAGCTGCATATAATTGCTTCTGTTCAAACGATTGATGAAAACACCGGCAATATGAGCCCGCTCGGCGACAATGCCGGTTTCCCTTTCAACAATGGAGGCCAGCACAACCGCTTCCGTGGGATTGGATAAAGGCAGATTGGGGTCGCGCGCTTCCCAGAGCCTTGCCACCAAAATTTTATGCGCTTTGTTCATATGCCTAACCACCGCGCTGCGCTTCTGGTCGCGATAGACGAAATAGGTTTCCGGCAACAAAGTGCCCTCTTCGGGCATAATGCCGATCTCGCCTGTGAGCAGAGTGTTGAGGCGCAGCTCCTCTTTGATCTGGTAATTTGTCAACCCCTCTGGAATGGTCTGCTTATAGCGCACCGACTTGCCGCGCCGCATGGCCGCGATGATGTTGGCGATGCTGTCATCGGACTTGATGCGATATTCGCCGCCGCGCAGCCCGCGTCCGGGGATCAAAAAAACCCCCAGCCGGAATAAAAACGTGCTGGATATGATCTCAGCCTTTTTGAGATCAAAAGCCACCGCCAATGTGCCGCGCGGCTTAGCAACAAAACGCACCGCAGACGCACGTCCGCCCCCAGAATAAAGCAGAGCCGCCAAAAGGCCGCCCGCTAGCAAAAACAAGACCGCCACCCCCAGCACCATAGAGCGCCAGAAATTTTCTTTCAAAGAAACAGTCCAAGAAGACCGATATTTAGAAAGTGATTTCGTTTGAACGAGACTTTCCATCCACATCACGACACCAAGCAGAGTTTTCGCGAAAACCCGCTTTAGCCTCCCCCCCTGATGCCCCTGGTGGTTGGATGAAATGTCTGACACGCGCTCGTAAATCACCTCTATGTTAAAAGTTTGCAAATCAAAGATGCATTTGTGCCGCCAAACCCAAACGAATTGCTCATCACGGTTTGAACGTCTTTCTCGCGCATTTTGAGCGGCACGAGATCAATTTTAGTGTCCACGTCACAATTTTCAAGGTTAATCGTCGGTGGAATTTTATTATCACGCGCCGCCAGAACCGAGAAAATGGCCTCAATCGCGCCCGCAGCGCCCAAAAGATGTCCGGTGGAAGATTTTGTTGACGACACCGACAAATTCGACGTCTCCCCCGCAAACACTTTTTCAATGGCGGTGATTTCAACCTCATCGCCCACCGGCGTCGACGTGCCATGCGCGTTAATGTAATCAACCTGCGTGGCGGGTATTTGCGCATCTTTCAGCGCAGCCTGCATCGCGCGCACCGCGCCATCGCCGCTCGGCGCGGTGATGTGATAAGCGTCGCCCGACATGCCATAGCCGATGATCTCAGCATAAATGCGCGCGCCGCGCGCTTGCGCATGTTCAAGACTTTCCAATACCAGTGCGCCTGCGCCTTCACCCATCACAAATCCTTCGCGATCGCGATCATAAGGCCGCGAGCCGCGCTCCGGCGACTGGTTGAAATGCGTCGCCATCGCATGACAGCCACAAAACCCGCCAATGCCAATCGGCGTGATCGCCGCTTCGGCACCGCCGGCAACCATCACATCAGCTTCATCGCGCGCGATCAGGCGCATCGCATCGCCAATCGCATGCACGCCCGTCGCACAAGCTGTCACCGGCGCAATGTTAGGCCCGCGCAAATTTTCACGAATGGATATCTGCCCCGATGCCATATTGATTAAAAGCTTCGGCACAAAAAACGGACTCATCTTGCCTTTCGTTCTGAGGTCCTCTACACCACTTTCAATGGTGGCAAGCCCGCCAATGCCCGACGACATCGCCGTGCCCGCGCGATTTTTTTCCTCATCGCTTTGAGGACGCCAATCGGCATCGTCAAGAGCCTGCGCCGCCGCCACAATGGCATAAATGACAAACATATCCAGACGGCGCTGTTCGCGCTTATCTACCCAGTCATTGACATCAAATTTATTCTCCCCCTCGCGGGGAACTTCACAAGCGATCTGGCAGGGAAATATGGACGCATCAAAATGCGTAATCGCGCCAGCACCAGAGTCTCCAGCGAGCAAACGTTTCCAAACAGGCTCAACCCCTACACCCAGAGGTGTAACAACGCCCATCCCCGTGATGACAACCCGCTTTGCTTCAGCCATGTGTTTCGCACACAATATGCGCGCGCCCTTTATCAGAATTGATTAGGATTTTTGTTTTTCAATGAAATTGATCGCATCGCCAATAGTTGTGATCGACTCAGCAATGTCATCAGGAATTTCTATTTCAAACTCCTCTTCAAAGGCCATGACGAGCTCAACCGTGTCTAGGCTGTCAGCGCCAAGATCGTCAATGAAGCTGGCTTCTTCTTTAATTTTGTCTGCAACGTCATCGCCGAGATGTTCGGTGATGATTTTTTTGACTCGGTCAAAAACCTCTTTCTTGTCCATGGATGTGATCCTTCCCCGTTCTAGCGGTTTATAAAATATGTTGGCAGTTTTGCCGCATGAAGGGCTTAAGGTCAAGCCTTTTAGACCTTCTACTATACTATAATTTCTTAACACGGCATTAAGGCTCTTTTACGGCATGACCATGCCTACGGCGTGACCATGCCTACGGCGTGACCATGCCTATGGCATGACCATGCCGCCATTGACGTGGATTGTCTGGCCGGTGACATAGGCCGCGCCATCGCTGGCGAGCCACGCAACCGCAGAGGCCACATCAGTGCCCTTTCCAAAGCGACCGCTCGGAATGGTCGCTGCGAGTGCCTGCTTTTGCTCTGTGCTCAGCGCGTCGGTCATTGCCGTTTCAATGAAGCCCGGCGCCACACAATTCACCGTGATACCGCGATTGGCCACCTCGCGCGCCAAAGATTTGCTCATCGCGATCAGGCCTCCTTTTGCCGCCGCATAATTGGCCTGACCGGCATTGCCCATCGTCGCGACCACCGAGGCAATGGAAATGATCCGCCCCCAGCGCCTTTTGACCATCCCACGCAAAACCGCACGCGCGAGCAAAAAACTCGCGGTCAAATCCACCGCGATCACTTCGTCCCATGCTTCGTCGGTCAGCCGCAAAGCGAGCTGATCTTTTGTCAGGCCGGCATTGTTAACGAGAATATCTATTTTGCCCATCTTCTGCTCGGCAGCCTTGATGAGATCGGCGATGGCCGCGCGATCATCCAGTGAAGCCGCCAGCGCATGGCCTTTTAGCTCAGAGGATAATTTTTCAAGAACGTCTTTTTTGCGTCCCGATAAAGCCACGTCTGCGCCTTGAGCGTGTAAAGCGCGCGCGATCGCTTCACCGATGCCGCCCGACGCGCCAGTGATCAATGCGGTTTTGCCCGAAAGGTCTATCATGTTAACGCCTTCAACAATTTTTCAACCTCCTCCACCTCGCCGACGGCATGGCCTTGCGCCTGCCGATCAATGCGCTTAATCATGCCGCTCAAAACTTTGCCCGCGCCAATTTCAAAAAAATCCGTGACGCCCTGTTTGATCATATAGCTGATCGTTTCACGCCAGCGAACGCAGCCAGTGATCTGTTCAACCAACAGGCGATGAATGTCTTCCGTGCGTTCAATCGGCTTCGCGATCATATTTTCAACCACCGCAATTTTTGGTGTGGAAATTTTTATTTGTGCAAGCGCTTCATCCATCTCTGCCGCCGCGGGCGCCATCAGCGGACAATGAAACGGCGCGCTCACTGACAGCATAATCGCTTTCTTACAGCCCTTCTCTTTGGCCAAAGCCATCGCTGCGGAAACGGCATTTTTATCACCGCTGATCACGATTTGCCCGGGCGCATTATCATTCGCCAAAGCGACAACGCCCTCAGTGATATTTTTAACCACATCAGCGACGTCTTGATAATCCAAACCCAATAGAGCTGCCATCGCACCTTGCGCGTCTTGTCCCGAAGGCACCGCGCGCTGCATCGCCGCACCGCGCAGACGCAGCAGCTTCGCGCTATCCGACAAGGACAAAGACCCCGCCGCCGTCAAAGCCGAATATTCCCCCAGCGAATGTCCGGCAACAAATTTGACCGCCCGCGCCAAATCCACACCCTGATCTTCCAAAACACGCACCACCGCCATGCTCGCCGCCAGCAAAGCGGGCTGCGCATTTTGCGTCAAGGTGAGCTCCTCAGCCGTCCCCGACCACATTTTCTGCGACAGGGATTCGCCTAAAGCCTCATCCACCTCGTCAAAAACACGGCGCGCTACCGGCCAGCTCTCCGCCAGCGCCGCCCCCATGCCGATAAATTGCGATCCCTGCCCGGGAAAAATAAACGCTTTCATTAATCTACCCCTTCCCTGCCCTTGCCTCATTCGCCCGTCTATGTATAATGCCTCCGACGGGAATATCCCAGATTTACCACAAAATTCAACCTTAATGGACTCCTTCGGCACACCATGACACTTTACGAGCACGTTTTCATCGCCAGACAAGACCTCTCGCCACAGCGCGCGCAGGCGCTCCTTGACGAATTTGGCGCCGCCATCTCCAAACAAGGCGGTCGCGTCGGCAAAACCGAATATTGGGGGCTGCGCACCCTCGCTTATCGGATCAAAAAAAACCGCAAAGGCCATTATATGCTGCTCAACATTGAAGCACCACACGAGACCGTCCAAGAAATTGAACGGCAAATGAAGCTGCATGACGACATTCTCCGCTTCCAAACCGTGCGCGTTGACCAGCACGATACCGAACCCTCACCACCCATGCGGCAAACAGCAAAAGATAAAAGCTGGCCAAATGAAGAGCCGCAAAAAGCTCAAGACATAAACACTGCTGAAGTGAGTTCAGAAGAAATCCCAGAAGCGTCAGAACATAATGAACAAGAATCTGGAGAACCAGAGTCTGGAGAACAGGCGCCTGATGAAGAGGACAAAAACGCATGAGCAGAAAAAGAAAACTCGGCAAAGGCAAAGTGATTCATCTCAACCAGATGCCTCACCGGCAGAGCTTCTCATGGCGGCATAAATCCTGTCCCTTCTCCGGAGACGGCGCGCCAAAAATAGACTATAAAGACCCCAAATTGCTGCAGCGCTATATCTCCGAGCAGGGAAAAATCATGCCCAGCCGCATCACGATCGTATCAGTGAAAAAGCAGCGCATTTTGGCGCGCGAAATCAAACGCGCGCGTTTTCTCGCTTTGCTGCCTTATGTCGTTGATGAAGCCCGCGCGGGCACGGGACGCTCAAATTACGCTGAGTCGCCCGCGTCAAGAGATGGCGGGGCCTTTAACGAACGCGGCAGCGAACGCAGCTACGAACGCGGCAGCGAACGCAGCTACGAACGCGGCAGCGAACGGGTTAGCGAACGCAGCTACGAACGGAGCGAAGACTGATGGACGTTATTTTGCTTGAGCGCATTGACAGATTAGGCGATCTCGGCGCAACCGTGCGCGTCAAAAACGGCTATGCGCGTAATTTTTTGCTGCCCCAAGGCAAGGCGCTGCGCGCCAATAAAGCCAATCTTGAAAAATTTGAAGACCAGCGCCACGACCTTGAAGCGCGCAATACAGCTTTGCGCGATCTTGCCAAAGCGCAGGCTGAAAAAATTAATGGCCAAACATTCACTTTGATCCGTCAAGCTGGGGAAAGCGGTCAGCTTTATGGCTCGGTGACGACGCGCGACATTGTCGGCCTGCTCGCCGAACATGACTGCCCGATTGAGCGCGCACACGTCTTGCTGGCCAACACGATCAAAATGCTGGGCATTCACACCGCGCGGATCAGGCTTCATCCTGAAATCATCGCCGACATCAAGCTCAATGTCGCGCGCACACAAGAAGACGCCTCCGGCCAGCTCTCTGCTGAAGAGGCCGCCTCCTCCATCGCTGAGGCCGCAGAAAATATATTTGAAGAAGGTGCCGCGCCCGATATTGAACAGATCAAACAAGATATGGAAGCTGCCGCTGATCCGGACAAAGATCAAGATCAAAGTCAAAATCAAGAATCTTCTGCTACGGAAAAAGAGGAAGACGCAGATAAAAATTGAGCTTGATAATATCCACAGATTAAAGTTTCAATTTCAGGATTTTGCATTTACGCCGCGCTTTGAATAAGACATAATGTTTTTTCAATTTCTTGGGAAGAATATATGTCTGATAATATTATGCCGATCGACGCATCGCGGCAATCTTCTGCTGAAAATCCCAATAGTCCGAAAGCGGCGTCTTCATCTGCACATTCTTCACCTGCAAATGCCCCAGCGACAAGCTCATATAATTTCAAAATTGAGCAAGGCCTGCTCGGCGCGCTGATGGTCAATAATGAGCTTTATGACCGCATTCAGGACTTTCTAAAACCGGCGCATTTTTATGATCCGCTGCACGGGCAAATTTACGGAATTCTCGCGCAGATGATTCAAGAAAATCAGCCCGCCACCGCGATGACTTTGCGGCCTTTCTTTGAAAATAATGACGACATCACAAAAAAAGGCGGCGTGAGCTACCTCACGGCGCTTGAAGGCAGTGCGAGCACATTCGTCAATGCGCTCGCTTGGGCGCATGCGATCCAAAGCCACGCGCAAAGACGCGACCTCATCGCGCTCGGACAGGATGTCTATCAGCGCGCGGTCGTCCATGACATTGACGACCCTCCAGAAAAACAAATTGAAAGTGCCGAAAGCGCGCTTTATGACATCGCCGAGCGCGGCATCTATGAGGGCGGGCTGCAAAACTTTGAACAAAGCCTTGAGGGCGCACTTGAAATGGCTGAATATGCGCACCTTGTTTCATCAGGCGGCGGCATGCCGGGGGTAGCAACTGGCCTGCGTGATCTTGACGAAAAGCTGGGCGCGCTGCGTGCTTCCGACCTGATCGTCATTGCCGGACGGCCCGCTATGGGCAAGACCGCGCTTGCCACCAACATCGCTTTTAATGCGGCGCGCGCATGGCAAACATCCCTTCGCGACAATCCAGATGAAAAGCCCAAAGGCGCCATTGTCGGATTCTTTTCGCTTGAAATGTCTTCCGAGCAATTATCCATGCGCCTGCTCGCTGACCGCGCGCAAATTCAAGCGCATATCATCCGGCAAGGGCGCATCGGTGCCAACGATCTGCAGAACCTCAATCAAGCCGCGCAGGATTTAAAAGACCTGCCGCTTTATATTGACCATACGGGCGCGATTTCTTTGGAAGCGCTGACCGCGCGCGCGCGTCGGCTGAAGCGCCAAAAGGGGCTGGGCATGATCGTCGTGGATTATCTGCAGCTTGTCACCACGCGTGCGCGGCGCGGCCATGATCGCCGTGTGCAGGAAGTCAGTGAAGTCACGCAAGGCCTCAAAGCGCTCGCCAAAGATTTGGACGTGCCGGTCATCGCTTTGTCGCAATTATCGCGGCAGGTGGAAATGCGCGATGATAAGCGCCCGCAGCTCTCTGATCTGCGCGAGTCGGGCGCGATTGAACAAGATGCCGATATCGTCCTCTTTCTGTTCCGCAAAGAATATTATCACCAGCGCGAAAAACCCGACGAAGAAACACCCGAATTTGATCAGTGGCAGCAAAAACACGAAGCGCTTTCTGGAATCGCTGAAATCATTATCGGCAAGCATCGCCATGGCCCGACCGGAGAGGTTGAACTTCACTTTGATCGCAACTATACGAGATTTTCCGATCTCGCGCCAGTTCATAAGCCACCCCAATTCAGTGACTGATCTCACGATTGATCTGGACGCTTTACGCGATAATTATCGCATCGCTCAGCGTCTGGCGTCCGGCGCGGAGGTCGCCTGTGTCGTCAAAGCCGATGCCTATGGACTCGGGATCAAAAGAATAGCGCCAGCTTTTGCTGCTGTCGGTGCCAAAAGTTTTTTTGTGGCAACCGCCGAAGAAGGCGCTGAACTGCGCGATATATTGCGGCCAACTGCCGGTGAGGCAGATATTTATATTTTGAATGGCTTTTTCTCATCGCAAGGTGAGCTATATCTTTTAAATCATCTGCGCCCCTGCCTCGCCAGTCTGGAGGAGATCAAAGAATGGCGCACAATCAAGCGCACAAGCAGGCGCACAGGCAGGCGCACAAGCAAAAGCGCCAAACTGCCATCAGCGCTGCATATTGATAGCGGCATCAATCGTCTCGGCATCAGCGCGCGCGATGGCGGCAGCATTAGCGCGCAAGATATTCACGACATTGACCTCGCGCTGGTGATGAGCCACCTCGCCTGCGCCGACAATCCTGAAAATAAAATGAATCAAGACCAGCGAAAACGCTTTCACGATCTGCGCGCGCAATGGCACATTGATCCGAAGATTCCCGCAAGTCTTGCCAATACGGCGGGGCTGTTTTTAGGCGCGGAGTTTGCGCTGCAAATGGTGCGTGTCGGCATCGGCCTTTATGGCGGCGATCCCTTTGAACAGCCCTATGCCGATCTGCCCTTTCGGCCTGTGGTTCATTTGACGAGCTTCATCGCACAAACGCGCGAAATCGCCATAGGCGAGCATGTCGGCTATGGCGCTTCTTTTTGCGCCACGCAGCCGACGCGCATCGCCGTCATTCCTGCCGGCTATGCCGATGGCTATGCGCGCGCTGCCCGCAACATTAACGTTTTCATCAGCGATCAGCCTGCGCCTGTGATCGGGCGCATTTCTATGGACATGCTCGTCGCCGACATCACCGATTTACCGGCCAATCTGGCCAAGCGCGGCCAAAAAGTTGAGCTGCTTGGCGATAACATCACGATCGGTGAATTTGCGCGCGCCGCGAATACCATTCCTCATAACATCGCCACGGGGCTTGGCAGAAGGCTGTCGCGCCATTATATTGAGAGCCAATGAATATCTTTGCTGCGATCGGGCGCACATTTTTAGCGCTTTCTGCCAATGCCGGACGATTCGCGGTGTTTGTCGTGGAATCGCTGAGCCATATCGTCCGCCCGCCTTTTTTTTGGCGGCTATTTTTCGCACAGACCATGCGCATTGGCTATTATTCGCTGCCTGTTGTCGCGCTTACCGCTTTTTTTACCGGCGCGGTCTTCGCTCTGCAAATTTATTACGGCAGCAATACGTTCAACTCAGAAACGATCATTGCAACGGTTGTCACGCTTGGGATCACCCGTGAATTAGGGCCGGTATTCACAGGCCTGATGGTCGCCGGACGGATTTCGGCAGCCATCGCTGCCGAGCTGGGCTCCATGCGCGTGACCGAACAAATTGATGCGCTTGTCACTTTATCCACCAATCCTTATAAATATCTAGTGGCGCCGCGCCTGCTCGCGGCGGTTGTGACCTTGCCGCTGCTCGTCTTGGTCGCCGATGTGCTCGGCATTATGGGCGGATTTGTCGTCAGCACACAAGCGCTCGGTTTTTCCACCGGTGTCTATATCAAAGAAACCATAGATTTCTTGACGGTTGAAGTGATCCGCTCCGGCATGATCAAAGCCTCCGTGTTCGGCTTCATCATTGCCATGATCGGCGCTTTTCAAGGCTTTCACAGCCAAGGCGGCGCACAAGGTGTCGGACGCGCAGCCACCAATGCCGTCGTCATTTCGTCAGTGCTGATTCTAGCGAGCAATTACGTCATGACCGCCGTCTTCTTTTCGGGATAGACCATGACCGCAATTCGGCTAAAAGACATTCACAAAAGCTTTGACAATAAGCGCGTACTCAAAGGCATTGACCTGCACGTCGATCATGGAGAAAGCCTCGTTGTGATCGGCGGATCGGGGTCGGGCAAATCGGTGATGCTGCGCTGCGTGCTCGGTCTGCTCGCACCCGATCAGGGCATTGTTGAGATTAACAGCCAAGATGTCACCCATCTCAACAGCACACTCGCGCAAAAAGCGCGGCGCCATATGGGCATGTTGTTTCAAAATGCCGCTTTGTTTGACAGCCTTCTTGTCTGGGAAAATGTCGCCTTTGTTCTGCTGCATTTGCATAAAATGCCAAAGCCCAAAGCGCGCTTGATCGCCATTGACAAGCTGGCGCGCGTCGGGCTTGACGAGCACACCGCCGACCTCAAGCCGGTGGAGCTTTCGGGCGGCATGAAAAAACGCGTCGCGCTGGCGCGCGCGATCGCCGATGATCCGAAAATTTTGCTCTTTGATGAGCCGACCACCGGCCTTGACCCGATCACCGCCGATGTCATCAATGATCTGATCGCAGCGACCGCCCACGATCTCGGCGCGAGCGTTTTATCCATCACGCATGATATGGCCAGCGCGCGCAAGATCGCCGACCGCATCGCCATGATCTATGATGGCCGGATCATCTGGGCGGGCGCAATTGAAAATATCGATCAAAGCGGCAATGAATATGTTGATCAATTCATTCATGGACGCGCCGAAGGGCCGATCCGTATTCATGTCAATAGATAGAATGACAAGCCGAATAATGAGAAACTGATGGCCAAAGAGCGGCGCACATATATCTGCCAGTCTTGCGGCGCGATCACGCCGCGCTGGCGCGGACGCTGTGAAGATTGCGGCAAATGGAATACGATCACCGCAGAAACCTCGCAGCCAAAAAGCTTTGCGCAAAAAAACATCCAGCCCGCAGCTTTGAGCACACTCGCTGCACAAGACCTCCAGCCGCCAGCGCGCCGCCGCAGCCAGATTGATGAATTTGATCGCGCTTTGGGCGGCGGCTTTGTCACGGGCTCCATCGTGCTGGTCGGCGGCGAGCCGGGCATCGGCAAGTCAACTTTAATGCTCCAAGTGGCCGCGCAGCGCGCCAAAAGCGAAAATGGCGCGATCTATATTTCGGGCGAAGAGGCCGCCGAACAAATTCGGCTGCGCGCGCATCGGATTGGGCAAGGCGGTGCGCCGCTCCAACTCATCACCGAAACAAACCTCAACAGCATATTGGCGCTGTTTCAGCAGATTCCGCCGCCCGATCTTTTAGTCATCGATTCGATTCAGACCATGTGGCTTGACGGGCTTGATGCCGCGCCCGGCACGATCACGCAGCTGCGTGCGACGACGCAGGCTTTGGTTGAGCTCGCCAAGCGGACGGGCATAGCGATCGTCCTGATCGGCCATGTGACCAAAGACGGACAAATCGCCGGCCCGAATGTCATTGCGCATATGGTGGATGGCGTTTTCCATTTTGAAGGCAGTGCCAGCCATCAATTTCGGATTCTGCGTGCGGTCAAAAATCGCTACGGCCCGGCGGACGAGATCGGCGTGTTTGAAATGAGCCATGACGGCTTGACCGGCGTTGCCAATCCTTCTGCTTTATTTTTGGGCGGCGCGGGCGGTGAGGAAAGCGGCGCGGCGGTGTTTGCGGCGATTGAAGGCACACGGCCTTTGCTGATGGAGATTCAGGCGCTCGCAACGCCGAGCGTGTTCGGACAGCCGCGGCGCGCGGCGGTCGGGTGTGATCCGGCGCGGCTGTCTATGCTGCTTGCGGTAATGGAGGCGCGCGCAGGCGTCAGCTTTGCCGGTCAAGATGTTTATCTCAATGTCGCGGGCGGCTTGAAAATCACTGATCCGGCGGCTGATCTCGCCATCGTCGCGGCTCTGCTTTCTTCGGCGTGGGATCAGGCTTGGCCGGAAAAAACCGTCTTCTTTGGAGAAATTAGCCTTTCAGGCCATGTCCGGCCAGTATCGCGGCCAAATGCGCGGCTGAAAGAAGCCAAAAAGCTGGGCTTTCTCAGCGCCATCATGCCGCCAGACCCCGATCAGGCCGAAACAAAGGTCATGACGCAAAAAATCGGCACGCAGCAGAAAATAGCTAAAAATGTTAATGAATTATGCGCATATCTTGGCTCTAATAAAGAATCACGCCAAAGAGCAATCAAACGAAGATGACGGAACTTTTCTTATGACCGAGATAAGCTTTATCGGCTTCAACATCATTGATTTATCCGTGCTCGCGGTGATTTTCGTATCGGGCTTTTTTGCCTATATGCGCGGCTTTTCGTGGGAGATGGTGAGTCTGTTATATTGGATCGTCACACTTGCTGCTGTGTGGTTTCTGAGCTGGACGACCGCCCCATGGATTGGCGTCTTGATGAACGATTTTCTTGGATGGACGCTCCCCAATTTTGTGACGATCGCGATTGCGGGCTTGATCATTTTCCTATCAATGACGCTTTTGTTAGGGCCAACGACCTCTTTAATCATGGATGTCACGCAGAATATGCGCTTGAGTTTTATGGATCGCGCATTGGGCTTTTTCTATGGCGCCATGCGCGGATTTTTTGTGATGGCGGCTTTGTTTCTTGTCTATGCGTTTTTTGTGCCGCTTGAGGAGCGTCCGCCAGCGTTAAATCAAGCCAAGCTTCATCCTTGGCTTGAGGCCAGCGCCAACTTCCTGATGGATTTCCTGCCGCAAGCGGGCAATGCCACGATATAATTAGCGCGATGGAAAATTTTGATCCGACAAGCGACCGCCTTCACGAAGATTGCGGCGTATTTGGCGTCGCCGGACATGAAGATGCCGCCGCGCTGACGGCACTCGGCCTCTATGCGCTGCAGCATCGCGGACAGGAAGCCGCAGGCATCACATCTTATGACGGCGCTTTGTTCCATTCCGAAAAGCGCCCCGGCCTCGTCGGCGACCATTTCACCGGTGAAAAAATTATCAAGCGGCTGCGCGGCGAATTCGCCATCGGCCATGTTCGTTATGCGACATTCGGCGGCGCCTCAACGAATAACATTCAGCCGCTCTTTGCCGATCTGTCATGCGGCGGCTTGGCCCTCGCGCATAACGGCCATCTGACCAACGCCGTGACGTTGCGGCATATGCTCGTTCAAAGCGGCGCGATTTTTCAGTCAACCAGCGACGGCGAATCCATTCTTCATCTCGCCGCGCGCGAAACGACCCGCAATCCTGTTGACCGCATCATTGAAGCGCTCCATCAATTGGAAGGCGCTTACGCGCTGACGATCCTGACCAATGATTTGCTGATCGGCGCGCGCGATCCTTTGGGCATTCGCCCGCTCGTGCTGGGCAAGCTGCGCGGCGCGGCAATTTTGGCGTCGGAAAGCTGCGCGCTGGATATGATCGGCGCTGAACATATTCGTGATGTCGCGCCCGGCGAGGTCATCGTCGCCGATAAAAACGGCATCCGCTCACTGCACCCCTTCCCGCCAATGCGCCCTAGGCCTTGCCTTTTTGAATATGTCTATTTCTCGCGCCCCGACAGCCTTGTCGGCGGCCAAAGCATTTATGCCTATCGCCGCCGCATGGGCGAAATTCTCGCCGAGGAAGCCCCGATACAAAGCGATCTCGTCGCGCCCGTGCCTGACAGCGGCGTGCCCGCTGCCATTGGCTTTGCCGACCAGTCAAAAACGCCGTTTGAATTGGCAATCACCCGCAATCATTATGTTGGCCGCACATTCATTGAGCCCACGCAGCAAATTCGCCAGCTTGGCGTGCGGATCAAGCATAATCCCAATCGCAGCCTGATTGATGGCGCAAAAATCACGCTCGTTGATGACAGCATCGTGCGCGGCACGACGGCAAAAAAAATCGTTCAGATGCTCTATGAGGCCGGTGCACGCGAAGTTCATATGCGCATTGCCTGCCCGCCCATCCGCCACCCCGATTGCTACGGCATTGATACGCCTTCACATGAGGAATTGCTCGCCAATCGCTTTGACGATGAGGGCATTCGCAAATTCATTGGCGTGGACAGCCTCGCCTTTTTATCCATTGACGGCCTTTATCGCGCGATGGGGCATGAACAGGGGCGCAATCAAGAGCATCCTCAATTCACCGATCATTGCTTCACCGGAGATTATCCGACCTCGCGCACCGACCAGAGCGCAGCTTTGTCATCCGGCCAATTATCACTGCTTTCAGATCAGGAATGAGCGGACGTTTTGCGGGCAAGCGCGCGCTCATCACCGGCGCATCGCGCGGCATCGGGCGCGCGGCAGCCTGCGCGCTCGGCCAAGAGGGCGCTGAGCTCGTGCTGGTCGCGCGCAGCCAGCAAAAACTTGAAGAGGTGGATGACCAAATCCGCGCACTAGGCGGCCATAAAGCTACGCTCGCGCCCTTTGATCTCGCCGACGGCGCAGCGATTGATCGGCTCGGCGGCGCGCTTTTTGATCGCTGGGGGCAATTGGATATTCTGCTCGGCAATGCCGGCCTGCTCGGCCCGTTATCGCCGGTTGCGCATATTGATCCCGATGATTGGCGCAAAACATTTGAGATCAATCTCACCGCCAATTATCGGCTGATCCGCTCTATGGAACCTCTGCTGCGCCAAGCGGCGCATCCGCGCTGTGCTTTCATTACCTCAAGCGCGGTGCGCTCGCTGCGGCCTTTCTGGAGCACTTATGCCGCCAGCAAAGCCGCTCTTGAAGCTCTAGTGATGATTTGGGCGCGCGAATGTCAAGATACGCCACTGCGCATTAACCTGTTTGAGCCCGGACGCGTGCGCACCGCGATGCGCGCGGCCGCCGTGCCCGGCGAGGATCCCTCCTCTATACCTGCGCCGGAGGACATCATACCGCCTTTGCTGGATATATTGCATGAAAGCTGTGTGCTTCATGGTCAGAAAATTTCCGCCTAATTTGATACGCCTAATTTGATACGCCTAGTTTGATACGCCTAGTTTGATACGTAAGGATTATCGCTTGTGCGCACATCCAGCCGGATCGGCGTGCCATCAAAGGCGAACTTTGCGCGCATATCATTGATCAAAAACCTCTTATAGCTGTCGGGCAGCTTCTTCGCGCGCGTTGTGAAAATAATAAACGTCGGCGGCCCCGATGATTTTTGTGTGATATATTTTATCCGCACAGGCCGCCCGCTCGACATGGGCGGCGGATGGCGCCCCACACAAGATTGCAGCCATGCGTTGAGCTGGCCGGTCGTGATTGACATATTCCACATATCAAATGCGCGCATCACTTGCGGCATCAGCCTGTCCACGCCCGCGCCCGTCTTAACCGAAAAACAAACGACCGGCACATTGCGCATTTGCGGCAAAAGTGCGGCAGCGCGCGCGCTGATATCTTTTTCAGCAAGATCAGGCGCCAAATCCATTTTGTTGATCGCCAGAACCGGCGCGCGCCCCTCACGCGCCATCAGATCGGCAATGCGCAAATCTTGCTTTTCAAACATCTGCGTAGCATCCATCAGCAGCACGACGACATCGGCAAACCTGATCGCCTGCAGCGCACTAGAAACCGCAAGCGCCTCAGCACGGCGGAAAATCCGCGCCGGACGCCGCAGCCCCGCCGTGTCAAATAATTCAATTTTTTGCCCCTGCCACAGCCATGAAATCGGAATCGCATCACGCGTCAGGCCGGGCTGCGGACCGGCCAGCATTTGCGGTCGGCCCAATAGATAATTCACGAGACTTGATTTGCCGCTATTTGGCCGCCCGATGATCGCCATATTTAACCCGCGCGGCGTCTTCTCGTTTTCAGAATCCGGCGGGGATGCTGGCAGAAATTCCGCAATCCGCTTTTCAAGATCGCCCAAACCCTGATTATGCTCCGCTGAAATCATCACGGCATCGCCAAATCCTAAACGCAGCGCGTCAATCAGACTGGGCTGCACACGCGCTTGATTTTCACATTTGTTGGCCGCAAGAATCACATTTTTTGCCGTCTTGTGAAGAAAGCGCGCCCAATTTTCATCTTCCGGAGTTAAGCCTGCGCGGGCATCAAACAAAAATAACGCAATGTCAGCGGCCTTGATGGCTTTAACCGCCTGCTTCGTCATCAATTGCGCGACTTCATCTGCATGGTCATTGTCCAATCCGGCGGTATCAATCACGTCAAAGGGCACGCCGTTCAACACACACGCGCTCTGGCGCAAATCCCGCGTTAGCCCGGGCATCGGATCAACCAAAGCCGCGCGCCGCCCGATCAGCCGGTTGAACAAAGTTGACTTGCCCGCATTTGGCCGCCCGACGATCGCCAATGTCATCTTCCGCCTAAAGTTTGGCACCTAGCGCGATCAATTCCATATCTGTTGACAATAAAAACACTTTGCGATCGGCGACGACCGGCGCGACGGTGAAGCCCTCAGCCAGCTTGACGGCGCTGACGATGCGGCCTGTTTGCGGAGCTACACGCACGAAGCGGCCATCCGATGAGGTTAGCAAGAGCGCGCCGCTGGCGAAAATCGGTCCGCGCCAAAATACCCCTGCTTGCGTAGGCAGCTTCTTTTGCCAGATCGCCTCTCCACGCGCCGCCGATAAAGCCACCAAAAGACCTCCTTGCGCTAAAACAAAAATGCGATCTCCAGCAACCCACGGCATATTGACACCCGAAATTTTCTGAGACCATAGGCGCTCGCCATTGGTGAGGTTGATCGCGGTCATATCACCCGCATGGCTCACCAAATAAACCCGATTGCGGTCAATCACCGGCGCGGCAATAAACCCGTCATCAGAGGGAGACGACACCGCACTTTGATCGGCAAGATTTTCAGTCCACACAAAACTCTTATCGCGCGCGCGCAAAGCATAGACCTCCCCCGAATTGTAGGGCGCAACCACAACATTCTGCGCCACACCCACAGCAGATGACGCCAATAAAGAGCTGCTATCGCTGAGGCCCTGATGCGACCATATCTCACGCCCGCTCAGAGCATGGCGCGCCGAAAGGCGGCTGTTGAAGCTTAAAAAATAAACCTGCTCCGCATCAATTGTCGGCGGTGCGCGAAAAGGAACGCGCATCTCATGGCGCCAAATCCCCCCCCCCGTTTGCGCATTCACCGCCGCCGCCGTGCCAAAGCCGGTCGCCACAAAAACACGACCTCGTGCAAAAGCCAATCCGCCGCCAAAACCCAGCCTTGACCATTCATAGCGCGCGCCCTCCTGATCGCCCGTCAGCGCAAATGCGCGCTGCCAGAATTTCTCGCCTGAGCGCACATCAAAAGCATGAAGCGTGGCATGGCCGTCAAGCACAAAAATTCTGCCCGCAGCTACAATCGGAGACGCTTGCAGAGACACAGCGCCCACATTCCCAATCTGAACGCGCCAAAGCTCGTTAAACCCATCCACCGCAAGATGCTGCAGCGCATGCGCCGCGGTGCCGCCAAATTGCGGCCACGTTTTGTTATTGCGCACCGCAGGCGCGCTCCACTTCAAAGATGCCGAAGCCGACGCCACAGCCAATTTATCCTGCAGGTCAAAGACCGAAATCCGCTTGCCTTTAAGCTGTGCCTTTTGAACGCTGCAGGCCGGTATCAGAAATAAAGCCAGCGCTAAAAATAAATAAGAAAAAGATAAACGCATGAAAATTTATTCTACTGGTTTTTTTGTTTCTTTAGTTGATGGAGTCTTTAAAAGATTCTTCGAAAGATTTTGAGGAAGATTGAGGAAGATTATTGAGCATGATCTGGGCGCGCGCGCGCAAAGTTGCGGGCGCATCGGGCGCGATCGTCAAAGATTGCAGCAGAGCGCGCGCGGCGGCGTAATTTTTTGCCTCCAAAGCCGCCAGCGCCATCACCTCACGCGCTGAATGGCGCAAAGGCGCAGTGTCCCGCACCGCACGGCGCAGACGCTGCTCAATCTCTTGATAGGGAGCGCGGCCAACCAGCACCATCGCCGCATTGATGCGCGCAAGATCACGCAGGCCCTGCGTCAAATTAGCCAGCTTGGATAATTCGTCGTAAATGTTGGCAGCTTGTTTCCAGCGCCCCTGCTGTGCATTGGCAGCGGCTTCGTGAAAAGCCGCCATCGCGCCATAGCTCCCGCTCTGCTTGGCAAGATCGGCAAAAGCAGCAGCGCGCTGGTTTTTGTCCTGCAAAATGAGCGCGGCGTCAAAATCGCGCGAAGCCTGCTCAGCCGCCGCGCGCGCATAAAATCGCCATGCCGTCCAGCCGCCGCCCATAAGCAACACACCCGCAACAACCCCGATCACATAAGGCTGCACCCGCTGCCATAAATTTAGCCAGCGCTCGTGGCGCAGCTCGCGCTCTATATCGCGAAAAATCTCAGACATCAAGCCCCTCTTCTTCCTTTATTTTTGAAAAATCATATTGAAACAATATAATATAAGTGCCCACAATAGCAAACACACCAAGCACCACAAAGCCAATGAATAAAAACACGCCGATGCTATTTGGAAAGGCGAACCCTTGCTCCACCAATCTCTGGTTGATCTGTGCGATGGCAATAAAGGACAAAATCATCCGAACATAGATGATAAAGGTCCAGATAAGATAATTTATAAACAGGAACCATTTTATGATTTTTTTTGTTTTGCCTTGCATGAAATAGGCTGCGGTGATCACAGCGAACTGGATCGTGATCCAACCGGCAGCGAGCAGCGAAACCCCCTGGCTGGAGCCTTGCCGCAGATAGAGAAGTTCAAATTCAGACATAATCGCTAATCCTTATACTCTTAATTGGGCATCCTTTCCACGACCCGCAAAAGCCAGAGCCCCAGCCACGTCGTCGCCACCGCCTCAAAAAGCTGATGCAGAACAAAGGGCAATGAAAACATAAAATCAAGAAACGGATTCCAAATGAAATCATAAAGCCAAGCCTTGATAAAGTAAATAAAAGAAAGATAATCCCTGAAAAATACATTATTGGTCAAAGACAATAAAGTCGCATCGCTGGTCATGATGATCCCCGCCCCCATGCCGCAAAACCCAGCTGAAACGGCGTCGTGCCGATGTTCCCATAGGCAAAAATACCAGCCTGAAAAAATGAGTAAACGCGCCTCACAAAATAAAATATTGATTGAGACATGATAAACTCATGCTAACTCCTAGCATAATTTTTTCTTAAAAAAATCTTCAAAAATCATTCATGTCAATAAGTTTTCCGGTTTTGACATCATAAATAAAGCCATAAACCTTGATATGGCTGGGCACGAGAGCGTGGGTCTTTATTCTGTTGACATCATCCACAACACTTTGTTTAAGATCACTGAACGTATGCCACTTAATATATTTTCCGGCGGCTGATCCCTTCTTCGTGTTAGCGCTTTGGCCTTGATCGGAGTTTTTCCATACTTTGCCGTCAAAAGTTGCTGTTTCAAGGTCTTGTTCAAGCAGGGGGCCCATAATATCGTCGGTGAAGAGCTCCATGCCGCAGCCGGTATGATGAATAACAAACCATTCCAAAGTGCCGAGCAGCTTATGTGATATCACGAGAGATCGCACAGCATCATCTGATGCCCGCCCACCGGCATTTCTAATGATATGCGCATCGCCCTCAACAAGGCCAGAAAATTTCACGGGATCAAGTCTGGCATCCATGCACGTCAATATCGCGGTCTTTTTTGTGGGAAAGATCGACAGATCACCCTGATCAAAATTTTGGCTATAGTTTTTATTAGCCTCAATCAACAAAGTTAAAGCATCAGACATAATATCTCCTTTTTTGGATATCTCCTTTTTTGGATATCTCCCTATGATAGATCAATTGTTTTCAATATTTTTTTCACATTCCGCTTTAAGGGATTTGTTCATGAGTTCAAACCCTTCTTTTGTTTTATCAAGTATTTTCGCAGCTAGACTAACAAGAATTCCGCTGAATTTTTCTCCAATGTCATTCCTTGACCATCTGGCGGCTTGATGGAAACCTTTAACCGCGATCCTGCTTTTTTGTCTCTTTCATTGACCCTATCCCTTTCATTCCCACTCAATTGAACTGGGCGGTTTTGAGGTTATATCATAAACCACGCGGCCAATGCCCGGAACTTCATTGACGATCCGCGCGGCTAGGCTGCCTAGAAATCCAGCGGGGAATTCGTAAATGTCGGCGGTCATGCCGTCGCGCGAAGTCACCGCGCGCAGCCCGCAAACCCGATCATAGGCGCGCGCATCGCCCATCACCCCCACCGAGCGCACCGGCAGCAAAACCGCAAACGCCTGCCAAATCTCATCGTAAAGACCGGCGCGGCGAATCTCGTCGAGATAGATCGCATCAACGCGGCGCAGCAGCGCGCAATCTGCTTGGCTCACTTCTATAGCAAATCCTTGTCCCCAATGCTCTCTGCCCAGCCAAAAACCTAATTCATAAAATCCGTCTTCTTCTTGGGTTAGTCCGACACCGCCAATTAAAGAATCATTTTTAAATATGTTAAAACTGAGTTCTTCTTGGCTCACTTTCTTTAGCCAAAGCTCAGCATCATCTGCTGAATAGGGGTGAGGAACACGCGACAGCCACTTTGCCACCTCCCAGTCTCCAATTTGAGACACAAGCAACGGTTTATCTTTGTGCTGGGGTTTTTTTAAAACCAGCTTGTCTGTTTTGATTTCTATCATTTGATTTCTATCATTGGCAATCAAAGAATGATATATTGGCTGGAAAATGAAGCATATCTTCTTTTATTCTCACTGCAAAACTTAATAACAGCTTCCTGCACAGGCCGGTTGCTTTGACCCGGATAGCGCCACCTTAAATCATCCCCCCAGATAATGCCCTCCGGCTTGATGATGGAAGATGCGCCATTCAAATCCTTCAAAACACCATCATAAAAATGATCGCCATCAATATAAACCCAATCCACCTTGTCCGTGAAAGATTTGAAAAACGCCTCCGATGTCATGCGCCAGATACGCACCTTGTCTTGGCCCCCTTCTTGAGCCATATAAGTCCGCACGTCCTCAAAAATTTGATCCATATCCTCCTGCGATTTCGCAATGCTGCCCCCAGCCCATTCATGCGGATATTCAGGCAAAAACATCCAAGGATCAACCAAGTGAAGGCAGCGAGGCTGAACTCTTGATAAAATTTTTTTCGAAAACTTTCCCTGCCATACGCCTATCTCAACCCCCACCGAACCTTTGGGAAGCATATCAAGCAATTCTTCTTTGCTATAAAGGCGGCCTTGCTCAAGGCACAGAGAGTTTTTGGGAATCTGGCGCAGCAAAACGCTTCTTTCATAAAGCGGCTGTGTGAGAGCTTTCTTCACATCAGCAAAACTTCTCATATGCGCAAGCTGCCTGATGAACCAAGACAGCCGCATCGTCGGCCTATAGATCAGATATTTTTTAAAACGTCTCCACACATTCATCTCCCAATCAAATTATTTGGTTCAAAAAATCGCTCCCACTCAATGATTATCTAATGTTTTATTGCGCTGTATAAAGAAATAGAACCAGTTATCGTAGGGACAATCTTGGTTTCATGCAAATCACGAAAGCCCGCTGCTTTGATGAGATCGGGCAGAATGCCATCTGCGTTAGGCTGAGTATCTTCTATTCCGTCTACCCTCTGAACCGTTCTTCGGAACATTATCCTCATGAACTTTGTTCTTTGTAATCCGTAATCAGCAATATGAAGTTTTCCTTGCGGCGCCAATATTCTATGCATCGCAGACAATATATTAGCTTTCTCTTCTAGCGGGGTCTGGTGAAGGACAAGACTTGAAACAACTTTAGAAACAGGAGCCATTTCTCTAACCATCTCGTCAGACAAGAATCCCTGCCGCCATACAACATTGACACCCGCGCTTTGCGCCTTTTGCTGCGCTAACGAGAGCACTTCATCATCCGGGTCCAAACCAATGACTTCCGCTGCAGATTCAGCCCCTTTCAAGCGAATTGCGAGTGAACCCGTCCCGCAGCCTACATCCAATATGCGATCTGATGCTGAGATATTTATTTGTTGGATGAGCATATCACGCCAGATATGTTCTCTCGTGAGCCATCTAATCGCAAAATCATATAATGGCGTGAGCCTTGAATCGCCCATTGCCGGTGTAAATTCTTTTTCCATTTTAATTATTCTTTTCACATTTTTTGCAGACTGCTCCACAATACCATTTATGGCTTCAGGTGAAACCCTACTCCCACTCAATTGAACTGGGCGGTTTTGAGGTTATATCATAAACCACGCGGCCAATGCCCGGAACCTCATTGACGATCCGCGCGGCCAGACGGCCTAGAAATCCGGCGGGGAATTCGTAAATGTCGGCGGTCATGCCGTCGCGCGAGGTCACCGCGCGCAGCCCGCAAACCCGATCATAGGCGCGCGCATCGCCCATCACCCCCACCGAGCGCACCGGCAGCAAAACCGCAAACGCCTGCCAAATCTCATCGTAAAGACCGGCGCGGCGAATCTCGTCGAGATAGATCGCATCAACGCGGCGCAGCAGCGCGCAATCTGCTTGGGTCACTTCGCCCAATATCCGGATCGCAAGGCCAGGCCCGGGGAAAGGATGTCGCCCGATAAAATGCTCCGGCAGGCCCAGCACACGGCCTAATTTGCGGACTTCATCTTTGAACAGATCGCGCAGAGGCTCAACCAGTCTCATATTCATCACGTCCGGCAGCCCGCCAACATTATGATGACTCTTTATCATCTGACTGGGCGCGCCCTGCACCGATACGCTCTCAATAACATCAGGGTAAAGCGTCCCTTGCGCCAAAAAATCCGCACCGCCGAGCTTGTCTGCCTCTTGCTCAAAAACCTCAATGAACACGCGGCCAATCTGTTTGCGCTTTTGCTCCGGATCGGAGACACCAGAAAGTGCAGACAAAAACTTCTCCTGTGCGTCAGCAACCGTCAGAGGGATATTGAAATGATCGCGAAACAAGCCAGACACTTGCCGTGCTTCGTCCAGCCTCATCAGGCCATTATCCACGAACACACAATGGAGCTGGTCGCCGACCGCTTCATGGATCAGGCAGGCGGCAACAGACGAATCGACGCCGCCCGACAGAGCGCATAAAACGCGCCCCTGCCCAACTTGCGCGCGGATCGCATCTACGGCGCTTTGGCGGAACGCGTCCATCGTCCAGCTTTGACGGCAGCCCGCAATGCGGTGGACAAAGTTTTCAAGCAATTGACACCCCAGCGGGGTATGCGCCACTTCAGGGTGAAACTGGACGCCATAAAAGCGGCGGCTTTCATCGGCGATCGCCGCATAGGGCGCGTTCGCCGTAGATGCCAAACATTCAAAACCTTGCGGCAAAGCCACCACTTTATCCCCATGGCTCATCCACACCGGATGAGAAGACGACAAAGCGCCAATATCGGCAAACAGATCGGACTCCTTGACGAGCTTGATCTCCGCCGGACCATATTCGCGTTTATCCGCAGGCGCGGCGCGTCCGCCGAGCATATCGCACATCACTTGCTGGCCATAACATATGCCGAGCACCGGCAGACCGGCTGTCCAGACCTTCTCGGAAGGACGCGGCGCATCGGGCGCAGCAAGGCTCGCCGGAGAGCCTGAAAGAATGATCGCGCCCACCCCCTCCTTTGATAAAGCCCGCTCGCTTTGATCAAATGGCACGATCTCGCAATAAACGCCCGCCTCGCGCACCAGCCGCGCAATCAATTGCGTCACTTGGCTGCCGAAATCCAGCAGCAAAATATGCTCTTTGGACTCAGGGTTTATTTTTCTTGCCTGAAGATTTTTTGGCATTATAGCGCAGTAAAATTTTCTGTAATTGCTGGTAGGCATCACATTGGCCGCAGACGCGCTTCAAGCGATTGAGCTTTTTGCGCGCTTTATCGGGACGGCCATTGGTGATGTCTGACTCGCCGCCCCAGCGCAGCGCGCTTTGATGGGCGGGGAATATATCCAGCGCGATCTTATAATATTTGTCGCTATATTTTTTATTGCCGGACTTAAAATGACCACGCCCTAAACAAGCAAAGGCCGACGCATCCGCCGGATCAGCAACGACGGCCTGTTCGCATAAGCGCATCGCTTCTTTATAGGCGTCGCGCTCCAGCGCGCGGTTGCCCTGATCGGTCAGCCGCTGCGAAGCCGAATTAGACAATGCACTTATGGGAAACAAAATGAGTCCCACGATCACAATTAATCCCCGCAAAATTAATCCCCGACCCATAGGTCCGCTCCCGGATAGTTTGGCGCTTCGCGCGTGATCATCACCGAATGGACATGGCTTTCGCGCAGGCCCGCTGGAGACATTTTGACAAAATCGGTTTGGGTTTGCATCTCTTTGATTGTAGCACAGCCGGTATAGCCCATCGCGGCGCGCAGGCCGCCGATGAGCTGGTGCAGCACATCAGCCGCCGGTCCTTTATAAGGCACGCGGCCTTCCACGCCTTCGGGCACGAGCTTTAACGGCTCTTTGATATGGCCTTGCGCATAGCGGTCGGCTGACCCTTCGGCCATCGCGCCCAGCGAGCCCATGCCGCGATAGGATTTATAACTCCGCCCGCGATAGAGAAAAACTTCGCCCGGCGTTTCTTCGGTTCCGGCGAGCAAAGTGCCGATCATCGCGCAGGATGCGCCTGCGGCCACCGCTTTGGCGAGATCGCCGGAATATTTAATGCCGCCATCGGCGATCACCGGCACCTGCGCTTCTTGCGCGACTTTTGCCGCATCCATGATCGCGGTGAGCTGCGGCACGCCGACTCCGGCGACCATACGCGTCGTGCAGATAGACCCCGGGCCGATCCCGATTTTGATCCCATCCGCGCCCGCATCAATGAGGCTCTTGGCACCGGCAGCGGTCGCGACATTGCCCGCGAGAATTTGCACCTCGTTATGCAGCCGCCTGATCTCGCGCACCGCATCCAAAACGCGATGAGAATGACCGTGCGCCGTATCAACGACGATCACATCGCAGCCCGCATCAATGAGCGCATCAGCGCGCTCAATGCCTTCCTCGCCGGTAGACGTCGCCGCGCCCACTCTGAGCTGCCCTTGCTCGTCCTTGCAGGCCGACGGGTGCAGCCGCGCCTTCTCAATATCCTTAACCGTCACAAGACCAACACAGCAATAATCATCATCAACCACCGGCAGCTTCTCAATGCGATGCTTGTGGAATAATCTTTTGGCTTCGTTCAGATTGACGCCCTCGCGCAAAGTGATGAGCGTCTCTTTTGTCATCAAGGCGCTGACCGGTGTGCTCTTATCCTCAGCAAAGCGGACATCGCGGTTGGTCAAAATCCCGACAAGCCGCCTCTGCCCATTGATGACCGGTATCCCCGAAATGCGGTGGAGCGCCATCAATTCCAGCGCCGCTCCGAGCGTGTCATCAGGCGCGCAGGTGACCGGATTGACCACCATCCCCGATTCGAATTTCTTGACCGCGCGCACCTGATCGGCCTGCTCCTGCGCCGACAGATTGCGGTGAATGATCCCCAGACCACCCGCCTGCGCCATCGCGATCGCCATGCGCGACTGCGTCACACTGTCCATCGCCGCCGAAATCAGCGGAATTTTTAAAGAAATCGTCCGCGTCAGCTGCGTGGACACATCCGTATCATCAAGCAAAATCTGGGATTCAGCCGGACAAAGCAGAACATCATCAAAAGTCAAAGCTTCACGAATCACTTGGGCACCAATCACGTCTCAACACTTCATAGTTTCTAGTGGATTGGCAAAAACTTTTACCACGATCCGACACAAAAGCAAAGGAGAATTATCGGCATATAAATACGCTAAAAGCCCAAAAAACCTGTTCTAGTTAGGTTGATAACCCCGCGCGAGAACGTAAATCTCCGCCGAGCCGCTGCGCGACGCCTCCGGCTTCAGCAACTGCGTTTGCGCAAATTTACCCTTCAGCTGCGCCATCAGATCGTCCCAGCCACCCTGCCGCGTCTTGACGAGAAAATCGCCTTTGGGGGCGAGAATCTGCTGCGTGAGGCTGAACGCCGCCAAAGTCAGATTTTCTATCCGCGCCTGATCGGTGGCGCGGTGGCCGGTCGTGGGCGGGGCGAGATCGCTCAAAACCACACTAGCTTGGCCGCTGCCCAAAAGGCTCTTGATCTTGGCCGCGAGCAGCTTGTCTTCAATATCGGCCTGAATCATATTCACGCCGTCAATTTTTTTGATCGGCACCAGATCAACCGCAATGATCCTCGCCGTCTTGCCAATGCGCTGCGCGGCAATTTGCGACCAGCCGCCTGGCGCCGCACCCAGATCAACCACCGAATAACCCCGCCTCAACAAACCAACCCGCCGGTCAATCTCGGCAAGCTTATAGGCCGCGCGCGAACGATAATGCTCCGCCCGCGCGCGGCGCACAAAAATATCGCGCCTCTGCCGCGCAAGCCAGCGCCTCGATGAATCCCTCATTGCCATAATCGACTCTATCATCTATCTATTGAGGCATCTATCTGTTGAAGTCCGCTGGGGGATCGTCTAACGGCAGGACTACGGACTCTGAATTCGTCAATGGTGGTTCGAATCCACCTCCCCCAGCCATTAACTGCTATTATATAATAGCGGACAAGAAGGGAGAGGGATTTTATGACAGATGAAAAACTTTCTGCAGAGAAAATATGTGAAATCTTGCAGCAACATGGTTCTAAACTTTGGGGGAATGGATTTGATTTTTCTAGCTTAGCAAAATGTATCATTCGGCTAGAAAAATTAGATCGTGAACTCTTGGCTTTATATAATCAATATAAAGAAGGATACACTCCGTATGAAAATGAGCTTGTGGTGCATTTAGTGGTGCCTTTGCTTGAAGCCTTAGGTTGGACCCCACAACGCATGGCATTTGAATTTTATCTGAACAATGAATCAAAGAAGCAAAAAATAAAAAAAGGGGGAAAACCTGACATATTACTATATTCACAAAACAGCCGAAAACCAGATGATTTTATAGCCATGGTGGAAGCAAAAGAACGTGGAAAATATTCAGATTTAGAAAAAGCAGGGTTATGGCCTGATTGGTTTAATGATGGAAATCAATGCAGGTTCTCAGCTTTGGAACGTATCATTGCAACGGATGGGAAACATTACTTTGTTTTTATTAAGAAGGATGATAAATGGCCTTGTCATCAGAAGAAACCTTGTTTGATTATTGAAGATT
Organism: Alphaproteobacteria bacterium; assembly: GCA_965212075.1. Classification (GTDB taxonomy): domain Bacteria; phylum Pseudomonadota; class Alphaproteobacteria; order JAPOUT01; genus CBDBUR01. Next base: position 861,473 of record OZ243043.1, read on the forward strand.
TCTGTAGCAGCTCTACCAAAGATGATGAGCATCGCAAAGCTGTTAAAGCCCTATGGAAGATGAGTCCTGATTGGAAGCAGTAGTTTGATCAGATCAATCTAGGTACGAAGGTACGCAATCCAGCTTTTTGTCCTCCCACCAATATTTGATGATGTCCGGCCTATCTAAATCATTTTTTTCTTTAACAGAAAGGCTGGATTGCCTCATATCTGGACGCTTGGCGAGTTTTCGCAAAGAATGTTCCATGTCCGCCGATAAAGTAAGCGTGTTGGGTTTTTCTATCAAGCGCAGCACCGCCATCACAGCCGGCCTATATTCTTCAGTCAAAGCCAGAGAAATAAAACGTCTTATTGCATAACACCTCTTAGAAATCTCATTTTCTTTTTCCCTTTCTAGATACCAAGCTTCTCGCTCTTCTCCCTTGGGCAGATCCAAAGTGCGAATGGGAGGAAAAGAAAGGCGAAGACGTCGTGCAGCCTGTTTGCTTTCTTCAAGCTCCTTTTGACCCCTGCAAAACTGAAGTGCCGGAGATTTAACACGAACGATATTATGATTAAAAATAAAAACGAGCCTATCCTTCTCAATGCCGGGAATATCGGTGCGCTCAAAGGCGGGGCGCAAAAAAGGATAAAGGTTGAGAAAGCCCTGCTGCTCCAAATCTTTTATGGTTTCACATCGTTGCAACTTTTGCGCCCTTTGATATTGCTTGACCTGATCTAGAGTCAAACCTTCGACAAAATCCCGATCAAGATAAGAATAAAAGGGGCTGGGCGATATTGTCCATTCATATAATTTTGAAGAGCTTTCTTTATCCGGCATATTTTTATAATCTTCAATAAAAGAAGCAAGCCTTGGGTCCGCGCAGGAAGTGAGTGACGGCAAGCCCAAAATAAAAACAAGGCATATCCATAAAGAATAATTTTTATACGAATACTTTTTGCACATAGCTCTTTAGTTTTAGCATAATTTGCGGCGATATAGAGCCTTTAGATGACTAGCATTATATCCGCGCCGCTATATTTGGCGCAATTACCGGCTGCTCAGATTCTTGACCATGCTCAACGTTATGAACTTCGTTGATCGGCAATTGCTCCGCCGCTAGGCTTAAAGCATCAAATTGCTCTTGCCTATATAAAATTTAATTTCTAATATGCCGACATGGCTATAAAGAAAATGATCGCTTCCATCGAGAAATCGCTCAACTGGCGCGCTCCAGCGAAGTTTGATCCTCAGGAGATCATACAAACGGAATGCACACCCGAAACCAAATTAAGAATCAGAGAATTCAAAGCAACCATTTTAGACAAAGCAACTTTAGACAATGACCATCAGCATTACGCGATGAGATCGCACCCGGATATTCACGAGCATATTTCTCGATTAAAAAAGGTATTTTCAGGTAAAAGCTATCTGGAATTCTTCCATGCGGTGACAATTGTTTTCATCCGGCGCAAGTTAAACGTTCCATACTGCCTATCAAACTTCAGAAAAATTTGGAATGAAGAAAATGAATTTATGTGCAGTCAATCAAATAGCCGATGGCTTATCTCCGCCTGTGACACCATTATCGACCATTTTGAAGAGCCCGATGAAGTCGCTACAGCAATGACTTGCTCGCTATTTATGAATACAATTAAGCTCTATGAAACAGAAAAATTCCTTCAACAGAAAGCCCTCGAAGGTGAAGAAGCTTCTCAAGCGCCAATAGCGCCCGCAACATCCCCTAGATTTGAAGATATTTTTGGAAAAAACGCTAAAGCTCCCCTTTTGTTTGACGGCATGAGCACTTATCGTGTTGGGAGAGGCGGCAATATGATCAAACATCTATTGTCGCGCGTGAGCGCGCGCTCAAACAGCCGCATCGCTTCTCCCATATTAAAAGAGCTGATTAAGCGGGCTAATGTCCACGATACAGTGTTTAAGCGTTTTCGCGAAATACATACTGAAGAGAAAACTCTCTGGCCGATCGATGTCAAACTTTAAGCTCAAAGACCCCGAATGCGTACTCATCCATATCCCTAAGACTGGCGGCACTTTGATCAGAGATTATGATCACCGATCAGCGCCCTTTCAAGCGGTATAGCTTTATTTCACGGCGGCGATATAATACCCCCAACAGGGAGGGGAATATGTCTCATCAAACCACGCCGCCACGCGGCCAGCCCGCCGCAGAAGAATCTCTGCGCAATTACGGACTGCTCGGATTCTTGACCATCCTCAACATCATGAACTTCGTTGATCGGCAATTGCTCGCGAGCTTCGCCAATTTCATCGTGCCTGATCTCAACCTGACCAATACCCAGTTCGGCCTGCTGACCGGTCTGGTGTTCATTTTCTTTTACGCGATCATGGGGCTGTTTGCTGGCGCGCTCGCGGATCGGATCAACCGTCCGAAGCTGGTGGCGGCGGGCGTCTTGCTTTGGAGCGCCTTGACAGCCGCCTCGGGCGCCGCGCGCGGCTTCGTATCGCTTGCGATACCGCGCATGTTTATCGGCGTCGGTGAATCGGTGCTGACGCCGTCATCCATGTCTTTGCTCGCCGACCGCCTGCCCGCTAAAAGACTCGGCTTTGCGGCCGGTTTTTATTATGCCGGTGTGCCGATCGGCGTCGGGATGAGCCTGCTCATCGCCGGTTATCTCGGGCCAGCCATCGGATGGCGCGCTTGCTTCTATATTCTCGGCGGCATCGGAATCATCTTCGCGCTGCTTATGCTGCTCGTCAAAGAAACCCCAAATCACGGCTACGCCCATAAGCAGGCCGAAGGCAAGAGTAAAACCTCGCCGGTCAAAGATGTGATCGCCGCTTTGCGCCAATCGCCTTCTTTGACGATGACGATCGCAGGCGGCGTCGCGCTGCATTTTATTCTCGGCGCTGCCGTCTTTGACCAGCTCTGGTTCGTCCACGAGCGCGGCTTTGAACGCGCCGAAATCGCGCAGATGACCGGCTGGATTGCCGTCATTGCGGGCGTCTCCGGCAATCTGTTCGGCGGCTATTTCAGCGATGTGTTTCAAAAACAGACCGGCCAAGGACGGCCTATGTTTCTTTTCTGGATCATGCTGCTGCTTTCGCCGATCTCCATTGCCTATCGCATCGCCGATGCCGACTCGATCCTGTTCTGGATGGGAGTCTGGGGCGGATTTTTCACCCTCGGCTGCTTTTACGGCCCGACCTTTTCAACCGTCCAAGAGCTCAGCCCGACAAAAGTGCGCGCCACAATCGTCGCCTTTTATCTGCTCACGCTGAACCTGATCGGATTAGGGCTCGGCGTCACTTTGGGCGGCATTATGATTGATCTGATGATCGCGCGCGGCGTGGAACAGCCTTATACTTGGACTTTGTTCACATTTACGATCATTTCTTTCCTCGCCATTCCGCTATTTTACTTTGCCGGTCGGCGATTTGAGCAAGATCGCGCGCGCATCGCCGCTCAAGAGATATAAAGAAACATAAAGAGATATAAAGAAACATAAAAAGAAACCGGAAAAGAAACATGAAAAAAATCGCCGCCCCGCTCATCCTGCCTAAACTGCGCGTCCTGCCCGAATGGCTCGACTATAACGGCCATATGAATGTCGCCTTTTATGTCAAAATCTTTGACGATGCGCTCGAGCATGTCTGGGAAGGGTTCGGCATGGGCGAAAAATATATTGATGAGCAGAACAAATCCGGCTTCACGCTTGAAATGCATATCTGCTATCTGCGCGAAGTGCGCGGCGATGACCCGCTCAAAATCACCTTCCAGCTGCTTGATTGCGACGCCAAAAAAATGCACTTTATTATGCAAATGTTCCATGATGAAAAAAATTACCTCGCCGCCACCTGCGAGCAGATCGCGATCCATGTGGATATGGCCGAGCGCCGCGCCGCGCCCTATCCGGACTGGCTGCAAAAAAATATCCAGCAAGTCATGGACGCGCATCAAGCCCTGCCGCGCCCTGAACAGATCGGGCGAGTCATCAAAATCAAATAATTTTTATGAAAAAGCTCTTTATTAAAAAAGAGAATGTTCATCCTCTTTTGTGGATTCTCTCGCCCTTTATCGGCGTTGCGGTTGGCTATGCGGTGATCGGATTTCGCTATGCGATTGATTTTTTCCACTGGCTCTGGCTCGACGCCAATATGGAAAGCCTGTTGATGGCCGCCGCACAGGCGCCTTGGTGGCAAATTATGGCCGGGCCGCTCGCCACCGGCGCGCTGGCGGCCTGTGTGCTGCGCTATCTGCCGCCCGCAGGCCGCCCGATGGGCGTCGCCGATATTCTCATCGCCAAAGATCATTACGATCCGCGGGTCGGACCGGCGGCGGGCATCACTTCAGCGGCTTATGCTGCCCTATGTATAGGCGGCGGCGGATCAGCCGGTCGCGAAAGCCCCGCCATCCATCTCGGCGTCGCACTGACCGCCGCCATGACAAGATGGTTCACTCTGCCCGCTTCCGCCTCTCATGTTTTATTCGCCTGCGGAACCGCCGCCGCCGTCGCCTCATCGTTTAACGCACCCATCGCCGGTATGCTGTTCGCCCACGAAATTATTCTGCGGCATATCGCTCTGCCTGCGATCATGCCCATTGCGATCGCTAGCGTCAGCGCAACGGCCATCACGCGAATCCATCTCGGCAACTTTCCTGCATTTCGGCTTCCTGAATATATGATCACCGCCTATAGCGAATTGCCGACATTTGCACTGCTCGGCGTGGTCTGCGCGATCGTCGCGGTCGCGTTCACCGTGCTAGCCTTCCGCCTCGCCGAAGTGAACGCCAAACTGTCCGGCCCGGATTGGACCCGCCCCCTCGGCGTCGGCATCATCACCGCCATCGTCGCTTTGCTCGTCCCGCAGATTTTGGGCGTCGGCTATGAAGTCACCGATGCCGCCCTCAAAGCAGAATTGCCTCTATTGATGCTCCTGATGCTGATCCCGATCAAGCTCTTCATGACCTGCCTGACTCTGGCAGGCCGCTTCGGCGGCGGTGTTTTCTCGCCGACGATCTATCTTGGCGCGCTCACTGGCGCGGCTTTTGGCATGGCATTGTTCCTCATCGCTCCTGACTGGACAGGCAATCTCGGCCTCTATGCGGTCGCGGGCATGGGCGGCGTCTCGGCGGCAGTGCTGGGCGCGCCTCTATCAACGATCCTCATCGCCTTCGAGCTCACCGGAGATTACCAAGTGACATTGGCTTTGATGGTCACTGTTACCATCGCAACCGGATTGGCGCATGCCGCGCTCGGCGACGGCTTCTTCCGCCTGCAGGCCGAGCGTTTAGGCCTGAAAATCCGCCACCATAAGGGTATCATCTAACCCATTATGGGAATCACTCAGACTGAATGGCTTGCCGAGCTCAATCCGGCGCAGGCCGACGCGGTCAGCCAGTTGGACGGACCGCTGCTCATTCTCGCCGGTGCCGGCACCGGCAAAACAAAAACGCTCATCACGAGGCTCGCCTGCCTGCTCGTGAGCGGGCGAACCTATCCCTCGCGCATTTTGGCGGTGACCTTCACCAATAAAGCCGCCAACGAAATGCGCCAGCGCGTCATCAGCCTGATCGGCGAGCGCGCCGAAACTCTGCCTTGGCTTGGCACGTTTCATTCCATCTGCGCGCGGATTTTGCGCCGCCATGCTGAAGTCGTAGGCCTGAAATCAAATTTTACGATCCTCAATGAAGACGATCAAAAGCGCCTGATCAAACAAATTCTGCGCGATAAAAACCTTGACGAAAAACGCCATCCACCCCCGCTCATTCTTCATCAGATCGCGCGCTGGAAAGATCGCGGACTGACGCCCAGCCAAATTCCGCAAGATGAAAGCAGCACGGCTATCAAAAAAATCTGCGCGCAGATCTGGCGCGATTATCAAAAAAAGCTTCGCCAGCTCAACGCCGCGGATTTTGGTGATCTCATCAATGAATGTCTTGTGGTATTCCGCCAAAATCCTGAAGTGCTTGAAAACTGGCGCAAAAAATTTGAATTTATCATGGTGGATGAATATCAAGATACCAACATCGCGCAATATCTTTTGCTGCGCCTGCTCGCCGGTGAGCGGCGCAATATATGCTGCGTCGGCGATGACGACCAATCCATCTATGGCTGGCGCGGCGCAGAGATCGGCAACATTTTGAGGTTTGAAAAAGATTTTCCCGGCGCCAAAATCATCCGGCTGGAGAAAAATTACCGCTCAACGCAGTCCATTCTGTCCGCAGCCTCAGCGCTGATCGCCTGCAACGGCCAGAGACTCGGAAAAACCCTCTGGACCGAAAAAAATCAAGGCGAAAAAATCGCCGTCTGGCAGTGCTGGGACGGCAAAGATGAAAGCCATCTGATCGGCGGCCAGATCACCCAAGCGCAGCTCCAAGGCGAAAAGCTCAATGAACACGCTATTCTCGTCCGCGCATCGTTTCAGATCCGCGAGTTTGAGGAGCGCCTGCTTGATATGCGCCTGCCCTATCGGGTCGTCGGCGGCATGCGCTTCTATGAGCGCGCCGAAATCCGCGACGCCAACGCCTATCTGCGACTCATCATGCAGCCCAATGACGACCTCGCCTTTGAGCGCATCATCAACCTGCCGCGCCGCGGGCTGGGACAAGTGAGCCTCAGCGCACTCAGAGCGCTCGCGCGAAGCCAAGCCATATCTCTGCTCGCCGCCGCCGGATTAAGCGCCGACCAGCTCACCAGCGCCGGACTTCAAAAAAAAGCCGCCAAAACATTAAGCGCCTTCGCCCAGCAGGCCGCCCAATGGCGCGCCCTCGCCGATAAAAAACCGCCCGAGGATTTCGCCCGTCTCGTGCTCGAAGAGTCCGGCTATATGGAAATGTGGCGCCGCATGAGCGCTATCGATGCGCAGGGCCGCCTCGACAACCTCAAGGAAATGCTGCGCGCCATCTCTGAGTTCGACCTGATCGCCGATTATCTCGAACACGTCGCGCTGGTCATGGATATGGAGCAATCCCAAAATGACGACCGCGTCAATATCATGACGCTCCACGCCGCCAAAGGCTTAGAGTTCAACCATGTCTTCCTGCCCGGCTGGGAGGAGGAAATCTTTCCCCACCGCAAAAGCCTCGAAGACGGCCCGCAGGGCGTGGAGGAAGAGCGGCGGCTGGCCTATGTCGGGCTGACGCGCGCCAAGCAGCAGGCGCTGATTTCTTTTGCCAGCTCGCGCCTCGTATTCAACGAATGGAAAACGCCTCTGCCCTCGCGCTTTATTGACGAGATCGGCGAGGATCACATCGCGCGCCATAACCGCATCGCCGAAAATACAACGCCGTTTAACGCGTCATCTCATAAACCCTCATCTCATAAATCATCTAGCCGCGCCCATCCCTCTGGCACGCGGATCATCCACGAACATTTCGGCGAAGGCACAATCACCGCCGCCGAGGGCAACAACCTCACTATCCTGTTTGACGAGGAAGGCCGCAAAATGATCAAAGCCAGTTTCGTCAAAAAGCTCTAATCACGTCGGATTTTAATTTGTGTTAAACTAGCTGCATGATGAGCAGCCAGAATTATTTACAGGATTTCTCGCAGCCCGCAGCGCCTTCGCAGAGTGCCGCGCGGGTCGCGGGCTTGCGCGAGGCTCTGCGCGCCGCCAACCTTGACGGCTTCATCGTGCCGCGCGCCAACGCGCATCAAGGGGAATATGTCGCCGCCCAAGATGAAAGGCTGGCTTGGATTTCGGGATTTAGCGGATCGGCGGGCGTCGCGATCATTCTTGCCGACCACGCCGCGATCTTCACCGATGGGCGCTATTTGCTCCAAGTCGCACAGCAGACCGATCAGGATGTTTTTAGCTGCCAGCACATCACCGCGACGCCGGTCGCCGTGTGGCTGGCCGACAATCTGCCCGCAAAAGCGCGGCTCGGCTTTGATCCTTGGCTGCATACGATCAATGAAGTTGAAACATTGACAAAAGCCGCCGCGCAGACACAAAGCACATTGATTGCCTGCCCGCAAAATATGGTGGATGAGATATGGGAAGACCGCCCGCCGCCGCCCAGTGCTGAAGTCGTCGCGCATGATCCGTCCTATGCCGGTCGCGCGGCGGCGCAAAAATGCGCCGAGGCCGCGCGCGCGCTCAAAAAAAACAGCGAAGCGGCCTTTGTGCTTACCGATCCGGCCTCGATTGCGTGGCTGCTCAATATGCGTAGCCGCGATGTCCCCCATATGCCTGTGGCGCTCTGTTTTGCGATCCTGCACGCTGACGAAACAATTGACCTCTTCATTGAGCAAGCGCGCATCGCCGACGATCTCGCCCAGACTTTGGGCGCGCAACTGCGCATCAAGCCGCCCGACCAGTTCGGCGCGGCCTTAGACGCGCTCAGCACAGCAAAAAGCCCCGTGCGCCTCAATAAAAACCAGACCGCTTTTTGGATTTTTGACCGGCTCAAAAAATCAGGCGCTCAAATTCGCTTCGGCGCTGACCCCTGCCTCTTGCCCAAAGCGATCAAAAACGCCAAAGAAATTGAAGGCGCGCGCAACGCCCACCACCGCGACGGCGCAGCCCTCACGCAATTTTTGTGCTGGCTGGACGCAGAGGCTGAAAAAAATCAAATTGACGAAATCACCGCCGTCAAAAAACTCGAATCCTTCCGGCGGCGGCAAAACCTTTTCCAAGATATTAGCTTTGATACGATCTCCGGCTCAGGGCCGAACGGCGCGATTGTCCATTACCGCGTCACCGAGCCGACCAACCGAACTCTGCGCGATGGCGAATTGTTTCTCGTCGATAGCGGCGCCCAATATCTCGACGGCACAACCGATGTGACCCGCACGATCGCCATCGGCCAGCCCAGCGGCGAAATGCGCGAAAACTTCACCCGCGTCCTCAAAGGCCATATCGCGCTCGCGCGCGCGACCTTCCCCGAAGGAACAAGCGGCCACCAGCTCGACGCGCTCGCCCGCCAGCCGCTCTGGGAGGCCGGACTCGACTTCGACCACGGCACCGGACACGGCGTCGGCTCCTATCTGTCCGTGCATGAAGGGCCGCAGGCGATCTCGCCGCGCGGCTCCGCGACGCCGCTCCAGCCCGGCATGATCATCTCCAACGAGCCCGGCTATTACAAAACCGGCTGCTACGGCATTCGGATCGAAAACCTCGTCGTCGTGGTCGATAAAACGCAAAAAGCGCGAGATGACCTCAGCCAAGATGGCCGCAAAATGCTCGGCTTTGAAACGCTCACCTGCGCGCCGATTGACCTGACACTAGTTGAAGCCGCTTTGCTCGACGAAAAAGAGCGCGCTTGGCTCAACACCTATCACGCCCATATCCGCGCGGTGCTGACAAAGCTCGTGGACGAGCCAACCGCCGCATGGCTCACATCAGCTACGCGCGCGATATAATCCCCGTCATCTGGCATCAGATGGCATCATCTGACATCATCTGGGGGAAGAAAGCTTCTGCCATTGATCTTCGGAAAGAACTTTGACCCCCAGCTCGGCGGCCTTCTTGGCTTTGGTGCCGGACTTTTCTCCGGCGATCACATAATCCGTCGCCGCAGAGACCGAGCTAGAGACGCGCGCGCCTAATTTTTCAGCCAGAGCTTTGGCCTCAGCGCGAGTCATCTTTGTGAGCTGGCCGGTGAATACCAAAGTCTTGCCCGAAATCTCGCTGTCGGCAGAAGGCCGCGTGATCTCTTGCGGCGCAACACCCGCTCCTATCAGACCCTCCATCTCATCGCGATTGCCTTTATGAGAAAAAAACCGCCGCAGAGATTCAATGACGCTCTCGCCGACGCCGTCAAGCGCCAACAGGCCGTCCGCTGCGCCGCCCGCAGCGATTTTATCCATCGCCGCGCGAAACTCTTGATAATCTCGATAAAATAATGCCAGCTGGCGCGCCATCGTCTCGCCAATATGGCGAATGCCCAAAGCATAAATGAACCGGTCAAGGCCGATATTTTTCCTGCGATCAATCTCGGCGAATAATTTGCGCGCGCTCTCTTTGAGCGTGCCGATTTGGTCTTTGCGCCCGCTCTCATAGCGCCAAATATCCGGCGGATCGGCCTCATATCTGTCGCGCAAAGTGAAAATATCCACCGCATGGCGCACCATCTCTTTTTTATAATAATCCTCAATCTGCTTCGCGCCCAGCCCCTCAATGTCAAAGGCGCTGCGCGAAACAAAATGCTTCAACTGCTCAATCGCCTGCGCCGGACAGGTCAAAAGGCCGGTGCAGCGGCGCACCGCTTCGCCCTCTTCGCGCAGGGAGAGCGCGCCGCATTGAGGGCATTTGTCGGGAAAAGCATAAATACGCGCGCCCCTGCGGCGCTTCTCCTTGACGACGCGGACAATCTGCGGGATCACATCGCCCGCCCGCTGGATGACCACATGATCGCCCGCGCGAATGTCCTTGCGCTTGATTTCGTCCTCATTGTGCAGAGTCGCATGACGCACGACAACGCCGCCAACCGTGACCGGCTTCAGATTGGCGACCGGCGTCAGCGCGCCGGTGCGTCCGACTTGAATGGAGATCTTTTCAATCAATGTCTCCGCCTGTTCGGGCGAGAATTTATGCGCCACCGCCCAGCGCGGCGCGCGCGATAAAGAGCCCAAGCGCTCCTGCCAGTCCAGCCGGTTGACCTTATAGACGAGGCCATCAACATCAAAACCCAATTCCGCGCGCTGGCTTTCTATCTCTTGGTGAAAGGCAAACAGAGCCTCAAGCGAAGAGGTCAAACATTTCTGCTCCGGAACAGGCAGCCCCCACTTTTTGAGCTTGTCCATCGCCGCTTTTTGAGTCTTCGCGCCAAGTGCTGCGCCCGCCCAGCCATAGGCAAAAAAGCGCAGAGGCCGCTCCGCCGTGATCTTGGCGTCAAGCTGCCGCAGCGATCCCGCCGCCGCATTGCGCGGATTGGCAAAAATCTGCCTGCCAGCCTTTTGCTGCTTTTCGTTGAGCGCTTCAAAATCTTGATGGGTCATATAGGCTTCACCACGAATTTCGATTAAGTCGGGCAGTGTGCTGCCCTTCAACTTTTTGGGAATTTCGGCAAAGGTGCGGATATTTTCAGTGATCTCTTCGCCCTGTTTGCCATCGCCCCGTGTGGCTGCGCGAACCAACACGCCCTTTTGATAGACCAGAGCCACCGACAGGCCGTCAATTTTCGGCTCGGCAAGAATCTCAACTTCATCCTGATCTTTGAGATTCAAAAAACGGCGGACGCGCTCCAAAAAAGCCTGCGCCTCACCTTCATTCGCCGCATTGGCCAGCGACAACATCGCCGCACTATGCTCAACCTTGTTGAACCCTTCTCCAACCGCGCCGCCTAGCTTGCGTGTCGGCGAAGACGCCACAACATATTGCGGATTTTGTTCCTCTAATTTTTGCAGGCGGCGAAAAAGCTCGTCATAAACTGCATCGCTGATTTCGGGCTTGTTGTCTTGATAATAAAGCCGGTTATGGCGATTGATCTCGCGCCTAAGCTCCTTGATTTCATCAGCAATTTTAGGCTTTGTGTTTTTTTCCTTCTTGGCCATAAATCATCTCATCAAGCACCTCATCAGGCAGATTTTGAACCTCGCGGCGCGCTAAAGGCAACTTCTTTGATATATCCGCCAACGCTGCAAACACATCATCTGGCGGCTGGGTGGCAAACCCCTCTAGAGTCCGCACGATATGATCAAGTTTATTAAAAAATTGTGGCATCATTTTTTTCCTTTATCTCTTTCTCTTATTTTTTGGCTGGTTTTGCCTGCGCAATTCTGAGCAAATTCTTTTCCCTTAACAAGTCATAGCTATGTTTATACCACGAGCTGTCAGGAAAATTATGCCCCAAAAGACCCGCCATGCGGCGCGCTTCGCTATCCAGACCCAGCGTCAGATAAACCTCAACCATGCGGTGCAGAGCCTCAGCGACATAGGCCGAGCGGCCATAATTATTCACCACCGATTGAAACCGGTTGAGCGCGCCTGCGAGCTGGTTATGCTCCATCGCCCAGCGGCCAAGATACATCTCTTTGGCCGCCAGCGACGCCTGCACCAAAGATATTTTAACCTGCGCATCACGCGCATAGATACTATTCGGAAAAAAGCCGACCACTTGACCAAAAGCTCCCAGAGCCGCAAGCGCAGTTGATTGATCGCGGTTGGTTTCGCCAATCTGCTCGTAAAAACACATCGCGCGCAAATAATAGGCATAAGCGACATGCTCATTGCCGGGATAAAGCGCGATGAAGCGGTCAAGCTGGGCGATCGCCTGCGGATATTGATTGATTAAATAATGCGTCCAGCCTGCCATCACTAAAGCATGGCGCACCCAGACCGAATAAGGATATTGCTCCCCCACGAGGTTGAATTCCTCAATCGCAGAAATGTAATTGCGGTCAAACAAATAATCCAAGCCGCTATTATAAATGAGCTCCACCGGACGCGAATCCGAGCCGGGGAAAAACCCGTCATCAGGATTGGAGGCGCATCCCGCAAAGACAACACAAATAGATAAAATACAAGAAGAGATTGCGGCCCGCGCAACACGCACATACAGCATCATCAAATCAAAATGCTAGCGGCTGTGTTCAAACCGAAAATTATCGGCCTGATGAAAAAACTTGCGCAAAAGCAGGTTATTCAAACTATGGCCGCTTTTATAGCTTGCAAACCGGCCAATCAGCGGCGCACCCGCCAATGCCAAATCTCCAACAGCATCAAGCGCTTTATGGCGAACAAACTCATCAGCAAAACGCAAACCCTGCTGATTCATAATGCTGTCTTTGCCCTGAGAATCTTTGGCGATGCCGATCGTATTGTCCAAACTCACGCCGCGCGCCAAGCCCATATCGCGCATGCGATCAAGGTCTTCAGCAAAGCCAAACGTGCGCGCCGCCGCAAGCTCTTTGTTAAAACTTATCGGCCAGCTTCCATTTTGGCCAGCAGTGCGAAATTGCTGCTTGCCAATCACCGGATTGTCAAAATCTATCGCGACATCCATCTCAAATTCATCAGCAGGCACCAGCTGCGCCCACGCATCCCCCTCTTCAACCGCAACAGGCATCAAAACACGAATATAGTTGCGCGCTTTGCCATTGGTCGCAATCCCCGCTTTGCGAATCTCTTCAACAAAAATATGCGACGAGCCATCCATGATCGGCACTTCCGCGCCGTCAATTTCCACGACGGCGTCATCCACGCCGCAGCCTGCAAACGCTGCCATCAAATGCTCAATCGTTGAGATCGTCACGCCATAATCATTGCCGATCGTCGTAGAAAACCGCGTATCAACAACCCGATCATAGCGCGCAGAAAGATGCGTCTCTTCCGGCGGCCTATCGGCAAGATCGGTGCGGATAAATACGATTCCTTTATCCTGAAGATGACTAGAATCAGAATTTTGATGAGGCCGCAGCACGATATGTATATCGCTGCCGCTATGCACACCTTTGCCCGCCAAATTTATGCGGCCTGCCAACCTTCTTCTTTTATCAGCCATGTTCTTCTTGTATCTTCTTTCCGTCATCAAATGATTCAAGCCCGAAACTGCCTCCCCGCACAAAAGCGATATGCCCTCGCACGGAGAGGAAGTGGGATTTCAGAAAAACTATCCATATGATGAGTAGTCCTTTTCAGACACCCAAAATGGATACTCCCTTTGAAAGGTTAATAACTAACCAATAGGGCATCAACGCTCAAATCAAACTTTATGACGAACTATTACAATATCCGTGCAGCTATATCCGCGCAGCTATATCCGTGCGATGGCGCGCCCTGCCGCTTGATCTGTTGATTAGCAGGATTTGGTCAGTTGGCCTGACTTTTGAGGAAGCTTGGGATTTCCAACTGCTCATCACCGCCATCTTTGCTCGTCTTCTGGACGGCGCTCGACGGGGGCTGGTGGGCGTTTTGGCCCAGACTGGCCGCACTGGCCGCACTGGCCGCACTGGCCGAAGGCGTCTGCTGTGCGGATAGATTTTCCTCTCCGGCTTTCAGGCTCAGCCACGCCTTCACACGGCCAAAAAAGCCCTTCGGCGCGTGATCCTCACGGCCACTTTGCGGCGCAGATTGATGGAGAGGCCTGAGATGTGTCGGCGTCATGCGATCAATGGGGCTAGCGCCTATTTGTGGGCTGGCACCATGCGGGCTCGCGCCGATTTGTGGGCCGGCCAAAGAGGCCTCAAACGGATGGACGCTCTGCGCAAGGTGAGGCGCGGCAGGCCCCGTATCAGAGTTTGGCGGCGGCGGCGGCGCGATTCTCTCGCCATTATCCGCTTTCATGTCCGCCTTAACATCATCAGGGGTCTCCTGATGGAGGCTCTGCTCTTCGGCGATCGCGGCAAGGCGCGGCTCCTGATCTTCGGATGAAGTCATTTGCGGCGGCTGTGCCGACTGAACGGGGGGAACGATCTGAAAGGGCTGCGTGCGCACCTCTTGAGGTCGCACCCCTTGGGGTCGCACCTCTTGAAGCTGGCCATTTTGGGACGGCGCATCTTGATTCATGGTTTTTGGCGCCCCGCCATTCATTGCTGGCTGTAATTGTGCTGTCGGCGCTTCCTCCATTTCGTTGGTGCCGCCGACGAGCGCGAGGCTGCTATGTTCGTCATCTTCGTCGGGCATCACGAGCGCCTCTTCCTGATCAATGCCGGTCGCAACAACCGATATGCGCAACAGACCGCCTAATGTCGGATCGGTGGTCGCGCCAAAAATGATCTGCGCATCGGGATCAACCTCAGAGCGAATGCGATTGGCAGCTTCTTCTACTTCATAAAGCTTCATATCTTCATCGCCGCTAATGCTGATCAGCACGCCGCGCGCGCCTTTCATTGACACATCATCCAGCAGCGGATTGTTCAACGCATGTTCAGCAGCTTCAATGCCGCGTTTTTCTCCTTCGGCTTCGCCTGTGCCGATCATCGCCTTGCCCATTTCGCCCATCACGGTGCGGACATCGGCAAAGTCCAGATTGATCATGCCCGGACGCACCATCAAATTGGTGATTCCCGCAACCGCCGAAAATAAAACGCGATCGGCCATCGCAAACGCTTCGGTCAACGCCGTCTGTTCGCTGGAGACACGAAATAAGTTTTGATTCGGAATGATCAGCAAAGTATCAACATATTTCTGCATCTCTTCAATGCCTGACTCCGCAATCGCCATGCGCCGATTGCCTTCAAACATAAAGGGCTTCGTGACCACGCCGACCGTCAGCGCGCCCATCTCTTTGGCGAGCCGCGCAACCACAGGTGCTGCGCCCGTGCCCGTGCCGCCGCCCATGCCTGCCGTCACAAATACCATATGCGCGCCATGAATCGCATCAGAAATATCGCCGATGACTTCTTCAGCGGCCTCAAACCCGATCTCCGGATGAGACCCCGCGCCTAAACCCTGTGTGCGTTTCGCGCCCATTTGAATAGAACGCTCGGCGTCATTTTGCGCAAGTGATTGCGCATCGGTATTCGCCACCACAAAATCCACGCCTTCTAAATTGGAGTGAATCATATTGTTGACAGCATTGCAGCCGCCGCCGCCAACGCCAAACACAACAATCTTCGGCCTCAAAATGGGTTTCTCTGGAATACTGATCGTGATACTCATATAAACGTCTCCTTATGTTTGACAGATATTGCCGCGCTTTGATTTTCAAATGTTTTCATCTCAAACATGAAGCATCTTCCACAAGCCAACGGACAAGCATTTTCATATTCATCCCCGCATGAGCGGCAATTTCTGGAACCAGTGACATATTGGTCATGCCGGGCTGCGTGTTGATCTCCAATAAGGCCAACTGATTCGTTTTTTTATCATAGCGAAAATCGGCACGACTGACTCCCCTGCAACCTAAAATTTGATGCGCTTTGCATGCGATCGCTTTAACCTTTTCTGCAAACTCTTTGTTAACTTTTGCCGGAACTTGATGATCCGCGCCATTTTCATCATATTTTTGCGCATAATCGTAAAAACGTCCCTCTTGAGGAATGATTTCGGCAATGCCAAGAGCCCGATCGCCCAAAACCGCGCAAGAAAATTCCTGTCCGGCAATATAGCGCTCTACGATCACTTGATCGCCAAAAGTCCAATCCGCTGCCAAAATTTCTTGCGGCGGCGCGTTGCTGCCTTCCGCAACAATGAACACACCGACGCTCGAGCCTTGCGCGAGCGGCTTGATCACATAAGGCGGCGGCAAAACATGATCGCGCGCTGCCTGTGTGCGATCCACGACGACGCTCTCGGCAATCGGCAGGCCGGCTTGGGCAAAAATAATTTTGGACTTCTCCTTATCCATCGCCAGCGCCGATGCCAAAACCCCCGAATGGGTATAAGGCAAACCCATCGATTCAAACAGACCTTGAACACGGCCATCTTCGCCCCACTGGCCGTGCAGCGCATTGAACACAACATCAGGGCGCACTTGCGCAAGCTGTGCAGGAAGATCATATCCGGCATCAATTTCAGTCACTTGATGCCCGTCTGCGCGCAGAGCCTCTGCACAACATGCGCCGCTCAGAAGCGAAATTTCGCGCTCGGCTGAGACTCCGCCCATCACAACAGCAATATGAGATGCAGCGCTCATCTTGCCTCTCCCACACGGCGGATTTCCCATTCAAGCATGATGCCGGTGCGCTCGGCGACGCGGCGGCGAATCTCTTCGCCCAGCCTTTCAATGTCGGCGGCGCTGGCCCGTCCGCCATTGACCAGAAAATTGCAATGTTTGTCGCAAACATAGGCATCGCCGCATGACAGATCACGACAGCCCGCCTGCTCAATTAACTGCCACGCTTTTTGATCCTCCGCACCTTTAGGATTCTTAACGGGATTTTTAGCAGGATTCTTGAACGTGCTGCCGCCGGTGCGCGCGCCCGCAGGCTGGCTGGCTTGGCGCTCGGCAACAATCTGCTCCATGCGCGCTTTGATCTGCGCGCGGTCGCCCTTCTCTCCTTTAAAGGCGGCCTCAATGACAATATATCGCTGGGATGTGCCGGAAGATATAGACAATATAATCGACTGCCGATAGCCGAACGCCATATCTTTGCCGGTCAAAAGATGTTCTGCGCCGCTTCGGTCTAGGGCTTTGGCCTCCACAAAGATGTCTGCGGTTGCGCGGTCATAAGCGCCCGCATTCATCGCAACGCAGCCGCCCATGCTGCCCGGAATGCCGCGCAAAAACTCAAAACCGGTGAGCCCGTCTTCCGCCGCTCTTTGCGCGAGCTGCCGCGCAGGCAAAGCAGGTCCGGCTGTGATGTTTTGGCTTTTAACCTCGACACCCGCAAACGCCTTGCCGAGAATGATCACCGCGCCGCGCACACCGCCATCGCGCACGAGCATGTTAGAGCCCGCGCCCATCACCAAGATTGGAATCTTCTCATCGCAGTTTTTGAGAAACAGAGCGAGATCATCTTTGTCTTTAGGCTCAAACAGAAGATCGGCGCGGCCTCCGGCGCGGAACCAAGTGCGCGCGCCCAGATCGGCATTGGGCGTCAAAGCGCCGCGCAGCCCTGAAGCAAGTGCGTCAAACCGGCTCATGAGACCTCCTTCATCGCCAAGCTCTGCATCCACGCGCCGATGGAGCCCGCGCCCATCGCAACAACAATGTCGCCCGCGCGCGCATTTTGCTCAATCAAAGGAAAAATATCACCCGCGCCATCAATCGCGATCACCTGCCGAGAGCCATGATGTCCATGTTTGACCAGCGCGTTAATGAAGCTGTCGCGGTTGATGCCTGCAATCTCGCTTTCTCCCGCCGCATGAACCGGCGCGACCGCGATAATGTCGGCATCATCAAAACAGGCAGTGAATTCAGCAAACAGATCGCGCAGCCGCGTATAGCGATGAGGCTGAACGATCGCGATCACCTGCCCTTGCGTCAAGCCGCGCGCGGTCTGCAGCACGGCTTTGATCTCGGTCGGATGATGCGCATAATCGTCATAAATCGCGATGCCGCCCTTGCGGCTGATCAAAGAAAAGCGCCGCGCAACACCCGCAAAGTTTTCAAGCGCGGCATGAATGATAGCGGGTTCAATGCCCAGCTCAAGCGCCACCGCAATCGCCGCGAGCGCATTTTGCACATTATGCCGCCCGGGCAGAGGCAATCTAGTTTCAAACTGCTGCGCTTGGCCTCCCGCTGGATCAATGTGATTGACTTTGATCGCCGCGCTTGTTTCGCCCTTGTCTTTGATTTCTCCATTGATTTCTAACGCCGAAACCATCGCTTCCGGCGAGAAGCCGTAGGAAACCAGACGCCGCGAGCCAAGCTGCATCAGCTGTGCGGCCTCGCTGTGGTCAATGCAAATCGCCGCAAAGCTGTCAAAAGGAATTTTCTCAACAAAAGCGCGGAACGCCGCGCGCAGCGTGTCAAAGTCGCCATAATGATCAATATGTTCGCGGTCAATGTTCGTGACCACCGCAATCGTCGCCGGAAGCCGAACAAAGCTGCCATCGGACTCATCGGCCTCAACGACCATCCATTCACTCTCGCCCTTGCGCGCATTGGCGCCATAGGCGTTGATGATGCCGCCATTGATGACCGTCGGATCATAACCGGCTTTATCCAGCACCGCGGCAATCAGCGAGGTCGTCGTCGTCTTGCCATGCGCGCCCGCCACCACAATAGATTTCTTGAACCGCATCAGCTCCGCGAGCATGTCCGCGCGGCGCAGCACCGGAATGTGCCGCCGCCGCGCCGCCGCCAGCTCGACATTGTCTTCGCCAATCGCCGACGACACGACGATCGTCTTCGCAGCGTCGAGGTGCTCCTCGTTATGGCCGATAAAAATTTTGACCCCCAAAGCCTCCAGCCGCCGCGCATTGCCGCCCGCCGCCATATCGCTGCCCTGAACCTGATAGCCCAGATTATGCATCACTTCAGCGATGCCGCTCATGCCGATGCCGCCAATGCCAATAAAATGGACAATGCCTCTATTCTTGATTTTGTTTTTAGGCGCGTTCATAAACAGCCCTCGACGAAATCGGCAAGCCGCGCCGCCGCATCAAGTGCGCGCATCTTTTTGGCCTGAGCGCGCGCCGCTTTGGCCGCGCCTGTCAAAGCGGCAAAATTATGGTCGGCGTCAATCAGCGACTCAATCTGCCGCGCGAGCGTCTCAGGGGTCAGTTCCTCCTCTGCGATCACCCACGCAGCGCCCGACGCCGCAAAAGAGCGCGCATTGGCCATCTGCTCATGCGCCACCGCGCCGGTGATCGGCACGAGAATCGCCGGACGCCCCAGCACCGCCAGCTCGCTGATCGTCGACGCGCCCGCCCGCGCAATCACCAAATGCGCCTGCGCCATGCGCAGCGGCAGATCATCAAAAAAAGGTGCGAGCTCCACGTCTATGCTGGCTTTCCGGTAAATCGCCAGCACCTGATCCCGATGAGCGCGGCTGTCCGGCCTGAATTGCTGCATGATGCGAATCTTGCGCCCCGTATGCGCCACCAAAGACAGCGCCTGCGGCACGATCTCATCAAAAACTTTCGCGCCTTGACTGCCCGCAAAAATCATCAAAAGAAAAGGCTCTTTTGTATTCGGCAAAAGATAAGGCAGACCCGACAGACGCCCGATGTCAGAGCGCACTGGATTGCCCGTCCATTGTAGTGATGCCGTGAACTTTTTTTGGCGTTTTTCTTTTAGAGGAAACGAAGTCGCAACGCCGCGCGCAAACTTCATCATCAAACGATTAGCACGCCCCAAAGCAGCGCCCGGCTCGTGAATCAAAATCTTCATGCGCAGCAAAATCGCCGCGAGCAAAGGCGGCAAAGACGGATAGCCGCCAAAACCCATCACCACTTTGACGGGTGCACGCAAAACCAGCAAAGTCCATAATAAAATCCACAAAGATTGCAGCGCACCTAGCCCGATCCAAAAAACCGCAGCTAAGCGAGCGCGCGGCGCGCGTCCGGCAATCGGCGCTGAAGAAATATGATAAACCCGATCCCATAAAGTGCGATCAATCAAAGGCAAAACACGGCGATCGGTCATCAAAATACATTGAAATCCGCGATGGCGCAATTCTTGCGCCAAACTCTCAGCCGGAAACAGACCCCCGCCCGTGCCGCCCGCCGCCATGAACACCACGCCTCGGGAACTTTGTTCGCGCACATAAGTTCCAAAAGCACGGCCTCGTGCGGTAAAATCCGTGAAGGCGTCAAAAGACGCGCAGGCCGGAGATAATAAAACAACGCCCCGCCCCGCTTTTTGCCCTTCTTTTTGCGCATCCTCTCCAGCGTGGTGAACGGCTTCGCGCAGAGTTTCGTATTTTGTCCACGCGAGGCGATCGCCCAGAAAATCGCCCAGCACATCGCGCGCCGCGCCAAAAAGATAGGCATGGCGAACAAAACGCAATCTGCGCCGCAGAGCCTCAAAGCCTTCCGCTTTGGCCGCGCCGCCAGCAAGCCAATAAATATCACGATAGGCGCCGAGCGCCTCACATGCCGCTTCGGCATTGGTCGCCTTGCTGTCATTGATGTAGCGCACCGCGCCGATCTGGGCGATCTCCTCGCGGCGATGGGCGAGCGGGGTGAAGCTGTCGAGAGCCGTCTTGAACAGGCTCTCGCTGACATTCATCGCGCGCGCGACCGCCCATGCGGCAGCAGCATTTTGGCGAGACTGGCCGCGCACCGCCTTCGTCAAGGCAATATCCTCAGGCAGCCGGATGATTTTCGGGCGGCGCGCTTTTGCTTTCAACTGCGCCACGAGTTTGCGGCCAAAAACATCCTCTGTGCTGATGATCGCTACGCCATTTTTGCCAAGCTGCGAAAACAGCCGCGCTTTGGCGGCGGCATAATTTTCCAAAGAGCCATGGCGGTCGGTGTGATCGGGAGAGACATTCAACTGAACCGCGATGGACGGCGTGAATTTTTGCAAATGATTGGCTTGGTAAGAGGAAACTTCCAAAACATAAATACGCGATGCCTTCAAGGGCGCGAGCGCAAGAACCGGAATGCCGATATTGCCGCCCAGCTGAACGTCATATCCGGCGATCTGCAAAATATGCGCGACCAATTTTGTGACTGTGGATTTGCCATTGGTGCCGGTGATCGCAATGAGCGGCGGCCTCTGCATCGGCGGCAGCGCGCGGGCGGCGCGGCCAAAGAGTTCAACATCGCCCGTGATCTCCGTTTTCAACAGGCGCGCTTGTCTGATCAGATCGTGGCGTTCGTCAATCCCCGGCGAGGGCACGAGCAGATCAATGCCGCACCAATCTTCGTGATCGGGGGGAAATAATTTGAACGGCGCGGTGTGCGGCCTTTGCTGGCGGCGGACTTCTTTTGAATCATCCCACGCAATCACTTGCGCGCCGCCTGCACTGAGCGCGTCAATGGTCGCACATCCCGTGCGCCCCAAGCCCAAAACGCCTACCTGCTTATCTTTATAAAAATCAATCGCGATCATCTATCTCAGCCATCTATCTCAGCTTGAGCGTCGCAAGCCCGATCAATGCGAGAACAAAGGAAATAATCCACATGCGAATGACGATCGTCGACTCGCTCCACCCCTTTTTTTCCAGATGATGATGAAACGGCGCCATCAAAAAAACACGCTTGCCGGTCAATTTGAATGACGCCACTTGAATGATCACCGACAAGGTTTCAATGACAAACAGGCCGCCGATCACCACAAGCACCAGCTCATGCTTGGTCGCAATGCTAATCGCGCCCAGCGCCGCACCGAGCGCCAGCGCGCCGGTGTCGCCCATAAAAATCCGCGCCGGCGGCGCGTTGAACCATAAAAACCCCAGCCCCGCGCCGATGATCGCGCCGCATAACACCGCCAGCTCGCCCGTGCCGCGCACATAATGAACGTGCAAATAATCGGCAAACACCGCATTGCCGATCAAATAGGCGATCAGGCCAAAGCTCGCCGCCGCGATCATCACCGGCACGATCGCCAGCCCATCAAGGCCGTCGGTCAAATTGACCGCATTGGATGACCCGACAATCACAAGCAAAACAAACAGCGGAAAAAAAAGACCCAGCGGCACCAAAATATCCTTGAAAAACGGCACGGCGAGCATCAGTGCATTGTCGCCGCCGACCATCATAAATCCATAAGCCGCCGCCAGCGCCAGCGCCGCTTCCAAAACCAGCCGCAGCCGCCCCGATATGCCCTTTGAGCTGTTGCTCGAAATTTTCAGCGCATCGTCAATCAGACCTAGCAGCCCAAAGCCCAATGTCAGCGGCAGGATGATCATAATGAAAGAATTGCTCAAATCCGCCCAGATCAACACCGACAGACTCAGCGCCGTCAAAATCATCAGCCCGCCCATTGTCGGCGTGCCGGCCTTTTCAAGAATATGATGCTCCGGCCCGTCATCGCGGATCGGCTGCCGGAGCTGGCGCGCCCCTAGCCACTTGATCAAATAAGGCCCGATCACAAAACTGATCAGCAGCGCCGTCATGATCGCCGCACCGGTGCGCGTCGTCAAATAGCGAAACAGATTAAAAAATGCGGAGCTGTCAATCCAGTCTCCGAGAAACCATAAAATCATGACATATCCTTCAGCGCGGCAACAATCCGATCAAGCCCCGCCGCATGTGAGCCTTTGACCATCACAATATCACCGCCCGCGCCCGCGCTTAATGTTGTTTTCAACATATTCAAAAGTCCTTCCGGCGCGGCTGCATAGCCACCACGCAAAGATTTTGGCAAAATATCATAGAGATATTTCACCTGTTCACCGCAGGCAAAAACGACATCAACCTTTGCCTGCAGCAAAGGTTTCAGCAAGGCTTGATGCAAATCCACGCTGGCATCTCCTAATTCGTGCATATCGCCGAGAACTGCGATGCGGCGGCCACGCGTCTCATGGTTGGCGAGCGCTTCAAAAGCCGCGCGCATTGACGCCGGATTGGCATTATAGCTTTCATCAATCAAAATGACGCTCGCACCATTAACGCTGATTTTCGCGCGCGCGCCGCGTCCGGCGGCAGGGCGGTAAGCACCCAGCCGCATGGCCGCCGCCTCAACGTCGCCGCCCAAAAGATGCACCGCGCCCAATATCGCCAGAGCGTTAAGTGCGAGCGCGCGCACCGGCATAAATAAATCAAAGGCTAGTTCGCGCTCAAAAACGCGCGCGCGCACCTCAGCACCTCCCTGATGGCAGCTCATCTCCAGCAGCCGGACATCGCTCTGCGCATCGGTGCCAAAACTCGCCAGCCGCCCGACTTTCTTTTGAGCAGCGCGCTGGGATAAAAAATCATAAAAGGCGCTGTCGCGGTTGAGCACCGCGCCGCCGCCCTCCTTCAAGCCGTCAAAAATTTCTGCCTTCGCTTCGGCGATCTCGTCCAATGTCTTGAAGAAAGCCAGATGAGCCTCGGCGATCTGCGTGATGATCACAAGATCAGGCTTCACCAAGCGCGCGAGCGGCGTGATCTCTCCGGCGTGGTTCATGCCGATCTCAAAAATGCCAAAATCGCTGTCGGCGGGCATGCGCGCAAGGGCCAGCGGCACGCCCCAATGATTGTTCAATGACTGAAGTGCTGCATGAACAAAAACATTGTTGGCGGCCAAAGCCAGCGCCAATCCATCCTTGACGCCGGTCTTGCCGACTGATCCGGTGATCGCCGCGATTTTGGCGGTTTTCACGCGCCGCCGCGCAGCGCGGCCGAGCGCCACTAGCGCCTGATGGCTGTCTTTGACTTGAATCGTCGCGCCAGACGCGCGCTCGCCACGCTCAACCAAAGCCGCCGCCGCACCCTTTTTGAACGCCGCCTCAACAAAATCATGGCCATCATGATGCGGCCCCTTGATCGCAATGAACAGATCGCCCGATGAAAGCGCGCGGCTATCTATGGAAACGCCCGAAGCCACCCAAGGCGGAGCTGCGGATATTCCTCCTGTGGCTGCGATCACATCTTCAGAGCGCCACAAAGTCTGCATGATTAACCGCGCTCCGCCTGCGACAAATGCGACAGATGAGCGCGCACAGTTTCAACATCGGAAAAATCTATGAACTGTCCCTGCCTTTCCTGATGGCGTTCATGGCCTTTGCCAGCGATCAACAGCACATCATCCTTGCTCAGCTTCTGGATGCCCGCCGCAATCGCTTCGGCGCGATCGCCAATGTCGTCGGCATCTGGACAGGCGGCGATGATCTGCGCGCGAATGGCCGCCGCATCCTCAAACCGCGGATTGTCATCGGTTACGATCACATGATCGGCCAGAGAGCGCGCAATGCGTCCCATGCGCGGGCGCTTGTCTTGATCGCGATCACCGCCGCAGCCAAACACAACCACCAGCCTCCCTTTCGTGAACGGACGCAACGCACCTAGCGCCGCCTGCAGCGCATCAGGCGTGTGCGCATAATCAATATAAATCGCAGCACCCTGATCGGTGCGCGCAACCTCCTCAAGCCGTCCCGGCACAGGCGGCATCGTCTCAAGCGCGGCAAAAACGCGCGCCGGATCCGCATGATCCACGCCGATCACACAGGCCGCCGCAAGCAAAGCGTTGCGCGCCTGAAACGCCGCCACCAGAGGAAACATGATCTCATAAGATTGCCCATCATAAGTGATGCTGACCATCTGGCCGCGCTTCATCGGGTGGCAGGCGCGCAGATGGATCTCGCAGCGCACGCCGCCCACACGCAATAATTTATGCTGCGCCTCACGCGCCGCGCGCACAGCCTCAATCGCACCCGCCGCATCGTCATCGCAGATGAACACACTCTTGGGCGGTAGAATTTCGCGCACAAGACGAAGCTTCGCATCAAGATAATCAGCGCGGCTTGCGTGATAATCCATATGATCCTCGCCCAGACCGGTGAACACCGCCGCCGCAAGGTGAACGCCGTCCAAGCGATATTGCGCCAGACCATGGCTGGACGCCTCCAACATCACATGGGTGAACTTGCGCCGCGCAAGGCCGGCCAAAATCCGGTGGACAATATCCGCCGCGGGCGTCGTCAGAGGCGACGCGCATTGATGGCCGCCCGCCATCACGCCCAAAGTCCCGACCGACGCCGCGCGATGGCCGAGCATCGTCCAAATATGACGGGTGAACATCGCAACCGAAGTCTTGCCATTGGTGCCGGTGACCGCAGCCGCAACCGGCGGGCGATCTTGATGAAAGCGCGCCGCCATATGCGCAAACAGACGCCGCGGATTGGGATCGGTGAGCAGGGCAACATTGGCCGCCGCCTGTTCGGGCAGCGCAAAGCCCGGCTGCGCGAGCACGGCGCGGGCTCCGGCCTCAAGCGCGGCGGGGACATAATCAGCGCCTTCCAGATTGACGCCGGACAAAGCCGCAAACAGCCAGCCCGGTTTGACTTTGCGGCTATCGGCGGTGAGGCCGTAAATCATCACCTCTTCATCTTGGGGTGAGTCTTGATTGAGAAGACGCGCAAGGGGCATAGGGTGAAACCTCATCTCATCGCCGCGATCGGCGCCAATGTTTCGGGGAAAGGCGGATGGCCGGTGCGCAGGCCTGCGCGCAGACGTGCCGAGCGCGCCCGTGGATTGGCAGCGATTTCCGCCTCGTCAGGCCGCGCGGGCTTTTTGGTTAAAAGGCTAAACGAGGCTGGCGGAGATAGGCGCTCAGGGTCATGCCGATTGACCCCTGCGCCGGTCTGCGCCGACCTTATTTTGAAAAAATTTTTGACGATCCGATCTTCCAGAGAATGAAAGGAGATGACGACCAGACGGCCACCTTCTTTTAAGAGCTGCTCGGCAGCCGACAGGCCTTTGGCCAGCTCGGCGAGTTCGTCATTGACGAAAATGCGCAGGGCTTGAAACGTCCGCGTCGCCGGATGAATGCGATCATGGGCGCGGCGCGGACGAACCGATAGAATGATTTTTGCCAATTGCGCCGTGCCGGTAATCGGGCTGAGGGCGCGCGCTTTGATGATCGCGCGCGCGATTTTTTTGGCGATCTTCTCTTCGCCATAAACGCCGATAATATGTGCCAGCTCGCGCTCGGACAGATGATTGACAAAATCAGAAGCCGGTTTGCCGCTCTGATTGTCCATGCGCATATCCAGCGCGCCCTCATGCTGAAACGAAAAGCCGCGCGCCGGTTCATCCAGTTGAAACGATGAAATCCCTGCGTCAAACGCAATGCCATCCACCTCTTCTATGCCGTGCTGCGCAAGCAGAGACAAAAGATCGCTGAAACAGCCTTGTGTTAAAGTCAGCCTTTCCGGAAAATCACGCGTCAATCCGCGTCCGCGCTCAATCGCATCTTTATCGCGATCAATCGCCAGCACAGCGCAATCCGCAGCTTCTAAAATCGCGCGCGCATGACCGCCGCCGCCAAACGAGCCGTCAACATAAACACCGCCATCGCGCGGACGCAATAAATCCAGCATGGGCTGCAGCATCACAGGTTTATGCACCACCATGATCGCCCCCTATGCTCTGCAAATAAGAGCGCGCCCGCGCACGCGACTCTTCCACATGCGCCAACAATGTCGCCTTGTCCCATATCTCAAACCGATTGCCCAAGCCGACAAAAGTCACCTCGCCGTCCAGTCCGGCAAACTCACGAAACGCCTCTGGCAGGCTGATGCGCCCCTCACGATCCAAAGCCAAATCATCACTCGCGCCAATCAAAGCATGCGATAAATCATGCCGCTCGCCCGAATAAAGATTGAACTGCGTCAACATCTGATCCACCTCGTCCATCAGCCTTTTGCCGCCAGCATCGAGCGCCTTATGCATCAGAGATTTGCAGCAATAGACCGAACCCAGCCCCTCCGCCTCAATGACCGCGCGAAATCGCGCCGGCACCGATACGCGCCCCTTGCTGTCGATTTTGTTTGTCACCGTTCCGCGAAAAAAAGACATCATATCCTCACTATTTGCCCCCTTCCTATTTCAGGTCGGATTTACCCGTTATGAAAAAAGATGGGAAATTATGGGATAGCATGGGATATAATGCCCCGTCAACCGGAACAAAACGAGATTCAAGGCTTTTTTTGGCGTCCAATTTTGCGAATCAAGGGGGATTAGCTAGCTTTTTAGGCTGGCTTTAAGGTCGCAACTCCTAGCAGCTACTTCTCAAGGAGGTCTAAAACTTCGCCGGTGATCGCCTGACAGCCATTTGCCGAGCGCGTCTCATCAAAAGCAGCGCCCTTTTCTTCTGACGAGCGATACAATTCTACCGAAATCATACAGCGCACTTCACGCTCTCCGGTGCGCTGGCTTGTAAAAATTAAAGGAGAGCCAGAAAACCCCGGGACGGTCTGACAATCCGTGAGCATGATATTGTCGTTGACGACAACCTGCCCTTCTCTACGCGGATAAACCGAGCAGGACGCTTTGGTCATCACTCCGAGATCAGGCGCAAGAGTTCTGCCCGTATAAAGACCTTGTTCGGGAATTTTTAGAAAGCTATGAGCATAAGGCCCAGAATCCACAGAAAAATCGTCGGTGCTTTTTAGCTTTCTTAGCTTAAAGACATTGCTGATATTTGGATTTTTGCCGGTAAACTTTAATACCGCTAAGTCGGTATAGATGTCTTGAGGCGGCGCGCTGATCGGCTTCGTGAAATTGCGGTCGCGGCTAATATCATGCACCAAGTTTTTTTCGCGCGCACAATTAAAGGTCAGTGTGCTGGTTGCTTCTCGGCAAACTTGAAAAATCTTTTTATTGTTTCTAGCCAGCCAAAAAAGACAATCTGTGTTTGTGTCTGGATATTTCACCTTAAAGTTAAGACGGCTATCTCCATTGATCAGAACATGCTTTGTGGAAATGATCCGCAGCGCGCCCTTTTTATTTTTTACCAAAAAAGCTGTGCCCGGCCTCCATTCCTCGAGTTTCGGAGACCAGCAATAAATGATTCCCACAGATTCATATTTTCCGCCTTTGGCGATATCTTCAGGCTTTATTTTTCTAAACGCATCATTAAACTTCACGCGCTGATCTTTGGCACCCAAAATTGCAGCCAGCGAAATATCAGCACTCCCACTAAAAAGAAGAATAAAAATCGCAGCCTTAATATACATCTTTATATTCATCACGCGCCTTTCCACCACTTGATGCTTTTCAAACCAAAAGATCAGACAGCCTATAAGCCGGGTTCTGTCCCATATCGCTATGGGGATGGCCATTCATCTGGGATGCCTGTCGCCAAACACCTCGTGCGATCTACCCGCGCAGTCAATGCCCAAAAAACGAGACATATCGCCACACACCAAAATGCGCGACAACGCTGCGCCTATTTAATCTTGCTCCCGGTGGGGCTTGCCGTGCCGCCGATGTTGCCACCAACGCGGTGCGCTCTTACCGCACCTTTTCACCCTTACCTCTTACGAGGCGGTATATTTTCTGTGGCGCTTTCCCTCAGGTTGCCCTAGCCGGGCGTTACCCGGCACCGTGTCTTTGTGGAGCCCGGACTTTCCTCCCCGACGGGAAAACCCGCCAGAGCGACCATCCGGCCATCTGATCCAGTGATAAATTATAAATGCTTGCTGGCTCCTGTCAATATTGCTGTCAATGCGGCAAGCACCGATAAAGTGGACTCATCCATGCGGCCATCAATCCGTGCTGGCCGGTAGTGGCGCTGGAAAGCACGGACGAGATCGGCAGGCGCAATATTTTCCGTCTGATAGCCGTAGGCTGAAAAATCCGACATCATCCATATCTCAATAGGCCTGATGTTCTCATCGGGCGGCGGCGGATCAGCCCAGAGCCCAACCCCTGCGCGCGCGAGACGCTGCCAGTTAAATTTTTCTCCCGGGTCCTGTTTACGCGACGGCGCAACATCGGAATGTCCCAGAACGCGCGCGGGGCGAATATGATACTTCCCGACCAGCTCAACACATAAAGAGACCGCGCGCGCCATCTGTGCTTCCGAAAACTCCGGCAGGCCAAAATCATGCCCGCCATTAGAGATTTCAATGCCAATGGAGCAGGAATTGATGTCGCGCTCACCGGCCCAGAAAGCCTCTCCGGCGTGCCAAGCGCGCTTGTCCTCCGGCACGAGCGCATATAAACCGCCCGCCTCGTCAATCACATAATGCGCGCTGACTTTGCTGTTTTCATTGCATAGACGCGCCAGCGCCTCATCGCAATTTTGCATGCCGGTATAATGCAGCAGCAGCATATCAATGTCAGCCTGCCGCTCATCATAATTTGACGAGATCATGCGCCGCGCCCGATCAGACGCTTGCCGCCCTCGCGCTCCACGATCACCACCGAGCCTAGCAGCACAATCACGCCGCCAAACAAAAACCGCCAGCTCACCTCATCACCCCAAACGAGCACGCCAAACATCACCCCAAAAACCGGTGCGAGCAAAGTCAAAGTGGAAATCAGACTGACCTCGTAGCGCTGCAATAAATAAAACATCCCCGCATGGCCGATCAGGCTGGCACCCAGAGCCGTATAAAAAACACCGCCCCATGCCGACCAGCTGGCTGTGAGAATTGTCTCCCACTGGTTGCTTTCAAACAAAGCCGACAGAGCAAATAAAAGCGGCCACGATAACAAAGCAATCCATGCTTGCAGCTCAAAGGGGCGGATGTCGTGCATGCGCCGCATCACGATCGTCCCGATGCCGCCGACAAACGCCGCCAGCACCACAAGAATCATCCCGTCCAAATAAGAAAACACCGCCGGATCAAAGCCGATAATCATCACCCCCGTAAACGATAGCGCCAGCGCCATAATCCGGCGCAGGCCGATCTGCTCGCCCAGCACGAGCACCGAAAGCGCGGTCGCAAACGGCGCGCCTAGCTGAACGACAATCGCCACCGCCGACACGCTCTCCGACAAAGCCATGCCGCCATAAAATAAAGAAAAATGCAGCCCGCCCATCGTCATTGACACCACGGCGATCTGCTTCATCTGTCCCCGATGGATGCGCAAAAATGGCAGCAGCACCGCGCAGAGCAGCACATAGCGCAGACCGGTAAATAAAAGCGGCGGAAATTCCAGCACGCCCACTTTGCCTGCGACAAAGGTGAAACCCCAAATCAGGCAGATCAAAACCAAAAAGGCTAAATGTTGCGGGGCCATCACCATATAAGCCGTTTTACGCTCCTGCGCTGTAAAGCGCAAATCAGATGCGCGAATCAGACGCGCAATAAACGGCGGCGGCGCGCTTTCTCGCGGCGAATAATCACCACCACGCCAATCAAAATCGTCAGGCCGCCCAAAATCATTTGCTGCGTCAGCAGATCATCGTGCAAAGTGACGCCAAAGATCACGCCAAAAACCGGCACAAGCGACGTCAAAGTTGCGAGCAGCGAAATATCATAATGCTGCATCAGATAATAGAAAAACCCGACGGCCATAAGGTTGGCCACAAACGCGCCATAGGCCACACCGCCCCATGCCGCCCAGCTCGCATCGGTCATCGCCGCGATCTGACCGCTCTCAAATATTAACGTGCCCACGAGCGCAAAAGGAAACGACACAAGCGCTGTCCAGCCCATCAAGTCAAAAATGTTCACCTCGCGCAGGCGGCGCATCAAGATCGTGCCGACCGCGCCGATCACCGCCGAGATCAAAATCAGCACGATCCCATCGCTATATGTAAGCGCGGTCGGATCAAAGCTCAGCGCGACCATGCCCAGCACACACAACACAAAACCCAATTGACGCCGCCAGCCAATGCGCTCGCCCAAAAAAATGATCGCGAGAAAGGTCGTGAACGGCACCTCCATCTGCGCAGCGATCGCAATCAGCGATACATTGTCCGACAGGCCGAGTCCGCTATAAAAAAACAAAATATACAACGCGCCGGTCGTCAAAGCGGTCGCAAAAATCAGCACCATCTGCCCCTGATGCCAGCGAACAAACGGAAACATCACCAGCGCCAGCAGACCATAGCGCAAAGTCGTAAACAAAACCGGCGGAAACTCATCCACGCCCGCTTTGGCCGCAATGAACGCAAACCCCCACGCTATACAGCAAAACACAATGATCATAAAATCGCGCGGATGCATATTCATCATCAAAACCTCTTATAGACGTCTTCTATTTTTCGGCTATTCATATCATCAGGGCTTTCCGGATCGGGAACTTCGTCTAAGCGAGCTTTCTCCCGCTCAATGATGACGATCGTGCCCGCCAAAACCGTGATGCCGCCCAAAATCATCTGCTGTGTGATCTGGTCGCCGTAGATCGTCACGCCAAACACGACTCCAAAAACCGGCACCAGCGAGATGATCGTGATCAGCAGCGACACATCATAGCGATAGAGCAGGTAATAAAATATCCTCACCCCCAGCAGATGGGCGATGAAAACACCATAACCCACGCCAGCCCATACGACCCAGCTTGCATCCCAGAGCATATTTATTTGATCGCTTTCAAATATCAAAGTGCCCGCGAGTAAAAACGGCAAAGACAATAAAGCCGTCCAGCCAACCAGATTAAAAACATCAACATCGCGCAGGCTGCGCATGAAAATCGTGCCCGCACCGGCGATCAAAGCCGAAACCAGCACAAGAATCACGCCATCGCTATATTCCAAAGCCGACGGGTCAAAACTCAATACGATTAGACCCGCAACACAAAGCATCAAACCCGCGAGCCGCCGCCAGCCAATGCGCTCGCCGAGAAAAATCATCGCCAGCAAGGTCGTGAACGGAATCTCCATCTGAGTCGCAATCGCCACCAGCGACACATTGCCCGACAGCGCAAATCCCGAAAAGAAAACCGCTACATAAAGCCCGCCGGTCGCCAGCGCAGTCGCGAAAATCATGCCCATCTGCCCTTTCTCCCAGCGAATGAACGGAAAAAGCAAAGCCAGCATGAAAGAATAATGCACCACAGTGAACAAAAAGGGGGAAATCTCGTCAAGCACCCTCTTTTCAACCACGAAGGTGAGGCCCCAAACCACGCAGCATAAAAGAATGAGCGCTAGATCGCGCGGGCGCATAATCATCGTTGATCCTTTCCGGCGGCCTGCCGCGTGTTTTATTGAGGCGTCTATTTTCTTATCACCAAAACCGCCTTCATATCTGCTCCATATCTGTTCCAGATCTGTTATAGTCGTTCGGGTGAAGGGAGAGGATAATGGATTTTGACCTGCGTGGAGAGCATAAAATGCTCAAAGATCCGGTCGTGCGCGAGGCCGCGCGGCTGATGGCCCATCACGCCGCCTGCAAGGCAGATCAAAGCGAGGATGGCCGGAGAGGCCGATTTGTTGAAACTCAAAAATAGAAAGGAAACCATCATGACAAAAACTTACGGAGATGTATCTTTATCGCTTGACGACCATGTCGCTTTGGTTGAGATCAACCGCCCGCCGCATAATTTTTTTGACGAAACCTTGATCGGCGATCTCGCACAGATCTTTGAGGATATGGATCGCGATGATGATTGCCGCGCTCTGGTGCTCGCCTCAGAAGGAAAATCTTTCTGCGCGGGCGCCAATTTTGCCAATAGGCCTGAAGGCCAAATTGATCCGCCCACAATCAATGTCAATCCGCTCTACGCCAATGCGGCGCGTCTGTTTGCCTGCCATAAGCCGGTCGTCGCCGCCGTGCAGGGCGCTGCGATCGGCGGCGGCTTGGGGGTTGCGCTCGTCGCGGATTTCCGCGTCGTCAGCGCCAAAACGCGCTTCTCCGCAAATTTTGTCAAGCTGGGCTTCCATCCGGGCTTCGGCCTGACTTACACTCTGCCGCGCCTGATCGGCGAGCAAAAAGCGCTCTGGATGTTTATGACCGGTCGGCGCATCGGCGGCGAAGAGGCGCTCGCGCTCGGACTGGCCGACCTACTCGCGGAGCCAGACGCCATCCGACAAGAAGCCCTCGCCCTCGCCGGAGAGATCGCCGCCAACGCGCCGCTCGCCGTGCAGAGCACACGCGCCACTCTGCGCGGCGACCTCAAAAGCCTCGAGATCGCCGCCGCCATCCGCCGCTACACCGACCACGAAGCCAAAGAACAACACCGCCTGTTCGGCACCGCCGACCACAAAGAAGGCATCGCCGCCGTCGCCGCGCGCCGCGCAGGCAACTTCACCGGCACGTAAAATGGCTGGGGCGGCAGGGATCGAACCTGCGATCACGGGATCAAAACCCGGTGCCTTACCGCTTGGCTACGCCCCAATCTTTTGGCACGATAGCTCGCAAAACTGCTCTTGCCAAGTACCGGACATGAAGTGCTAGACATGAAATGCTAGACATGAAGTATTAGACATAAAGCAAAATCATCAACCATAAAGCACGGAGTGTGGCGCAGCCTGGTAGCGCACCTCGTTCGGGACGAGGGGGTCGCAGGTTCAAATCCTGCCACTCCGACCATTTTGCTTTCCCTGTTAAATTTTGTTATAGTTTTTTCTATTGGAGATTGATCATGCGGATAGCAAATATATCTAATCAACAAACCCGCCTTGTTGAGGATTATTTCTCGATTCTAGATGAATATCTCTCGAGTGTGCTTGAAAAATATAAAAAGAAAAACCCTGACGAAGCTATAAATCACGCTTGGGGAGGGGCAATCAAAACGATAGATTGTGTTTTTATTGCTCAAACATTGCAAACATTAAGGCCTAAAAATATCCTTGAGATTGGGTCCTATATCGGATTTTCAACGCGCTGGCTATTGGATAAAACTAAAGATTGGTCACCTCATGTAACATCCATAGACCCTAACATAACACATCGCATATTTGAAAATCCACGCGAACATTTCAACGCATTTTGCAATCAATATAAAGGGCGTCTAAAAACCATTGACGCTTTTTTGTGTTCTAGCTATCCGGGTTTTCCTGATATTCCAGTGATCACAGAGCCGATCGGAGAATATGATTTTGCCTTTATTGATGGGGATCATTCTTTCCGCTCTACCGTGCTGAATGTTGCTTTGGTGGCGCGCATGATGACGCAGGGGGGCATCATTATCACCCATGACGCATTGAGCTGGCCTGAAGTCGTACCGGCAATGGAAACCTTGTCGGCGGCATCATCTGAAATTGATTATTATGTTTTAGGAACAAGTTTTTACGGAGGTAACACTTATCTGCCGCGAAAATCTATTAAAGCATCCTCACGGCTGCTGCCCCCGCCGCCAAAACCACCGAAAACTTTGTCATTGAGAAAATGGAATCATTATCGCATAGCACGGCGGCGTGCTTCGCTTATCGCACGGCGGGGCCGTTCCCTGATTCCGATATGGTGCGATGGGCTGGGCATTATCAAAGTGCACAATGGGAAAAAACTTGCCGATCTTAATCTTGATCATCTGCTCGCCAAAAAAGATGAAATGCTTCCGCAAAAAGATGAGATCGTCAAACGGCGCGCTCTGCCTAATGATAACCTCGCAGACCTTCTATCCGAATGGGGATTGAACCATAAATCTTGAACAAGACTATTTAGCGCTTATCTCGCACCCGTTTTTTTTAGCGCTCTTGGCTGCTTTGATTCTGGTGGCCGTCGTGAGGTCGTGGATCAAAAGAAACATATTGCATGAAAAACATTTTGAGCGCTGTGCTGAAAGCTATCAAAACCTCTTTGAGGCCTATCGCGCGATCGTGCAAAACGGCTATGTCAGCGAAGCAGACTGGGAAAAAATAAAACAGGCGCATTGGATCGCGCATACGTTTTTGCCTAGAGATATTGCGCGATTCACCAAAGAATGGGCGCAAAAAGCGACAGACGCCTATTTTCTGCATCAAAAAGTTGGCCGCTATGGGCATATTGGCACATCACACAAAATGGCCAAGCTTGAAAACGTCAAAGATGAATCAAAAGATGAGGCCGCCATTATTTTTGACCTCAAAGGCAAAGATCCAACACCGATCTACCGCAAACATCTGCCGGTGCTATAATCCACAATGAGGAATCTTCAAGGAGACATTTATGGCAGTTCAAATTCCCTTTATCCGTGAAATGGAGGTTCAGCATGGCGCCTGTGTTCAATTGTCGCCGCTCATCCGCCGCGTTGTCGCGCCGAACCCTGGGCCGTTTACGTTTCAGGGAACGAACACTTATATTATCGGCGCGGATGATGAAGTCGCGGTGATTGACCCCGGCCCTTTGCTGACGACGCATATTGATGCGCTGATGCAAGCGATCGGCAGCGCGAAGGTGAGCCATATTCTAATAACCCATACGCATAACGACCATTCTCCGGCGGCAGCGCCGCTTAAAGAAAAAACCGGCGCGCCGACCTATGCGTTCGGCCCGCACGGATCAGGGCGGCTTGAAGGCGGCGTCGCGCTCGAAGAAGGCGGCGACCGCGATTTCATGCCCGATCACCGCGTCAAACATGGCGATGTGATTTCCGGCAAAAACTGGGATATGGAATGTGTGTTTACGCCCGGCCATACGTCCAATCATATGTGTTTTGCGCTGCAACAAGAGCAGGTTTTGTTCACCGGCGATCATGTGATGGGCTGGTCAACGAGCGTCGTCGTGCCGCCCGACGGCCATATGGGCACGTATATGGATTCGCTCAGCCTGCTGCTCAAGCGCAAAGATGAGATTTATTGGCCCGCTCATGGCGAGGCCGTGCGCCAGCCTCAAGACCTCGTTCGCGCTTTCATCACGCACCGCAAAGAGCGTGAAGAGGGCATCACCGAATGTCTAGCCGACGGCATGACGCAGATCGGCGAGATGGTCGCCAAAATTTATCACGATGTAGATAAAAGGCTTCATCCGGCTGCGGCGATGTCTATGCTTGCGCATCTGCAAACGATGGCCGAAACCGGACGGGTGAAATCATCTAATGGCAGCGGCCTCAGCGCTGAGTGGACCCTCACTTAAAGAAACGCGCCTAAAGCCAGAGACCCAAAAAACATATTGAACTATCCGGCAATTTTTTTGCTAACTGGCTTTTCTTGCTCTTCTAGCCTTCTTGACCGCAATTTTCAGCTCAACAAGAAAGGCCTCAATACGCCGCGCATTGGCACCGAGATCACTGCGCCCTAGTCGCGAAACCGAACGCACATCTACAACAACGTGATTTCTCTTTTTTCCTCTTTTCTTCTGCTTGCCTCTTTTGCCTTCGCGCACACGGATGACGATATCATCTTTGAAGCCTATAAGCAGTGTGCTGTCGGTAGCCTCAATGAGTTTGCGTTTGGGATCAACCGCGACGATCTGCCAGCCTTGCTGATGAGCGGCTTCACGCGCTGCTTCAAAAACCCGTCCGGCATGGATATTGCGGAAACGCTGGGCTTTGACCTTCGGATAGGATTCACGCTGCTTCTTTTCCAGACTCCTGCGCTGTTTTAGATCACGCCACGCTTTGCGATCAAGCGCATTGGCATGAGGCGGTCTGATCTCTTTGACCTTAAAAAAGCGCGGGGGATTTTTGAGATCGGTGGAGATGTCATGGATCGGCGGCAGTCCGGCGGCGCGGCCTGCATGAAAGATCGGCACGAGCAATAACAGACCGGCGATAAGTGCGCTCAAAAGCGAATAAGAGCGCCCGCCCGCAATCGCCCGCCAGACAGACACGCCAAACGAGACCACCAAAACCAGCAGCCCAACGCCTAAAATGCCCAGCGCGCTCGACCAGTCAAGCCGCACGCCGATCGCGCCGAGAACAAGCAGCAAAATAGCTATATCAAGCAGCGCAGCGCCGATCAGCGCGTAAAGTGCGCCAGACTCATTCTCCCAAAAAATTTTCGGAGATGAGATAAAGTTTTTCGTGTCGCGCCAAGCCTCTGTGAGCATCTGTATTAAATTCATTCTGCGGCCTCCGGAAATTTATGGTTTTTGAATTGTTCACGCAAAGTCAGCTTCTGAATTTTGCCGGTCGCGGTATGCGGAATTTCGTCAACAAAAACGACATCATTCGGCATCCACCATTTGGCGACCTTGCCCTGCATAAAGCCGAGAATGTCAGCCGCCGCGCAAGAAGAAGCTTTATCGCGCACGACAACCAATAAAGGCCGCTCATCCCATTTGGGATGGGGCAGGCCAATCACGGCAGCCTCAACCACTTCAGGATGGCCGACCGCGAGGTTTTCAAGCTCAATGGAAGAAATCCACTCGCCGCCCGATTTGATGACGTCTTTATCGCGATCGGTGATCTGCATATAGCCATATTCGTCAATCGTCGCGATGTCGCCGGTATCAAACCAGCCCTCCTCATCAAGCACTTGGCCGCCCGCGCCCTTCAGATAAGAGCCGACCACCGCCGGTCCCTTGACCAGCAAATGGCCAAAGGTTTTGCCATCCCAAGGCAGCGCGCGGCCTTCATCATCGGTGATCTTCATCTCCACCATATAAGGTACGCGCCCTTGTTTGAGGCGCATTTTGAGCTTGTCTTCATAAGAGAACTCATCCATTTCAGGCCGCAGCTGCCCGATCGTGCCGAGCGGACTCATCTCGGTCATCCCCCAGAGATGGTGAACCGCTACATTATATTTTTTGTCAAACACCTCCATCATAGAGCGCGGCACTGCCGAGCCGCCGATCAAAACGCGATCAAGATGCGGCAATGTCTCGCCGCTTTCTTCGAGATATTGCAGCAGCATCATCCAGACCGTCGGCACCGCACCCGACATGGACACTTTCTCCTGATTGAGCAATTCGCAAATGCTCGCGCCATCCATATTCGGACCAGGCATGACGAGCTTCGCGCCGGCGCTGGGCGCAGCAAACGCAATGCCCCACGCATTAGCGTGGAACATCGGCACAACCGGCATGATCACATCGCGCACCGATATGCAGCCCGCATCAGGCGTCAGCATGATCATCGTGTGCAAAATATTCGAGCGGTGCGAATAAACAACCCCCTTCGGATTGCCTGTCGTCCCCGACGTATAACAAATGCCCGCCGCATCATTTTCATCGCCCTTGACCCAGTCAAAGTCGCCATCCTCTGCGGCGACGAGCTCCTCATAGCACATGACATTTTTGAGCTTCGTCTCCGGCATATGTT
The DNA here is from genome assembly GCA_965212075.1 of Alphaproteobacteria bacterium. Lineage (GTDB taxonomy): Bacteria > Pseudomonadota > Alphaproteobacteria > JAPOUT01 > CBDBUR01. Next base: position 899,162 of record OZ243043.1, read on the forward strand.
CGCGGTCGGTCATCAGCACATAGCCCTCCACAAGCGGCAGCTTGTCCTGTATGCCTTCCAAAATCGGCACAAAGGTCGTGTCAAGAAAAATAAATCTATCCTCAGCGTGATCGGCAATGTAAATAAGCTGGTCGGCAAACAAACGCGGATTCAATGTGTGATAAACTCCGCCCGCGCCGGTGATCGCATACCACGATTCCAAATGACGATGCGTGTTCCACGCCATCGTCCCGATCACATCGCCGGGCTTCACCCCCAGCCTGATCAGAGCCTGCGATAGTTTGCGCGTGCGCTGATAAACCTCGCCATAATTCGTCCGATGGATTGAACCCTCAACCAGACGCGTGACGATCTCCGCCTTGCTATGGTGAATGTTCGCATGGTCAAGAATCGAGTTCTGACGCAGCGGCCAGTTTTGCATTAAACCTTTCATGGATAATCTCCCTGTTCAAAAAATCTCATTACGCGAACATCCTAAATCCGAAATTGGCGGCAGGTCAAGCCTGACCTATTTTAGGGCTAACTCGCCTCAAGGCGGCTGTGATGCTCCTGCCCTATGGGGTCTTGGTGGATGAGAATATCGGCATTGGGAAAGGCCTTGCTGATCGCCTCCTCCACCTCGTCGGAAATATCGTGCGCCTGCTTCAAATTAACCTCGCCGTCCATTTCAATATGGAACTGGATCACCATGCGCTGCCCCGACATGCGGGTGCGCAGATCATGGACATTATGCACTTTGCCATGCGCGGCAGCAATGGCTTTGATTTGATCGCGCACATTGTCGGGCAGCTCGCGATCCATCAATTGCGCCGCAGCATCCGAGATGATGTGCGCTGCCGTAAAGCCGATATAGATCGCAATCCCAACCCCGAATATGGCGTCAATGCGCGGCAAGGTGAAGAAATCCGTCAGCACCAGAGCGGCAATCACCGACAGGTAAAGCAAAAAGTCGCTGCGATAATGCAAATGATCGGCGCGGATCGCCAAAGAGCCGGTGCGGCGGATCGCGTAATTTTGCAAAACCATCAGACCCGCAGTGATCACGATGCAGATCAAAGATGCGATGATGCCGATCTGCGTGTTGGCGACAGGCTTGGGCTCATAAAGACCGAATGAAGCGCTCACCAAAAGAAATCCGGCGGCGGATAATAAGAACAGCCCCTGCAAAAAAGCGGCGATCGCCTCAGCCTTGCCGTGGCCAAAACGATGCTCCTTATCGGCAGGCTGCAGGGAATAGCGCAGCGCAAAAAAGATAAACAAAGATGAAGCGCCATCCATCAATGAGTCAAGCAGAGCGCCCAGCATCGCGATGGAGCCGGTTAAATACCAGCCGCCGACTTTGACCAATGTCATCACAAGCGCGGCAAACACCGCGACCAAGCTGACCGTGAAAAGCAAACGCCGACTCGCCTCAGCGCTGATATTATTTTTACTTATAGCCGCCTGTGACATGAAGGCATCATCGCACAATAATGGCGCTTACGGAAATAATTTTTTCTGCCGCCACTTGCCCTTGGGCGATGAGCGCGAAAACACAAGCCGATCATGCAAGCGCGATGATCTGCCGGTCCAAAACTCAATCTCAATCGGCACGAGCCGATAGCCGCCCCAAAAATCCGGACGCGGCACATCTTGGCCGGAAAACTTTTTCTTGAACCCTTGAAACGCATCCATCAATTCCGCGCGCGATGTCAAAGCGCGCGACTGCTTTGACGCATGCGCGCTTAACTGGCTGTCGCGCGCGCGGCGGGCAAAATAATGATCCGACTCCTCCTCCGACGCCAATTCCACCCGCCCGCGCATCCGCACTTGGCGCTCCAAACTCTTCCAATAAAAACACAGAGCGCCCGAAGGCACGGCAGCCAATTGCTTCGCCTTGCGGCTCTGCCAGTTTGTGAAAAAAACCACGCCGCGCTCATCCGCGCGCCGCACCAGCACCATGCGAATATCGGCCATGCCGTCCGCGCCGATCGTCGCAAACGCCGCCGCCTGCGGATTGCTCGGCTCGCGGCGCTTGGCAAGCCGCATCCAGTTGGAAAAAAGCGCCTGTGGATCTGTTTCAGTCATATCTTGCTCCCATTTGCTGATATACATATAAAGACAAGAAAGAGGAAAAGGAAAAATATATGCCTAATGTTCTATCCGGAAAACGCGGAATCGTTCTCGGCGTGGCCAATAACCGCTCGATCGCATGGGGAATCGCCAAAGCCTGCGCCCAAGAAGGCGCTCAAATCGCCCTGACCTATCAAAGCGAGACGCTCGCCAAGCGCGTCAAGCCGCTCGCCCAAGAGATCAACGCCGCCAAACTGCTCGAATGCGACGTCGCCCAGCAAGGCGCTTGCGAAAACTTGTTCGACCAGCTTGGCTGGGACCGCGTGGATTTCTTAGTCCACGCCATCGCCTTCGCCGATAAAGACGAGCTCATGGGCCGGTTCGTCGATACCAGCCTCAGCAATTTCACCAATAGCCTCCATATATCGTGCTACTCGCTCGTCGCGCTCGCGCGCGCGGCGGAAAAATATATGAAAAATGGCGGCGCGATCCTGACCATGTCCTATTATGGCGCCGAAAAAGCAATCCCCCATTATAACGTGATGGGCGTCGCTAAAGCCGCGCTCGAAGCCAGCGTGCGCTACCTCGCCGCAGACCTCGGGCCGTCGGGAATCCGCGTCAACGCCATATCCGCCGGCCCGATCAAAACCCTCGCCGCCGCCGGCATTAGCGGCCTGCGACTCATGCTCAAATGGAACGAGGAAAACGCCCCGCTGCGGCGCAACGTCACCATTGATGAAGTCGGACAGGCCGCAATCTACCTGCTCAGCGATATGTCCAGCGCCGTCACAGGCCAAACCCATTACGTCGATAGCGGATACAGCATCATCGGCATGAAAATGGATGTCGATTGATGTCCCACAATTCCTTCGGCCAGATGCTGCGCGTCACAAGCTGGGGCGAATCGCACGGCCCGGCGATCGGCGGCGTCATTGATGGCTGTCCGCCAAAAATTAAGCTCGCTGAAGCCGATATCCAACACTGGCTCGATCGCCGCAAACCCGGCGGCTCGCGCTTCGTCAGCCAAAGACGCGAGGCCGATCAGGTCAAGATATTGTCCGGCGTCTTTGACGGCGAAACCACCGGAACGCCGATCGCGCTGCTGATTGAAAATCAAGACGCCCGCGCCAAAGATTACGACGCCATCAAAGACGCCTACCGCCCCTCTCATGCCGATTACACCTATCAAATGAAATATGGCCTGCGCGATCATCGCGGCGGTGGCCGCGCTTCGGCGCGCGAAACCGCCGTGCGCGTCGCCGCAGGCGGAATCGCGCGCAAAATCCTGCCCGATGTCGTGATCCGCGCGGCTCTCGTGCAGATCGGCGCGCATAAAATCAACCGCGAGCTCTGGGACTGGAAGCAAGTGGAGCAAAATCCGTTCTGGTCGCCCGATAAAGACGCAGCTTTGGTCTGGGAAAACGCATTGGATCAAGCCCGCAAAGACGGCTCCTCTTTGGGCGCAGTGATCGAGGTCGTCGCTGAAAATGTGCCGGTCGGACTGGGCGCGCCGGTCTATGGCAAACTAGACGCCGACCTCGCCGCAGCAATGGTCGGAATCAATGCGGTCAAAGGCGTCGAGATCGGCGCGGGCTTCGCCGCAGCCTCCCTGCGCGGCGAAGACAACGCCGATGAAATGCGCCTAGAAGATAATCAGAAAAAGAAGCCTGTGTTCCAGTCTAATCAGGCGGGCGGCGTGCTCGGCGGCATATCCAATGGTGAAAATATCGTTGTGCGTTTCGTCGTCAAGCCGACTTCGTCAATCTTGACGCCGCAAAAGAGCGTCAGCCGCACCGGCGAAAATATCGAGGTCGCGACCAAAGGCCGCCATGACCCTTGCGTCGGGATCAGAGCCGCGCCGGTCGGCGAGGCGATGATGGCCTGTGTGCTCGCCGATCACTTTCTGCGCCACCGCGCCCAGATGGGCTAATAAGATACGAGTTGATAAAATCTAATTAGACTTCTGGAATTCAAAAATGGAGGCGAGCAGTTTTGAGTTATACATCAATATATTTTCAATCTTTCTCTCATCTTTAGTGTAAATTGCGCTTTCAGCGTTTTCTGCCTTCACCACAGACTCTTTATCAAAACTAGAAAAAATGGCTTCTTCAGGGTTGAGACCTAAAACCACATGCTCTTCCTTCTTTTTTGATATCTCCTTATGCTTAGAACGGCTTATATATATCAGATTCCTATAATCGTCAATCAGCTTCATTTCCTCTTTATTTTTTGCAAATCTTACAGGAACAACATGATGCAATTCAAATGTAACATTCTTTTCAGTTTTATGATATGTAAAGTATTCTTTTTTTGGCACAGGACTTCTTTTTTGTATATCTGGAAAAATTCCGGACCTACCTCTATTTAACTTGAAACCCCTGTTTGGAAGGACCTCAAAGTAGACAGTTGCTTTCATGATGCCCATCATTTGCTGAGTTTGATTTTTCCAATTACCAAAATCACGCTTTGCAGTTTTGCCTTCGAATTTTCTAGGATCCGCATATTCCTTAATAAGCTGTATCACTTTCTGCTGCTGATGTTTTTTCAAATGGCGATATGAATCTATAAGGCTTATTTTATCGACAGATTCTAAGTCTGACAAAATAAACATGAACTCGTATATACTTATAAAATCCCCCCTATAATCGCTTAAAGAAATTGTTTCTGCTAATTCAGAAATTTTATTTCCCCATAATTTATCTACGCCATGTGTAAAAATTGTATATTTTTCAGTAATATGTTTTGATTTAATTAGGTTATTACCTTTTGTCGTTATTCTTCCATATCGTTTTCTGTCTTTACGCTCAAAAAAATCCATTCTTACAAGATCAGTAAAAAAATTTTTCCTTACAGAATCAAAAGTTCCTTTACCTATTCTACTGTTTATCCTCCTACGGATTTCTTGAAATTGATCAAAATCGGAAGTTAAGATATTTTTACCGCTTTTATAATCCTTATAATCACCTGGTGGTATAACAAAAAAATTCACATCGGCCACCTCATAAATACTATCCAATATGTGTTCTACAACTTCCAGATCAATTCTATTTTGTTGTGAAATATGCCACCCCCTATAATTATCACTGGGAAGTCTTTTAATTATATATTTAAGGAAATCACTATCTGGGTCTATTGATAAAATATCATTTAAGATGTCTCGCTGGTTTGTCATTGCTTTACTTCACTTAAACGTTTTCTAGCTATACCCACATAATTTTTATCCACTTCACAGCAAAGAAAATTCCTCTTTAATCTTTTGGCCACCATCGCTGTTGTGCCGCTCCCAACAAAACAATCTAAAATCACGTCGCCCGGATTGGAACTAGCTTTGATAATTCTCTCAACGAGATCGATGGGCTTTGGCGTTATATGATCCATATGTTGAATTTTTCCATTCACCTTATTTTTATGCCTCTCGCTCGTAATATGCCAAACTTCACCGCATAATTTTCCATTTTCGTTTGGAAACCATCTTTTTCCATTTTTGAGTATTCCTTTTTTCTTTGCATGTTCTATCCTTTCTACAGATTCATAAGGAACACGCACATCGTTATAATTGAAAATATGGCTCACACCCTTTGTAAAAAAGAGTATGGTTTCTTGGCCATTGCTGAAACGTCTGCGGGCACCACCCATCCCGTCTCTTTTATCCCAAGTAATCCAGTTTTGGAAAAGCATGCCCTTGTCAATAAGATAGGCAAGAATAAATGCAGAATTATAGGGAGTATTGAATATATACAGGCTCCCGTCTTGTTTAAGTTTCGGTATCAATTCGTCAATCCACCGAAAAGTGAAATCAAAAAATTCCCTCTTAGACTTAAATGTATCCCACTCTGCCTTGCCCATATTATAAGGTGGGTCAATCACAGCAAGATCAACTGAATTATTATCCACCCTGCTTAAAAAATCAAAGCAGTCCATCATATATATTTTATTTAAATTAACCTTGCCACGCATATATTTTTACGCACTCTTCTTGATAAGATTGATTTCTTTTCCGTTCGGCTGCCTGTATTTTCTTATCAATTACGCTTTTATAGCTTGGCATAATTTCATACCCCACAAAATTACGATTCTCTTCTTTTGCAACTTTAAGGGTAGTTCCGCTCCCAGCAAATGGATCTAAAACTGTATCTCCAACAAAAGTAAATAACTTTATGCAACGCCGAGCTATTTCTTCTGGCATGATCGCGCTGTGTGTGCCAAAAGCAATATCATTTCTACTGGGGATGGGAATATTCCAGATTTGTTTGGTATACTCCACCCACTCTTTTTCGGTTAATTTGCTGTCTTCTTTGATAGCTTGAGGCAGATTATTCATAGGCAAACCATCTTTAACATAAACCGTGATAAACTCGCTTGTATTTTGAGCATAAAAATTTCTTGGATAAGGATAACTTCCAAACATCAATTTTTTGGTTTTGTTTTTCCTATCCCAAATAAAAACATCATAGAGAAACATCTTTGTGTCTTCTTGATGAATTATCGAATGTTGTATATCAGAGTTTAAATCAAAAATATGCCTGTTATGGTGCGTTGAGTAATCTGCTCTTTTCATCGGCATGAGCGGTGTATTAATAGCTAGTTTTCCATTTGGCTTGAGGACACGCTCACATTCTTTCCACACTTCCAGTAATTCTTGGATAAACAAATCATAACTTTTCAGATCGCCTAGCTGCTTAACATTTTTTGAAGCATGGCGGTTTTTCTGATACCCGTCTTTTGAGTAATCTTTAATGTTAAAATATGGCGGTGAAGTCATAATTAAATCAACTGATTCATCAATGACTTCGCACATATTTTGTGCGTTCTTATAAAAAACTTTATTAAGAAAGTTTTTTTGTCCAAGCTGGTGTCGAATCACGGTCGCCATGTGTGATTGAATCACATCTCACGATAAATAGCAAAGTCGGCGGCAGCATGAAGCAAAGATGCCGATAAAGAACCCGATGAATATCCCCTTAAATGTTCCCTTAAATGTTCTTGAGCACTCTCAGCAAACTGGGCAGCTAATAAACGCGCGCGCGCCTCGCCCAGATGTCGCGCCGAAGGACCCCCCTCGCGCGCCGAGCTCTTATCCCCATCCTTGAGCAGATCATCCGCCAGTTGAAACGCCACCCCCAAATCCGACCCGAAAGATCGCAACACTCCACAGCCGCGCGCATCCATCCCCGCAAGCACACCGCCGATCTCGCAGGCCGCCGCCATCAACGCCCCCGTCTTCAATCGATGTACCCCTATCAAACCCTCCTCACTGAAAGTGCGCGGCGATAAATCTAGCGCCTGCCCCTCCACCATCTCCGAGGCCGCGCCCGATAACAACTTCCGCCCCGCATCCGGAATAACCTCAAACGCGCGCGTCAGCAGCGCATCGCCCACCAAGATCGCCTGCGCCTCGCCAAACGCCCGATGAACACTCGGCCTCCCATGCCGCAGCCGCCCATCATCCATGCTCGGCAGATCATCATGCACCAGCGAATAGGCATGAACATATTCCACCGCCACCGCAGATAAATGCGCGGCCTCTTCCTCCTCACGAGAGGGGGCGCGCGCGCCAGCGCCGAGACGATAGGCGGTCAGCAGCAAAAAAGGCCGCAGCCTCTTGCCGCCGCTCAGCACCGCATGGGCGAGTGCGGCGGCCAGCGCGCCCGCAGGCAGATGACGCTCTAACAGCGGATTGATCCGCTGCTGAACCTCTCGCAGAGCGTCGGTGAAGGTCGCGGGGGAAATCGTCGAGGAAGTCGCGGGGGAAGCTATCGTCATTTTTTGACTTTAGAGGATTTATCAACGGGGAGCAAAACCACCCCATCTGACAGGATATGAAAAAGCGTATTTATATCAACCGCCAGATCATCGACCGCAACCGACGCTTGGGAGAACGCAAACCGCCGATCACGGTGCGGACATCGCGCTCTTTTCGTCGGGCGCATCGGGTTGAGATCACCGGCCCTTGCCGCGTGATTTATTCCCCCGATAAACCTCTATCCTGCGGCGCAACAGTCTGGGTTGAGACAGAGGAGACAACAAAATTATTCTCTCGGGATAGAAAAATTTGAGGAAGCACGAGCAGAGATTCCTAATCTACTTGTAACCTCTAAAGCTAAATCGAGTCCATGCCCCCGTGTATTATCAGTTATTACATATTGAGCGCCTGTTGCTTTTATATATTCTAGAGTCTCCTTAAAATCGGCATGGTTTGAAAGGCCCACAGAATAATTCCCTTCATACCGCTCCAAAATAGGATTATCCGGCCTCGTCATAAAAGCGCTTAAAACTATAACAGTTTCGTTGGGGCGGTTATCAACTGGCTGCTTATCGCCCGGACCAAATAAAATGATACAACGATTTTCTGATTTATCAAATTCCTGAATTTCTTTAATTGGATAGCCAAATTGAGCATAAACTTTGTTTTCTTTGGCAAGACGAGAGCTTCCGAAAAAAGGAATGTCATCTGGCAGAGCTATGTCAAGCACTTGCAACGCTCTTTGCATAGTCCCCTTATGAAAAGAACGTAGTTGAACGGGACCATGTTTGATTCTATCAATAACGAGATTGGCAAATCGCTCTTCACATTCATCTTGAGTATATTGCCTCACCTTCTTCGGGGATCCGCTATTACTATCAACAACTAAAACATCCACTTTTATAGGGTCACCTATAGGCCACCCAAAATCTCCCGAATATCCAACCCATGATCCGTCAAGCCACCTAACGGCGGTTTGAACAGCTCCCAAAATATGATTACTTGGCTTCAGAATTATTTTTAATCCATCCTTATCATAAGGTTGGTTTGCCTCTATAGGCAAAATATCATCTCTGTATGGATAAGCCGCATTTCTCTCGTTAATCAGAAGTTCTCTTGTGGCTGGACTCATTAAAATATTCTGCTCTAAATCATTCACACTTTTTTCAAAATCTCCCATATGATCAATATGGATATGAGTCTGAACTCTAACAGAACATCTCCTTAAAAAACCATCACAGATGACCTGCTTGCCCAACCTAACCGCCCCTGTTTCTGCAACATCTATAATGCCTTCATATTCTTTCACTCTTAAATCTCTTGTGAAAGACCATCATTCACCAAACCCTCAAGATCATCCAAAGAGCCATCAAAAAATTTAGTTATTTCATGATCTGCTATAATAGAAAATTCTTTTTCGCCAAGGCGAGGATGTATATCACAAAAGCGACGATCAATTTTCGACATAACACGCCCTATTAGAGTGTCTCTTTCTTCTTGTGTTTTGGATAATAAAATCTTTTTTGTTGAATTACCTGTAATTCCCCCAATAAAAACATATTTTTTTTCAATTCTTGGACGCAGTTCTACAATCGCTTTAACACAATCATCAAAGCTTTGCTTTGAACGGTTAAATAACTGCACCACATTACGAACTTCTTTTTCTGTTATGCTATATTCCAAAATCTTGTTTATAGCTTCATGATGCTTGTCGTAAGGCAGGTTAGCAATATGAGACATTGTAGAAAACGGTATAGACTTTCCCCCTCCTCTTCCCCAGTCAGCTTGATACCTTACATCGGTGTCTATCTTTTGTAGCTTTAAAAAAGCTGAAATGATTGTAGAGCCAACGGTTAATTCTTTTGCGCAATCTTTTCTAGAAGCCCCTGCCTCAACAGCTTTTGTTAAAAGCTGGGAAATTTCATTGGGAGAAAGCTTCCTTCCATTCTTACCCTTATGCGTACCAATAGATAGAATAAGGTCTCTATATTCTGATTGAGTCAATCCCTTCAACATTGAACTACTCACTATCAGATTCCATATAACCTTTTTCTGTCAATCCTTCTGTAATTAACCCTCTTGCTGCATCGTCTTGGTTCGTTCCTTCTGTTTTTGCATAACTCCCTAAAGCAGCATGGGCTATTGGACCAAGAGTTGTACTAATTTGCGTAGTTTTCCCTGACTTAGCGGCTTCAATGACAGTATCTATGTTTTCAGAAGGATTTTCTTTACGTGCTTTCACTATCGCTGTCTTTTGGGTGCCAGATAAGTTAGAAAATTCTTTTGCGAAAGCAATTGCATCATTTTGATTGACATTTCTTTCTTCATCTGTTGCAGCTTTTTGTGCTCTAAGTGCGTCTTTTAAAGAGAGATTTCCACTATCAACCATTTTTTTTATGGGATCAATCAATTGTGGATACTTAACATACTCGCTAACTTTATGATATGGCAATCCAGTTTCTTTAACGACCATTCCGAGTGTGCCATAGTGATTATAAAGTGTAGTGCATGAATCAATTAAATCTGACGACTCGAGATTCCTGCGTACTAGATTCTCTGTAAGAGAGATAGCTCGTTTTTCAATATCACCAATTTTCCCGCTGTGTACTATTGCAGAGATGGTTTCCCTCTCTAATTTTTGGTGAGCAAGAAAACGTCTTTGCCCTGCAATAACTTCGTATTTTCCTTTTTCATTCGGCACAACAGAGATCGGCTCAAGCAATCCGATTTTTTCTATGCTTTTAACTAGTTCATCCAAATCTTTCTCAACACCTCTCGTCCGAGCCTGCCCCTTACCAATTGTAATATCTTCAAGAGATATTTCTTTGATTTCCATTTTTTCGCTTTTGATTTCCATTTTTCCCTCCATGTTTTTAATCACATCCCGCACATGCCTTCACATTCATCATTGAGAGATACTTGCTTCTCGTGCTGGGTCTCCTCAAAGTCTATCTCATTTAGCGGCTTCATGGAACGATGTAAATATAGCTCGCCGCCGAATTTCTTACGCCGCGAGCCCCTGCGCAAGGCGCGATCCGTCTTGACGGCCTCTGCCCAGCTTTCGGGGTCGTTGCGGGCCATATCAAGCCATTCGCCATCTGTGTGCATCGGGCAGCCGATACACGCACTGCGCGGCAGATCCCTATCCGGATAACGCTTCTTGAACCATTTGATACAGTCCGATCTACTCTTGAGCATCTCTATCAGCGGCCAGCGACTTTTGAGCCAAGGCTCGCGGCTATCCTTCATGCGCGTGATTTCGTCCTGCGAAATGCCGATCCATTGCTCCACCCATTCGTGGCGCGGCATTGGCTGGCGAAACTTCAGATCGCACAAAGCGCGAATCTTGCGCCGGATTGGCTCCAGCTTATATTCGCGGGTGCATTGACGCCGCGCTATGCCCTTCTTGCCGTCTTTGTTCAAAATAAACACCGGCACCGTGATGAAATCCTGCCCTGTGCTGTTTTTGCCTGCGAGTAAATGTTTTTGAATCTGCCATGTGCGGCGGCTATCCGGTCGGCCTTGACGGCCCCAATCGCGCTTCGCCTCGATGATCTCAAACGGATATTTCTGAAACTCTATCTCCCTTTTGAGCCACTTTAAATGGGTGTAGACACTTCTAGGCTCCCAGCCCGTATCGGCAAAAATCGCATAGTCCGGACGCGGCAGGCGTTTGCCATTCTCATCCTTCAAGTCGCCGCGCGCCGCCATCAGCGCCATCACCGAACTTTGAACTCCCGCACCTAAACTGATGATCCGCATCTTCGGCTCGCCGATAAAACGACTCGGCGGCACGTCCGCATCACTGGAAAGAGTCAAATTAAGATTTTGCGGGCCTTTGAGCATATTAACTATTCCTAATTGAAGTGTGATTCGTTATTAGAAATAGTATAGCGAAAAGCCGTTATGTCTCCTCAGAAAAGGGCTTGGTGGTTATAGGCGCGGAAGGTTTGCCGTCGGCGCTCAGCGTGATCTTCTCCACCCGCTGCTGCGCCTCCCTCAGCTTCTGCGCGCATAACGACTTCAGCTCCATACCCTCTTCATAAATCTTAATCGATTCCTCTAACCCCACATCACCCGACTCCAAGCGCCGAACGATCTCCTCCAGACGCGCCAGCGCCGCCTCAAAATTCATTACCGGTTTCGCGCTCATGTTCTCACCTCCAAGCTCGGATGCGACAATATCCCCGCGCCGCTCTTCGTCGCGCGACACAGCCAGTCTGTCTGCGGCTGGTGTACCAAACCATAAAAGCGCGCTCGACTCAAATGATCCTCATCTCCCCCTGCCCGACGCGCCCCGCGCGCCAAATAATAACACCCCAAAACCGTCCCCGCTAACCGCAAATATGCCGCCGCTCCCGCCAAACTATCCGACTCCTCATGCGATAACAGCCAGCCCGTCGCTTCCTTCAGCGACACAATGCCCGCACCGAGCTGCTCGCCCAGCTCCACAAAAAGCGACTCGTTCTGCGATGACAAAACGCGCTGCTCCGCCTCCAGCTCCGCAACCAGCGACTCCATCCCCGCGCCGCCATCGCCGCGCAGCTTGCGGCCAACCAGATCATTCGCCTGTATCCCGTTCGTCCCCTCATAGATCGGCGTGATCCGCGCATCGCGCAAATGCTGTGCCGCGCCCGTCTCCTCAATGAAGCCCATCCCGCCATGAACCTGAATCCCCAGCGACGCAACCTCAATCGCCAAATCCGTGCTCCACGCTTTGGAGATCGGCGTCAATAACGCCGCGCGCACCGTCCAGTGACGACGCGCCTCGGCGTCCGCCGCGTGGTGCGACAGATCAATCGCCACCGCATTCGCATAACATAGAGCGCGCGCCGCCTGCGTCTGCGACGCCATCGACAGCAGCATCCGGCGAACATCGGGGTGATGAACAATCTGCGCCGATCCCTTCACGCCCGCCGCGCGGCCCTGTTTGCGCTCATGCGCGAAGGCGAGCGCCTGCTGCCAAGCGCGCTCGGCCAAGCCAACCCCCTGAACCCCAACATGCAGCCGCGCATTGTTCATCATCGTGAACATGCAGGCCAGACCCGCATTCTCCTCGCCAACGAGCCAACCCACTGCGCCACCCGCATCGCCATATTGCATCACGCAGGTCGGCGACGCATGAATGCCCAGCTTCTTTTCCAGACCGATACAGGCCAAATCATTGCGCGTGCCGTCGGGCAGAACTTTCGGCACAAGAAACAGAGAAATGCCTTTCGGGCCCGAAGGCGCATCCGGCAGGCGCGCCAGCACAAAATGAATGATGTTATCGGTGAGATCATGCTCGCCGAAAGAAATAAAAATTTTCGTGCCGGTGATTTTATAGCTGCCGTCAGATTGCGGCAGCGCTTTGGTCGTCAGCGCGCCGACATCGGAGCCCGCCTGCGGCTCGGTCAGGTTCATCGTCCCCGTCCATTCGCCCGAGACCAGCTTGGTCAGATAATCGCGCTTTTGCGCATCGCTGCCATGCGCGGCGAGCGCCTCAATCGACCCCAGAGTCAATAAAGGCGCGAGCGCAAACGATGTGCAGGCCGAAGAAAAAATCTCCTGTGCGGCCACCGACACCGCAAGAGGCAGACCTTGTCCGCCATAATCTGGCGCTGCGCTCATCGCGCTCCAGCCGCTTGCGGCGTAGAGCTTGTAGGCTTCGCGGAACCCTGTCGCCGTGTGCACCTCCTGCCCGTCGAGACGGCAGCCCTCTTGATCGGCGCGCGCGTTCAACGGCGCGATGGTCTTCTCCGCAAACTTGCCCGCCTCTTCCAAAATGGCGCGAGTCAGATTCTTGTCGGTTTCGGCATATTGCGGCAGCGCGCGGCACTCGTCTAATCCGGCCTGAACCTCCAGCGCAAAACAAATATCGTCAATCGGGGCGCGATACGTCATAAGATAGATCTCCTGAAATTTTTCACCAGCTAATTGAAAATAGCAGAATGAACGAGATGATGAGCAAAATTATTCCCCCTGATGCCAAAAGCGTGAAAGATGCCGCCAACGCTTTGAGGCAGAGCGCGCTCGTCGCCTTCCCGACCGAGACGGTCTATGGGCTGGGCGGCGATGCGACCTCGCCGCTCGCGGTGGCCAAAATCTTTGAGGCCAAACAAAGGCCAGCCTTCAATCCGCTGATCACACATATTATTGATCTTGCAGCGGCTGAGGCGCTCGGCGTGTTCAATGATGCCGCGCGGCGGCTGGCACGGCGCTTTTGGCCCGGCCCATTGACTTTGGTGGTGCCGCGCCGCGTCGACTGCGCGGTGGCGGATTTGGCCTGTGCCGGAGGCGCGACGATTGCGCTGCGCGTTCCGGCTCATCTGGTGGCGCAAAAATTGCTGGCGGCGGCGCAAATGCCGATTGCCGCGCCTTCGGCCAATCTGGCCGGACGGCTCAGCCCGACGCGCGCCGAGCACATCAGCGCTTCTCTGCGTGATCGGGTCGCCTATATTCTTGACGGCGGCGCAGCCGATTATGGCTTGGAATCTTTGATCATTGGCTGCTTTGATGACGGAGTTTATTTATTGCGCAATGGCGCGATCGCGCAAGAAGAGGCTGAGGCGGTTTTGGGCGCGCCGCTCGCGCAAGCTGCAGGGGACAAAGAAACAAAGCTCAGCCCCGGACGTTTGGCGGCGCATTATGCGCCCGCCGCAGCGCTGCGCATCAATGCGTCTGCGCTTCGCCCCGATGAGGCTCTGCTCGCTTTCGGGCGGCATCGTTTGAGTGCGCCGGTCATGCGCAATTTGAGTCCGTCAGGCGATCTGCGCGAGGCCGCCAGTAATTTCTTTGCGATGCTCCATGAGCTGGATCAATGCGCCGATAAAATCGCGGTGATGCCGGTTCCGATGACCGGCTTAGGCCGCGCGATCAATGACCGGCTCACCCGCGCCGCAAAAACTTAACCGCATTAGCCACATTAACCGCTATGCTGGCGGGTGAAGTCGCCGATTTTTTCCATCGCGGCTTGGGCTTCGGGCAGCATGAAATGAAATAGCTGAAACACATGAACCAAATTCGGCCATGTCTGGAACGTTATATTCACGCCCGCTTTTTTTGCATTGTCAGCAAGAACGCGCGAATCGTCGTAGAGCGCTTCCGCGCTCGTCACTTGGACGAGCAGAGGCGGCAGCCCTTTCAGATCGGCAAAGATCGGCGAAGCCAGAGGGTCTTTCGCCGATGCGCCGCCCAGATAAAGTCCGGCCATTCTGATTAACCCCTCTTTATTGACCATCGGATCGGATGAGGCATTTGTCTCCAAAGCCTTCGCGGTGCCGGTCAGATCGGCCCATGGGCTGAGCAGACTGGCACAGGCAGGCAGCGGGAGTTTTTTGTCGCGCGCGGAGAGCAAAAACGCCGCCGTCAAACCGCCGCCAGCGCTGTCTCCGGCGACAGAGCATTTGGCAGGATCAAGACCCTGATCGTCCAAAAGCCAGCGCCATGCGGCGAGCGCATCGTCAATCGCGGCGGGGAACGGATCTTCCGGCCCCATGCGATAATCAATCACCAGCAAAGACGACTTCGTCAGATGAGCAATCTGCGCGGTTAAACTGCGATGCGTCTTCGGCGAACCGAGCACATAGCCGCCGCCATGCAGATAGAGCATCACATGATCTTTGCGCGAAGCCGGTGTGCGCATCCATTCAGCCGGAACATTGCCCGCTTTGACTGGCGTGATCTCGGCATCCTCGCGGATCGGAAAGGCCGCAACCACCTGCTCCATGCCCTGACGCATTTCCTCAGGCGTTTGTTCGCCTTCGGCAATCGGCGCGGATTGCAGCAGGGCAAGAATTTGCTCTATCGGAGTTTGGTCTTCTGCTTCACTCATTTGATGTCCTCCTTTTTGACTAAAATTAATTATACCTCTTCAGGACCGATAAACAAAGTCGGAATTTGCGCGGGTGCATTGCGCAACGTAAAAACCGAAGTCCCTTTTTTGCGCCCTTTGCGCACCGGCGATAGGTTGAATCCATGCTTCGTCAGGCGCTGGTGCGCCGCGACAATATCCACCACACGCCACGCCAGCCCCCAAAAATGATCAGGCAAATTCTTTTGTCGGTCTTCGTGCGTTTGCACCACCTCAACGGTCGCGCCGGAGAGCCGAAAAAACATCTGCCGCCCGCCCCATTTCTCTACATGATGATCAAGCGCCAGACGCAATCCCATGCCCTGCGCGCCCAGCAAATGATTAACACCATCAGGATCATTGGTGCGAATCACCACATGATCTATATCGCCCACACAGCCGCTGGTTAAATTCTTTCGCGGCAAAAATGGCAGCAAGTCTGGAGAACTTTGATGCTCAATCGCAAAAAGAAACAGGCCGCGGGTCGCCTCCAGCGCGGGCAGCACAAGACGCCAGCGCCGCTCCGCGCCATTACGCTCATTCTTGCCCGACCCCTCTTGAACCATCACCGGCGCGATATTGTTCTTTTCAAAAAATTGCTTGCACGCTTGCGCGTCTTTTGTCGCAAAACTCAAGCCGAGAATGCCTGGGCCTTTCGCCTCCAAATGCGCGCGGCATCTATCGGCAAGCGCGCCCGCGCCGACCGGACTCATAAGCTCCACATACATATTGTTAAGCCGAAAAAGCCGGTTCGCCGTCCCCATATCCGGATGAGCCCCCGACCACGATGCCCCACAGCCTAGCATCCGTCTCGTCTTTCTCGCCGCGCGATCAAGATTACGCACCAATATAATGATATGATCTAATCCCTCCAACATAGCTGCTTAATATAGACGTTCAGATATGAAACACAAAATCACTCTCAACCGCGAGAAGGCACTAGACGAGATAAAAAACCTGATCGGCGCACCGCATCTGCTTCTCAAAGAAGAAGACAAAAGCCCCTTCCTGAACGAGCCGCGCGGCGTCTGGCAGGGTCAGGCGGCGGCGGTGGCGCGTCCGGCGACGGCGGCGCAGGTCGCCGATGTCATCCGCATCGCCGCACAAGCCGGAATGCATATCGTCCCGCAAAGCGGCAATACCGGCCTCGTGGGCGGGCAGATCGCCTTCGACTCCAGCAAGGCCATCACCTTGAATATGGCGCGACTCAATAAAATCCGCGCCGTCGATGAAGCCAACAACACAATGACCGTCGAGGCCGGCTGCGTGCTCGCCGACATCCACGCCGCCGCCGCGCAGATCGGCCAGCAATTCCCGCTGCGACTCGCATCGGAGGGATCGTGCCAGATCGGCGGCCTGCTCGCCACCAACGCCGGAGGCCATCACGTGCTGCGCTACGGCATGATGCGCGACTTGACGCTCGGCATCGAAGCCGCGCTCGCCAGCGGCCAAATCTGGGACGGCCTCAGCCTCCTGCGCAAAGACAATACCGGCTACGATCTCAAAAACCTGCTCATCGGATCGGAAGGCACGCTCGCGGTGATCACCGCCGCCGTGATTAAGCTCGCGCCCGAAAATAAAATCACCGCCACTGCGATGCTCGCCCTTGAGAACCTCGCTGATGCGCTCGCTTTGTTTCAGCTCGCCGAACGCCATATCGGCGCTGAGCTGATCGCGTTTGAATTGATGCCGCGCATCGGCATTGACTTCATGCTGCGCCATTTTGACACCGCGCGCGATCCCTTCGCTGCACGCGCGCCATATTATGTTCTCGTCGAAAGTGCCGCGCCCGCGCGACTCGAACAATGGGCCGAGCGCGCTCTGCACTGCGCCCAAGACGGCGTCATCGCCGCTTCACAAGCACAGGCCGATCAATTATGGTTCCTGCGCGAAAACCTCTCCGATGTCCAAAAAAAAGAAGGAGCGAGCATCAAACATGATGTCTCCGTGCCGCTGGCGGCCATCCCCGATTTCATCACCCGCGCCCAAGCAAAGCTCAAAGACTTCATGCCCGACATCCGCCCCATGCCGTTCGGACATATCGGCGATGGCAACATCCATTTTAATCTCTCCCGCCCGCTGAATATGACCGACGAAGATTTTTTGGCGCAGCAGCCCGCGATCAACAAAATCACCTATGATCTGGTTTTAGAGTTTGGCGGCTCCATCAGCGCCGAACATGGCATCGGCGTGCTCAAGCGCGACCAGCTTCCCCAGCAAAAAGGCGCGGTCGCCCTTGAGATGATGAAAAAAATCAAAACCGCCCTTGACCCCGAAGGCATCTTTAATCCGGGCAAGATTTTCGAAGGGTCCTAAATCAACCCTTACTAGTCTCAAAAGCCGTCTTCATGAGTTCTTTAAGTAAATCACGCTGCTTGTCTATATCACCCCTTTGAAGCCTTATGCGATAGAGTCCCTGACGTCCCTTGTATTGCATTTTTAAATCTGCACGCTGAATTTTATCATTGAACTCTTCGGTCTCTTCAAGTTTTAGATGTATATAAAACACATCTTTTTTTGGGGTGAAAGATACAAAGTTATCAACCCCTCCATCTCGTGCAAGACCAACATAATTTCTCGTATAGTTTAAACTACATCTTTCATCGAACTCGTGAATGATTTTCAGAACTTCATCGGCCATACAAATAGTTGTCGCTTTAATTTCCCAATAATCTCTAGTTACCGTAGCTACTGCCTCTTCTTCAGCAATGGAGCCCCGCTTAAGTTCATCTATAACCTTTATGAAACTCAACGTCAGATGTTCGCTGACCTCAAGCGCTTGCATTTGAATCGCAATCAAGGGAATGGTTCCGTTAAACAATGATACAACATTCAAGAAGCGGCTGGTGATGTCTTCAGCAACCAGCACCGCACAATGTTCATATTGAGGATAGCGCTTGCGTTCAATATCCCAATATTCAATGGTGCGGATAATATGAGATGGGTCCGACCTGCCAAGTTGAAGCTCAAGCACATATCGTTTCTCAGCGCTGTCTTCCAAAAGCAAATCAAGCCTTCCAGCACCCGGCTGTCTTTTTTGACTTGCGCGTAATTCTAAATCTTCTCCAAGCCCAAGGATTGACAAGTCTTCTTCAATACGGTCTTGAACCCACTTTTCTGTATATTCAAGATGACTCTTGAGCCACACTTTCTTTGGTTTCGTATATGACAACATGATTAATTTCTCCCCCTCTATCAAGCATGTAGGCACAGCTTAACTCAAAAGCTATTTTTATAATAGACTCATTTGTGGCGGGGCTTCTATCTCGGCGCGCTCAAGAAGAGCGGGCGCATCATTGGCGATCTTGTTCACCGCACGGCTGATCGGATAGGCCTCCATCAACGGCGCGGGCGCGGGCTTTAACAGACCCTGCGCGATCTCCGCAGGCTGCTCCAGCCATGCCCGCCAGTGCGCCTGCGGCATGATCGCCGGCATGCGCGGGTGAATCGCCGACAACACCGCATTCGCCGCCACCGTCAAGATCACGCATTCTCCAGATTCTTTATCCGCGCGCCACAGACCAGCCATCGCAAATAAAAGATCATCCGCGCGGCGCACCGCATAAGGCTGTCCCTTATGCAGCCCATCATGCTGCCATTCGTAAAAGGCGCTCGCAGGAAATAGGCAGCGCCCGCGGCGGAACGCGGCGCGAAACGATGGCTTGACACTGGCCGTCTCGGCGCGCGCGTTGATGAGCAGCGTCTGCGCCGCAAAGCCCCAGCGCGCCTGCCTCAGCTGCTCCCCGACAATCACCGGAACCGTCTGCCCCGGCCCGATATTATAGCGCGGCTGCTGATGAGCCCGCGCGTCAACCGAAAAAGCCTGCGCTAGTTCGTCGGCGGAAGAAGTCAGTGCATAGCGTCCACACATAAGATAGAATAATCTCTATCATCTTAAAAAAACAAGGGGGAAATCATGTTCAAAGCATTTGATCTATCGGGCAAAGGCGCGCTCGTCACCGGAGGCAATGGCGGCATCGGGCTGGGCATGGCCGAAGCGCTGGCACAAGCCGGCGCGGATGTCGTCATCTGGGGGCGCAATCAAGATAAAAACGACAAGGCGCAGAAAAAACTCGGCCAGCATCAGGGCAAGGCGAGCGCGCTCAAAGTGGATGTCGCCGAAGAGGAGCAAGTCTGCGACGCCATGAGCGAAACCGCCCGCTTGCTTGGCCGCATTGATGCGGTGTTTGTCAATGCCGGCATCGGCTATGGCGCGCCGTCATTCGTTGAGATGGATACCGAAACTTATCGCAAAGTGCTCGCGGTCAATTTAGACGGCGCGTTCTGGACTCTGCGCGAAGGCGCGAAGCACATGGTCGCGCGCGCGCAAAACAACGATCCCGGAGGCGCGCTGGTCGGCGTCGCCTCGCTCGCGGCGATCGAGGGCGCGGCGCGCAACCAGCATTATGCCGCGACCAAAGGCGCGATGATTTCCATGATCAAAGCCTGCGCGGTGGAGTTTGCGCGCTTTGGCATTCGCGCCAATGCGATCCTGCCGGGCTGGATCGCCACCGATATGACGCAGGGTGTGCAAGATTCAGATTTGTTTGCGAAAAAAGTGATCCCGCGCATTCCGATACGGCGCTGGGGGCAGCCGGAAGATTTCGGCGGCGTGGCGGTTTATTTAGCGTCTGATGCGTCGGCCTATCATTCGGGCGACACCTTCACCGTTGATGGCGGCTATTCTATTTTTTAAAACGAAATAATTTCGGGGTCGGTATCTTTGGCGTAGAGGCGGGCGACATCGTCGGCGCGCGCGCTCAGCACCGCGCCTTGATTGATATAGCCCTTATCGGTGATCTCGCCTTTATCGGGGTTGAGCGGCGCGGTCAGCAGCAGCATCTTTTTGATGCGCTTGCTCGAGCCCGGATTGGCCTTATTGTAAGCGGCAAAACATGATTTCAGCATCTCGTGAATCTTGTCATCTTTGACGAGCTGGTCTTCGGGCAGGTCTTTGATCTGGCGCAGCGCGCCGAAATCGGGGACGCCCAAGACGGCGAGATAATCCTGATCCAGTCCGGCGATGACGCAATCGCGCAGCAGGCCGTCAGCGGCGTCAATGACATTGACGCGCAGCCTGCCCGCATTGACCCATGTGCCGGAAGCCAGCTTGAAGTCTTCGGCGACGCGGCCATCAAAGATCAGCCCCTGCGTGGGATCATCGGGGTCGACAAATTTCGCGCCGTCGCCCATGCAGTAAAAGCCTTCTTCGTCAAAGGCGGCTTTGGTTTTTTCGGGATTTTTATAATAGCCCTTCATCACACATTCGCCGCGCGCGCGCACTTCCACCTTTGAGCCGACCGGCTGCAGTTTAATTTCAACGCCCGGGAGCGGCAGGCCGAGCATCCCCATCCGATCGGTCATCCAATGAACGCCCATGATCGCGGGCGGGATTTCGGTTGAGCCATAGCCGGTCAGAAACAAAATGCGCTCGCCCGTCGTCTTGACCGCAATATGCTGCATGCGATCGGACAAATCCTTGCCCATCGCAGCGCCGCCATAGGCCATGTAGCGCAGGCGCGAGAAAAACAATTTCGCCATCTCGTCATCTGCTTCGAGCGCATCGGCCAGCAAATTATAGGCCATCGGCACATTGGAGTAGATCGTCGGCGCGATCTCCTTGAGCGCGAGGATCGTATCGTCAAACTGCCCGGGCAGAGGCCGTCCGCGATCAATGTAGCAGGTCCCGCCTTTGATCAGCCCGGTATGCAAAATGGCTTGGCCGCCAAACACATGATTCCAAGGCAGCCAGCTCAGCGAGGTATGCGGCGGATCATCGGGTCTATCGATGGCCAGCTCGGAGCCCATCACCGCGTTGTAGCACATCATGCGCTGCGTCGTGGTTACGGCTTTCGGCATGCCGGTGGAGCCGGAGGTGAAATAAAATTTCGCGATCATGTCCCAGTCAAGTGTCTGCTCGCGCGCGGCGACGGCGTTGAGGTCACCGGCGGGGGTAAGAAAATCTTCAAAGGCGGTCGCATGATTGCCGCCGCCCTTGACCGCGACAATTTCAACATCATCGAGTTCCAGCGCTTCAAGCGCGCGGGCAAACATCGGATAATCCTGCACGAAAATCATTTTGGGCTCGATCAGGCCAAACACATATTTGAGCCGCGCAAAGTCGCCGCTCATCAGGCTATAGGCGACAGAGATCGGCGCGACCGGCACGCCCGCGAGCATCCCCGCATAGGTGATCAAAGCGTGTTCAATGGAATTGCCCGATAAAATCATTAGGGGGCTGTCCTGCCCGAAAGAGCGCGCGATCAAATGAGAGGCGATCGCTTGAACTTTTTGCCATGCCGCGCCATAAGCCAGCTTCGTCCATTGGCCCGGGATCGCCTTGCCTTCGGGGCGCTCGGCGAGCCAGATGCGATCGGGCGCTTCCTCAGCCCATTGCCGCAGCGGCGCCGCCGCATGCGCCGGCGACTCCCCCATCGGATTCAAATTGCGCAAAATGATCGAGCCATCATCGCGCTTTTGCACATCAAGATTGATCGGCAGAAACTCCACCGGACGAAAAGGAACTTCAGATAAATTAATTGACATCAATCACGACTCTTCCGCGAATTTTTCCGGCAAGAATATCACCGGCAAGTTTTGGCACATCATCCAATTTGGCTTTTGTCGTCGCCTGCGCGAGCTTGTCCATATCCAGATCGCGCGAGAGCCGCGCCCACGCCTCTTCGCGCGCGGCGTGCGGCGCCATCACCGAATCGATTCCGGTCAAAGTGATATTGCGCATAATAAACGGCGCAACGCTCGCTGGCAGGTCTAACCCCTGCGCGAGGCCGCAGCAAGCGACACAGCCGCGATAATCGGTCGCCGCGATTACATTGGCCAGAGTATGACTGCCGACCGAATCGATCGCGCCCACCCAGCGCGGTGTGGCAATCGGGCCGCTCTGTTCGCTGAGCTCGGCGCGCGCAATGATCTCAGCCGCGCCTAATTTTTTGAGATAGTCGCTCTCCTCAACCCGACCGGTGGAGGCGATGATGTGATATCCGGCTTTGGCGAGCAGCATGATCGCCACCGAGCCAACGCCGCCCGCAGCACCGGTCACGAGAACTTTGCCGCGCTCGGGCGTGATCCCATTGCGCTCAAGTGTCAGCAAGCATAAAGACGCGGTATAGCCTGCGGTGCCGATCGCCATCGCCTGTTCGGGCGTGATATTATCGGGCAGCTTGATCAGCCACTCCGATTTGACCCGCGCTCTTTGCGCATAGCCGCCATAATGATCTTCGCTCAGCCCGTAGCCGTTGAGCACGACCTTCGTGCCTTTTGGAAAATCGGGATGATCGGATGACGCCACCTCTCCGGCGAGATCAATGCCCGGAACCATCGGATGCTGCCGGACAATCCCCGGCATCCCCGATAAAACGAGGCCGTCTTTGAAATTGAGCGTGGAAAAAGCGACATCAATCATCGTGTCGCCCTCCATCAGATCCTTATCCTCAAGCGAGGTGATCGTGCAACTTTGCCCCTGCTCTGTTGTTTTGCATAAAATCGCGCGGAAACTCATAATCCTCTCCTTCCTTTATAGATTTTACCCTTATAGGTTTTACCCCGTTCTTAAACTTTATAAAAGCCTAAAGGTTTGCCCCAAGCTTGAGGCCTGATTTCGCCCTGCCACATCGCGATCTGGCCGGAGATCAAGGTGCCGATCGGCCAGCCCGTCACGCGGCGATCGGCGAAGGGCGTCCAGCCGCAGGGACTCGCGATCCAGCTCGCTTCAATGGTGCGCTGCGCGCGCAAATCCACGATCGTCAGCGCCGCATCGGCACCCTTGGTGAAGCCTTTGCGGCCAGCGATCCCGAAAAGCTGCGCGGGCTTCGTGCTCGCCAGCGAAATCAGCCGCGCAAGCGATAGGCGTCCGGCATGGACGTGATCCAGCATGATCGGCACAAAAGTCTGGACGCCCGGCATCCCCGAAGGAGACTGCGGATAGGAGCGCTCCTTCTCCGCCTTCGTGTGCGGCGCATGATCCGAGCCGATCACATCCACGATATTATTCTCAATCCCCCGCCACAGAGCCGCGCGATGCTCCGCGCCGCGGATCGGCGGATTCATCTGCGCATAAGCGCCAAGCTGCTCATAACATTCCGGCGCCGATAAAGTCAGATGCTGCGGCGTCACTTCCACGCTCGCAATATCTTTCTGCCCGCCCAAAAGGGCGATCTCTTCGCCGGTGGTGATATGCAATAAATGCACTTTTTTGTTGGCCGCGCGCGCCAGCTTCAGCAGACGCCGCGTTGCAGACAAAGCGCTATCAACATCGCGCCAGATTTGATGGGTCTCAGGCTGGCCTTCTTGCGCCAGTTTTTTTCGCGCTTGCAGCCGCTCTTCATCTTCGGCGTGGAAGGCGGCGCGGCGCGTGATCTGCGCCAAAATCTTGGCGATCGTCTCATCATCATCGGTGAGCAGGCCGCCAGTGGAAGAACCCATAAAAACTTTGACGCCGCAGCAGCCCGCCTGCTGCTCAAGCTGGGCTAATCGGCTGACATTGTCTTTGACCCCGCCGACATAAAACGCATAATCGCAAAACATCCGTCCGGCGGCGCGGCTGAGCTTGTCTTGGAGCGCGGCCTCATTGATGGTCGGCGGCGCGGTGTTCGGCATTTCAAAAACCGCCGTCACACCCCCGAGCACCGCAGCGCGCGAGCCGGATTCCAGATTTTCCGCCGCATTATCGCCGGGCTCGCGCATATGAACCTGCGTATCAATGATGCCGGGCAAAATATGCAACCCGCTGACATCGAGCTCCTCGCGCGCGGTCGCCCCCGCGAGCGAAGCGCCGGTCGCGGCGATGACCCCGCCGCTGATCGCAAGATCGGCCTGCTCCTCGCGCTGGCCGTCGGCCAGAATGCCGCCGCGCAAAAGAATGTCGTAATGTGTGTCTATTGCCATTTTATCTCCCCCATTTATTTTATGGCACTTTATCGCAACAGACTCTATCATAGCCCTCATGTCGGATTTTGTTTTTTGTGAGCTCGCTGACCGCGCCGTGCTGCAGATCAGCGGAGATGATCGCGCAGATTTTCTGCAAAACCTCATCACCAATGACATCCACGCGCTGCGCGCGGCGGAGATGATCTATGCGCTCCTGCTGACGCCGCAGGGGAAATTCCTGTTTGATTTTTTTATTAGTGAAGATGGAAACGGTGGCTTTCTGGTTGATCTGCAAAAATCACAGCTTGATGCTTTGGTCAAAAAACTAACCCTCTATCGCCTACGCGCGCAGGTTGAATTTGTCCGAAAGGAAAATCTCAAAGTCTGGTTCATTTGGACTCCCCAAGAGGGAAAAACGTTTACCCAAAAAAATAGCTTTCGCGATCCGCGTCATGCGGCTTTGGGTTGGCGCATGATCTCCGCGACGAAGCCGCAAGATATTCAACCGGCAAAGAGCGAAGATTATCATCTGCATCGCATCACGCTGGGCGTTCCCGAAGCGGGGCATGAATTGACCGCCCAGCGCTTTCCATTGGAATGCAATCTTGACAGGCTTCACGCGATTGATTTCAACAAAGGCTGCTATATCGGCCAAGAAGTCACTTCGCGTCTTCACCGCCGCGCCGATGGCGGGCGGCGGCGCCTAGCGATCATAAAAAAAATCGTCAAAAGCCACCAAGAACTCGCGGTGGGTGCGGCGGTGCTCGTTGAGGGCAGAGAGGTCGGGCAGCTGCTCTCGGCACAGGGCGATATCGGGCTCGCCATCATCCGGCGCGATCGCCTCAATGAGGCCAAACCGCCCGCAGAACCGCTCATTAACGGGCAGCCCATCACGCTAGATTTTATGGTATAATGCGCGAGGAGTCGCTATCAGGGTCATATCATGTCTTCATCTATGTATTCATCTATTATGTATTCATCTATGCCTGCGCTGGCAGCGAATAACCGACAAGATAAAATCCGCCTGAGCGGCAAAACGTTTGAGCGCCTGCCCCGCCCTGCTCTTGACTACACGCCGGAAGTCGCGCGCGCCACCGCGCCGATCTATCAAAAACTGCGCGACGTGATCCCGTCGGTGGAGTGGCCGGGCTTTGCTCCTTATATCTACGCAATCAATGAGCTGAAAAAAATTCGCAATGCGGTGGTGATCGCGCATAACTACCAGACGCCGGAAATTTTTCACGGCGTCGCGGATATATCCGGAGACAGCCTGCAGCTCGCGCGCGAGTCAGCCAAGACCGAAGCTGATGTCATCGTTCAATGCGGTGTGCATTTTATGGCGGAAACTTCCAAGCTGCTCAATCCGCATAAGATCGTGCTGATTCCCGACAGCCAAGCGGGATGTTCGCTTGCGGCCTCTATCACCGGCGAGGATGTCCGCAACCTGCGCGCGGCCTATCCGGGCGTGCCGGTCGTCACCTATGTCAATACGAGCGCTGAAGTCAAAGCCGAGTCCGATATTTGCTGCACATCATCAAATGCGGTTGAAGTGGTTGAGAGCCTCGGCGTGGATCGGGTGCTCTGCATTCCCGACGAATATCTCGCGCGCAACATTGCGACGCAGACAAAGGTTGAGATCATCGCATGGAAAGGACGCTGTGAAGTCCATGAGCGCTTCACTGCCGATGAACTGCGCGCCTATCGCGAATCCGATCCGGGCATACGCATCATCGCGCATCCGGAATGCCCGCCTGATGTGATCAAAGAAGCCGACTTCACCGGCTCCACCTCGGCGATGATTGGCTGGGTCAAAGACCACCAGCCTCGCCGCGTCATGATGGTCACCGAATGCTCCATGAGCGATAATGTCGCGGTGGAAAACCCCAATGTTGATTTCGTGCGCCCCTGCAATCTATGTCCGCATATGAAAAAAATCACCCTCGCCAATATCCTTGACGCGCTGCTCGATATGCGTGAAGAGGTTGTCGTTGATCCGCGTCTTGCACCCAAAGCGCGCCGCGCCATTGAGCGGATGATTCATCTGCGCCATTAAGCGCAGCTTAAAAAATGACAGAGAGTGCTGCCGGAAATTCCGGAAATATTATTTCTGGAAACATAATTTCTAAAAACGTAATTATTGTTGGTGCCGGACTAGCAGGTCTGTTTGCGGCCCTGAAGCTAGCGCCGCAGCGCGTGACAATCATCACTTCCACAGGATTGGGCACAGGCGGCTCGAGCGTCTGGGCGCAGGGCGGCATCGCTGCGGCTTTGGGCGATGACGATAAATCCAAAGATCATGCCGAAGATACCCAAAGAGCCGGCGGCGGACTCACCC
This sequence comes from Alphaproteobacteria bacterium, assembly GCA_965212075.1. Taxonomy (GTDB): domain Bacteria; phylum Pseudomonadota; class Alphaproteobacteria; order JAPOUT01; genus CBDBUR01. Next base: position 926,009 of record OZ243043.1, read on the forward strand.
GCCGCGAAATGGCCGACATTTTAAGCGACAATATCGCCGCGCGGATTGAAGATTTAGGCCGACTGGGCATCCGGTTTGACCAAGATGAGCGGCAGCAATTTTTGCTGAGCCAAGAGGCCGGTCATCGCACGCGGCGCATCGTGCGCAGTGCGGGAGATATGGCCGGTCAAAAAATTATGCGCGGCCTCACTGAGGCGGCGCGGCGCGCGGCGCATATCACCATTCTTGAACACCATCATGTCGGGCGGCTCGCTCATCATGACGGCGAGGTGGATGGCGTGTTCGTCCAGCAAGAGGGTCGCGCCGACTGGGAATATTATCCGGCGCAAGCAGTCGTGCTCGCAACCGGCGGCTGCGGCCACCTCTACCAGATGACCACCAACCCGCCGCAGGCGCTCGGTGCCGGATTGGCAATGGCCGCGCTTGCCGGTGCGCAGATCGCCGACGCCGAATTCGTCCAATTTCATCCGACTGCACTGAATGTGAATGTTGATCCCGCACCGCTCGCCACCGAAGCTCTGCGCGGCGAAGGCGCGGTGCTCGTCAATGCGCAAGGTCGGCGCTTCGCCTCCGAGCTCGCAACGCGCGATCTCGTCGCGCGCGCTGTTGCGCAAGCCGTCCAGCAAGGCGGCGCATTTCTTGATGCACGCGGCATTACATCTTTGGACATCACCACGCATTTTCCTGTCATCTGCGCCGCCTGCGCACAGGCCGGACTTGATCCCAAAAAGGATCTGATCCCAATCGCGCCCGCCGCGCATTACCATATGGGCGGCGTCGCCACCGACCGGCATGGCCGCTCCTCTTTGCGCGGGCTGTGGGTCTGCGGCGAAAGCGCAGCCAATGGCATGCATGGCGCCAACCGGCTCGCGGGCAATTCGCTCGGCGAAGCGCTCGTCTTTGCAGCGCTGGCGGCGCAGGATATTGACTCCCGCCCTCTGCCTGACAAACAGCCGATCTATAAAAATTTCTGCAATCAAAAAAATGCCGCGCCGCAAATCGCACAAGAGCTGCGCTACATTATGAACGAATATGTCGGTGTGATGCGCGATGAGGACGGCCTCAAAATGGCTTTGGCGCAGATCACCGCGCTTGATGATCAAGCGCGCGGCCATGTGGCTACGGAAAACATGCTGATCACCGCCCAGATGATCGCCGCTGCCGCGCTGGCACGGCGCGAAAGCCGCGGCGCGCATTATCGCAAAGATTATCCCGAGCCCGATTCCTCACAAGCATCGCGCGCTTTTTTCACTTTGTCTCAAGCTCGTGATATTGAAAAGGAATTGGTGTAGAAAAATGAAATCTCATATCAAAAATATCGTGCGTGCAGCGCTGGCAGAAGATTTAGGCCGCCGCGGCGACATTACCAGCGCTGCGGTGATCCCTGAAGGCTTGTCTGCCAAAGCGCTCTTGGTCGCGCATGATACAGGCTGCCTCGCCGGACTTGACGCCGCACGGCTCGCGTTTGACCTCGTTGATCCTGAAACCAAATTCACAGCGCGGCACAAAGACGGCGCAAAACTCGACGCCGAGACGATCATCGCCGAAATCACCGGCAAGGCGCGCGCCATCCTCGCCGCCGAGCGCGTCGCGCTGAATTTTTTGACTCACCTGTCGGGCATTGCCAGCGCCACCGCCGATATGGTCGCCCTCATCCCCGCTGCGACCCGCCTCTGCTGCACGCGCAAAACCACGCCCGGCTTGCGCCTGCTTGAGAAACAGGCCGTGCGACTCGGCGGCGGCTATAATCACCGCTTCGGCCTCGATGACGGTGTGCTGATCAAAGACAATCATCTCGCACTCGCAAAAAATATCGGCGAGGCCGTCCGGCGCGCCAAAAGCCAATATGGCCATATGGTCAAAATAGAGGTGGAAGTCGACCGCGTTGAGATGATCGACGAGGCCATCACCGCCGGCGCCGATGCGGTGCTGCTCGACAATATGACGCCCGAGCAATTAGGCCGCGCCGTAGCGCAGATCAATAAGCGCGTGGTCGCCGAAGCGTCAGGTCGGATCACGCCCGAAAATGTCGCCGCCATCGCCGCGAGCGGCGTCGATGTGATTTCGTCGGGCTGGCTCACTCATAGTGCGGCGGGATTGGATATTGGCCTCGACATCATCGCGGTGTAAAGTGTCGCCAATATAAAGCAAAGTGGGAAAACAGAAATGAAACTGAAAGCCGAAAAAAGCCAGCTATTGGTGATTGATGTCCAAGAGCGCCTCGTGCCGGTCATGCACGCTATGGACGAGATGACCCGCCAGTGCGGCGCTTTGATTGACGCCGCCTGCCATTTGAATATCCCGATGACGATCTCGGAGCAATATCGCAAAGGGCTGGGGGCGACACTGCCCGTCTTGCGCGAAAAAGCGCAAAACGCGCCGGTGATGGAGAAAATGCACTTCTCATGCTTTGATGATCCGGCGATGCGCGCTCATCTGGAAGACAATGTTCGCTCCGGCCACCGGCAGTTTGTGCTGACTGGCATTGAATCGCATATTTGCGTTGCGCAGACCGCGCTTGATCTGCGCGAGGCCGGTCATCAGACCTATGTCGTCGCCGATGCGGTCACTTCACGCAAGCCTCGATCGGTTGAGATCGCGCTTGATCGGCTGCGCGGTCAAGGCGTTGAGGTCATCACCACCGAAATGGCGCTGTTTGAATGGCTTCATCAATCCGGAACCGACGATTTCAAAAAAGTTTCAAAGCTGATCAAATAGGAGAAACAAATGAGCGCCGCAAAAGAAATTGATTCCCATTTGCCCTTTGGCTCACCGGCCAATTGCGATCTGGCCGCCGAGCGGCTGGCGCGCATCACGCCTTTTTTCAGGAGCTATATTGAAAAGAAAAAACTCACCGGCTTTTCCACTTTGATCGCGCGCGGCGGCAAGATCGCGCATTTTGAATGCGACGGCATAACGAGCCTCGAAGAGGGCCAGCCTGTTTCGCCCGATACGATCTTTCGCATCTACTCCATGACCAAGCCGATCACATCGGTCGCCTTGATGATGCTGTTTGAGCAGGGCCTGTTTCGACTCGACAATCCAGTGGAGAAATTCCTGCCCGAGTTTAAGGATATTCATGTCTGGGCAGGCGGCAATAATCTGCGCCCGCGCACAAGGCCGGCCATGCAAAAGATCACGATCCACAACCTGCTCACCCATACGAGCGGGCTGACCTACGGCTTTATGCACACCCATCCGATCGATCGCTTCTATCGCCAGAAAAAAATCGGCGAAAATGTGATGACTCTGGAAGAGATGGTCAAAACAGCGGTGCAGCTGCCTCTGCTGTTCGAGCCCGGCCAGAATTGGAACTATTCCATCTCGACCGATGTCTGCGGACGACTCGTGGAAGTTTTATCCGGCCAGCCGCTCGACGAATTCCTGCGCCAAAATATCTTCGCGCCGCTCAAAATGGCCGATACCGGATTTTTCGTCCCCGAAAGCCAGATCCACCGCCTGATGGCCAATTACCAAAAACATCCGCGCACCGGCGAATTGTCGGTGATTGATCCGCACGGCGCCGCCTCGCCCTATGCCAAAAAGCCAGCCTACCTATCGGGCGGCGGCGGCCTCGTCTCCACCGCAGGCGATTACTTCCGCTTCTGCCAAATGCTGCTCAATGGCGGCTCTTTGGACGGCGCGACCCTGCTCAGCCCAAAAACCGTAGACTTTATGACGATGAACCATCTGCCCGATGACGCCACGCTCGACGAAATCTCCGTCTCAACTTTTTCCGAAAACCGCTTTGAAGGAACCGGCTTCGGACTGGGCTTCTCCGTCGTGCTCGATCCGGCGGCGCTGATGATGCCCGTCTCGGCAGGCACCTATTCTTGGGGCGGCGCCGCCAGCACCTTCTTCTGGATCGATCCGATGGAAGATATGATCGGAATCTTTATGACGCAATTCATGCCGTCAGATCATTATCCGCTGCGCCCGCAATTGCAGCAATTGGCTTACGCCGCAATTCAATGAGTTTCGCATAAGAAACTTCGCAGAAATAATGAAGCGGCACCAGCTTGACTGGGCGCAGAAAGGCCACATACCTCTAGAGCAATTGGAGATACGCCATGACGCACTCTCTCATGTGCTCAAACCCGAACACCGCAAAAAAAATCTATTCAACCCCGCTTGGTGGCATCTCATTGAAGGCGCTGAACATAGATGGGCGCGCGCGCTTAATTCAAGCCAGTGTTTTGCCGTCAATCTGTTTGCGCCCGCAACCGAGCGCCCTGACCTCGCCAAAGCCCTGTTTGAAATTGTGGTTGGGACGCTGCCGCAAAATATCCCAAATATCAATATTAATGTCGGCCTTGAATTTGAACATACACCCTCCGGCGCGCGCGACTGGCTGGGTGAGCGCGGCCATCCCACGCAAGTTGATGTTTTTTTTACTGCCCAAAATAACGAGAAAGTTCTTGGCCATTTGCTCGTTGAAGTGAAGCTAACCGAAAGCGAATTCGGCTCTTGTCGCGGCACAGGCAAGGACAATCCGAAGCCGGAGCGATGTCAAAATGCTGCGGCCATCATCGCTGATCCCGCGCGACAATGCTGGCTCAAAGAATCGGAGGGGCGAAAATATTGGGAGATCATCACGAAAGGCGATGAGGCCTTTGATTTCAGCGCGCTTGAACCTGATGAGCCCTGCCCCTTCAGCGGCGATCTTTATCAATTGATGCGCAATCATGCTTTGTCTAAATCGCTCAAGGCCAACACTGAGGCCGCATGGTCATATTTTGCTGTCTGCATTCACCCGCAAAATCAACAGGCACAACAGCTCAAACATAAAATCGCCGGATCACAAGACGCGCTTGAAAGTTTTCGCCGACTGGCAGGCGATAAAGCTCTGCGCACATTGCCGCCGGAGCAAGTCATCGCTGCCACCGAAGCGCTTTATCCCGACACCGCCGACTGGGCGGCATGGATGCGCAGCCGCTATCTCCTGCCGCAAGGCTAGAAGACTAGGCGGCGGTGGCTTTGCCCAGCCTTGCCGCGATGATCTCTTCGGCGTCAGAGATGATGCGCTCAACCAGCTCTTTGACTGTCGGCACGTCATGGATCAGCCCCTGCACCATGCCCGCCGACCAGATGCCGTAATCGGGATCGCCCTTCTCATAAACTTGGTTGCCGCGCTTGCCCGCAACCAGATGGCCTAAATCTTTGGCGAAATCCTCAATGCCTTTCTCCTCCACTTTGAGGACTTCCTGACTGATGAGATTTTTCGCGACCCGCGCCGTATTGCGCACCGTGCGAAACACCAGATCCGTCGCGCGCTCGTCATTTTCAACCATTTTGATTTTGATGTTGTTATGAATCTCGGATTCTTGCGTGCACATGAAGCGCGTCCCCATATTGATCCCGTCAGCGCCGAGCGCCAGCGCCGCCACCAGACCGCGGCCATCGCCAAATCCGCCCGACGCCACCATCGGGATTTTGACTTTATCAGCCGCCGCCGGAATCAAAATCAGGCCGGGGATGTCGTCTTCGCCCGGATGTCCGGCACATTCAAACCCGTCAATGGAGATCGCATCAACGCCCAGCCGCTCGGCCTTGAGCGCGTGGCGCACCGCCGTGCATTTATGAATCACTTTGATCTCATGCTTTTTGAAATCGTCAATATGCTCAATCGGATTGTTGCCCGCCGTCTCGACGATTTTGATGCCCGCCTCAATGATCACGCGGCGATATTCCGCATAAGGCGGCGGCGTGAGCGTCGGCAGAATCGTCAGATTGACGCCGAAAGGCTTGTCGGTCATCTCGCGGCAGCGCCGGATCTCTTTGTCCAATGCCTCCGGCGTCGGCTGCGTCAGCGCGGTGAGGAACCCCAGAGCGCCCGCATCGGCCACCGCCGCCACCAAAGGCGCGCGCCCGACCCATTGCATCCCGCCTTGAACGATCGGATGTTGAATCCCAAAAATTTCGGTAAAACGCGTGTTGATCATAAGACCTCCCTTTTGGTGCTTATTGGTGCGCCTATTATATAGAGATTATCAGGGTGTATAGCCTAAAACCGGCGAGAGCCAGCGCTCCATCTCGGCGACGGAGCAGCCTTTGCGCGCGGCGTAGTCCTCGATTTGGTCGCGGGCGATCCGGCCAAGCCCGAAATAGACGCTCTCGGGGTGCGAAAAATAAAGCCCGCTCACCGATGAGCCCGGCAGCATCGCAAAGCTCTCGGTCAGCGAGATGCCCGCCACAGAATGTGCATCCAGCAGGCGGAATAAGGTCGCTTTTTCGGTATGGTCGGGCTGCGCTGGATAGCCGGGCGCAGGCCGGATACCCTGATAAAGCTCTTGGATGATCTTGTCGGGGGTCAGATTTTCGTCCGGCGCATAGGCCCAGAATTCCTTGCGGACCCGCTCATGCATGCGCTCGGCGAAGGCCTCAGCCAGCCGGTCGGTCAGCGCTTTGGCGAGGATCGCACTATAATCGTCATTGTCGCCGCGCAGCCGATTGGTGAGCTTGGCCTCGCCATGACCGGTCGTGACCGCAAAGCCGCCAATATAATCCGTAGTTGATGCGATAAAATCGGCTAACGCAAAATTCGGCTTGCCGTCCCGCTTCTGCATTTGCTGGCGCAGACTATGGAACACGCCAATTTCGTCTTTGCGCGCGTCATCGCGATAGAGCCGGATGTCATCGCCCGCGCGCGCCGCCGGCCAAAAACCGATCACCGCTTGCGCTTGCACCCACTTCTCTTTGACAAGGCGCGCGAGAAATTCCTGCGCATCGTCAAAGAGCTGCCGCGCGGCGCGGCCTTGCTTGGGGTCGTTGAGGATATCGGGGAAGCGTCCGGTTAAATCCCAGCTATGGAAAAACGGCGTCCAGTCAATATAAGGCACCAGCTCATCAAGTGGATAATCGGCGAAAGATTTTGTGCCAAAGAAGCTGGGCTTCACCGGCTGGTAATTTTGCCAGTCAAATTTGGGTGCGTTGGCGCGCGCGCGCGCAAGCGGCAATCTCTGCCCCTGCGACGAGGCGCGCCGGTGCGCGTCCGCCAAATCCTGATAGCTATTTTGAATCTCATCCACATAGGCCTTGCGCGCTTTGGGCGAAATCAGCTTCTGGACGACGGAGGCCGCGCGCGACGCATCGGGCACATAGATCGCCTGCCCGCGCTGGTAGTTCGGAGAAATTTTGACCGCCGTATGGATTTTGCTCGTCGCCGCGCCGCCGATCAGCAGAGGCAGATCAAGCTGCGTGCGCTCCATCTCATTGGCGACATGGCACATTTCGTCAAGGCTGGGCGTGATCAGGCCCGACAGGCCGATCATATCAACCTGTTTCTCGCGCGCGGTTTGCAAAATCTGCTCGCAGGGCACCATCACGCCTAAATCAATCACTTCAAAATTATTGCATTGCAGCACGATGCCGACGATGTTTTTGCCAATATCATGCACATCGCCTTTGACGGTCGCGAGCACGATGCTGCCCGCCGTTTCGGCCTGTCTGCCGGTCTTGGCTTTTTCCTCTTCAATGAAAGGTTGCAGCCAAGCGACAGATTTTTTCATCACGCGCGCGCTCTTGACCACTTGCGGCAAAAACATCTTTCCGGCGCCAAAAAGATCGCCAACAATGTTCATGCCCTCCATCAGCGGCCCTTCAATGACGCTGAGCGCCTGCGGGAATTCCTGCCGCGCCTCTTCGGTATCTTCTTCAATATAGTCGGCGATGCCATGGACAAGCCCATGGGCTAGCCGCTCGGCGACCGGCAATTCGCGCCAAGTTAAATCCTTTCCCGCCCGCGATGCGCTCTTCAGACCGGCATATTCCTGCGCCGCATCAAGCAGATGGTCGGTCGCATCGTCGCGGCGGTTGAACAGCACATCTTCAATCAGGCCGCGCAGCTTTTCAGGAACGGAATCATAGACGCTGAGCTGTCCGGCATTGACGATGCCCATATCCATGCCGGCTTTGATCGCGTGATACAAAAACACCGAATGCATCGCCTGACGCACCGGCTCATTGCCGCGAAACGAAAATGATAGATTGGACACGCCGCCCGAAATATGCGCCAGCTTTAATTCGGCGCGAATCCTCTTGGCCGCCTCAAGCCAAGCGACGCCATATTCGTTATGCGCGGCAATGCCGGTCGCGACGGCAAAAATGTTCGGGTCAAAAATAATGTCTTCCGGCGCAACCCCGACCTCATCCACGAGCAGGCGATAAGCGCGCGCGCAGATCTCAAACTTGCGCAAAGCCGTTTCGGCCTGCCCCTCTTCGTCAAACGCCATGATGATCACCGCAGCACCATAGGCGCGGATTTTGCGCGCCTGCTCAAGAAAAATCGCCTCGCCCTCCTTCAGCGAAATGGAATTGACCACCGCCTTGCCCTGCACGTTTTTGAGTCCGGCCTCAATGACCGACCATTTTGACGAATCGATGACAAAGGGAACCCGCGCAATATCGGGCTCTCCGGCGAGCAGCCGCAGAAACCGCACCATCGCCGCTTCCGAATCGATCATGCCCTCATCCATATTGATATCAATCATCTGCGCGCCGGTTTCCACCTGCTGGCGAGCGACTTCAATCGCGCGATCAAACTCATCCTGCTCTATCAATTTGCGAAACCGCGCCGAGCCGGTCACATTCGTCCGCTCGCCGATATTGACGAACGGAATCTCTTTGGTCAGCGTCAAGGGCTCCATCCCCGAAAGGCAGAGGTGATGAGACGAGGCACGCGCTTTGCGCGGCGGCACATCTTGGATCACTTCACAAAGCGCGCGAATGTGATCGGGCGTCGTGCCGCAGCAGCCGCCGACAAAATTCACGAGGCCGTCTTTCACAAAACCGGCAATCTCGGCAGCCATCTGGTCGGGGGTTTGGTCATAGCCGCCCAGCGCGTTGGGCAGTCCGGCATTGGGATAGACGCTGGTCAATATATCGGCATGGTGCGCGATCTCGGTCAGGAAGGGGCGCAGATGATCAGCGCCCAGCGCGCAGTTCAAGCCGATCGCCAAAGGCCGCGCGTGGCGCACCGAATACCAAAAGGCCAGAGGCGTCTGGCCTGACAAAGTCCGCCCCGCTTGATCGGTTATCGTGCCGGAGATGATCAAGGGATGAGGCAGGTTGAGATCCATAATCGCATGAAGCGCGGCCTTCGCGTTCAGCGTGTCAAAGATCGTCTCGACGAGCAAAATATCCGCGCCGCCCGCGACAAGCCCTTCAACATTTTCACGATAGGCCGCATAGAGTTCGTCATAATCAATATTGCGAAAAGCCGGATCGCCGACATCGGGCGAGATGGACGCTGTGCGATTGGTCGGCCCGATGGAACCGGCGACAAATCGGGGGCGGCCTGTCTGCGCAGCGCTGCGATCGGCGGCCTCGCGCGCTAAACGCGCGCCGGTTTGAGCTATCTCTTTCGCGCGCGCGCCCAGCTGGTAATCCTCCTGCGTGATGCGCGTTGCTGAAAAAGTATTCGTCGTGATGATGTCCGCGCCCGCCGCCAAATAGGCCTCATGGACGCCGCGCACAATATCCGGCTGCGTCAGGCAGAGCACGTCATAATTGCCCTTCAGATCTTTGGGGTGATCGGCAAAAATATCTTTGCGGTAATCCTGCTCGGCAAGCTGGTGCGCCTGAATCATCGTGCCGATCGCGCCATCAATCAGCAGGATGCGCTCGCGCGCGATCTGTTTGAGACTTTGCGCCGCGTTCATGGCCGATCCTCCTCGCCCAGCAGCGCCGCGCAGACAGCTTTGGTGAATTTTGCCTGATTTAAGGTATAGAAGTGAAAATGCTCCATGCCATGTTTGCGCAGATTTTCGCATTGATTGACCGCAATGTCTATAGCGATTTTGCGGCGCTGGGCGAGGTCGTCCTCATGGCCTTGATAGGCTTTGACCATCCATGCGGGAACTTGCGCGCCGCATTTTTCGGCCATCGCGACGACGCCTTGAAAGTTCGTCGTCGGCATGATGCCTGAGCGAATTGGAATCTTAATGCCGCGCGCGCGCGCGCGATCGCGGAAGCGCAGATGCGCCTCATCATCAAACGAAAATTGCGTGATCGCCTGACTGGCGCCGGCATCTATTTTTTGCTGCAGCAAATCCATATCCGCCTGCCACGACAAAGATTCCGGATGCTTTTCTGGATAGGCGCTGACACTTATCTTGAAGTCGCCGATCTGCTTGATCGCGGTGATGAATTCCGGCGTTGACGCAAAGCCGCCGCGCGGCGCGACATAAGCGCCCATATCGGGCATGTCGCCGCGCAAGGCAACAATATGACGCACGCCATCGCGCCAATAATCGGAAACGATTCGCTTCAGCGCCGCGCGGCTCTGCCCGACGCAGGTCAAATGCGCGGCAGGGTCAATTTCGGTTTCGCGCAAGATCCGGCGGACGATCTCGTCGGTGCGCTTGGCCGTCGTGCCGCCCGCGCCATAGGTGACCGACACAAAAACCGGCTCAAGCGCCACGAGAGCGCTCAAAGCCTTCCATAAAGCAAGCGCCATCTTCTCATCCCGCGGCGGGAAAAATTCAAACGAAAACGCCGATGTTTCTGCTGGAGTCTGGGACATTTTACCTTTTATTGTTATTTTATTTTGACATTCGTTTGATATATAACAGAAAAATGACAAACATGAATCGCCACCAGCGCGCACCTTCGCATGTCATCGTCATGACATTATTGGCAGCCTTCCTGCTGGCACAGGGATGCGCAACGCGCCCTGATCCTTCCGACAAAGTGGCGTTCGCTGCCTATCAGGAAGTCAATGATCCAATTGAGCCGCTCAATCGCTATTTCTTTGAACTGACGCGGTTTGCCGATTTTCTTTTTCTTCACCCGATCTCGGAAGTTTATAAAAACGTCGTGCCGAGAACGCCGCGTCTGCTGATCAGGAACTTCTCCAAGAATGTGTCCGAGCCCGGCAATTTCGTCAACAACCTCCTGCAGGGCGAGCTGCGCCGAGCGGGGATCACCCTTGCGCGCCTTCTCCTCAACACGACGGTCGGGATCGGCGGCTTTCTTGATGTCAGCGATTATTTCTTTGGGTTCAAAGAACAAAGAGAAGATTTCGGCCAGACACTCGCCGTTTACGGAATGCCAGAAGGGCCGTTTTTCTTTATCCCCTTTGGCGGCCCGTCCAGCTTTCGCGACGTCATCGGCATCACCGGCGGCATTTTTCTCAATCCCATCAGATATGTTAATCTCAAAGATATAGACTTTCTGCTCAACATTCGCTTTCCGATAGATGTGCTTGAAGCCAGCATATCGTCGCGGCAATTCATTGAACAGATTGAGCGGGAATCCGTTGATTATTACGCCACAGTGAGAGAGTTTTATCGGCAGAACCGCCGCAATGCCATCTTAAATGGCGAATTGGACTTTGACTCTTTGCCTGAAATTCCGGATGATGATTTTTTTGATGAAGATGAAGAATGAAAATGAAATTGCCTCGGATGTCTAAAATTTTATTTGCCGCAGCGACAGCGCTCATTTTATCGCAGCCCGCGCCCGCCGCTGCCGTTGGCCGCGATGATAAAGAAGCTGAAGCCTTCATCAAAGATTTTACCGACAAAATCGTTCTGGTCATCGCCAATAAAAACAGAGCTTTGGCCAAGCGCCATAATGAGATTCATGATTTGCTGCTTGCTAATGTTGACACAAATCGCATCGGCAGATTTATGCTTGGACGCTATGCGCGCAAAATCAGCCGCGACGAACTCCCGACCTATATCAACTTGATGGAAGATTACGCAATGCGCGTGTTCATTGACCGCTTATTGCTCACAAAGAACGCGCATACGGCAAGAATAAAAATACTTCGCAGCACAAAAAAAGGCTCGTCGGGCAAAGAGGCGATCATAACCTCACAGCTGACGGTGAAAAACATCAAAGAGCCGATTCAAGTGCGCTGGTGGCTCGTGCGCGATAAAAACAATCAGCTCAAGATTTTTAACATTGGCGTGGAGGGATTCTGGCTCGCGCAAGAACAGCGCGCGGCCTTTATCGCATTGATTCAAAAAAATAAAGGCGATCCGAAAGCCTTGTTAAACTATTTGCGCGGGCGGATCAAAAAGGCCAAACAGAACACGCCGCGCGAGCAGGAGCTCAGTCTGCCGCCGCGCGAGCAGCTCAGCAGGCCGCCGCGCCGTGCCACGCCGCGCTAGCGGCTCAGCGCGTTAGCCGCTTATATTTGATGCGGTTATGCGCGCCGACATCGCGGCCAAGGCGGCGGATGCGGTCTTCCTGATAATCGCGGTGATTGCCTTCAAACCAAACGACCGCGCCATCATCTTCAAAGGCGAGCATATGAGTCGCGACGCGATCCAAAAAGCGCCGATCATGGCTGATGATCATCGCACTGCCGGCAAAACCTTCCAAACCTTCTTCGAGCGCGCGCAGGGTTTCCATATCCAGATCATTGGTCGGCTCGTCTAGCAGCAGCAGGTTGCTGCCCAAAGTCAAAACTTTGGCGAGGTGAACGCGATTGCGCTCTCCGCCAGATAAAGTGCCGATTTTTTTCTGCTGGTCGCTGCCGCGAAAATTAAACGCCGCCGCCCAAGCGCGCGCGGGCACGTCGCGTCCGGCGAGCGGGATCACATCGCGGCCATCGGCGATCTCCTCCCAGACGGCGAGCTTGCCGTTCAAGCTCGCCCGACTCTGATCAACATAGCCCAGTGAGACACGCTCGCCCAGCCTGATCTCGCCCTGCGAGGGCGTCTCCTGCGCGGCGATCATCCGGAAGAGCGTCGTCTTGCCCGCGCCGTTCGGCCCGACAATGCCGACAATGCCGCCCGCAGGCAGCTTAAACGACAGATCATCAATCAAACATAGATCCTGTTCGCCATTATCCTGTGGAGTTCCGCCGAACCATTTGCTCACATGGCTCATCTCGAGCACGAGATCGCCCAGCCGCTCATTGCAGGGGATCGTGATCTGCGCATCGCGCGCGGCGTCGCGCTTGGTTTCATCGCGCAGCTTCTCATAGGCTGTGATGCGCGCTTTGGATTTTGTGCGCCGCGCTTCGGGCGTTGCGTTGATCCAGTCCAGCTCGCGCGCGAGCGCGCGCCGCCGCGACGCATCCTCGCGCGATTCCTGCACCAGACGCTTCTGCTTATGCGCCGCCCATGACGAATAATTGCCCTGATGGGGAATCCCCTGTCCGCGATCCAGCTCCAAAATCCAGCTAGTGATGTTGTCCAAAAAATAGCGGTCATGGGTGATCAGAATCACCGTCCCTTGATAATTGATCAGATGATTTTCCAGCCAAGCGACAGTCGCCGCATCAAGATGGTTGGTCGGCTCGTCCAGCAGCAGCAGATCCGGCGCGGCTAATAAAAGCCGACACAAAGCTACGCGCCGCCTCTCGCCGCCCGACAAAGTCTTGATGTCGGCGTCCGCCGCCGGACAGCCCAAAGCCTCCATCGCCATATCAATCCGCGCCGCAAGGTCCCAGCCATTGGCGGCATCAATTTTCTCCTGCACTTCGGCCTGATCAGCGACCAAAGCGGCCATCGCGTCATCATCCATCGGCGCGGCGAAGCGGGCGGAAATTTCCTCAAAGCGCTGCAACAATGCGCGCGTCTCGGCGGCGCCGTCGGCGATGTTGTCCGCGACCGAACGGCTTTCATCCAATTCCGGCTCCTGCGGCAGATAGCCGACGCTCACGCCTTTTTCCAGACGCGCCTCGCCTTGGAAGTCGCGCTCCTCGCCCGCCATGATCTTCAGCAAAGTGGACTTGCCCGCGCCATTGACCCCGACCACGCCAATCTTCGCGCCCGGCAAAAACGACAAAGTAATATCCTCAAATAATTTCTTGCCGCCCGGCCAGGCTTTGCTGACCTCCTGCATCACATAAACAAAACGCTCAGATGACATTGTCCCCTTCCATTCCCCCTCTGTCCTATATTTTTAGAGAAACTTATATACCCAAATAATAGCAGGCGAGTCCAGCGGGCGGCGAAAGGCGGCCATCAAATATCCCCCCAACAATTACCCCTTAAACAGTTAAATGTGCTAGATTATGCGCAGAGCTAGGTGATCTAGCTCTGGAGTGCAAGAGACTCCTTTACAGACCGGCAGTGGCATCTGCCGAGATCAAACTGCCACCTCACTTGGTTGGGGTGGCGGCGTTATACAATACTCTTCGGTGAAAAGCGCCGTAGCCATGTCTGTATGGTTTCTCTTGACACCCCGGCACCCGTGCCGTGTGCATTGATGCCGCTTGTCAAGAAAAAGCGAGAGGACGTATAAATGTGCCCCAACATCCGCGGCTCTTAAAAAAAACCCATCCGGTAGACGTTCATGCGGGCCAGCAGCTTAAGCGGCTTCGCAAATTGCGCGGTTTGAGTCAAAAGCAGCTCGTCCAAAAGTTTTCACGACCCGTCTCTTATCAGCAGCTTCAAAAATATGAGAGCGGCTGCAACAAGATGAGCACATCGCGTCTGTGGGAGTTGAGCCAGATATTACAAGTTGCGCCAGATATATTTTTTCCTCCCGCTCAAGAAGGCAGTGATGGAAACCCTGCCACATAAGGTGGTGGGCCTGGCAGGACTCGAACCTGCGACCAAGACGTTATGAGCGCCCCGCTCTAACCACTGAGCTACAGGCCCATCAGGCCCCACCGCGAAAAACTTAACTATCTAAAAAGCTCCGCAATTTGCGCGAGCGGCTCGGATGCTTCAATTTGCGCAAAGCTTTGGCTTCAATTTGGCGGATGCGCTCGCGCGTGACCGAGAAGGTCTGGCCGACCTCTTCCAAAGTGTGGTCTTGATCCATGCCGATGCCGAACCGCATGCGCAGCACACGCTCTTCGCGCGGGGTCAGCGAGGAGAGGATGCGCGTCATCGTCTCGCGCAGGTTGGCGTTGATCGCCGCGTCCACCGGCAAGATCGTGGATTTATCCTCAATGAAGTCGCCGAGGTGGCTGTCTTCTTCGTCGCCGATCGGCGTTTCAAGCGAGACCGGCTCTTTGGCGATTTTCAAAACTTTGCGCACCTTCTCAAGCGGCATGCCCAGCTTCTCGGACAATTCTTCCGGAGTCGGCTCGCGGCCAATTTCGTGCTGCATCTGGCGCGAGGTGCGGATGAGCTTGTTGATCGTCTCAATCATATGCACCGGAATCCGGATCGTGCGCGCTTGGTCGGCGATGGAGCGCGTGATCGCCTGCCTGATCCACCAGGTCGCATAGGTGGAGAATTTATAACCGCGGCGATATTCGAATTTATCCACCGCCTTCATCAGGCCGATATTGCCCTCCTGAATGAGATCAAGAAACTGCAGGCCGCGATTTGTGTATTTTTTGGCGATGGAAATGACAAGACGCAAATTGGCTTCTATCATTTCTTTTTTTGCCATGCGCGCTTCGCGGTCGCCCTTTTGCACCGATTTCACGATGCGGCGAAATTCCGTGATGTCAACGCCGGTGCCGTCAACAATATCGGCGACCTGCTTGCGCAGCTCTTTGATTCCGATGCGCTCTTTGCCGATGAAGACCTTCCAGCCCGGCGAGACCAGCCGCGCCGCATTGCGCAGCCAGCGCGGATCAAGCTCGCTGCCGCGATAGCGCTTGAGGAATTCCGCGCGATCCACGCCGTGCATTTCGGCGAGCCGCAGCAGCTTGCCCTCAACGCCAACCAGCTTGCGGTTAATCATGTAAAGCTGGTCAATCAGAACTTTGATGCGGTTATTGCTCAGCGGCAGATTTTTGATCTCAGCAATGAGCTGCTCCTGTAGCTTGCGCATATGACGGCGGCGCTGCGCGGAGACAACCTCCAATTTCTCTGCTTCTTCCTGCGCGCGCTGGAGCTTTTTATGAAGCTGCGCAATTCGTTCAAACTGCCCCAGAATGCGCGATTTTAATTCCGTTTCCATCTCGGTGAGAGAAAGATTATTTTCATCACTATCATCAGGAGTTTCACCAACACCGCCCCCGGGTTTATCTTTCGTCCGGTGCTTGTTTGGATGAAGCGTATTATAAATGGCTTCAAGATCAATAACATCGCGCAGCAAAACTCTGCCCCGATTTCCTTCGTCATAGCGCAATTCATCATACCAAATCATCAAAGCCTTGATCGTCAGCGAGCTTTCGCACAAAGAGGAGATCATCGTCTCGCGCCCTGCCTCAATGCGCTTGGCCAGCGCGATTTCGCCCTCGCGCGACAAGAGCTCAACGCTGCCCATCTCACGCAGATACATGCGCACGGGGTCATCGGTTGAGCCTGCCGATTCCGTGCGCGTCCCTCCGGGCGCGGCAGGTGGGCCGCCAGCAGATGCTTCTTCACCGCCCTCCGCCTCTTCATCATCGTCAATGATCGACACGCCCATCTGCGACAGCATGGAGGTTACATCTTCAATCTTTTCCGAATTGAATTTCTCAGGCGAGAGCACCTTTGTAATTTCCTCATAAGAAATTGAGCCATTCTTCTGCGCGGTATTGATCATCTTTTGTATGGACAGGCGCGTTTCATCAAGCAGCACCGCGCCGCCCAAACTGGTCAGCATAGCCTTTGTGCCTGCAGCACGGCTGAGGATTTTTTTTGCAGGTTTTGCTTTTTTGGATGCCAGTTTTGCTTCTCGCGCTGCGGTAGGCAAAGATGACGCAACATCCCGCGCTACAGATTTAGCGGGTTTTTTCGCACGTGATTTCAGGCTCGCGCGCTTGACGCTTTTTGGAGGCGTTTTAGAATTTTGGGATTTTGCAGTCGGTTTTTTGACAGAAGCTCTTTTGGCTGCCATGAAAGTGCCTTAACTCGTGGGACAAACGCGGACAAGCCGCCGATCGGGGATAAGTTCTATCTAGAAGGCACAGCGTGTCATGTCAAGGGGGGCAGGGAAATTAATCCTAATTAAGCTTGATTTTGACGAAAGGGCTAGCCTAGCCTTTGATTATGACGCTGATTCGCTGGAAATTTGCGCGCGCGCCCATTTGGATATTTCTTTTGGCTGTGGGAGTTTTGCAAGGCTGCGCCTTTAGGGAGGCGGCTTCGTTTGGGCCGAATTTCACCAGCATTCAGGTGGGGGCTAAGCGCGCTTTGGTGGATGCCGAGCTTGGCCAGCCGCGCACACGCGTGCTCACCACGCCGATCACCACCGTTGACATTTATGAATATCGCAGCAACGAGAATCCGAGTCTGCTGCGCGCCTTTAGCAATTTGCTCAAGAGTTTTTTCACTTTAGGCATTTGGGAATTTTGGTCAACAGAGCGCATGACGCTCTACCGGCTGCGCATCACCTATGACAAGCAGCAGCGCGTGGCGGAAATCCGCCAGGTGGATGTGTTCGCTGACCAGCTTTATGAAGAAAAAGCTGCAAGATAATTATCCCGCCACTTTGCGCGCCACTTTGTGCGCCATAGGGCGCATCATAGGGCGCATCATAGGGCGCATCATGGGCTCAAAAAATACGATCATATCCGAATATGAAAAAGCAGAATCTTCAATGAAATCTAACAGCGCGATGCTTTTTTGTTTTAGATTTTCTTCCTCTGTCTCAACCTCCTTCTTCAAACCGATAAAGCGCGCTCTTGTTGTCTCATCCATGTGCGCGCGATAATCTTCAATCGCGCGGCGATAATCTTGCTGCAAAGCTTTCAGATATTGAATGCGCAAAAAATGGCTGAAGCATTTTTGCACGAAATCATCATTTTTTACGCCATCAGATGAAGGTGCAAGCAGCGGAAAATGTTGATGAAAATTATGCCCATCCGGCACACCGCCTTCATCACGGCCATAAACTTGGTCAAGCAAATGCTGAAAAGATGCTGGAATCTCTTGATAAAATATATTCGCTGTTATTTGTTGATCTTGCTGGCCCTGCTGAAGATCGGAGATGCGCAGCAGCTCATCGCATAGATGGCGATGCGGCTCAATGAGCGATAGCTGCGCGATCTCCTCGCGGTGTTTTTCCAAAAAAGCCGGATGAGCCACCAGCAAGCCCAAAAGAATCCGCTCGCTCTCAATTGCGCCATCAGGCGTCTGGCGCGGCGCGGCACCCTTGGCCACGATATTTATTGAATCACGCGAACGATCCCGATCTATGCGCCAGAAATATTGATCAAGGCGCATGCGGAATTCTTGCCGATAATAACGTTGAATATCCGGATCAGGAATCTGGCCAATCAAAAGATCAAACCTTTTTTGCAGCTGTGCTTTGCGCTCAGGCGTATCCAAAGGCCGGCCATGCGTCTCGTGCAAATAAAGCGCCTCCGACAAAGATTGCGCATCGGCAAGATAAGTTTCAAAAGCCGCGACACCTTCTTGCTGCACGAGATCATCAGGGTCCTGACCCGATGGCATATAAGTAAAGCGCAAACTTCTGCCGGGCGTTAAAATTGCCAATGCACGCTCAATCACGCGCGCAGCGGCGCGCTGGCCAGCTTCGTCGCCGTCAAGGCAGATGATCGGCTCGTCAGCCAGACGCCACGCTTCGCGCATTTGCTGTTCGGTCAGCGCCGTTCCCAAAGACGCCACCACATGACAAATGCCAGCATCATGCAAAGCCAAAACATCCATATAACCTTCAACGATGATCACGGCCTTTTCATCAAAAGCGGGCTTCATCGCCTGCGGCAGACCATAAAGCACAGAGCCTTTATGAAACAATTCAGTTTCGGGCGAGTTGAGATATTTTGCGCGCGCCTGCGGATCAAGCGCGCGCGCGCCAAAAGCGATCGTCTCCCCTTTGCGGTTTTCAATCGGAAACATAATCCGATTGCGAAACCGATCATAGGGCGCTGAGCCATCATCGGGCTTGATGACCAGACCAGCCGCAAGCAAAGTGGCATCATCAAAACCGGCTTTGATCATCGCACCGCGTAAAGCGCCGCGCTCGGCGGGCGCAAAGCCCAGCCCAAACTTTTGCCGCACCGAAGCCGACAAATGCCGCCCGTCAAGATAATCGCGCGCGGCGCGACCTATCGTTCCGGCAAGCTGCTGCGTAAACCAAAGCCGCGCTGCGGCGAGCGCATTCAGCTTTGTTTTGCGCTGCTGCACATCTGCTGGATTGATCTGGCGGCGGCGCGGCACTTCGAGTCCGGCGCGCTGCGCGAGAAACTCTACCGCTTCCATGAACGACATATTCTGCGTATCAGTCAGAAAGCTGATCACATCGCCATGTTTGCCGCTTGAGAAACAGTGCCAGAATTGCTTTTGATCGTTGATCGTAAAAGACGGGGTTTTTTCCTGCGTGAAGGGCGATAGACCTTTCCACTCACGGCCTTCGCGCTTCAGGCGCACATATTGCCCGACCACTTCCGAGACCGGCAGGCGATCTTTCAGCTGGGCAATGAAATGTTTAAAATCTTGATTCGGACTCTGACTCATGGAAGCAGTTTAACCCGAACGACAGAGATGAGCCTGTGGACGAATCAAAAAAATCTGTGGGCGAAAAAATTATGTCTGCGGTTATGCCTACAATTATGTCTGTTGAGCGAGCCGCTCACGCACGAGTTTGCCGGTTTTTGAGAAGTCCATGCGTCCTGCATAGCGGGATTTGAGCTCGGTCATCACGCGCCCCATATCTTTGAGGCCTTCAGCGCCGAGATCATCAATCACATCCTTGCAGGCTTCGGCGACCTCATCAGGCGCGAGCTGGCGCGGCATGAAGCCGGTGATGATGTCAATTTCTTCGCGCTCCTGCCGCACGAGCTCATCGCGTTTGGCTTTTTCATAGGCTTCAATTGAATCGTGGCGCTGGCGCACCATGCGTCCGAGCAGGTCGATGATTTCGGGCTCGGTCATGCCATCGGAGCGCCCCTCGCCGCGCAGCGCGATGTCGCGGTCTTTGAGCGCCGCCTGCACGAGCCGCAGAGTGGAAACCCGCCTTTTATCATGGGCTTTGACGGCCTCTTTCAACGATCGTTCAATATCATCCCGCACGGACATAATGCCCCTCCTGAATTAATTTTACGGCAGTTTAGCGCAGAGTCTGGCGGGAGTCTAGGGAGCGTGATTTGACCTCATCCGACCGAACGATTAGACTTAATCTTATGCGCGATGAGGCTTTAATTCATTTTTTCTATCGCCGGAAAATTTCGGCGGGCGTCCATTTGGGGCGCAGCGGGTTTGAGACGATCCGGCTGCTTGAGCGCGCGATGCCTTTTTTTGATCGCGAAAATCCGGGGCGCTGTGTTGCGGGTTTTTGTGCGGTTCATGCTCATCTGGTGGAAGATATTTTATCCTCGCCGCCAAAAAATTGGCGAGACTGGCGCTTTGCTGATTGGGACGCATGGTTCGGACGCATCAATGGCGTGTTTTTGGTTGATATGGAAAATTTGATGATTACACATTATCCGATGTATCGCTCAGCGCCGGCCCAGCCGCGCGCTGATTTTTCAAAACTGCCCGGACGAATCAGAGAGGTAAAAATTTTATGAGTCATGATTTTTTTCGCAATCACGATCTTTCCCGCACACAGGCGCAATCTGTGATTGATGAGGCGCTGCACGGCGCAGATGACGGTGAATTATTTTTGGAAGCGCGCCGCACTGAGGCGATCATTCTTGATGATGGCCGGATCAAACAGGCTTCGTTTGATGAAGAACAAGGTTTTGGCCTGCGCGCGGTGGCTGAGGAGCGCACTTTCTATGCGCACAGCACGGATATTTCTTATCAAGGATTGAAGCGCGCGGCGAATGTCGTGCGCCTTGCCGGACAAGGCTATGACGGCAAGTGGTCAGATGCGCCGCAGCGCACCAACAAAAAGCTTTATCCTGCGCAAGACCCGCTTGAGGGGCAAAATTTCACCGAGCGCCTCGCCGTCCTGCGCGCGATTGACGAATATGCGCGCAAAAAAGATCCGCGCGTGAAGCAAGTCACGGCGTCTTTGGCGGCGGAATGGAAGAATGTCTGCATTGTGCGGCCGGGCGGCTATGTCATTTATGACACCCGCCCGCTTGTGCGGCTTTCGGTTCAGATCATCACCGAGCGCGATGGCCGCCGCGAATCCGGCATGAGCGGCGGCGGCGGTCGCGGTCTGATGACGGATTACCTCACGCCGGAATTCTGGCAGGGCCATGTGGATGAAGCAATGCGGCAGGCTTTGGTCAATCTTGATGCGCTGCCTGCTCCGGCGGGCGAGCAGGATGTCGTGCTCGGGCCGGGCTGGCCGGGGATTTTGCTCCATGAGGCGATCGGCCATGGGCTGGAAGGTGATTTCCACCGCAAGAAGACTTCGGCCTTTACCGGCATGGAAGGCGAGCGCATCGCGGCGGCAAACATCACCGTCATTGATGACGGCACGATTGAAGGCCGCCGCGGCTCGCTGTCGGTGGATGATGAAGGCACGCCGACACAGCGCAACGTTCTCATTGAAGACGGCATTTTGAAAAACACACTCAAAGACAGATTGAACGCGCGGCTGATGAAGCAAAAACCTACCGGCAATGGTCGGCGTGAATCCTATGACCATGAGCCGATGCCGCGCATGACCAATACGTTTATGCTCAACGGATCACACGCGCCAGAGGACATTATCGGCGCGGTCAAAGAGGGCATCTATGCGCCCTTCTTCGGCGGCGGACAGGTGGATATTACCAGCGGCAAATTCGTCTTCTCCTGCACCGAAGCGTGGCGGATTGAAAATGGCAAAATCACCCATCCGCTCAAAGGCGCGATGTTGATCGGCCATGGGCCTGAGGCGCTGACCAAGATCAGCATGGTCGGCAATGATATGAAGCTGGACCCGGGCATCGGCGTCTGCGGCAAAGAGGGGCAAGGCGTGCCGGTCGGGGTCGGCCAGCCAACGATCCTGATCAACGGCATCACCGTCGGCGGTTCGCAGGTGGCTTAACGGATCACTGAAGCCAAAAATCTAATCCGTGAAAAAATAGCTCACCGTGAGCAAAACGCTATGATTGCGATGTTTATAATTGGTGAAACTTCCGGTAAGCGATTCCGGCTCGCTATAGCCAAAGCGGTAAGAAACACCAAAAGCTAAATTATCGCTGAAATGATAATGATAACCGGCCATCGCGTTTAACATAAAAGCAGTTTTGGGATCTGTTGCCGGATTGCCATCATCCAAATCCCATATCCCAAAACCAGCACCAAATCCCAGATAAGGCTCGTGCCGGTCAATTTGACCGATGGGATTAAAATAACCATTCGCCAAAATGGAATAAGCACCAAATGTCCCGTCAGAGCTTTTATCTTTGGCTTCATAGCGGCGATAGCCGTTGGCGAGCTCCCATCTGAAGCGCGGCGATATATAGCCGCCAAAACCCGCCTCAATATGAAAACCACCCTCGTCGGTTTTGATTTGATCACTGCCAATATCAACGTCTTGAGGAAACACAACGCCCAGCGAGCCGGATATATATAAATCACCATTTTCACGCGCGCGCACAGAGGACGCACTGATGGCGACCAAGCCGATTAAAGCCGTAAAAATAAAATAACGCATGCCCTATCTTTATTTGTTTCTAAATTGGCGTCTATATTACATGGCGCTTATATGACATAAAGTCAAATAACAAAGTAAAAAGCTTCGCACAGGCAGCCAGACGGCGAATATCTCCCGCGCGCACGATGACGAGGTTTTTATCCGGCATTTGTCTGCGACGCCAGCCTCTGACCAATTAAGCGCTTGTTTTTTTGGGTCATCGTAAATGTTTTTTTATGAAAGCTGCCATCTAAATAATAATCGCTGATAAGCCAAGATAAAAAAGCCCACCGATCTTCCAAACAAAAAGAGACCTGTTCGGGATTTTTAAACACCTCAAAGACGCTTTCAATATTATGACATTGGCGCGTGAGGTCATCAAAAGCATAAAAAGCCTGCCCCAAAGTGACCACGGGCTTGTTCAAGAGCATCGCCTCAAGCCCGACCGAGCTGTTGAGCGTGATGATCAAAGATGCGTTTTTTATTAAGTCAGGCGTTGTGTTGCCGTTGGCAAACGAAAAGCAATCAGACTCCATTTCGCGCACGTCATAACGTTGAGGGCATTCCGGATGTTCTTTGGCGATCACCCGCCACCCTTCGGGAAGGCGCTGTGCCGCTTGGTGCACGATCTCAACAAGATGCTGAATGTTCTCAACCCAATCATTATAAAAAAGAATTTGTGTATCGAAAAAAACCTGTAGAGGAAAAAAAATATATTTTCCGCTGAGATCACGAGTGTTTTTTTGCCTAAAATCTTTAAGCAGAGTTTTGCGAACCCCGATTTTGGGCGCTTTGTCCGAGCCAGCATGAAGAATTTTTTCAGAGTTTTCTTGCGCCCACTTTTTATAAAATGAAATTTTGCGGGGTATGGAGCTTCCATAATTAACGCCCACTTCATCCATGGTGATCGTGTCCGCGAACGGCCCAACTTCACAGAAGATCGTTTTTTTGCCTAATGATTTTGCAGCTTTGGCGAGCAGCTTATGCTCCGGAAAAACGCCATTAAAGCAAATCATGACATCATATTTTTTCATTTGTCTGAGAAAAAACCAGAAGAGCGGCCAGGTATATTTTTTGAAGCGCCGCAACCTTCTGCGAGAAGAAGCACTTCTTCTTCGCTGCGATTTTCCGGAGAATGTGGATGTCTCGGACACCATATCCATGGCCTCAGCCGTTCTGGAATAATAGGAGGTTATTTCGTCAACATCGAGCTCATATTTGTCTTTGATCGTGAAGAAAGCCATAACCCTCAAGAAGAGATAGCGCGGATAATTTCTCCTAAGTTCAACGTCTTTTCTCCTGATATATTTCACCCGCGTAATTTGCGGATTCGCCCTCGTGATAAGATCAAAAAACCATCGCTCGGTCTCATGATGGGTGGTACAAATGATAACCTTCATTTTTTATCAAATACTCCTTCGGTGAGTGCAGCAGCAAGCATACACCCTATGGCACACCTTAAAGAAAAAATTATTCGGCCCATTTTTTTTATCATACTATATCTTTTCAAAAAAGCTAGCGTGGGCTGAACGGATCGGTGACTAAGATCGTATCCTCGCGCTCGGGACTGGTCGATAAAAGCGCAACAGGCACGCCGATCAATTCCTCCACATAGCGAACATATTTGACCGCCTGCGCAGGAAGCTCGCTCCATGAACGCGCGCCGCCAGTGCTGCCCTGCCAGCCCGCGAGCGTCTCATAGACCGGCTCAATGCGCTTCATCGCCGATAAAGACGCCGGCAGATGAGATAGAGGCTCGCCATCAAGCAAATAGTTCGTGCAAATGTTGATCTCCTCAAGCCCGTCAAGCACATCCAATTTGGTCAGCGCGATGCCGTCAACGCCGCCGCACAGCACCGCTTGGCGCACAAGCACCGCATCAAACCAGCCGCAGCGCCGCCGCCGACCGGTCACCGTGCCGAACTCAGCGCCGCGCTCGCCCAAGCCTTCGCCGATCTCATTATCTTGCTCGGTCGGGAAAGGCCCGGCGCCGACGCGGGTCGTATAGGCTTTGGTGATGCCCAGCACATAATCAATCGCTTTGGGCGGCGCGCCCGAGCCGGTCGCCGCCTGTGCCGCAACCGTGTTGGACGAAGTCACAAAAGGATAAGTGCCGTGATCGACATCAAGTAAAGTCCCCTGCGCGCCTTCAAACAAAATGCGATGCCCCGCGCGGCGATGCGCGTCAATGATTTTCCATGAGACATCGATGAACGGCAAAATGTCCGGCGCGATAGCACGTAGTTGATTGATCAAAGCCGCGCCGTCAATTTCTTGAGCGCCCATGCCGCGGCGCAAAGCATTATGATGCGCGAGCAGGCGTTCAAGCCGCTCCGGCAGAAGGTCGGGGTCGGCGAGGTCAATCACTCTGAGCGCGCGGCGCGCGATTTTATCCTCATAGGCCGGGCCGATGCCGCGCTGCGTCGTGCCGATGCGCAAAAGTTTGGCCGCCTCTTCGCCCAGACTGTCCAGATCGCGGTGAAGCGGCAAAATCAGCGCCGCATTTTCAGCGATGCGCAGATTATCCGGCGACACATGGATGTCCTGTGCTGCGAGCGTTTTAATTTCCTCAACAAAAGCCCAAGGATCAACGACGACGCCATTGCCGATCAGGCTCATCTTGCCCGCGCGCACCACGCCCGACGGCAGCAGACTCAATTTATAAACTTTGCCGTCCACGACCAAAGTATGACCGGCATTATGCCCGCCTTGAAATCGCACGATGAGATCAGCGCGCGCGCTGAGCCAATCGACGATCTTGCCCTTGCCTTCATCACCCCATTGGGTGCCGATCACTACGACATTTGTCATTCAAGATTATTCTCGTGAATCATCGCATCTTCAAAGGCCATCTGCGCAACGCGCGTGACGCGCTCCAAGCTGCCCAGCTTGACGAGTGCATCATCTCGCGCAGCATCGTCGATCGCAATGAGCGAAATCGCCTTGCCGTTCGGCGCATCACGGCCCAAAGCCAGCGAGGCGATATTGACTCCGAACTCGCCTAATTTGAGCCCTAGCGCGCCGATAAAACCCGGCGTGTCTTGGCTTTCAACATAAAGCATATAAGGCGCGAACTCGGCCTCCATATTGATCCCGCCCGCCTGAATGATGCGCGGCTTGCCGTCGGAAAACACCGTGCCTGCAACCGAAATCTCGCTCTCTTTCTGTTTGAGCATGACGCGAATATAATTTTCATAAGCGCCGCGCCGCCGATTCTCATAATTTTCGGAGATCGTGATCCCCGCTTCTTTGGCGCGCACCGGCGCTGATACCATATTGATGCCGTCAAAAAACGGCTTCATCACGCCCGCGAGCAACGCGGCGGTCAGCGGCTCGCGCACTGACTGGACTTCATTGCCGACATATTCAATCTCAACGCGCGAAATCGCGCCATGCGCCAATTGTCCGGCGAAAGCGCCTAAATGAGCGGCCAGCTCAATGAAGGGCGCAGCGCGCGGCGCATCCTCAGCGGAAATTGACGGCATATTCAGCGCATTGGCGACGATGCCCTCTTTGAGATAATCCGCCATCTGCTCGGCGATCTGCAATGCGACTTTCTCCTGCGCTTCGGTCGTGGACGCGCCCAAATGCGGCGTGCAGATGACATTCTTGACTCCAAAAAGGATATTGTCGCGCGCAGGCTCTTCGGAAAACACATCGAGCGCTGCTCCGGCAATGTGATCGGAGAGCAAAGCCTCTTTGAGCGCCTCCTCGTCAATCAGTTCGCCGCGCGCGCAATTGATGATATGCGCGCCCTTCTTGATTTTCGCCAGAGACTCCCGATTGATGATGTGGCGCGTTTTCGGCGTCAAGGGCGTGTGCAAAGTGATCAACTCGGCGCGCGCAAATAATTCTTCGGCGTCCACTTTCTCCACGCCTAATTGCGCGGCGCGCGCGGCGGATAAAAACGGATCGGCGGCGATCACCTTCATCTTCAAGCCCAGAGCGCGCTCGGCCACAAGCGAGCCGACATTGCCGCAGCCAATAATCCCGATCGTCTTGCCGGTCAATTCAACGCCCATGAAGCGGCTTTTTTCCCACTTGCCCGCCTGCGTGGATTGATCGGCCTGCGGAATATCGCGCGCGAGCGCCATCATCATCGCGATGGCGTGCTCGGCGGTGGTGATGGAATTGCCCATCGGCGCATTCATGACGATGACGCCATGCGCGGTCGCGACCGAGAGGTCGATATTGTCAATGCCGATACCGGCGCGCCCGACCACTTTGAGCTTCTTGGCATGGGCGAGCAGCTTTGCGGTGACTTTGGTCGCCGAGCGCACCGCGAGGCCGTCATAGTCGCCGATGATTTGGGCGAGCTCGTCCTTGTCGAGGCCGGGCTTGAGGTCGGCCTCAACGCCGCGCCGGGCAAACACATCCACCGCGGCGGGGGATAATTTATCGGAGATCAAAACTTTGGGCATCAGCCACCCCTTTAATTTTATTTTATATTTTGGTGGAACGCCCAGTTGAGCCAAGGGCAAAGTTTTTCGAGGTCATCGCGCTCCACCATGCCGCCTGCCCATATGCGCAGGCCCGGCGGTGCGGCGCGATAACCGGCAATGTCAAAAGCGACCTCATGGTCGGCAAGCAGTTTTTCCATCTCTTTGATCAAAGCGCGCTGCGCGTCTTCATCAAGTTTTGTAAAGCGCGGGTCGGTGATCCGCAGGCAGATTGACGTGTTGGAGCGCGTCTCCGGTAAGATGGCGAGAAAATCAACCCAGTCAGTTTGCTCAACCCAGTCTCTCATCGCGGCGAAATTGTCATCGGCGCGGCGGATCATCTGTTTGACTCCGCCCTGCGCGCGCACCCAAGCCAAAGCGTCAAGATAATCCTCAACGCAAAGCATAGAGGGCGTGTTGATCGTCTCGCCCTTGAACAGGCCTTCAATGAGCTTGCCGTTCTTGGTCATCCGAAAAATTTTCGGCAAAGGACGAGCGGGTTCAAAGCTCTCCAAGCGCTCAACCGCTCTGGGACTTAAAATCAACATGCCGTGCGCGGCCTCGCTGCCCAAAACTTTCTGCCATGAATAGGTCACCACATCCAATTTGTTCCACGCGATGTCTTGTGCCCAGACCGCACTGGTTGCATCGCAGATGGTCAGGCCTGCACGCTGTTCGTCAATCCATGCGCCATCGGGAACCCGAACCCCCGACGTCGTGCCATTCCACGGAAAAACAATGTCGCGCGAAAAATCAGCCTGTGCCAGATCAGGCAAGATGCCGTATTCGCCCTCAAACACGCGGATGTCGGACAGGTCTAACTGGCTGGTAATATCAATCACCCAGTCTTTGGAAAAAGCCTCCCACGCAAACACATCGACGCCGCGCGGGCCGAGCATTGACCACATCGCCATCTCCATCGCGCCGGTGTCGGAGGCCGGAACGATCGCGACGCGATAATTTTCGGGAAGGCCAAGCAGCTCGCGGGTTTCGTCGATCGCGCGCGCCAGCCGCTCCTTGCACGCCGCCGAGCGGTGCGAGCGCCCTAAAAGTGCTGAACTGAGATTGTCCAAAGACCATCCCGGCCTTTTGCCGCATGGTCCGGAGGAAAAAAAAGCGCGCTCTGGCCGCTGCTCTGGCTGTTCGTTGCTCATATCTATCCTTTTCAGATAGCTGCCCCTCGGTGGGGAGGGGTGTCCCGCTTCATTTTCTAGAGAATAAATGCGCTTAACGCAAGCGAAATGCGGCCTCTTGGTGGTATTTGAGGGCGGCGCGGCACTTTTCTAATCCGCCGTCTGCTTGCAGGACGGCGCGCGAGGCTGTCGGAATCACATTTTTTTTATTCGGAAACCGAGCGAGCTGGGAAAAGCCGCCGCCCTGCGCGCCGATCCCCGGCGCGAGCAGCAGACCATCGCCAAAAGCGGCCAGCAGCTCCGGCGTGAGATCGTCGCGCGTCGCGCCGACGACAGCGCCCGCCGCCTCATGCTGAGCGATCTGCGCAGCAAGGCTCTCGGTCACGCTCTCGCCGCTCGCGAGCTTCGCCGACTGGAACAAAATCCCACTCGGATTGGACGAGGCCGCAACAATGAACACCATGCCGCCCTGCTGCTCTGCCGCATCCAAAAAAGGCTTCAGATCGTCAAAGCCCAAAAAAGGATGGGCGGTCAGCGCATCAACGCGCATCGGGCTGTTTGCGCCAAAAAAAGCCTGCGCATAGCTCTCATTGGTGGACGCAATATCGCCGCGCTTCGCATCAAGAATGACCAAAATCCCCGCCGCGCGCAGATCTTCAATCAATTGTTCAAGAACCAAAGCACCGGCAGCGCCAAACCGCTCAAAATAAGCCGATTGCGGCTTGGCCAAAGCCAGATCCGCGCCAAGCCACTCTACGATGTGATCGCAAAAATCGCGCAGCCCCTGCGGCGTATTCTCAAAGCCCCAAGCCGACAATATCTCCGCCGACGGGTCAATCCCCAAACAAAAAGGCGAGTAAAGATCGGCGCGCTTATGAAACTTCTCACGGAAAGTCTGCGACATAATCTCTTATATCACGATTTTAATTTCACCGCGCATATAATCCACGCATCTGCCCCGCAGGATCACGCGCTCATCTTTGAGCGCGCACAAAATCGCTCCGCCGCGCTTTGAGAGCTGCCGCGCCACAAGCCGCTGCTTGGCAAGATTCTGCGACCAATAAGGCGTCAACATGCAATGCGCCGAACCGGTGACCTGATCTTCATCAACCCCGTGCGCCGGTTCAAAAACACGCGAGACAAAATCCACCTCCCCCGCGCCCGCCGCCGCCGCCGCCGCCGTCGCGATGATGGCGACATTGTTTTCGCGGCGGCATAAATCCGCGAGCCGCCTCATATCCGGTGCCAGCGCTGCGATCTCTTGCCCGCTGCGATAGACCGCCATCAAATTAGCGCCGCGATAAAGCTCTTGCGGCGCGCAGCCCATCGCTTCGGCAAAACCGGCCAGATTCAAATCACAGCGCGTATAATCTTCGCGCGGCAAATCCATCTCATAATTATTCGCAGCGCAGCGGCGCACCGATAAAAGTCCGCGCTGCGTCGTGAAGCTGATGTGATCGCGATCTTTGCCCAGCTTCGTCAGCGCAATATGCGCCGAAGCCAGAGTCGCATGGCCGCAAAACCCAAGTTCAACTATCGGCGAGAACCAGCGCAAGCGCGGCTCGGCGCCATCAACAAAAAAGGCCGTTGCCGGAAGGTTGTTCTCGGCTGCAATGGATTGCATCAGCGCATCGTCAAGCCAGTCATCCAAAGGACAAACCCCCGCCGGATTGCCCGAAAAAACATCATCGGCAAACGCATCCACCTGAAATATCGGAATGGACTTCATCGGCCAGCCTGCGCATGCCCGAGAGGTCCATGTCCCTGCGGATCAGGCCCGCTGCCAAAGCCCGGCGCGGCCATGATCGCCTTTTGGACAAAATCACGCGCGCGCGCGATCGCTTCAGTCAGCGCCATGCCCTGCGCGAGACTCGTCGCAATCGCGCTGGCGAGCGTGCAGCCCGTCCCATGTGTATGCGGCGTATCAATGCGTCTATGAGAAAAAACCTGCGCGGCACCCTGCTCATCCAGCAGCAGATCAAAAAGAGTCTCACTGGACATATCGCCGCCGGTGATCAAAACCGATTTCGCGCCCATTGTTTGAATCGCGCGCGCGGCGGCTTCGCGCTGGTCTTGCGCGTTTATCGGCATAGCGGTCAGGGCGGCGGCTTCATGCAAATTGGGCGTCGCGATCGCGGCCAGCGGCAAGAGCCGCGCCTTGAGCGCCGCGACGGCATTTTCCGCAAGCAGCCGCGCGCCGCCTTTGGCGACCATCACCGGATCAAGCACCAAAGGCGTACCCGCAGCGACTTCAGCTTCAATCGCATCGGCGACCGCAAAGATGATCTCGGGCGTCGCGAGCATGCCGATTTTGATCGCATCCGCGCCAATGTCATCAAGCGTGACCTTGATCTGCGCGGCGACAAAATCCGGCGCGACATCATAGACGTCATGGACGCCCAAACTATTCTGCGCGGTTAAAGCGGTGATCGCGGTTGCGGCATAGCCGCCGAGCATCGTGACGGTTTTGATGTCGGCCTGAATGCCCGCACCGCCGGAGCAGTCCGATCCGGCGACGATCAAAACCCGCGACATTTTATTCGCTATGCTCAATTTATTTGCTGCGCACAATTTATTCGCTACGCTCTAGCGCCTGTGCTAGCTCGCCGACGACATCGCGCAGCAAGGCTTTATTTTCAGCTTCAGCCATGATGCGGATCAAAGGCTCAGTGCCCGACTTCCTGACCAGCAGCCGGCTTTGCTGTCCTAGTTTTTCGCGCGCACTTGCGATCAATTTGCGCATCTGGTCGCTATCCAACAAGCCATTGGCATTTTTGACCGCGACATTTTCGGTGATCTGCGGCACCGGCTCAAAGACGCGGCAGACTTCGCTCGCCGGTTTGCCGGTTCGCTTCAGCACCGACAATATCTGCAATGCGGCGGTCAGGCCGTCGCCGGTCGCGAAAAAATCCGACAGCACAATATGCCCCGATTGCTCGCCGCCGACATTATAGCCCTTCATGCGCATATGTTCGCTCACATAGCGATCGCCGACTTGCGTACGCGCCAGCTCCAAGCCTTCGCCATTGAGCCAGCGCTCCAAGCCCAGATTGGACATCACCGTCGCGACAATGCCGGGCTGGCTCAAACGCTCAGTCTGCTTCCACAACCGCGCAAGCACAGCCAGCACCTGATCGCCGTTAATCAAATCGCCATTTTGGTCGGCCAGCACAAGGCGGTCGGCATCGCCGTCAAAGGCGATGCCCAGATCAGCGCGCGCCTCGCGCACCGAGGCGCACATATGCGACGGACTCATCACGCCGCTCGCTTTGTTGATGTTGCGGCCATTGGGCGCATTGCCGATCGTGATCACATCACAGCCCAGCTCCCACAACGCCGCCGGCGCCACCTTATAGGCCGCGCCATGCGCGCAATCCACCACGACACGCATATCGTCCAGCGTCAGATCTTTCGGGAAAGAACTTTTCGCGAATTCAATATAGCGAGTCTGAGCATCGTCAATGCGCTGCGCGCGGCCAATCGACTCGGAGCGCACAAGGTGCTCCTCCAGCCCCTGATCCATGTGGCTTTCAATCTCCAGCTCCTTCGCATCCGAGAGCTTGAAGCCGTCAGGGCCAAAAAGTTTAATGCCATTATCCTGAAAGCCATTATGCGAGGCGGTGACCATAATGCCCAGATCGGCGCGCAGCGAGCGTGTCAGAAACGAGACCGCCGCAGTCGGCAGCGGGCCGAACAGAAAAACATCCATGCCCATTGACGTCAGACCGGCAACAAGCGCGGACTCCATCATATAACCCGACAGCCTTGTATCCTTGCCGATCACCACGCGATGACGATGCTGCCCGCGCCGAAACACCCGCCCCGCCGCCATGCCGAGGCGCAACGCCGTCTCCGCCGTCACCGGAAATTGGTTGGCGCGCGCGCGTATCCCATCTGTGCCAAAATATTTCTGCATCATCCCCATCATCTCACAAAAAAGGTCAATAAAGCCTTATTTTACGCTAGTCTACAGATAATCAATTGATATGTCATAAGGCAATTGATACCATAAGGGGATTTTTGCTAATTTTTACCTGCTTTCGAAAAGAAAAGGCCCAGCATCTATCAATATGAAGTTTCAACCGGGGGAAAAACTCAATGCGCTATCATTTTTTACCTGCTGTCATCTCTTTGACAATTTTATGTTTTGCTCATTTATGTTTCCCTCAAAAGAATGTGGCTTTGGCTCAGACACCGATTGAAAATATTGGGGCTTCGCCTTTAGTCGCCGGTTATTATAGTTATATATCGCTTTCAGTTGGCGGCTCCATTATAGATTCCGATAGGGACACAGCCAGCCTGATTAGCCGTCGGGTAAATGTAGATAGGTTTAGAGCACTTGAGGGCCGAGATATTTCTTATGATAGTGGCTTTTTTATCGGCACTGCTGTTGGTTTTTATGACTCATATGTTAGAGGGGATATGAGTTTTGCATACATAGATTCAGCAATAAATTTTAAAAGGAATACAGATGATATCCGCCCTAATATCCCTGGAGACAATGCAGGTAATATCCGCGTAGGTTATGACGCATTTGAACATTTATTAAATTTCTATGTTCATTTTCTCGACAAAGAGGGCTTTAGATGGCAGCCTTATATAGGATTCGGCATGGGCTATAGCGTTTGGTATTTTGATAACCCGCTAGGTCGAACCGATGTAGATGGCGCTTTTAACGCACATCTTACTGCGGGGATAAATTACCAGCTGACCCAAAAACTAGCCGTTGGTCTGTTTTATCGCATCACTCGTGCCACTAATTTTGTTGGCAACAGTGAAGACGCGCTGAGAGCAAGTGATAATTATGGTGAGCTGCGAATAGGGGACATTAGTTTGCATAATATCGGGGCTTCAATAATTTATGGCTTTTAATTAAAGCCGTACCCAGAGCTTGAGGCCATCGCGCAGAGCCGCCGGGTCATGAGTGCGGATATAATCAGCGCCCTGCAGCGCGGCGAAGAGTTCGGCGGCGAGACTCGCCGCGCCCGATTCTTCCAAAGTGCAGCCCGTCACCGCGCGCAAAAATGACTTGCGCGAGACCGAAACCAAAACCGGCAAATCATAAAGCGCGCGCAATTCTGCCAGCCGCGCCAGCATCTCCAAAGAGGGCTCCGGACGATTGCCCAAGAAAAATCCCATGCCCGGATCCAAAATAAACCGCGTGGATGAAATGCCCGCTTGCGCGAGCGCGTCAAGGCGGGCGTCAAAGAAGCGGCAGATGTGATCAAAAATATCTCCGTCCGGAGGCGCTTGGCGCGTCGCCGCCCCCGCCGACTGGATCGCATGCATGATGATCAAGCCGCAGGACGAAGCGGCTAGATCGGGATAAATTTTTGCGTCGGCAAAGCCGTGAATGTCATTGAGGTAAGCGACATTTTCCGCCAGCGCCAAAAGCTGGGTCGCCGATAAAAAGCTATCCACCGAGAGCGGCGTATTATTTTTTTTTAATTCGTTAAGCACCGGCATTAAGCGGCGCGCTTCTTCCGCCTCATCCACCGGCGCGGAATCGGGATGGCTTGAAGCCGGGCCTAAATCCAAAATATCCGCGCCATCTTTCACGAGCGCATGCGCATGCGCCAGCGCTTTGTCGGGGGCGAAATTGTCGGGGGCGAGATAAAGGCCGCCATCGGAAAAACTATCTGGCGTAATGTTGACGATGCCAAGAAGTTTGGGGATTTTTTTTAGATGCACCGCGTGATTAAGCCGAGCCGGGCTGCGGCTCGCCGCGCGACGACCCGCCAAACCCCGCAACATCGTCAGGTTCAATGTCGGGCACGGATGCGGTGGGGCTTTGATCGCCCTCTTCCCAAGCGCTGTCTTGGGCGCGGGCATGGTCGGGCTTGACGCCTTTGAGCAGGTCGCGGATTTCGGCTCCGGTCAGGGTTTCGTATTCCAGAAGGCCTTCGGCGATGGTTTTGAGCTGCGCGCTATATTTTTTGATGATGTCATGGGCTTTTTTGTTGGCCTGCTCGATGATGCGGCGGATTTCGGCGTCGATCTTCTGCTGCGTCTCCTCCGATGTGTTTTGCTGGCGCGCGATGGAGTGGCCGAGAAAGATCTCCTGCTCATTATCTTGATAGGAGATCGGGCCGAGTTCATCGCTCATGCCGAATTGGGTGACCATAGCGCGCGCCATCTGGGTTGCCATTTTGATGTCCGACGAGGCGCCGGAGGTGACTTTGTCATGGCCGAAGATGACCTCTTCGGCGACGCGTCCGCCCATCGCGACGGCGAGATCGGCGTGGAGTTTTTCGCGCGTGATGGAGAGCTGGTCGCGCTCGGGCAGGCGCATGACCATGCCCAGCGCGCGGCCACGCGGGATGATCGTCGCTTTGTGGATCGGGTCGGAGGCGTCCATGTGGATCGCGACAAGCGCGTGGCCGCCTTCATGATAGGCGGTCAGTTTTCTTTCCTCTTCGGTCATCACCATAGATTTGCGTTCAGCGCCCATCATCACTTTATCTTTGGCGTCTTCGAACTCGGCCATAGAGACGAGCCGCCGCGAGCGCCGCGCCGCGAGCAGAGCGGCTTCATTGATTAAATTGGCGAGATCAGCGCCGGAGAATCCGGGTGTGCCGCGCGCGATTGTGCGAATATCAACATTGGGAGCCAGCGGCACTTTGCTCGCATGAACTTTGAGGATTTGCACCCTGCCCTCAATGTCGGGGTTTGGCACGACGATCTGCCGGTCAAACCTTCCCGGCCTCAACAAAGCCGGATCAAGAACATCAGGCCGGTTGGTTGCGGCGATCAAGATAATGCTTTCATCGGATTCGAAGCCGTCCATCTCAACGAGCAATTGGTTTAAGGTCTGCTCGCGCTCATCATTGCCGCCGCCCAGTCCGGCGCCGCGATGGCGTCCGACCGCGTCAAGCTCATCAATGAAGATGATGCAGGGCGCGGTCTTTTTGGCTTGATCAAACATATCGCGCACCCGCGACGCGCCGACGCCGACAAACATTTCAACAAAGGACGAGCCGGAGATTGTGAAGAAAGGCACATTGGCCTCACCGGCGACGGCGCGGGCGAGCAAAGTCTTGCCGGTGCCCGGCGGCCCAACGAGCAGCACACCGCGTGGAATACGTCCGCCCAATTTCTGAAATTTGGACGGGTCTTTCAAAAAATCAACGATTTCGGTCAGGTCTTCTTTGGCCTCATCGACTCCGGCGACATCTTTGAAGGTGATACGGCCTCGTTTTTCGGAAAGCATCCGCGCGGGCGAGCGCCCGAAGCCCATCGCCTTGCCCGAGCCCGATTGCATCTGCCGCATAAAGAACACCCAGACTCCGATCAGCAGGAGCATCGGGAACCAAGAGATCAGGATTCCGAAAAGCGTCGACGAGCCCGATGAGGGCGGCTGGGCGGTGATATTGACGCCCTTATTATAAAGCCGCTCGACGAGGGCGGGGTCTTGAGGGGCATAGGTTTCAAATTTGGTGCCGTCGGCATAATGGCCGGAGATATCGTTTCCGGCGATGGTGACATCGCGGATTCTGCCGCCGTCCACCTCGGAGAGCAGCTGGGAGAAGTTGATCTCCTGCGCCGCGCCGAATCCCTGCGCGCCGCGGAAGAGGCTGAAAACCACCGCCAGCAATAAGAGGATGGACAGAAAGATAACGATATGGCGTATATAGGGCATTATTTATATCTCTTCTAACCAATATAAGCCCTTTCGAGCAAAATTAACAGGGGGAAAGCGATGAGTTGATTTTAGGCGGCTTTTTCCATTATAGGGCATATAGGGTTTAGAGGGACATAAATTCATAAAATCAAATATCCGGATCAACGCCGGTCAGTTTGACCGATAAATCCCACAGACGACCAGCTAATGCCACATCAAGCGCACCAGAAGATGGCCGCGCATAAGAGGCCGGACCGGCCATCTCGCCGAGCCGACTCGGCCCGAAATAATCGCCGCCCTTAATCTCGCGACCCGTCGCCGCCAAAAGAAGAGGCCACGCACCCTGCGCCGCATCGTTCAAAAATGGCCATGCCAAAGGCATCAGCAATTTGATCCAAAAAGGCGTGAAGCGGGGCATCTCGGTTTTCGCCATCCCCGGATGGCAGGCGACACACAATGCCGCGCTCGAGCTCCGGCGCAGGCGGCGCTCCAGCTCAAACGCGAACAATATATTCGCCAGCTTGCTGCTGTTATACCTTTTCATCGTCTTATAGCTGTGCTGCGCATCGAGGTCGTCAAAATCAATCTTGCCCATCCGATGGCCTAAACTGCTCATCACAACAATGCGCGTATTGTCTCTTTTGATTTTTTCAATCAAATGGCCGACCAAAGCGAAATGCCCAAAATGATTGACGCCCATCTGGCTCTCAAACCCCTGCTTCGTGCGCTGCAGAGGTGCCAGCCGCAATCCGGCATTGTTGATCAGCACGTCGAGCTTGGGCTGCTGCTCTATCTGCGCGGCAGCGGCTTTAACTGATTCGAGATCGCCCAGATCGGCTTCTACGAAGGCTAGATCGGCATCCGGCTTGAGTGCTTTGATCTTATCCATCGCCGCGCGCGCTCTATCCGCCGCGCGGCAGGCCAGCACGACGCGACCCCCTTTGAGCGCCAAAGCGCGCGCCGCCTCAAACCCTAATCCGGCATTGGCACCTGTGATCACAAAGCTCCTGCCCGACTGATCGGCTAAATCTTGTTCGCGAAAACCTGTCATATTCTTCGTGAATCTATTATATAGCAGGGAGGCTCTATCAAGGGATTATTCATGAAACCGAGGAAAAAAACTGGCGCGCTCGTTCTTGAGGACGGGACGGCCTTTTTAGGCACAGGCTTTGGCGCTTCGGGCGTTAATGTCGGCGAGCTATGCTTCAACACCGCGATCACCGGCTATCAGGAGATTTTGACCGACCCCTCCTATGCCGGACAGATCATCACCTTCACCTTTCCCCATATCGGCAATGTTGGGACAAATAAAGAAGATTGGGAAGCGTTGAAAAAAATTGATCTGCGCGGCGTGATCATGCGGACTGCGCCCAGCGCGCCGTCTAACTGGCGGGCGGCGGGCAATCTCGATGGCTTCTTGGAGGCACAGGGCATCGCCGGTCTTTCCGGCATTGATACGCGCGCTTTGACTCACCGCATCCGCGAACAGGGCTTCGTGCGTGCGGCGATCGCCCACCAGAGCGACGGCGACTTTGACCTCGCCCAGCTCCGGCAAAATGCCTGCGACTGGCCGGGTCTGCAAAATATGGAGCTTGCAAAAAAAGTCTCTTCGCCCGCGCCGACCTCATGGGAAGGCGAAACTGACTGGCACTGGCCGCAGGGCTTCGGCAAAAATCACGAGACCCCTTTCCATGTCGTCACGCTTGATTACGGCATCAAGCGCAATATATTGCGCCTGCTTGCGCGCCATCATTGCCGGATCACGATCATGCCCGCCAACACATCTGCCGAAGAGATCCTCGCCCTCAAGCCCGATGGCGTATTCCTATCTAACGGACCCGGCGATCCGGCTGCGACCGGCGACGCCTATGCGGTGCCGGTCATCCAAAAAATCGCCGAAACCGACATCGCTTTCTTTGGCATCTGTTTGGGACATCAAATGCTCGCTTTGGCGCTGGGTGCGCAGACCGAAAAAATGCATCAAGGTCATCACGGCGCGAACCATCCGGTCAAAAATATGCGCACTGGCGCGGTGGAAATCGTCTCGATGAACCATGGCTGGACGGTGCTGCGCGACAGCCTGCCCGATCATGTTGAAGAAACTCATATCAGTCTTTTTGACAACACCAATTGCGGACTGCGCGTCAAAAACAAGCCGATATTTTCGGTGCAATATCACCCCGAAGCCTCGCCCGGCCCGCAGGACAGCCATTATCTCTTCCGGCAATTTTGTGATATGATGCAAGAGCGTAAACAGAAACACAGCTAAAGGAGGTTGATCATGTCCCGACTCTTTGAATGGGCCGATAGTGTGGTCGCGCGGATGCGTTATTTTGACGTTGCCGCCACCAAACTCGCGGTTCTTTTGTTCACTATATTTTTGGTAAAACTCTGGCCGAATATCGCAGCTTTTGACTGGCGGATCTATCTCATCGGGGGATTTGTCATCGCGATGCCAACCATTTTCCGCCTCTTTGAGCGCGGCATGATCACATTCACGCTCGTGGTCTATCTCGCGATCTATCTCGCAGTGGAATTTCTAACCACCCTTTAAAAAATTAAAAAATATCGGGGGAATCATATCACGGAGTAAAACGAGCAGCGCGGTCATGCTGTTAACCTAATCATTATGCCCAAAAGAACAGACATTCAAAGCATCCTCGTGATCGGCGCCGGGCCGATCATCATCGGCCAAGCCTGCGAGTTTGATTATTCCGGCACCCAAGCCTGCAAGACTCTGCGCGCCGAAGGCTATCGTGTGATCTTGGTCAATTCCAATCCGGCGACGATCATGACCGACCCCGACCTCGCCGACGCCACTTACATTGAACCGCTCACGCCCGAATTCATCACCCAAATCATCAAGCGCGAAAAGCCCGATGCACTGCTGCCAACGATGGGCGGGCAAACCGCGCTCAACATTTCGCTTGAACTTGCGCGCGATGGAACGCTGGAAAAACATGGCGTTGAACTGATCGCCGCGCGACAAGGAGCCATCGAAAAGGCTGAAAATCGCGGCCTGTTTCAAAAAACCATGCAGCAAATCGGCTTGGAAACGCCCGCCTCTTTCATCGCGCACACTGCGGACGAAGCCCAGCAGGGGCTCAAACAGATCGGCCTGCCGGTCATCATCCGGCCATCATTCACTTTGGGCGGCACCGGCGGCGGCATCGCGGCCACAGAAAAAGAATTTGACGCCATCGTCGCAAGCGGCCTCAAAGCCTCGCCCGCAGACGAAATCCTCATTGAAGAATCGGTGCTGGGCTGGAAAGAATTTGAAATGGAAGTCGTGCGCGATCAAGCCGATAATTGCATCATCATCTGTTCAATTGAAAACATTGATCCGATGGGCATCCATACCGGCGACTCGATAACGGTGGCGCCCGCGCTGACCCTGACCGATAAGGAATACCAGATGATGCGCAACGCTTCAATCGCCTGCCTGCGCGCGATCGGCGTGGAATGCGGCGGATCAAATGTCCAGTTCGCCATCAACCCCGAAAATGGCCGCATGGTCATCATTGAAATGAATCCGCGCGTTTCGCGCTCATCGGCGCTGGCCTCCAAAGCGACCGGCTTCCCGATCGCCAAAGTCGCCGCGCAGCTCGCGGTCGGCTACCAGCTTGACGAGCTCATCAACGATATGACCGGCACGACCCCCGCCAGCTTTGAGCCGGTCATTGATTATGTCGTCACGAAAATCCCGCGCTTCGCTTTTGAGAAATTCCCGACCGCGACCGGCCTGCTGACAACGAGCATGCAGTCGGTCGGCGAGGCGATGGCGATTGGCCGCACATTTCCTGAATCGCTGCAAAAGGCGCTGCGCTCTTTGGAAACTGGACTGACCGGCCTTGATTCGATCAAAAAAAACATGAACCAAGATCAGCTGCGCGCTGCATTGGCACAAGCACATCCTGATCGCCTGCGGTTCATCGCCGACGCGCTGCGGCTGGGTATCACGGCGGAGGAGATTTACCAAATTTCTCATATTGACCCGTGGTTCATCGCGCAGATTGAAAGCCTTGTCGCGGTTGAAGCGGAGATACAATCTTCCGGCCTGCCCGAAGATGAAGAAGGCTGGCGCACGCTCAAAGCTTTGGGCTTTTCCGATGCAAGACTGGCCGCACTCACCGGCTGCGATGAACATGAGATCCCTGCCGCGCGCCGCGCGCAAAATGTTCGTCCGGCGTTTAAGCGCATCGATTCCTGCGCGGCGGAGTTTCGCGCGGCGACCTCTTATATGTATTCCACCTATGAGCGCGACTGCGAAGCCGCACCCAGCGAAAAGCGCAAGGCGATCATTCTCGGCGGCGGGCCGAACCGGATCGGACAGGGCATTGAGTTTGATTATTGCTGCTGCCATGCCGCGTTCGCGCTGCGCGATCTGGGCGTGGAGAGCATCATGGTCAATTGCAACCCTGAAACCATCTCGACCGATTATGACACTTCCGACCGGCTCTACTTTGATCCGCTGACCGCAGAAGATGTTTTGGAGATCATCCATCGTGAAAGCCAAGCAGGTGAAATGCTCGGCGTGATTTTGCAATTTGGCGGCCAGACGCCATTGAAGCTCGCGCATGATCTGGAACAAGCAGGCATCAAAGTGCTCGGCACCTCGCCCGAAGCGATTGATCTGGCCGAAGACCGCGAGAGATTCCAAAAGCTCATTCAAGAATTAGGGCTCAAACAGCCGATCAATGGCATGGCGGCGTCTCTTGACGAGGCCCGCGCGCTTGCCCGAGAGATTTCTTATCCGGTGATGCTGCGCCCGTCTTATGTGCTCGGCGGTCGGGCGATGGAGATCGTCCATGATGAGGAGCAGCTCGCCCATTATTTTACTGCCGCGATCAATGTGTCGCAGGGCGCGCCGGTGCTCATTGAGGATTATCTGCGCGACGCGATTGAAGTTGATGTCGATGCGCTCGGCGATGGCCGCGACGCCATCATCACCGGCATCATGGAGCATATTGAAGAGGCCGGCGTCCATTCCGGCGACAGCGCCTGTTCGCTGCCGCCCCATTCGCTAACCTCTGCCATCACCGACCGCATCGAGGAGCAGACCAAAGCGCTCGCGCGGCACCTGCGCGTCATCGGCTTGATGAATGTCCAATATGCCGTCTTGAATGACGAAATCTATGTGATTGAGGTCAATCCGCGCGCCTCGCGCACCGTGCCGTTTGTCGCCAAAGCGATCGGCGCGCCGATCGTCAAAATGGCGGTTGACTTGATGCTCGGCGGCAAAATCGCTGACCTCAATGTTCCACCGCCCGACAGCTATTTTGCGGTCAAAGAAGCGGTTTTTCCTTTCGCGCGCTTCCCCGATATGGACACGATCCTCGGGCCGGAAATGCGCTCCACCGGCGAAGTGATGGGGCTCGCGCCCGATTTCCCCACCGCCTTCGCCAAGAGCCAGATCGCCTGCGGATCAAGCCTGCCCGATCGGGGCATGGTGTTCGTCTCGGTCAAAGATAGCGACAAGCCTCATTTCGCGCCGATCATCAAAGCCCTCATCGCGCTGAATTTTGATATTATGGCTACAGGGGGAACCGCCCGCCATCTGCAGCAGCAAAGGCTGGACATTCGCCGCATCAACAAAGTCAGAGAAGGCCAGCCGCATATCGTCAATGCCATTGAAAACCACGAAATCCAGCTTATCTTTAATACAACGCAGGGCGCGCAATCTTTGGCGGATTCGCGCTCGCTGCGGCGCGCGGCCTTGATAACCGGCGTGCCTTATTATACAACGCTTGCTGGCGCGCGCGCGGCTTTGTGTGCGATCCAAGCCCGACGTGCCGGCAGCTTCGGCATCACATCTTTGCAGAGCCGCGAGACGCAAAAGCGCGAAGCGCAAAAGGAGGTTTCAACATGAGCAGCAAAAAAATACCGATGACCGCCAACGGCCATGCCGCCATCCAACAGGAGTCGCGCCAGTTGAAAGAAAAAGAGCGGCCCTACATCATCTCAGAAATTTCGCGCGCGCGCGCGCTGGGCGACCTCAG
The DNA here is from genome assembly GCA_965212075.1 of Alphaproteobacteria bacterium. Lineage (GTDB taxonomy): Bacteria > Pseudomonadota > Alphaproteobacteria > JAPOUT01 > CBDBUR01. The sequence goes on from OZ243043.1 coordinate 967,530, forward strand.
CGAAAACGCCGAATATCACGCCGCCAAAGAAAAGCAAGGCCAAATTGAAAGCCGGATCGCGCAGCTTGACGAGCGGCTGCGCAATGCGCAGATCATTGACCCCTGCGCATTGTCCGGCAAGGATATTAAGTTCGGCGCGACCGTCTCTTTGATTGATGAAGATACCGAGAAAAAACACATCTACCAGATCGTCGGCAAGTTTGAAACCGACGCCAAAAATGGCAAAATCTCCATTGAGTCACCGCTGGCGCGCGCGCTCATCGGCAAGCAGAAGGGCGATGTCGTCCATGTCTCCATTCCATCGGGCGAGCGCGCTTACGAAATCGTCAAAGTCCAATATAAGAAAATCGCTTGAGCCAAGAACACCACACGCCGATTTTGATTCTTGGCTCCGGCGCCGCCGGCCTGACCGCGGGCATCTATGCCGCGCGCGCGCTGCGCGAGCCTGTCCTGCTGCAGGGCATCGAGCCCGGCGGCCAGCTCACCATCACAACCGATGTCGAAAATTATCCCGGCTTCGCCGATGTGATCCAAGGCCCATGGCTCATGGAGCAGATGGAAAAACAGGCGCGCAATGTCGGTGTGAATATCGTTTCTGACATCGCCGTCAAAGCAGAGCTCGCCGACCAGCCTTTTCGAATCACCACAGATAAAGGCGATATTTGGACAAGCGACAGCCTCATCATCGCCACCGGCGCGCAAGCCAAATGGCTGGGCCTGCCTTCCGAAAATAAATTCAAAGGCTTCGGCGTCTCGGCCTGCGCCACTTGCGACGGCTTCTTCTACCGCGATAAATCCGTCATTGTCGTCGGCGGCGGCAATACGGCGGCTGAAGAGGCTTTGTTTTTGACAAAATTCGCCTCACAAGTGCTGCTCGTCCATCGCCGCGAAGAGCTGCGCGCCGAAGCTCTATTGCAAACGCGGCTTTTTGATCACCCGAAAATCAAGCCGATCTGGAACAGCGAGATTGACGAAATCATCGGCGGCGGCGATCCGCTCTCGGTGAGCGGCGCGCAGATCCGCTGCACAAAAACCGGCAAATTATCGCAGATCAAGGCTGACGGCGTGTTCATCGCGATCGGCCATAAGCCGCAAACCGATATCTTTCGCGGTCAAATCAACATGAAAGATAATGGCACCATCATCACAAAACCGGCAAGCACGTTGACGTCGCGCGCGGGCGTTTTTGCCGCTGGCGATGCCGCCGATGATGTCTTTCGCCAAGCCGTCACCGCCGCTGGCATGGGGTGTATGGCCGCGCTGGAGGCCGATAGCTTTTTGCAATCAAGTTGATCCGCCAAATTGATCCGCTTTTTTGTTAATCGTTAACTTGGCTGTTAACTTTTTCAGCGCGAAAATGTTAACTATATTTTTTAATTCTTTCCTTGCATAAAAACGAAGTTTTTTTAACAATAAAACTATTCAGTGAATAGTGATTCGTTTCTATTACAGCTTTTTATAGAGATCATTTTTTCTTCTGAATTTTTTAGCGACAACCGCCCTCCAGTCGCTAATCTGTCTGCAGAGGTTCCCTCCTCCCTTATTTCCTCTGCAACCAAGGAAGGATCGTGAGTGCTTCGGCAATCGCGGTCCTTTCTGCTATCTAGCCTTCTTCGCGAGCATTAATGCCAGAGCTTCTCGCTCTCAAGACCCTCATAAAGACCGCCGACAAATTCGCCATAGCCATTAAACCGGCGAGTCGGCACACGGCGATCTTCGCCGATCAGTTTTTCACTCGCCTGCGACCAGCGCGGATGCGAAACTTCAGGGTTCACATTGGCCCAAAAGCCATATTCGCGCCCATTGATTTTTTCCCAGAAGCTCACCGGACGCTCAGCCGTAAAGCTGATGCGCGTGATGGATTTGATGGACTTGAAGCCATATTTCCACGGCAGCGCAAGCCGCAGCGGCGCGCCAAACTGCCTCTGCAGAGGATGGCCATAAATGCCGGTCACCAAAAAGGCTAGATCGTTCATCGCTTCTTTGATCGTGATGCCCTCAACATAGGGCCAAGGATACCAAATTTGTTTTTGTCCGGACGCGACCTGTCTGTTGAGGAACGTCTCCATCACGACATATTGCGCCGATGATTTCGGCTGCGCGAGCTTGACCAAATCTCTGATCGGAAATCCTGTCCATGGCACGGTCATCGCCCACGCCTCAACGCAGCGATGGCGGTAAATGCGCTCTTCCAACTTCATCTTCTTGATCAAATCTTCAACCCCGATCTTGAAAGGTTTATTCACCTCGCCATCAATGGTGATGTCCCAAGGATCAAGCGGCAAAGCGCGCGCGGCTTTGGAGATGCTCTTATGCGAGCCAAATTCATAAAAATTATTATAAACCGATGTAATGCTCTCTGGTGTCAGATCACGCGCGGCTTTATAAATTGGGTTGCGTTTGGCGGGGTAAAGCGCAGCGGCAATCCGGTTATCTGATGTCTGCACCGCCGCGAAGGCCGGAGCGTGAAGCCCCGCAGCCGTGCCAGCGAGCGCCAACCCCATGCCCGAAATAAAATCACGCCGATTGAAAAACACCGCTTCGGATGTGACTCGGTTTTCGCTGATCTCCCAGCCTTTGCGCCGATGAAAAATCATGTCTGATCTCCTTTATAAGCCTTATAAGTCTTTAAACTATACCAGCTTCAGTTCACGCAGAATCAACTTTTTACCCCTGAACAAAAGCGTTGAATCCGGCGTCCGGCTTCTTCTATCATCTCTTCGGAGGTCGCATAGGAAATGCGAAAAAAAGGCGAAAGCCCAAAAGCCGCGCCCGGCACAACAGCAACGCCCTCTTCTTCCAAAAGCGCGGCGACGACATCTTGATCGCTCGTGAGCTTCTTGCCCGCTGGCGATGTCTTGCCGATCAGGCCAGCGCAGGATGGATAGACATAAAATGCGCCCTGCGGCTTGGCGCAAGACAGGCCAGGCGCCTGTGCGAGCAGCGACATCACCAGATCGCGGCGCTTGCGAAATACTTCCACCCAGTCTTTCAAAAAAGCTTGATCGCCCTCAAGTGCTGCGACCGCCGCCCATTGACTGATGGATGACGCGTTGGTCGTTGATTGACCCTGAATTTTGCGCATCGCCGCAATGATCTTCTCCGGCCCCGCCGCCCAGCCAATGCGCCAGCCAGTCATGGAATAGCTTTTTGAAACCCCATTAATGCTTAACGTTCGGTCAAACAGCTCCGGCCATGACGCCAGACTTGCAAAACTCTGCCCATCATAGATGAGATGCTCATAGATATCGTCGCTAAGAATATGGACATGCGGATGTTTGATCAAAACCTGCGCGAGCGGTGCGAGCTCCTCTTTTGTATAGGCCGCACCGGTCGGATTGGACGGATTATTAAATATGAGATATTTCGTCTTCGCCGTGATCGCTTTGTCCAAAACCTCCGGCTGAAGCTTGAACCCTTTATCTTCGCCTGCCTCAATGATGACCGGTTTGCCGCCCATCAATAAAGTCATATCTGGATAAGAAACCCAATAAGGTGCGGGCACGATCACCTCATCGCCCGGCCCGACCGCCGCCATGATCGCATTAAACACAGATTGCTTCGCGCCAGAACTGACGCATATTTGCGCAGCCTCATAATCCAATCCGTTATCACGCTGAAACTTTGCGATGATCGCCTTCTTCAATTCCGGAATGCCATCCACAGCGGTATATTTTGTTTCACCGCGCTTTATGGCCTCCATTGCCGCCTGTTTGATGAAATCCGGCGTATCAAAATCAGGCTCGCCCGCGCCCAGCCCGATGACATCCTTGCCCACCTGCTTCATCTCGCGCGCCTTTTGCGAAATCACCAAAGTCGCCGAAGGCTTTATCCGGCCAACACTTTCTGCCAAAAATTCATTAGACATATTCACCACCTTTTAGATTCACTACTTTTTAGAAATTTCTTTCACATATTCGTCGTTTTTCTGGCGCGTGTCAAAATAAGGAGCGCTTTGAGGATCAACCCCCAGCGCGGCTGCCCGCTGCCCGATCCAGCTATCTCGATAAGATCCCTGTACAAACTCATCGTGCTGCTCCGGGTCTAAAAGATAACTATGAAAAATCATAACATGATACATCTCACTTGAAAAACGCCGTTCAAACTCTTCTGGAGACAGCTCAAACAAACGCTTATTGGCTTCCCTAGTTAAACGCAAACAGAAATGGCTTCCATTAAAAATTTGCTCTTTTGTCTTCCTTTGCATTTGATGCAGAAGAACATCTCCAAGCGGCTCAATTCTCAACCGATGGACCGGCACACCGCGGCCTATCAGCCGGTAAAAGCGCCGCCGCATTTTTTTTACCCCGTTAAACCAATGAGGAATAGGATATTTTTGATCAAAAAATTGACAGATCAAATCTATTGTCGGTGAATTCTTCGGCATGCGAAACAGGTGGCTATTATCAAAAATGAACCCCCTTTCAATAAAATGCTCCGGAGAAAATATGGACAGAGGCTGCAGACAAAAATGGCTGGCATCTGAATAAATAAAATCCGTCTCACGCTGCAAATACCATTTGAAAATATCGGCATTGATGGAAAGAGGTCTGGGCGGATCCATGCCATCTACGCGATAAATTTCCTTGAAATCAAAAACCTCCGAAGCCGGACGCACTTCAATGCCTTCGGGAACATTTTTCACCTCGCCCTGCGTATAAAGAATGACCCGATGGCCATGCCGCACAAAAGACAGCAAACCCATCTGCTCAATCCAGCTTAAATAAGGCCCGACCCAAAATGCGGCAATCGTCGGAAGGTCAATGTTTTGGTCTGAAACCTGTTTTATATCCTCTATCATGATCATGTCCTCTTGATTCCCCTCTTCAAGCAATATGTTTGCATCTCCAGTAATGCCTGCAAGATATTGGCGGTTTTTTTCTCTTGCTGCAACAACCGGCGCATCTTGAGGACGAACACCCAAATCAGCCGCCAACTGTCCGAGCCAGCTTTCCGGCGGTGGGTCGTCTAGAAATTTTCTGTGAGGGCCGTTGTAAATTGCTGGCCAATTCACGTTTAATGCATATTTTGGGTCTTTCTGCTTCCGAAGATGTTCTTTCAGATTGGCTGAAGGCTGAAAAAGCAGTTGTAAAAGTCTTCTTTTGTATTTGCGGTGAAGCGAATAAAAAAGAAAACTACTGGCTTTCATGACTTCACCCGTTTTATTAAAAACCCAATTCCTAAGCTGAGTGCCCGCTATTGAAAAATGCAAATAATCCATTGATACGCCACGGCCTGTGAGCTTGCGCCAGCGCAGCCTCGCGCGTTCTTTCAACGGTAACCAGGGGGGAATGGGATATTTTTGCGCAAGAAATTCACAAGCCAGCTTTGCTGCACGAGAATTCTGCTTCAAACGAAAAAAAAATACGCCAACATAAAATCCTTTCTGCTCAAGCTCTTCGCGGGAATAATAATCAAGCGGCCTTAAACAGATCGTATCTGCATCCGTATAAATATAATCTGTCTTAACCTGAAGATGCCAGCAAAAGTAATCCGAATAGCGCGTGGCAGGATGCCATCTGACATCTTTTTTCCCTTTATAAAGCGGAATGCTTCCACCATCAAAAACCTCCGAAGCCGGACGCACCTCAATGCCTTCGGGAACATTTTTCACCTCGCCATGCGTATAAAGAATGACCCGATGGCCATGCTTCACAAAAGACAGCAGGCCAACTTGCTCAATCCAGCTTAAATAAGGCCCGATCCAAAATGCGGCCATTGTGGGAAGGTCGGGATTCATACGCGTTGATGAATCAGCTTCAGACCGGGAATAGGGCTTCTCGTCTTAACGACATAATCGGTATAAAGCGAGCCGATGTAAAGATCACACATATCATCTCCGCCCCAGCTCACATTGGTCGGATGGTTGAGCACATCACCGGGGATATCCTGCGCCACAGTGAACACCTCGCGCTCTGGCGTGATCGCAACGATTTTATTGGCCGCCGGCAGAGTGACCCAGAGATTGCCTTCAACGTCAAAGCCATTGCCATCGGTATAGGCCCAATTGGCGCGCTGCTGCGGCGGCGCGAGCTGCGTGGGATCAACCCGTTCGGGGATCACGCCCAGCATCGGGCCGTAATCTTCGCGCGCGCCGAGCGTGCCGTCGGCCAGAATCGGATAGCGCACAACATTGCCGCCGCTTGTCTGGTTGACATAAAGAAATGCCTCTTGTTCATCCAAGCAGCAGCCATTGGCAAATTTGAGGCCGTCCGCCATCACCGGACTTGTGCCGCCAGCCTCTGTCCAGCGATAAACGAGACCATCCGCGCGGCCATCCAACGCTTGCGGCCAGTTTTCAGCAAAAGTGGAATGTGTGCACCAGATCGCTCCATCTTTGGCGACGATCGGATAGTTAGAGGAAACCAGCTTTTTGCCGTCAACTTCGCCGGATAAAGTTTCCACTTCGCCGCTGTCAATATCAAGCCTCTGCAAAGGGCCGGGCTGGCCGTTATAGATGCCAAAATTGGCGATGATGATGCGCCCCTGCGCGTCCATATTGATGCCATTGGCCGCGCCCCCCGCTTTGCCGATGCGGCGAATGTTGCCATCGGGCAAAATCTCGGCGACCGCGCTCTTTTGATCGGACGCAAAAACCCGCCCATTGGCTGACACCACAACGTCCTCAGGACGATCCAGCGCGCGCCCAAATTTCTGCATATCCGCAATATCAATCTCTTTCAGTGCCATGAAAAATATCTAGCTCAAATTCGCTATGGTATCAACACGAATATCCCTTAAAATACTGCCTGCTATGTCCTCATTTTCGTCCTCATCTTCGCCTCACACCAGCGCATCCGACACAACGCCGATGATGCAAGCTGCGATGAAGATCGTCGCGCCCGACGCGCCGTTAATGATCCCCCCCGTCGGCCAACATCCGCCGAAAACGCAAGGTGGCAAAAAATTCATCCTCACCTCGGAATTTACGCCTGCCGGCGACCAGCCGCAGGCGATCAAAGCTTTGGTCGCGGGGCTGCAGGCGCAAGAGCGCGATCAAGTGCTGCTCGGCGTCACCGGATCGGGCAAAACCTATACGATGGCGCAGGCCATCGCAAAAACCCAGCGTCCGGCGCTCGTGCTCGCCCCCAACAAGACGCTCGCCGCGCAGCTTTACGGCGAGTTCAAAAACTTCTTCCCGCAAAATGCCGTGCAATACTTTGTTTCTTATTATGATTATTACCAGCCCGAAGCCTATGTGCCGCGCACGGACACTTACATAGAAAAAGAATCCTCAGTCAATGAGCAGATTGACCGGATGCGCCATGCGGCGACGCGCGCTTTGCTTGAGCGTGATGATGTGATCGTCATTGCGTCGGTATCGTGCATTTACGGCATCGGCTCGGTGGAATCCTATTCCGAAATGGCCTTCACGATTGAGCGCGGACAGGTCTTCCGCCGCAGCGATCTTTTAACGCAGCTCGTCGCGCTTCATTATAAGCGCAATGATCAGCAATTCATTCGCGGCACGTTTCGCGCGCTGGGCGACTGCGTTGATATTTTTCCCTCCCATTATGAGGATCGCGCTTGGCGCGTTGATCTGTTTGGCGATGAGGTGGAGGCCATCTGCGAATTTGATCCGCTCACCGGCAAAAAAAGCGAAAACCTCAAAGCCGTGAGAATCTACCCGAACAGCCATTATGTAACGCCGCGCCCGACCTTGAACCAAGCTGTCGATTCAATCCGCCGCGATCTGGCGACGCGGCTTGATGAATTCACCAAAGGCGGCCAGCTGCTTGAAGCGCAGAGGCTCGAGCAGAGAACCAATCTTGATATTGAAATGATTGAAACTACCGGCTCATGTGCGGGGATTGAAAATTATTCGCGCTATCTGACCGGACGCATACAAGGCCAGCCGCCGCCGACATTATTTGAATATCTGCCCGCTCATGCGATCATTTTTGTTGATGAGAGTCATGTTGCCGTGCCGCAATTGGGCGGCATGTTTCGCGGCGACTTCCAGCGCAAGCGAACGCTCGCCCAGCACGGATTTCGCCTGCCCGCCTGCGTGGATAACCGCCCGCTCAGATTTGAGGAATGGGATCATATGCGCCCGCAAACGATCTATGTGTCGGCGACGCCAGGGCCGTTTGAGCTAGAGCGCACAAAGGGCGCCTTCATTGACCAAGTCATCCGCCCGACCGGATTGGTGGACCCCGAAGTGATCGTGCGGCCAGCGACGCGCCAAGTTGATGATCTGGTAGATGAATGCCATCTTCTCGCCGAAAAAAACCAGCGCGCGCTCGTGACCGTGCTGACCAAAAGAATGGCCGAAGACCTGTCTGAATATATGCATGAGCAGAATATCAAAGTGCGCTATATGCACTCCGACATCAACACGCTTGAGCGCATAGAGATCATCCGCGATCTGCGCATCGGCGCTTTTGATGTGCTCGTTGGCATTAACCTGCTGCGCGAGGGGCTGGACATTCCCGAATGCGCGCTTGTCGCCATTTTGGACGCCGACAAAGAAGGCTTTTTGCGCTCGGAGACCTCGCTCGTGCAGACGATTGGCCGCGCGGCGCGCAACGAGCAAGGCCGCGCCATCCTCTATGCCGATAAAATAACCGGCTCCATGCAGCGCGCCATCGGCGAAACCGATCGGCGCCGCGAAAAACAAAGCCTGTTCAATAAAAAACACAATATCATACCGACGTCGATCCAGAAAAATGTCAGCGATATTCTCAGCGGCATCTATAAAGAGGAAGATGAAAACAAGACGCGCGGGCATCGGGTAATTCGCAGCCTGTCCAACTTTGATGAGAACCTCGCTCATCTGCACAAACAAATGATTCAAGCCGCCGACGACCTCAAATTTGAAGAGGCCGCGCAATTGCGTGATGAAGTCCGCCGCTTAGAGCAGCTCGCATTGGCAATCGCCGATGATCCGCGCGCGCGGCCCGAAAACATCACTTTTGGCAGCCCCGCCCCGCGCGCCAAAGCAGGCCAGCCCGGCACGCGCACCCGCAAATCCAAAAGCACGCCCACACGCAGAAAATTAGGGCTATAATTCCGCAATATCTGGAGAACAAAATTATGAAAAAAGCATCCATTATATTTTCAGCTTTCCTCTTGGCGGCGGGCTGGATCGCAGCCCCGCCCGAAGCACAGGCAGAGGAGATCGCCATTCAAGGCTATGACCCCGTCGCTTATTTTGTGCAGCGCAAGCCGCTCAAAGGCAGCAAGCAATATCAATTTTCTTGGAACGACATCACTTGGCGGTTTTCATCTGAAAAAAATCTCAAAAGATTTAAGAAAAACCCTAAAAAATACGCGCCGCAATATAATGGCTGGTGCGCTTATGCCGTCAGCAGCGGCGATGCCGCTGAAGTTGACCCGATCAATGGCTGGTCGTTCCATAAAAATAAGCTCTATCTCAATTGGAGCTCTGGAGTTAGATTTATTTGGCGCACACGCAAAGAGCATTATATCACGCTCGCCAACCAGAACTGGCCGGACATTCATAAAAAAATTGTCACAGGCAATGTAGAGATCAGCCGCAAATAGCTTGATGCTATTATCTTCGGTCTATTTTGCGCTGGGACTCGCGCTGTTATTGTTTTCGGGCGATATGCTGACGCGCGCCAGCTTGCGCTTTGCGCTTTTGCTGGGCGTTCGGCCTCTGACCGCAGGCTTGACGATCACAGCGTTTGCGACATCCGCGCCGGAAGCGATGGTCGGCATTGATGCCGCGCTCCAAGACCTCACCGAGATTGTGCTTGGCAATGTGATCGGCAGCAACATCGCCAATATATTTCTGGTTCTGGGTCTGCCTGCTTTTGTGATGTCGCTGCCGACCGCGCTGCCGATGATCCGCCGCCAAACCGCGATGGTTTTAGGCACAAGCACTTTACTGTTGATATGCGCCTTGATGGGTGAAATCAGCTTTGCTGTCGGCATCTTCTTTTTGCTGCTGATTGTGATTTGGCTGGTTCTGTCTTTGCGCGCGGACAGTCATATCGTGATGCTGCCGACAGAAGAGGATCACTTTATGGATCGCCAAACTCCATGGATTACGACGTTTGTGCTGATTGTTTCGGTGGGCGGTCTTTGGGGCGGCGCGCATTTGACGGTGCGCGGCGCGGAGGGCTTTGTGCATCTGTTTGGCCTGTCTGAGGCGGTGGTCGGGCTGACTCTTGTGGCGATCGGCACGTCCTTGCCGGAGCTGGCGGCCTCTGTGGCGGCGATCTGGCGGCGGCATGCCGATATGGCGATCGGCAATATCTTAGGCAGCAATATGTTCAACATATTATTCGTGCTAGGCGCTGCTGCGCTCATCACCGAAGTTGAGATTCCCCGTGCTTTTTTGATATTTGATCTGCCGGTGATGATGATGGCCGTTTTGGCTTTGCTGCCTTTGGTGCTGGCTCATCGTCCGATCACACGCGGGATCGGCGCGGGCTTCTTAATCGCCTATGGCCTTTATCTCTGGAGCCTTTATGCGCTGCGGCCAGAAATGATATAGTCAGCGCCATGAACGCAGTTTTGATCACCGGCGGCGCAAAGCGCATTGGCCGCGCCTTAGCGCAAACTTGCGCTGCGCACGGCTTTGCTGTGGCTCTGCACTGCCACCAATCGCGCGATGATGCCGAAAAGCTCGCCGCGCAGATTAACGGCAGCAAAAACAAAGCTGCCGTCGTTCAGGCCGATCTGGCCGCTTTATCGCGGCAAAGCGCGGCTGATCTGCTTCGTCAGGCTAGTGAGGCACTCGGCGCAAAGATCACCTGCCTGATCAACAATGCCGCTTTGTTTGAGCGCGACGAAGCCGACAATATCAGCGAGGATTTATGGCAGGCTCATCTCAACATCAATCTGCGCGCGCCGGTTTTTTTGTCTCACGCGATGGCGCGGCAAAAGCCAGCAGCGGGCAACATCATCATGCTGCTTGACCAGAAAGTCTGGCAGCCGACGCCGCATTTTTTCTCCTATACCATCTCCAAAATGGCGCTCTGGGACGCGACAAAGCTGCTCGCGCAGGCCTTTGCGCCTTATATTCGCGTCAATGCGATTGGTCCAGGGCCTATCCTGCCCAATCGCTTCCAGAGCACAGAGCAGTTTGAGCAGGCGGTCGCCGCGACGCCGCTCAAACGCAGCGCGCAGCCCGAACAGATCGCGCAAGCGGCGATGTTCATTTTGACTCAGCCCTCAATGACCGGCCAGATGATCGCCCTTGACGGCGGACAGCACCTCGCGCCAAAAATCGCGGCGCCAAAATGAGCCGCGCACATCAAAGGCGCATTTTCGTGCACGACCTCGTCTGTGAAGCTGAAATCGGCGTTCATCCGCATGAAAAAAACCGCCTGAGCTTTGTTCATATTGATCTTGATGCCCTGATGGATGACACGCCTCATGACGATCTGCTTGAAAACACCGTCTGTTATGACCAGCTCGCAGCGATCGCGCATAAAATCACACGCAAAGGGCGGGTCAATCTCGCTGAAACGCTCGCCGAGCAGATCGCCAATGCCTGCTTGGCCGAAACAAACATCACACGCATTTCGGTCTGTATTCGCAAGCGCGATGCGCGTCAGGATGCTCAAAATGCCGGCATTGAAATCACCCGTGACAAAAAAAGTTGAAGCCATGCCGTTATCAGGAGTTAAATTAATCGCAGCCAAAGCAAAAACTCTGCCTGCGCAGCCCGGCGTCTATCGCATGATCGGCAGCGGCGGGAAAATCCTTTATATCGGCAAAGCGCGCCATTTGAAAAAACGGGTCGCGCAATATAAAAATCTCGCGCGCCAGAGCGCGCGCATCGCGCGGATGATTACGCTCACCAAGGATATGGAATTCACTTTGACTCGCTCCGAACCGGAGGCGCTTTTGCTGGAAGCGCGCATGATTAAGCGCCATCGCCCGCCCTTCAACATTTTGCTGCGCGACGACAAGTCGTTTCCCTTTATTGAGCTGAACCAAAATCACGAAGCCGCGCGGCTCTCCAAACATAGAGGCCGACAAAAAGAAAATTGCGAATATTTTGGGCCTTTCGTTTCTGCCGATGCGGTGGATCGAACTTTGATCGCCCTGCAAAAGGCGTTTTTGCTGCGCTCTTGTTCTGACAATGTTTATGCCCATCGCGCGCGCCCCTGCCTGCTCTACCAGATCAAGCGCTGCGCAGCGCCCTGCACGGAAGAAATCAGCCTTGAAAATTATCGCCGCCTCACTTTGCAGGCGCGTGATTTCTTAAAGGGCAAAAGTCGTGATATTCAGAAAAAAATCGCTGCACAAATGGATCAGGCCGCGCGGCAGCAAGATTATGAGCGCGCGGCGCTCTACCGCGATCGCTTGCGCGCGCTTGAACAAATCCAAATGCAGCCCGGAAGCGGCTTGACGGCCAATGTCAACGCCGATCTCTTCGCCATCCATCGCGAAGGCAGTGCCAGCTGTGTGCAGCTCTTTATCGTGCGCGCCGGACAAAATCTCGGCAATCGCTCTTGGTTCCCCAAACATCATGCCCAAGACAGCACTGAAGACATTCTCGCCTCTTTCATCGCGCAATTTTACGATTCTCGCAAACCCGCGCCGCTGATTTTGGTCAATCACGCGCTCTCGGCCTCTTCGCTGCTATCGCAGGCGCTGACGATCAAAGCTGAACGCAAAACCCAGCTTGTCTGGCCGCGCAAAGGCTCCAAAAAACAGCTCCTTCGTGAAGCCGAAACCAATGCGCGTGCAGCGCTGGCGCGCCATCGCGCTGAGGCCGCCAATCAAAGCGACATGGCCAAAAGGCTCGGCCAGAGGCTGGGCCTGCCCCAGCCGCCGGAACGCATTGAAGTCTATGACAACAGCCATATCCAAGGCAGCCAGCCGGTCGGCGCGATGGTCGTTGCAGGCCTTGAGGGCTTCCTCAAACCGCATTATCGGATTTTTAACATTGATCCAAAAAAACTGACAGCCGGAGACGATTATGCGATGATGCGTCAAGTGTTTCAGCGCCGATTTGACAAGAAAAAGATACAAGATGGAAGACCCATGCCAGACCTAATTATTATTGATGGGGGGCGCGGACAAATATCATCGGTGCGCCCGATCCTCGCCGAGGCCGACTGCGCGCATCTGCCCATTCTCGGCATCGCCAAAGGCCCGGCGCGCGGACGCGGCGGCGCGGTGGAGCATTTTTTCTTTGCTTCATGCGCGTCAGGGTCAAAACAAAATAAAGCTTTCACGCTTGATGACAATGACCCGCTGCTTTATCATTTACAGCGCCTAAGAGATGAAGCTCATCGTTTTGCGATCACACGCCACCGCGCGCGGCGCAAGAAAGCAGCCATGCACAATCCGCTAGATGACATTTCCGGCATTGGCGCGCAGCGCAAGAGAAATCTATTGCAGCGCTTCGGCTCGGCAAAGGCGGCGGCGCGCGCAAGCTATGACGAGCTTCAAACCGTTGAAGGCATCAGCCAAAAACTTGCAAAGACGATCCATGACCACTTCCAAAGCACAAACTCTTAAACCGCGCAATACGGGAGAGTTTTCGTCTCTGCCCAACCTGCTGACTTATTTAAGGATCGCGCTGGTGCCGGTGATGATGGGCATGTTTTTTGTTGCCCCTCCCTGGGGATATATCGCCGCACTCGCGATTTTTACTCTGGCTTCAATCACGGATTTTCTTGACGGCCATATTGCGCGCCAGCAGCAGCTCTCTTCCAGTTTTGGCCGCATGCTTGATCCGATCGCCGACAAGTTGCTGGTTTCGGCGACTCTGTTTCTTTTGGTCGCATGGGACATCATTGGGGGCTGGTCTTTATTCGCCGCGGTGATCATTTTGAGCCGCGAGATTCTCGTCTCGGGCTTGCGCGAACATCTTGCGAAATTGGAGGTCAGGGTCGCAGTGAGCAGGCTGGCCAAATGGAAGACATTGATGCAAATCGTTGCTTTGTTTGCTCTGCTCGGTGCGCCGATCGCGCCTATGGCGGGCGCGGCGGTTGAATATACCGGCTTGACTCTGCTATGGCTTGCGGCAGTTTTGACAATCTATACCGGCTACGATTATTTCAAAGCTGGCATCGTCCATTTTTCGGAAGGGAACGGAAAGAAAAAATGAAGGAAAAAATGAAAATCGTATATTTTGCGCAAATACGCGAAGCTATCGGGCATGGCGAGGAGGATGTCACGCCGCCTGAAACTCTGCACACGATCAAAGATTTAATGAACTGGCTGAAAATGCGCGGCGCGGGCTATCACCGCGCCATGTCGGACGAAACTTTGCGCATGGCGGCGGATCAAGAATTCGCAACGCCCGACACTCCGCTTGATGGCGTGCGCGAAGTCGCTTTTTTTCCGCCGCTGACCGGAGGCTGATTTTCATGAGCGCTTCAAAAATTATCACGCGCATACAGGAGCTCAAGCTGGATCCGGCGGCGGAATATCAGCGCTTCATTGGCGCTCTGAAGCCAAATGAAGGCGCGGTCGTGATGTTCACCGGCCATGTGCGCGGAGTCGCCGATCAAGAAAAAGTTCACACGCTGACGCTGGAATATTATCCCGCGATGACAGAAAAAATTTTAGCGCGGCTCGCTGAAGATAGCGCGCAAAAATTTTTGCTTCATCGCCTGACGATCATTCACCGCGTCGGACGCATGCTGCCCAATGATACGATCGTCATTGCGATTGCCGCCGCGCCTCACCGCGGCGATGCGTTTGCTGCGGTTGAACTGCTCGTTGACCGCTTAAAAACTCAAGCGCCGTTCTGGAAAAAAGAAGATCGCGCCAGCGGCGCGCGCTGGATCAAACAGGATAACAGCGCATCCGCCAAATTATTCAGCGAGCAGAATCGCTGATAGCTGGCGGCCATAATGGGCATCCCCTGCCGCGCGGCTGGCGCGATAGGAAAAAAAGCGCTCCGGCGCGCTCAAAGTGCAGCCGCCAAGGCTGACCGTGCTAACTCCGCGCAGAGCAAGCCGCGCAGCAAGATAGCCGCCAAGATCAAAATAAAAATGATCACTATCATTATTTGGGGCATCATCATTTGGGGTGAAAAATTTTTCGGCGTTAGAATCACATGAACAGGCTTCGTCGCGCATATCCTGTCCGGTTTGATAGACCGCCGCGCTGATATGCGGGCCGATCGCCGCGATGATATTTTTTGCGCCGCATTGCTGCATCTGTTCAACCACCGCGTCGCTGATGCCCGCAACAGCGCCGCGCCATCCGGCATGCAGGGCCGCGCAAATATATTGTGTGCGGTCAGCCAGCAAAATCGGCGCGCAATCAGCGGCAAGCACGCCAAGCGCAAGATGTCTTTGTGTCGTGACGAAGCCATCGCACAGCGTATTGGCGGCGGACGGATCATCGGCGATGACAGCTTTGGCCGAATGAACCTGATGTGCGGTGATCAGGCGATCTGCGGGGACGTCCAGTTCGTCCGCGATGCGCTGCCGGTTCGCAGCGACGTTTTCGCGATGATCCCCCGAGCGCCAGCCGCAATTCAAGCTTTGATATATTCCGGTTGAAACGCCGCCTTGCCGCGTGAAAAAGCCATGCCGAATATGCGGCAAAGCGCTGAGATTGGGCGCGATCAGCTTCATTGCAGGCTCATCACCTTAAACAATTCACCCATTTGATCGGGCGCGATCAGCCGCGCCAACGCTGTTTGAATCTCATGCTGCGCGGCCTCGTCTGCATTTTTTGCGAGCTGGGCGGCGCGCGCGCAAATGCCCTGACGCTGTAAAAATTCTCCCTGCGTGATGATGCGCGGCGACAGATGATGCGCTTTGGCGATTTCCGCAAGCCGTCCGAAACGCACATGGGCAGTGATGTCTGCGTCGCCCGCTTTGAGCACTGAGCAAAATTGATGGCCGCGCACTGCTTGAAGCGTATCGCCAAAAATCGTTTGATCCGCGCCATAATCAATGATAAGCGCCGCGCCGCCATGTTGTTTTATATGATCGGCGATTTCGGCGATGAGCTTCTCTCCTTGCGGGCAAATTTCAGCGATGGCACCGACTGGCTGCGGCGCAAGCGCAATATCAGGATCGGTCTCCGATAAAGTAAAAGCAAATTGGCCGTCGCGCAAAGTGATGCAGACCTCGCGCCAGCCTTGTTCGGTGCGCCGGAATTGTCTGATGGGCAAAGCGTCAAAAAATTCGTTGGCGACCAGCAGCAAAAACCCCGACGGCACATCCGAAAATTGATCAACAATGCGCGATTCAGGCAGAGCCTTTTTTTGCATCTCTTTGAGCCGCGTGCTCTGCTCAACCAGATAAACGCGCTGCGATTCAACAAAATCCGGCACCACCGCACCGGCGCGCAATATATCTTTCATCAGTGTGCCGCGCCCCGGGCCGAGCTCAGCGAGAATCGAATCACGCTGCCTATGCTTCTGCCACATTTGCGCACACCAAATGCCAATCATTTCACCAAACATTTGGCTGACTTCCGGCGCGGTGATGAAATCGCCTTCACTGCCGAAAGGATCGCGGTCGGCGTAATATTGCTTCACAGCTTCAGACATATAATCAGCAAGGCTGATCGCACCAGATTGCGCGATGACGCCCGCGATCTTTTTGTTAACAGAGATCATGTCCTGCGTGAGACATAACGCGCATAAATAATGAGCGCGGCGCCAAACAGCATAATCGGCAGCGACAGCAGCATGCCCATCGTCAGGCCGCCCGCAAGAAAACCGATATGGCGGTCGGGCTCGCGAAACAATTCAACAAAAATACGCATCAGCGCATAACCGGCGAAAAATGATCCCGCGACAACCCCCGGATAACGCAGCCATTTGACATAATGCGTCATGATGCGCAGCACCACAAAGAGCAGCACACCTTCCAACAGCGCCTCATAGATTTGGCTCGGATGGCGCGGCAGCGCGCCGGCGTGCGGAAAAATCACCGCCCAAGGCACATCAGAAACGCGCCCCCATAATTCGCCATTGATGAAATTAGCGCACCGCCCCAAACCCAGCCCAATAGGCACCGCTGCGGTGATCACATCGCCCAGAGACAAAAGAGATAAATTGCGCTGCCGCGCAAACAGCCAAGCCGCAACCAGCATGCCTAGCAAGCCGCCGTGAAATGCCATGCCGCCGCGCCAGACCGCTAAAATTTCCTCCGGATGCGCCCAATAAAATGCCGGATTGTAAAAAAGCACATAGCCCAGCCGACCGCCGAGAAGAATGCCCAAAATCGCCCAGAGCATGAAGTCATGAAGATCTTGACCGCACGGCTTGCTGGGCATCGGCTTGCTAGGGGGCCTGCTGCGCGGCGGCGTATTCGTGCGCGTGACAGGCCATAAAACTTTGGTTTCACATAATCTTGCGGCGTAATAGACGCCGAACAGAACACCCGCCACATAAGCGAGCGCATACCAGCGAAGCGCGAAAGGCCCGATTGAAAAAATCACCGGATCAATATCAGGAAAATTCATGCTAAACTCGCTCGGTCAAGATATGGTCAAGATATGGTCAGGATATAGGAGACACATTAAAATGGTGAACAGCAAAGATAACAGATTTTTTGATGACATGGCCGCGCTTTTGTCGGGAGGCCTAGAGATGGCGTCAGGAATTTCGGATGAGGCCTCGTCTTTTATGCGCCACCGCGCTGAGCGGCTCGCCAGCGACCTTCGCCTCGTCACACGCGAAACCCATGAAGTCACCGCAGACATGGCGGCTAAAGCGCGTCAAGAAAATGAAAAACTCGCCAAAAAAATAGATGAGCTTGAAGCACGAATCACCAAATTAGAAAAATCAGAAAATTAAAATTATTCTCTCTAGCTTTCCCTGCTTTATCTTATCTATAATTAAAGAATCAGCAGATATAGTTTGATTTGATGTCTGCGCCGCTATATATGGTGAATCATGGATATTTTGGAAAATCAAGAAGACGGCGGACTCAATCCGCTTGATGTGATGGAAGGAGTCGCCGCCGCGCATCCATGGCTGTGCGAGCGCATTGATGATGATGAGCTGCACCTCCACATTTCAGGAGAGTGGTGTGATTATGACCTCATTGCCAGCTGGTGGCCGGATGTGAGCTGCCTGCATATTGCCTGCCTGTTTGAAATGTCCGTCGCGCGCGACCGCCGCACCCTGATCCTTGATCTGCTCGCCCAGATCAATAGTCAATTATGGATTGGCCATTTTGATCTTTGCCCTTCTCCCTCTTCCGATCAAGGTTTTCATATTGTTTTCCGCCATACGCACATGTTTGCCGACGATCATATAACCTCGCTGCAATGCCGGGCGCTCATTGAAGCGAGCCTTGCCGCGGTGGAAAAATACGTTCTGCCTTTTCAATGCGTGGCACATCAAGGCCGCTCGGTGCGCGCGGCCATGCGCTTAGCTTTTTCGCCTGAAGGAGGCCATGCGTGATCGTTCTGGTCGGCGCGGGCCGCATGGGCTATGCCATGCTCGCGCGCTGGCTCGATGGCGGCTGGGAGGACATTTGCGTATTAGAGCCGCAGCCTTCAGAAGAATTATTGCAGCTGCATAAAGATAAATTCTTTCTTCTCAATTTACCGCCTGATGAGCTGCAGCATAGAACCATTGATGCCGTTGTACTCGCGGTGAAGCCGAATGTGATTATTGACGTTGCAGCGCCTTTGGGTAAAGTTCTTGCCGAGCACAGCGTGGTTTTATCCATTGCCGCCGGACAAAAATTGGCGCCGATTCTGAACGCTATGGAAGACCCTCATCGCGGCGCGATTCGCGCGATGCCGAATACGCCTGCGCAAATCGGCAAGGGCTTTGTCGCGCTTTACTTCAATGAGGCGGCCAGCGAGCAGCAGCGGCTTTTGGGCACCGAGCTAATGTCGGTTTTGGGGATGACGGCCATTGTGAAAGATGAAACTCTGCTTGATGCCGTGACGGTTTTATCGGGCTGCGGGCCGGCTTATTTGTTTTATCTCGCTGAGATTCTCACCGAAGCGGGCGTCGGCTTGGGGCTGGAGCGGCAATGGGCCGAACAGGCAACGATCGCGACATTGGCAGGCGCGAGCGCGCTGCTTGAAAGCGACGGACAGGCCGCTGAACTGCGCGCGCAAGTGACATCGCCGCGCGGAGTCACGCAGGCAGCGCTTGAAGTCTTAATGCAAAATGACGCGCTAAAAGCTCTGTTCACGCGCGCTTTTGAAAAAGCGCATCAAAGATCGGTGGCGCTGGGGTCTTCGTCAAGCGGGAAGAAATAGCCGCGCGCGCAGCCCGCGCTGGGGGCTTTGACCCAAAGTGATATCGCCGCCGGCGGCGCGGGCAATGTCGCGCGCGATGGCGAGTCCCAATCCTGATCCGGGAATGTTCTGATTGCGCGCCCGATCAAGCCGCTGAAAAGGCCGAAAAGCCTCTTCATACTGGCTGGGAGGAATGCCGGGGCCGTCATCATCAATTAAAATTTCAATGCCATTTGGCTGGCGCGCAGCGCTGACGGACACGCAATCGGCATAGGCCAGCGCGTTGCTGATGAGATTGTTCAAACAGCGCCTGATCGCCTGAGGCCGCAGCCGCGCGGCTAGCTCCGACTGCGTGTTCAAAACGATTTTCTTTTCACTGTGCGGCGTAATGTGCGCTGTCATCTCGCGCAGCATTTGATCAATATTAACATGAGCGGGCTTTTCTTCCTGCCCTTCGCCGCGCGCAAAGTCAAGGTAGGCATGGATCATGCCTTCCATTTCAGCAACGTCTTTTTTGAGCGCGTCGGTATCTAGATTTTTGGGCAGCAGAGCAATTTGCAATTTGAACCGTGTCAGAGGCGTGCGCATATCATGGCTGATGGCGCTGAGCATTTCCGTGCGCTGCGCAACATGACGGCGCAGACGATCGCGCATTTTCAAAAACGCGATGCTGGCTTGACGGACTTCACTGGCTCCGGAAGGCTTAAATTCATGGACGTCCAATCCGCGTCCGAAGCGATTCGCAGCAGCGGCGAGGCGCTGAATGGGCCGCACCTGATTGCGCAAAAATATGATCGCAACAGCCAGCAAAATGATCGCAATGCCGGCTGTCCATGTAACGAGCAGATAGCTTTTTTCTGCATAAGCCCGATTGCGCGGCACAAGAATGCGCAAAACGCCGCCATCAACCGCAACACGAATATCTATTTTACTCCTTAAAGTTTGCGCATCAATCCAAATAGGTTTTTGCACATTTGCGGCCAGCTCCTCTTTCATCGTATCGTAGAGAAAATCAAACAAAGGAAGCGGCGCTTGCTGTGGCAGACGGGTTTGCGGCGTGAAAGAAATTTCCATTTTCAATGCTTGACCGAGCGTGAGAACGTTATTCGAGTTTTTTTGATCAAATTGATCTGCATCAAATTGATGCACATCAAATTGATGTACAATGGCGGCGATTTCGCTGGCTGTGATGTTGGCAAGCTTCTGCGTGACGCCATTCCAATAGCGCTCAAGCGTGAGATAGATGACCGCAACTTGCAGCAGCAAAAGCGGCGCAGCGATGATAAGAATCGCGCGCGCAAAAATGCGCTTAGGCAGGAATTTTTTCAAGCTCAGCATGAGACCTCATCATAATTTATTCGGGCAGCATGATCTATTCGGGCTTTAATACATAGCCCGTGCCGCGGACGGTTTGCAAATAGACGGGCATATGAGGATTGACTTCTATTTTGCGGCGCAGCCGGTTGATGCGGACATCCACCGCGCGTTCAGTATCAAGCGCGCAATGGTCGGCGATCGCGCTGCGCGAAAATACTTGTCCGGGCGCGCGCGCCAGCAGCGACAGCAAAGCCTCTTCGCTCGCGCTAATCACGATTCGCTGGCCGTTTTGTGTCAAAAGCCCCTGTGCGGGGTTGAACATCATCTCTCCCATTTTGATCGGCGCGGTGCGAGACGGCGCGCTGCTCTGTGTGCGTTGGAGCAATTTTTGTATGCGCAGCAGCAATTCCTTCGGCTCAAACGGCTTGGGGAGATAATCGTCAGCACCGGCCTCAAGGCCATCAATGCGCTTTTCAGGCTTTGACAGCGCTGTGAGCATCAAGATCGGCGGCGGATAGCTCAATGAGCGCAGAAAGGTCATGCCGTCTTCTTCGGGCATCATCACATCGAGGGTGACGAGATCAAATACGAGGCCTTTCATTTTTCGGCGCGCGGCGGCGGCGCTGGGGGCGGTGGTGACCCGAAAGCCATGTTCGCCCAAATAGCGCTGAATCAGCTCGCAAATCCGCCGATCATCGTCAATGACTAGAATATGGGCGGCATCATCGGCAATTGGAGGCGTCTCTTGTCTTGATTCTAGAGCCATGATGGATATGATAGCCCTGATTACAACGAAAATAACAAATTATTGATGATGAACGCTCCTTTTGACAATCGGCCGGGACAGATATGGTTTGACGGCAAGCTCGTGCCTTGGGCGCGCGCGCAGATTCACGTTTTGAGCCACGGGCTGCATTATGCGAGCACGGTTTTTGAAGGCGAGCGCGCCTATAATGGCGAGATTTTCAAATTGCGCGAACACACTGAGCGCTTATTTGCGTCAGCGCGGCTTTTGTCTATGGAGATTCCCTACACGATTGATGAAGTTGACGAAGCCTGTCGTTCTGTTCTTGCGGCGCAAGGGCTTCAAGAGGCCTACATTCGCCCGATCGCCTGGCGCGGCAGCGAAATGATGGGCGTGTCGGCGCAGCAAACGAAGATTCATTTTGCGGTGGCGGCGTGGGAGTGGCCGTCTTATTTTGACCCCGAAGAGCGGATGCGCGGCTTGAAATTGGATATTTCTGAATGGCGCCGCCCTTCGCCGCAAACGATTCCGTCGCAGAGCAAGGCGACGGGTCTTTATATGATTTGCACATTGGCGCGCCACGCCGCTGAGGCTAAGGGCTATGCCGATGCGCTGATGCTGGATTATCGCGGCCTCATCGCCGAAACGACCGGCGCCAATATATTTTTCCGCGATGGCGATAATGTGCTGCATACACCGACGCCGGACTGCTTTCTTGATGGCATCACGAGACGCACGGTGATGGATTTGGCACGCCGTCATGGCATCAAAATTGTTGAGCGCGCCATTGAGCCGGAAGATATGGAAAACTTTGAAGAATGTTTTATCACCGGCACCGCTGTGGAAGTGGCGGCGGTCGCTGAGATTGGCCATTATCGCTTCACGCCCGGCTCGCTGACCCAGCAATTGATGGCCGATTATATCAGCCTCGTGAACCGCAAACGGGCAGCCTGAAAAGAATTTGCCAAGTGAGGGCGATTTTGTTAAAACACAGATAGCGTTCAAGCTGGCTCGGTGGTTATGGCGGGGAGCAAAGCACCCGATCCCATCCCGAACTCGGCAGTGAAAATCCCCAGCGCCGATGGTACTGCGTCTTAAGGCGTGGGAGAGTAGGTCGCTGCCGGGCCTGCTTGAACGCTATTAGATTACTTAAACACCAGCTTTCTTATCTGGTTCAATTTGTATATAAATCCCCTTCCATTTTGTTCTTTGAAGCGTCGGACGATTGAGCAGCGCAAATCATCTAACTGCGCGACGCGGTCTTGGATATTATGATTGCGCATCACATATTGATGGCCGCGCTTAGCGAGCGCCTCGCGCTCTTGTAGATTGTTGATCAAGAAGCGCAGGCCTTCGGCGATCGCTGTGCCTGAAACCTCTTTGAGATAAAGCGCGCCGTCAGGACCGGAGACCTCTTTCATGCCGCCGCGTCCCGATGAGATCACCGCACATCTGGCGAGATGCATTTCAAGCAGCGACAAACAGAAGGCCTCATCCCAATTAGACGGCGTAATTCCGATGCGGGCTTTTCTGTTCCAAACTTGCACCTGCTCGCGGGATGCATTTGTGATCCATTCACCCTGTGCACCCAGCGCATTTTTGAAAGCCGTCTCTTGTTGAAGATAATAATCTGCGTTTCTTTTGCGCACCACCACAACGAAGCGCCATTGCGGGAACTCAGAACGGATGGCTGCGGCGGCTTCAATGAATTGTTCAATACCTTTTTCTGGCATGAGGCGTGCGCAAAACAAGATGATGTTTTCTTTTTCGCTGTCTTCAGCAAACCAGCCCTCTGTCAGAAGAGCATTGTGCACAACGCTGGTTTTGCCCTTAAGCTGCGGATAATATGACTTCCAATTTCGGCGTGCATAATCACTGACAAAAATATAATGAAAGATCCGGTCCATCGATTTTCCTTCCGGAAATTTGTGCGCTTTTAAATTACTATTGTAGTTTGACAGAACCCCATGAATATAACCAACGATCGGCACAGAAGGAAAAGCATCGACGAAGGAAATAATAGCAGCAAATCTTCCTTGACACTCAATGATATCTGGTGAGAAAAATTTAATCTGTTCAGCAACACTTGGATCAAGTTGAGGAAAACGTTTATCCGTCATGTAAAAGACCTGGGTTGTTTGACCAAAACGACTATGCAGCATATAGCTATGGATCAAGATTCGCATGGATGTTTGGGGTTTCCTTGGATTACGAGACTCTTCGCGTATGGCGATGGCGATTTTCATAACTAAGCTCCTCCTCAATATTTTTCCTTATAACATATATCATTTATGCTAAAAGGCTCAACATGAATAACTTTGATCAAAACACCGCCCCCGATAGAGAGATAACGTTTGTTCTGACGTCCTGCGGACGCTTTGATCTGCTGCGCCGCACTTTGGCGAGCTTCTTGGAGCAGAATGATACCAAAATCGCAAAATATATCATCGTTGAAGATTCCGGCGATGAATCGGTGCGCGATGTGCTCGCTGAATTCCCCGACATTGATTTTGAGCTGATCGTCAATCAGATCAAACGCGGGCAGCTCTGGTCGATTGATCTAGCCTATGAGCGCGTCCAAACGCCTTATATCTTTCATTGCGAGGATGACTGGCTGTTTACCCGACCGGGCTTTATGGAGCCTTCTCTGACGCTTCTGGAAGATTTTCCTGATGTCGTCCAGGTGTTGATCCGCGATCTGGAGGATGAAAAACATCCCGTCAAGGTTCCGTTGCAAACGCATAAGGGCATCTCTTTTTACGCACCGATGCCTACCGATCATCCAAACAGCTATTGCTATTCATTTAATCCGGGGCTGCGCCGTCTGGCCGATTATAAAAAGATCGGGCCGTTTCGCTTGATTTTGGAGGAAAAAAATATCTCTGATCTCGCCCGGCGAATGGGCTATCGACAGGTAAGACTTGAGAATGGAGGTGTGCAGCATATTGGACGCCATCGCCATATGCCTGATGTTTTTATTTCTCATTCAGATGCTTTAGAAAAATTAAAGCGCTCCATTTTAAAGAAATCCGTTTTTTTTAAGCCAAAAGATTCGGTTTACGAAACAAAAAGATTAAAAATTTCCTGTTTCATCGTTGCCTGCAACGAGGCCGATCGCATTGAGCGCGCGCTAATTTCGGTGCGTGGATTGGTGGATGAGATTGTCGTGGTGGATAGCGGCAGCAAAGATGACACGGTGAAAATTGCTCAATCTTACGGCGCGAAAGTGATATTCAACAAATGGGAAGGGGATGGCCCGCAAAAACGCTTCGCCGAAGAGCAGTGCCGCAATGATTGGCTTTTGAACATTGATGCCGATGAATGGCTGGATGTCCGCTTGATTGCAGAGATTCGCGCTCTGTTTGCAAATGGCGAGCCGCACAAACCGGTTTGGTGTTTGCGCCGCGGCGATGTATATTTTGGCGACAGCCTTTTAAGGAAACACATGAATCTTGAGAATATGCCAAGGCTTTACGATCGCCGCAAATTGCGGTTTACACCGCAAGTGCTGCACACATCTGTGCCGCGCCCGAAAGGACAAACCGGCACGCTCAAAGGCGTGCTGCTGCACGCTCATGCGCGCAAAATTAGAGATATGATCGCCAAAGAAACCAATTACGCCCGCATCGGCATGAAGAAGAAGTCATTGCCTGTGTTGCTCGTTCGCCTATTCACGGATTTTCCGCAATGTTTTTTAAAACATTATTTCTTGCGCAATCATATTTTGGGCGGACAAAAGGGATTTATTTATTCTATGATCCGCGCCTATGTCCGTTTTTTGCGCACGGCTGCTGAGCTTGATGAAAGGCTTGGCTGGCAAAAGAAAGAGACAATACGTTCAACACTTCTGCCCCGATCACAAGAGGCCAAGAAGACCGCTCAAAAAAAACTGCCGGTTTCTGGCTTTATTGTTGCCCATAATGAGGCTGACCGCATTGGTCGTGGGCTGGCGTCCTTGCAGAATCTTGTCGAAGAGATCATCGTGGTGGATAGCGGCAGCAAAGATCACACACAGGCGATTGCGCGCAGCTATGGCGCGCGCGTCATTGAGCAGCCTTGGCTGGGACATGGGCGGCAGAAACGTTTTGCTGAGGAGCAATGCCGCCATGACTGGCTGCTGAATCTTGATGCCGATGAGTGGCTCTCTCCGAAGCTGCAGCAAAGCATTCGCGCTCTATTCGCCGACGGCTTTCCTGAAAAAGAGGCTTACGCTTTGAGGCGCTGCGATATTTATCATGGGCAGCGCTTGATCTGGCGGCATCAAAGAACGCACTCCTTTGTGCGCCTTTATAATAGAACAAAAATGCGCTTTTCTAGCGATATGGTCATCGATACTGTTGAGACTGATGTGCGGCGCACAAAAAAACTGCGCGGCACTTTGTATCATCGAGCTGTGCGCAATTTCTGGCATTTGGCGGACAAAGAAAATAATTATTCCAGTTTGGATGCACAGCGAATCACAAAGCCGCTTTCAACATTAAGCTGGCGTCTTTGGGTGGAAATGCCGATTTTTTTCTTCAAGTTTTATATTGTGCGGCGATATTTTATGGGCGGGCTGAGGGGATTTTGTTATTCCATGATTTATAGTTTTGCGCGGTTTCAGCGCATCGCCAAACTTTTGGAGCGCGCGCCGCACTGGCAGCGATAACTTTAATGGCGAACATTTTATGCATGAAATGGGGCAAAGCCTATGGCGCGGATTATGTGAACATTCTCCACCGCGCGGTGCACAATCATATGGAGCGGCGGTTTCGCTTTATTTGCCTGACCGATGATCCGACGGGGCTGGATGACGGGATAGAGGTTTTTCCGATCCCCGATATGAATCTGCCCGCTGCGCGCATTGCGCGTGGCGGCTGGCCGAAGCTCTGTGTGTTTGCGCCGGAGCTTTATGATATTCAAGGGCGGGTGCTGTTTTTGGATGTGGATATTGTCGTGACCGGCGGACTTGATGTCTTTTTTGAGCCCAATAAAGAGGGCGGCTTGCGGATAATTCGTGAATGGCTGCCGAAGCTGCAGCCTTTCGGAGGCAATTCGTCGGTCTTTGCGTTTGAAGTGGGTTCGCAGCAGCAGATTTATGAAGCCTTTATGGCGGATCAGCGCGCGGCATTTGCCGCATATCGCAATGAGCAGCGTTTCTTGTCTGCCCATGCGCGCGGACTGGATTATTGGCCATCTGGCCTGTGTTTGAGTTTCAAGAGCAGTCTGATGCGTCCGGTGCCGTTTAATTTCATCTTTGCGCCGCGCCGACCGCCGCCTGATGCGCGGGTGGTGGTTTTTCATGGCCAGCCTCTACCCGAGGAGGTCGGACAAAAAAAATGGTGGGGTCGCGGTCGGCGTCGAGGCCGCGCGCCAGTGCGCTGGGTGCGCGACAATTGGCAAAATTATCTCAGAAGTGATAGGGAAAGGTTAGATAAAAACTGACGCGGGGTGGAGCAGCCCGGTAGCTCGTCAGGCTCATAACCTGAAGGTCGTAGGTTCAAATCCTACCCCCGCAACCAGTTTGAAACCCGCTGGGCGAAGAAAAGCCTCACGCCTGAATATTTGGCGTAATGGAATTAACCGATCATCTTAATCTATCATCTTAATTGATCATCATCGTAGGCGCTTCTTCTATCAATGTGTTTTCTATTGCGCCGAGCTTTTCAATGTCTACACGCACTTTATCCCCCGCCTTAAGAAATTGGATCGGATTCATCGCAGCCCCTACGCCATCTGGGGTTCCGGTAAAAATAACATCACCCGGCTCTAGGGTCATCGCTTTGGTAAGCTCTTCAATTTGTGCAAAACAATCAAAGATCAAATGTTTCGTATTTGAGTTTTGACGCCGTTCGCCATTAACAAAGCATTGAAGAGCAAGATTATGCGGATCACCAACTTCATCAGCGGTGGTGAGCGCTGGCCCTATAGGGCCGTGCGTATCAAAGCTTTTTCCAATCGTAAATTGTCCTGTTCGCATTTGCCAATCGCGCACAGAGACGTCATTACCGCAGCAATAACCCGCAATCACTTTATGCGCCTGATCGCGGGGCACGTGGCGGGCGCGCTTTCCGATGATTAAGCATAGCTCAGCTTCATAATCAATAAAATCAGAGACAGCGGGCTTGAGAATGCTCGCATGGGGACCGACAATGCTTGTCGGCGATTTACTAAACCAAATCTGATGCTGCGGTGTTTCCCGCCCTGTTTCAGCAATATGGTCGGCATAGTTTAGCCCGATCGCCATTACTTTGCGCGGGGACATCACCGGCGCTTCCAAAACAACTTCTTTTAAGTCAAGTGTGGCAGGCTTGTTTCCAATGATCTGTTGTGCTTTTGCCATTGCAGAATCGCCTGCTTCAAGAAAAGCAATCATTTGCTTTGGCAATTCAGGCGCTAGGGCAGAAAAATCTATGATGCCCGCTTCGGTTAATGCGCCAATGCGCGTGTGATCTTCATGCGTAAAAGTGACAAGCTTCATAAGATTAACGCGCGTTTTGAATCTTGTCCTGCGTTTTGGTTTCAAAATCTTTTGCATCATGCCGCTCGTGCAGCTGCGTTTCAGGTGCGCCGAAAGCACGATTGACCATGCGTCCGCGTTTGACCGCCTCTCGTTTTGCGATCCGCCTGCTCCACCGCCCGACATTCGTATAAGTATGCGCTTCGAGAAATTCGGCGGCGTCGTAAACGGCGTTGGCCAAAATCGCTCCATACCAGGGCCAAATCGCCATGTCGGCGATTGAATATTCATCGCCGGCCATATATTTATTTTTCGCCAGATGCTGATCTAGCACGTCGAGCTGCCGTTTGACTTCCATCGCGAATCTGTCGATCGCATATTTGATTTTGACCGGCGCGTAAGCATAAAAATGGCCGAAACCGCCTCCCAGATAGGGCGCGCTGCCCATCTGCCAGAAAAGCCATGACAGACATTCCGTGCGCTTCTTATGATCCTTCGGCAAAAAGGCATCAAATTTTTCTGCGAGGTAAAGCAGAATGGCGCCGGACTCAAAAACGCGTGTCGGCTTTTTGGTGCTGCGATCCAGCAGCGCCGGAATTTTGGAGTTCGGATTGATGGCGACAAAGCCGCTGCCGAACTGATCGCCGGTGCCGATATTGATCAGCCAAGCATCATATTCCGCACCGCGATGACCCAGTGCCAGCAGCTCCTCAAGCATCATTGTGACCTTCACCCCATTGGGGGTCGCCAGCGAATAGAGCTGCAGCGGATGTTTGCCGATCGGCAATTTCTTTTTGTGCGCAGCACCCGCCGTCGGGCGGTTGATGCTCGCAAACCTGCCGCCGCTTTCCTCATCCCACTTCCAGACTTTCGGCGGGATATATTCATCTTTTTTGCCGGTTTTTTTTGTAGTTTTTTTGCCAGTTTTTTTAATGGCTTTTTTAATGATTTTTTTATTCGTCATTTATTTGTCCTTCCATTATTTTTCCTTCCATGTGATGGCAATCCTATAATCATAACGTTGAACCAAGTCTGTTGCAAAAGCTATTATTCCTGCTTTCTCGGCGGCATGATGGAGAGCAAAAGCATCACCACAGCAAGGATGGCAAGCGGTATGTTCCCGACAGCCCCTGGTGCCGTGTCTACCGTTTCAATAGACTTGAATTGAGAAATGGCAAAGCGCCCAACATATTCCACGAAAGTCAGCAAATAGAGCGCGGGTATCAGCGACCGGTAGCGGATCGCACTGATCAGGTAAAGTATGCCGATCAGAAGCTGCGACAGCCCCCACACGGCGAAAATGGCGATAACCGCTTTCGTGCCTCCCGCGGTGTAGGTATCAAGCGGGATCGTCGCAATGGACTGCGCGCCGCCATCGGGCACGGCTATGTGCACGATGCTGCGCCCAAGCGTCATCACGGTCAGCAGGTAAAAGACATAAAGGGCGATCTTCTGGCCCGGAAACTCATTCGTAATGGCTGCCGGAAACAGAAGATTAAAATTGAAGTTGTTCATTGTCCTCACCTCTTTAATGATTCCGCTTTAATGATTCCGCTTTAATGATTCCGCTTTAATGATTCCACCAAGGTAAATCCGAAAAGGAGCGGAAGTCAAGCTCGTGAGTCCAACTGGATCGATGCTGTTGCGATAAATGAAAATAAGTTTCGGCGAGTTTGGGCGGCTGCAGCAGACCATCTGCCGCGCCGCGCGTCTGGCGCAATTCCTGAAATCGCTCCGCCCCTAACATTTTGCCGAGCGTGTCAGGCGCATCCACCGCGCCGTCAATCAGAATGTGCGCGACATGAATGCCCTTCGGCGCAAACTCGGCATTGAGCGTCTGGCAGAGCATCCGCCGTCCGCCCATTGCTGCGGCGTGAGAATGTTGCCCTCTATTTCCGCGCACCGCCGCCGTCGCCGAAGTCACGAGGATCGTGCCATGTCCGCGCGCCTCCATTAACGGGCAGACAGAGGAGGCAAGCCGGAACAGCGCAAAGGTCGCCATGCGCCAGCCCATCTCAAACATTTTATAAGTCGTGCTGATCAGCGGTCGGTCGCCGATCTGCGCACCGAGATTGAAAACCATTGTGTCAATCGGCCCGATCTTTTCAATTTCGGGGATCAGATTTTCAATGCTGTTTTCCTCAACCGCGTTGAGCATATGGCCTGACGCGGAGCCTCCTGTGGCTTCAATCTCAGCGACGAGCCTGTCGAGGCCTTCCTGATCCGTGCGTCGGCACAGAGCCGCATGATATCCTTCCTGCGAAAATTTTTTGCCGACATTGCCTCCAATGCCAGCACCAGCGCCGATGACTAAACAGATGGGCTTCATGCTGATCCTCCTTCCATTAGAATATCCAATTTTGTCAAAGATACCATAAATTGCTATAATCAAAAATGACAGGTAATCAAAAATCTCGCAAATTTTTATGCTAAAACAAAAACTGGAAATTATATCTGGCGAACAGCAATCTGATCTGTGCAGAAGAATCGCATTCATTGGCGCTGCCGATCCCGTATTCCTTGCCCGCGCGGACAATATAGCTTTGGCCATTCTCAATAATGAATTTGCTGCATCAAAGGCGGCGATCGCAAGCATATTGGACCAGCTTGCGAGCAACGCCATTTGGCTTGAGCACGGATTGCGGCAAGCTCACGCCACGCTCAACATTGAGCTCAGTTTTTTGGAAACTCCCGATGGCGCGCCGGTTGAGCTGTCTGCAGAGGCGATTTCAGTCAAAGACAATTTTGCGCATATCGGCATCGCCGCGCACCGGCAGACAGGCCGCGCATTGATCGCACATGGCTTTGCTAATTTTTTGATCGGCAGCCTGCCCGGAGGCCGTGCGGACATCCCCTCCTTTGATTCTGAGCGGATGATCTGTGCGCCGAAGCCTTTCGGGCTTGAGCAAAGCTTTGCCGATTGGCTGGGACTCAAGGAAAAGGACATGACGCTTCCCTTTGCCGATCATCTGGTTGGCCTGCCCTGTCCGCCGACCCTGCATGGCGGCGTTGTGATCGCCGCGCTGATCCTTGCTGCGCAGCATCATGTTAAAGGCAAAGAAGACCTGCGTTTGAAAAACATTTCCGTTGAATATCTGCGTTCAGGCATAGACCAGACGACGCATCTAGAAGCCGTGACGATCCGTCCGGGGCGGCGCTCTTACGGCGTGCGCATTGACGCCTTCCAGCAAAAAAGCGCGCGGCATATCGCTTCAGCGCTTGCGCGGTTCACGCGATAGGTGAGCCAACCTGTTGAAGTCTATGCGAAAGACGGGTAATATAAAGGCAGCCATTTTGGGGAAAAAACATAGGGGAGGACGTTCTCATGAAAGAGCTTATTTATCATCGTTCTTATCTGTCGGCGCTGAATTATTACGCTAACAGCACTTTAATCGTGGATGGCGACTATCAGGCCACGTTCGCCGACCATGGCGACCGCGTTCTGCGCCTGTGCCGCGCGATGAAAGAAACGCTGAAACTCAAAAAAGAAGATCGGTTTGCGGTTTTGGCGGTGAACTCTCATCAATATGTGGAGCTTTATCATGCGGCGTTTCTTGGCGCCTCTATCATCAACCCGCTCAATCTGCGCTTAGCGCCGAAGGAGCTCAATTACATCATCCGCGATTGCGATGCCAAGATCGTCTTTGTTGATCAGTTTTTTGCGAAACTTTTGCATGAAGCGCGTCAGGCTGAGGCGGGGTCGCCGATTGAACATATCGTTATGATCGGTGAAGGCGACGGCCCTCATGACATTAAATACGAAGAGATGATCGCCGCCGCCGAGCCCGAACTGCCTCCGGAAACCGAAGAGGATGATATCGCCGTGCTGATGTATACCGGTGGCACGACCGGTCTGCCTAAAGGCGTCGTGACGACGCAGCGCGCGCAAATGCTCAACTGCTATCATTTCCAGATGGGCGACACCCATTTCGCGCAAGATGACGTCACTTTGATTCAGACGCCGATTTTTCATGCGGCGTCCATTGTGGCAACGATTGGCACGCCGGTTTCGGGCGCGAAATTGGTGACGGTGCCGATGTTTGACCCCGCCCTTGTTCTTGACGTGATCGAGCGCCATAAAGTGACGTCGACGGTCATGGTGCCGACGATGGTCGGCATGATGTTGAACGATCCGCATTATGATCCTAAGAAGCTCGCGAGCATGAGGGCATTGGTCTATGGCGCCTCGCCGATGCCGGAGGCCGTTTTGAATCGTCTGATGAGCGATCTGCCGAACACGGCTTTGCTGCAGGGCTATGGCATGACCGAGGTGTGCTCTTTGCTGACTTTGCTGTCGGGCGACGATCATTTTGCGGGCAATCCGCGCTTGCGCTCGGTGGGGCGCGCGGTGCCGGGTGCTGAAATCAGCATTCAAAACGAAGACGGCGAGATTCTACCGACGGGTGAAATCGGCGAAGTCTGCGCGCGCACCGGCAATCTGATGCGCGAATATTGGAACAAAAAAGAAGCTACCCAAGAGGCGTTTCGCGGCGGCTGGTATCATTCGGGCGATGCCGGCTATCTGGACGAAGACGGTTATCTATTTTTGGTGGATCGCGTCAAGGATATGATCATTTCGGGCGGCGAGAATATTTATTCCAGCGAGGTGGAGAGCGCGATTTCAACGCATCCCGATGTGCTGCAAGTTGCGGTGATCGGCATTCCCGATGATAAATGGGGCGAAGCGGTTCATGCGGTCATCGTCCCGCGCGAGAGCGCAGCACCTGACGAGCAAGCGATCATTGACCATGCGCGCGCGAGCATTGCCAGTTATAAGGTGCCGAAATCGGTTTCTTTCAGAAAAGATCCCCTGCCGCTTTCAGGCGCGATGAAGGTGCTCAAACGCGAACTGCGCGCGCCGTTCTGGGAGGGGCGCGATAAATCAATCGCTTAACTGCTGCTTAAATTGCGCTCATTCAGCTGCGTCTGTTTGCCCCTGCTCCATCGTCGGATAGTCAATATAGCCTTTCGGCCCCGGCGCATACCAAGTTTTGATGTTGTCCTCGTTGAGCGCAGCACCTTTTTCAAACCGCGCGACCAGATCGGGGTTGGCGATATAGGGCCGCCCAAAGGAGATCGCATCGGCGTCATTGTTGGCGAGCGTCGCCATGCCGCGTTCAAACCCGTAATCGCTGTTTAAGATCAAAACGCCCGCATAGACTTTGCGCATCGCTGGTGCGATCGGCGGGTGTTCGGCCTTGCCAAAGGAGCCCTCCCGAGGCGGCTCGCGCAGTTCAAGCGACATAATGCCGAGCCTGTCGAGCAAGGCGGCGGCCATCGGAAAAATCTTTTGTGGGTTGCTGTCATTAGCGCCTTGCGCCTCGCCATTGGGCGAGAGGCGCACCGAAACCCGCTCCCTGCCCCAAATCTCTATCAGGCGCTCGACGACCTCACCGAGCAGGCGGATGCGGTTTTCCGCCGCGCCACCATAATCATCTTCGCGAAAATTACAATTGTCGCGGATGAATTGATCAATCAAATAGCCATTCGCCGCATGGAGCTGCACGCCATCAAATCCGGCTTTTTTTGCATTTTGCGCGGCATGGCCATAATCATCAATGATGCGGGGGATTTCATCTCGTGCGAGCGCGCGCGCTTGGTCATAGGGGCGGCGCTCTCCGTTGAGGCGCGTATGTCCGGAAGCCTGCGTCGCCGATGACGAAACCGGCGGCTTGCCGTCATTCATCGTCTGCGGCACGAGACGTCCCATATGCCAAAGCTGGCTGATGAAACGTCCACCAGCCTGATGGACTTCGCCGACGATTTTTTTCCACGCCTCAACATGCCGATCCCGCCAGATGCCCGGTGCCCCCTGCGCGCCGAGTCCTTCGCGGCTGATGCCGGTTGCCTCAGAGATGAGCAGGCCAGCACGCGCCCTTTGCCGATAATATTCACCCATCATCGGCACCGGCGTATGCGTTTTATCGGCGCGCAGACGAGTCAGCGGCGCCATAAAAATTCGGTTCGGTGCCTCAATCGCACCGATTTTGATCGGATCAAACAGAGTTTCCGGCATATTTTTTCCTTTGTTTTTCTCTTGTTTCTCCTCTTTTGAGAAGGATTATCCGCCATTTAAGCTAGACATTCAATAGTGTAATAGTGTAAATGACTATCATTGAAGCGATATAAAATAAGGAAAACATAAATGGATCAGCGTCAGAAGAGAATGTTCGGCTATGGAGCGATCATATTGTTTTATCGTCTGGCTACGTCGCTGCCACAACGCATCATCTACCGTTTAAGAAATGCTTCAAAAATTAATAAATATGCTTGGTTAGCTACATGGCTAGTTCTAACTACTCTTTCTTTCATCCTCTTAGCTGGAGAAGGAAATCTAACCCAACCAACAAGTAAATCTGATTACAGGCTCAAGGTAAAGGGTGTTTCTAATGAGAATAAACATTCCAATGTTACGGATCGGGGAGGGGGTTTGTTTTCCATGCACCCTGGAGCAGAGAATGCAGTTAAAGCAGTATTCAAAATAAGAAAAAGCGGCATTTACAGATTTGATTTGTCTATAAAATCTGGCTCAACAGTTGGCAACATATTGTTCACCATCAAAAAAAATGGGGTTAAAGAAGCGGCTTACGAAGTGAAGGCTAACCAAGGCAGGGAGTTGGTTTTTTTATGGCTAATGCCGGGTGATAAGGTAAGAGTAATTGCTGATAAAAATGGCAGCACCGCTGCCGGTTGGGGCAATTTAAAGGTTAAGAAACTAATTATTCCATTTTTGTCTATTTTTATAGGACTGACATGGTTGGCTTTTTTATACTTTATGTATGAAAAAAATCAATCCGCGCTAGTTCTTGCATTTTATATTGTATTTCTGCTGAATATCTTGGCAGAGAAATACACGCTAAGTAAGGTTGTTTCGCAGGAAAGCGTGGCTGCCTATGGTGCTTTGTCATTTATGATGATAAGCCTCTCTGCGTTTTTTTTCCAAGCGGCGATGAAAAAAAACAAGCCTTTATTTGCATTGCTCTTGTCTGTGCTGATAGCATTCGTTGCATCCTTTATACCAGTGTTATTTATAACTTACTACTTAAACTTTGGTGTTCCCGTCGACAAAAACACATTATTTGCTGTGTTCCAAACCTACCAAACGGAAGCGATAGAGTTTGTGAAAAGTTATTATGACTTTAAGATTATTGGAGCTTCATTAGCTATTTTTTCCATAATTTTTTACCTTTTTTGGCATCATGGAAGGAGCCATATAAAGCCCATAAACAACTCACTATTTATACTCATATTCTTATCTGCGAGTTCTATCTTGGCGGCCAACAATTTCAACGGACTTAAAGTCCCAGCAATGGTTGCTTCAAGCGGACAGCAATACAAAAAAGAGCTTGATATCTTCCGTGCTCTACTGGCGAGAAGAAAGTTGGACCCAAAATCAATTTCCGCCACAAAGGCCGGTAAACAAGAAATTTATGTCTTTGTTCTTGGTGAGTCACATAATAAATACCATATGAGTTTATATGGCTACCCAAGAGACACCACACCGATCCTTAAACGGATGCATCAGAATGGAGAAATTTTGAAATTTAATCGGGCTTACTCAAATCATACACACACCACACCCACTTTATCGCTATCTTTAACAGAGGCATCACAGACAAACGGAAAAAGCTACTTCAATACAACTTCGATTGTTGAGATATTTAACGCAGCAGGCTTTGAAACTATTTGGTTAACCAATCAAGTTCTTCTTAGCACATGGGATAACCACATTTCCATTATCGCTCAACAGGCAAATAAGGTAATTGCCCTTAATCGCCATATAGGCCCAACTACAAAGATGGAGAAGTTTGATGGAGATCTTTTGCCGCATTTTTCTGACACGTTAACGTCTTCTACAAAGAAAAATAAAATTATATTTGTTCATTTGCTGGGAAGTCACTCACCTTATTGTCGTCAGTTCCCAAAGAGGTTCAACATATTTAATAAGCCTCTGTCAATCGGGTCATTTGGCAAAATAAGCAAGCAGAAAGATTTAAAAAAGAGGGTTAATTGTTATGACAATAGCATTTTGTATAACGATAAAGTTGTAAGTCTAATTATAAACGAACTTAAAAGCCTATCAGGGGTAAAAAGCAGTTTAATCTATACGGCAGATCATGCGGATGATGTGATTTCTGGCAAAGGGCACAATTCTGGAATATTTACATGGGACATGGTTCAGATACCATTATTTTTTTGGTTTTCTCCCGAATATAAAAAGGAGAATAAAACAATTATTGAAAGTATAGAAAGGAACAAAGATGCCTTTTTCTCTAACGAGTTCCTCTACGACACGTTAATTGGCTGGGCAGGTGTAAACACTCCCAATTATCAATCTAATTATGACCTTACGTCTCGTGATTATAGAATCACGGAGAATGAGGCGGTCGTGTTACACAGCGAAGTCAAATACACTGATAAAAAAAATCATTTTTATTGGCAGTCCGTTAATGCTGCATATCTGGTTAAAAATAGAATTGATGGAAAATATTTTCCGCATCGAGTGAACTCTACTGGCAAGCTGGTGAATCTTTGGCAAGATGGTTTTAGAGCATTCGAAGTTGATCTTAGGTTTAATGATAATAAAGATGGCCTTTTTTATGTCGGTCATAACCCTGGTGTCATGGGTTATGACTTAGAAACATTTTTAGATAGTGTAGATTCATCAATGATTAAGAAGATGTGGTTTGATTTTAAGAATCTTAACAAAAAAAATAATGCTCAAGCTTTAGCGGAATTGGAGAGGTTAGACAAAAAGTATAACCTTAAAGGCAAAGTGATATTAGAATCTGGCTGGAAATCTCCTGCCTTTTCACGCTTTAGCGCAAATGGCTGGAAGACTTCTTATTATTTGCCAACTAAAAAAATTATTAACGCTTTGGACAAAAAAGATAAAAAGGATTTAAAGGCGTTAGCTGCGCGTATATCTTCACAGACTAAAGGACAAATTGTGGATGCCGTGTCTTTTGACCATAGACTTTACCCATTCGTAAAGAAATATTTAGAACCCTTAATGTCTAAAAATATTATTTATCATGTATGGCATGGTCCAAATTTAGCAAGCCCTGAATTTGTTAAACACTTGAAAGAAAGGCCTATCTTTAGTGATTCTAGAATTAAAACTTTTTTAATTCGATATAAGTCTCATTTCGATCTTTAAGATGTCGATTTTGCTTATGCGCACGGCTTGTGTCGCGCTTTTCGGAAGCTGCACGAAATCAAATCAAATCAGCGCTTCCAATTTTGGCGGCGCGGTCAGCGATGCCGGTTTTTGCGCACACTCAAGGACGTATGGACTGTCAGAAATACCCCGCCGCAAGCACAAATATCCACCGAAAAAATTCTCACGGCGGTTAATTAACCGAGCCTATTTTCTGGTATAATCTCCTTACGAAACGCAAAAAAGAGGGGGAATATGACAGCCATCAAAGAAATATGGGTTGACCGCAAAGGTTTTAAAACCACCAAACTTGTCGAGCGCGATCTGCCGCCTCTGGCGGAGGGCGAATGCCTCGTCCGGATTGATAAATTTGGACTGACCGCAAACAATGTGAGCTATGCGGTTTCGGGCGATGCGATCGGCTATTGGAAATTTTATCCTGCCGAGGATGAGTGGGGCAAAGTTCCCGTTTGGGGTTTTGCCGATGTGATTGACTCACGCTGCGCGGAGATTGAAAAAGGCGAGCGCCTTTGGGGATTTTTCCCGATGGCGAGCCATCTCGTGATGCAGCCGGGCAATATAACCAAGGGACGGTTCACCGACATCACCGCGCACCGCCAGCCTTTGCCCGCACTTTATAATCATTACACCCGCACACGTGCGGAGCCTGATTTTCTCAAAAAGCTGGAGGATCAGCGCTGTTTGTTTTTTCCGCTCTTTATGACCTCGTTTGTTTTGTATGATTATTTGGCTGATAATAAATTTTTCGGCGCTGCGCAGATTGTCATCGGCTCGGCATCCTCCAAAACCGGCTTCGGACTGGCTCACCTGCTTCATCATGATAAGAACGTGCATTGCGATATTATCGGCCTGACCTCGCCCAGCAATAAAAATTTTGTCCAGCAGCTCAATGTTTGCGATGAAATCATCACCTATGGCGATGAGAAAAACATTGACCCTGCCCGCAAAACGGCCTTTGTGGATATGTCGGGCAATGGTCCGCTGATCAAAGCGCTGCACCATCATTTTGGCGACAATATGGTGGAGAGCTGCATCGTCGGCGCGACGCATTGGGAGCAAGAGCGCCATGGGCGTGATCTGCCCGGCGCGCAACCGCGATTCTTTTTTGCGCCCAGCCAGATCATGAAACGCGAGCAAGATTGGGGTGCGGGCGTTGTGATGCGCAAAGCTACTGAGGCCAGCGCCAAAATCGCCGAAAGCGTCGGCGAGCATATCAAAATCACGCGCATCAGCGGCACCGATGAAGCGGCGGCAATCTGGACGAATTTGGCTTCAAACAAAGTGAAGCCCGATCAAGGCTTGCTTGTGGTGCTAGACTAAGGAATGATCAGATATTGATTTTGTTTTAGCTAGCCTATGGCATCCCGGTTCATCAATAACATAATAAAATTATGATCA
Source organism: Alphaproteobacteria bacterium (assembly GCA_965212075.1). Lineage (GTDB taxonomy): Bacteria > Pseudomonadota > Alphaproteobacteria > JAPOUT01 > CBDBUR01. Next base: position 1,005,720 of record OZ243043.1, read on the forward strand.
ATTCGGCACAGCATAAACCGCTAAAATCCGATCGCCCCTTGATCGTTTATCTAGATTTCAAAAGCCCCTATGCCTATCTAGCGAAAGACCCGATCGCCGACATGGCGCGCGAGATCGGGATTCAAGTGGATTGGCGTCCCTTTGTGCTGGATATTCCGAGCTATTTGGGCGCGGCCAAACTTGACCGCTCGGGACAAGTGGCCGAACAAAAACGCACGCCGCAGCAATGGTCGGGAGTCAAATATGCTTATTTTGACTGCCGCCGCTATGCCAATCTGCGCGGCATCACCGTGCGCGGCACGGTCAAAATTTGGAATACCGACCTCGCGGCGATCGGCATGTTATGGGCTAAGCAGCAAGGCGGCGAGATTCTTGAACGCTATATTGACGCCGTTTATGAGCCTTTCTGGAAGCGCGCGCTGGATGTTGAAGATATGGGCATCATTTGTCGTGTGCTGGAAAAGTCCGGCGCTGATGTGAGCGGCTTTGACGATTATGCTCAAAATGAAGGCGCGGCAGAAAATGAAGCCCTACAAAGTGCGGCCTTTGCGGCAGGAATTTTTGGCGTGCCGACTTGTGTGGTCAACGAGCACATATATTTCGGACGAGAACATTTGCCGCGCATTCGCTGGCATCTAACCGGCGCGCACGGGCCAGCGCCTGATGTCGCCTATGAGGCACCTAATGAAGCGCCTGATGAAGTTCCCGAACAGGCGGCTGTGAAGTCGGCGAAAGTTCTAGAGATATGTGTTGATTTCAAAGACCCCTATTCTTATCTCGCCCTCGCGCCGACCTTAAAACTTGCCGATAAATTAGGAATATCTATCTTATGGCACACAAAAATGACTTCGCCATTCAAGCCTTTATCCGCCTATGATAATAAGAGCATGGATCGCTCAACGCGCCATCGTTATTTGCGCGCTCAGGCGAGGGTGAGCGATATTGATCTTTACGCGCCGCATAGACTGCCAAAGCTCTCTGCGGATTTTGATGTCCGTCCGGCAGCGACGGGCTTGCTCTGGATCAAGCGCCATGCGCCCGACAAACAAAGCGATTATGTCAGCCGCGTTTTCAACCATTACTGGCGCGATCAAACCCCGCAAAACCAGATTGCCCAAATGCCTTTTATCAAATCCATCATTCAGGCGCTCGGCGTTGAACATGGGGGTTTTGCGGATTATGTTCAGAAAGAAGGCGCGGTTTTATTTGAAGCTGAAGAACAAAGATTGCACGAGCGCGGCGTCATCAGCACACCAGCCTATTTGCTTGATAATGAGCTTTTTCTTGGCCGCCAACATCTCCCGCTGATCAAAGCGCGGCTTCTTTATCTTGAGAGGTAATCATAGGCCGGGCAGGCCGTCAATGCTCTCGGCGTTGTTTTGGGCGATATAGTCGGCGAGCGCCTCGGGCGTTTTGCTGGCCGCCCATTGATCGAGCGTGTCGCGGTCGGCCTCGTAGCGATAGAGCGGCACGCCATAGCCGCATGAATCGGCGATGCGCATCACGCGCACGCGGATGATCGCGCGCGGCTTTTCGGGCAGAGTGAGGTGCGCGGCGATTTCGGCAAAGAGCGGGTCAGCGGGGCGCAGCGCTTCGCCCTGTCCGTAGAGGCGCAATATTCGGGCACCGCCTTCAAAGGCGCAGAACATGATCGTGATGCGCTTGTTTTCTTGAATGTGTGCGATGGTCTCGATGCCGGAGCCCGCGCGATCGACATAGGCGACATGATGCGGATCAAGCACCGCGAAGCTGCCCGCGCAGCCTTTCGGCGAGAGGTTGACATGGCTGTCGGCGGCGAGCGGCGCCGTTGCGACAAAGAACATTTTTTGCTGCTGAATAAATCCGGCCAGCCGCGCGTCAATTTCACTATATATCTTGCCCATAAAATTCTCCTTCATTGCCTTGATTTTTAGATTAAGGCAATTGGAAAAAATGGGCAAGATATATAGTTTTTGACTGTTACATGCTCCTAGGGACTACATGTCCCCAGCGACTACATGTCCATCAAGCAATTGGCAGCCATGCCGTATAGCGCAAGTGTGCCTTGCCATGCGGGCATAGCGATTGCGCATTCCACACCATTAGGCTGCGGCAAAGCGATCGCGCGCGTACCCAATATGGAAAACACAGCAACAATGAGCCCTGCATAGATGGTGATATTCCTCTTTCTACCGTACATCTGTTAACTCCTCTATCTGTTTAGTTCAATGCGCTTTATAAAGCAAACCAGCTGGGTAGGAAGTCACAAAGCGCTCATGACGCCTAAACCTTTTGTGATGATGGTGTGATTGCCCTCCCCTCATTAGGAGGCAGAGGGCGGCAGATTTACTCCGCCGCGAGGCTCTGGGGGGCGTTTTGCGGTCCGCGGATTAGGCGGCCCGGCATTTTGCCGGTCGGTGTGCCATTTTCAAAGGTGATTTCGCCGCTGACGATCGTCCAGCGATAGCCTTCGGCGCGCTGGATCAGGCGACGCCCTCCGGCGGGCAGATCAAACACCATTTGCGGGCCGTGCAGTTTGAGCTGCTCAAAGTCTATGACGTTGAGGTCGGCCTTCATGCCGACCACGATCGCGCCGCGATCGTTGAGGCCGTAGAGCTGGGCGGTATGGCTGGTCTGGCGCGCGACAGCCTGCTCCAAACCGAGCCTTGCGCCGCGGTTGCGGTCGCGCACCCAATGGGTCAGCAGATAGGTTGGGAAGCTCGCATCGCAGATCACGCCGCAATGCGCGCCGCCATCCGAGAGGCTCAGCACCGTATTGGGGTTTTGGAACATTGTGTGGATGTGGTCGAAATTGCAGTTGGCATAATTGAGGATCGGCAGATAGACATAGCCGGTGCCGTCATCTTCCATCATCATATCATAGACGATCTCGGCAGCCGGACGTCCGGTCTGCGCCGCGAGGCTGGCGACGCTTTTTTCGGGTTCGGGCTCGTAATTGGGGGTGTCATTTTCGACCAGCCGGAACATATGGTCAAAGCCCTGCAGGATGATTCCGGCGATGGCTGTGTTGGTGTCGGCCTCGCCGGGGGTTTCGCTGAGGAGTTTGGCTTTCATTGCGGGCTCTTTGAGGCGGGCGAGCCGTTCGGCGAAGGGCAGCTCGGCGATCTCTTGGTAGCTGGGATGGAGCGAGAAGGGATGGACGGTGCTCTGCCATCCCAAGATCAGTCCGGTTGGACGCAGCGCGATCTGCGCGTGGATGTTGGCGCCTTCCGCGACGGCCTGATCGGTCATAGCGAGGATTTTTTTCCACTGATCGGGATCAAACGGGCTTTGGAGCAAAGCGTAAGTGATCGGCAGGCCGGTTTCTTTTGACAGGTCGGCCATCCAAGAGAATTCCTCTTCAGCGGGCGTGAGGTCGGAGGCCATTTCAAACACACCGGCGCCGGCTTTTTGGAGGGCGCGGCCAATCCCGATCAGTTCGTCGCGATTGGCGAAGGTGCCGGGCACGGGGATGCCGTCTTTGGACAGATGGAGCATGGTGCGCGATGTCGAAAAGCCGAGCGCGCCGGCACGCAGGCCTTCTTCGACGATTTCGGCCATTTGCTTGATGTCGTCGGGGTTGGCGGCTTCGTTATTGGCGCCGCGCTCGCCCATGACATAGGCGCGCACCGCGCCATGCGGCACGTGGGTGGCGACGTCAATGGTGCGCTTTTGCGTGTCGAGGGCGTCGAGATATTCGGGGAAGCTTTCCCACTGCCACTTGATGCCCTCGGCGAGGGCAGCACCGGGAATATCCTCGACGCCTTCCATGAGTCCGATGAGCCAGTCATGGCGATCGGGCTTAGCGGGCGCGAAGCCGACGCCGCAATTGCCCATGACGACCGTGGTGACGCCGTGCCAGCTCGACGGCGTGAGGTAGGGGTCCCACGTGACTTGGCCGTCATAATGGGTATGGATATCCACCCAGCCCGGCGTGACGAGATCGCCTTCGGCATCGATTTCGCGCTTGCCTTTTTGGGGGACATCGCCGAGCGCGGCGATCCGGCCATGATGGATGGCGATATCGCCTGAGTAGGCGGGCGCGCCGGTGCCATCAACGATTTTGGCGTTGCGGATTACGAGGTCGTGCATTGTCTGTCCTCCGAGTTGTCATCGAGTCGTGATGATGTGGGGGTTAGATTAGCTTATTTTGTGTGTGGGGGGTAGGAGAAATTTATCGGATATTTTTCAGGTGGTTAAATCCTCGCATTATGAGGCTGCAAACGGCGCTCCGCGCCGTCATTTTTCTCGAACGGCGCTCCACGCCGTTATTCCCGCAAACGGCGCGCCAGCGCCGTCATTCCCGCAACAGACTCGTCTGACGACCGGCGAGGCTCTCGGCGATTCCTTTGCGCTTCCTTTGTCAGCGGGAATCCAGTTAATCTTGACCTATAAACTCCATCCAGTTAGAAATTTTCTCTGGCAGGATTTTTTTATTATTTTGACAAAACTTAAAAAGCTCTTCTTTATTGAGTGTTTCCACCTTCTCCTCATCTTCAGGCGTAGAACCCTCTGTTGTAAATAGAAAAACTTGATCTGCACCTTTTTTTAAGTCATCCGCTTCCAAATCAACATTGCCTTGCTTAACTTGTACAGCGGCTTTTTCTCCGCTATCTTTGTGTATAAGAATAAATTCTGTTGAAATCATGTCTTTTGTGCATGAGCTTGGAATAATGAAATAACCACGTTCCTGTTGCAGATAAAGAGCTACAATATCTTCACAATCTAGATGGCCAATTAGCTTGAAAAAAAATTGAGCAGCAGATTCATCTTTGGGGATATTTATTTTATTAAAATTCCGTTTGGTTTTGGGTTTGTAAAGCCATTTTGAGAATTCTTCAATAGATTTATCCCAGATATGGTGAAAAGTAAGTGGGGCGTTAAATGATGCTTGCACTCTTCCGGGTACTGTATCGGCTATACCTATTTCCTCCCAATGACACTCGCGCTGATTTTGGATACCTAAATCAGATTCTTTATATTCCCAGTCGCCTTTTATCTGACCGAGATAGTAAATTCCTTCAATGGAGCGCATCCATATCAAATCTTCACATTGAATATCTTTTGCAAAGCGAATTGAAGGAGTGGAACGGCCATATTTTTTATAGGCAAGTTCTGCATAACAATCAGCATCTTTAGGTTTGCGATCAACATGCCATCCAATGCCCGCTATTTTATTTTTAATGCAACAGTCTACGACTTTTTGGGGGTCAATGCCCTCAGGTCGTAAATGCAATTTCCAAAGCGCCATTTCCCCTCCCCATTTAATTTTTATGCGCGGGGAGTTTTGCTTAAGTCGCGATCGCGTTGGGCAGCAGAGCCGCGACACCGAGAACGATCACCGCATAAAGGGCCACGGTCTTGCCGGTGGAGAGCTGGCTGTCTTTGACAAACCACCAGACACAGGCCAAGCCTAAAACCAATTCTATCGCCAGCGCGGCCAGCGGCGCGGTGTGATAAAGCCCCAAGCCCAGCTTAGCGCTGTCCGGCCCGAAAAAATAATGCGGGAAGCCCGAGACGAGATCGCACAATTCGTGAATCGCGACCAAAGCGGCGGCCCATAAAGTGATGTGCCAAGAGCGCGTGAGCGCATAGGCGGCCAGCGCCATCGCCACGCACCAGCCGAGCACCGGAACGATGTCATGGCTGTAGGGCGTATCAACGATCATAGACGCAAAAATCGAAGACCCCGCGGCGACATTGGGCGCTTCCATCACCTCAACGTCTGCCAGCACAAAAATCACGAGCAGCCAGTCAAGCAGGATGCTCGCGATGAGAAAAAGCCATAAAGGCCCGCCGGGCGCATGTTTTTTGGCGACAAGCGCTGTTGCATAATGACCGACAACCATCTACGCCTCCCGCACGATCCATAAAATGACGGCAAACTCCACCGCCAGCATGATGATAAAAGGGGTCATATTTCCTCCGATAGCTCCTATCTGCGACTCATTTGAGTCTAACGTTTTTGTGAGCGCTGGGCAATATATTTATATTTTTGTTCTACTTTTATTCTACTTTTATTTCACCTTTATTCTACCAAGGCTCCTTAAACGGGCGCAGGTCGATTTCGTGGGTCCAGGCATCGCGCGGCTGGACGTGCATCTGCCAGAAGGCTTCGGCCATATGGTCGGGGTTGAGCGCGCCGTCCTCGCCGCGCTGGTCGAGAAAAGATTGCGCGAGGCGGCGCAGCCGGTCGCCGTCAATGAGGCCGTCCACGACCACATGGCCGACATGGACGCCGCGCGGCCCGAAATCGCGCGCGAGCGCCTGTGCGAGATTGCGCAACGCCGCTTTCGCCGATGCGAAATGCGCAAAGTTTGGCCGTCCGCGCATAGACCCCGACGCGCCGGTGAATAAAAGCGACCCGCCGCCGTCTAGCAGATGAGGCAGCGCGGCTTTGGCCGTCAGGAACGCGCCGAAGCAGCCCAGCCGCCAAAAACTCTCAAACGTTTCGGCGCTCAGTTCGTCAAACGGGATGATCGCATTATTGCCGGCATTATAAACCACCGCGCCGATCGCGCCTTGTTCGGCGGCGAAGGCGAAGGTTTTTTTGACCTCTTCGTTTTGGGTCGCGTCGGCGATATGGGTGAGCGCTTCGCCGCCTGCCTGTGTGATCTCATCTTTGATCTGATCGATTTTTTCTGCGGTGCGGCCCGTGATGACGACCTTCATGCCGCCTTCGGCAAAGCGCCGCGCGAGTGCCGCGCCTAATCCTCTTGACGCGCCAACGCCCACAATAACGGCGACGGGTTTATCCATGATGCCTCCCTCCACTTTGAGCCAATTATAGCTGATTTTTGCTTGAAAGAAGACAAGAAAAGGGCAAGAATCTTGAGGGGTCAAAACAGGGGGAATAAAATGAATCAAGTAAATCAGATGCATCAAGTTCAGGGGCTATGCGGCGAGGCCTATTCTGACGTCAAAGAGAGTTTTCGGCAAAATCTGGATGAAGGCGCGGATATCGGCGCGTCGTTTGCGGTGACGCGCGACGGCGAGACGATCATTGATATCTGGGGCGGCTACCAAGATGAGGCGCGCAAAAAATTGTGGCAGGCGGATACGATCGTCAATGTCTATTCAACGACGAAGACGTTGGCCGCGCTTTGTCTTCATCTGCTTTCCGATCGCGGCGAGGTGGCGCTTGACGCGCCGGTGTCGCGCTATTGGCCGGAGTTTGCGCAAAACGGCAAGGAAAAAGTTGAGGTGCGGCATTTTCTCTCGCATGCTTCTGGCCTGCCGGGTTTTGACGAGCCGACGACGCAAGAAGATCTTTATGATTGGGAAAAAATCACCGATCGGCTCGCGCGCCAAGCGCCGTGGTGGGAGCCGGGGACGCAGAGCGGCTATCATGCGATCACGCAGGGGTTTCTGATTGGCGAAGTGGTGCGGCGGGTTTCGGGACGCACGATCGGCCAGTTTCTTGCGGACGAGATCACCGGCCCTCTGGGCACCGATTTTCATATAGGCACCGGCGCGGAGCATGACGCCCGCATCGGCGAGCTGATTCCGCCGGAAGATGAGGAGGCGGCGCGCGCGGGCATTTCGCTTACCGGCGAGTTTGGCAAGATAGCTGTGCGCGTGATGACCAATCCGACGATAGAGGCGCTGACCTCGCGTACGCAGGGGTGGCGTCGGGCGGAGATTCCTGCGGCGAACGGGCATGGCAATGCGCGCGCGGTGGCGGAGACATTGTCGGTGCTGGCCAATGATGGCGCAGCACGGGGCAAGACGTTGCTGACGCGCGCTGGCGCGCGGCGGATTCTTGAATTGCAGACGGACGGCTTTGATGCGGTGCTGGGGATTCCGGTGCGCTGGGGATTGGGCTATGCGCTGCCGAGCGAGCTGGTTCCGATCGGGCCTAATCCGCATAGCTGTTTTTGGGGCGGCTATGGCGGCTCGTTTGCGATGGTGGATATGGATGCGCGGGTGACGATTTCTTATGTGATGAATCGGATGGTGGCGTCTTTGCTGGACCAGACGCGGGTAGCGCGGTTGGTGATGTCTTTTTATGGCGCGCTGGCTAGTGGCACTGACCTTTAATTTCTTTTTTGATGAGGAGATGATTGACCGGCCAAGCGGCGAGGAATCCTGCGGGGATGGCGGCGGCGAGTCCGATATAGAAGATCGGGCTGGCCAAAGAGGCGGCATGGACGCCGCCGACGGCGTAATCCACGGCGTTCATCGCGAACTCCATGACGCCGATGGAGATGAGTTCGCCGAGCCAGATGGCGCGCCAAGCCTGAGGGAGAGTCAAGCGCTCTTTTCTTATGAGGGATGATGTGGCGAGCGAGAAGCCAGCGATATAAGCGAGCAGGGTCGCAAGGATGATGGTGGCCGCGGGGCCGAGTCCATAATGGACGCCGATCGCAAGGCCGATGACTTCACCGATGGCGCATCCGGTGAGGCAGTGCAGGGTTGCGCGCGCAGAGGTCGCGGTTAAGTTGGGCACGGTTGCTGACATGATTCCCATTATAGGATTCTTTTCACCGAAAAGAAAATCTTTAAAAGAAATCTAGCCGATGTTTCTCGGCAGTGATGCGGAGGAATTGCCATATTTGCCGGTTCATTTTTTGATTTGCTTCATCATTGCGCTTCTCCACTTCACTATGCAGGTCAATGAGCATTCTTTTGAGCTGATCGTTATTTTTCTCGAGCGCTGAAATCAGAAGATTTTCATCTTTGCTGTCGGCTGCGTCCTTGAGCCGTTTTGAAATATCTTTATCATCAATCAAAGCCCAGCCCGCGCCGAGCAATTTGCGGATTTCGTTATTTTCCCATACCAGCATATCCGCGCCGCCTTCATATTCGCGCGCGGCCAGCATCAGGAGCGAGCCGATCACCTGCGCTGAGCCTCTTGCGTAAGCGTCTTCCGGCATGGCCTCTCTGATTTCCCCAAACAGAGGCCCGACAAGGCGCGTCAATATATCCGCCATTCTTGACATAATCTTTTCTAATGCCCCATCAGATCAAGCAGGTTGAGCACGCTTTCAGTCGGACATTGCCATTCCATGAAAGACAATATCGGCTCCTGATTTTTTCCATTCTTGGCAAGCCGCGCCGATGACGACCAGATGCCCCAGCTTTTGACGCCGCTGAATAGGCGCCACCAATATAAATCATCTTCGTTGATTTTCATGCCGCTTGCCTCTTCCCAGATTTGCAGCGCATCTTTGAGCGGGATCATCGCGCCGGGATTTTCGTTTTTATGCGACCAGAGCGCATCAATCGCCCAAGCGATGTCCTCAAGCGGCGAGCCGAGATGTGTCTCCTCCCAATCCAAAACCGCGAGAATGTCGCCGCCATTTTCGTGGTCATAAATAAAATTGCCGGAGCGGAAATCGCCATGAACGATGCTCAATCTCTCCAGCGGCGGCATCGGCGTATTGCCTAAATAGCGCAGAGCCGCCTCAATGACCGGATGGCGCGGGATCGGCCCACTGCGGATTTCTTTGACCCACATCTCCAGACGCGCCCGCCCGCAATCGGTCAAAGACGCCTCTTCAACAGCGAGCATCAGCGGCGTGTTGCGATAATCTTTTGCGGCGATTTTGCCTCCGAAGCGCCAGAATTGCTGTCCGACGACTTCATGGAGATCGCCATAGGGTGCCAGCCCCATGCCGCGTGGCGCGGTGCCTTGGGTGATGCGCTCCATGATGAAGAAGGGGCGCTCGAGAGGCCCGTTCTCCTCTTCTTCTATGAAATAAGGCTTGGGCACCGGCACATCGGAGCCATAGAAGGTGCGGTAGGCGCTGAACTCGATGCGATTGGCTACCGGCACGACGTGCTCAACGGGATCGCGGCGCAAAATCAGCGGTTTTTGGATGTTTTGGCCGTCTTGCAGGCCAATGAGGGTGAAGCCGAACGTATGCCGTCCGCCGCCGCCATGGAACCAAGTGAGGCCTTCCACTTTGGGATTGTCAATTTCGGGCATTTTGCTAGCGAGATAGGTCTCAAGTTTTTGTGCGAGTTCTTGAATCATATTTAAAGAATCATGTTTCGAGAAAGTCTTTGAATCCGGAGGGCTGATGCGCGCCGAGGAAGAGATGTTCAAACACGCCGACGCCTTTTTTATCGGCGTTTTTCCAGCCGCGTAAGGTGACGTGGCAGACGGTCTGCACTTGGAGTCTTTTCAGCAGGGTTTCGTCCTGCTCGGCCATGACGAATTCGTCATAGGCGAGGACGTCGTCGCCGCGATACATGCCGTGTCCGCGCTCTTCGTTGATATAACCGATCGCCCACAGGTAAGTCTGCTGCACGGGCTGGTAGTCAACGAGGATATCGTTGCCGTCATGGCGCAGGAGCAGCTGGGCATGAGAGATATGGCGTGTTCCGGGTTTGAATGTGAGGTCATATTTGATGAACTCGAGGGGGATTTGCGCTTGCCGATCAAAGTCGAAGATCATGGCGGAAGTGGTGATGGGACTGCCGTTTTCGGTTTCAACGATCATGATTCCGAGCGACATATCGCCGAAATTGGCAGGCCCCCAGAAGTAGAAATATTGGGGCGGGAGGAAAGGTGCTACGGGCTGGCTGTCGGTATTGCCGACTGGCCGGACACCCCAAGAGCGGTCGCGCGTTCCAAAGAAGCCATCATCATGGAGGGTTGCGGGCTTAATGTTGATGGTCTGTCCTTTGAGTTTAAGCTGGCCTTCATAGACGCCGTTTTGGATGAAGCGGGTGGAGTCGATGAGGACGCGCGGGCCGATGCGCTGAGTGAGGCGCTCTTCAAGGAATGCGGGGTGGAGGCCGGAGAAGACGACCTCGCCGCTGAGATTGTGTTGGTTATCTTTAACGGTCAGGCGGAGTTTTTGGAGCGGCTCGATGACTTCAAGCGCCATGGGCCCGATGGCGAGGTCCATGCGCTCGCAATTGAGGAGGCGGGAAGCGTTGATGTTGTGCTGTTTGCCGTCAATGGCGAGCGAGAGCGCAGCGTCAATGATATTCAAATGCGGATAGAGGCCGAGCGCCCAAGAGAAGTAGACTTCACCATCGCGGCGATAGCCGTTGAAGAAATAGCGGTCGTAGAAGTTGCGATCCGATCCGGCGAAAGCGAGCGGCTCGGGCAGTTGATGGATGGGAAAGTCGTCTCCTTTGGTCAGCATATTGTCCCCCTGCTGATATAGGTTTATTTTATTGGTGGTGGGGTGTCAAGAGTCGTAGGGTGGGAAATGTGCTAGAGTTCGGTGATTAACTCTGGAGGCAGATATGAAGATATTTTTTGCGATTATTTTTTTGGCAGTTATGCCCGCGAGCGTATTAGCTGGCGGCGTTTATCGGGTCATCAATAATGACGGCGTGGGCGTGGGCGTGTTGAGAATCAAAGATGCGTCAAAAGGCGTTTTGCTGAAGCTGCAAGTTCAAGGTCTGCCCGCTGGGGTGCATGGGTTGCACCTTCACGCGGTGGGAGATTGCTCGGATCATCAAAGCTTTAAGAGATCAGGCGGCCATATCGGCAAGTCTGGCGCGCAGCACGGATTTTTGAACGCGCGCGGCCCTCATCTGGGGGATCTGCCCAATTTAATCGCGAGCCGCGCGGGCCGCGCGTGGGTGGAGCTTCATGTCGCGGGTCTTTCACTGGAGAGTTTGCGTGCTGGAGATGGCTCGGCTTTGATCATTCATGCTGAGGCCGATGATTATAAGAGCCAGCCCATCGGCGGCGCGGGCGCGCGCATCGCCTGCGCAGAAATCAAGTAGGGGCAAACATCATGGCTGATGAAAATTATTGGAATAAAGGTCTCGGGTTTATAGCGCAGAAAAATTGGGAGGGGGCGATTACGGCTTTTACCAATGCCATTGAACAAAAACCGAAGGATGCGAAAGCCTACAAAAATCGTGGCGTCGCTTATGCTGAGAAAGGGGATTTTGATCTAGCGATTATAGATTTTACCGAAGCGATTAAGATTTCTGATGACTATGCGGATGCTTACGCCAATCGTGGCTCTGTCTATGTGGATAAGGGAGAGTTTGACCGAGCGATTGAAGATTTTAACAAGGCAATTGAGCTTGATTCGAATCATGTGCTCGCATACACCTGTCGCGGTATTGCTTATGGAAAGAAAGAAGAGTTTGATCGAGCGATTGAAGATTTTAACAAGGCAATTGAACTTGATTCAAATAATTCGGTGGCCTATAACAATCGCGGTGTCGCTTATGAAAAGAAAAAAGAACCTGAACGTGCGCTCGCAAATCATAACAAGGCGATTGAACTTGATCCGAATAATGCGGACGCATACAATAGTCGCGGCGTTATCTATCTAGGCAAGAGAGAGTTTGACCTAGCACTTAAGGATTTTAACAAGGTGCTAGAGCTTGATCCGAATCATAAAAATGCGATTCACAATCGAGCAGTTGCGCTTGCTTTGCAAGATAGCGAACAAGAGCGCAAAGAGTTGGAAGAGCGGATCACGAGGGAAGTGGGGGAAAAAGCTGAGGAAGATCGAGAAGAATTAAGAAAATCATATGAAGAAACACTCAAGAGAGTAGAGGGTTTTACAGAAGAGTATAAAGTGATAGCCGAAAGCTATGAGACCAAAGAGAAAGGTTTTGATGATAGTTTACGGAGTTCTTTGTTGTGGCTAGTAAGTTTTATTGGTGTTTTAATTGCGGCGCTGGTGTGTCTGGTTGTTTTTGGAATCGCTAAAGCAGAACCCCTTTCTCTGTTGCCATGGGTTTTGTTGGGGGGGCTTTTTCTCTCGCCTTTGGCGTGGCGCATTTCTTATATCCGAGATGAAAAGCGCCGCAACGAATTGCTGAAACTTAGCTATGAGGGTAAGGCATATCTTGAAGATAGATGGGGAGCTTTAAAAGATCAACATCCTGATATGGAAAAGCGGCTTATGGAACATTGGATGGAAAAGAGTCCGGAGGAAACTCTCCTTGCCTTTAGCGGTAAAGGAGATTCCGGATCGTCGCCTTTAACGCCTGCGGCTCTTGCGGCGATTATTGCCGCCGTGCGGCGTAGCGGAGATGGCAAACCTTAAAAAATTATATACAAAGCTAACCCCACGCATACGGCGCACCAGCGCCGTCATTCCCGCGTAGGCGGGAATCCAGTAAAAAATAATCGTCGGCGAAGCCGACCTGCTGGAGCACGTTCACTGGATTCCCGCTGACAGAAGAATCGCCGAGAACCTTAACCATCTTTTGCGGGAATGACGGCGCGGCCTCCGCGAGGCACGCGCCGTATCCGTCATCCCTGCAACAGACAATTCTGTTGCGGTGATGACGAAACCGAAGAGGTGGTGAGTTGTGCGATGTTTATGCGCTCATAGGCGATGCCCAGTCGGCGCGCGACCATGCGGATTCGGTATTCGTAAGGCCCTTCAATGCCGTCGCTGTCGTAGATGATAATTTTGGGTTTTTTGCGCACCATGATCGCGGCAAACACCACTTGCTGGACGCTATCCAGAGACGAACGCCGATCCAGTCCGGCCTCAATGACGTGGTCATCGGTTTCAATATCAACGCTAATGTAATGTCTTTTGCCGCCGACGAAATAATGGTGGCGTGTTTCGGTCTGGCCGCCGAGTTGCTGCGCGAGCGCCTCGTTGAGAGATCGTTCGCTGGGGGCTGCTACATTAAGGAGCAACACTATCGCCGACAAAAAATTCATTTGTTCACCCTTAGCGCTTGCCGTCCCGGCAAATGCCGGGCTCGGTAACTCAACACTAAGGATGAAGTCTGCTTATTCCCCTCAAGCCGAAGCCGTCGGGTGTTTTATTCACAGAAACCCGACTAGGGCTCCTTAGTGATTAGAGTTACCGAAGGATAGACTGCGCCGACGTGGCGGCGAAGTCAAGATGAAGTCAATATAATGTGTGCCATAATGTGCGCGATAATACGCGCTGCGCTACGCGCGTTGCGCCTACTCGGTTTCGTTATCCATGTTGGGCAATTGCTTGGCGGTGCGCACGCCCAGCCTCTTGAGCTTGGCGGTGCGGCTCAATATATTGCCGCTGCCGGTTGAGAGCTTCTTCATCGTCTCATCATAGCTGAGCTGCGCTTGGCCGATCCGCGCGCCGAGTCCCTCAAGGTCTTTGACGAAGGCCGCGACCTTGTCATAGAGCGCGCCGCCTTGCCGCGCGATCTCATCGGCGTTTTGGTTCTGCTTTTGCAGACGCCACAAGGACGCCACCGTCTGCAAGGTCGCAAACAGGCTCGTCGGCGAGACCATCACGATCTTTTTGTCCCACGCATATTTGTGCAGCGCAGGTTCTTCGCTCATGGCGAGCAGATAAGCCCCTTCAATCGGCATGAACATCATCACAAAATCCGGCGCGCCCAGCGGGCCGTCTTGGTAGCGCTTCTGCCCCAGCTCTTTGATGTGCATTCTGGACGCCGCCAAAAACTTCCGCAAATGATCGCCGCGCGCCGCATCGTCTGCCGCCGCGCAATAATCCTCGTAAGACACAAGCGACAATTTCGAATCGATGATTAAACTCTTGCTCTCCGGCAGCCGGACGATCACATCAGGCCGCAGAGAGCGCCCAGTCTCTTGATCTTTGAGCCCCGCACCCGCCCCCTGCACAATATAATCGTGATCCTTGCGCAGACCCGATTCCTCCAGCAGCCGCTCCAGCACGATCTCGCCCCAATTGCCCCGCGCTTTCGGCGAGCTCTTCAGCGCGCTCGCCAGATTGTCCGCGTGCGCGCCGATCCGCTCAATCTCCTGCTTCAGCGAAAGGCTCTTATCGGACGAATTTTTAACACTTTCCTTCAGGCTTTTAATTTCATGCTCAAAGGGCATGAGCGCATTTTTTATTTGTTCTCTGGCCTGCGCGTCAAATTTTTCGGTTTTCTTGTCCAAAATATCATTGGCGAGGCTCTCAAACCGCGTGAGATCGCCGGTCAGATGTTCATTCGTCGCGCGCAGCGCCGCATTTTCCTGACTCGCCTGATGAAAAGCCTTGCCGATTTCGTCTTTTTCGGCTTTTAATTTGTTGAAGATGAACATGAGCCATAGCCCGACCAAAAAGCCGCCAAAGATAAAGCCCACAAAAAAGCCTATAAAGATGCTGAATATATCCATAATGTTTTATAGGTAAAACAGATGACGAAAGCAATTATGGCGCCGGTGATCGGCCATCGGGGTGCTGCCGGGCTGGCGCCGGAAAACTCCATCGCTGCTTTTGAAAAAGCGGCGGCGCTCGGCCTCCAATGGGTTGAAACTGATGCGCGGCTGATCAAAGACGGCGCGATCGTGCTGTTCCATAATGACTGGCTGACAAAATTAGGCCGCATGGGCAGGATTTCGGATTGCCGCTCGGACGATGCGCGCGCCCTCAACATCCCGCTGCTGCAAGACCTGCTGCGCCGCGCGCCGGAGCTGGGGCTGAACATCAATATAGAATTGAAACTCGATCGCGGCTTTGATGATCGGCAGGGCGAGAGGCTGGCTGAGGCGGTTGCCGATTTGCTCATCGCAGAGCCGCCGCTTTGCTCATTGCTGATTTCGTCTTTTTCTTCGGCAGCGCTTGCGGTCATCAAAAAGAGGCTCCCCGATATTCCGCTCGGTCTTTTATTTCGCCACATGCCGGAAGATTGGCGCGCGCGCGCCGAGAAGCTGGCTGTCCGCACGATCCATGCGCGCTATCAAGGCATAAAGCCCGCCGAGGTTAAACAGATCGCACAGAGCGGCTATCAAGCCTATCTGTTCACGATCAATGATCCAAAAATTGCCGAACCCTTTTGGCCGGCCGGCCTGTCCGGCCTGTTCTCCGCTCACCCCGATCTCTTTTTGAACAGACAGACATAGGCGATATAAGCGCCGCACCAGAGGATCGCGACGACGCCCGGATAAAAGGCAAAGAATGCCAGATAATTGGTTAGATTGCCGCCAAAGGCGAGGCCGCGGCTATCCTCAAATAAAGGATCAAAGCCCGCGCCGATCGTGAATGACCAAGCGGTGATGATGAACGCGATGGCCAGCCGCGCGCGCATCACCGCCGAGGTCGGCACGAAGGGCAGCAGCACAGCGACAATCCACAAAGCGAGTCCGTTCAAAACGCCTTCGAGATGCGCCATGCGCCACGCATCATAAGTGCCGGGCATATCGACTTCAATTCTGCCCGGAATCGGCCAGAGCGCGATTTCGCCGATGAGAAAAAACAAAAACCCAAAGCCGAAAATGCAGCCCGCCAAAATCGCGAGCGCGCCATGGCCGATCAGCCAGCGCCGATATGAGGGGTGATCATCGGATGAAGTTTCACTCATTATTCTGCTTACTCTGCGGGTGCAGCTTGCGGGAAAGGCGGAGGCATATCCGGATCATCAGTATCAATGAGCGGAACGAAATTTTTGTCGGCGCTGGCATAGCCGGAGATCCATCTCTGCACCCATAGCAGATTGGGCACGCGCGCGGGATTGTGCCAAGGCATCATGCCGCGCAAGAGGGCCGGCAGGATCGCCAGCAGGAAGCGGGAGGTGAATCGCAGCAATTGCAGCCGCCGCGATAATTTTTGCCAGCGCCCGTCTTTTTTGAGCATCAGGATATAGGCTTGGCGCGTAAAATGGAGGACGTGCCATGTGCCATGGACCACGCCGATCGCGCGCCGCATTGGCCCGGGCGTGACTTCCTGATAGACTCGCCAGGCGACGGTTTTATGCTCCATCTCTTCCACCATGTGCCAGAGCAAAAAAGACACGACGCGCTGGTCAGCGCCGCTCAGCCAAATGCGGCGGTTCTTGATCATCGCATTTGTGACGCCGATCGTCATGGTTTCAAAACCGGCGCTATAGGCGAGCTGTTTTTGCAGCGAGAGCGCGGCCATTTTTTGATAATCGCGCGCCATGAGTTCTTCAATTGCGGCGAGCTCCGGATAGCCGTTTTTTTTGAGCAGCTCATTAAAGCGGCGATGGGTTTTATAATGCTGCGCTTCTTGCGCGCAAAAGGCGAGCGCTTCGGTGCGCAGCGCCGGGTCTTTGATTTCGGGGATGGCGCGCTGGATGGTTTTGATCAAGAAGGGCTCAAGGTAGGGCATGGTCAGGGAGGCGCCATTGATCGCGTGGCTCAATTCGGGCTGGCGCGGATTCCAATGCGGCTTGATGTCGTCGGGAAACTCAAACGGAATATGGCGGACAAAGATCGGGTCGGGCTGGCGCATAGGAAGTCCTCCTCATAAATAAATCTTATTTGACCCTTTGATTAAATCTTTTTTGTGCATCAGAGTCAAGAATTGTCCTAAACTATTGCGGTGATAATGATGAAATATATTGCGATATGGCTGGGTGCGGCGAGCCTCTATGTGTCGTTTTGGTTTTGGCATAGCGCGCCGCAGGATGTTTTGTCGCGCGCCGAGATCACCGAGCAGCTTGCTGTCTATACGCACCTTTATCAACACGGCAGAGATGCCGAGCACCGCATTCAGTTGCGCGGATTTTTGGCCGCCGATGATGGCAGTGAAGTGTTCACGATTCATCTGGTGCGGATGCGCGTGCGGCCCAAGCCGGTTGAGGGTGTGCGCATTGACCAGCTTTCATCTTTTGACATGCTGCGCAAATATGTTGATGGGCTGATCTGGCCGCTTTATTTGCGCGCGGGCTATCCGCTTTTGGTTGCGCCTGCGGCGTCGGATAATTTGGGGGCGTGGGGTGCGCCACCCGAGGGTGCGCCACCCGGAGACGCAGCAGAGCCGGTTCAATGGACGCATATAGCGGTGATCCGCCATCGTTCGCGGCGCGATCTGATGGCGCTGGCGCTCAATCCGGAGTTTGCGGCGCGCTATAAATTCGCGGTGGCGGCGATTGAAACACAGATTATGTTTTCGGCTGCGCCGCTCAATCAGCTTTTGATGCTCAAGCCGCCGGTCGTGATGGCATGGATCATTTTTGCGCTGGCCGCGCTAGCGCATATAATCGCGGCGTTTCAGGGCCGCCGATCGCAGACGAGCATGTGAGGGTCAAGAACAGGCCCGATCACAAAGCGATTTTTATAGGGCGCGGCGGTTGCTGCTGCCGAGATGGCCTCGCCGTCATTATAATAGATCTCCTCGACTTCTTTTGTGCGCAGCGAGACGCGCAGCACCTGTGTCGGCGCGATGCCGCCTTCAGTGAAATGCTCAATCGATTCGAGAAATTTAGGATGCCCCGCCGTCCACAGATCGCCGGAAGCGTCAAGCTCGAGATTGTCAATCGCGCTGTCTACAAAGATGGTGTCGCGCAAAGTGAGGGCGTTGGTTGCGGGGTCGCGGTCAAAAACATGGATTTGGTGCGCGGAGAGTTCGGCCATATAGATGGTTTTGCCGTCCGCGCTTTTGTTGATGCCGTTGGGGAAGGCGAGGTCGTCCATGATAATTTTTCCCTGTCGGCCATCAAAGAAGGCGACCGAGCCCCAAGCGATGCCAAAGATGATCTCAAATGTGCGTGTGAGGCCGTCGGGGTCGGAGCCTAGGTCATTGGTCGCATAAAATTGCGCAGGCCCGACGACGGCGATGTCATTGGGCGAAAACAAAGCGGGCGATTGAAATCGCGCATTATGTTTCAATGTCCCGTCCGCCATGATCTGGAATCTTTCAATGAAATGCTGGCCGTCGCTGGTATGATTGACGACGAAGAGGTATCTTTGCCCGTCTTGCGCTTTGAACAAATTGATTCCATGCGGGCGAAAGTCGGGCGGGCTCGCGGGGGTGATGTCGCGCAAGACGGGCGATTTTTGCTTCAGATCCATCGTCGCAATGTGTCCGCGGACATTTTTGCCCGCCAAGATGCCGCGGCGATCGACCGCCGAAATCCACGCAATGCCCTGCCCGTCAATGGTCACATCTTCTGCGCCGACGATGCCGTCAATTTTCTGGCAGGTGCCGGCAAAATGCGGCGTGAAAGTTTTGAACATTCCGGTGGATTGGACGAGATGTTTCGCGCCGATAAAAACATAAATAAGTGCGACGATCAAAACCAGCCCTGCCAAGTGCCAGATAATTAGCTTTCTACTCATATTTTTCTCCTTTTTTCCCCTTTTCTTCTCTTTTCCCCAAAAAATTTAAGCACTCTCGCGCATGTCTGAGAAATTTTTACGCGCCAGACGGCGATAGAGCTCGCTTTGCGCGAGCAGATCTTCATGGCGGCCATGATTTAAGATGCGCCCTTCCTGCATCACGGCGATATTATCTGCGCCTTGAACGGTCGTCAAGCGATGAGCGATCACAAGAACGGTGCGCGCATGAGATAAATTCGCGAGCGCCTGCTGAACGATGTCTTCATTTTCTGAATCGAGCGCGCTGGTCGCTTCGTCAAGCAGCAGGATCGGCGCATCGCGCAAGAGCGCGCGGGCAATCGCGATGCGCTGCCGCTGTCCGCCGGAAAGCAGCACACCGCGCTCTCCGGCGACGGTGTCGTAGCCCTGCGGCAAGTCCATGATGAATTGATGCGCGGCGGCTTTTTTTGCAGCCTCCCTTACTTCGTCCATAGAGGCATCGGAGCGCGCATAGAGGATATTGTCAGCGATGCTCATGGAAAACAAAACCGGCTCCTGCAGAACGCTCGCCATTTGTTGGCGCAGAAAATCCAAGTCAAAATCGCGCAGATCAATGCCGTCAAGCGTGATGCGGCCAGATTGCGGATCATCAAAGCGGTTGAGCAGATGAAATATCGTTGATTTGCCAACCCCTGAACGCCCGACCAGAGCCATCACCTGCCCCGCCGGAATAAGCAGCGAGAAATCATCAAGCACGTTAATGTCGGCGCGCGTCGGATAGGCAAAGCACACATTTTCAAAAACGATCTCGCCGCGCAAAGGCGCGGCGGGCTCGACCGGCGCGGCGGGCGGAAGAATGCGCGCGCGCTGCTCCAGCAATTCAAACAGCCGCTCGGTCGCACCGGCGGCGAGCTGTAAATCACCCCAGACCTCGCCCAATGCGGCAAGGCTGCCCGCCACCATCAGCGCATAGATGACGAACTGGCTTAATGTGCCTGCGGTCATCTCTCCGGCGATCAGCGCGCTGCCGCCCTGATAAAAAACCGCCAAAATCGCCAAAAACACCACCGAAATCACCAAAGCCACGAGCAGCGCGCGCGCAAAAATTCGCCGCCGCGCTGAAAGGAATGCAATTTCCGCCGCCGCATTAAAGCGTTCGCGCGCGGTATTTTCATAGGTAAAGCTCTGGACGGTTTGAATGGCACCGAGCAATTCATTGGCCATCGCGCCGGTATCGGCGAGGCGGTCTTGTGCGTCGCGCGCGAGCCGCCGCACGAGCCGCCCGAAGCCCAGCAAAGGCACACATAAAACCGGAATCACGACCAGCACGAGCGCGCTCAGTGATGGACTCGT
The DNA here is from genome assembly GCA_965212075.1 of Alphaproteobacteria bacterium. GTDB lineage: Bacteria > Pseudomonadota > Alphaproteobacteria > JAPOUT01 > CBDBUR01. Next base: position 1,025,962 of record OZ243043.1, read on the forward strand.
AATGAACAGCATCACAGAAGCGCCCACGAGCAGCAGAACATTGCGCAAAGCGATGGACGCGCTTGAGACCAAAATCGTGCGCATCAGAACCGTATCCGCCGACAGCCGCGAGATCACCTCGCCGGTGTGGATTTTTTCAAAAAAGGCGGGCTCAAGCGACAGAATATGGCCAAAAACTTTTGTGCGCAGATCAGCACCGACGCGCTCGCCAAGCACGGTGACAAAATAAAATCGGGTGGCGCTCGCCGCAGCGAGAAAAAGCGCGAGCACGCCCGAAGCAACAAAAACATCAAACCCCAGCCGCGCGCTGCCGGTGCCGGTGATAAAGCCGCCATCAATGACTTCGCGCACGGCAAGCGGAATCGCAAGTGCTGTGACCGCTGCGGCGATCAGCGCCAGCACGGCGAATAATAGGCGCATTTTATGCTCAAGCAGCATAGGAATAAGTTCGGCCAAAGGCCGGATGGATTTAGCCTTGCTTCTTGTGCGGGCGTCCTCTTCGGTCATGCGGCGGCCTCTTTTTGATCCCAAGCCTGAAGCTGCGCGGCTTCTTCACGCAGCCGCTCGGACGCGCCCAGCCATTGGCGGCTGGCGCCGATGCGTTTGAACCAAAAATGCAGTCCGGAATCGGCAACGAAGCCCATGCCGCCATGCACTTCGGTCGCGGTGCGCGCGACAAAGCGCGCGACATCGCCCAGATGCGCTTTGGTCAGACAGGCCATCAGGCGCGGGTCGTCATATTTTTGATCAGGCTGGTCAAAGCAATAGGCGGCGAACCAGAGCATAGCGCGGCAGGGCTCGAGCTGTGCGGCCATTTCGGCGCATAAATGTTTGACCGCCTGAAATGATCCGATGACGCGGCCAAATTGCTCGCGCTCAAGCGCATAGGCGACGGCGCGCGCGATCATCGCCTGCGCGCAGCCGAGCATATCAGCGGCGAGCAGGATGCGTCCGGCGGCGAGCGTGCGCGCGGCGGCTTGGCCGACGCGATTTTCTCCGGCGAGTTTGACCGCAGGGCTGTTTTTAAAGACGATCTGGCTCACATAGCGCGTTTGGTCAATCGTTTTGAGCGGCGTGATGTCAACATCTTCTGCGCGCAGCAAAAAGAGATTTTGCTCCTGATCGGCGGTCAGAATATGGGTCGGCGCGCTTTCTAGCGCGAACATGGCCGTTCCCGAAAGACTATTCTTTTCGCTCTGGATCGCGGCATCGCCGCGCTGGCCGCTCAGCGCGCTGAGCGCGGTGCTGACGCGCATATCGCCAGCGGCGATGGCGCTTAGATATTCCGATTGCTGCGCCGGACTGCCCGCGTCTTGAATCGCAATTGGCGCGAGCACTTGTCCGGCCATAAAATTGACCGGCGCGACAAAAAGGCCGAGCGCTTCGTGCACCAGAGCGGCGTCAAGCAGACTAGCCGCCATGCCGCCATGAGTCTCGGCAGCGCACAGGCCTGTCATGCCCAAAGCATCAAAGCCCTGCTGCACTTGCGGCCATGATTTTTGATCTTTGAGCATATCAAGCGTGACATTATCTTTTAAGAAGCGCATCACGCTGTCCTGCAAGAGGCGCTGGGTTTCTGAAAGGCCGAAATCCATTATGCGCGCGCTGCCGACGTCTGTGGTTTAGGTTCGCGCGGCATGCCGAGGCCGCGCTCGCTGATGATGTTTTTTTGAATCTGCGCCGTGCCGCCGCCAATGATGAGGCCGAGATCAAACATATAATGTCTCTGCCAGCGCGTGCTCTCAAGGGAGTCTTTGTCATGCTCGTAGAGGGTGCCGATTTCGCCCATCACATCAATGGCGAGCGCGGCCAGTTTATGATTCAGCTCGCAGCCGCGCAGTTTGACGATGATACCGGCCAGCCCCGGCGGCTCATTTTTGATGCTCTGCGACAAAAGCCGCAGACCATGACAGCGCATCGCGACGACTTCTTCTTGTAATTGCAGCAGCCTTTCGCGGAAAGCAGGCTTGTCAATCAAGCGGGTTTGATCCAGCGTTTGCTGTTTCATCAATTCAATGATGCGGTTGAGGCGGTCTTCGGCTTGGTTGGGGTCGCCCAACATGCCGCGCTCATGTTTTAAGGTGGCGTTGGCGACTTTCCAGCCTTCACCGCGCTGTCCGACGATCTGGCTTTGCGGGACGCGGGCATCGGTGAAGAAGACTTCGTTAAATTCGGCATGGCCGGTCATCGTCTGCAGAGGCCGCACAATAATGCCCTCTGTGTCCATCGGGATCAGCAAATAGCTGATGCCTTGATGTTTGGGCGCTTGCGGCTCGGTGCGGATGATGCCGAACATCATATCGGCGTTCGCCGCCGAGCTTGTCCAGATTTTCTGGCCGTTAATGACAAAGTCATCGCCGTCTTCAACCGCCGATGTGCGCAGGCTCGCCAGATCAGAGCCCGAGCCCGGCTCCGAATAACCTTGGCACCAAACAACATCGCCTTCAATCGTTGGCTTGATCCATTTTTGTTTTTGCGCTTCAGTGCCATGTTCAAGCAGAGTCGGCACCAGCATTGAAATGCCCTGATTGGCGAGCGCGCGCGGCGCACCAGCATCAATGAAACATTCAACGATGATGCGCATTTCAAGAATATCGGGCCGCGCGCCATAGCCGCCATATTCTTTGGGTATCGTGCGCGCCGCATAGCCGTTTTGGATCAGCAATTTTTGCCACGCAGCGCTTTCGCGCGATGGCCGATCAAGGCCATAATGTTTGGGATAATCCTGTTTGTGGGCCTGCAAAAACTCGCGCACTTTCTCGCGGAAAGCCTCATATTTTTCACCATAGGATAGATTCATCATTCTCTCCGCTTAAAATTATATTGCAGATTACGCCGCCTGTTTTTGATCTTCGGCCAGCATCAGCCTGATATTTTGCATTGCCGTTCCCGCGGCGCCCTTGCCTAGATTATCAAACAAAGCTGCCAGCAGAATATGCCTATATGTATCATGAGAGAAGGCATAAATCTGCATGATGTCCTGTCCGGCGAGCTGGGCGGCATCGAGTTTTTGCCCCCCTTCCCTTTGCGCTTCTTCTATGACCGAAATCATATTTTCGTTTTGGTAAAATCGCGCGAGCTGCGCGTGAATATCCTGCGCGGCGGGTTTTTGCGGCAATTGGTCAAGGTGAAGCGGAATATGGACGATCATGCCCTGCGGAAACAGGCCGACTGCGGGCGAAAATAAGGGCGTGTGTGCGAGTCCGCTATGAAGGCGGATTTCTTCAAGATGCTTATGCTCGAGATTGAGCGCATAATCGCATATTGGGCTTTTTGTGTGTTCGGGGTGGGCGGGATCGGTATAAGCGGCGATCATATCGCGCCCGCCGCCGGTATAGCCGGAAACGGCATGAATACTGATCGGGTGATCCGGCGGCACGAGTCCCGCGGCGATGAGCGGATGCAGGAGTGCTACCGCGCCGATCGCATAGCAGCCCGGATTGCTCACATATTTTGCCGCCGCGATTTGCTGCTTCTGGGCGGCATCCCATTCGGGCATGCCATAGACCCAGTCTTTATCGGTGCGATGCGCGCAGCTTGCGTCAAGCACTTTGACATGCGGCGCAGTGATGGCGCTGACCGCTTCGCGCGCGACATCGTCGGGCAGGCACAGCACAGCCAGATCGGCTTGATTGAGATAATCGGCACGTGCGTCTTTGTCTTTGCGCTGCGCGTCGGGCAGCAGCAGCAATTCTATTTCCGGCTCTTTGGATAATCTTTCGTGAATTTGCAGGCCGGTTGTGCCGACATGGCCATCTATGAAAATGCGCTTTTTCATGACATTTTATCGCAGCGTGTTGAGGAAGTCTAAAACAGCGGCGTTGAAAGTTTCGGGATTGTCGTCATTGGCATAATGTTCGGCATTGGGGATCACGACCTTATCCGCATCAGGGATTTTTCTTTCCATATAATCCGCCGCGCCTTGGAAAGGCTTGTCGTCAGCGCCAACGACGATCAAAGTCGGCACACGCAGCTGGTCCAGCCTTTGGATGACGTCGTCATTGTTCTGCGTCAATATGAAGCGCGCAGCAAGAGCCAGCGAAGTGGCTGAAAGATGACGAACACCTTCAGGCACTTTGGGCGCAGCACCCAGCCCGCGCTTTTCAAGCGCATCGGCCTGCCGATGAGCGGTTTGGTTCCATTTTTCGCGCGCTTCGTCATTTTTAAAGCCAGGCCCGCTATCACAAATCAGCAGCGCGCGGACATTTTGCGGCTGCGTGAACGCAAACATCAGCGACAAATAGCCGCCCAGCGAGAGTCCGCCGATCACCGCTTTAGGCGCCTGATTGGGCGCATGATCGGGCGCATAATGTTCAAGCAAAGCGGTCATATCCTCAAGCGTGAGCTGGTGAGAAAAATGTTCGCTGGCTTCGGGCGTTTTTGTGAGGCCGTGCCCGCGCATATCCCAAGTGATGATGCGCCATGTTTGCGCGAGCGGCTTGATCTGCGCGCGCCACATCGCGCTTGAGGCGCCAAATGCGTGGGAGAGCAGCAAAACCGGCGCTTTCTCAGGGCCGTGCACTTCGTGATAGATCCGCGCTTCGCCGCGGACGAGATGGTCTTTAATCGCATTCATCATGGCTTGTTATACTCCATCTGGAAGAAAAACTCACCTTTCGGTAAGCTTGAACTCTATGCGGCGATTGCGATACCACACTTCGCTGCCGCCCTGCGCGAGAGGTCTGAATTGGCCGAAACCGGCGGCGGCGAGCCGCTTCGGTTTCATGCCGCGCGCGACCAGAAATTCAACGACCGCAACAGCACGCGCGGTGGATAGATGCCAGTTGGATGGAAATTGCGCCGTATTGATGGGCTGAATATCGGTATGGCCATCCACGCGCAATATCCAATCCACTTTGGCGGGAATATCTTTGCTGATTCTATTCATCACTTGCGCGACCTTGCGCAGCTCAAATTTTCCGCGCGGATTGATCGCCGCGCTGCCGGAATCGAATAGAACTTCAGATTGAAAAATAAAGCGATCGCCGACAATTTCAAATCCGTCAAGGTCTTTCAGCACGTCGCGCAGAGCGGCCATGAAGGCGGAGCGATGGCGCGCGAGCTCCTGAACTTTTTGCGCAAGCGCGGTGTTGAGGCGGCGGCCAAGCGCGGCGATTTGCGCTTTGTTTTTGCGGTCGCGCTCTTCGCTGGCTTCAAGTGCTGCGGCAATCGTTTGCAACTGCTGCCGCAAAGCGGCGATTTGCTGATTCAACAACGCAGCTTGCGCGATCGCTTTTTGTGCAAGCTCTTTTTCTTTGCCCAGATCAAGCGAGAGCTTTTCGCTTTTTGCCTGTGCGGCAGCGAGCGACGCCGTCAATCCGGCGAGCTTGTCCTCCAAAGACGTATTTTGCTTTTTTTCCAGCGCGAGCAGATTGGCAAGCTCGGCGACTTGCGTTTGCAATTTGGCGAGCGAGCGGTCGCGTCCGGCGAGCAGGTTAGTCAGCACAAATTGTCCGATGACAAATACCGCGAGCAAAAAAGTGATGACGAGCAGAAGCGTCGCCATCGCATCAACAAAGCCGGGCCAGAAATCAATGCTGCTGCGTCTATATTTTGCGGCGCGCGAAGCCATATTTACCGCCGCCGCAGCCGCTCAAGAAGCCGGCCTAGTGACTCGGTGACATCGGTGAGGTCATCTTTGGGCTGTGCCACGCCGTCTTGCGCGAAACGCGCGGATGTTGAAAGCCAGTCTTCCAGCTCAATGGCGAAGCGGTTTTGCGCTTGACCGAGCTGCAGATCGAGAAACCCCAAGACGAGCGATCCGGCCAGCCCAAACAGAGATGAGGAAAAAGCGGTGCCCATGCCGCCGAGCGGCGCACGCAATCCGGCGATGAGCTGGGTAAAGATCGCGCTGTCATTGTCTTGGCTCTGGCTGAGCGCAGCGATGAGGTCGCTGACCGCGCTGACGGTGACAAGCAAACCCCAAAAGGTTCCGAGCAGGCCTAAGAAGACAAGCAGGCCGATGAGATAGCGCAAAATTTCTCTTGTCTCGTCCAGCCGCGCTGAGACGGAATCCATCACCGAACCGAGGCTTGTCTGGGTGAGCACCAAAGGTCCGGCGGAGCGATTGATCATCGCCGCGAGCGGCGCGAGCAGCCTTGGCGGCGGCAGTGCGCGGGCGCCGCTTTGACCCAGAGCATTGACCCAGTTAATTTCGCGCCAGAGAATGGATACGCGGTGGCAGGCGTAGATAATGCCGATGAGCAGCACGGATAAGATCACGCCATTCAGTCCCGGATTGGCGTTGAAAAAGAACTGCAGCCGATCAGATGGCAGGCCCAAAAACACGGCGACGACCGCAACGGCGATCAAAAATGCGATCATGCGAATCAAATAGGCACCCGGCGGTGTCAGAAAATGGGGTTGGGGGTTCATCATTTTGGAGCCTCTTATGGGATTAAATATACTTTATCAGCCGAGAGTTTCAACAATTTCTATTTTTTGAGGAAAATATCGACTCTCTGGCACGGCGCGGCGCACAGATTGCCGAGGGGCTTCAAGATGATTCGCTTTGGCTGGATGGCGTTCTGCTTGAGATAGTCCCGCACGGCGAGCGCGCGCGTCAGCGCGAGGCGCTGCGCTGCCCATGAGGGCTGGTCAGCCACTGCCGCAAATGCATGAACGATAATGCGCGCACCTTTAATTTTCTCAATCTGTTTGAGCAAATTGTTGAGAATGGTCTGGCTTCCGGCAGGCAGGGTTTCTGCCTCGCCTTGAAAGAAAATTTGCACCACGGGCTTTTGTTCAGCAGCCTTCAGCACTGGCAAGGCGGCGAAGAAGCCCGCAAGCAGACTCAAAGTGATGTATACAGCTTTTTTTTTCATGTTTTTTGAATCGCCGCACAAATTGGCCGGTGAAGCTGTGCCGCACAGGCGAGCATAGAGATCGCACTTTGGTCAAGTTGGATCGCGCTGCCGTCAAGGTCTGTGGTGATGCCGCCGGCCTCGCGCACAAGGATGATGCCCGCAGCAATATCCCAGATTTTTGAATCGCCGGTCAGGAAGCCATCCAGACGCGCGGCGGCGACATAAGCGAGGCTCAGCGAGACCGAGCCTAGCTGCCGCGGATGGCCGCCTTTGCGCATCACATTGAAAATGCCCGACGCCCATTTTTGCCCCATGCGGCCATAGGCGAGCAGCGCATTTTGCGGCTGTGTGCAATTTGAGGCGCGCAGCCTCTGGTTATTCAAATAAGCGCCCTCGCCTTTGGCGGCGATAAACATTTCACCGGCGAGCGGCGCATAGATCAGTCCGGCGACGATTTCGCCATCGGCCTCAGCAGCGAGCGAAATCGCAAAAGATGGAAAGCCATGCTGAAAATTCCGCGAGCCATCAAGCGGATCAATGATCCAGCGTTCGGAAGATTTTTTGCGCGTGGCTTTATTTATCACCGCGCCGCGCTCTTCGGCAAGAATGTCAAATCCCGGACGCGCCTGCGACAATTCTTCACATAAAACATCTTCGGCGCGCTGGTCGGCGGCGGCAAGAAAATGGCGATTGCCTTTAACGGAATGCTGCAGCTGCTCCACTTCGCCAAAATCGCGCAGCAGGCCGCGCGAGGCTTTCAGCGCAGCAGATGTCATCGCGTTGATCAGCGGATTTATCAGCGGGCCTGTCATCAGAATTATTTTTTATCCATGCGGCGCACATATTGTGACGTGTTCGTATCCACGACGATCGCCTCGCCTTTGGTGATGAAAGGCGGCACCATAATCCGCATGCCATTATCCATGATCGCAGGCTTATAGGAAGACGCCGCAGTCTGGCCTTTGACGACCGGCTCGGCTTCGCGCACTTCAAGCGTGATGTGTTCAGGCAAATTAACGCTGAGCGGCTGGCCTTCATGGCTTTCAATCTCAACGCTCATGCCGTCCTGCAAAAATCCTGCGCGCGCACCGAGATTGTCTTCGGGCAAAGAAATTTGCTCATAGTTTTCGGTGTCCATGAAAATCAGCATCCCATCTTGTGCATAAAGAAATTGATGGGTTTTTTGCTCCAGCCGCACGCGCTCAACGGTTTCCGACGAGCGAAAGCGCTCATTGAGCTTTGAGCCATCTTTAAGATTTTTAAGCTCCACTTGCGCAAACGCGCCGCCTTTGCCGGGCTTGACGTGATTGATCTTCACCGCCTGCCACAGCGCGCCTTTATGCGTGATGACATGGCCGGGGCGGATCTCGTTTCCGTTAATTTTTGACATACGCATGATAATATGTCGCTTCATACAAATAAGCGCAAGGACTAAAGGACTATATGAAGAATTTTTTAATTGGCGGTGCGGGATTTTCTGGTGCCGTGCTCGCGCGGCGGCTCGCTGAAGCCGGACATCACTGCCAGATCGTTGAGCCGCGCGATCACGCAGGCGGCAACTGCCACACGGCGCGCGATGCGCAAAGCGGCGTGATGGTGCATGTCTATGGCCCGCATATTTTTCATACTGGCGATGAAGAAGTTTGGCGCTTTGTCAATGACCATGCGCAGATGCGCCCCTATCAACATCGGGTGCGCGCGCTTTATCGCGGGGAGGTTTATTCACTGCCGGTTAATTTGCGCACGATCAACCAGTTTTTTGGCAAGGACTTTTCTCCGGAAGAGGCGCGATCCCACATCAGCAAGCTGACCATCGCGCCCGCGCATGGCCGCGCGCCGGAAACTTTTGAAGAGCAGGCGCTCGCTTTTGTTGGCCGCGATCTCTATGAGGCCTTTTTGAAAGGCTATACCCAAAAGCAATGGGGAACATCACCCGACCAATTACCCGCCTCCATCTTGAAGCGCCTGCCGATGCGCTTTACTGATGATGACAATTATTTTTTTCACCCCTTTCAGGGCATCCCCGAAGATGGCTATACCGCGATGGTGCATTCAATTTTGGATCATCCCCACATAGATGTCGCTTTGGGAGAAAAAATTTCCTGCACCCAAGCGCCCGAAGACAAAGATCATATATTTTTTACCGGGCCGATTGATGACTGGTTTGATCATGATTTTGGCCGTCTGGCCTATCGGACTTTGGATTTTGAAATTTTGCGCGCCAAAGGAAATTTCCAAGATTGTCCGGTAGTCAACTATTCCGACGAAGAGGTAAAATGGACGCGCATCACCGAGCATAAACATTTTGCCGCTTGGGAAAAACATGACGAGACGATTTGCTATAAAGAGTTCAGCCGCGCCTGCCAAGAGGGCGACATTCCTTATTATCCAGTGCGGCTTGTCAAAGATAAGGCTTTGCTCGGTGTTTATCTGGAAAAAGCGCGGGCGGAAAAAAATGTGAGCTTTTTGGGTCGGCTGGGCACTTATCGCTATTTGGATATGGATGTGGCGATCCGCGAGGCGATGGATGCAGCGTCTATGGTTCTTGCGGCGATCGCGCGGGGGGTGCCGCCGCCGCCGTTTTTTGTTGATCAATAACAATATGCGTTTTGGCAAGATTGCTAATGCCTTCGCGCTGATTTTTGATTGAGAATTTGATGCAGCGGCGCACTGATCTTTTGCGGCGCATCTGCGAGCGTTTGATGTGTCTAGCGGCCTTGCGCCATCCGGAGACGAGCAGAGGCAGCATGTCATCGCGGCCTGAGACAAAAGAGCCATCGGCAAGGATGCCGGCATGGCAGACGATTCTGGGCAAATCCCATTTGCCGTGATCGGGCTGATAATCGGGCACGTGATATTGCACCGGCCCGGCGGACGACCAGCCTTGCTCCTTTTGCTTGTCGTAGATTTCGCCGCCGCCAAAAGGACGCGTATGGGTGATTTGCACTTCATCAATGAAAGCCACTTGCCGCGCCGGATCGTCGGCCAGCCGCGCCCAGAAATTATCAATAAACCAGCCGATCGGATTGTTTTGATAAAGCGGAAGAATCTGCCGCCAGATATTGGCGCTCAAGCATACTGTGTTGGCTTCGACAAAATTGCTGAAGCGGATCTTAAACATTGGATTGTGCAATTGCGGAAAATAAAGCACATGGCTTTGATATGAAAAAGAAGGCTGGGCGATCTGTAAATCGGATTCACGCATAATGTCAAAAATGCGGTTAATGTCACGGGTAGCCATTTTGAAATCATCGTCGGCCATCATAATGTAGTCATATTTGTCTAACAGGTCGGGGACTTTCTGGAAGGCGTCATAGAGGCCATCGCCTTTGCCGCCGCGATAGATGATATGTTTGACATCACCGCGCTTCCATTTTTCGGGGTTTTCACCGAAGCAGGAGACGATGATGTCCCAATTGCGTTCACCTTCCAGCCAGCCTTCATGCAGGGACTCATCGCCCGCGCGCACGATGACGAGATTTTTATATCCCCCAAAAGCTTTGTAAGGCTTTTGAGGTATTAGGCCATGGATGATGATAGAGGTTTTTGTCGGTTTCAATATTGCGGTGATTTGATTTTTGAGGGCGCGCCGGATGCTTCTTTGCAAGGATCTGTTTTGATAGATCTGGCTGCGGTGAATATTTTTAGCGGCTTCAATCCATCCGGCAAACAGGAAGGGGATCATCATCCATCGTCCACGCACGCGGCGCCCATTTTTGAGGATGCCCGCATGGCAGACGATTTTGGGCAGGGTCCAGGCATCCCAGTCGGATATGTAGTCGGGAACAGTATATTGCACCTGTCCACCAGACAACCAACCTTGTTCCTTTTGCTTGTCGTAGATTTCGCCGCCGCCAAAAGGACGCGTATGGGTGATTTGCACTTCATCAATGAAAGCCACTTGCCGCGCTGGATCGTCAGCCAGCCGCGCCCAGAAATTATCAATAAACCAGCCGATCGGATTGTCTTGATAAAGCGGAAGAATCTGCCGCCAGATATTGGCGCTCAAGCAAACAGTAATGGCTTCAACAAAATTGCTGAATCGAATTTTGAATCTTGGATTATGAAATTCCGGAAAATAAAGCGCCCGGCTTTGATAAGAAAAAGAAGGCTGAGCGATCTGCAAATCATATTCACGCATAATGTCAAAAACGCGGTTAATGTCATGGGCAGCCATTTTGAAATCATCGTCAGCCATCATAATGTAGTCATATTTGTCTAACAGGTCGGGGACTTTCTGGAAGGCGTCATAGAGGCCATCACCTTTGCCGCCGCGATAGATGATATGTTTGATGTCATCACGCTGCCATTTTTCGGGGTTTTTGCCGTAGCAGGAGACGATGATGTCCCAATTGCGTTTGCCTTCCAGCCAGCCTTCGTGGAGTGAATTGTCTCCAGCGCGCACGATGACAAGGTTTTTATGTCCCCCAAAAGCTTTGTGAGACTTTTGAGACATTTGATGTTTTATGCCATGAATGATAATAGAGGTTTTTGTCAGTTTCAATATTGTGGTGATTTGATTTTTGAGGGCGCGCCAGATGTTGCTTTGCATGGATCTGTTTTCAAACATCTGGCTGCGGTGAATATTTTTAGCGGCTTTAATCCATCCGGCGAGCAGGAAGGGGATCATCATCCATCGTCCACGCACGCGGCGCCCATTTTTGAGGATGCCCGCATGGCAGACGATTTTGGGCAAGACCCAGTCATCCCAGTCGGATATGTGGTCGGGAACGTGATATTGCACCGGCCCTTCAATAGGCCAGTGATATTTTTCTTTGTTTTGATGAAGCTCGCCCTGTGCGTAGGGGCGGGTATGCGTAACTTGAATTTGATCAATGAGCGCCACCTGCCGCGCAGGCACCTCCGTCAGCCGCGCCCAGAAATTATCAATGTAATGGCCGAGAGGGTTATTTTTATAAAGCGGAAGAATCTGCTGCCAAACCGATCGGTGCAGGCAGGTAACTCCATTTTCCACAAAATTGATGAAGCGGAGTTGAAAATTCGGATTGTGATAAGCAGGAAAATAAAGCCCATAGCTCTGATAAGAAAAAGATGGATGGCCAATTTGCAGATGATGTTCCCGCATCACATCAAACAGGCGGTTGATGTCGGAAGTGGTCATTAAAAAATCATCATCGGCCATCATGATATAATCATATTTATCCAGCAGATCGGGCTGTTGCTGAAAGGCGTCATAAATACCGTCAAACTTACCGCCTGCGTAGACAAGATGGACGATGTCATCGCGCTGCCATTTTTGGGGGCTCTCGCCGAAGCAAGAGACGATGACGTCCCAATTGCGTTCGCCTTCCAGCCAGCCTTCATGCAGGGAATTGTCCCCTGCGCGCACGATGACGAGATTTTTTTTATCCGGCATTTGGCTGCGACGCAAGCATTTGACCAAGTAAGCGCTTGTTTTTTTGATTCATCGGGAATGTTCTTTGATAAAAGCTACCATCTAAATAATAGTCGCTGGCGAGCCAGGATAAAAAAACCTGCCGATCTTCCGGACAAAAAGAAGTCTGTTCAGGATTTTGAAAAACCTCAAAGACATCTTCAGCTTTATGGCATTGGCGCGTGAGGCCATCAAAAGAATAAAAAGCCTGCCCCAAAGTGACAACGGGCTTATCCAAGAGCATCGCCTCAAGCCCGACTGAGCTGTTGAGCGTGACGATCAAAGATGCGTTTTTTATCAGATCAGGCGTTGCGTTGCCATTGGCGAACAAAAAGCGCTCGCTCTCCATTTCGCGCACGTCATAGCGCTGAAAACATTCGGGATGCTCTTTGGCGATCACCCGCCACCCTTCGGGAAGGTGCTGTGCCGCTTGATGCACGATCTCAACAAGATGCTGAATGTTCTCAACCCAATCATTATAAAAAAGAATTTGTGTATCGCGAAAAACCTGCAGAGGAAAAAAAATATATTTTCCGCTGAGGTCAAGAGTGTTTTTTTGCATAAAATCCTGATGCGGAATTTTGCGAATTCCGATTTTGGGCGCTTTGTCCGAAGCTGCGGCATATAGAACTTTTTCGGAGCTTTCTTGCGCCCACTTTTTATAAAATGAAATTTTACGAGGTATGGAGCTTGCATAATTGATGCCGACTTCATCCATGATCATCGTGTTCTCAAACGGCCCGACTTCAAAGAAAACCGTTTTTTTGCCTAATGATTTCGCAGCTTTGGCGAGCAGCTTTTGCTCCGGTAAAATGCCATTATAGAAAAACACGGCATCAAATTTTTTCATTTTGCTGAGAAAAAGCCGGAAGAGCGGCTTGGCATATTTTTTGCTGCGCCGCAACATTCTTTGATAGGCGGCAATTTTGTTTTGCCGCTCCTTTCCGGAAAGCGTGGATGTTGCGGGCAGCGCATGTGTGACCTCAATCATTCTGGAATAATAAGCGGCTATCTCATCAACATTGAACGCATATTTGCCCCTGATCGTGAAGAAAGCCATAATCTTCAAGAAGAGGTAGCGCAGATAATTTCTTTTAAACTCAACGTCTTTTCTCGTGATATATTTCACCTGCGTAATTTGAGGATTCGTCATCGTGATAAGATCAAAAAACCATTGATCGGGCTCATGATCGATGATGCAAATAATAACTTTCATTTTTTATCAAACTCGCTTTTTAGCTTTTTCTGGAGCTTTTTCTGTGAATCTTTCCGATGCCTGGCTGGGATTTACACCGAGTTCGCGCGCACGCGCTGCCAGCCAGCTATCTTGTGGTGGATTCATCACAAGGTCTCTGTGCTTCTCATGCAGAAGTGATATGTATAAATGCACGGAGATGGTATCAGAAGCGAAATGTTTGGTGAAACGTTTGTCTTCGTCAAAAGCAAAGAAGTTGTATTCGTCAGGCAGCGGATAGAAGATAGCCCTGTGTGCTGCGTAGAGCACTTCGCCTGTTTTCATCAGAGCTTTCCTCAGCTCACACTTCAGCTGCTCTTCATCATGGGGGTAGTCTCCATCAGCAAAAGTTTGGATGAGCTGCCCAAGTGTTTTTGAATCTTTCGGCAGGCGCAAAATGCCCATGCCCGTGCGATTTGGTTTTTCATCAGCAAAGAACCAGGGTTCATTTGCAAAAAGCTGGTGGCAATAGACATCGGTGTCAACCCAGAGATAATCGGTTTTGCTCAGCATATGCAGGCAAAATATATGAGCGTAGAAAGCGGGGTTTTTCTGCAGCAGATTTGCGGCGTTTATGTCTTTTTCCGGATCCCAGATTTCCGTATCAGGGCGCTGCTCAATGCCTTCGGGAACATTCTCTACATGGCCATGCGTATAAAGAATCATTTTATGCCCTTTAACAACAAAAGAGCGCAGGCATAATTGGTCAATCCAGCTCAGGCGTTGCCCTGTCCACCAGGACGCGATCGTAGGCAGATCATACCCCCCCTCTTGAGCCGCAAAGAACGTCTTGCGTATATCTTTCAAAAGCAGCTTGCTGGGTTTTAAGTTAGAAATACCCTTGATCTGACTGGCGATGGCCGCTATCAGATGTCTTCTGACAGATCCGCGGTGATATAATTTCCTCCGCTCGACTTGCGAAAAAATCTTGAGCCAGCCAAGAATCAGGTAAGGCAGAACAGCCCATCGGCCATGAATCTCCCGTCCATTCGCAAGAATGCCCTTATGGCAGACGGTTTTGAACATTCCCCAGCGATGATCACGATCAATTGGATGCTCTCCTGCCATACGATATCTGATCGGTACCAGCGCGGATGCAGCAAGTTCTGTCCGCTTTTCCTGCATGATTTCATAATTAATATGCAAAGCACCGCCATAACCTCTTGTATGAACAACTTGGACTTCATCAATAACAGCCACTTGTTCGGCGGGATTGTCGGTGAGACGGGGAAGATGATGATCAGTGCGCTGCGCTCTAGGATTATCTTCAAAAGTTGGGAGAATCTGCCGCCAGACCGATGAACTCATACAGACCGTCCCTTGTTCCACAAAGTTGGTGAATCGAATTTTGAAACAAGGGTTGTGAAAATCCGACCAATACATTCCATAGCTTTGCGGCGCAACGGAGGGGTGGGCGACCTGCAGGTTATATTCATCCATAATCTCAAAGACGCGGTTAATCGTGTGAGCAGTCATGAAAAAGTCATCATCGGCCATCATGATATAGTCATATTTATCAAGCAGGCCGGGAACTTGCTGGAAGGCATCATAAAGGCCATCAAATTTGCCGCCTTCATAAAAGATATGCGTGATGTCGTCGCGTTTCCATTGATCAGGATCACTGCCAAAACAGGAGACGATGATGTCCCAATTGCGCACCCCGTTCAGCCATCCTTCATGCAGGGAATTGTCCCCCGCGCGCACAATGACAAGGTTTCTTTTGCCCGGCACCAATTTTTCGCTCACTGGAAGTTTTTGATCAAGTCGATCGTAGATGATTCGCTGATTTTTTTTGGTTAGTGAAAATTCTTTTTTATGCATATTGCCTTCAAGATAATAATTCGTTGTGATGTAAGACAGGAAGGCGCGGCGTGCCTCTTCATTGAAGGAGATTTGCTCCGGATTTTTGAAAATATCTATAAGCTCTTCTTTATTGTTGCATTTGTGGGCGAGGCTATCAAAAGCATAAAAAGCGTTTCCCAAAACAACGACCGGCTTATTAAAAAGCATGGCTTCAAGTCCGACAGAGCTGTTGAGCGTGACAATCAAAGATGCATTTTTTATCAGGTCAGGGGTTGCGTTGCCATTGGCAAACAAAAATCGTTCATTTTCCATGCTTTTGATGTCATAGCGCTGGAGACATCGGGGATGTTCTTTAGTGATGACGCGCCAATCTTCCGGCAGATGGCGCGCAACATCACGAACAATGCTTATGAGCTCTTGAACGTCATCTATCCAATCGCCAAAAGCGAGTTGTATATCGCGAAAAACTTGCAGAGGAAAAAAAACATATTTTTGATTTAGATCGCGCGTTTCGGAGACGATAAAGTTGCGACGCTTCGGCCTAACTTCAATTCGCGGCTTTTTCTCTGAGTTTTCGCTGTCAAAAACAAGTTCCGGATTGTTTTTGGCCCATTGTGTATAAAACGACGCCTCACGCGGCAGAGAGTTTTCGCAATTGATGCCGACGTGGTCTATTGTGATGGTGTTGAGAAGCGGACCGACTTCCATAAAAATTATTTTTTTTCTTAATTTACGCGCCGCCTTAATGAGGCATTTTGCTAAAGACGTGCTGCCATTGTAAACAAACAAAACATCATATTTGCGCATAAGCCAGAGAGAGTAATAAAAAAAGAAGGTGATCCTGCTCTTTTTCTTTCTTAGATTCTCCTGTGCTGTCCCGACTGCCAAAGCGCGATTAACCACGTGCCGAGATGATGATTCCGGCAGCGCTTCATAGGCATTCACTATATTTCTGTCATAAATTGACATGGCATGATAATCAAGTTTGCAAAAGCCATATCTAAGAAATGCGCGTACAGCGAATGGAATTTTTTCTCTCCAGCTCGTATCCAGCCTTTCTTGATGGTAGCTTTCTTGAATGACCGGATGGTCTTTGCATATGGTGTCAATGACCCAAACATCTAGATGATGCGGAAAGGTATAAATCAGAGCTTTCATAAAGAATTATTTCCGCGCGGTGAGGGTTGAATTTTGCTAGAATGAGCGTGAGATTAAAGATAGACTTCGGGAGAATCAAGGGAGAAGTGGCTGATGCATGGAGGCAAATTAGCGGCGCGCGCGCTCAAGCAAGCGGGGGTGGAATGTATTTTCACTTTGTCGGGCGGACATATCATGCCGATTTACGACGGCTGTTTGGATGAGGGCATTGACATTATTGATGTCCGCCATGAGCAGGCGGCGGTTCATGCGGCGGACGCGTGGTCGCGGCTGAAGCCGGGTGCGATCGGCTGTGCGGTGCTGACCGCCGGACCGGGCGTCACTGACGGCGTCACCGGTGTTGCGAATGCGTGGCGCGCCTCGGCGCCGATTTTGGTGATTGGCGGCCAAGGGCCGTTTATGAATCTGCGCAAGGGCTCGCTACAGGAGATGGATCATGTCGGCGTGATGCGTCCGATCACCAAATGGGCGGATGCCTGCTATGAGACCGCGCGAATTCCGGAATATATTGAGATGGCGGTGCGTCATGCCCATGCGGGGATGCCGGGGCCGGTGTTTTTGGAAATCCCGATGGATACTTTGATGGGCGATGCCGATGACAAAGCGGTTTTTTGGCCGCGCATCGGGGCGATGGCGCGACCTTGTCCGGCGGCTTCGTCGATTAAGGCGGCGGCTTCTTTGATAAAGGCGGCAAAGAATCCGGTGCTGATGGCGGGCACCAGCGTCAAATGGTCGCAGGCCGGCGAGCAAGTGCAGAGCTTTTTGCGGCAGACAAATATGCCGGTTTTTGTCAACGGCATGGGGCGCGGGATGATCGCGCCCGACTGCCCACAATTATTAAACCGCGTGCGCAAAGATGCGCTGAGCCGCTGCGATTTATTTATTTCGGCGGGTGTGCTGCTAGATTTTCGTCTGGCGTTCGGGCGGACGATTCCGCAGGAAGCCAAAATCATCCAGTTTGACATTGACGCCGAAGCGATTGGCCAGAACCGCTCGGCGGATGTCGGCGTGGTGGGCGATCTGGCCGCCGGTTTTGAGATGCTCGCATCCGAGATGACGAGCGCCAAAACGTCTTTCACTTCGTGGCTGGCGGAGCTGCGGAAAAAAGAGACGGCGCTTGAAGAAAAGTTTTCCGCCGAACTGAACTCGGATGAAGTGCCGATTGATCCTTTGCGCATGTGCCGCGAGGTGCGCGACTTTGTCGGGCGCGGCGACCATGATTATATTCTGATCGGCGATGGCGGCGACATAGTCGCGCAGGCGGCGAAGGTGATCCCCGTTCCGGCGGAAAATGCCTGGATGGATCCCGGTCCTTTGGGAACTTTGGGTGTTGGGATGCCGTTTGCGCTGGCGGCGCAGAAGATGTTTCCGCAAAAGCGCATTTTGATCATTTATGGCGACGGCGCGTTTGGTCTGAACGGATTTGAATATGATAGTGCGGCGCGGTTCAACTTGCCGATTGTGGGGATTGTGGGCAATGATGCGGCGTGGGGTCAGATGATGCGCCCGCAGGCGCAGCTTTATGGGGAGAATCGCCTTGTGGCGACGAAGCTGAACCCGACGCGCTACGACAAGATCGTCGAGGCGATGGGGGGTCATGGGGAATATGTCGAGCGCGCTGAGGAGATCATACCCGCCCTTGAGCGCGCTTATGCGTCGGGCAAGCCCGCTTTGGTCAATGTGATGATCCGGCAGGATGTTTCGACCGGCATGAAGGGCAGCACCTATGCGTGAGGCGGCGCGATGAGCGTCTATGAGATTTTGCTGCTCTCATGGGTTGGGGTTGCGGCGGCGGCTTTTCTGGGTCTGTTTAGGATCAATGCGGGCTATGGGAGATATGCGCAAGCCAGCTTTGGCGCGCTGTTCAATGCGCGCACCGGCTGGATCGTCATGGAGATGCCGGCCTTGCTGGTGTTTCCGGCGCTTTATTTTGCCGGACCGGCGGAGAAATCTTTTATCACGGATATATTTGTTTTCTGCTGGGTATTTCACTATGTCAATCGGGTTTTGATCTATCCTTTCCGCTTAAGCAGTGGCCGCAATGTGTCTTTGGAGGTGATCGCGAGCGCGTTCTTTTTCAATTGCGTCAATGGCGCTTTTCTTGGCTATTATTTTGGTTTTATGGAGCTGGATTATGCGGGGTGGCATTTGGATTTTCGGTTTTGGCTGGGGCTGGGCGTTTGGGTTTTGGGGCTGTCGATCAACTGGGATGCCGATCGGACATTGCTGCGCTTGAAGCGGCGCAACCCGAAGGGCTATCAAGTGCCGCATACGCGTCTTTTTTCATATATTTCCAGCCCGAATTATTTTGGCGAGATCATAGAACATTTAGGCTTTGCGATCATGGTCTGGGCGCTGCCGGGCTGGGCGTTTTTGATTTGGACGATTGCGAATTTATTGCCGCGCGCTTTGGCGCATCGGCGCTGGTATCGGGAGACCTTTGCCGACTACCCGCCGGAGCGCAAGGCGCTGATTCCGTTTATTCTCTGACCTATTCAAAGGACGGCGCAATGCCGGTGAGCTGTTCTGACAGCTCCCATAATTTGCGGGCGTTGTTT
Organism: Alphaproteobacteria bacterium; assembly: GCA_965212075.1. Classification (GTDB taxonomy): domain Bacteria; phylum Pseudomonadota; class Alphaproteobacteria; order JAPOUT01; genus CBDBUR01. The sequence continues at coordinate 1,044,916 of OZ243043.1, forward strand.
TTGTCATAGCTGTGGGGGGCTGACTTGACGCAGATGGCTGGTCCGGCGGTTTCGAATCTTTTTGACGGTCCGTAATAGTCGCCGCCGTTTGCGTTTTGGGCGGTTGCGGCGAGCAGGACGGGCCACGCACCCTCGGCTGGTGAGCTGGCGACCCATTTATAGACGGGCAGGTAGGTCATCCAAGCGGGGAGGTGGCGGAGCAGGTCGGTGCCCACCGCGCCCGGATGGCAGGCGACCGAGATGGCTTGAGAGCCACACGCGGCGAGCCGCCTCTGCAATTCATAGGCGAATAGGATGTTGGCGAGCTTGCTCATCGCGTAGCGTTGAAAGGGGTTGTAGTTTTTTTCGGCATGGATGTTGTCATAGTCTATTGCGCCGAGCCTGTGTATCATGGAGCTGACGGTCACGATGCGCGCTTTGCGCGTTTTGCGGCGGCGTTTAATTTTATTGAGCAGCAGGCCGGTGAGCGCAAAATGTCCCAGATGATTGACGCCAAATTGTTTTTCAAAGCCATCTTTGGTTGTTTGGCGAGGGGGCGCGAGCAGGCCGGCATTATTGATGATGACGTCAAGCTGCGGCTCTTGTTGGATTTTTTGAGCGGCATCGCGCACCGAAGACAAATCGGCCAAGTCTAGCTGAACGATCGCGACGTCGGCTTCGGGATGGAGATCGCGGATGCGCGCTCGCGCCTGTTCGGCTCTGGCCTGCGAGCGGCATCCGAGCAATATGCGCGCCCCTTTGGCGGCGAGCGCGCGCGCGGTTTCAAAGCCGATGCCTGTGTTTGCTCCGGTAATGAGTATAATTTTTCCGGCTTGCGGCGTCAGATCAGATTCACGAAAGGGGAGCGGCGTGTTTTTTTTCATCGGGGATTTAAGAGGGGTTTTCATTTTTTAGTTTTGCGCTTGAGGACAGCACTTACGCGTAGGATAGCGGGCACTTAAGTGATAAATGCGCTCACTTTTTGATCTTGTTGGGAGTCATCTCTTGGGGGCAGAGCTGTTTGACTTTAATGCCATTTTTTCTCAGGGCTTGTTCATGGTTTTCCCAATCGCTGTCCGTTGCGTTGAGAACAGGAGCGTTACCTTTTAAGGCAACTGCGGCAAATTTGCGATCATCATTGTCAAAGTTAGCGAGGGCTTTATCTTTGGGGAATTCTTTGAAGTCGGTTCCGTCGTGGTCTGAAGGCGTAACATCAATTCTACTAACACGGTTTCTCTGATACTGATAGTCGTGAACATGACGATAGAATGCATTACCTGTGAGTGGGGGGCCCTCAAGGCTCAATTTTTTTCTGTATTCATTTAAAATAAATTCATTGTTATCGATAAGAATCGTGCCAATATTAACTAGCGCTTCAAGTGTTTCAATGCATTTTAGCTGGCATTCTCTGGAGGCATTAGGATGGTGGCCATTGGCAACAATAGGAACATTGGTATCGACGACGGCGCGCATTATTCTGCGTTGCTCATGCGTTTCTTAAGGCCAGCTTTTTGTGTGGCGGCAATTTCTTCAAAATCGTTACCGAAGAAATCCTCAGGCCAATTTTCAATTTCACCATACTTGTTAAGTTTTAGGTCATTAAGTGAGGATTTGCCTTCTTTGATATCGCAGAAATAAAGGCAAACATCCGAGGCCTCTATCTCTGCTTCAGCAACTTTCCTTTGAAGGCGTCGCAGAAGGTGTTCGCTATGGCTTTCGACAATAATTTGTAAATTACGTGTTTTTGTCACCTCGATCATCAGATCGGCTAAAGCGCTTTGAACAGAAGGGTGAAGGTGGATTTCTGGCTGTTCGAGTAAAACCGTCGAATGTTCCGGCACGTAATAGAGGAGGACAAGAACAGGCAAAACCTGCGAAATACCGAATCCCACATCCGTAAGCAAAACTTCTGTACCCCCCTCATTCTTGTGTAGAAGCACTTGGTGAATTCGAGAATTTGGAGCGATTTCTGCGATGCGAAAGCTGTGAATGAGACCCATTTCTTTGAGATGATGGGCGATTATCTTTTGAAATGGCTGACTTGCTCTCTTTCCGAGCAGTTTACACTTTTCGTTTTTGGATGTTGCCGCAATAATTGCACTGATTGAGGATTGTCCTCGCTGTCCCACATCCGTAGGGGTGCTGCCAATATGAACATATTGCCGTTTTGGATATTCTCGCAATGGCCCTAAATAATAAATTCTATCCATACATTCTTCATACTCTGATTCAAATAAGCCCAAAAAATCTGAGTTTTGAAAATAGGTGCTTACTTGATCGGGAAACCGGTGAGTCTTTGCTGGCTTGGGTAAAGGCCATGGACGTCCGCGGTGCTTCTTGAAGAAAAAATTTCTTGGCGATGGTGATATTTTTAACTCATATACATCTTGCTTTTCCGAGGTCGGCATATATCCAAAACTTCGACTCGAAAATACATAGGCGAGATGGTGAGGGTAGAGTCCTTCGCTTTTCCAGCGAACCTCGCTCTCCTGTTTAATATCCCTCCCCTCAAAAAGAAGGATATTTTCCTTTTCTGGATCGTTTATCTTTGCCCATTGTTCTTCTGGAAACTTCCAAGTGAGTGACCACAATAGAGGAAAGTTTTCGTCATGCTGATGAATGATAGATTGAAAACCACCAAGATCAGGAGGACGAGTTTCTCCTCCGAAATCAAGCACAAGCTTCGGGTCAGCTGCATCTTTTGTTTGTTTGAGCATTAAGAGGAATTGCAAAATGCTGCTCTTTCCGGAGCTGTTGGCGCCAAAAAGTCCTGTTATCTTGCCAAATTTTATATCTGCCTCTGGCCAAGATTTAAAATTTTTGAAATGAAGATTTGTGAGCATTATGAATCTCCGTAATTCAGCCCTCTTATTATGAATTTCTCTTATGTTATTACCATCTTATAGGGCTAAAGCAAAGTTATCTATCTTTCATTTTTTGGTTTTGCGTTTGAGGGCGGTGATGCGGTTTTTGCATTTGCGCTCAATGAGCCGGTGGAGCTCGGCGACGCGCTCAGCGAGCCAGTCAAGCTCGTCTTTGGTGATCTTGTAATGTTTTGAGTAGCGCGCTTTGACATAGGCGTCTTTGAGAAGTTCAAACAGGCGGCGCTCTTTTCTTGAGCCGCGCGGCCAAGTGGGGATTAAATCTTGGCTGATGCCCTCTGCTGATGAGCGCAGTTTTTTGATGTCGTGATGTTTCGGCGCATAATTAGTCATCACCAGAAGAAATGCCCGATAAGCGTGTTCGGTCGCTTGGTGGAGTTGAAAGGCAGATTCATTGAGCCTTTTCTGACTTAACGCATAGCGTGAGGTATCAAGAAAACCTTTTCCACTTGGCATCCAAACTTCAAAATGTTCCTGCGCTTCTTCAAGAGCGACTTTGGGCGTCATCGGTCGCGGGTCTTTGAGCGGCTTGGTGCGCCGCGCCTTATAAAGCACAATGCCCTCTTTGGCGATATCAACAAAAAAATATCTCCCGCGTAAGAGCTGGTTATTGACATCACGGCTTGAATGGACGATCAGATTGACCGACGGCCTATCCCATCGATTGCCTCCGATGCGGATGAAGCGGTCATCAATATCAGCCCAGAAATCAATAAACTGGGCAAGCTTGTTATTATTGACGATAATCAGAATATCATAATCGCTGACATAGCCCGAATGAGGGCCGCTCGCAGGATCATGGACAAAATCGCCGCGCGCGTGTGAGCCATAGAGAATGATTTTAAGAATCCGGCTTTTTTTCTTCCAATCAGCTTTTGAGGCGCTAAAGAATTTGTCAAACTCCTCAAAAATGATATTGACGGCCTGTGCCAGTTCTTTTTGGCACTTGCGCGGCAGGTGATCGAGGTTGGTTTTAGGCTCCATGCTGTCCCCCAAATGGCTGTTTAGCCGATAATTCGTTTATGGAGTTTTTGAAAATTCCTGCCTTGTTCCCATCGCTGAGACAGTCTTTCAAATTCAATGCAGATATTATCATTTCCACTTTCACGTCTTAATCCGTCTATATATTGCTTCGCTTTTTTAAAATCTGTTGTCAGGCTTATTTTCATATATCTTTTGCACATGGTTTCATCGAGCGCGCCATCATAGATGCCGATCGCGATCATTTCGTGGTAATTGAGAAAGCTATGGATGGAATCTTTAATTTCAGGCGGAATATCTTTGTTGTAGGCGAGCCCTCGAGGAGGGCTCATATTCTGGAAAAATACAGATGTGATCTCTCTGTAGAAGTCATTTGACTGGCGCTCAAGGAGGATATCTAAAGTTCTTCGCCGCCGCGCGGCTCGGATGGCATTGATGCCGCCAAAAAAAGCGAACATGATGCCAATCGCTGTAATGCCTGCGATAATTTCTGAATCGGAAAACATGCCTTCCTTAGTTTGTCAAAGGGAGGGCTTTTAAAGAGATGCTGGAATGCCGCCAGATAAGGTCATCATTTGAATCAATATAATGCCTCTTTTGATTGATGTCAATATGAGTTTAGGGAGCTTGTTGCGAGACTTATGTCATCGGGTTGTTTTTTTCGCGCCACATATGGATCGCCAAGTGGCTGCGCCAAGGCGCGAACATTTCGGTATTTTTGTCGGCGGCCTTTTCGTCGCTTCGGGTGAGGCGGGCGAAGGTGCGCCGCACCGCGAGGTCGCCCTGCGGCCAGATGTCGGGGTCGCGGCAGTAGAAGATGCCGATCATGTCGCACGTCCATGGCCCGATGCCGTCGAGCTGCGTGAGGTAGTCCATCCGCGCGGGGTGATCCAGCGCGATGACGCGCCGTGCCGACAAAACGCCGCTGCGATGCGCGTCGCCCAGCCCGATCAAAAACCGCACTTTATTGTTGGACAGCCCGCATTGGCGGATCTTTTTCTGGTTGTCCGAACAAAGAAATTCCACAAGCGGCAGGTTTTTTTCGCTGGCCTGATCTTGGAGTCTTTGCCAGAAGGTGCTTGCGACTTTCGCGGCGACTTGCTGTCCGACGATGGCGCGTGCCAGCACTTGGATGAGGCTGCCACGCCGCCGCGTTGGCATTGCGGCGGCGCCCGCTAGTTTGAGCACTTGATGGAGCTGGCCGTCAATTTTGCGCGCGTTTTTGAGCAGATGGCGGTGTGCTTTGCGATTTTTTGCCTCATCCTCATTTTGAGCAGGAGAGGTCATTTTTTCTTGGCGCTCCAGTTCATGCCTTCAAGGAAGGAGCGGACATCGCGCGCTGAGCGTCCGGGGACTTCTTCCTGCGGCATATGGCCGACATTTTCATAGATGACGAGCGACGAGTTTGGCAGATCGCGGTGAAATTTTTTCGCATAGCGCGGACTGATGAGGCGGTCTTCCTTGCCCCATAAGATGAGCGTCGGCAGGTTCAAGACGCCGCGCGGCGGCGGCGAGGCGGGATTATCAAGATATTCAGCAAAGCGCAGAGCGGTCGCGCGGCGCTGGCCTTCGCGCAGATTGAGATCAACAAAGCGCTGGATCAGTTTTTCCGTCACGACCGGCGAGTCATTATAGGCATTGCGCACGCCCTGCTCAACGAGTCCGCGCGAATGAATAATTTGAAACAGATAGCGAAAAGGCGCATATTGCATCAGCGAAAAGATGATCGGCCCGTCGCTGTCGTCCACTGGATAGCCGCCGCTATCCACCAGAATGAGTCCGCGCGCCTTTTGCGGATATTGCAGCGCATAGCGCCAGCTCAGATTGCCGCCCATGGACGAGCCGCCAATGACAAATTCTTCAAGTTCTAGCTTGCTGACGACCGCATCAATGAAGCGGGTGTAAGCGCCGATGGAGTAATCATCCCTGACCGAAGGGCCGGTGAGGCCATGGCCGGGCACATCCATCGTGATGATGCGATAGGTGTCGCCGAGCCTGTCAACCCAAGGGCCCCAAGTGAGCAGCGAGTCGTTGGAGCCGTGGATCAGCACGAGCGGCGCGCCGTCGGGGCGGCCCTGATCGCGGATATGCGCGCGCTGCCCATTGGCGAGCGTGATAAATTGCGACGCCTCACTGATATATTTGTGATCAACGGCCTCTGCCGACAGATCTTTGTGGCTCAGCGAGGCAAAGGCAAATCCCAAAATAACAGCCAGCGCGACCGCTATCGTTAAAATCGTTTTTGTTTTAAAACCCATTTTTATATCCCTTCCCTTTACTGAAGTGATCTTATCATATTTTGAGCAATTTGTTGAACAGGGAAATGGCGTGTGCCGCGCCCTGCGGATGCTGCCAGACGCCCGATGAGACCGCAAGAAAATCGGCATGGGCGTCAATCAATTTTTTGGCATTGGCCGGATTGATTCCGCCGATCGCCACAGCAGGCATGCGCGATGTCTGATGCCAGTCGCGCAGGATTTGCGGCTCTGTGCGCGTCTTGGCCTGCTTGGTCGCAGTCGGATAGAAAGCGCCAAAGGCGACATAGTCAGCACCGTCCTGTCCGGCGATCATCGCGCGGTGGCGCGAATTATAGGCGCTCGCACCGATGATATGATCCGCGCCCAGCATCTTGCGCGCCGCTTTGACCGACATATCATCCCGCCCAAGGTGGACGCCATCAGCTGACAGATCACGCGCAATATCGGCGCGGTCATTGATGATGAAGGCGATCCCGCGCTCCTTTGCGAGCGGCATCAGAATCTGCGCCCATTTTCGGATCAGCGCTTCATCTTCTGCGCTGCCATCGGGTTTTTTGAGGCGCAGCTGGAGGCAGGCGATATGGTCTTGGTCGGCCTCAAAAACATCGCGCAAAATATCGGGGAAATCGTCGCAGAGCTGCGGCGGCGTCAGCAGATAGAGGCGGCAGCCCATAGATAGGCTAGGCGGCTTGGTTTTCGAGTGCCGCCGACCATTGGCCGCGCGCGGCGAGTCCGTTCATGCGCGCGCGATGGGCGAACAGAGATTGCGCGGCGGGGACATTATCGGCTTGCCCGCGCCACGCGGCGAGCGGTGCGGCCTGCAGAGCGCGGCCATAGGAAAAAGTGAGTTTCCAAGGAGCGTCGCCGATCTGGTTGATCGCATTGAGGTGGGCGGTGGCGTCTTGATCGGACTGCCCGCCCGAAAGAAACGCGATCCCCGGCACGCAGGCTGGCACGCAGCTTCTGAGGCAGGCGAGAGTTTTTTCGGCGACTTCATCAATGCCGGCCTGTTGAGGGCAGTCGGTGCCGGAGACGACCATATTGGGTTTGAGGATCGTCCCCTCGAGATGAACGCGCTGCATGCGCAGATTGCGGTAGGTGGTGTTGAGCATGGCCTCAGTCGCTTTGAGGCATGTGTTGATGTCATGGTCGCCATCCATCAGGATTTCGGGCTCAATGATCGGGACGATTTCGGCCTCTTGGCAGAGCGCGGCGTAGCGGGCGAGCGCGTGGGCGTTGGCCTCCATGCAATAGCGGCTGGGGAGTGTGTCGCTACGCGGCGAGCCGCCTATCTTGATCACCGCGCGCCATTTGGCGAAGCGGGCGCCTTGCCGATGATAATCTTCGAGCCGCGCGCGCAGGCCGTCAAGGCCTTCGGTGATGGTTTCGCCTTGGGCTGCGGCGAGCGGCTTAGCGCCGCGATCAACCTTAATGCCTGCCACCGCGCCGCTCTGGGTGATCAGCTCAACGAGCTTTGTGTGTCCGTCTTGCGCTGTCTGCCGGATGGTTTCGTCAAACAGGATGACGCCGGAGATGTGGTCGCGCATGGCGGCCTGCGCGCGCAAGAGGAGTTCGCGCCAGTCGCGGCGTTTTTCCTCGGTTGAGGGTGTGTTGATGGCAGCGAAGCGCTTGGCGATGGTGGCGTCGCTTTCGTCGGCGGCGAGGATGCCCTTGCCGTCGGCGATCATCTGTGCGGCGATGGTTTCGAGTGTCTGGCGCATCAAAGTCTCCCTTAGGGATATTATTATAGGAAAGGCGATTTGTCATCCCCGTTGAGGCCAATCTGAGTATATAATCGCGGCCATGAAGTTTGAGATCACGCCGGAGCGGCAGCAAGACGCGGTACATATAGCGCATTTGATGGATGAGTCGTTTGGGCCGGGGCGGTTCACGCGGGCGGCCTACCGCCTGCGGGAGGGGCGCGCCTGTGTATCGGATTTGTCTTTTGTGGCGCGGACGGCGTCTGGCGGGCTAGCGGGCGCGATTCGGTTTTGGCCGGTTAAGGTCGGCGAGCGGGCGGTTTTATTGCTGGGGCCACTTGCGGTTAACCCTGAGTTTCAGGGGCAGGGCGCGGGGCTGGCATTGGTGGAGCATGGCTGTGCGCTAGCGGCGTCGCGGGGGCATGAGCTGGTGATTTTGGTTGGTGATCTGGCTTATTACGCGCGCGCGGGTTTCAAGCAAGCGAGCGGGATTATTTTCCCTGGGCCGGTGGATTCTGCGCGCATTTTGGTTCGGGAGTTGAGTTCGGGCGCGGCGGACGGCCTATCGGGTAGGATAGCGGCGGTGCGCCCTGCGGCGGCGCGGTTCTGCGGCTATGAGTCGGCGATGCTGGAAGAGAGCAAAGATTAGCCTGTTGCAGGCTAACCCACCCCGTCATTTTCTTCGTTATTTCCGTAAAGAGATGCGCGGCTTCATCAGGTCGGCTACGCCTCTAGAGGCTTCGCCGACTATTACATTTCACTGGATCCCCGCTGACAGACGAGTCTGTCGCGGGGATGACGGGGGGATGACAAAACGGCGCGCGCCTCTCGGAGGCCGCGCCGTCATTCCCGCAACGATCGGCGAAGCTCTTAGCGATTCCTCTGTCAGCGGGAATCTAGTGAACGGGCTCAACAACGGCGCGCGAGCGCCGTCATTCCCGCAAAGATGGGTTAGGTTCTCGGCGATTCCTCTATTAGCGGGAATCCAGTGAACGGACATCATTCACGAGAGAGGAGTGGTGGGCCAGCTATAAAAAATTGCCCCCAAAAAACTAAGTATGATAGGATAAACGCAGAGCTAGATGGTCTAGCTCTAGGGATCTTAAAAGTCTCGCACAAAGCGGCTGGCATCAGCCGCGATGATGCCTCCTTTGCTTTAGGCTGGGGAGGCAATGGCGTATGTTCAAGGCTCTACAGCCCAAAGGCCATTGTTGCCGTTCAAAAACGGTTCATAGGCTCCCCGGTCACCTCGCTGGCTTCAACCACAGCAGAAGGGGGAGGCACAAAATGTCCGGACATATACAATCCAAACCAAAAGTTTTTCAAGCCTCTCGTTTCCGTCATTCCCACAAACGGCGCGCCTCTCGGAGGCCGCGCCGTCATTCCCGCAACGACCAGCGAAGTTCTTGACGATTCTTCTGTCAGCGGGAATCCAGCGGACGGGCTTTTAACAAGAGGTCGGCTTCGCCGACGATTATGTTTGACTGGATCCCCGCCTGCGCGGGGATGACGAGGGGGAGCTAGTTTGTCGCGGGGATGACGGGCTAGAGAATTACCCTAACGGATTTTCCGTCTATCCTATATAATCCCCCCTATGGATATTGTGAAAAGCATTCAAGCGACGGCCTCCCCGAAGGGCCTGCCGCCGGTGGAGAAATGGAACCCGCCCTCCTGCGGCGATATCGGCATGAGGATCGCCCGCGACGGCCAGTGGTATTATCAAGGCTCGCCGATCGGGCGCAAGAAGCTCGTGCGGCTATTTTCGACGGTGCTGCGCCACGACCCCGATGGCGTTCATTATCTGGTCACGCCGGTGGAGAAGGTGCCGGTGGAGATTGAAGACGCGCCCTTTGTCGCCGTTGAGATGGAGGCCGCCGGCGCCGGCAGAGACCAGACGCTCAGTTTTCGCACCAATGTTGATGATGTGGCGGTCGCGGGCGCGGATCATCCGCTGCGCTGCGAGATAAGCCCTGAGAGCGGCGAACCTTCGCCCTATATTCATATTCGCGCGCGGTTGGAGGCGCTGATTGCGCGCGCGGTGTTTTATGATCTGGTGGCGCTCGCGACGCATGAGGGCGATCAGTTTGGCGTCTGGTCTGGGGGGATTTTTTTTCCATTAGCGCCGTCGGCTGGCCTGCCTAAGGAATAAAAGGAATAATGAGGGAATAATGAGTGATGGATAATTATCGCGCGCAGATCATTGAGGCTTTGGGCGGTCAGTCTTGGCCGTCGGTGGAGAGTCTGACGCTGCCGGATCAGCGCCGACCGGCGGCGGTGTTGGTGCCGATCGTTGAGGCCGAAGAGCCGCAAGTGCTGCTGACGCGCCGCGCGGATCATTTATCGTCTCATGCGGGGCAGGTGGCGTTTCCGGGCGGGCATTGGGAGCGGCAGGACGAGTCGCTGGCGAGCACGGCTTTGCGCGAGGCGCGCGAGGAGGTCGGTCTTGATTCCGCCCATGTGGAGCTTTCGGGCGCGCTGGAGGTTCATCATACGGGCTATGGACAGGTGATTGTTCCGATCATCGGCTTTGTTGATGGCGCGGCGCGTTTTTGTGCGGCGGATGGCGAGGTGTCGGAGATATTTCAGGTGCCGCTGCGCTTTCTGATGACGCCGGAGAACTACGCGCCGCGCGAGCGCGAATGGCAGGGGCAGGTCTGGCGCTATCATGTGGTTTCGTGGGAGGGGCGCGAGATATGGGGCGCGACGGCGAGCATTCTGCACTCTTTTTACCAGACGGTGTTTGCCAAATGAAGGAGAGCTTGGCGCAGGAATTATGGCTGAGATCGCCAGAGACGCGCAAGGTGGCGGCTGCTTTGCAGGCGGATGGCGCTCGGGTTCGTTTTGTTGGCGGCATCGTGCGCGATGGCTTGCTGGGCAAGCTGCCCGGCGAGATCGCCGAGATTGATATGGCGATCAACCGCAAGCCGGACGAGGTCGCGGTTTTATTGGAGGCCGCAGGGCTCAAGCCCCACCCGATCGGCGCTGACCACGGCACGATGATGGCTCATCTGAACGGCATCAATTACGAGATCACGTCGCTGCGGGTTGATGTGGAGACCGATGGGCGTCATGCGCAGGTGGCGTTCACGCAAGACTGGCTGGAAGATGCCAAAAGGCGCGACTTTACGATCAACGCGATCTATGCCGATATGGACGGCACGATCCATGATCCGCTGGACGGGCGCGCGGATTTGGCGGTCGGGCGCGTGCGGTTCATCGGCGACGCTGGCCAGCGCATTGACGAGGATTATTTGCGGATATTGCGGTTCTTTCGCTTCTTTGCCGCGCTGGAGCAGGGCGCGGCTGATGACGCGGCTCTGCGCATTTGCGGCGAGAAGAAGTCCGGCTTGGAGCGGCTTTCGGTGGAGCGGATTGCGGCGGAATTGCTGAAATTGCTGCCGCTGCCGCGCGGCCCTGAGGCGCTCAGGCTGATGGCGGCGGCGGGGATATTGCCGCTTATATTGCCGCAGGCATCGCGGCTTGATCTTGCGGCGCGGCTGCATGAATTGGCCATGACGGCTTTTATCCGGCCTGATCCTCTGCTGCTGCTGGGCGCGCTTTACAGCGCGGCTGGGGCGGCTGAGGGCGATGGGGAGCGGCTCAAGTTTTCGACAGCGGCGCGCGCGCGTCTGCGCGCGATGCTGACGCCGCCGCCGATCAAGATCGTCAGTTATTTGTCCATGCGCGAGGTGCGCCGTCTGCTTTATCGGCTGGGGCGGGAGGTTTTTTGCGATCATGTGTGGCTGGCGTGGGCGGCGGATGATAATCCGCGCAATGGGATAGGCTGGCGGGCGCTGCTGGCGATGGCGGAGAGTTGGGAGAAGCCGCAATTTCCTTTAACCGGCGAGATGGTTCAAGCGGCGGGCGTTGCGGAAGGGCCGGAGGTTGGCCGCGTGATGCGCGAGGTAGAGGTCTGGTGGGTGGATGCAGATTTTATAGATGATGAATTTTCCATCATTGAGCGGCTGAAAGCGATCGTGCAGGCGACGATTTATACGAAGACGGGCACTTAATTTTCATTTTATTCTCACTTTAGACACGTCTATTTCTTGAATTTGAAGGTCAATATCGCTTACACCCAAATAACTTGCGGCGGCAGAGAGGAGAGGATCGCTTCAACATTGCCGCCGGATTTCAATCCAAATTGTGTGCCGCGATCATAGAGCAAGTTAAACTCGGCATAAAGTCCGCGCTGGATCGCTTGCATGCGGCGATCGCTCTGATTCCATGATGCCGTCATGTGGCGGCGCAGCAGGCGCGGATAGATGTCCATGAATGTCTTGCCGACATCTTGCGTGAACGCAAAATCTTGGCCCCAATCGCCGCTATTGAGATCATCGTAGAAAATACCACCGACGCCGCGCTCTTCATTGCGGTGCGGCAGAAAAAAATAGCGCGCACACCAATCCTTTAATTCGTCATAGTCAATTTGCGGATAGGGCGCGCAGGCTTTTTTGAACGCGGCGTGGAAATCAAGCGTATCCTGATGGGTCGCGGTGCGATAAGTGGGCAGCATCGGCGTCAGATCGGCACCGCCGCCAAACCACGACCGCTCAGCAATGCTGATATGGCGCGTGTTCATATGCGCGCTCGGCGCATGCGGATTGCGCGTATGGACAATCACCGAAATGCCGCAGGCGCGAAACGGCGCGCCCTCAGCTGCATCAGGCATTTGCGCCGCGAGGCCTGCGGGCAGCGCGCCATAGACATCGGAAATATGCACACCGGCCTTCTCAATCAGCCGCCCGCCGCGCAGCATGGCCATCTGGCCGCCGCCCTGCTCGTCTCCGCGCTGCCATTTTTTGAACTCAAAGCGCGCCGCCGTCACCGCGCCTTGAGAAGCGGGCGCAGCGGCATCAGCCGCCTCAAGCAGAGCGCAGAGCCGCGTCTGCATCTCGGCGAACCAGCCGGTCGCCTGATCAAAATGCCGCTCATCAAGCTTCATGCTCATAATCCTGCTCTCCCTCCTGACCTTCTACGCGCCTCTATCTGCCCCCATCTTGCCCCCCATCTTGCCCCCCATCTTGCCCCCATCTTGCCCCCCATCTGTAAGCGCTTGGCGGGGGCTAGACAAGAGCCGAGCTTAATGTCAAAACATCAAGAATAAAAAGATTCTTATCAATCAAGAGATAAACAAGAGACAAATATGAGCGCTCACAGCGAACAGCCGACACGACGCGATTTTCTCTATGTGGCGACCGGCACTTTTACCGCGCTGGGCGCAGCCTTCACCGCTTGGCCGCTGGTGGATCAGATGAACCCCGATCGCTCGGTGCTCGCGCTAGCCTCCGTTGAGGTGGATTTGGACGGCATTGACGTCGGACAAAGCATCACCGTCAAATGGCGCGGCAAACCGATCTTCATTCGCCGCCGCACCGCGCGCGAAATGCTGCGCGCCGAACATACCCGCCTTGAGGTGCTCAAAGACCCGCAGACAGATAAAGAACGCGTCATCAAACCTGAATGGCTCGTGATGATCGGCATTTGCACGCATTTGGGCTGTGTGCCGCTCGGCCAGCGCGGCGAGTTTGATGGATGGTTCTGCCCCTGCCATGGCTCCCACTATGATACTTCCGGACGCATTCGCAAAGGGCCGGCACCCGCTAATTTGGAAATCCCGCCTTATGAATTCGTTTCCAAAAATAAAATTAAAATCGGCTAGAGACAGAGAAAGATAGAGATAGAGATAGATTATGAGCGGCGAACCTTATCAACCTAAAAGCAGCTTCGGCAAATGGTGGGATGATCGCCTGCCGCTCTGGCGCTTTACCAAAGAGCATATCAACGACTACCCCACGCCGCGCAATTTGAATTATTGGTGGACCTTTGGCGGAATTTTAACCTTCTGTCTGGCGGTGCAGATCATCACCGGTATTTTGCTCGCGATGCATTACACGCCTCATGTGGATATGGCGTTTGAGAGCGTCCAGCATATTATGCGCGACGTCAATTATGGCTGGCTGCTGCGCTTCGCTCATGCCAATGGCGCGGCGTTGTTTTTCCTTGCGGTTTATATTCATATTTTCCGCAGCCTTTATTACGGCTCTTACAAAGCGCCGCGCGAAGTCTTATGGATTTTTGGCGTGGTGATTTATATATTGATGATCGCAACGGCGTTCACCGGCTATGTTTTGCCCTGGGGGCAGATGAGCTTCTGGGCGGCGACGGTGATCACCAATTTGATCGGCGCTTTTCCGCTGATCGGCGATCCGCTGCGCGAATGGCTCTGGGGAGGCTTCTCGGTCGGCAATCCGACTTTGAACAGATTTTTCTCGCTGCATTATTTGCTGCCATTCATCATCGCCGTTTTTGTCGTGCTTCATGTCTGGGCGCTTCATGTGGTGCGCAATAATAATCCGCAGGGCATTGAGGTCAGGCCGGGAGCAGACACTTTGCCGTTTCACCCCTACTACACGCTCAAAGATGCTTTTGCGCTGTCGCTCTTTGCATTGCTGTTTGCGTGGTTCATTTTCTTTGACCCCGATGTGATGGGACACCCCGACAATTATATTCAGGCCAACCCGCTCTCCACGCCGGAGCACATCGTGCCGGAATGGTATTTGCTGCCGCCTTACGCCATCCTGCGCGCCATCCCATGGAAGTTAGGCGGCGTGATCGCCATGTTTGGCTCTTTGTTTATTTTGTTCCTCGCCCCTTGGCTAGATCGCTCGCCGGTGCGCTCGGCGCGCTATCGTCCTTTATATAAATTCTTTTTTATCATCTTTGTCGCGACCTGCCTCGGACTAGGCTGGCTTGGCGGCCAACCCGCAGAAGGCGCTTATATTTTTTGGGCGCGCGTGCTGACATTTTATTATTTTGCGTTTTTCCTTATCGTCATGCCGGTTCTGGCCAAAATTGAGAAGCCGCGCCCCCTACCCGCAAGCATTTCGCAGCCCGTTTTGTCATCCACAGAAACCAGATCGGCTTAAATGAAAATATATTTGATCAAAAAATATCTCTGGCTAGCTGTCGCGCCTTTTGTTTTGATGATATTGGCAGCGCCTTCTTTTGTTATCGCCAAAGAGGCCAAGCCGGATTATCTGCCGACACAATGGTCATTCACCGGTCCGTTGGGCGTGTTTGATCGCAGCGCGCTGCGGCGCGGCTATCAGGTCTATCGTGAGGTCTGCGCGTCATGCCATGCGATGAAATATATACATTTTCGAAATTTGGCCGAATCGGGAGGGCTGGCATATAGTCCCGCGCAGGTGGCGGTGATCGCTGCCGAGTTTGAAGTGGAAGACGGCCCCGACAGAGAGGGCGATATGTTTAAGCGTCCCGCGCGGCCTTCGGATGCTTTTCCTTCGCCCTTCGCCAACGACCAGCTTGCGCGCGCGGCCAATGGCGGCGCGCTGCCGCCCGATCTGTCTTTGATCGCCAAAGCGCGCTTTGGCGGCGCGGATTATATCTATTCGCTTTTGCAAGGCTATAGCGCACCGCCGATCGGCGTCAAGCCGCTTGCCGGACAATACTATAACGTCTATATGGGCGGGCTCATCGCGATGGCGCCGCCGCTCACCGAAGAACAGGTGGAATATGAAGACGGCACCAAAGCTTCGGTCGCGCAAATGTCGCATGATGTCGCAACATTTCTGGCATGGGCTGCCGAGCCGCATCAGGAAGAGCGCAAGCGCATCGGGTTTCAGGTGTTGATCTATCTATCCATCTTGGCGGCCTTGCTCTTTCTGACGGCGCGCAGAATTTGGGCCGATCAAAAATAGATTTAATGTCGAAATAGGTTCTGGGTCAAAATGGGTTCTGGGTCAAAATGGGTTTTGGGCATTATCGGCGGGTCGGGCTTTTACGATCTGCCGCTGGAAAATGAGCGCTTTGAAACATTAACCACCAATTGGGGCGCGCCGTCTGATGAGCTGCGCTGCGGGCAGCTATCGGGGGTGGATGTCGTCTTCGTGCCGCGCCATGGGCGAGGCCATCGGATCTCGCCCAGCCTTGTCAATTATCGCGCCAACATTGCCGCGCTCAAAATGCTGGGCGCGACCGACATTATATCTTTTTCAGCCTGCGGCTCATTGCGCGAAGAAATGGCGCTGGGGCATTTTGTCATCGTAGATCAATTCATTGACCGCACTTTTGCGCGCGCGAAAAGTTTTTTTGGCGCGGATTGCGTCGTCCATGTGCCGCTGGCCGAGCCGGTGAGCGCACGGCTGGGCGATTTCATCCAGACAGCGGCGGCGGCGGAAAATATCAGCCATCACCGCGGCGGCATTTATCTGGCGATGGAAGGGCCGCAATTTTCAACCCGCGCAGAATCGGAACTCTACCGAAAATGGGGCTGCGACGTTATCGGCATGACGAATATGCCCGAAGCCAAGCTCGCCCGCGAGGCCGAATTGCCTTATGCGACCGTGGCGATGGTCACCGATTATGATTGCTGGCGCTGGCCGCAAATCTCGGATGCCGAGATCGTGTTTCGGACTCTGGCCGACAATACGCAAAAGGCGATGAAGCTGGCTGCAAAACTGGCAGCAGATTTGCCTGCAAAACGAGATGAAGACCCGCAGGGGATTGATACGATTTTGGATCAGGGCGTCATCACTGCGCGCGAGGCGCGCGGAAAAAATTTCGCCGAGCTTTACGCGCCGATCGTCACGCGCTTCGCCCGCGCAGAAAAACTCTAATTTTTTGCAGGAAAAAATTTATATCTCAATCCGCGCAAGATCAGGCGGTACGACCATAATTTTTTCATTACGGAATGATATAGGTTGAACCATTTTTTGGCTTTATCGTTCTTCCCTAAATCATGTGATCGCGCACCTTTTTCCTTTTCTTTTGTTGTTGTTTGTAATTGATTCTTTCCTAGAAAGATGATGGGGGGGATTTCATAAATCGCGATCTTTTTTTGCCAGCCATGGATGATATGTCTATCAATGGCGAGGTAATATCTTTCGGTGAGATCTAAAACCTTCTGTGCGCCCATGCGGGTATAGATATTTGCGGCGGCTCTGGCATTTAGGTGAGTGCCTAAGCGCAGATTCCAGCCACTAGACATAGAAGGATCTGCCGAAAGATTTATCGCGAAGGGCATCTTGTTGGGCGGGTGGCGGGATGGTTTGTATAGACGCACAACATCCCATATGGGCGGCGCGCGCATAATCGCCTCTATCCCTTGCACGAAATTTTCTGCAAAAATCAAATCATCTTCTAATATGACACAATGATCTTCTTGGCTATTCAAAAATACATTAAAAGCTTTACGGAAGCTCTCCATAGTCGCCAAATGAAAAACATTCAGGTGGTTTTTGAAAAAACGCAGCCGTTTATTTGCATCGTAATGTTTAAATTCGCAAACATGTTTGAAATTCAAGCCATCTATTGCGTCAATGAATTCTAGATGAAGGCCAATCTTATGCGCGCGCGCTTCCATATTTTTGCGGCGGTCTTTTGAGCGCGCGAGGTTGATGCAATAGATGGGGATTTTCATAGATTGCTGCAATTTTTCAGCTTAAGGCATATGCGCTTGAAAATGAGCAAGGGTGCGTTCGCGCGCCAGTGCGGCGCATTCTTTATCGTAATGCGGCGAGTTTTCGGAATTGAATCCATGCCCCGCCGGATAGACATAAACTTCCATATCGGGATGAGCGGCTTCAATCTGGCGGACATTATCCATCGGTATGGTGTCGTCGGTTTCGCCAAAATGGAGAATGGTCGGCACTTTGGGCGTCTCGTCGACATAATCAATGATGAGGCGGCCATAATAACCGACCGCCGCGGTTAAGCCGCGACAGCGGCACGCCGCCGCCCAAACCACCGAGCCGCCATAGCAATAGCCGGTGATGAATACCGACGGCTTGAGAAAATCAATGCAGGCCTGCACGTCGGTGACGGCATTATCCACGCCGTTTTTAAGAGCCAGCTCTTGGGCGCGCGCGATCTGTTTGGGTGAATAATCGCCTTGAAAGTTTTTCTCCAGCCGATCAAACACAGAAGGTGCGATGACTTCATAGCCTTGTTCGGCGTAAGACTCGCAGATCCGGCGGATGTTGGGCGTGAGGCCGAAAATCTCCTGCACGAGCACAAGACCGCCAATGCGCTCGCCCTTTGGCGCGACATGCCACGCGCCGATTTCATCGCTGCCGATTTTAAGAGTGATCATCTCGCCTTTCGTCGCCATGTTTTATATGTCCTTCTTTATGGTTTGGGAGTCTATGGTTTGGTGGGTGGTTTGGGGGTCGCGGCGCTCGACGAGCACTTGGCCGAAGAACCGCATAACGATATCCCCTTTTTTGTTGAGAGCCTCGTTCAGATTTCTTGCAATACCCCATTTGGGGCGCGATTTCAACTTAATAATTTTTGCGATTTGCGCGGTGAATGTGATTTCGTCTCCGGCATAGACCGGATGGGGATAGGTGAGGTCTATAAAGCCCGGCGAAGGCCCTCGGCGTCCGGTTGGGGCGGTGGAGTTTTTTTGTGGCGCGACCTTATCCCAGAAATTGTCTTTGCCGTTCTGCATCATCATCTGCATCCAGACGGCGGTGACATACCATGGGCTTGCTGTAAGCAGGTCAGCTTCATTGACAATATATTGTGCGCGCGGATCATAGGTTTTTGCAAAGGCGATCATCTCTTTTTTGTCAAAAATATGTGTGCCCAATATCTGCTTGGCGCCGACCGGCAAGTCTTCAAGGAAGCTCATAAGGCCTCCCTTTTTTTGATTTTGCTCCAGCCGGTGATCTGGGTTTTTTGCACGCCGTTCTGGTCGAAAATATCCCAGCGAAATTGGCATTTGCCGTGCTGGCCCTCAGCGACGGCTTGGAGGCAAATGCGCCTGACGGTCAATTGATCATCGGGGAAGACGGGCTTCAGCCAGCGACATTCTTCAATATGAGGCGCGTCGATCAGCGCCGTCTGGTTTTCATAGCCTAGATAGATGATCTGCGAGAAAATCGTCATGATGTGCCAGCCGCTCGCGCAGAGCTGCCCGAGGAATGTGTCTTTGGCCAGCTCCTCGTCCAAGTGGAAAGGCTGCGGGTCATAATCTTTTGCGAAGGCGACGATTTCATCGCGGGTGATTCTATGCGTGCCGACATCAGCCTCGCTGCCGGGCTGAAAATCTTCCCAATAATATCGTGCCATTATTTTCTGCCCCTTAATTATTCGTCCGAAAGTAAATGACGTCGCCATCTTGGACGATATAGTCTTTGCCTTCAAGGCGCATTTTTCCGGCTTGAGCGGCGGCGACCGCGCCTTGATGTTCGGCGAAGTCTTGGTAGGAGATCACTTCAGCGCGGATGAATCCGGTTTCAAAATCGCTATGGATGCGGCCTGCGGCGGCGGGCGCGGCGGTGGCGAGCGGGATCGTCCAAGCGCGCGCTTCTTTGGGGCCGGCGGTGAAATAGGTGATGAGGCCAAGCATCTCATATCCGGCACGAATGAGCTGGTGCAGACCGGGCGCGGCAATGCCCAGCGCGTCTAGATATTCGCTGGCTTCGTCGGCATCAAGCTGCGCGAGCTGCGCCTCCATATTGGCGGCGAGCTTCAGCACTGGCGCGCGGCGGCGGCGCGCTAATTTTTGCACAGCTTTGATGTGCGCATTATCTTCTTTGATGTCGCCCTCAGCGACATTGCCGACATAAAGCGTTTTTTTTGTCGTCAGCAATTGCAGCAGCGATAAGCGCGCCAGCTCCTCTTCACCGACCTCACTGGCGATATTGTTTCCGGCATGCAATATCCTCAGCGCCTGCTCAACGAGCGGCAGAAGCGCTTTGGCCTCTTTGTCTGGCCCGCGCGCTCTTTTCTCCAGCGCTTCGTGGCGGCGCTCAAGGCTTTCAATGTCGGCGAGCATCAGTTCGGTCTCCACCGTTTCAATATCTTGCACCGGATCAATCCGTCCCTCAACATGAGTGATGTCATCATCGTCAAAGCAGCGCGCGATATGAATGAGCGCATCCACTTCGCGGATATGGCTGAGGAATTTATTGCCCAGCCCCTCGCCTTGCGCGGCACCGCGCACCAATCCGGCAATGTCCACGAAATTCATCGCGGCGGGAATCTGCTTGGCGGCCTCGGCAATCTCCGCCAGACGCGCCAGACGCGGATCAGGAACGGCGACCTCGCCGATATTGGGTTCAATGGTGCAGAAGGGATAATTTTCGGCCTGCGCGTGCGCGGCTAGCGTCAGCGCGTTGAACAAAGTGGATTTGCCGACATTGGGCAGCCCGATGATCCCACAAGAAAATCCCATAAATTTACCTGCGCTCTTCCATCGCAAGATGGATGCGGTTGGCGAATAGATCGTCGCGGTTCTGCGCGAGCAGCACAGCCTCGTCGGCGATATGGCCGAGCCAAGGCGTGATGACATCGCGCATTTCACTTTGCGAGAAGCCGCCGAGCACATGATGGCTGACCAGCTCCTTGTCGCCCGGATGGCCGATGCCCAGCCTGACGCGCCGGAAGCCTTCGCCGATATGCACGATGCATGAGCGGATGCCATTATGACCTCCAGCGCTGCCGCCGGTGCGCAGGCGCGTCTTGCCCAAAGGCAGCGCGATCTCGTCATAAAATACAACGACATCTTTAGCGGCCACATCAAAATAGCGCGCGAGCTCGCCGAGCGCCTGACCCGATAGATTCATAAAAGTCATCGGCTTAAACACAAGAATTTTTTTATTATCAAGACGGCCATCAGCCAGCTCGCCGCCAAACTGCGCGCGCGGCGCAGAAAATTCATATTGCTGCATGATCGCATCCACCGCCATGAAGCCGATATTATGTCGGGTCTGGCGATATTGCTTGCCCGGATTGCCAAGCCCGACAAATAAAATCATAATGATATTTTAAGACGATTTATCGCCGCCTTCATCTTGAGTCCCGTCTTTTTCATCGCCTTCAGCTTTTTCCTCGGCTTCAGCGGCTTCGGCGGCTTCGGCGGCTTCCTCCTCCTCGCTGCGGAGCGCGGCGGGCGCGGCGATGGTCGCGACAGTAAAGTCGCGATCAGTGATGGTCGGGGTGACATTGTCCGGCAGTTCAATCATCGAAATATGAATCGAGTCGCCAATGTCGAGTCCCTCAAGGTCGGCGGTGAGCTCATCGGGGATCGACTCGGCGGGGCATTTGAGCTCCACCTCATGACGGACGATGTTCAGCACACCGCCGCGCTTGAGGCCGGGGCTCGCTTCCTCGTTGATGAAGCTGACGCGCACGCCGACCTCAATGAGGCTGTCGGCGGTCAGGCGCAGGAAGTCCATGTGCAAAATCTGGCCGTTGAGCGGATGGATTTGCGCTTCGCGCGGCAGCGCGCGCACGGGCTGGCCGTCAAGGTCAATCGTGCATAAAGTGGACATGAAGCCTGCGCGCTGGGCATATTGTGTGAGGTTTTTTGCGTCCAGCGCGATGGGCAGCGCGTCGCCGCCGCCGCCATAGAGGATGGCGGGGATTTGGCCGCTGCGGCGCAAAGAGCGGGCGGAAGAGGTGCCGCACAGATCGCGCGGCGAGGCTTTGAAAGAGGCTTCGTCCATGATGAGGTTTTATAGCGCGCCGACGCCTATTCGTCAAACAGGCTGGAGACGGATTCGCCGATATAGGTGCGGCGGATGGCTTCGGCCATGAGCGGCGCGATGGATAAAATCCGAATTTGCTTTACATTTTGCACAGCACTGACCGGCTCAATCGTGTTGGTGATGACGAGCTCGCCGATTCGGGATTTTTTGATGCGCGTGAGCGCCTCACCCGACAAAACGCCATGAGTCACATAAGCACCGACATCTTCAGCGCCCGCCTCAAGGAGCGCGGCGGCGGCATTGCACAAAGTTCCGGCGGAATCGACGATGTCGTCGACGAGAATGCAGACGGTGTCGCGCACTTCGCCGATAATGTTCATCACTTCAGATGTTCCGGCTTTGGCGCGGCGCTTGTCAATGATGGCGAGGTCAGCATTGAGCCTCTGCGCGACCGAGCGCGCGCGCAGCACACCGCCAATATCGGGCGAGACGATGGTCAGTTTTTTTTGCGCCCAGCGTTTGCGTATATCGCGAATGAACACGGGTGCTGCAAACAGATTATCGGTGGGAATGTCAAAGAAGCCTTGGATCTGTCCAGCGTGGAGGTCCATCGTCAGCACGCGATCGGCACCGGCATTGGTGATCATATTGGCGATGAGCTTGGCGGTGATCGGCGTTCGCGAGCCGGTTTTGCGATCCTGACGCGCATAGCCAAAATAGGGGATCACCGCTGTGATGCGGCTCGCCGAAGCGCGGCGCAGCGCGTCAATGATGATGAGCAGCTCCATCACATGATCGTTGGCGGGATAGGACGTAGACTGGATCACAAACACGTCGGTGCCGCGGACATTATCTTGGATTTCGGCGAAGATTTCCTTATCGCTGAAGCGGCGGACATCGGAGCGGGTCAAAGTGAGGCCGAGCGTGGACGCAATCGCCTCGGCGAGCTGTCGCGAGCTATTTCCCGTGATGAGCTTCATGGGCTCCTTGTAGCAAGTTTTCGGCGCGAATACACTTTATATATATAATATATGTATTCGGCGATATTTAGCTGCCTTTTAACTGATTGACATCCGACAAGCCCTTAATCTAAAATCCCTAGAAAGTCCCTCTGAAGAAAGAGGGGGGAAGAAACGGGAATATATAGGGGTATCTGCCATGTCATTTATATCATTACGTATCATCTCTGTCGCAGCCATGTTTTGCTTGCTTGCCGCGTGTGGAGGAGGAGGAGGCGGCGGTAGTAGCCCCAACGTGGGTACCGATCTCCCTGGCGTGCCCTCCCCGCCTGATACTTTTATTCTTAGCGGTAGTAGTACCGAGTTTGCCACTAGCCTTGAAGATGGAGCGAGTTCCTTTGGTAGTACCGATATTTGGTCACGGAATTGCGATCCACTCCCTGGCACAGAGAGTGCGGAAAGTCGGCTGCGACAGCGGCGTTGTGCCGTTGGGGGCATGAACAGATTGTATAACGGAGATTACAATGAGCGGATAGCTGGCCTTCAAGATGCCTCTAGTCGCTTGATGCTTTTTTATCGATCGGGTTTTGTTACCTTTTCTCCAAATCTTCACGAGCATTACATTAATGTTGTAGAAGGATTTTATTTCTTGGAGCCGCCGGAGTCAGCAGGAGACTTTCAGGAGGCTCTTCCCCGCAACACACATGTGATCAATATGATCGATTATATTAGTGTCGCTGGAAGTTATTTTACAAATTTGTTAGACCCTGCCAGTCTACGAGATCATAACAACGTTGTTGTTATGCCTACAGGCTGGAGGGGGTCTGACATAGGGCCAAACTTTTTTGCTGGGGATCCTCGTCTGACCGTGTCTGTTGAAGATGTGACAGCGATGGTTGATACAGGCTTGATATTATTTGTCGGTGGCTATGATACGTTTCGCGCGATTGCCGGGTTTGGCTTTGCTCTTCATACTGACTCATCGCGCTGCGGATCATCGGAAGGGGTTGAGAGCGAGAATATAAAAGTCCATTGTGTGTTGACAACTCACATTACTGGCTCTGATGTGCCTCTTGATAACGTTCCTGCAACGGATACGGGATTTACGGGAGAAGCTGGACTTGCTTCTTCGATTGTTGCGGCGTCTTTGGCCAATGCGCGTCTGCTCTGGCCGGATATGACGAGCCGACAGACCGTGCGCCTCGCGCAATTTTGCGCCCGCCCGATCAACCCTGATGGCTCGCTTCAGCCTTGGGGCACGATCTTGGATGAAGACGAAGCAAGCGATGACTGGGGGCAGGGCGTTTTTTCGGTAGAGTGCTTCTTTGACACGCGCGGCGCTTTGATCAACCGGATCACGAATGCGCCCTTGAGCGGCGGTCTGGTTTTGCAGGGCACGACGTCTGAACTGCGCCTGACCGATCAATTTGGCCGCGATTCTCTTTTTTCCGCAAAACGCGGCGCGACCTTTGTCCCGACTTTGCCGGATCATATCTCCGGCTTCTTCGCTACACCTGAAGGCGTACTTGGCTATATGTGGAACGAGCATGTTGCTCTCGCCCTCTCTCATGAAGAGAACGGCTTTTTTGGCTCTTACGGCACAGGCGATTTCGCCTTCGGCGACACTTACACGATTATTGTGCGGCTGGGTCATCAATGGTCGCAGCAATGGTCTGCGCACGAGAGCACTTATTTTGGCCTCCATGCGCAATCCGTTTATGGCCAGATGGACTCGGCTTCGTCATCTCTTGTCGGCAAGGCTGAAGGCCATACGCATCAATTCACCGCGATGGTCGGCTACCAGTCGAATATAGTGAAGGCGTCTTTGTCTGTCACGCACGCTTTGGGCATTATGGGCGATATTGATATTGTCGGCTTTGATAATTTAAGTCTGGCACCCCAAGCCTCGACGGCGGCGAAGTTCAAACTGACTACGTCTTTTTAAGTCTTTATTCAGGCGAGCAGGATCGCCGAGAGCTGGCTGCCGCGCACTATTCCCGTAGCAAGTTTTTGTGCTGAATACACTTTATAATTGAGGCTCAGCACCAATAGAGGCGCGCCAGATTTTTTGCCACTTTTTACCGAGTGAGAATTTTTCCTCACTTTGATGGGTTTCCTGATATGTCCAAAGGCCTTTTTCGGTCACAACCGCGTCAACGCGGCCTGCAACGAGCGCTTCGGTACATTCAGCCGGGGTGTTGATGATCGGCTCTTCATGCGCATTAAATGACGTATTGATCAAAACCGGCAGGCCGGTCGCTGCCTCATAGGCCGCGAGAATATCGTAATAAAGCGGATTGGCCTCGCGCTCAATCACTTGAGGCCGCGCGGTGCCATCAACATGAACCACAGCCGGTATTTTCTCGCGCCATTCTTCGCGCACCGCGCAGGTGATCGTCATGAAGCGCGCGGCATAATCCATCGCTGGCGACAGAGCAAAAACATCATGCGCCCGCTCTTTGCGCACTACAGGCGCAAATGGCATGAATTCCGTGCGCGAAAGGCGCTTATTGAGTTCATTATTGATATTCCGATCCGTCGCCGCCGCAAGAATTGAGCGCGCGCCCAGCGCGCGCGGGCCATATTCCATCCGCCCGCGATAAATCGCAACCACTTTGTCGGCAATGATCTGCTGCACCGTCTCTTGAACATGATCATTGTTCGGGCAAGACAGGCGCGACGCAC
Source organism: Alphaproteobacteria bacterium (assembly GCA_965212075.1). Lineage (GTDB taxonomy): Bacteria > Pseudomonadota > Alphaproteobacteria > JAPOUT01 > CBDBUR01. The sequence goes on from OZ243043.1 coordinate 1,069,817, forward strand.
CTTTGGCCTTCATCACCGATTCAATATCCGCATCATGATTGCGTCCGAAATAAACATCGGTCAGACGATGCCGCTTCTTCAGCCAGACATCCAAGCCATCGCGCGCCAACAGATATTGCAGCACGCCGCCCGCTGCCAACCCCTCATCCGACATCGCCGGATAGACAAAAATCTCATCAAGCGCCAAGCGCTCGACAAGCTTCTGGTTCAAAAGCACATTAGCAAAAATGCCGCCCGCAACAGCAAGACGGCGCACTTTATGGCGCTTAACGAGGCGCCCCACAGATTCGACAACCAAATCTTCCAAAACCTTCTGCACCGAGGCGGCAACATCTTCACGCCGGTAGCGCGCCGCCATGCGCCGCGCGAATTCGCGCAGCTTCGCCTTGGAGAGGAATCGGCGAGTAATCACTCCGTTTGAATCCACCCGATATAGGCGCCTAAGCCGACCCGCAGCAACTGGCTTGCCGAACGCCGCCAGACCCATTACCTTGCCCGCATGACGTGCATTGAAACCTATAGATTTGCCGAAACAGCGGTAGAAATAGCCCATGCTACCAGAAGTAAGGTTCAGTCTACGTCTACGATCAAACGATGTTCTTGTGTCCCATTCCGAGCCATAAAGTCTATTTAACCTACCGGACTTCAGCAAGGTATGGCTGTAACAAACAAAATCTCCTTGACCATCTGACGTATAAACAAGCGCATCATCCCAATCGGTATGGAAAAGCGCGCCTAGAGCATGAGCAAAATGATGATTGTAAAAGAATAGCTGCGTGTTTTCATCAAAGCCCTCATCACGCAAAAAGCGCTGCCGATTAAACAAGTCTGTCGCCTTAAGGTTGTGACGCATCATCAATTCTATCAACTTGCTACGCCCTTGTTCCTTTGATAATTCTTGATCAGGTAGGCAAAGCCATTGAGCAGGAAATTTATGTCTGCCCAAAGCTATAGCACCGATTTCTTTGTGAGAAACACCGCCGATAGATAAAACTTCATTAACAGCTTCATGTGGATAACGCTTACCATCTTTTTTTTTGCGCGTGAGGCGTTCAAGAGACACAGTAGCGATCAGGCGATAATCATCGTAAAGAGCCGCACTAGCATCATGTGACGTGTTAATACCAAGAATGAACATTAAATAATTCCTGTCCCTAAAGAACTTTGCTGTGTTGAAAACACATTATTCCTCTACATTTGGCTCATAATTCATATTCTTTCAAGTAAAAATTACTATTTTTTAGATATTTCAGCAAAACGCTCTTGCGCGATCTTGAGCGCCGCTTCACGCGCTTGAGGATCCAGCGCGCTGCCAGCAGCTTTCAAAAGTCTTTCAGCTTTCTTATAGCCCAGTCTAGCGGCCAGCCACATATGCTGATAGGCGCGCGGATAATCCTGCTGAACACCGCGGCCTTGAGAATAGATCTCGCTCAGCTGGTAATGCGCTTTTGCATAACCCCGATCGGCCGCCTGATTGAGCCAGACCAAAGCCTGCTTGCTGTCGCGCTTCGTGCCGAAGCCATTATGATAAAAAACGCCTAGATTATATTGAGCGAATAGATGGCCAGCATCCGCTGCTTCCTGATAAAGCGCCAATGCTTTGCGGTAATCCTGTTCAACCTCTGCTTGGCCGGTGGCATAGATTCCTGCCAGCGTGAATTTGGCTTCCACAACGCCATTATTGGACGCGCTCTCAAACCATGTTTTTGCCAGCCCGACATCTTTTTTTCCGCCCAATCCTTGCTGCAAAAATTGCGCAAAATAAAATTGTGCCCATCCATGATCTTGCTCGGCGGCTTTTTCAAACCATGCGCGCGCGCGCGGATGATTTTTTTTGCCTTTTTTATCTTGCACGAGCAGCAGCCCCAAAGCATATTGAGCATCGGCGAAGTTTTGCGCGGCAGCTTTCTCAAACCAGACCCGCGCTTGCGCGAGGTCTTTTTTGACTCCAACGCCTTCAAGATAAAATTGCGCGAGACGCGACTGCGCTGCTGCAAAACCCTTGTTTGCCGCTTTGCGATTCCAAAATAAAGCTTTCTTCAAATCACGCGCAACGCCCCAGCCATTCATATAAAAAAACGCCAGATTGGCCTGTGCTTCCGGCATATTCTGATCGGCAGCCTTTTGAAACCATGCGGCAGCTTGGGCATAATCTTGCTGAACGCCGCGCCCTTGCAAATAAAGCACGCCCAGCGCAAATTGAGATTGCTCGTCTCCTTTCTGAGCTCTCTGTCTCGCCTCCTCAATTGTGACCTCCTCCGACAGCACAAATTGCGGCGTGAAGACACAAAATGCGAGAATCAAAATAAAAGACAAAATTTTCATTGATCAGACTTTCCTGCTCTATGTTGCTGCATCTCTGAGGGCAGCGGCACGGCGACCATGATGAATCTGGCCAACCCGCGCAACAAGAGCATACCAGATATAAGCCTGTTTTGGGAACCGCGCGGCGTCAAGATGCATGGCGTCAAGCTGACCCAGCATGAACAAAGCGGCCTGATGCCCCTGTGAGGCGGCCTTTTCAAACTATTGCCGCGCGTGAGGGCGGCGACGCTCATGCAGTCCGCGCGCGGGTGAAACCCTCATCCGCAAATCACCAGAACATCATCACGAGCAAGCCAATAAATCCCATCAGGCTGATAAAAGGCGTCAGCTTAAACATTAAAGTTTCCTTCCGCGGACTAGGTTTCTGCAGACCGCAATGCGAACATTGTTCCGCAGTCGGCGCAACAACGCGCGCACACCCTTGGCATAGAATAACAGCCATGATCCCCTCTCCCCCATGATTTCAGTTCATTGTAAATATTATAAAAGAAGACCAGCGAAGCAAGGGGGCTTTAACTCGCTTTTATCCGCGTTTGAGATATTTGGCTTTACGCCGAACATTCCTTCTATAAGTCATTTTTGGCTGATATAAGTAAAATCCGCGATCTTCGTGAATTTTCGACGCCCGCGGTGGCTAACAGCCATAAATTACTATACAATTTTTTTTAGAATCAGTTAAGAAGTTCTATAGAGTAAAGAAGTATTGCATGATGGATCTTAAAAAATTTCGCAAAGCTTTCAATAAACTAAAAAATCAAGGATTCATACAATCTACCCGCAGGGGGCCCACTGGAATCGGGCATACCCTAGAGACACATTTGGGTATTAAAGAAAATAATATTAAAACACCAGATTTTGGGTTTGCAGAACTCAAGGCGCATCGCAACAATAGCAGCAACCTAATCACGCTTTTTACATTTAATCGCAAAGCTTGGAAAATGAAACCTCTTGATGCCATAAGAAAATATGGTTCTTTAGATAAAAATGGCAGATTAGGCCTATACTATACACTTAAACTATCCCCAAACAATGCAGGCTTATTTGTTCATGTAGATGACGAACAGCTAGCTGTCAGACATATAGATGGATCAATAGTTGTTTTATGGTCGTTAAACGATTTAGCACAACATTTTAGCAAAAAAATACCCGCACTTATCCTTGTGAACGCCGACGCAGAAGAAAGGGATGACATTGAATGGTTTTGGTTTAATCGGGCAAGGCTTCTCAGAGGCACAACTCCGCATCTTTTACACACACAGATAAAACAAGGTAAAATTTTAATTGATTTACGATTGCACGACAAAGGGACTCGCGCAAGAAATCATGGAACAGGATTTAGAATTCTAGAAAAAAATCTAGATGATATATTTAGCAATATTCAGGACATAGATGTATAAAGTTATACGAGCACCAGAATATGATTTTGCGGGAGAATCATACTCAGATTTATACCCAAATTTACACCCCTACCCCGCAACGATGCTGCCTCAAATTGCAATAAAAATTCTTGAGGAAATAAACCCAAAAAGCAAAGAATCCTTATTAGACCCTTACTGTGGCTCTGGAACATCATTTTGTGCCGGAATTGATCAGGGCTTTTCAAATTTTCAGGGGTATGACATAAATCCTTTCGCCATTTTGCTCGCGAAAGCCCGCTTGACTAAAATCAGCAAAAAAGGAATTGAATTAAACAAAGAAAATATAAAAAATAAAGTCTTTCAATTATCTTTCTGTAGACGCAACCCAAAGGAAAGCAAACTACCCCGCTATCATAATATTGATTATTGGTTCTCTAAAGATATTATGTATCTCCTATCAGATATACAAAAATGCATAGAAACAATTCACAACCCTGATATAAGACGATTATTCTTGATACCATTCTACGCTACAGTCAGAGCCTGTTCTTATACCAGAAAAGGTGAATTCAAACTATACCGTATGCCAGAAGAAAAACTGGATAGATTCAACCCCGATCCGGTAGCGATTTATCTTACAAAGATTGAAGAAACAATCAAAATTTATTTAGAAAAATATCATCCTCGTATCGGAAAACCACGCCTTTCGATCAACAATAAGTTTATTCCAAACAATTTTGACGTTGTGCTAACCAGCCCTCCTTATGGCGATAGTCGAACGACTGTTGCCTATGGCCAATTCTCATTTTTTGCTAACTTATGGGCTGGATTTAATGACGCAAGCAAGATTGACAATAAACTTATGGGGGGTCGTAAAGCTAAAAAAATTTTTAATGAAGGCATTATTTCTAGAGATATCAAAAAAATCAACACATGCGATTCGAGAAGAGCACTCGAAATATCTTCATTTTATGAAGATTTGGGTTTTTCAATAGATCAAGTTGCAAACACAATTAAAGTAGGAGGATTTTCTATTTATGTAGTTGGCAATCGCACGGTCAAATCAGTTCAGCTAAAAACGGATCAATTTGTTGCTGAAAAATTTGAAAAAAATGGATTCAAGCACTTATTTACTTATAAAAGAGCTATACATAACAAAACAATGCCAACAAAAAATTCACCGACAAACAAACCAGGAGCTGTTGCAAGCACAATGCAACATGAATTTATTATCGTCTCACAAAAATCAAAAAGAATATGTGGTTAATAAAGCACCACTAAAAAGCGGTCGCCCCGCTTGAAAAAGCGGGGCGGCCTTACATCTGATCAGGTGAAAATATGTGATCTGATCCAACAATAATTCCTGAGCGCTCCGTCTTCAAACACTGGGAATGAAAACGATCAAGCCAATCGGGTGATTAGTACTGGTCCGCTTCACGCGTCGCCGCGCTTTCACTCCCAGCCTATCAACGTGGTGGTCTTCCACGGCCCTGATAGGGAAATCTAGTCTCGAGGTGGGCTTCCCGCTTAGATGCTTTCAGCGGTTATCCCTTCCGCATTTAGCTACCCTGCTATGCCGCTGGCGCGACAACAGGTCCACCAGAGATGCGTCCACCCCGGTCCTCTCGTACTAGGGGCAGCTCCTCTCAAATTTCCAACACCCACGGCAGATAGGGACCGAACTGTCTCACGACGTTCTAAACCCAGCTCACGTACCACTTTAATTGGCGAACAGCCAAACCCTTGGGACCTTCTCCAGCCCCAGGATGTGATGAGCCGACATCGAGGTGCCAAACAACGCCGTCGATATGAACTCTTGGGCGTCATCAGCCTGTTATCCCCGGAGTACCTTTTATCCGTTGATCGATGGCCCTTCCACTCGGAACCACCGGGTCACTATGACCGACTTTCGTCTCTGCTCGAGCTGTCACTCTCGCAGTCAGGCAGGCTTATGCCATTGCACTCTATAAAGCTGATTTCCGACCAGCCTGAGCCTACCATCGCGCGCCTCCGTTACTCTTTGGGAGGCGACCTCCCCAGTCAAACTACCCACCATGCAGGGTCCCGGATCCGGATTCACGGATCGCGGTTAGACGCAAGCATAATCAAGGGCGGTATCTCAAGGGCGACTCCACCAGAGCTGACGCTCCGGCTTCGAAGTCTCCCGCCTATCCTGCACATGATCACGCCCACGCCACTGCAAAGCTATAGTAAAGGTTCACGGGGTCTTTCCGTCTGACCGCAGGTTGCCCGCATCTTCACGGGCAATTCAATTTCGCTGAGTCGATGTTGGAGACAGTGGGGAAGTCGTTACGCCATTCGTGCAGGTCGGAACTTACCCGACAAGGAATTTCGCTACCTTAGGACCGTTATAGTTACGGCCGCCGTTTACCGGGGCTTCGGTTCAGAGCTTGCACTCCACCCCTTAACCTTCCGGCACCGGGCAGGCGTCAGACCCTATACTTCGCCTTGCGGCTTCGCAGAGTCCTATGTTTTTAGTAAACAGTCGCTACCCCCTGGTTTGTGTCCCCGCGAGCTGCTTGCGCAGCAAGCGGGCTCCCTTCTTCCGAAGTTACGGGAGTAATTTGCCGAGTTCCTTCAACATCGTTCTCTCAAGCGCCTTGGTATGCTCTACCTGTCCACCTGTGTCGGTTTGGGGTACGGTCATTGTTGCGGGGGCTATTTCCTGGAACACAGATGCTCGCCTCTTCAATCCAATAAGAAAAGACAAACGATCTCTATCCGTCACCACCCGCTGGTTGAGGAATATTAACCTCATTCCCATCGACTACGGCTTTCGCCCTCGCCTTAGGGGCCGACTAACCCTGCGCAGACGAACTTGACGCAGGAAACCTTGGACTTTCGGCGAGAGGGATTCTCACCCTCTTTATCGCTACTCATGTCAGCATTCTCACTTGTCATGCCTCCAGATGTCCTCGCGGATCATCCTTCAACGGCCTAGACAACGCTCCGCTACCGCGCAAGAGGCCTCAGACAGCACTGAAAATTTATTATTGTTTCGGGTTTGTTTGCGAGGTCATGCCCCGCAGCATTTTATCGAGCGGCTCGAATTTGAAATTGCCGACTTCAAATAGATCTATCATTTGCCGATAGATTTCCATTTCATCGGCGTCAATTTTATACCCATTCATTTCCAAAAAGGTTTGGGCGGCGCCGAAAGCAACCCGCTTATTCCCATCAATGAAGGGATGATTTATCGCTAGGCTTTCCATTAAGGCTGCTGCCTCAGCGATAATATCTGGGTAATATCCGCTTTGTGGACGATGGACTGCCGCTTCTAGCGCGCCCTCGTCACGAATTCCATGCAACCCGCCATGAAGATCTACCAGCTTATTATGAATAGCAATGATAGCTCTGACGGTAAGATATTCCGCCACTATTTGGCGAGCTGTCTATAAAGACGGCTAAAGCGTCCCAAACCATTTTTGAACGCTTTGAGTGCCTTTGGGCTTAGAGCTTGCTCTAATTCCCTATCAATATCGCTCTGTCTCTCTTGAGCTTGAGAGGCAGATCGCGTCGGGGTTTTCCCAAGGGCTTTTTCTTTGAATATAGACATAAAGACTAGACTATAGAAAAAGTCTTAAAAGTCAAATTTTAATTTTATTCTCACTTCCACAAAGGCTTAAAAATAGATTTTAGTCACCCTTTAATTCTAGGGTCTGTCAAAATCGCATATAGATATGATGGTCCCTGAAGGCGTTGTAGCGGCACTGTGTTTTCCAAAGGCATCAGTTCCCAAGCTTTCTCAAAATGCGATCTCGGAAGATTACGGTTGGTCGTGCTTGGCCTCAAAGCATTATGAATTATTTCATAAGTAAAAGATTTCCCTTTTTTCTGACTAAATGTTTCCCCTTCACATTCAATAATTCTCTGCCAAATTTCATCAAACATAGCTTTTCTCCTAGCCCCCATTTCCCAACATTTTAATATTTTAGGGGTAGGGAAGCAAGACGATCACGCCCTGCTTCCCTTATCCCGTTTCTCAGTGCTGACTGAGACCTCTTGCACCCGAAGCTTCGGTATATGGCTTGAGCCCCGTTACATTTTCGGCGCGAGAAAACTTGATTAGACCAGTGAGCTGTTACGCTTTCTTTAAAGGGTGGCTGCTTCTAAGCCAACCTCCTGGCTGTCTTGGTCTTCTCACATCCTTTGCCACTTAGCCATAATTTAGGGACCTTAGCTGTCGGTTAGGGCTGTTTCCCTTTCCACCACGGACCTTAGCACCCGTAGTGTGTCTGCCGCATATAACGTCTCGGTATTCGGAGTTTGGTTAGGTTTGGTAAGACTTGCGTCCCCCTAGCCCATCCAGTGCTCTACCCCCGAGAGTCTTACTGCGACGCTCTACCTAAATAGATTTCGCGGAGAACCAGCTATCTCCGGGTTTGATTGGCCTTTCACCCCTAGCCACAGGTCATCCCCCCATTTTTCAACATAGGTGGGTTCGGTCCTCCAGTGCGTGTTACCGCACCTTCAACCTGCCCATGGCTAGATCACCCGGTTTCGGGTTTGATCCGACGAACTATGGCGCCCTATTCAGACTCGCTTTCGCTGCGCCTACACCTTGCGGCTTAAGCTCGCTCGCCAGACCAACTCGCTGACCCATTATACAAAAGGTACGCCGTCACCCATCCCATCCGAAGATGGGATAAAGGCTCCGACTGATTGTAGGCATTCGGTTTCAGGTTCTATTTCACTCCCCTCGTCGGGGTTCTTTTCGCCTTTCCCTCACGGTACTTGTTCGCTATCGGTCGTCAAGGAGTACTTAGGCTTGGAGGGTGGTCCCCCCATCTTCAGACAGGATTTCACGTGTCCCGCCTTACGCATGTCCCGCTTGCTTTGTTTTCCCATACAGGGCTTTCACCTCCTATGGCGCTCCTTTCCAGAGAGCTTCTGGTAACAAAACGAGCAGGCACTGGCCTGGTCCGCGTTCGCTCGCCACTACTAGCGGAGTCTCGGTTGATGTCCTTTCCTCCGGGTAATTAGATGTTTCAGTTCCCCGGGTTTGCTTCTTTGCCCTATTTTATTCAGACAAAAATGATCTTAAAAAGATCGGGTTTCCCCATTCGGAAATCTGCGGATCAAAGCTTGTTTGCAGCTTCCCGCAGCTTATCGCAGCATTCTACGTCCTTCATCGCCTCTTGACGCCAAGGCATCTACCAAATGCCCTTTTGCGCTTGACCGTTCTCAATCTCAATGTTTGAGATTAGAACAGAACGATCAGACATTATGTTGGATCAGGATTCGTTAAAAACGAATCCCGTTGATCACATACTCTTCACGATCTCAAACCCCCATCGCGGTATCACGCACGATAGCGTAAACGAGCCTTCACGCGACCGAAACCGGCAGCGCAGTAACATTCCAATTTGGGGTCAAAAAAGTCGGGAGAATCCCGACCTCTTGAGCTTTGATTTTGCCCTAAACCTCGCTTTGATGCAAGGTATAATCGGATAGCCTCACTAAAGAGGCATATTTCAGGGACATATATTTTGGAAAAAGAGCTTCAGAAACATCAAAAACATCAGAAGCATCAGGCGCAGAGGCGCAGATGGTGGCCAGGCGGGGCGCGACCGCGTCCGGCGTGGCCGCGCGGGGCGCGACTGCGTCTGGCGCGACTGCGTCCGGCGGGGCTTTTGACCTCAACTTTGATTCATGGGGTGGTTTTGGCTTTGGCCTATCCTTGGGCCTTTCTGGGTCTGCTCGCTATGCTCACCGATGTCATTGACCCCGATCTGCTAGGCACACGCGGCGGCCAGCGCTGGGCTGCCGAGATCGGCCTGACCGAAGCCGGCGGTGAATTCGGCAGCGAGGATAAAGCGCTTGAAGAAGAAGGCGAAGTGCTGCGGGTTGAAATCGTGACCCTGCCCTCGCAGGGAAAGGACATTCTCGCAGAGCATAAGACCGAAGAGGATTCCGACAGCACCAAAAAAGAAGAGGCCGCCGCCATCGGCGAAGAAAAAGGAAAGACCGAAGAGGATCAAGCCGTTGACAAAGCGCAGCCTTCAGCGCCCGCACAGGCTTCTGCCGATGCCGCGCAAGGCCGCGCGCGCGCGCAGAGCATAGGCCGCGACATTGGCGGCGCGCAGGGCATTGGCGGATCGGATCAGAAAGCTATAGGCCAATTCGTCTCAGGCGAAGAGGCCAAAAAGATATTGTCGGGCTGGACTTTTGTTGGCACCAATGGCTTTGCCGACGGCTCAATCAGCAGCAAAAAAGAGCGCGTACGCTCTGATATTAATTGGCGGGTTTATTATCGCAGCGACGGCTATCTTTATGCGCGCTTCTCCCGCGAGGCATCCTTGACGCCGCATGGCAAAATCGCTTTGCGCGAATTTTGGTCGGGCGGACGCTGGTGGATCAAAGGCAATTGGCTCTGTCAATCAATTGACAAGTGGTTTTATGGCGGTGAGGTCTGTTTTGAAGTCCGCCGCAAAGAAAAAGAGATGGCTTTATATTACGCATCATGCTGGGGCGTGTCGCGCTGCTATCAAGGACGATTAGGCCCGCGCGGATTCATCCGCCCGGGTTCGCAATTAGAGTAATTTTTTAAAGCCGCCAAATGACGCCGATGCGAATATCATCGGCTTCGCGATCACCTTGATGGCGCAGATAGACCGCGCGCAAGCCAAGACCCAGACCGATTTCATATTCCAGACCACCGCCAACCGCAAAGGTTGAAAAGCTATCATCAAAACTCACACCGATCGGTTCCTGAGCGGTGGAAGGCGTGATGCTTAAATCATTATCCGTGTAGATATAACCTGCGCGGCCAAATATCAGCAGATCGCTGAGCAGATAAAAACCCCCATCCGCGACAGCATGAAGAATAAAATTTTCCTCTATTCTACCCTGCGGCAGACGCGCGCGCAGAGCTGCATCCACCTGATCTCCCTCAAAAGAGGCATCATCCTTAAAGGAGGAATAAGCAAAACCAACCTCGGCACCAACATAAAGTTTCACAAGCGAAAGCCCATAGCCGAGCACGCCGCCATAGATGTAATCCCCTTTTTCAAACACAGCATCACCGACATTGTCTGCGTCGACATCTTGAGAGATTTTCACATCCTGATAGCCGCCCTCCATGCCGATATAAAGGTCGCCCGGCAAAACGCAGCCCGTCATCACAAGCAGCAGGCTGGCAAATGTCAAGCGGATTATTTTCACATTTATACGTCCCATGGCATAAGTCTCATTGAATGATTCGGACTTCTCATGGGCAGAGCATATCATACTCGTCAAATGATCGTCAAATGGTGGAGCCGGACGGGATCGAACCGACGACCTCCTGCTTGCAAAGCAGGCGCTCTCCCAATTGAGCTACGGCCCCCGCCATGCCAGACATTAACAAACCTAAAAACGCAAAACCAGAGCGGCGCGCACTTCATGTGTGGTCTTTTGCAAAAGAAGGTTGCAGCCGCGATCAGTCACGCAATCGGAAAAACGCACGACCCGATAGCTTGCATCCAAAGCCAGCGCGCTGGCAATCTCCCACCGCAAGCCGCCGATAAAACCATAGCCGTAGAGAAGATTGAAGCCCTCAATGCGTTCATCAGTGCCGCTTGCGCTTATATAGCTGTCCACCCTTTGAGACCCCAAACCGCGGGCGGCGGCAGTATCGTCAAACTTCAGCTCCATGCCGAGCGCCATCGCCGAGGCGCCGATATAGGGTGTGAATCGAAAAAATGTCGGCAAATCGTAATAGGCGTTGAGGTTCAAACCATAGCCGGTAATTTTGCCCTCTGCGACGTTTGTGGCGCGCGTCAGCTTAACGTCATTTTTTCCGAAATAAATCTCGGTATCAAAGCGAAACCGAAAAAAAGAGGAATCCCACGCACTGCCCCAGACAAAGTAATAATAAAGAGCATCATCATATTCAATTTTGAGATCAGCCGCGGCACCGCCTCCCGCCGGCGCGGGATCATTCGCGAGCGTCTTATCGCCCCAGAAAATGCCTTTCACGCCGACGCCGATGTAAGCGCCGCTCGTATCAAGCGATTGAGACGATCGCTGGTTTTGCAGCGCCGCGCGGCCCAATCTCTCCTGCGCAGAAGCAGGAGCGATAAGCGGCAAAATGCCGAAAATCGCCAAAAAACTTATCAAAATCCGGTTCATTATCAGACCTCCTTTGCTATCATTAAAATCATACGCCAATCATTGAATAATTTCAATATGATTTTTTTTTCAAAATTTCACAATTTTTGAAAACCTCACAATCTGTTAACCCCCTAGCTGTTAACCCTCTAGCTGTTAACCTTCTAGTGAAGATAAACACAATAAAGTTAAAAAATAATTTATCGTGCAAATATAGCTTTTTAATAAAAAAAATGTTGTAAAAGCTAACTATTGACTTATAATACAACCTATTCGTGTGAGGGTTCGCTTTTGGTTCATTTTCCTCCTCTCCCTCCCTTGAGTGAGTGCGCATGCGAATGCTGACGGTCTTTTGCGGCTTTTGTGCCCAAAAGGCCGTTTTGCGAAAAGAGCCTCCATTTGACGGCTAAATTCTTTGACGGCCAAATTCTTTGACAGGCAAATTCTTTGACAGGCAAATTCTTTGACAGGCAAATTCAGAGTGAAATTTGAGATGAGTCTTCCTGCGTGCTGTCTTCTTCGGCTGACGAGCGATTCTCGGTGGCGATCTGGCGGCGGTAGCGTTCCATAGAGGTTTCAAAAGCTTGGCGCAGCTCCTCAAGCCGCGCATTGAAAGAATCTTCATCCCCGCGCTCAAGGCAGGGCACGAAAATATAAAAATCTCCGGCGCGCAATCCGGACATGGCGACGCGCGCGATGCGTTCGGGTGTCAAGCCTGCTTCCCACGCTTCGCCGACCTTCTCATCTACCGGTCGCGGGCCGCCAAATTTTTCCTGCCGCGCCTCCGCGCTCGCCCAGATGCGCGTGTTGACAAGCCCCGGGCATAAAATAGATGCGGTGATGCCCGTGCCCGATAGATCGGTGCGCAAGGCTTCGGCCATGCCCAGCACGGCATATTTTGTCATCGCATAAAAGCTCACCGCCTGACGCGGCCGCAGAAAGCCTGCCATAGAGCCGGTAATCATAATGTGGCGCTCGCCTTCACTATCCACCTGCATGCCGGGGAGAAAAGCCGTCAGCGTATTCAACATGCCGTTCACATTGACCGCCAGCGCCCATGCGCGATTATTTTTTCTGATCCGTGTGATGCCTCCCGGCACGCCAACACCCGCATGCGCACACAGCAAATTCACAGGCCCGATATCCATCGCGATGCGCGCGGCGAAGTGATTGCATGAAGCCTCATCAGAAATATCACACGGATAGCAGTGAACTTCGCGCGCACCGGCGCGTTCTAGCGCGCGGCCTGTTTCTTCTAATTTTTCGGCGCGCGTATCGCAAAGCGCGAGAATGGCTTTTTCCGGAATCATTTCAAAAGCGAGCGCACGGCCAATGCCCTGTGCTGCGCCGGTGATTACAACGATTTTATCTTCAAAGTCAATCATATATCACTCACTTATATTATATCATCATCTGTTTTCATGCGCGCGCATTAACCCGCCAGCACACACAGGCCATTGGACAAGGCCATCACATCGCGCTCTTTGACGCGCGCCTGAAAAGAAACCTCCGCGCCATCTTTCCATATATCCAGCACGAGCGTCTCGCCCGGAAAGACCGGCGCTGAAAAACGCACATCAAATTGTTTGATCTTCGTATGATCATAATCACATACTTTGGTTAAAATGCCGCGCGCGGCGGTGCCGTAGCTGCACAGGCCATGCAAGATCGGCCTGTCAAAACCTGCGCCTTTGGCAAACTCCGGCGAGATATGCAGCGGGTTGCGATCGCCCGACAGGCGATACAAAATCGCCTGGTCATCGCGCGTAGCTACTTCCACTTGGTCATCTTTGTCGCGGTCCGGAATCTTATGCGGCTGCGGCGCGCCTTGGCTCTGACCGCCAAACCCGCCATCGCCGCGCGCAAAAATCGTCGCGCCCAGTGTGCATAATTTGTCGCCCGATTTTGCGAGATGAATGTCGGTCTCGCTCGTGATCAATGCGCCTTTGCCTTCGCCTTTATCATAGCAGCCGGTGATGCGGCTGCTCGCGGCAATCTCAGCCGCCGCCGGCAGAGGCTGGTGCATCGTCAGACGCTGCTCGCCATGAACCATCATCATAAAATTGATGCCGGTCTCGCCGATCCTGCCCGCGCCAAAAGCCACCGTCGTCGCCATAGTCGGGATCGTCTTGAGGTTGTTCTCAAACACATAATCCAGCTCTTTTTCATTCATCGGGTCGCGCCCCATGCCGACGCCGATCGCATAAAGCATCGTCTCGCGGTCGGTATAGGCAAAGCGCTCATCCGCGCTCTCAAGCCCCATAACCTTGTCATAATTGATCGCCATAATAGCCTCCCTGTGTAATCCGGTGGTGATAATTGCGTGATTATAGCAAAAAGCCCGATATAGCCATATATATTAGGTCTATATAAATCCATCCTTTCGGCAATTGCCCAGCAGGCGGCGATCTGCTATAGTGCAGGCCACAGAAAAGTAGGGGAAATAATTATGTCCAGCGCGCCCAAACTTACGCCTGTCGGCGAAGGCAGCTCGTTCAAATGCTTCGACGTCCAAATCGCCGATAATGTCGCCCATATCAAGCTCAACCGGCCCGATAAGCTCAACAGCATGATCCGCGAATTCTGGTATGAGCTGCCCGAAATCATCCACGATATTGACGATAATGCCCGCGCGCGCGCGATTGTCATTTCGGGCGAGGGCAAGCATTTTTGCGCCGGCATGGATCTGGCGGTCTTTGGCGCGAACAGCTCCGAGCCTTTGAGCGGCACACGCAACATTACGCGGCGGATGAATATGATGCGCGGGCTTCCGGAGCTGCAACATACGTTCTCTTGCCTCGAGGAGGCGCGGATGCCGGTGCTTGTTGCGATCCACGGCGCGTGCATTGGCGGCGGCTGCGATTTCGTCAGCGCTTGCGATATGCGCTACTGCACGCAGGATGCTTTTTTCTGTATTCATGAAATCAATATCGGCATGACCGCTGATGTCGGCACCTTTCCGCGCATGCCGCATTTGATGCCGCAAGGCCTCGTGCGCGAGCTGGCTTATACCGGTCGCCGCTTGGGCGCTGAGGAGGCTCTGCGCGTCGGATTCGTCAATGCGACTTTCGCAACCCAAGAGGAAATGCTTGACCATGTGATGAAGCTCGCCGCCGAGATCGCCACCAAAGCGCCGATCGCTGTCTGGGGCTCTAAAGAAATGATCAATTATGCGCGCGATCATAATGTCGCCGAAGGGCTCAAACATATCGGCACATGGCAGGCGGGCATGTTCAACCCCGACGATATGCGCGAAAACTTTGTCGCCCAGCAGGAAAAGCGCGAGCCAAAATTTGACGACCTGCCCAAAAAAGCAAAACCCATTTAAAAACTCTCAACTCAATCTTACAAAAGGAAAAATCTTATGACCAAAGAAGTTGCTATTGTTGCCACCGCGCGCACCGGCCTAGCGAAATCCGGACGCGGTTCTTTTAACCAGACGCATGGCGCCGTGATGGCCGGCCATGCGGTCAAGAGCGCCGTTGAGCGCGCCGGACTCGACCCCAAAGAGGTCGAAGACGTCTATATGGGCTGCGGCAACCCTGAGGGCGCGACCGGCCACAACATTGCGCGTCAGGCGGCGATCTGGGCGGGCTGTCCGGCGACGACATCGGGCGTGACGATCAACCGCTTCTGCTCGTCGGGGCTGCAGGCGATCGCGATGGCCGCCCATGCGGTCGCGCAGGAAGACGTGCCGGTCGCGATCGGCGGCGGCGTCGAGTCGATTTCAATGGTGCAGCTGCAGGGCATGAATATGAACAACTTCACCGAAGAGAGGCTGATGAAAGAAAAGCCCGGCCTGTGGATGCCGATGATCGACACCGCCGACATCGTCGCCGAGCGCTATAACGTCAGCCGCGAAGCCCAAGATGAATATGCGCTTGAGAGCCAGCGGCGCTGCGCGGCCGCACAGCAGGGCGGCAAGTTTGACGACGAGATCGTGCCGCTCAATGTGAAGATGAAGAAAGTCAACAAGCAAACCGGCGAGGAAAGCATTGAGGAGGTCTGCGTCGATCGCGACGAGTGCAATCGGCCCGAGACGACGCTCGAAGGGCTCACCAAATTAGAGCCGATCCGCGGCGAAGGCAAATTCATCACGGCGGGCAATGCGAGCCAGCTCTCGGATGGAGCGTCGGCCTGCGTGCTGATGGACGCCAAGCTCGCCGAGAAGCGCGGGCTGGAGATTCTCGGCTTCTTCCGCGGCTTCAACGTCGCCGGCTGCGAGCCCGATGAGATGGGCATCGGGCCGGTGTTTGCGGTGCCGCGCCTCTTGGAGCGGCAGGGCAAAAAAGTCGATGACATCGATCTCTGGGAGCTCAATGAAGCCTTTGCGAGCCAATGCGTCTATGCGCGCGACAGACTAGGCATTGATCCGGAGATTTACAATGTCAATGGCGGCTCGATTGCGGTCGGCCACCCTTATGGCATGACCGGCTCGCGGCTGACCGGCCACATTTTGATCGAGGGCCATCGCCGCAAGGCGAAGCTGGGCGTCGTGACGATGTGCATCGGCGGCGGCATGGGCGCGGCGGGGCTGTTCGAGATCTGCTAATCGGACAGCGCGAGAGCGCCGTCATCCCCGCGCTTTCTCCACCGCGTCATTCCCGCGCCAGACTCGTCTGACGGCGGGAATCCAGTGAAATATAATCGTCGGCAAAGCCGACCATTTGTTAAGGCCCGTCCGCTGGATTCCCGCTGACAAAAGAAGCGCAGGGAATCGCCGAGAGCCTCGCCCACATTTTGCGGGAATGACGGCGCTAGCGCGCCGTATGCGCCTTTTATTTGCGCCGCTTTTTGTAATCCTGCAACCATTCTAGGGCTAGCCTTTCCGCTTCCTCAAATTGCTCATCGGTCATGCTACTTTTAAGAAGTTTCAGAAAATATGATTCTACGATGTCTTTGTCCTTTAGTCCGCGCTTGTAAAGGATACCTAGCCATTTATATGCTTGCACATTATCCTTCTCTACACCAAGCCCTTCATAATACATATGCACAAGTTGAAATTGTGCATCATCACAACCTTGTTCAGCAAGTTCATGGAATAATTGAAAAGCTTCGGAGTAATTTCCAGAATTATAGGCATCCCTCGCTTTTTCAAGACCAGTCTTTGAATCAGTCATATCTCTCTCCTTTTTTCCTCCTAATAAGAGATTTATTTGCGGCGCTTTTCGTAAGCCTCTAGCCATTTATAATTTTTCTTTTAACCAGCCTATAATCATCCATGTGCCTAAGATAACAAAATAAAGAAGAGAGAAGGCTTCTACAGGAGAGTCTCTAAGCAGTTTCCAAAACCTGAATGCAACCCCCTTTCCTTCTACAAACTCGATAGCTTGTGCTTCAGCTAAACCCTGTTCAGCCGCTTTGCGATACCAGCGCACAGCTTCGCGGTCATTCTGCTCAACGCCCTGTCCTTTTTCATACATAAATCCAAGATTATATTGCGCCGAAGCAAAGCCTTGTTCAGCAGCTTGGCGATACCAACGCACAGCTTCGCGGTCATTCTGCTCAACACTTAGTCCTTTCCTATACATAATCCCAAGATTATATTGCGCCGAAGCAAAGCCTTGTTCAGCCGCTTTGCGCCACCAGCGCAAAGCTTCGTGGTCATTCTGCTCAACACCTAGTCCCTCATCGTACATATACCCAAGATTAAATTGCGCTTTTGCATCACCCTGTTCAGCAGCTTTGTGATACCAGCGCACAGCTTCGCGGTCATTCTGTGCAACACCCCGTCCTTCGTGATACATAAGCCCAAGATTAAATTGCGCGCCAGCATAACCTTGTTCAGCCGCTTTGCGAAACCAGTGCGAAGCTTCGTGGTCATTCTGTGCAACACCCTGTCCTTTTTCATACATAAATCCAAGACTATGTTGCGCTGGAACAAAACCCTGTTCAGCAGCTTTGCGAAGCCAGCGCGAAGCTTCGCGGTAATCCTGCATAACACCCTCTCCATTATAATACATAAGCCCAAGAGCGGATTGTGCTATTGCTAACCCCTGTTTAGCCGCTTTGCGAAACCAACTCACCGCTTGGCGGTAATCCCGCGCAACACCGCGTCCTTCGCTATACATAAATCCAAGATTATATTGCGCGCCAGCATAACCTTGTTCAGCAGCTTTGCGGAACCAGCGCAAAGCTTCGCGGTGATCCTGCGCAACACCCTCTCCGTCTTTATACATAAGCCCAAGAAAATATTGCGCCTCAGCATGACCCTGTTCAGCCGCTTTGCGGAATAACGGAAGAGCTGCGGAATAATCTCCGATATCACCGGCAACTATGCCTTTGTCAAAATCAGCTTGCGGGTCAGCATGGGCTGTCTGTGGCGGCAATGCCACAGCGAGGCCGAGCAAGATGGCGAAAATGAGTCTCATATCCTTCTCAAGTCTAAACGGCGGACATCAGGCGGTGGAAGAAGCGCGCGACATCCCGTAGATTTTCAATGCTGATCCGTTCATTGGTGCCGTGGAACATGCTCAGCCCCTCCGGAGACAGGCGCAAAGCATTATAGCGGTAATGATTGGAACATAGATTGCGATAATGTGTCGTATCGGTCGCACCGACTAATAATTGCGGCGCGACGATAATCTCTTCGGGCGCGACACTATCGCGGATCGCGGCGGTGATCTGATCCCAGCCAAAGCCCTCGGTTGGCGCTTCGGGTGAAGGGGCAAGACCCCAGTCTCCCTGATAGGCTACCTGAATGCGCGGGTCATCAATCACATCAATGACACGCGCTTTGACACTGGCAGGCGTCTCGCCGGGGAAAATCCTGAAATTGACGAGAGCGGTGGCCTCAATCGGCAGCACGTTGGATTTCACACCGCCGGAAATCACCGTAGCCGCCGTGGTGGTGCGCATGATCGCCTGCGCGATCGCGTCATCGTCAAAACCGGATATGACCAGCGGTCTGAACAGCCACATATTTTTAATCAGCAGCCGCTGCGTCCATGGCATGTGATCACTCAAGGAGACCAAAAACGCCTCCATATAGGAGGAATCTCTGGGGAAGGGGTTGGCTTCGAGCCCTGCTATCGCGGCGGCCAAAATGCCAATGGCCGATTGTTTGGGCGGCACGGAAGAATGTCCCCCCACACCCTTCGCCGTCAGCTTGAGCGTGACAATGCCCTTCTCCGCAGGCGCGATGAGCGCCACGCTCTTCTTGAACCCGGGAATGATTTCAGTATGAATCCAGCCGCCTTCATCAAGCAGAAACTCACATTCAACGCCGCGCGCAGCCAGCGCTTGGCTGATTTTCCCCGCCCCTTGCTCGCCGCCGATTTCTTCATCATGGCCGAAGGCGATATAGATATCGCGCTGCGGCCTGATGCCCGCTTTGAGCATGTCTTCCACCGCGGCGAGAATGCCGATCATATTGACTTTATTGTCCAGCGTGCCGCGTCCCCAGATAAAGCCATCGGCGATGACGCCCGCAAAAGGCGGATGCTGCCATTGCGTTTCGGTGCCCGGACTGATCGGCACAACATCCAAATGACCGAGCAGCACGACTGGCTTGCTTCGGCTTCCGCTTTTGCCCTTCCAATGATAGAGCAGACTATAGCGATTGATTGTCTCTCGCTTTAAGGTGCGATGAACTCGCGGGAATGTTGTTTCAAGAAATTTATGGAAGGCAAGAAACGTCCTTCCAGAAATCGGGCGGTCGCCGCCGTAGGAAATCGTTTTGTAAGCAACCGCGCGGCTCATAATTTTTGCGAGCTTTTGAGCGTCTGGCTGATAGGCATAGATTGTGCCTTGGGTGCCCGCCGCCGTCGGCGTGAAGGTGCGCGCGAGCACGATGACGGCGAGCACAACCAACAGGCCTGCGAGCGTCATTAGGATTTTTGCGTTTCGGGTCATAGGTCCCTCCTGTCTTTACAGGATTATAGAGGAATCAGCCTCTCAGACAAACGCGTCTTTCCACTAGCTGCGGGCCGCGGCGGGGCTGTTTGAAATCTGCTAATTCGTGATTAGGGCAAAATAAAGGAGATGCGCGCCAAAATGTAGGCATCTCCCGCCGCATTTTGACGATGAGCAGGATCAAACAAATAACCTGCCGCCAGCGACAAAAAGCGCCAGTGATAGCTGCATTCCAAATTCAAACTGCGCCCTGACGGCACGAGCGAGACAGGGCGCACCTCTTCAACAAGCGAGCGATCTGCCCGCCGCGCGCTGACATAATGAATGTTCGCCGCACCGCGCTCAACGCGCAAAGGCTGCGACAAAAATAAAGCGAGCCGATCGCCGTCATGCCAAACATTTTTCCGGTAGGCGCCGACCACCCAAGAAGCGGATAAAATCTCTGTCATAAAGCTCAAGCCCAGCCGGGCCGCCGGTGCTTGAGTTCGTCCGAACGCGGCGCGCGCAAAGCCGCGCATATCGGCAGACAAATCCGTCTCCGCTCCCAGACTCGCAAATAAAGTCTGGCCAGTCCCCTGCGAGGCAAACGCGCCTGCGGACTGGCTGGATAAAAAGCCTTGAGGCTCTTGCAGCATGCCGACCTCTAAAGTGAATGTCGCAAAATCCGGCCTGAAATGATAGGACAGACCCAAGCCATAATTGGCGACATCATTTGCGGCTTCATCTTGTGCGGCTACGTCTTTATCGTGCAAAGTCGCAAAAAACAAAGATGAAAAATCATGCTGGCCAAAATGCAAAGTGAGGCCGCCATAAAATTTTGAGGAAAATTTTTGAGGAAACTGATGAGCGGAAGCCGCATTGCCGCCCAAAGCAAAAAATCCGTGCGCAGGCATATGCGCCGACATTTGCGGCCAATCCATCCGCCCCTGACCGCCAAAAAAAGCGAAATTAGGAGTCTGATGCGTCCAAAGAGAAGAGGCCGCTTCGCGTCCCAGACTTTCTAGGCGCAGGCGCGCATAATTTATTGACGCCTCTTTCAGATAAGCGCGCGCGCTCATCGGAAATGCAAAATTCAGCTCATCAAAAAACACCCCGCTTTGACCGGCCAGCGCCAATTTCAAGCCATCGCCGAAAGCGAAGCCGAGATGAATCCGGCTCTCCTCCACTGAAAATGCGCGCGCGGTCGCCAGATCGCTTCCGAGAAGCAATTTGGTTTCGCCAAAGGGCTGCACCGCGGCGGCCAGATCCATCAAGCCCTGACCATAAAACTCTTTGTTGGAATAATCAGGCCCGCCTTGATCGGAATAATCACTTTTATTGGCGGTGTCGTAGAGTCGGCGCAAGATATCGCTGAGCGTATATTCGTCCAATCCAAAATGATCAATCAACAAAGCCAGTCCGCCTGTCACCACGGGCGCAGCCGCCGATGTGCCCCCGAAATATGATGTATAGCCGGTTGCAGATAAGCCCTCTTGTTCAGACGGCACTTGCAGCAAAGGTGCGGCCAGATAATGCCCGGGCGCGGCGATGCACCATTCAGCTGCCACACCGCATAAATTTGAGGATTCGACAATCTTGCCCGTCGTTGAATGCACACTCACCGCCGTCACGACATGAGCGCGCAAATCTTCATAATAAACTTGAAGCGCATAGGGCAAAACCGGAGACAAAGCCGGACGGCGATATCTCTGGTTGCCAGCGGCAAAAACGATCAGCGCGCGCCCTTGCGCATCGTGAAGCGCCTGAACGATGTTGGGCAAAGCTGCGGTAATCATCTCTATTGTCACGCCGTCGGCGCCGGAATCATAATTATAGAGATAGTCGCCAAAGCCAACAGAGGCATTGACAACATGCGCGCCGCCATCAACGATTTCGGTAAACGCCGAAGCCAGAGCAATATCGCGAACCTTGGCGGTGCTATTCAACTCGTCAGGGATCTCGGCATAACTTTGAGGATTTTCCCCTTCTTTTTCAAGAGCATTGAACAAAGACGTGGAAGACACACCCGGTATGTCGCCGATCGGGTGATAGCTGCGAAAAATCAGCGCGCTTTCATAGGCCAGCCCATGCATATTTCGGGGAACGTCACTTTGGCCATCGCGCCGTGCTGCGATCACGCCGGCCACTTTTGTTCCGTGATTGATTTGGTTAACATCCTCCTGCGTGTGCAAAGCGCTTGGATCAAAACCGACAGCGATGTGCCAACTCTCCCCTTCAGCGGTCACGACGCTAACGAGGCGATCATTGCCGATATTTTGCAGCATGCCCGCAAACTCACGATGGCCGACATGAAGAAAATCATCCACCACGCCGACGATCACGCCATAGCCCGTCGCGCCGCGCGCATAAGCAGCGCGCGCATTGACTAGATCATAGGCAGACAGATTGCGGTCATACTCAAAATCTTGATGAAAGTCTTTTTTTACATGGTCACGGCGCGGCACAAGATCGTCAAGTGCAGATATGGAGGCCATGCGCACGGTTGACAGGCGCGCTTGGTAGCCAGCGGGCGGCGCGCGTTGCGCTGTGGGTTGATTGGGCAAAATGCCCGGATCATCTAATAAAGGAGCGCCCGATGAAGGATCATCCGATACGAGCTCATCTTGAGCCAAGATGTCGGATGAGTCCTCTGCTTCTTGGACGTCTTGGACTTCTTGTGTGTCCGCGTCCTCTTGAAAGATTTGACTGCTGGTAAAAAGAGGCTCTTGACGATCTGTCTGGCTTCCGCCGCCACAAGACATGAGCAGCCCTGCCGCAAGCAACCATGCCACGTGATCAATGAAAATATGTTGAGTGAATTCCTCTCGCCTCATACAACCATGCTAGGCAGGGGGCGATTTCAACCTCAATTCAATCTCTGGTGAAACTCATCGTGAGTGCGTGAGGAAAGCGCGCAGGCAATTTTTTTTGTGAGCGCCAGCGATTTTAATCTATGCAGGCATGACAAGATTTAACCGCAAAAAACAAAGTGCGCCGCATGGCAGAAGTAGAATTTGGTCACAAAAAATTGAGCGCGCGCGGCGCGAGAGCGCCGTCATCCCCGCGCTTTCTCCACCGCGTCATCCCCGCGCCAGACTCGTCTGACGGCGGGAATCCAGTAAAAAATAATCGTCGGCGAAGCCTCTCGAGGCGAAGCCGACCATTTGTTAAGGCTACGCCTTGATGAGGCCCGTCCGCTGGATTCCCGCTGACAGAAGAATCGCCGAGAGCCTCGCCCATGTCAGACGAGTCTGTTGCGGGAATGACGGCGCTAGCGCGCCGTATGCGCCTTTTATTTGTGGCGCTTTTCGTAAGCTTTCATCCATTGAGTGGCTTGTTTTTCCGCTTCCACAATTTGCTTAGCGGTCATATTTTTTTCAAGAGTGTCTCGTGTCTTTTTTGCGTCTTTATTCCCAAAAGCGGCAGCGATATTGAACCATTGATGCGCCAGCACACGATTCTTCGCAACACCTTCTCCTTCTTGATACATAAACCCAAGATTATATTGCGCTTCGGCATCGCCCTGTTTAGCCGCTTTGCGAAACCAGCGCACCGCTTCGCGGTCATTCTGCGCAACTCCCCGCCCGTTGTCATACATAATCCCAAGATTGAATTGCGCTCGAGCTAAACCCTGTTCAGCCGCTTTGCGATACCAGCGCACAGCTTCGCGGGGGTTTTGCGCAACGCCTTCTCCTTCTTGATACATAACCCCAAGATTATATTGCGCTAGAGCCAAGCCCTGTTCGGCAGCTTTGCGATACCAGCGCACAGCTTCGTGGTCATTCTGTGCAACACCCTGTCCTTTATCATACATAACCCCAAGATTATGTTGCGCTTGAGCATCACCCTGTTCGGCAGCATTATGTTGCGCTCGAGCTAAACCCTGTGCGGTAGCTTTGCGATACCAGCGCACAGCTTCGCGGTCATTCTGCTCAACACCCTGCCCTTCTTGATACATAAACCCAAGATTAAGTTGCGCTAGAGCCAAACCCTGTGCGGCAGCTTTGCGTGTCCAGCGCATAGCTTCGTGGTCATTCTGCTCAACACCCTGTCCATCACGATACATAACCCCAAGATTATGTTGCGCTAGAGCCAAACCCTGTGCGGCAGCTTTGCGTGTCCAGCGCACAGCTTCACGGTAATCCTGCACCACTCCCTGTCCGTTGCTATACATAAACCCAAGATTACTTTGAGCTTGCGCAAAACCCTGTGCGGCAGCTTTGCGTGTCCAGCGCACAGCTTCACGGTAATCCTGCACCACTCCCTGTCCGTTGCTATACATAAACCCAAGATTACTTTGAGCTTGCGCAAAACCCTGTGCGGCAGCTTTGCGTGTCCAGCGCACAGCTTCACGGTAATCCTGCACCACTCCCTGTCCGTTGCTATACATAAACCCAAGATTACTTTGCGCTGGAGCATAATTCTGTTCGGCAGCTTTGCGTGTCCAGCGCAGAGCTTCCGGATAATCTTTAGCTAGATAGGCGGCTTGCCCTTTTTTTAAATCAGCTTTTGGGTCGGCATAGGCTGTCTGTGGTGCAAGTGCCAGTGGCACTGCCACAGCAAGACCAATTAAAATCGTAAAAATGAATCTCATATCTCATCCTCTCTCTTTCACAAGATTATAGAGGATTCCAGCACATCAGACAAAAGCGTCTTTCCACTGGCCGCGAGTCGCCGCGCGGGAATATTCGGTCGCGCGGTTCTCAAAAAAGTTCGTGTGCTCTATCCCGTTGAGCATCTCATCCATCCATGGCAGCGGGTTATCCTCTGCGCCAAAAATCGGCGACATCGCCAGCTGCCGCAGACGCCGGTCGGCGATATAGCGAATATAAGCCTTCACCTGCGATGCCTCCAGCCCCTCTACCCCGCCTAAACTAAACGCCAAATCAATGAACGCGTCCTCATGCGCGATGATCTCGCGGCACGCCGTCTCTATCTCCTCATAGAGGCCAGCCGTCATCACTTCGGGGTTCTCTTCCGCAAACGCCAAAAATAACCGAATGATCGAGTTCGTGTGCAGACTCTCATCGCGCGCCGACCAGGTGACGATCTGCCCCATCCCCTTCATCTTGTTGAAGCGCGGGAAGTTCATCAAAATCGCAAACGAGGCAAACAACTGCACCCCTTCCGTGAACGCCCCAAACACCGCTAGCGTCTTCGCGATGTCGGCTTTGGTCGCCACGCCCCACTTTTGCATATAATCATATTTGTCCTTCATCTCTTTATATTTGAGGAAGGCTTCATATTCGCTCTCCGGCATGCCGATCGTATCCAGCAAATGGCTGTAGGCCGCGATGTGTATCGTCTCCATATTGGAAAACGCCGCGAGCATCATCGCGACCTCGGTCGGCTTGAACACCTGCGCATAATGCCGCATATAACAATTATTGACCTCAACATCGGCCTGCGTGAAAAAACGGAATATCTGCGTCAAAAGATGACGCTCCGTGTCGCTGAGCTTCCTCGTCCAGTCGCGGACATCTTCGGCCAGAGGCACCTCCTCAGGCAGCCAGTGAATGCGCTGCTGCGTCAGCCACGCATCATAGGCCCAAGGGTAGCGAAACGGTTTGTAGGCTAGGCGCTCTTCAAGCAAAGACATGATATTTCTCTCTTTATTTCTTTTTTGGGGCCGCTTACTGGCAGGCCAGACATTCTTCATAATCCACCGGCGCTGCGGCCTCGCTCTGTTGCGGCGGCTGGGACTGGCCGATGCTCTGCGCCGACTCGGCGCGCTGGATGGATAAAGAGCGGCAATAATAAAGGCTTTTCAGACCCCGCTTCCACGCCTGAAAGTGAAGATGGTGCAAATCGCGCTTATGGACATCGCCCGGCAGAAACAAATTGACCGATTGCGCCTGATCAATAAATTCGGTGCGATCGGCAGCATGTTCAACGATCCAGCGCTGGTCAATTTCAAAAGCGGTTTTGAAAATATCTTTTTCCTCATCGGACAGGCCGTCAAGATGCTGCACCGAGCCGCCCGTGGTGACAATGGATGACCAGATCTGCTCATTATCCATATTTTTTTGCTGCAGCAGGCGCTTCAAATGGCGATTGCGCACATTGAACGAGCCGGACAAAGTTTTATGCGTGAAGCTGTTGGCGGCGATCGGCTCAATGCCGGGCGAGGTGCCGCCGCAAATGATGGAAATGGACGCCGTCGGCGCCACCGCCGTTTTATGCGAAAAGCGCTCTTGAAAGCCATATTCTTCGGCATCAGGACACGCACCGCGCTCTGCGGCTAATTGTTTTGACGCCGCATCGGCTTGGCGCTGGATGTGAGAAAAAATTTTCTTGTTCCAGACTTTGGCCATCGCGCCCTCAAAGGGCAGCATTTGCGACTGCAAAAATGAATGAAAGCCCATCACCCCCAGCCCGACTGAGCGCTCGCGCTGCGCCGCATAGGCCGCGCGCGCCATTTCCGGCGGGGCGCGCTCAATAAAATCTTCCAGCACATTATCCAAAAAGCGCATCACATCAAAAATGAAATGAGGATGAGACTGCCATTCAAGAAAGTTTTCGGCGTTCAAAGAAGACAGACAGCATACCGCCGTGCGCTTTTTGCCGTGATGATCCAGTCCGGTCGGCAAAGTGATCTCGCTGCACAGATTGGACGTCTTGATCTCCAGCCCCGCCAGCTTGTGATGGTCGGGCTGCAGGCGGTTGACCCGATCCTTGAAAACCAGATAGGGCTCGCCGGTTTCAATCCGCGCGGTCAAAATGCGTATCCACAATTCGCGCGCCGACAATTTTTTCTGCACCGAGCCGTCGCGCGGTGATATGAGCACCCATGTGTCATCCTGCTCCACAGCGCGCATAAAATCATCGGGAATCAAAATGCCATGATGCAGGTTCAGCGCCTTGCGATTCGGATCGCCGCCGGTCGGACGGCGCAGTTCTAGAAATTCCTCAATCTCCGGATGATCCACCGGCAAATAAACCGCCGCATTGCCGCGCCGCAAACTGCCTTGACTGATCGCCAAAGTGAGCGAATCCATCACGCGAATGAAGGGAATGATTCCGCTCGTGCTGCCATTGCGGCCCACCATCTCGCCGATTGAGCGCAAATGCCCCCAATAAGATCCGATGCCGCCGCCTTTGGCCGCCAGCCAGACATTCTCATTCCATAAATTGACGATCGATTCGAGACTGTCATCCGCCTCATTGAGAAAGCACGAAATCGGCAGACCGCGGTCTAATCCGCCATTGGATAAAATCGGCGTCGCCGGCATGAACCACAAACGCGACATATAATCGTAAAGACGGCGCGCATGCGCCTCGTCATCGCCATAAAAAGATGCCACGCGCGCAAAAATATCTTGAAAGCTTTCCTCAGGCATCAAATAGCGATCGCGCAACACGGCCTGGCCAAAATCTGTCAGCAGGGCGTCGCGCGCGGGATCGGTCTCCACCGCGCCGCGATTGCGAAACTGAACAACCTGTCCTTTCGCCGAATCAAAGGCTGCATCCAATGTTTGCGCCTTTAAAGGCGTCTTCAGGATTTTTGTTTCGGCCCGTGACGCATCCAGAGACGCATCCAGTGACGCCTCCAGATTCGCGGTTTTTGTCGTTGACAAAAGATTGGACATCTTTCTTCCCCTTAATCTGCGGTAAATCATAAAATGCCACGATAACCACAATATGTGGTGGCGGCGCAACCACATCAATCTACATGTTGGAGGGAGAGGGTCAAGCGTCTATAGTCAAAAATTGGAGAAAGCCCATTGACGCGCCTTTTTGTCTGTCTGCCCTCAATTTTCATTAACCTCCAGCCGCCAGCGCCGACCATATAATGAGAATCATTCTCAAAATCAAATATGTGTGATAAACAGCTAGACACAATCACGGGATTGTTATAGAAGGATGCCGATAGAGGAGAATCACAGCCAACAAGAAAGGAAATATTTCCCAATGATCTCTCTCCACAAAAATAAAAAAACCGCCCTCCTCCCCGCTTTTCTTATCCTCTTCTTTCTCGCAGTTTCACCGGCAAGTGCCGCCGAGATTTTTAAATCCAGCGATGTCAACCTCATCATTGATGGCGACATCACCACCGCCATATTCATTACCGGACAGGATGATAATATAGATGCTGAGGGAGCTGTAACTAAATATTCCACTGGCCAAGTCAGAGCCGATGGCCGCATTGGCTTCCAAGCCGAAACCGTCTTGGATAATGGCTATAAAGTCGGCACGCGGTTTGAAATGGAGCTGACGAGTTCTCTTGATCAGGCTTATATCTTTATGTCCGGGCCTTTTGGCGAGATTCACCTCGGCCAGATTGATAATGTTTCCGTGTTCCTTCAGCTTTATTCGCCGGAATTTCTTGCCCCTGCCATTGACACGGTTGATTATCCTGATTTTCAAGCCTATGGACGCTCCAGCGTCGGCGACGGCCCGCAGTTTGGCGACTCGACCTTCATCACCTATGATGAAGTTTCTCATAAGCTCAATTATATCAGCCCGCGCATTCAAGGCTTCCAGTTCGGCATTGGCTGGACACCCGACCCCACCGCCACATTTGACAATTCCACCGGCGAAGGCCTGCAGGGCAGAAACGAAGATGATTCAAATGGCTATAACGTTGAAAACATTGTCACTTTCGCTGCCAATTACGTTCAAGAAACACAAGGCGTGACATGGGGGCTTTCCGGCACCTATCTGATCGGCGGCGATAAGAACGCGCCCAATATGACACCGACGGCCTATAATATCGGCGCTTCAGCGAGCTATGAAGGCTGGGAAATTGGCGGCACATGGCAGCAGAGCCGCGATCTGATGATCAACGAACAAGACATCAATGATGCCCAAGATGATACCAGAATTAGAGACAAGGTCTGGGCGATCGGCCTCAAATATGCGCAAGATCAATGGACAACCGGCATTGCTTATCGCTCTTCACGTCGCGACGACGACTCCTCACGAACCGATAAAACCAATGAAGAAGTTGAAATCGGCATGGCTTACAACCTCGGCAAGGGATTATGGATCTCAGGCTCGGTGGAATATGTCAACGATTTCGATGCCGAACAAACATCAGCAACGCTCGAATCTTATAATGGCGGCCTGCTGCTCACCTTCCAATTCTAATTCGCCCCCGGTTAATGAAAAAGGAATTTGCCTTTTTTGGGCTGATAGTCTCTGCGTCCCTTATCCAGCCTGCTCGCGCGATAGAGCTCTGGTCGGACGATATCCACAAATTTGAAATCAAAGGCAATCTGAACTATGGCGCTTTTTATCACGGCGCTTCGGTTGATGATGCTGAGAATTTTGATCCGACTTCGGTCAGAGGCAAAAGTGAAATTGATTTCGTCTATAAGGGAAAAATCAACGATGATTGGTCGTTTGGTGCCAAATTAGAGGCGCGGATCGCTTCAGCCGGTGCCAGCGAAAGTAATGATGACGTAAAGCTCACCGACATTGAGCTTGATGAGACCTATATCTACCTCAAAAGCAAGACTTTCGGCGAACTCGTTCTGGGTTCTGACAAAGGTCCGGCAGGCGATAAGCATGTCAGAGCGCCGGAGTTTCTCGCCACCGACTTGAACTCAATTGAGGGACAGGATTTCAGGGCGTTCAACAGCCTCGATCGGGATCGGCGCGATGCGAATGATAATCTCGTTATAATGCGCAATGAGGATGGCAATAGCGATGATGATGGCGACAGCGATGATGATGGCGATAGCATCGTGAGCATGGTCAGGCATTTCGACACGAAGGATGAAACCGACATTGACTATGACGAAGATTTTAACAAGCTGATCTATTATTCGCCGAAAGTTTTGGGCTTTAAGTTTGGTGCTTCCTATACGCCAGAAGCCGGAGATGATGGTGCCGGTGCCAATAGCCGGTCAATCGCACAAAGGGCCAATGGCGAGATCAAAGATGCGGTGTCGCTCATCATCACTTATGAAAATGACTTCTCTGGCGCGGCGTTTGCTGCGTCTGCCGGACTGCTCACCGCCAAGCGCGTTGGCGCAGCACCTGATCCCTTTGCGTGGAATATCGGCGCTAGAATCTTTTTTGATTTAGGCGACAAGAGCACAGTCAGCATTGGCGGCGGCTATCTGATGGGCGAAGACGGCAAAGAAGGCCAAGACGATAATGTTTTCATCGGTGGCATCACCTTTGGACAGGGTGCGTGGACGACCGGCGTGCATTATGGCTGGAGCAAAAAAGAGAGAGCAGGAGACCAGCTTGAAGAAACAACCCATGAAGTAGAACTGGGCGGCAGCTATCGCCTCACCGATTATATGGGCATCAGCGCGATGGTGGAATATGTTCAGTCCGAAGTTGAAATTGCGGGTGAGCCTTCCTATGATGCCGACGGCATCGGCTTCGGTCTTATTTTCTCGGTGAATTTCTAGATTTATCAACAATAAGCAATCAACAATAAGCGGGGATTTTATCCCGCTTATTTTTTGCGCGCATTTTGGCGCGCATTTTTTTACACCCTCTCAATCACTTTTATTTGAAGTGGTTATGATTTTACTGCGTGTGCTGTGTGCCTATAGGTTGTATTTCATCTTTACAGCAATCTTGCATTTTCGCGAAACCAGGAGATAAATTATGAGCACCTTCAACAAATTCATGAATTTCACTTTTGGCCTCACTTTTGGCCTATGCGCCTCTTACGCATTAACGATCGGCAGTCCGGCGCATGCTTTGGAGGTTTGGTCAGACAAGACGCATGCTTTTGCGATCAGCGGCGATCTGCATTATGGCGTCTTTTATCACAGCGTTTCCATCAACACGCCTGCCGCGCCAAACTATGATCCCGTCTCGGTTAGAGGCAAGAGCGAAATTGACTTTGATTATACCTGCAACATTGATGAGGATTGGTCGCTGGGCGCCAAGCTGGAAATCCGGATTGGCACCAGCCTTCATCGGGGTGATAATGAGCTCGCGCATTTAGATTTGGACGAAAACTATATCTACTTGAAGAGCAAACATTATGGCGAGTTCGTGCTGGGCTCTGATAAGGGTGCTGCGGGCAATTCTCATGTCGGCGCGCCGGAATTTCTGGCCTATGATTTGAACTCCATTGAGGGGCAGGATTTTAGACTTTTTGAGGCCGTCCATGATGAAGGCCGAAGAGACAGTAGCGGCAATTTGATCCCCCGCAGCAAGGGCGCATATTTCTATGCGAAAGATGAAACCGATATTGATTATGACGAAGATGTTCATAAAATCATCTATTACACGCCGCGCCTATGGGGTATGCAGTTTGGCGTATCTTACGCGCCTGACCTTGACGACAACCAGCCGCAAAATAGGCCGCCACGCATTGTGGTTGACAGTGATGGAAACCAGATTGGCTCTGTTATGCAGCGGCCGGTCAGAGATACAGACAGAGTCGCCGCCGGCCAGAATAATGACGGCCTTCAGCAAAGAACAGATGGCGTTAAGGATGGCGTTGCCCTAAGTCTGACCTATCAAAACAAGCTAGGCGGGCTGGAGATGGCGGCCTCAAGTGGCGTTCTGTTTGGCAAAAGGGTCGGCAGCGCGGCTGATCCTTTTGCGTGGTCGCTGGGCGCGCAGCTTGGCATGCCTGTCGGCAAAGGCAAGGCAAGACTGGGCGCAGGCTATTTGAGAGCCTATGATGCGCACGAGCCTAATCTTGATGACAATGTTTTCATCGTCGGCGTCGCCTATGAACATGGCGATCTGTGGAAAGTCGGCATTCATTATGGCTGGTCCAACGAAACCATAGCCAATGTTCCCGTCGGCGCGCGCCAAGAAGAAACCACGCACGAAGTGGAATTGGGCGGCAGCTATCTCTTCACCGACCATATGTTCATCAATCTGATGGTGGAATATGTGCAATCCGAAGTTGAAGCTAGGGACACCGCCCCAACTGAAGCAGAAGGTGTCGGGGTTGGCATCATCTATACGGTGAATTTCTAGAAAGATTTCGGAAATCGGAAAAAAGAGAAGCGGGGATTTATTATCCCCGCTTCTTTTTTGCCCCCATCTATCTCCTGTGAAAACCGTAAAGGAGATCAAGATGACACATTACAATAAAGCGATTGCGGCCTTTTTCTCGTCGGTCGCAGCGCTGCTGACCGGCTTTGGCGTTGATTTAGGGCAATGGTCAAATACCGAAACGATCGGCGCGGTCGCAACCCTTGCGGGCACCGGCCTCGTCTATTTGCTGCCGAACAAAGGCTCTTAAAAGATTATTCGGCTGCCGTGAACTGCGCCGCTTCGGTTGATTCGTCCAAAGCCGTCGTGGATGACGTGCCGCCGGAGACCGCCTCGGAGACCAGATCAAAATAGCCGGTGCCGACTTCGCGCTGGTGGCGCGTCGCGCTATAGCCTTGCGCTTCCGACGCAAATTCCGCCTGCTGCAGCTCGGAATAGGCCGTCATGCCGCGATCGCGATAATTCAGCGCCAACTGGAACATCCCATGATTGAGCGCATGGAAGCCCGCCAAAGTGACAAATTGAAACTTATAGCCCATCGCGCCCAATTCGCGCTGGAAGCGGGCAATATCGTCTTTATCCAAATTGGCTTCCCAGTTAAATGAGGGCGAACAATTATAGGCCATCATCTGGTCGGGATAATCCTTCTTGACTGCTTCGGCGAATTTTTTCGCACCGGCGAGATCGGGAACCGAAGTCTCCCACCAGAGCAGATCCGCATAGGGCGCAAAGGACAGCCCACGCTTGATACAATGGGCGAGACCCATCCCCTCTTTGATCCGGAAGAAGCCTTCCGCCGTGCGCTGATCGGTGCTCTGAGCACCTTCAATAAATTCGTGGTCGCGCTCGTCAATATCCGAGGTGATTAGCTTGGCGCTCTCGGCATCGGTGCGCGCCATGATGAGCGTCGGCACGCCGCAAACATCAGCCGCCAAGCGCGCGGCGTTCAGATTGCGGATATGCGCCATCGTCGGAATCAAAACCTTGCCGCCTAGATGGCCGCACTTTTTTTCTGCCGCAAGCTGGTCTTCATAATGAACACCGGCGGCACCCGCCTCAATATAGGCTTTCATAATCTCAAAGCAGTTGAGCACCCCGCCAAAACCCGCTTCGGCATCGGCGATGATCGGCGCAAACCAGTCGCGCGCGGCACCGCCTTCGCTATGCTCAATCTGGTCGGCGCGCTGCAAAGTCCGGTTGATCCGCCGCGCCAGTTCAGGCCCGGAGTTCGCCGGATAGAGACTCTGGTCAGGATAGGTCGTCCCCGCAGTATTATTGTCAGCGGCCACCTGCCAGCCCGAAAGATAAATCGCCTTCAATCCGGCGCGCACCATCTGCATCGCCTGATTGCCGGTCAGCGCGCCCAGCGCGTGGACATAATCCTCATCGTGCAGCAGTTCCCAGAGCCGGTTGGCGCCGCGCTCGGCGAGGCTGTGCCGGATAACCACCGAGCCGCGCAGCTTCTCAACATGCTCAACCTGATAAGCACGTTTAGTATTCTTAAACCGCCCCGGCGGGGCTGATGGAACCAAATTTTCAAAAGACATAGCCGTCTCCTCCTCCAAGATTCCTCTTAACTTCCTCAAAGACTCCTTATCCCTTTATGGCATAAATTCTACTCAACAAAAAGCGTTAAATGGCGATAGGAAGGCAGGGTTAAAAAGGCTTCACAATCGCGTGAAGTGGCGAGCTTGGAAAAAACCTCAACCGCTCTATCAAAATTTCCCTTTGCCCAGCCGGCCTCGCCGACAAGCTGCCGCAGCGCCGCCATTTCTTCGTCCAGAGCAGTGCGAAATAGGGCAGCATCAACGACGCGCCCATCGCTGAGCTCTGCGCCATAATGCAGCCATTGCCATATCTGGGTGCGGCAGATTTCGGCGGTGGCGGCATCCTCCATCAAATTATAGAGCGGCACAGCGCCCGCGCCGCCCAGCCACGCCGCAATATATTGCACCCCGACGCGGATACATTCGCGCAGACCCTCTTCGGTGCGCGCCCCTTGATGGACTTCCAGCATCTCTTTTTGTCCCGGAACGTTCTCAACCATTTTATCGGTCTGGTTGGCCTGCGGCATGATGCGATCAAAAACCTCCATCGCCACCGGCACGAGCCCCGGATGCGCAACCCAAGTGCCATCATGGCCGTTTTGCGCTTCGCGCTCTTTGTCGGCGCGGACTTTGGCGAAGGCCGCATCATTGGCCGCCTCATCGCCCTTGACCGGAATCTGCGCCGCCATCCCGCCCATCGCAAACGCGCCGCGGCGGTGGCAAGTATTGACTAGACGCAAACTATAGGCGCTCAAAAACGCTTCGCCCATCACGACCTGCGCGCGATCCGGCAAAATCCTGTCCTTATGACTCGCCAGACATTTGATGTAGCTGAAAATATAATCCCAGCGGCCACAATTCAGCCCGACAATATGGCGGCGCAGCGCGTGAAGGATTTCATCCATCTCAAAAGCCGCCGGAAGAGTCTCAATCAGCACCGTTACTTTGATCGTGCCGATCGCAACGCCGAGCGCCTCCTGCGCATGGCAAAAAACTTCATCCCATAAAGCCGCCTCTTTGTGGCTTTCCATCTTGGGCAGATAAAAATAAGGGCCGGTGTTAAAGCGGGAGAATTTTTTGTGATTGTGAAAAAAATAAAGCCCGAAATCAAACAAAGCTCCGGTGATTGGCCTGCCGTCAATCTCCAAATGCATCTCATCCAAATGCCAGCCGCGCGGCCTGACAATCAAAGTGGCCGGATGATCGCCAAGCGCATAATGTTTGTTATTGCCCGGATCGGTAAAATCAATTTTGCGATCCCAGAGATCCATCAGATTGATCTGCCCCTGCATGATGTTCTGCCAAGTCGGCGATAGAGCATCTTCAAAATCGGTCATAAACACCCGCGCGCCTGAATTGAGCGCATTGATGATCATTTTGCGGTCGGTCGGGCCGGTGATCTCAACCCGACGATCCTGCAGATCAGCCGGAATCGAATCCACTTTCCAGTCGCCCTTGCGGATGGCTTCGGTTTCGGGCAAAAAATCAGGCAGCGCGCCCTGATCAAACTCTTTCTGCCGCTCACCGCGCACAGCAAGCAAAGCGCGCCGCTTCGCGCCAAAGCGCCGCTCCAGATCGGCAATAAAAGCCAAAGCCGTCGGTGTCAAAATGCGCTGGCTTTCTGCCGTCAGTTTGCCGCGTATGCGCGCCCCGTCGGGCATCTGCGCGCCTCCTTGCGTCCCCTGCTCTTCGTTAATCGCACTCATTACGCCCTCTCTCTTTCATTTACGCCCAAAAGACGTTATTAACATTGAATCCCCCTGCTTTCAAGAGAAGCCTTATGACCAAAATTAAAGCCCGCAAAGCGCAACATCCGCGCGGCATGGAAGAAATCAGCGCGCAGATGTGGCATGAGCGCATGGATATTTTGCGGCGCATTGGTGAAGTCTGTGAAATTTACGGCTTCACACCGCTTGAAACCGGCCTGCTTGAATATGAAGATGCGCTCGGCACATTTCTGCCCGATGGCGTGTTCAAGATTCAAGATGGCGAGGAGCGGCTCGCGCTGCGCTATGATCTCACCGCGCCGCTTGCGCGCTATGTTGCTGAAAACTTTGACGCTCTGCCCAAGCCCTTTCGGCGCTATCAATTTGGCGCGGTGCTGCGCAACGAAAAACCCGGCGAGGGACGGTTTCGGCAATTCACCCAAATAGATGCCGATACCATAGGCGCGCCGCCGCCCGCCGCTGATAGCGAAATGTGCATGTTGATGTCTGATTGTCTTCAAAAAGTCGGGCTGGCGCGCGCGGCCTATTGTATTCGCGTCAATAATCGCAAAATGCTTGATGGCGTGCTGCACAAAATCGGCGTCAACATTGATGACGAAGCGCATAAAACCCGCATCATGCGCGGCCTTGATAAATATGACCGCCTCGGCAGCGCGGGCGTGCGCGCTTTGCTGGGCGCGGGACGGCGTGATTCCTCTGGCGATTTCACGCAAGGCGCTGAGCTGGCACCGGCGCAAATTGATACATTGCTTGCGTTTCTCAAAATCGGCAGCCGCGCACGCCAAGCGACGCGCGCGCAAATCTGCGATGAAGCCGAAAAAATCATCGGCGCTAATGACGGCATCAAAGAATTGCGCGCCATGGATGCGCTGTTTACCGCAAGCGGCTATGGCGAAGATCGCGTGATGTTTGACACCTCCATCGTGCGCGGGCTGGGCTATTATACCGGCGCGGTGTTTGAGGCCGTATGTGAAAATTTTGATTCATTGGGCGGCGGTGGCCGCTATGATAATCTGCTGCAAAGGTTTCGTCCCACGATCGCGGTGCCCGCGACCGGCATGTCGATCGGGGTGAGCCGCCTCCAAGCCTTCCTGCGCAAGCAAAAAGGCGAAGATGAAACAAAAAACAAAACGCAGAAAAAATGGGACGGCCCGATCATCGTCCTCGTCATGGAGCAGAACCGCCTCAGCGATTATCTCCAAATGACTGCGCAGCTGCGCGAGGCCGGACTGCGCGCCGAAACCTATCTAGGCGAAGGCGGTATGCGCGCGCAATTAAAATATGCCGATAAACGCCGCGCGCCGCTCGCCATCATTCAGGGCGAAGATGAGCGCGCCGCTGGAGAGATCACCATCAAAGACCTCGCCCTAGGCGCTGCCCGCGCCGCCGATGTGCAGGATAATCAAACATGGCGCAGCGGCAAAGCTGCGCAAGTGAAAATTAGCCGCGATGAGCTCGTCGCAACCTGCCTCAAACTGGTCAAGCAAAATGCCGCCGCCGCTCAATAAAAAAATGCTCAGCCAGATCGCCGGACAGCTTCAGGGCGATCTTGACCATGAGGTTTTGATCCCCGATCCGCTTCAGCCGACAGATGATTTCTTGGATCACGCCAATCGCGATGTCCGCCGCCATTTCTGCATCCTCACCGATGTTGAAGGGAAATCTTTTTTTCTGCGCCCTGACTTTACTTTGCCGATCTGCCTGCATTATGCGCGCAGCATAAATGGCGCGGCTGATATTCGCCGCTTCTTCTATGAAGGCGCCGTCTGGCTTTGGGACATTCAAGCAGCGGCTCGGCGCGAACATCACCAGATGGGCGTTGAACATATCGGCGTCAAAGATCAGGCTGCGGCGGCGGCCTATATTCTCGCCGCCACGCAGGCCGCTTTGGCTGAAGCCAATATGACCCAGCCCGTGCTGCGCATGGGCGATCCCGGCCTGTTTGATCTCGTGCTGGCTGCGCTTGATCTGCCCGAAGACTGGCAGGCGCGCCTCAAAAGATTGTTCCGCCGCAATGCCGGTCCGGTGCAGCTTGATCAATTTTTTGAACAAGCGCTCACGACCATGCGCGCGCGCGCGCAGAATACCGCCGAGGCCAACATTTGCAGCATTGAAGAACTGCATCTCTTTTTGAAAAAGAACAACATCACTCATATCGGCCTGCGGCAGCGCGAGGAGGTCGTTGAGCGGCTGCGCGAACAAAATGCGCTTCACGCGCCCGATCTGCCCGAGCAGACAATGGCCATCATCCGTGCTTTTTTGAAGCTTCCGCCCGAACATCCTGAACGCGCGCTTGAAAATATCCGCGCCTTCTCGCAGGCCAACACGCTCAATCTTGACAGCGAAATCGCCGAAATCGCCGAGCGCTTTGCGGCCATGAAAAAAACCGGCATCAATGATATTTTCACCGCCAATAATGCTTTGTTTGCGACCTATTTTCAGGGCGCTTATTTGAATTATTATACCGGCTTCGTGTTTGCGTTTCTGCCCTCGCGGCAGGATGTGCTGCGCGCCAATACCGATCATCCGCTCGCTGGCGGCGGCCATTATAACGGCCTTTTGCGCACACTCGGCGTCAAGGATGGCGTCGGCGTCGGCGTGACAATCTACCTCAATGAGCTCGCGCGCCATGTCTGATCTGATCTTCGCCTTCCCCTCCAAAGGACGCATTCGCCGTGAAGCGCACCAATTCTTCGGCAAAGATTTTCTTGATGAAGATCAAAGCCGCATATTGAGAACGCGCATGGCCGATATTCCCAATATGATCGTCATTTTTCTGCCGGCAACAGAAATCGCCCACCAGCTGCGGCAGGGCGATATCCATATCGGCATCACCGGCGAAGATCTGGTGCGCGAGACGTCATCTAATTGGCAGCAGGCGCTCCAACAGCTCACCCGCTTTTCCTTTGCGCAAGCGCAGCTTCATGTCGGCGTGCCGCAAAGCTGGATTGATGTCAATCATATGGAAGACCTTGACGACGCCGCGATCAATTTTCGCAGACGGCATAAGCGCCGGATGCGCTTTGCGACAAAATATCCTCATCTGACCCGCGACTTCTTCTCGCGCCATGGCTTGATTGATTACCGCCTGATTGAAAGTCTGGGCGCAACGGAAGCCGCACCCGTCAATCATGTCGCTGAAGCGATCATTGATCTGGTGTCAACGGGGGGGACGCTCAAAGCCAACGGGCTGAAAAAACTTGATGACGGCCTCATCATTGAAAGCCGCGCGGCTTTGTTTGCCTCACGCCGCGCGCACTGGCAGCAGGACACGAAGTCAACATGCGCGGCTCTATTCACCAAGATGAAGCTCGCTGAAATAAAGCTTGATTCTGAAATTTTTGGTGTAAAAAACGGCAAGCCGTGATTACATCATACCGCCCATGCCACCCATGCCGCCCATGCCGCCCATATCAGGCATGCCGCCGCCAACAGCACCTTTGGGTTCGGGCTTGTCAGTCACGCACGCTTCGGTCGTCACCAGCAGGCTCGCGACACTCGCTGCATTCTGCAAAGCGACACGCACCACTTTCGTCGGATCAACAATGCCTTGCACGATCAGATCGCCATAATCTTCGCTCTGCGCGTTGAAGCCAAAGTTCAGCTCTTTATCCTCATTGACCTTGCCGACAACGATGGAGCCTTCAAGTCCGGCATTTTCGGCAATCTGGCGGATAGGCGCTTCCAAAGCGCGCCGCACGATGGTGATGCCGGCATCAATGTCTTCATTGCCCGATTTCATATCGTCAATCGCTTGGCGCGCCTTCAGCAAAGCTGTGCCACCGCCCGGCACGATGCCTTCTTCAACCGCGGCGCGCGTTGCGTTGAGGGCGTCATCCACCCTGTCCTTGCGCTCTTTGACTTCAATCTCGGTCGCGCCGCCGACGCGAATCACCGCAACGCCGCCCGACAATTTCGCCAGACGCTCCTGCAGCTTTTCACGATCATAATCAGACGTCGTGTCTTCAATCTGCTGTTTGATTTGCGCGACACGCGCGTCAATGTCCTGCTTGCTGCCAGCGCCGTCAACGATCGTCGTTTCTTCTTTGGTCACGCGCACCCTTTTGGCGCGGCCAAGCATATTGATCTGAACATTCTCCAGCTTGACTCCCAAATCTTCCGAGACAAGCTGGCCGCCGGTTAAAATGGCAATGTCTTCAAGCATCGCTTTGCGCCGATCGCCAAAGCCCGGCGCCTTGACCGCCGCAATTTTTAAACCACCGCGCAGCCGATTGACCACCAACGTCGCTAGCGCTTCGCCTTCCACATCTTCAGCGATGATCAATAAAGGCTTGCCCGCCTGCACCACTGCCTCAAGAACCGGCAGCATCGCCTGCAAATTGGTCAGCTTCTTCTCGTGAAGCAAAATCAGCGGCTCCTCAAGATCGGCGACCATTTTTTCAGCATTGGTAATAAAATAAGGCGACAAATAGCCGCGATCAAACTGCATGCCCTCAACGACTTCCAGCTCGCTGGTCAGCCCTTTGGCTTCCTCAACGGTGATCACGCCCTCATGGCCGACTTTGTCCATCGCATTGGCGATCATCTCACCAATTTCGGTTTCGCCATTGGCAGAAATCGTGCCGACTTGGCCGATCTCGCCCGAAGACTGAACTTTCTTGGAATTTTGCTCAAGCGTCTCAACGATTTTCTTCACGGCCATATCAATGCCGCGTTTGAGATCCATCGGATTCATGCCGGCGGCCACCGCTCTGACGCCCTCTTTGACGATGGACTGTGCCAGCACCGTCGCGGTTGTCGTGCCGTCGCCGGCCTCGTCATTGGTCTTGGCAGCAACCTCGCGGAGCATTTGCGCCCCCATATTCTCAAACTTGTCCTCCAGATCAATCTCTTTGGCCACCGCCACGCCGTCTTTCGTCACACGCGGCGCGCCAAAAGACTTGTCTAAAACTACATTGCGCCCCTTCGGTCCGAGCGTCGCGCGCACCGCTTTGGCTAAAATATCAATGCCCTTGAGCATCCTGTCACGCGCATCCGCGCCAAAAATGACTTGTTTCGCCATGAGATTAATCTCCTTTATATATTAATTGAAATGTCTTGATTTGCGCGGGCGGCTATTCCAGAACGCCCATCACATCGCTTTCTTTCATGATGAGCATCTCATCGCCGCTGATCGTCACCTCAGAGCCCGACCATTTGCCGAATAAAACCCGATCGCCCGGCTTCACATCTAGCGGCCTGAGCTGGCCAGCTTCATCGCGCGCGCCCGGCCCGACAGCGATGATCTCGCCCTCAGCAGGCTTCTCCTGCGCCGTCTCGGGAATGATGATTCCACCTGGTGATTTTTCATCCCCCTCAACGCGGCGGACAAGAACACGATCATGTAATGGTCTTAAACCCATGTAAAATCTCCCTTTTCTGATACATTTTAGCGAATTGGCACTTGAGTGCTAGAGCGCTAACTCCATAGATAGACACCCCCCCTTGCTTTGTCAAGACTTATCCACAAAAATCTGGCCAAAAATGCGGGAATGGTGGGCCTGGGGAGACTTGAACACCCGACCTCACGCTTATCAGGCGTGCGCTCTAACCAACTGAGCTACAGGCCCGCATTTGATCTCATCGCCATAACAATCTGGGACAATCTAGGACAATCTAACCGCTCCGCATAGATAACGCCACACTTAAAAAAAATGTTAAAAAAGATGTATGGACAAAAGCGTTTTTATTCGTCAGAGTGGGCTTGACGAATCTCTTATGGGCTTTGAGACCCGCCCAGAGATAAATTCAAACCTGAAGGGGGGAAATATTATGAAATATGAAATCTATAAAGATCGCCGCGGTGAATGGCGCTGGCGCCTGAGAGCTCGCAATGGCGAAGTGATTGCCTCCGGTGAGGGCTATCGTCGGCGCGTGGATTGCGTCCATAGCATCCGCTTGATCAAGAAATCAGCCAAAGCCGTGATGATTGACCTCGTGGAAGAAGAGAAAAAAGCCGCCAAAGCCGCCAAGAAAAAAACCACAAAACGCAAAACCGCCAAACGCAAAACCGCGAAGCGGAAGACCGCTAAGCGGAAAACAAAGCGGAAGACCGCGAAGCGGAAAACAAAGCGGAAGGCAGCTAAGCGGAGACGCTAGCAAGCGGCCTCGCAGAATATTAAAACCCCCTTCATGAATATGAAGGGGGTTTTTTTTAAGCAACAAAAACAAAAAATATGCTATCTTGATTTTGGAAGCCGAGCGATTGGCGTGCGGCGCGACGCGCTCGGCTCTGGGGACTTGAAAAGCCCCACTAAAAGACGGCATGGCACTGCCGCAAAGTGCCTCTCTGGTTTAAGGCCGGGGAGGCAATGACGAATGTCCAAGGTCTGACGGCCCAAAGGTCATTGTTACCGCTCAAAAACGGTCGAAAGCTCCCCGGTCATTAAAGCGTGTTGAAGGCCACCGCGATAACACCGACAGCGCCCGCCCGCCAGAATAAAAAGAAAGGAAGCATCAAGGTCAAGAAAATCCGCGCTGCCTAGCCGATGGCGATATCACTGCAGAGACGGAAGCGAGAGCGACGGCTCTAACAAAAACCGCGCGGGGTTAACACTCAACCTCGTCTGGATATAATTCGTATGCCGCGCCTGTCGAGAAATCAACTAACGCGAACACGAGCCCGACCAGGGGGATTGCATAATTTAGCCAAATAAGATTATTATAGCCATCTTGGATTAGATAAACTTTCGTTTCTTCGCCATCAGCATTTTCACAACCCACCCGATAGTTAGGCGTTGTCGCACGTGAACTAGCACTCAAAGGCAAATAAAGCTTTTGGGGTGCCTGACCCGTGATCTGAGTTGAAGCGTTGTATCCCAAGCCCGCAACATGAAAAAAAGCCTTTTGCCCATCCTTAGCTTTAATCTCAAGAGGATAACCACTCCGCCATTTGCCTTCGCTAAACATCGTCGCGCACCCCCCTAACCAAGACATGCTTAAAATGATAAGAATCATAAAAACTTTGTTCATCTCATTCCCCCCCCCTGACAAGAGCCATAACTTAAGACAGTCAATCATGCTATCGCCTTTTGTTGAGCATAACACGACCGGTTTTAATTACACGAATGGCATGACCATGTCTTTTCCCATCAGGCGTTGTATAGATGATTGTATATTCAGAAGAATGAGCCACATGCTCGTAAGAGATAAGGCCATAACCTGTTATAGGGACCTGAATCCGAACACGGCGATTGAGCGTAATTTCTGCCGGTGTTTTGCCTTCAATGATCTTTTGACCCAAAGCATCA
Source organism: Alphaproteobacteria bacterium (assembly GCA_965212075.1). Classification (GTDB taxonomy): domain Bacteria; phylum Pseudomonadota; class Alphaproteobacteria; order JAPOUT01; genus CBDBUR01. Next base: position 1,111,894 of record OZ243043.1, read on the forward strand.
AATACAACGAATGGCAGGCCGCGCTCTGGCGCATCAATCAAAACCTCGACAGGACCGGAGGTTTGAGTGATCGTGCAACTAACTAAACTCAATGCCAGTGCCAGCAGCAAAATATACTTTGTCTTATTATGGATAGATAAAAAATACATAAGATATAATACCCCCTTGATTCAATCATTACTACAGAGACGGAAGCGAGAACGACGGCGCCCACAAATGCCAATTTCAGGTGTTAGAAGTGATTGAAACTCCAAAGAGCTCCAACCCCCCCCATCCTTGAAAGGAGGTAATCCAGCCACAGGTTCCCCTACGGCTACCTTGTTACGACTTCACCCCAGTCGCTGACCCTACCGTGGCCAGTTGCCTCCTATTGCTAGGTTAGCTCACTGTCTTCGGGTAAAACCAACTCCCATGGTGTGACGGGCGGTGTGTACAAGGCCCGAGAACGTATTCACCGCGGCACGCTGATCCGCGATTACTAGCGATTCCAACTTCATGCACTCGAGTTGCAGAGTGCAATCCGGACTGAGGCCGCTTTTAGAGTTTCGCTTGCGCTCGCACGCTAGCATCCCACTGTTACGACCATTGTAGCACGTGTGTAGCCCAGCCCATAAAGGCCATGAGGACTTGACGTCATCTCCACCTTCCTCCGCCTTGTCGACGGCAGTTCCTCTAAAGTTCCCGGCTTTAACCGCTGGCAATTAGAGGCGAAGGTTGCGCTCGTTGCGGGACTTAACCCAACATCTCACGACACGAGCTGACGACAGCCATGCAGCACCTGTCACCGATCCAGCCTAACTGAAGGAGATCATCTCTGATCCCCGCGATCGGGATGTCAAGAGCTGGTAAGGTTCTTCGCGTTGCCTCGAATTAAACCACATGCTCCACCGCTTGTGCGGGCCCCCGTCAATTCCTTTGAGTTTTAACCTTGCGGTCGTACTCCCCAGGCGGGGCACTTAATGCGTTAGCTGCGCCGCTGAATGAAAATCCAACAGCTAGTGCCCATCGTTTACGGCATGGACTACCAGGGTATCTAATCCTGTTCGCTCCCCATGCTTTCGCGCCTCAGCGTCAGTTGCGACCCAGTGAGTCGCCTTCGCCTCTGGTGTTCTTTCCAATATCTACGAATTCCACCTCTACACTGGAAATTCCACTCACCTCTTTCGCACTCAAGATCAGCAGTATTGAGGGCAGTTCCGAGGTTAAGCCCCGGGCTTTCACCCCCAACTGACCGATCCGCCTACGCGCGCTTTACGCCCAGTGATTCCGAACAACGCTTGCCCCCCCCGTCTTACCGCGGCTGCTGGCACGGAGTTAGCCGGGGCTTCTTGTCTCGCTACCGTCATTATCTTCACGAGTGAAAGAGTTTTACAACCCTAAGGCCTTCTTCACTCACGCGGCATGGCTGCGTCAGGCTTTCGCCCATTGCGCAAGATTCCCCACTGCTGCCTCCCGTAGGAGTCTGGGCCGTGTCTCAGTCCCAGTGTGGCTGATCATCCTCTCAAACCAGCTATGGATCGTCGCCTTGGTGAGCTTTCACCTCACCAACTAACTAATCCAACGCGGGCCCATCCTAAGGCGATAAATCTTTGTCCTTGCGGAATTATGAGGTATTAGCCCAAGTTTCCTCGAGTTATTCCTCACCTTAGTGTAAGTTCCCACGCGTTACTCACCCGTCTGCCACTTTTGGCGCATCCGAAGACGCGCTTCTCGTTCGACTTGCATGTGTAAGGCCTGCCGCCAGCGTTCGTTCTGAGCCAGGATCAAACTCTCAAGTTTTGATCACAGAAATCAGAAACTGACTTCTATTTTTAATAGAGCTTCATGTACATCACTGTATACTCATTGCAAAATCTCTTTTGCAACAAGATACGTCATGAACGATCGGCTCTTGCGTATATCTCCATGGTGAGAACCATGAAGAAGCATTCGCAAACGCCGCCGTTCACGCTTCCATCTCTGCACGATGTCAAATAGCCCTAGCCGCACGACCTCAAGTCCGCGCGGGCGCGTCCCCTTAAAAAATAAGTGAGAACCGCGAACTTACCCCAGTTTTGGGCTAGAAATCAAATCTTTTTGAGGGGGACTTATATAGAATCCTAGCCAAGTTAGACTCGGACAAAAAACGCCCCCCACAATCTGTGGAGGGCGTTTTAATCTTTAGCTTCTGCCTACTGTTTATTTTTCCAGCTTCTTTAGACGCTTATGAATTGCCGAATACTGAATACTCACATTTTTTGCCAGTACTTTCTGGCTTTGGCTCAAATCAGTAAGCTGATTTTCAAGCCCCCCCATCTGTTCAAGCACTTCATCAATATGAGGTTCAATCCCCTCACTCGCCGCTTCAGAAACTAGCTGTCGCAAAGATTTTGCAAATAGATCAACTGACCCATTTAGCTTCTTTTTGATTGCCATGATCCTATCTCCTAGCTTGCTGATTGATTTGATGTTCTTTAGACATAAGTCTTATTATCAGAGAGTTAATAAATCAACACACATTTTTGAATGTCCCACTGACGGCCTCGTTCAGGGTAAGAAAGGTTATTTGACCCCTCATAATGAGGGGTCAAAATGGCCATTAAAATGGAAAATAGATAGCGCGCCCAACTTCGTCATTCCTGCTGACAGGGGATAAGCCAAGAACCGCACCTGAGGCCGCGCCTCTCTTTGCGGGAATGACGGTTTTGGCGGGATTTTTGATCGATTCAGGCTTATCGGGGGCGGTATTTCCGGTCATAACGACATTGAAGCTCTGCGGTGACCCGCCGCGCCTTTTTGTAAGTCCGCCGCAGCCGCCCTTGAATGAGATGATGTTTTTCTATCTCCGCCTTTGTCGGAATGTGGCTTTTGTCGCGGTAGTTTCTGTTAAAAATCCGCTTCGCAAGGCTGATCAGCTCAAGCGCATGATCCAATGGATGTTTTTCTAGCGGTGCAGGCTTTTTCTTCCAAAAAAACATTTCATCTCTCCCCTCTTTGGTTTCAGTTAAAGGCCACCAAAACTGGTGACCGGGGAGTTTAAGAAAACCGCAACTAGTCGGTACAATGACCTTTGGGCCGTGAAGCCTTGGACATACGCCATTGCCTCCCCAGCCCTAAAGCAGGAAGAGGCATCATTACGGCCAATGCCAGCCGCTAGTTGCGGGGTTCTTAAATCCCCAGAGCTAAATTACCTAGCTCCAAGCGCAGTCTATCACGTTGATGATATGAAAGGAAATTCGGTCAGCACCGGCTAGCCCTGCTCCTCAAAAAAAACCTTTTTAATCAGCCATAAAGCCTCTACAAAAGTTTCATCGCCGCCGTAGCTCAGTGGTAGAGCGCACCCTTGGTAAGGGTGAGGTCGAGTGTTCGATCCACTCCGGCGGCACCAGCCAAGCTGTGCCACGGCCACTCCGAAGCGGCACCGCAGCCACACTCATTCTCGAAGAATCCAGGGATCATAAACACCCCCATCATATTTTTTTCCTCCATCCTTTTTGCGCTTATTAACGCTCAGATGAATAGATGGGCTTTTTAATAAACCCTTCAGGGCTTTGCCTCGTTCGCTATTCGACAACGATTTTTGCCTATGGATCAGCCCCATGTGATTCGGTTTCACCCTAACAGGGTGACCTTTTCTTATCTTAAGCCCAAGCTTACGGGTTCTAATCATTTTCAACATCCAATCCAAAGTAATATCCGAAAGATCGCTTTCGGCATAGCTGCCCCCAATATCTGAATGAACTCCGGGAAACCAAATTTGTCTCACAAATTGATTGTTTTGATGATTATTCCATAAAACAGGGCGAAATAAATTGCGCTCTTCATCAACAGCCAGCGCATGAAAAGCAGCATCAACTGAGGGAGAAAGCGTCAAATCATGAAATTCATGATAGATATTACCTCTTTGTTTATCTATGAAAAGATGAAAAAGCTTCTTTAAAGGGCTTAACATCGCAACCGTATCCCAAACACCAAGACACTTTACTCTTACGTCTTTTTTTCTTGTAAATTTTTTTTTAAAATCTTCGACTCTTTTTTTTCGTTTAGCCTTATTTCTGATTTTATAAATACGGTAAGCTTGCTTAATCAATTTAGGGTTTTTGGATTTAACGAGCCCAAAAAGATTGATAAGACCGGAAAGACTTCTAGCTGTTGCCGCGCCGCGACTAAAGCCAAATATATAAATTTTATCGCCGTTTTTGTAATGATCGCAGATAAAAGCATAGCATTGTTTTATGTTCGTCGAAATCCCTATGCCCCGTAGCATGCCTTCAATTTTTCTAAAAAACTGACTCCATGGCTGCGAGCCAACACCCGCATCATAGAATGAAATTTGGCTCTGACCTTTTCCCACACCCTTCATGTTTGTTTGAGTGAATTTTTGGCCATCCATCATTTGAAAAAGCTTGTAGACATTTGAAGGCGTAGGACTTATCTCTCCGTTTTGGCCTGTGCCATCAGCAAAAATAACGATATTTTTAGGCATAAATTTTCTCAGTCTAGACGCTATAAAAATAGTTCATATGAGCAGACTGTCTCAATAAGGCCTCAATAAGACCTCAATAAGGCAGGGGATAATTGTTCGCGCGGCGATATTTATTCTGGCATTTTGCCATCGCCTCGCTCATCAATTCATGCCCCTTTTTTTCGCAATAGGACATGGATTTGCGATCGCCCACGAGCGCGCGCGTGCAGTCATAGAGCTTTTTCGTGATCTTGCCATAGCCATGCAGCGCAAAACAGGTCAGCGCCGCATTGCGCTCGCCAACCGGAAATGACAGCAAAAACTTCTTCTGCGTCGGCGATTGCCGATTCCAAAAACTATCACAGCGCGCCTGATTTCTCTCATCGCAGTTCATCAAGCCCGCAGGCGTCTTCGCCGAAACCGCCGCTGGCACACTCAATACGACAAGCAATAGGACAGGCCCGAAAATAATCAAACTCAAAAATCTCACTACTTATCCCCTTCTTTATTTGCGCTCTCTTCCTCGTTGAATAGGCCGTCGCCAATCTTGCGGAATAAAAACCGGTGATAAGCTAGCGGGAAAAGACGCTGGATGCGATCCATAAAGCGGGCATCGCCGCCAATGAGAATCCGCGCTTTGCCTTTGCGCATTCCTTTAATGATCGTCTGCGCGGCATAATCTGGCGTGTTGCGCGCAAATTCGTCAAACTGCTCCGTGATGCGCTGCCGCTCTTCCGGCGTGTCTTTGGATTGCGGAAGCTTCATATCGCGCGCGATATTCGTCTTGATGCCGCCCGGATGCACCGACGAAATTACGATCTCGCTCTTGCGCATCTCGTGGGTGAGAGCTTCGGTGAAGCCGCGGATCGCAAATTTTGACGCGTTATACGCCGATTGCTGCGGCACCCCAATAATCCCAAATATGCTCGACACATTGACCAGATTGCCACGGCCTTTTTCTATCAATTGCGGCAAAAAAGCTTTTGTGCCATAAACCATGCCCCAAAAATTGATTTGCATCACGCGGTCAAGATCATCATAGGTCAGATCCTCCACCGTCGAGGCCTGCGCGACGCCCGCGCAGTTAATCACGATGTCTGCGCCATCATGCTCACGCTGGATGCGCTGCGCGATCTCATGCACCGCGTCGCGATTGCTGGTGTCCAAAATATGCGCCTCCGCGCGCCCGCCTTCTTCGCGTATGTCTTCGCGCGTTTGCTCGAGGCCTTCGCGATTCACATCGCAGATCACCACGCGGCGCACTTCGGTTTTGCCCAAAGCCAGAGCCAAGCCGCGACCTATCCCGCTCGCCGCTCCGGTGACAAAGGCTGTCGCTCCTGTAAAATCACGCATAATTTTCCCCTTGCATTTAACCCATTGAAATCATTTTGCGCTATTCTAACCAAATGGCAGCCAAAACGAAACATGCAATTAGCACGCCGGGCACGCAGGCAGCACGGGATTTGCCGCCCAAAACGGCCTTCAATCCTCTCGTGAGCCGCCTAGCGCGCCATGCGCTCGTTCTCTGTTTCACCGCTGGCGCGATGATATTGTTCGTGATTGAAGGGCTGGTGAGCTTGCCGCTCGCGGCCATGGCGATGGTGATCATTCTCGCCTCCGCGCTCATCTATACCGGCCCGCTGCCGGCGATAAATATGCGGCGGCAGCGCGCGCTGCGGCTTTATGCGCTCCGGCGCGATGCCGCCAACCTTCTGCCTGCACCTCTTCTGCTGACAAATCTGCAAGGCCGGGTGCGGCTTGCCAATCGCGCCGCGGTGGCTTTGTTTGAGCGCGAAAATCTGCGCGACTTACACATCTCTGCCCTTGTGCGCGATCCGGTTTTCTTAAACGCTTTCGCGCAAGCACAACAAAGCGGCCAAACGCAAAACATCACTTGGCACATTCCGGTTCCGATTGAGCGCGAGTTCGACGTTCATATTGCTGCAGCACTTGCGCCGCGGCATGGCATGAAGCCTTTTATTCTTATGACCTTTGATGAAAAAACCGAAATCCGCCGCACTGAGCAGATGCGCCGCGACTTCATTGCCAATGCAAGCCATGAGCTCAAAACACCGCTTTCTATCTTTACCAGCTATCTTGAAACTCTGCGCGAGATTGATGCGCAAGATGAAGATACGAAGAAAAAATTCATCTCCGTGATGGAAGAACAATCTCAGCTCATGGTGCGGCTCATTGATGACCTCCTCTCGCTGAGCCGCATTGAACAGCAAGAACACCTTCCGCCTAGCGAGCATATCAGCCTTCTTTCTGTCATTCATCAAGCTGTCAAAATCAATGAATCAGCGGCGAAAAAAGCCAACACAGAAATCAAAATCGTCAAAACACCCGACGAGACCCAAAATCAAAACGCGCAAAGCGCGCAAAGTCAGGGCGATTCAAAAGAGCTTGTGCAAGCGATGAGCAACCTCATTCAAAACGCCATTTATCATGGCGCGCATGACGGTGCGCATGATGGTGCGCATGATCAAAATCAAAATAAGAATATCCATATCAGTCTGACTGAAGATGTTTTTGAAGGCCGACCGGCATGGGCGATCGCCGTGCGCGATTTCGGGCGCGGCATTGCCCCGCATCATGCGCCGCGCCTCACCGAGCGGTTTTATCGAATCAATCCCGAAGATTCGTCTCTTGACGATCAGGGCAGGCTGAGCGGCACCGGCCTCGGCCTCGCCATCGTTAAACATATCCTCACGCGCCATCGCGGCGAATTGCGCATCCAAAGCCAGCCCGGACAGGGCGCCACTTTCATCGCCATCTTGCCGCAAAGTCTGCCCGCATCCTCAGATTAAGCCGTTGAAAAAAAAGAATAGTTGGGGCATTAAAAAATATAGTTAAATATAGTTAAGTTAAATATAGTTAATTGTCATAAAACCATCACATTTGGTGGCTAGGGTCTTCTCATCAAGATAGACGGAGGTCCTCTCATGGCTAAATATCTCGCTTATTTCATTCCCGCTTTGCTCTGGGCTTTGCCTGCTAATGTGCAAGCGCGTGAGCAGATCAAAATTGTTGGCTCGTCCACCATGTTTCCTTTTTCCTCGGTCGTCGCTGAGCATTTTGGCCGCACGACAAAATACCGCACGCCCATCGTTGAATCCACCGGCACTGGCGGCGGCTTTAAATTATTTTGCGCGGGCATCGGTGAAAATCATCCCGACATCACCAACGCATCGCGGCGCATCAAAAAATCCGAATTTGAAACATGTAAAAGCAATCGCATCAACATCACTGAAGTCAAAACTGGCTTTGATGGCATTGTGCTGGCAACCGCCAAATCTGGACAAAGATTCAAATTAACGCGCAAGCAGATTTTTCAAGCGCTCGCCGCGCGTGTGCCTGTGAAAGGCAAACTGCACAAAAATCCTTATCGGAAATGGAGCGATATTGACAAAAGCCTCCCGAACATCAAAATAGAAGTGCTCGGTCCGCCGCCGACATCCGGTACACGCGACGCTTTCGTTGAACAAGCGATGGAAGGCGGTGCAAAAAAATTCAAAATATTCGTCAACATGCGCAAGAAGGACAAGAAAAAATTCAAAGCGATTGCTCATGCGATTCGCCAAGATGGCGCGTTCATTGAAGCCGGTGAAAACGACAACCTCATCGTGCAAAAGCTGCTCGCCAACAAAAATGCGCTTGGCATTTTTGGCTTCAGCTTTCTTGACAATAATAGCGATCAGCTGCAAGGCGCTTTGGTTGAAGGCATTGCGCCAAGTTTTGACAAGATCGCGGCGGGCGAATATCCCATCTCCCGCTCGCTCTTCTTTTATGTAAAAAAGAATCACGTCGGAATCATTCCGGGCATTCAGCGTTTCGTTCAAGATTTCACCAGCCCGCAAAACTGGGGCGATGATGGCCGTCTGGCCGAACGCGGCTTGATCCCGCTGCCCGCAGCGCAGCGCCGCAAAACTGCCCGCTCAGCGCGCAATTTCAAGCAATTGCAGCTCAAAGAGCTTCTGCTTTCGCAGGGGCAATAAAGCGCACACAAGAATACAGGCCGATGCAGACTCATCAAATTATAATTAATCAATAATCATCCGATGACTCTGCCCGGCCTGTTCACTTTGCTCATTCTACTCAGCGCCTGGCTTCTTTTTGCCGGACGTGGCCGCATGATGGCTCTGCGTTCGCGCAACATCGCGCTCGCCGCAGCGCCTCTGCACTATGGCGCTTGGACGGCCATCTGCAGCTTTTCCGCAAGCGTTTTGATCATTCTCATCTGGCTGACCGCTGAGCAATTTATTATTGATGCGCAGCTGCTCTCACAAATTAGCGCGCACCTCTCTGACCGCGTTGAGCAGGAAATTGCGCTCATCGCCGCGCAAATGAAAGACCTCTCCGCCGCAGCCCATTCTGATCCGGTGCTCGCGGCGATCCACGATGAACATCAGGCGGCAAAAATCGCCAGCCGCTTCTGGATGACCCTCACCGTCATTGTGAGCGCCATCGGATTTGGCGGCTTTGCGCTGGTGCGGCTTCATCCCGCGCAAAAAATGCGCGAAAAAATCGAGCGGCTGGCGCGCATCTTGATGTTCGCTTGTGCGCTCATCGCCGTTTTCATCACTGCGGGTGTTTTTCTCTCGCTGATCTTTGAGACGGTCAGATTTTTTCAGCTCATCTCGCCGATAGATTTTCTGTTTGGCCTTGAATGGAGTCCGCAGACCGCTCTGCGTCCGGGGCAAGTCGCTGCTGAGGGGCAATTCGGCATCATTCCGCTTTTTGCCGGCACTTTATTGATTACGCTGATCGCACTGCTCATCGCCGGGCCGATCGGCCTGATGTCGGCGATTTATATGGCCGAATATGCAAGCCCAAAAATTCACGCGCTCGCCAAACCGATGCTTGAAATTCTCGCGGGCATTCCGACCGTCGTCTATGGCTTTTTCGCCGCTTTGACTCTAGCACCTTGGATTCGCCGCCTCGCTGAAAGTTTGGGGCTCACGGCGTCATCTGAATCGGCGCTGGCTGCAGGCATCGTCATGGGCATTATGATCATTCCGTTCATCTCGTCTTTGTCCGACGATGTGATCACCGCCGTGCCGCATAATTTGCGCGACGGCTCTTATGCGCTCGGCGCGACAAAATCCGAAACCATTTTGCGAGTCGTGCTGCCTGCGGCTTTGCCGGGCATTGCGAGCGGCTTTTTGCTGGCGATCTCGCGCGCGATCGGCGAGACGATGATCGTCGTGATGGCCGCCGGATTAGCCGCCAATCTCACCGCCAATCCGCTTGAAGCCGTGACCACCGTCACCGTGCAAATCGTCACTTTGCTGGTTGGCGATCAGGAATTTGACAGCGCCAAAACGCTTGCTGCCTTTGCGCTCGGCCTGACCTTATTTATCATCACTTTGATTTTGAACACTTTGGCCCTGTTCACCGTGCGGAAATATCGCGAGCAATATGATTGATGAGCCAGATAAGCGGACATAAACAGCGCCAGAAACGGCACCGCACCGAGCGCATTTTCAAAGCTTCCGGTCTGGCCATGCTCTGCCTCGCGGCGATTTTGCTGGTGATTCTCGTCAGCACGGTGAGCTTTCGCGGGCTGGCCGCCTTTCGGCATGCTGAGGTTAGGCTGCCGATCAAACTCACTGCGTTCCAAGATAAAAGCGAAATTGATTATCGCGCGCTTCTCAGAACATCGCTTGCTGCCCTGTTTCCCGAAGAGGCGCAAAGCCGCCGCGGCAGAAGAAATCTGATGCGCGTTCTGCCTGCGGCGCATGTGATGGAAAAACTGCCGGATCGCATTGATCATAGAAATGTTGAGGCGGTGCAATATGTCTGGCTGCCAATGTCCGACACCGCCGATGATTTTCTCAAAAGCAGCGCGGCCAATCTGCCCGACCGGCAAAAAAGCTGGCTTGAAAAATTAGAGGCGGAAGGCAATATTCGCTTTGCGTTTAACACGGAGTTTTTCACCGCAGGCGATAGCCGCAATCCGGAACATGCCGGTATTTATGCCGCTCTGACGGGGTCTTTGTGGCTGATGATGATTACTTTTTTGCTGAGCTTTCCGGTCGGGGTGCTGGCTGCGATTTATCTTGAAGAATTCGCGCCCGCCAATCGCTGGAGCGACTTTATTGAGATCAACATTAATAATCTGGCCTCAGTGCCCTCAATCATTTTCGGCCTGATGGGCTTGGCGCTGTTTCTTAATTGGTTTGGGCTGCCGCGCTCCTCGCCTTTGGTCGGGGGGATGGTGCTGTCTTTGATGACCCTGCCGACGATCATCATCGCAACCCGCGCAGCACTCGCGGCGGTGCCGCCTTCCATCCGCGAGGCGGCATTAGGGATCGGCGCTTCGCATATGCAGAGCGTCTTTCATCATGTCGTGCCGCTCGCTCTGCCCGGCATTTTGACCGGCACGATCATCGGCATGAGCCGCGCGCTGGGCGAAACCGCGCCGCTTTTGATGATCGGCATGGTCGCTTTCATCACTGATACGCCGCAAAACCTCACCGATCCGGCCAGCGTTCTGCCGGTGCAGATTTATATCTGGTCAGACAGCCCCGAGCGCGGCTTCGCCGATAAAGCGAGCGCGGCCATTATGATCTTGCTGCTTTTTCTGATTAGCATGAACGCCTTCGCCGTCTTCCTGCGCCGCCGCTTTGCGCATCGGTGGTAAGATAAATCATGTCCAGCCAGCCTGAAATCAAAACCCAAAATGTTGACGTCTTTTACGGCGTCAAACAGGCGATTTTTGACGTCTCCATTGATGTGCCCAAAAATCAAGTCACGGCCTTGATCGGCCCTTCCGGCTGCGGCAAATCAACCTTTCTGCGCTGCCTGAACCGCATGAACGATGTGATCCCCGAATGTCGCATCTCCGGTCTGGTGGAAATTGACGGCGAAAATATCTATGCGCAAAAAATCGACCTCGTCGCCCTTCGGCGGCGCGTTGGCATGGTGTTCCAAAAGCCCAACCCTTTCCCCAAATCCATCTACGAAAATATCGCCTATGGCCTGCGCATCCATACGCTCACCGAACATCGCGCCGAAATGGATGCGGTCATTGAGCGCGCGCTCACCCATGCCGGATTGTGGGACGAAGTCAAAGATCGCCTTGATGAGCGCGCGACGTCTTTGTCGGGCGGGCAGCAGCAAAGATTATGCATCGCGCGCGCGATCGCCGTCAGCCCCGATGTCATCTTGATGGATGAGCCATGCTCTTCGCTTGATCCGATCGCCACCGCTCACATTGAAGAATTGATTGACGAATTGCGTCATCATTATACGATTGTTATTGTAACACATTCCATGCAGCAGGCGGCGCGCGCCTCGCAGCAGACGGCGTTCTTTCACTTGGGCACGCTCGTTGAGCACGGCGCCACACAAGATATTTTCACACAGCCTAAAGACCAGCGCACACAAGATTACATCACCGGAAGATTCGGATAAACTTTAAGGAGACCTTCATGCCCAGCCGACATACCGTCAACTCGTTTGATCAAGAACTCACCCAATTGTCCAACCTCATCGTGCAAATGGGCGGCCTCGCCGAAGCGCAGATGGCCGAAGCCCTCAAAGTGATGCAAAGCCACGATCTCGCCATCATTGAAAAAATCATCCAGAGCGATAAAGAAATTGACGATCTAGACATCAAAATCAACAATCATGTCGTCCAATTGCTCGCGCGCCGACAGCCTATGGCGCTTGATCTGCGCGAAACCATCGCCGCGCTCAAAATCTCGTCCGACCTCGAGCGCATCGGCGATATCGCCAAACACGTAGCCCAGCTGAGCAGCGAAGTCGGCCTGTCCCTGCCGCGCGCGGTGGATGGCGGACTTGCGCATATGGGCCGCCGCGCGCTCAAACAGATCAAAGACTCGCTTGATGCCTATTGCGAGCGCGATACCCAAAAAGCCTTCTCCGTCTGGCATGATGATCAAGAGCTGGACAATCTCTATAACGCCACGATTCGTGAAATGCTCACCTATATGCTTGAAGATCATCAGGCGATCTCGTCATGCATTGACCTGCTATTTGTCGCAAAATATATAGAGCGCGCGGGCGACCATTCCACCAACATCGCCGAGACGATCATCTTTGTCTCCACCGGCAAGCCGCCGCCCGAACGGCCTAAAGGCAAAAAAACCAATCTGGATTAATCATGTCCGCACCGCTGATTTTAATCGCTGAGGACGAAGCAGCACTTGCCGATCTGCTCGCCTATGCGCTCAAACGCGCGGGATTCGCCGTGCGGCGCGCCGGTGATGGCCGACAGGCTTTTTCACAAGCAGTCAAATCTCCTACGCCCGATCTGCTTCTGCTTGACTGGATGATGCCCGGCCCTTCCGGCATTGATATTTGCAAGCGGCTGCGCGGCCACCCAAAGCTCAAATCCATGCCGATCATCATCCTGACCGCGCGCGGCGAAGAGCATGATCGCATCACAGGACTCGATAGCGGCGCCGATGATTACATCACCAAGCCTTTCTCAACGAAAGAGCTCATCGCGCGCGTCAGAGCCTTGCTGCGCCGCGCGCATGCCCAGCTTGAGGCTGAAATTATCACGCGCGGTGATATTCATATCAACAAAACTGCGCAAATTGCCTCATGCGGGGATTCAAGCAATAAAAAAAATATCGCGCTCAGCGCAACCGAATTTAAGCTGCTCGTTTATCTCGCTGATCGGCCCGGCCATGTCTTCAGCCGCGAAAGCCTGCTTGATGCAATCTGGGGTCATCACAGTGAAATCCAGCCGCGCACAGTGGACGCCAACATTAAGCGCTTGCGTCAAAAAATTAAAAAAAGCTGCGGCCATGATCCGATTCGCACCGCGCGCGGGCTAGGCTATGTGCTTGATTCCGCCTAGGCGCGCTTAGCCTCCCGAAGAGGCTTTCGCCGATTTTTTCATCTCGGCAGCGTCAGCGACCTTATCCAGCATTTTTGATTTTTCTGCTTCCTGCGCCGCCAAAATACGATTGGAGCGCTGGTAGGCTACATGGGTGTGATATTCGCAATAGACCTTTTCAACATGCAGCTTACGCGCGCCGCAAAATCGGAAATTCTCCTGATCTTGCGGATCGCCCATCGGCCAGCGGCATTTATGGTCGGCGAGGTCAAGAATGTGCACATCTTCCGCCGCTGGCTGCAAAGTCGGCAGCGGCGGCGGCGTATGACGGTTTTGCGACGCAGCGCGCGCAGGCTTGCCCATGCGCGGTGCTGTCGGTCGGCGACCGCCGCTCTTGCCGCCGCGGCTCGGCTGACCGCGTTCGGCAAACCCCATCCGGTGAACTTTGCCGATCACCGCATTGCGCGTTATGCCGCCACCCAATTGACGCGCGATCTGGCTCGCCGAAAGCCCTTCTTTCCATAATTTTTCAAGCATTTGCACTTGATTCACATCCCAAGCCATGACAACCCCCTTTCTAGTATGTTCGGTCAATTTTACCACTATATATTGCAACAATAGCTATATATAGTGGTTAACAAGATATCTCTAACAATATCCGGTGGGGCTGAAAAGGCCTAATTTCGCTTTATCAACAGAAAAATGATATAGACAGGCCATGAGCGCGCAATCCAGCATTACAAAACCGGCGAGCATGCCGGAGTCGGCCAAAATCGACACAAAACCGGGTGTGCCGCGCTATTTCAGCGGCGTGAACTGGATCGGCCTGTGGACGCTCTACTTCAAAGAGGTCTGGCGTTTTCTGAAAGTCTTTTTGCAAACTCTGATCGGCCCGGTCATTAACGGCTTGCTATTTCTCGCAATTTTCTCACTCGCGATGGGCGAGTTCCGCCCGAATATTGGCGGCATCAGCTTCATTCAATTTCTTGCCCCCGGCCTCATCATGATGTCGGTGATTCAAAATGCGTTCGCCAACACATCATCTTCGCTGCTGATCGCCAAAGTTCAGGGCAATATCGTGGATTATCTGATGCCGCCGCTCTCGCCCGGCGAGCTCAATACCGGGATGGCATTGGCAGGGATCACGCGCGGCGTTCTGGTCGCTCTGGGCACCGGCACGGCGATGGCTTTCTTCGTCAACCTTATGCCGCTTTATCTGCCGATCATTATCTTTCATACCATCGGCGCAGCATTGATGATGTCCCTGCTCGGAATCATCACCGGCATTTGGGCGGAAAAATTCGACCACCTCCAATCGGTGATTAACTTCATCATCGTCCCGCTCTCTTTTCTCTCAGGCACTTTTTATTCGGTCGCGCAGCTGCCTGATATTGTTTATCAAATCAGCCAATATAATCCCTTCTTCTATATGATTGACGGCATGCGCTATGGCTTCACCGGCTATGCCGATAGCGATATTTTTACCGGCATCTATGTCGTCATCGGATTAAATCTGGTGCTTTGGCTGATCTGTCATGCTATCCTCAAGCGCGGCTGGCGCTTAAAAAACTAAACACGTAAAATCTCCAAAAAAAATCTCCAAAAGAATCTCCAAAAGAATCTCATGACGTCTATTTCCAATTCATCTCCACATCTTCTGCCTGTCTATCCGCGCGCGGCTTTGTCCTTTACACATGGCAAAGGCCCCTATCTGTTTGACGCAAACGGCGACGCCTATTTGGATTTCGCTTCCGGCATTGCCGTCAATGTGCTTGGCCATGCGCACCCAAAGCTCGTTCAGGCTTTGACCCAGCAGGCAGAAAAATTATGGCACGTCTCAAATCTATTTGAAATTCCGCAGCAGGAAAAACTCGCGAAAACGCTCACGGAGGCCAGCTTCGCTGATCTAGCTTTCTTCACCAATTCAGGCACCGAGGCCGTTGAATGTGCGATAAAAATGGCGCGCGCCTTCCATCAGCATCAAGGCCATAAAGACAAAACTGAAATCATCACATTTGAAGGCGCATTTCATGGGCGCACGATGGCGGCTTTGTCGGCGGCAAACAAAGCCAATGGCTTCGGGCCGGCGCTGCCCGATTTCATCCAGCTGCCGCTTGACGAGGAAGATCGGCTCGCACAGGCGGTCAGCGCGCGCACCGCCGCCATTATGATTGAGCCGATCCAAGGCGATGGCGGCGTCAGAATGGTGGAATTCGCCTTTCTTGAGCATTTGCGCAGCCTGTGCGATCGCCATGACGCGCTGTTGATTTTTGACGAAGTGCAAGTCGGCATTGGCCGCACCGGCACTTTATTTGCCCATGAACTCTCCGACGCAAAGCCCGATATATTAGCGGCGGCCAAAGGGCTGGGCGGCGGATTTCCGATCGGTGTTTGCCTTGCGACAAAGCGCGCGGCTGAAGGCATGGTGCGCGGCACACATGGCTCTACCTTTGGCGGCAATCCGCTTGCGATGAGCGTCGGGCAGGCGGTGATGGACATTGTGCTTGAAGATGATTTTCTCGCCCATGTGCGCCGGATTGGCTTATCGCTCACCCAGCGTCTGGCGATCTTGGCGGCGATGTTTCCCGACGTCATCGGCGCATGGCAGGGGCGCGGTTTGATTTACGGCTTCTTTTGCCATTTAGGCGCGCAGACCATCACCGAAGCGGCGCGCGCGCAAAAACTTCTTCTCGCCCCAGCGCACAATGACGTCGTGCGCCTGCTGCCGCCGCTCAACATTGAAGAATCTCATCTGACCGAGGCGGCTGAAAAATTAGAAGCCGCCTGCGCTGCTTTGTCCAAAACGCCGCGCGGCGCTTTGCGCAACGCGACCGATCAAGAGCCGGATTAAACGCCCGGATTAGATTCATGCCGCATTTTCTTGACCTTGACCAGCTTCCGAAAAATGCTCTGCGCCGGATCATTGACCACGGGCATCAGCGCAAAAAAGCGCGCGGCGATCGTCTGCGCGGCGCACCTGACGATGACCGGCCTTGCGCCGACCATGTGCTCGCAATGGTGTTTGAAAAAGTATCCATGCGCACGCGCCTATCGTTTGATATTGCGATGCGCCAGCTCGGCGGCAGCGCCATCATCATGGACGCCGCCTATGCGCATATTGCGCAAGGCGAAAGCATGAAAGATACAGGCCGCGTACTGTCGCGCTATGTGGATGCGATCATGCTGCGCACCGGAGATCACCAGCGCCTCTTAGATATGGCGGCGTCTGCCAGTGTGCCGGTCATTAACGGACTGACGCAAAGAAGCCATCCGGTGCAAATCGTCGCCGACATCATGGCCTTTGAAGAACATCGCGGCAATATCCAAAATCGTAAAATCGCCTGGATCGGCGATGGCAATAACGTCGCTTTGTCTTGGGTTCACGCCGCGGCGCATTTGGGCTTCACTTTGCACCTCGCCTGCCCCGAACAGAGCGCGGCGATCCGCGAAGCCCTCAATACCGCAGCCGACGTTCGCCTCACCAGCGACCCCGAAGACGCCGCCGAGGGCGCCGACGCGCTCATCACAGATACTTGGGCCTCACTGGGCGATTCCCCCGCCGAACGCGCGGCCAAAAGCCAAAAACTCACCGCCTATCGCATCACACCGGCGCTGATGGCGCGCGGCAAAAAAGACGCCGTTTTTATGCACTGCCTGCCTGTCTGGCGCGGCAAGGAAGTGGACGAAGACATCGCCGATGGCCCGCAATCCATCATCTTTGACGAGGCCGAAAACCGCATTCACGCTCAAAAGGCTATTTTATTGTGGGTGCTCAATATGCTTGCGCTATAATTGCGCTATGTCCGACACCACCCCCAAAACGACTGACGCAGCGAGCGAAAAACAAAAAACCACGCCGACAACTACATCAACAGGCACACCGGCAGGCGTGCCTGCTTGGCGCAGATATCTTCAGCGCTTCCTGCCGATCGTGGTGCTGATTACGTCCTTTGGGGCATTCTTTGTGCTCGTCTCCCTCAGAGAAGAGGTGCAAACCACGCCGCCCACCGAGCGCGTCTGGCAGGTAAACGCCCAGCGCGTTCAGCTGGGCGATATTCAGCCCATGCTCAACGTGTTTGGCGAAATCGTCGCCGGACGGCGCGTTGATCTGCGCACTTTTGTCGGCGGCGAAATCATTGAAGCCTCGCCCAATCTGCGCGATGGCGGCATTATTGAAGCCGATGACATTATTCTTAAAATTGATCCCTTTGCTTATGAAAATGCCGTTGACGAGACCATCGCGCGCCAGACCGAAGCGCGCGCCAAACATGAAGAACTGATCGCGCGGCGCACGCAGGAGGAAAACCTCCTCAAAAGAGCGCAAGAACAGGCTGTGCTCAGAAGGCGCGATCTTGATCGCGCGATCAAACTCGCCAAAGCCGGACATATTTCCGAAAAAACGCTTGACGATAAGCGCCTCGCCGTCAGCCAGCAGGAGCAGGCGGTTGAAATGCGCAAGAGCAGCCTCGCTATTCAGGAGGCGCGGCTTGAACAGCAGGAAGGCGCCGTCAAACGCGCCGAGATCGCCGTCGCGCTCGCCGAGCGCGATCTGGCGCGCACCGTGCTCGCGGCGCCGTTTCGCGGTTTTCTCAGCAATGTCACCGCCGCCGAAGGCCGCCAGCTCAATGTCAATGATCGCGCCGCCACGCTCACTGATGCCGATCAGCTTGAAGTCCGCTTCCATCTCTCCGACCAGCAATTTGGCCGCATCGTCACCTCTGCCGGCAGCCTCAGCGGACAAGAAATCAACGTCTTATGGAAAGTCGGAAAAAAAACCCTGCCCTTTGAAGGACAGATTATCCGCATCGGCGCGGAAATTTCGCAGATCGCAGGCGGCGTCAGCGTATTCGCCGAGGTGAGAACGCCTAACCGCGATTCAACTCTGCGCCCGGGCGCCTTCGTTGAAGTGCAGCTCGCCGACAGGCCCTACGAAAATGTCGTCCGAATCCCCGAAAACGCCATCTATAATGGTGATATTGTCTATGTGATCGTTGATGGGCGGCTGCAGCCGCGGCCTGTTATCACCGTCGGCACGATCGGCGGCGATGTGATCATTCAAAACGGCCTCAAAAATGGCGACCTCGTCATGACGACTTGGTTCGCCGAAGCCGGACCGGGGACGCGCGTCCAAACCCCCGATGCGGCGGCCAGCCAAAAAACATCACAAAATAGAGGCCGAAATAGGAATCAAATCATAAAATGAGCCAGCCTCACGATCAGACCACCGCGGGTGAAGAGCGCCGCAAACCGCCAGCTCTGCTCAGCTTCTTCGCGCGCCACGCCAACGCCCATAACCTGCTGATGGCGATCATGATCATGACCGGCGGCTTCTTCCTGCGCCAGCTCAATACGCAATTTTTCCCGACGATAGATGTTCCGGCGATCACCGTCGTCGTGCTTTGGCCAGGTGCGAGTGCCGAAGATGTTGAAGCGAATATCATTGAAGCGCTTGAGCCCGGCATGCGCTCCATCGCCGGCCTCGACAAGCTCTCCTCCACCGCGCAGGAAGGCAGCGCGCTGATCTTGCTCGAATTTGACATCGGCACCGATATGCAGCGCGGCCTCTCCGATGTCGAATCCGCCGTCTCCGACATCACGACCCTGCCCAAAGATTCCGAACCGCCCGAAGTCTCCCGCGTGCTGTTCTATGAAAATATTATGAGCCTCGCGCTGTCTGGGCCCTTTTCCGAACAGGCGATCAAAACCTATGCGATGAAAATCCGCAACGATCTGCTGCGGCTGGGCATTGATCGCGTCACTTTCCGCGGCGCGCGCGATGATGAAATTTGGGTCGAGGTCAGTAAAGAAAACCTCCGCCGCTTCAACCTCACGCTCGATACGATCTCGCGCCGCATCCGCGATTCGAGCGAGGATCTGCCCTCCGGCACTTTGTCGGGACTCGCCGAGCAGCAGATCCGCTCCATCGGGCTGGAAGATGGCCCCAACGCCATATCGCGCCTTGAAGTGCGCTCAATGCAAAGCGGCGAAAAATTGCTGCTGCGCGACATCGCCGTCGTGCGCGAAACCTTTGATGATAACGCGCCCACCGGCATCATTGACGGCCAGCCCGCCATCAGAATTAACATATTGCGCTCGGCAACCGCCGACATTCTTGAAGTGTCCGACATCGCCGATGCCTATCTCAAGCGCATCCGCCCGTCTTTGCCAAAATCGCTCAAAATTGAAAAGTTCGACGTCCAGTCCGACCGCGTCCGGCAGCGCATCGCCGTATTGGTCAAAAACGGCGCAGGCGGATTGTTCCTCGTGCTGATCGTGCTGTTTTTATTCCTCAACAGCCGAGTCGCTTTCTGGGTGGCGGTGGGCATCCCGACGGCGATGATCGCCTCTTTTACCTTTATGTATTTGGCCGGCCAGAGCATCAATATGATCTCGCTGTTTGCGCTGATTATGATGCTGGGCATCGTCGTAGATGATGCGATCGTCGTCGGCGAACATACCGCCGCCATGCGCGAAAAAGGCTTGAGCCCCATAGATGCCGTAGAACAAGGCACCGCGCATATGGCCGCGCCGGTCTTCGCCTCGTCGCTGACGACCATCGCGGCCTTTATGCCGATGTTTCTCATCTCCGACATTATCGGCGAAATTATGAAGCCGATGGCTTTGGCGGTCATCATCATCATCTTTATGAGTCTCGCTGAAGCCTTCTTCGTGCTGCCCGGCCATATGCGCCGCGCGCTCGCCCATACAAAGCCAAAAAAAGAAAATATCATCTCAAAAATTCAAATCGGATTTAACAAAAAATTTGAAGCGTTCCGCGAAGGGCCGTTTCATCGGTTCATGGAGCGCACCTATAAAGATCGCTACATCGCGGCGGCCTCAGTTTTCGGCGCGATGATCATCTCAATCGGCCTGATGACTGGCGGCCATGTCGTCTTCCAATTCTTTCCTGCGCCTGAAGCCGAAACCATCTATGGCCGCGCGGTTTTCCTGCCGGGCACGCCCAAAGAGCAAGTGGTCAAAGCACTCAAAGAGATGGAAGCCGCAGTCATCCGCGCCGAAATTGAGATCACCGGAAAAAAAGGCACGATCGTCAAAACCTATTTCAGCGAAGCGGGATCAATCGTCGGCGGCGGCGGCGATACCGGCACGGCTGGCGATCATCTCGGCCAAGTCACCGTCGAGCTGCTGCCCAGCGAAGTGCGCACGGTGCGCACAGTTGATTTCCTCCCCGTCTGGCGCAGCCAGATACCCAAATTTTACGGACTTGACCAGCTCGTCGTGGTCACGCAAAAAATCGGGCCGCCGGGCCGCGATGTGGATATCCGCCTTGAAGACGCGCCGATCAAAACCCTCAAAGAAGCCGCACGGCAGCTCAAAAAAGAACTCAGCGCCTTTAGCGGAATCAGCGACGTTGAAGACGATCTGCCCTGGGGCAAGCGCGAAGTCCTGCTTGAAGTGACACCGCGCGGCTATGCGCTCGGCTTCACAACGCAGGAAGTCGGCAAACAAATGCGCAACGCTTTTGAAGGCTCCATCGCGCGCCGCTTCCCCCGCCGCGAAGAGGAAATCACCGTGCGCGTCCGCCTGCCGGAAAATGATTCCGGCGTCAAAACTTTCTCCGATATCTATCTGCGCGCCCCCAACGGACAGGAAGTGCCGCTCACCGATATCGTATCCATCAGCAAAAAAGTCGGCTTTGCGCGCATCAAAAGGCTGGACGGCCTGCGCACCGTTTCGGTGACCGCCGAGCTCAATCAAGACATCCTGCCCCTCGTGCGCCTGCAGCAGGAGCTTGAAGCCAAAGTCATGCCCAAAATCGCCAAAGACTTTGACATTAGCTATTCCTTTGGCGGACGCACCGAAGAGCAAACGCAAGCCTTTGATGATCTCGGCTACGGCCTGCTCTTGGCGCTTGCGATGATTTATTTCATCCTCGCTGGGGTTTTGGGCAATTATGGCCAGCCGATCGTCATCATGGCGATCATTCCGTTTGGCTTCATCGGCGCGGTCTTGGGGCATTTTGTGATGGGCTATGACATAACTATCCTCGCGCTAATCGCCCTGCTGGGATTAGCCGGCATTTTGATCAATGATTCCATCGTGCTGGTCGTGCAAATTCAGGAATATACCCGTAAAGGCATGGACATGCGCGATGCGGTCGTCAACGGCACAAAAGATCGCCTGCGCGCGGTCATCTTAACTTCGGCAACGACCGTGTTCGGCCTTCTGCCGCTTCTGTTTGAGCGCAGCCTGCAAGCGGCATTTCTCAAGCCGATGGCGATCTCAATATCTTGGGGCGTGACGGTCGGCACCGTATTGATCTTATTCATCGTGCCGTCATTTTTGGGAATCCTCAATGACATCAAAGGCGTGATCCAGCGGCGCAAACAGGCCGCACCCGCGGCCTAGCTAGTAGCCTAGCTACCCGCGCCAGAAAATGCGCGTGAACAGCACAAAGACGGTGAAAATCTCCAAACGCCCGACCAGCATCGCAGCGGATAAAATCCACTTCACATGATCGCTCAACTCAGCAAATGACCCCGCCGGACCGATGATGCCGCCCAATCCCGGGCCCACATTTGATACCGACGTCGCCGCCGCCGAAATCGACGTGATCACATCAAGCCCCGATATGTTCAACAAAACCGCCACCACCGCACAGCAAATCGCATAGAGAAAAATAAAGTTCATCACCGACGCCGAAATCACGCGCGTGACCGCCACGCCATTATAGCGCGGCACAATCACCGCATTGGGATAGACCACATTGCCCAATGCAGCCTTTAAGACGCGAAAAATAATGATAAACCGAAACGCCTTGATCCCGCACGATGTTGAGCCCGCACAGCCGCCCAAAAAAGTCAGCAAAAAGAAAAAGGCCACAGCAAAACCGCCCCATTGGCCGTAATCGGTGCTCGCATAGCCTGTGCCGGTGATGATGGAAATCGCATTAAAGCTCGCTTGGCGCAAAGAAGTGCCAAAATCATCCAAACTGCCCAAATAATGATCCACCGACAAAATCAAAATCGCGCCAATCAGCGTGATCAAAAACCAGCGCGACTGGTCGTCGCGCCGAAAGGCCGCAAAATTTCCCCGCAAGCCTTGAAAATAAAGCGTGAACGGCAAAGAGCCCAAAATCATGAACACCATCGCCGTGACTTCCAAAGAGGCTGAATTAAAAAAGCCAAAAGACTGGTCGCTATTGGCAAAACCGCCGGTCGCCACCGTCGTCATGGAATGGCAGATGCTGTCAAACAAAGACATGCCAAAAATAAAATAAAACAAAGCGCAAGAAAACGTCAGCAAGCCATAAACCGCCGTGATGTAGCCCGCAAATTGCGCCGCGCGCGGCAAAATGTTTTCTGAATTGTCCGACGATTCCATCCGGAAGAGCTGCATGCCACCAATTTGCAGCATCGGCAAAATCGCCAGCGACGTAACAATGATCCCCACGCCGCCGATCCATTGCAGCAAAGCGCGCCACAATAAGAATCCTGCCGACGCATCATCCAGACCGGTCACAACGGTTGAACCGGTCGTCGTCAAGCCCGACATCGATTCAAAAAACGCATCGGTATAGCTCATGCCGACGCTCGAAAAAGTCAATGGCAGCGCCGAAAACGTCGCCAGCGCTACCCAAGACAAAGACGTTAAAATAAATGCCTGCTGAACGCTCAGCCCCGATACGCGATCCCAGTTGGCGATGATCAACGTCGCCGCAAAGCCCAAAGTCAAAACGCCGGAAACAAAAAAGCCAAACCAATCATCTAAACCCAAAGCCAAATCCAACAAGGCCGGCACAAACATGAAAAACCCAAGCGGGGTCAGCAGCACTCCCACCACCAGCAAAATCGGACGCAGATTAATCATCGCCGCTCACAAAACTCTAAAACGTCGCCGAAAATGCGCCTGCAATATCATCGCAAATATCCTGCTTATCCTCCAGCCCTACCGAAAGCCGCAGCAAAGATTCATTGATCCCCAGTGCGGCGCGCTCATCTGGCGAAAGCTTTGAGTGGGTCGTCGTCGCAGGATGCGTGATTAAGCTTTTTGTGTCGCCCAAATTATTTGAAATTTTGACCAGACGCAGATGATTGACAAAGCGAAATGCCTCAGCGCGCCCGCCTTCAACTTCAAAAGCCACCAGCGCGCCGGGCAGACTCATCTGCTGCATCGCCAAATTATGCTGCCGATGCGACGGCAGACCCGGATAAAAAACCCGCCGCACATTTTTTTGGCCTTCCAAAAATTTCGCCACAACCAAAGACGTCGCACAATGCGCGCGCACGCGCAAATCCAAAGTCTCCAGCCCCTTTAACATCACCCAAGCATTAAACGGCGATAAAGAGGGGCCTGTGTTGCGGTAAAACGGCACAAGGTCTTCATTGACATAATCTTGGCTGCCCAAAATCACGCCGCCCATGCAGCGCCCTTGGCCGTCAATATGTTTTGTCGCCGAATAAACAACAATGTCGGCGCCATAATCCAGCGGCTTTTGCAGGATCGGCGTCGCGAAGACATTATCCACGATCAGGCGCGCGCTCTGATGTTTTGCCAGCGCGCTGACCGCAGCCAGATCAATGATTTCCAATGTCGGGTTGGACGGCGTTTCCAAAAAAAACGCCTTCGTCTGAGGACGGCAGGCAGCCTCCCAAGCGGCAATGTCGGTGCCGTCAACAAAATCAACGTCAATGCCGTAGCGCGGCAGGACGTTCTCCAGCACAAACCGGCACGAGCCAAACAAAGCCCGCGCCGAAACAACATGATCTCCCTGACGCAAAAAGCATAACAAGGATGTTGTCACCGCCGCCATGCCGGTCGCGGTGGCGCGCGCATCGTCTGCGCCTTCCAGAGCGATCATGCGCTCTTCAAATGTGCGCACCGTCGGATTGCCGTAGCGGCTATAGATGAAGCCCTCTTCCTCGCCGGCAAAACGCGCCTGCGCCTGCTCAGCGCTTTGATAGACATAGCCTGAAGTCAGATAAAGCGCTTCCGCCGTCTCGCCATAGGCCGAGCGCGGCTGGCCGTCATGAATCATGCGTGTGGGCAGCGCGGGCAGCGCGGACAGGGCGCGCTGATTTTTATCTTTTCGATTTTTCGTCATTTTTTTCGTCATTTGCGGATTTAAGAACTCTCTACCCGTTCAAGTCAAGCCAATGAAGTCAAATGAAATCAGGGGATAAGTCTTTCGCTGAATCATGGGGATAAAGCCTCATCTGCCCGCCGACGGCCTTTTGAGGCCGATCGGCCTGTGGATTCTTCATTTAACCCATCGCGCGCAGGTTTCGGCTATAAGTGGCCATCATGTCCGTCCAGACAAAAGCCGTTCATCTGCCCTTTCCCGCTTGGCCAAATAAAGAAAATGATGCCGCCGAGAACGGCCTGCTCGCGGCAAAACATATACGTGCCCTGATCGCGCGGCGCGCCATTTGCGCAAATGCGGATGATAACGCGGGCGATAACGCGGGCGAAATTGAAGAGCACCAAATCCAGCCCGCGAGCCTAGACCTAAGATTAGGGCGGCGTGGTGTGCGCCTTCAGGCGAGCTTCCTGCCCGGCCCTCATGCGCGGGTCGCGAACAAGGCCAAACAATTCAGCCTCCATCAATTTGACCTCGCGCCCGACCAAGACCTCGTGCTGGAAACCGGCTGCGTCTATCTCATTGAGCTTGCCGAAAGCCTCGCGCTGCCCGAAAACATCGCCGCGCTCGCCAGCCCCAAAAGCTCCACTGGCCGCATTGATGTCTTCACGCGCCTCATCACCGATTTCGGCAGCTATTTTGACCAAGTGCCGCAAGGATATAAAGGACCGCTTTATCTTGAAATCGCGCCGCGCTCGTTTGGGATCATCGCGCGCGCCGGCTCCAAGCTCGCGCAGTTGCGCTTCCGCCAAGGCCGCGCGGCCTATGACAATTACCGCCTCAGCGCTTTGCACAAGCAAGAGGCGCTGGTCGCGCAAGATCATCGGCTCAATCTCAATCAGGGGCTGCTGCTCTCGGTTGATTTGAGCCAGCAGCACGATCAGCTTGATGGGCAAATTTGTGGCTATCGCGCAAAACAGCATACGCCGCTCATTGATGTGGATAAAAGCCACGCGTATGACATCAAAAATTTCTGGGAGCCGATCGCCGCTCCGACAGATAAAAGAATTATTTTAGACCCCGGCGCTTTTTATATTCTCGCTTCGCGCGAGGCGGTGCGCATCCCGCCGACCCACGCCGCCGAAATGATGCCGTTCGATTCTCAGATCGGCGAGTTCCGCGCGCATTATGCGGGGTTTTTTGATCCGGGATTTGGCACGCGCCATGCCGAGTCCGACAGCCAGTCGGGTGCCCGCGCTGTGCTTGAGATTCGCTCGCGCGAAGCGCCTTTCATTTTGGAACATGGGCAGACCATCGGGCGGCTCGTCTTTGAGCGGCTGCTTGCTGCGAGCGGGCATCATTACGACCAGCGCGACAATGCTCATTATCAAGGACAGGGCTTGGCGCTCTCAAAACATTTTAAAAAATAAAATTCAAGACGAACATGAGCCGCCGCCCAGCACGCAAAAGCGCGCGCAATGCGGATGGTTGAGCCAGATCGACCCGCTCGCCTGTTTGAGGCTCGTCCCCATTTCAAAGCGGTCATCATAAGGCAGGAGCGTGCAGGCCGCGACCACCGGCTTCTTGTCGCCCTTGCGCTTGACGACCATGCGCGACGACGCGCACATGATGCCGTCCGGATCAACATTTAATTTCTCCCAACATTGCGTCGTGATTTCCGGCACGTCTTTTGTCTCGTCCATCTCCGGAAACACGACCAAAGCTTCGGGATCGTCATCAAGCACAACGCCGATGCGCGCAAAAAGCGCCTGATAGCCTGTCTGCAAAACATCCTCCTCCTCGCCCGACAAACGCCGTCCGGCGATATGAATGCGAAACCCCTCGCGCGTGAGCCAGTCTAGGCCCTGCAGAGTTTTCTCCCACGAGCCCGCGCCGCGCTCCTCATCATGGACGGCCTGCGTATAATGATCGAGACTGACGCGCAGAACCAGTCCGGCAGCACCATATTTGTCTTTCAGCCCAATGAGTCCCTGCTGAACGCCTTTGCGCAACATGGGCTGCATCGCATTGGTCAAAACCAGAGCCTCAAAGCCGCGCGCGAGCACTTCATCCAAAATTTCAATGATTTCGGGATTCATAAAAGGCTCGCCGCCAGTGAAAGCGATTTTTTTTGTCGGAAGGCCATCGCGCGCGATCTCGTCAAGAAACACCGCCACCTCATCGCGGCTGATATAGACAAGCCGGTCATTGGTCGGACTCGATTCAATATAGCAATTCGCGCAGTCTATATTGCACAACGTGCCGGTGTTGAACCACAAAACATCCAATTGGCGCAAATGAATGAAGGCGCGCTCTTCACCATCAGCGGTTATTTTGCGATCCTGAAACTTATTTTCTTGAAGCAAGGTTTGATCTCCTTTTGATTTCACGGAATCTACCATCAGATTTTAACAGCGCAAACATCACAAGCAGCATGATCGGCAAAAAAACTTCTCCTGCCTCTTCAAATGAGAACCAAAACCGCGTGGCAATATGCAGCCGATCAGAAATTTGCGATGTCAAGGCTATGATAAACATTGCCAGCAAAAAGCACAAATAGCCTTTTTGCCGCAGAAATATCCCGATATTGCCCGCCGAGCGCCACAGGCCAAAGGCGATGAGCGCCAAAAGCGCCAATAAAACCGCCAGCCGGAATAAAGCATTCGTATAAAAATCCACGAGCCCAAAGGCTTCCGCCGCCATGCGCATCAAAGAAAGCTCGCGGAGGATCATAAACAAAAATACCAGCACCGGATAAAAATCAAAATATCTCTGAATGTCTTTGATATAAAAAGCAATCACCACAACATATAAAATCACGGTTGCCAGCTCTGATGGGGAGTTTTCATATCCCCAGCGAAAATAATAAATCAATCCGAGCAAAAAGCCGTAAAGCCCGATGAGAAATAAGGTCCATCCTATATATTTTTTATTGAGAGTCATCTGTTCATAAAAGTGCGCGGCCAACAAACCAATAAACGCCCAGCCCAACCAATATAGACGCCGCAATATGCGGCATCTCCTGCCATAAAGCGCGCGTGTGAGTCCAAAGCGGCAAAATGCGCGCAAGACCGCCCACCAAAACCAATAGGCTCACCACAAGCGCCACTTGCCCCAGCTCCACGCCGATGTTGAACCCAGCGAGCGCCGCCAAAAGATGCGCCTGCGGCAAATTGGCCTCAGCGAGAACCGACGCAAAGCCAAATCCATGAATCAAGCCAAATAAAACCGAAAGAAACGGCGCCATCCGGCTTGCATGATCGTGATCACGAATGAAAAATCCCCAAAACAAAATGAACATCAACAAGCCCGCCCAAGCGAGAGGGCCGAGCGCGCTCGGCCAGAAAAGCGACAAAAGAAAAAATCCCGCAAGCGAAGAGGCCAAAATCAAACACAGGCGGCGGAATTGGCCCGGGGCTGCACTCGTGCTCTCAAGCGCCATTAAGAGCACGGTGAATCCGATCAGCGCTTCAACAAGGCTGGAGTCAGTTGACAAAATGTCGAGCGCGGCCAATCCCAAAGTCAGGCTATGGCCTAAAGTAAAGCCGGTGATCGCCCAAAAAATCAGCCGCAGCCGCGCGCAGACCAAAAGCAAAGCCGCCAAAAAGGCTAAATGATCCCAGCCGGATAAAATATGCTCAACCCCGATCGGCACATAAGCGGTGAATGCTCCCCAGCCAGTGCTTTCCAGATTTTGCGCCGCGCTGCCCAGCTTTAATTGATGGCTCTGCGTGGTCGCCGAAAAAAGACGCTCAATTGACTTGCCGTGCCACAAAAAACGCGCAAAATGAATATGGACGGGATCGCTGTTAAAAAAAATGGAGAGGCCGACAGCTAAAGTCTCGTGCTGATCTTCCGACACCTGCGAACAGCGAAACTGCATCACCGCGCGCAATTGGCTGCGCGCAATCTGCCTGACCTGCACAGATTCCCGCTTACATAAAGCCGCACCAAAACGCACAGTGATATTCTCAGACAGATGGCGCGAAAAACGCGCCGCCGCCGTGATCGTCGGGTCGCCGAAAGGCACCAACTCAGCGGCAATGGTGGGCACACTAAAAACCGCATTGACCATTAACGCGCCGGTTTCATCCGATGCCAAACGCCACGTTGATAAAGAGCGGCTGAACGCATGCGCCGCCGCGTCGGCAGGCAGGGACAAAAAAGCCGCAAAAATAATCGCTATGATCTTCATCCGATTTACGGAAAAAGCTCGATCTTGGCCTGATCACGCAGACCGGTAATATAATTTTTAAGCCGCTCATCATCGCGGCGCTGCGCATAATAAGTTGCCACGCGCGGCTTGATGTCCTCAAATCGCGGCGGCGAAGGCTTTTGACGACCGCGCAGCCATAAAAAATCAATCCCCGCTTCACTCTCAATCGGCCCGATGATGCCGCCAACCGCAAGCGCGCCGACACGCTCGGTCAAATCTTCGCCTAAATATTCAAATAATTTATCACGCGGCAAAAGCCTGTCCGGAATCTCAATCGCAGAAGAAATATTTTTTGCGGCCAGTCTCTTAGCGAGTGCGGCAAAATTCTCGCCGCGTTTGAGCCGCGCGGCGACCTCTTGCGCCAGCTTCGCCTGCTCCGGACGCAGATAGATCCGCACAACCCGCAACTGCTCTTTCGGCGTGAACCAAGCTTGATGTTTTTGATAAAAAGCCGCGAGCACCTCATCGGAAGGCGGTGCGGACGAGGCATCATCCAAAATAAACCCGACCATCGCCCGCACAATTGACGCTTGCAGCGCGCGATGATTGCGCATCAGACCGATTTCCTCTGCGCGCTGGAACAATAATTCCTCTTCCACCAAGCGGTTCAGAACATATTGGCGATCTTGCGGCGTGAGCGCGCCATTTACGCGCGAGGAGGATAAGAGGTTCAGCATTTGCTGGTAGTCGGCGCGCGGGATCACGACATCATTGACGATGGCCGCCGCGTCGCGGCCATCGGGCGCAAAGCGCCATGTCACAGCCTCAAGTGCTGCCACCGCCAAGCCGATCACCGCGCCCAGCAATAATAGCCCCTGACGGAACTTTTCTGTCATATCCTCGCCTCCCTTCAAATAAATTGCCGCATAAAGCAAAATGCGCTAAACTCATGCTAACAAACTCAGGGAAGGGGGACAAATGAGCGCGCAAGAAAGCGGCACAGAAAAAACGCCCGACGGCATAGGCCCCGACGGCATAGACATTGAGCCAACCCCTGATCAATTGCAAACCTTTCTCAAGGGTGATCGCGACGAGCCCATATTGATGATCAATCTGCTCGCTTATCGCGACCAAGCGATCTATCCGCCCGATAGCGGCATGCCGCCTTGTTCGGGACGCGAAGCCTATATGAAATATGGCGCCATCGCTAATGCAAAAATCAACACTTTGGGCGGACGCATCGTCATGCACGCGCCGCTCGTCCAGACCGTCGTCGGCAGCAGCGTCGAGACATGGGACGACATCGCTATCGCCTTTTATCCGTCGCGGCGCGCTTTCATTGATATGGCTGTCTCTATGGGCGACTATCCGGAAGCCATGCTCCACCGCCGCGCCGGTTTAGCGCGCACCGCTGTGATCCAAGCGCCCTCAGACAACACATTCAGCAATAATCTTTTTGGCGAAACCACATAAAAAACGAAAGGGAGAATTGAAAATAGGAAAAGGTCTTAAAATTACGCTGACTTCGCTCGGCGTGCTGATCGCCGCCGGTGCTTTTATATTTTACAGCATCGCCAATGGCTGGTTCGCAGGCCACCGCGGCGCGGGCGATGTGCTCAAAACCCAACTGCCGCCTCAGATCATCGCACAAAAACGCGCGGCGCAAAAAAGAACCCAGCGCGCTGTCCAATCAACAAGCCCCAAACAGATTCTATTCGGCGACTTTCATGTCCATACGACTTTCTCGATCGATTCATTCTTCTTCGCTCTGCCGATGCTCCGAGGACGCAGCGCACACCCGCCCGCCGATGCCTGCGATTTCGCCCGCTTTTGCTCTAACCTCGATTTCTGGTCGCTCAATGACCACGCCGAAGGCATCACACCCCAAAACTGGGCCGATATAAAACGTTCCATCCGTCAATGCGATGCGGCATCGGGCGATAAAGACAATCAAGACCTCGTCTCCTTCCTCGGCTGGGAGTGGACACAATCCGGCGATCAGCCCGCCAATCATTATGGCCATAAAAACGTCATCCTGCGCGACATCTCCGAAGACAAAACACCCACAAGACCAATCGCCGCCGAACCACCCACAGAATCCAGAGCCGGAGGATTGCGCAGCTTCCTCGCCCTCAATGCGGCGCAAAGATTCCTGCTCGCTCTATCCGCACCCGGCGGCAGACGCAGCGACTATCTCGAATTTAACCTCTTCATTAGAGAAATTTTAGACGCCCCATATTGCCCCCAAGGTGTGCATGTGCGCGAGCTGCCTCAAGATTGCTTTGAAAGCGTCCAAACACCCAAAGAACTCTTCACCAAACTCGACCAATGGGGCTTGGACTCAATCGTCATCCCGCACGGCACAACATGGGGCATCTATACCCCCGGCGGCAGCTCCTATGACAAGCAGCTCCCCACTCACGACCCCAAACGCCAAACGCTCATTGAAGTCTTCTCCGGCCACGGCAACAGCGAACAATATCGCGACTGGCGCGCTGTCCGCTTTGACGAGCAAGGCAAGGCGAGCTGTCCGGCGCCGCGTAAAAATTATTTGCCCTCGTGCTGGCAGGCAGGCGAAATCATCCGCAAGCGCTGCCGCGCCGAAGGCAGCAATGAAAATACCTGCGACAAACGCGCCGCGCTGACACGAAAAAATTATGTCCTCAATGGCGTCGGCGGCTTTCTCACCGTCGCTGGCGCGCTGCCCAATGACTGGCTCGATGCCGGTCAATGCAAAGACTGCATCATCCCCGCTTTCAATCATCGCCCGGGCGGCTCAGCTCAATATATCCTCGCGCTCACTGACTTCTCCAAAAACCAGAAAAAAAGATTCCGCTTCGGCTTCATCGCATCAAGCGATAACCACAACGCTCAGCCCGGCACCGGTTATAAAGAATTCGCCCGACACGATATGACCGAAACCTCCGGCACAGATATGCCAGGCAGCCCGTTCGATCCCGAACAGATCAGACGACAACCCTCATCCGAACCAACCCCCTTCCCTCAAGCCTTAGAAAACCGCTCCACAGCCTTCCTGCTGTTTCTAGAACATCAGATCTCGTTTTGGACAACCGGCGGACTCGTCGCTGTCCACGCGACGGCGCGCGAGCGCGGCGCTATCTGGGACGCGCTCGATCGCCGCGAAGTCTATGGCACATCCGGCGACCGAATCCTGCTCTGGTTCGATCTCCAAAACGCTCCGCAAGGCAAAGCACCCATGGGCAGCCAAGTCGCTATGAACCAAGCGCCGAGCTTCGTCGCGCGCGTCGCGGGCGCGTTTGAGCAAAAGCCCGGCTGTCCAACCCATGCCATCGACGCGCTCGGCCAAGAGCGCATCAACACACTCTGTCTCGGCCAATGCTATAACCCCTCCAGCAAACGCAAGAAAATCACCCATGTCGATGTCATCCGCATCCTGCCCCAAGACAAACCCGGCGAAAATATCGCCCGCCTCATCAAAGATCCCTGGAAGCGCCTGCCATGCAAAGATGAAGGCCAAGGCTGCGTCGTCCGCTTCTCCGATCCCGAGTTCGCCAGCCTCAAACGCGACGCCGTCTATTATGTCCGCGCCCATCAAGAGCCAACACCCGTCGTCAATGGCGATAACCTCCGCTGCACCTATGACAAGTCCGGAAAATGCATCAAGGTCAATCCGTGCTACGGCGATTATCGAACCCCGCGCAGCGACGACTGCCTCGCTAAAAAACCCGAAATGGCTTGGTCATCGCCGATCTTCATCGACTACACTTCGCGCCAAGCTCGCCGCTAAATCGCCTGTTTTTTCATAAAAAAACTGCCCTTATATAACAAATTGCGCTAAAATCAGCATAAGTTCAGGGAGGGAACATCATGAATAAATATCTCAAAATCACACTGACTTCGCTCGGCGTGTTGATCGCCGTCGGCACTTTTGTATTCTACAGCCTCGCCGATGGCTGGTTCGCGAAACATCGCGGTGCGGGCGATGTGCTCGATGTGCAGCTGCCTGCACAAATTAATGTGAAAAAGCAAGAGGCGCAAACAGCAATTCAAAAAGCCACGCGCACACAAAGCGATAAGCAGATCCTGTTTGGCGATTTTCATGTCCATACGACCTTTTCGCTTGATGCGTTTTTGATCTCGCTGCCGATGCTGCGCGGTCGCGGCGCGCATCCTCCCGCCGATGCCTGCGACTTTGCGCGCTTTTGCTCCAACCTTGATTTCTGGTCAATCAATGACCACGCCGAAGGCATCACGCCCGAAAACTGGCAGGACACAAAGCGCTCAATTCGCCAATGCGATGCGGCATCGGGCGATGAAGACAATCAAGACCTCGTATCCTTCCTCGGCTGGGAATGGACACAAGTCGGCACAAATCCGCAAAATCACTACGGCCATAAAAACGTCATCATGCGCGACATTGAAGAGGATAAAACCCCGACGCGGCCCATTTCCTCAGCGCCTGCGCCCGGCACTCAAATCGGCGGATTGCGCGCGCTCCTTGCGCAGAGAAGCCGGATCGCTAATTTTCTCGCCGCCGTGGTTGCTCCCGGCGGCAGGCGCAGCGAATATATTGAGCTCAATCGCTTCTTCAAAGAGGTCACATCAACCCCAGATTGCCCGAACGGCCCCCATGTCCGCGATCTGCCGCTAGACTGCTTTGAAAGCGTCGTAACACCCAAAGAGCTATTCACCAAACTAGACCAATGGGATATGCCCTCCATCGTGATTCCGCATGGCACGACATGGGGCTTTTATACGCCTGCGGGCAACACCTTTGACAAGCAGCTCATCACTCAAGACCCCAAAAGGCAAACCCTGATTGAAGTCTTCTCTGGACACGGCAATAGCGAACAATATCGCACCTTCCGCGGAGTGCGCTTTGACGCATCGGGCAAGGCTGTGTGTCCGGCGCCGACCAAAGATTATCTGCCCTCTTGCTGGCAGGCAGGCGAGATCATCCTCAAGCGCTGCCGCGCCGAAGGCTTGGCGCAAAATGTCTGCGCCGAACGCGCCCGCCAAGCTAGACAAAATTATGCCGACGAAGGCGTGCGCGGCCACCTCACGGTTTCCGGCGCGCGCCCCGAAGACTGGCTCAACGCCGGACAATGCAATGATTGCATCCTGCCCGCATTCAATTATCGCCCCGGAGGCTCGGCGCAATATATTCTCGCTCTGACCGACTTCTCCCAAGGGCAGAAAAAAAGATTCCGGATGGGCTTCATCGCCGCCAGCGACAACCACAACGCACAGCCCGGCACCGGTTATAAAGAATTCGCCCGCCACGATATGACCGAAGTCGCCGGCACCGATATCCCCGGCAGCGTGTTTGATGTCGAGGCAACCAGGGGCGAGCCTCTCTCTGAGCCAATTCCGTTCCCTAAAGCTTACCAAAGAGTCTCCGGCTTCGCGCAGTTTGAGGCAGAGCGGCAGGGCTCCTTCTTCACAACCGGCGGCCTTGTCGCCGTCCACGCGACCGCCCGCTCGCGCGGCGCCGTCTGGGACGCGCTCGATCGCCGCGAAGTCTATGGCACAACCGGCGACCGCATCCTGCTCTGGTTTGATCTCCAAAACGCGCCGCAAGGCAAACTGCCTATGGGCAGCGAAACCGTCATGAACAGCGCGCCCAGCTTCGTCGTGCGCGTCGCCGGCGCGTTTGAGCAAAAGCCCGGCTGCCCGCCTCATGCGCGCAAAGCGCTCGGCCAAGAGCGCCTCGACCACCTCTGCCTCGGCCAATGCTATCACCCTTCCAATAAACGCAAAAAAATCACCCATGTCGACGTCATCCGCATCCTGCCGCAGGATAAACCCAGCGAAAATGTCGCGCGCCTCATCAAAGATCCGTGGAAACGCCTCCCCTGCAACGACCAAGGACAAGGCTGCGTCGTCAGATTCTCCGACCCCGAATTCACAAGGCTGCGCCGCGATGTCGTCTATTACGTCCGCGCACATCAAGAGCCAACGCCGGTCGTCAATGGCGACAATATGCGATGCACCTATGACGCCTCCGGCAAATGCATCAAGAGCAACCCTTGCCACGGCGATTACCGCGTCGCGCGCGACAATGACTGCCTCGCCAAAAAACCCGAAATGGCTTGGTCGTCGCCCATCTATGTCGATTATAACCGCCAGCGCGCCCAGCGTTAAAACGCCGGGCGGATGAGGCACCCTGCGGGTGTAGCTCAGTGGTAGAGCACGAGCTTCCCAAGCTCGGTGTCGAGGGTTCGATTCCCTTCACCCGCTCCATAAATTTTTGTGCTACATTATAGATGTAAATTTAAAATGAAAGGCTATTCCATTAAATTTCTAGAAATAAATTGAGAAAAACTACAATGCAAATAGAAAAAATACGATCACTAATAAGCCAATATATTCTTTTATGCTTGGCTATCGTCTGGTTCCTTTACGCCACTTATATTTTCTGGCCTACTATTTCACAATTCCTAGATGATAAAACAAAAGATCTAGCTCATGGGCGCGATCTTGGCCTTATTATTTTAGGGCCGTTTATCACACTCTTAACCTTGCACTTTACCGGACAACGCGCTGATGCGATGTTGAGACAAGCTAGAGCCGTAGAAAGCGGGCAAATTACCCAGCGTTTCAGCAGTGCTATAAATCAAATTGGAGATGACAGTCTCTTTATGCGTATTGGTGGCATTAAATCGTTAGAACGGGTAGCGTTAGATAATCAAGAAGATGTTCGTGCTGTCGTAGACACACTTTCCACCTATATCCGCGACGAAACGTCGACAAAGAAAAAAACAAAGCCAGACGATGATATTGTGGCAGCAGTTTATGCGCTATCACGCATTACAAAAAGACATACAGACTATATAAAGAAAGAAGAAGATATACAACCAGACTTACGCGGGGCATGTCTTCAAGGTATAAAGGAAGATATAGAAAGCCTCTCGTTTAGAGGATGGAATCTTTCAAAAATAGATTTTCAAAACGCGTTTCTGCCTGAAGCTGACTTTCAAGAATCGATTTTATTAGAAGCAGATTTTCAGGGGGCAAGCTTGCAGGCAGCCAAATTTAAAGAAGCATACATAGAGAGAGCCGATTTTAAAGATGTTGATGGTTTAGAGTCTACTCAGCTAGAACAGGCTTTTTATTTTGTGAACCCTCCAGAAAATCTACCTACAGGCGTTAAACAACCGTCAAAAAGAGAGGATTAAATTTATTTCCTTTTCCGGTCAGGGCGCTGCGTAAGGGCTGATGCAGCAGCTCTCTTTGCAGTTTTACTTGATTTCGGATTGCGCAAAATACGCGCCGCAGCCGTTGCTGCTCGTGCACTTGTCACCTCTTTATTAGGCTTCCTTGCCATAATAATTTCTCCTTTATGGTTAATAACTCTGACTAATTATAACATAAACTATAATCTAGTGTATTCAGGCTAGTGCATTCAAGTTATTTGCTGATAACCGCTTGTTATCTACCATCTTTCGCTGCCGGGGGTGCCCTTGAAGGGGCCTGCGATATGGCTCGTGATCCAGCCGCCATAAAAACCGCCCGCTTGCGCAACTGCCTTCTCGCCGTCAACAAAACAATCCACCAGCGAGGGATAAAAAGACACAAAATCCTTCAACTCTCTAAAACTCTCAACCGGATCAGGATAGGCCCACGCCGCATGAGACACAAGCTCATCTGATACAGGCTCATCTGACACAGGCTCATCTGATACAAGCACATCGTAATAAATCGCATCGCCCTTCCATTCGCAAAAAGTCGTCTGGTCGGTCAAAGCGAGGCGCGAAAAATCAACATCTTCAGGCGGCAGATAATAGCCGGGCGGCAGACTCGTCTCGACGACGCGCAAAGCACGGCGGCTCGCGCCGATCTCACATCCGGCAAACGCAACGCGGACTTCAAAACGCACCGGCTCAAGACGCGGCGGGCGCGGGAAATCCCAAACGCTCTCCTGACCCGCGCCAACCGGATCAGGCTCTGGCCAGAGATCAGGGCGCTTCTCCATAAATCCCCCTAAGGCCGGTCGCGCACGAGCAGCAAGCGAATCTCGGTCATATCCTCAATCGCAAAGCGCACGCCCTCGCGCCCCAAGCCCGACTGCTTCACCCCGCCATAGGGCATATTGTCCACCCGAAAGGACGGAACATCGCCGATCACCACGCCGCCTACATCCAAAACATCCCAAGCGCGGTGCGCCTTATGAATGTCGCGCGTGAAAATCCCCGCTTGCAGGCCAAAATCTGAATCATTGACCTCGACCAGCGCCTCCTCAAAATCCGAAAAGCGCGACAGCACCACAACCGGACCAAACGCCTCTTTGCGCACAATCGCGCTGTCGGCGGGCGCAGCTTCCAAAATCGTCGCATCCAACATCGCGCCCGCCCGCGCGCCGCCGCACAATAAACGTGCGCCCGAAGCCACCGCGTCTTCAACCCAGCCATGCAGGCGCGCCGCTTCTTTTTCCGAAATCATCGGGCCGATGAAGGTCGCTTCATCTTTCGGATCGCCCTTGATCAGCTTTTGCGCTTCAGCGACAAAAAGCTCCTTAAACTCATCGTAAATTGTCTCATGGACGATCACGCGCTGCACACCGATGCAGCTCTGCCCCGATTGGTAAAACGCGCCGAAAATCACGCGCGGCACTGCATCGGCCAAATCCGTCCCCTCATCAATGATGCAGGCCGCATTGCCGCCCAGCTCCAGCACCACCTTTTTTTGACCGGCGCGCGCTTTCAAATCCCAGCCCACCGCAGGCGAGCCGGTGAAACTCAAAACTTTGATCCGATCATCTTCGGTGAACAGACGCGCACCCTCGCGCGTGCTGGGCAGAACCGAAAAAGCGCCCTTAGGCAAATCAGTCTCGGCCAGCACTTCGGCCATCACCAAAGCGCCGAGCGGCGTCAGCGAGGCCGGCTTCAAAATAAACGGACAGCCGCACGCCAATGCCGGCGCCACCTTATGCGCCGTCAAATTGAGCGGGAAATTAAACGGCGATATGAACGAACACAAACCCACAGGCACCCGCTTCCACTGGCCGCGATAACCCGCCGCGCGCGGGGAAATGTCTAGAGGCATCACCTCGCCATAAATGCGCTCGGCCTCTCCGGCGGCAATGCGGAACGTGTCGATCAGGCGCTCCACCTCGCCGCGCGCGTGAACCAGAGGCTTGCCCGCCTCCACGCACAGCATGAACGCCAGCTCATCAAACCTGTCCTCAAAGCGGCGGACGCAATGTTCCAAAACCTCGCGGCGCTCATAGGCCGCAAGCCCCGCCATCGCCTCAGCCGCCGCAGCGCCCGCCTCGATCGCCGCATCAATGTCGGCCTCGCTCGCAAGCGCAACCTGCGCCGCCTCCGCGCCCGAATATTTGTCCGCAATCTTCAGATCGTGGTTGGGTGCCAGCGGCTCATTGGCCAAATAAAACGGATATTTTGACTTGATCCCCTCCATCATTTTCCCCAGCAAAAAGCTAACCAAACTAACATTGCAGCGTGATCTCGCCTAGATGTTTAGTCAGTTTGAGATTCTCTTCATAGTCAATCGGCACGACGATCAATGACGGCCCTTTATGATCAAGGGCGGCGCGCAATCCGGCCTGCAAATCTTTGGCGTTAGCAATATATTGGCCATGCCAGCCAAATGATTCGGCGAGCTTGACCCAATCCGGACTGGTGAATGATAGATCGGTATGGCGGCCAAAAGTATTATGCTGCTTCCACGCGATCAAACCATAGGCTTTATCCTCCCAGACCATCATCGTGATATCCGCGTTCAGCCGCCGCGCGGTTTCCATTTCTTGGACGTTCATCATGAAGTCGCCGTCTCCGGCAATGCCGAGAGCTTTGCGATCGGGATAAACCATATTGGCCGCGATCACGCCCGGCAGAGGCATCCCCATAGAGCAAAAGCCGTTTGGAATCAGACATGTGTTTGGCTCATGGCAGTGATAATAGCGCGCGACCCACATTTTATGCGCGCCGACGCCTGAGAGCAAAATATCCTCAGGCCCTAAAGCGGCGCGCACATCCCATAAAGCTTTTTGCGGACGGATCAGCCCTTTGGTGTCGTCGTCTTTATGGAGCTCAAACTCTTCAATCATTTTGCCGCGGATTTTTGCCTGACCGCTTAAATCATATTGCGGCACGCCTTGGCGGACGAGCTGGACGTTGATTTCCTCCAAAGCATGGCTGATGTCCCCGACCAGTTCAACATCAGGCAGATAATTGCTGTCAATTTCGGCGGGGTCAAAGTCAATATGAATGATTTCTTTTTTCTGTCCCTGATTCCACAATTTCGGCGGATATTCCACCAGATCATAGCCGATCGTCATGACGAGGTCGGCCTCATCCACAGCGAGCGTGACCAAATCTTTTTGCCCCAGCCCGATCGTGAACAGGCTGTAAGGTGCGTCCCTATCCACCGCGCCCTTGCCCATAAAGGTTGACATGACGCCGATGCCGGTCGCCTTGCAAAAGGTGCGCAGCTGCTTATGCGCATGGCGGCGAATGACGCCATTGCCCGCAATGATTATCGGCCGTTTGGCGGCGCGGATGCGCTCGCAGGCGGCAGCGATCATGCGGTCTTCCGGCTCGGGAAGCTGAAAGCGATGCGGCGTGATCGGCGCTGCGTCCGTGTCTTCCTTCGCGACGTCTTCGGGCAGTTCAATCAAAACCGCGCCGGGCTTCTCCGAGCGCGCCAGCCGCACCGCTTTGCGCACGATCTCAGGGATCGTGCAGGGCTGGATGACCGATGTCGCCCATTTTGTCACCGCGCGATACATGTCCACCACATCCATGATCTGGTGGCTTTCCTTATGCTGGCGCGTCGTGGAGCCTTGTCCGGTCAGCACTAAGATCGGCGCGCGATCCATATTGGCATCAGCGACGCCGGTGATCAGATTGGTCGCGCCCGGCCCGAGTGTGCCCAAGCAGGCCGCCGGTGAGCCTGTCAAACGGCCATAGACTTCCGCCATAAAGGCCGCGCCCTGCTCATGGCGCGTGAGCACGAATTTTATCTTGTTTGATTTTTCAAGCGACATCATAAAGTCGGCGTTTTCTTCTCCGGGAACGCCGAAAATATGCGTGATGCCTTCGCGCTCGAGACATTGAACGAACAGATCCGAAGCTTTCATAAAAACCGCCTTTCGCTTCAACTTATATATAATTTTGGCCTATTTGTATACAGACGCATAGCCGTGGCGCGTTTTGTCCCAATAATATGGCTTGATGATGAGGTGAAAAACTGCGCGGCACGCAGCCAAGCCCATCAGCAGCCAGTAAAGCGATACAAGCCATCCTTGACGATTCAATTTTGGGTGAACGATCGCGTCCATTTGACGGCACGCATGATGAACGGTTATGCCGATCAGGCCATAGGTGATCGCTAGAATTGATAAAATCCAAACCGTCTGTTCAGGCGCAACGAACAATAAAACCAGCACAACCGGCCAAATAACCAGATGAACAAAAAGAGCCAGCACATAGACCGGCACCAAAAATTGCAAAAAGAGAAAATCCCGCCAGCCAATTTCACGCAAAAGTGAAACCGGCGCGCGCATGGCCACAAGCCAAGTTTGCAGCCAGCCTTTAATCCAGCGCGAACGCTGGCGCAGCCAATTGCCCCATTGGCAGGCGGCTTCCTCTTGCGTCAATGAGGGGAGGATTCCACAAACATAGCCGCAGCGCGCAAGCCTCAAGCCGATATCGGCATCTTCCGTGACATTATAAGCATCCCAGCCATAAAGCGCGCGCAGCACATCCATCCGAAAATGATTGGAAGAGCCGCCAAGAAAAACCGGCAGTTTCTTATCCACGAGGTAAGGCAGAAAAAACATAAATTGCAGCATATATTCAACCGTGAATTGGCGCGCGAGCCAATTTGTGTCGCCGTTAAAAAATGTCAGCGGCGCTTGCAGGCAGGCCAGCTCGTCCGGCGCGCTGCAAAAAATATGCCACGCACAGCGCAACTGATCCGAACGCGGCCTGTCTTCAGCATCATAGATCGCCACAAATGCGCCGCGCGCCGAAAATAAAGCATAATTGCAGGCTTTGGCCTTGGTGCGCGGCTGGCCATCCGGCACGACAACAACCTCAAAAGGTGCCTCAAGGCCAAGCGCGCTTGCCGCTTTGCACGTCTCCTCATCAGCCTCCTCCAAAATGATCTTGATGTCTAATTTGTCATGCGGCCAATCTAGAGCGCGCAAGCTCTCAACGAGCGACGGCAGCATATGCGCCTCCTTAAACAAAGGCACAAGAATCGTATAAATCGGCTCATCGCCGCGAAAAGATTCGCCGGAAAAAACCGCCAAATCAACCGGCTTGCGCAGAAACACCATCACATAACGCATAACGCCGGCGATTAAACACAGCACACCGATCAAGATGGAAAATACAATCCACACATTCGGCAGCAAAAAATTCGCTGCCAAAAGCAGCACGGGAGTCAGGATCAGAGTCCACCTTTGCCAGCGCACGAGCGGCGCATGTGCTGAAAGATGCGGCGCAAACATCGTGAGCCCCTCAGCGGCATAATTGACAAGATTTTGCTTATCTCTCATCGCGCAAAAAACCCCGCACTTGGCGCACAACCTGCGCAAGCGGCAGGCGCGCTATTTTAACTTTTTCCGGAAACACGCCTTCCAGTCGCGATGGCAGTTTGCGATCAAGCAAAACAAAAACGCCGCGATCCGTCTGTCTGCGAATCAGCCGCCCGAAAGCCTGCTGCAAGCGAAGCCCTGCGATCATGTCATCATAGTCGCGGCGGCCAAAAAATTTCCGCCGCGCGCGATGCAAAATATCAGGCCGCGCCCAAGGCATCCGATCAAAAGCCATCAGGCGCAGGCTGCGTCCGGGAACATCAACCCCATCGCGCAATGCGTCCGTGCCTAGCAGACAGCTATCTTCGTCTTCACGAAAAATATCCACCAGCGCGCTCGTCGCCATCGGATCAACATGTTGTGCCAGCAAAAGGCGGCCAGAGCGCTGCATATCATGCGCGATCATTCTATACGCCGCTTTCAAGCGCCGCACCGCCGTGAAAATACCCAGCCCACCCCCGCCAGACGCCGCAAACAGCAGCGCCATCGCATGCGCGATGTCCTTCTCATTATTCGCGATGTCGTTGGCAACGAACACGCGCGCCTGCTGCGCATAGTCAAACGGCGAGGCTTTATAAATATGCCGCGCCGGATAGGGCAAGCAATGCGCGCCGACGCGCTGTTCGGCGCCCGTCCACGCCGACGGGGTCTGCAAGCCGCGCAGCGACGCCGAGGTAATCAGCACGCCCGACGATTTCAGCAAAATATTTTGCGCAAAAGCGCGTGTCGGATCCAAAGCGTTGCGGCACATGCCGACATCCACTTCGCGGCCCTCATCGCGCTCAACGACCAAGCGGTCAATCCATTGGACAAGGCCGCCCGTCTTCGTCGCGCGCGCGCTCATGGCCGTCCAGACCGGAAGCTCATGCTCAATCCAGCGGGACAAAACCCGCTGGATGGACAGACAAGACGATAGGTCATCTTCATCCAAAACAGCAAGCGCGGCAGCAAACGCACCCATCTTCTGCTGTAAATTTTCCAGCGCGCTTTTGAGACTGCCCGCTTGATGAAGCGCAGCCATCTCTTCTTCAAAAGAATAGTCAAAAGAGCTTTGACTCTGCTCGAGAACGAGCCCGCGAATTTCGTTTAAGAACTCTTCCGCCGCGCCCGCCGGATGACCGCGCGCGATGCGCTGCCGCCAGCCTTCGCGCGGCAAAAAACGCGCCGCCGCGCATAATTCGTCCAGCAAAATCTGGAGGTGTTTGTGCGCACGCAAAACATCTTCCATGCGCAAAGCGAGTCCGCGTGATGCCCAGCCGCGCGGCTGGGCGTCTTCGCCCATCAGCCAGTGGCGCAAAGCGGACATAGATATGCCGGTCAAGCGAAAAGAAAATGCGCTATCGGCGGCTGAAAAAATATGATGCCCCTCATCAAAAATATAATGAGGCGGCGGGTTTTCTTGTGATGACTTCCCCTGGGGCAGTTCGTCGGCAAATAGGCTCTGCGATAAAACCAAAGCGTGATTGGCGATCGTCAAATCCGCGCCGAAAGACGCCGCGCGCTGGTGCTCAACAAAACAGCGCCGATAATGCGGACAGGCCGAATGAATGCATGTCTCCCGCCGATCGGTCAAAGA
This sequence comes from Alphaproteobacteria bacterium, assembly GCA_965212075.1. Taxonomy (GTDB): domain Bacteria; phylum Pseudomonadota; class Alphaproteobacteria; order JAPOUT01; genus CBDBUR01. The sequence goes on from OZ243043.1 coordinate 1,154,473, forward strand.
AGACAGCCACTGCGCTTGCGTGCGTCCGGCGATCAGCCATGACGGAAAATCGCCGCTGCGAATATCGCCGTCGCGCGTCCGCTTGAGCCAGCGCGCGACAAGACCCGCCAGCACAGGCTCATAGCCGCCGATGCGCAAAGCCTCTTCAAAGTTCAGCAGGCAGAGATAATTTTCGCGGCCTTTGCGGATGGCGATTTTTTTCGCGCGCTGGGCCTCATCGGGGATGAGGCGCGCCGTTTCACGATCAATTTGATTTTGCAGCGCGCGCGTATAGGTCGCCACCCAAACGGACACCGGCGATGTCTGAGCGAACAAAAAGGCCGGAACAAGATAGCCCAAAGTCTTGCCAATGCCGGTATCAGCCTCCGCGAGCATTACTGGCGGCGCGATCAGGCTGCGGCGCGGCTGAAACAGCTCACTCACATCACGCATATAATCTAATTGACCGGCGCGCGGCTCGGCTTGGCTGCCCAGACCGGCTTTCAGCAAAGACAAAGCCTGCTGCGAATCCACACCTTTCGCCATCGCCCTGTTATTCATCTTGTCATTCTTTCTGGCTGAAGCGCGCGGCGGCTGCCATTCCGGCAAAAGGCGCAATAATTTCGCTAGCCATGATGAAGATTTATTACTAGGCGCAGATTGTTGCAAAGCGCGGCAGACCAAAGCGCCCCAGCGCCAGCCTGCTTTGCGCATCATGTCGGCGATCGGCCATGCATCTTCGTCGCGATTTTGCACCAGCTGATTCAGCAAAATCTTCGCGGCTTGATGAATGGACAAAGCAGCGCGCGGCGCATCTTTGGGTATTGGCAAGTTTAAAAACCGCGCCAGCCCCGAAGCTGTCGGCGGCACCGAGCAGGCCGGATGCACAAAGGCAAATAATTCCATCACATCAAAAATCGGCGCCGGAGGCCGCTCCCCCTGCCCCTCCACGTATAGTGGCCGCGCGGTCAAGAGCGCATGGCATAAAAGCAGAGGCTGCGCGCCGGTCAAAAGACGCTGGGCTTCATCGCGTGAGATGGGTCGCGCAGCGCCCCCACGCGCCAAAGCTGCCTTAGAGCCTGATAAAGCAAGAGTCGGCATTTTGTCTAATGTCTCATCAAACATAAAGGGCGGGGATATCTTTTGAGCGCGTCATCCTGCGCCGAGATTAGCCTAAAATCAGCCGCGCACATATTATATAGTGAGCGCTATGAAGTCCGATACCGCGTCCGATATTAAAACTTGGCCCTTCCGCGAAGCGCGCCGCCTGAAAGATCGCATCAAAGACAAAAGGCCGGTGGTCTTCCAAACCGGCTATGGCGCGAGCGGCCTGCCGCATATCGGCACATTCGGCGAGGTCGCGCGCACCTCTATGGTGATAAGGGCTTTCCAATATCTGACGGACAATCATCCCACCCGCCTCATCTGCTTCTCCGACGATATGGATGGCTTGCGCAAAGTGCCCGAAAACCTGCCGCAGCAAAATATGCTCGCCCAGCATCTGAACAAGCCGCTCTGCGATATCCCCGACCCGTTCGGCACCCATGAGAGCTTTGCGGCGCATAATAATGCGCGGCTGCGCGCTTTCCTTGACGCGTTCGGCTTTGACTATGAATTTATCAGCGCCGCGCAATGCTATCGCAGCGGGACATTTGACGCGGCGATCTCCCAAGTGCTTCAACATTATCAGCCGATCAAGGAGATCATCCTGCCTACGCTCGGCGAGGCGCGGCGGAAAACCTATAGCCCGTTTCTGCCGATCTGTCCGCGCACAGGCCAAGTGCTGCTCGCTGAAGTGGTCGCGGTTGATGTTGAAGCCAAGACCATTGTTTATATTGACCCGCAAACCGGAGAGCAGATGACAGCGAGCGTGCTCGGCGGTGCGTGCAAGCTGCAATGGAAAGCAGACTGGGCAATGCGCTGGGTAGCACTCGGCGTGGATTACGAAATGGCCGGCAAAGACCTCATCGATTCCGTCAGGCTTTCGGGAAAAATCTGCCGCGCGCTCGGCGGCACACCGCCCGAAAGCCTGTCCTATGAGCTTTTTTTGGATCAAAATGGCGAAAAAATTTCAAAATCACGCGGCAATGGCCTGTCTGTGGAAGATTGGCTGCGTTATGCGCCGCCGGAAAGCCTATCGCTGTTTATGTATCGCCAGCCCGCCTCAGCCAAGCGCATGCATTTTGATATCATCCCGCGCGAAACCGATGATTACCTTAAACATATGTTCGCATGGCACAATGAACCAAAATTAGGGGAACCCGAACCGCGGCTCAAAAACCCGATCTGGTATATGGATAGCGAAATGCCAGCCGATAAAAGCGCGCCGGTGCCATTCTCGCAATTGTTGAATCTCGTCAGCGCAAGCCATGCGCAAAGCGCGGACATGCTTTGGGAATTCGTGTGCGAAAGCGCGCCCGACATCACGCCGCAAACGCATCCTTTTCTCTACAGCCTGATGAAATATGCGATCCGCTATTTTGACGATTTCGTGCGGCCCCATAAACATTATCGCGCCGCATCACAGCTAGAGCGCGCCGCACTCCAAGATTTGCTGGCAGCGCTCAGCGCGCTTGACGAGACTGCGGACGCCAAAGCCATCCAGCAAATCGCCTATGATGTCGGCAAGCAACACGGCTTTGAAGACAGACTCCGCGATTGGTTCAAGGCACTTTATGAAATCCTGCTCGGCCAAAGCAGCGGTGCGCGCTTCGGCTCTTTTGCCGCGCTTTACGGCATCGCGCGCACCGTAGATCTGATCCGTGAAGCCCTAAAAAAATGAGCGGCTTGGCTTTTCTGTTTGCGCTGTTCAAGCCTTTTCTGCTGCGGCTTGAGCCCGAACGCGCTCATCGCATGACGCTTGCGCTTTTGCGCGGCGCGCGGCTCTTTATACCGTATAAAAAAGCGCCCGATATATTGCGCTGCCATTTATGGGGGCGGGAGTTTCCATCGCCGATCGGACTCGCGGCGGGGTTTGACAAAAACGGCATCGTCGCCGCGCCGGTGATCGCGCTGGGATTCGGTTTCGCCGAGGTCGGCACCGCAACGCCTTTGCCGCAAAAAGGCAATCCGCGGCCTCGGCTCTTCCGCCTGCCCGAACAGCAGGCGGTCATCAATCGGATGGGATTCAACAATGATGGACTGCCCGCGCTTATAAAAAACGCTTCACGCTATAAAACTTCACGCTATAAAACCGGCATCATCGGAATCAATATCGGCCCTAACGCGACAAAAGATGATCGCATCCAAGATTACATCACCGCCATTCAACAGATTGAACAGATGGACAGGCCGCCCGCTTACATTGCGATCAATGTGTCATCGCCCAACACCGAAAATCTGCGCCAGTTTGAATCGGTCGCGCAGCTTGAAACATTGCTTGATCGGATCACGACAAAATTGCCGCTGCTCGTCAAACTTTCGCCCGATCTGGAGGATGACGCCTACCAAGACATCGCCCAGCTCGCGGTTGAAAAAAACCTTGGCGGCCTGATCGCCGTCAATACGACGATCAAACACGAGCATAAGCAGACGGGAGGATTATCCGGCGCGCCTCTTGCCGCACGCGCTGGATATATTACCGGCCTGCTCTATCGCGCCGCCAAAGGAAAAATCCCGATCATCAGCGTCGGCGGCGTGGCATCCGGCGCTGAGGCCTATCACCGCATCCGCCAAGGGGCCAGCCTCGTTCAGCTTTACACCGCCTTGATTTGGCACGGACCGGCGCTCATCGGGCGCATCAACCGCGACCTCGCCGATCATCTCGCGCGCGACGGGTTTTCAAGCCTTGCCGAAGCCGTCGGCGCGGCGCATAATGGGCAGGTTAAATAAAATATGCAAATAAAGGGGAGGCATCAATGGGCCTATTACGCTTGATCACCCGCGCGACGTTATCGCTGCCGAACGCCATGCTGGTGCGCATGGCTGGCGCGCCGACGCAAATTGATGGCCGCACATTGGATATGCGCATGCATTTCATCGGCGAGCAGGGCAAAAAAGGACCTTCTTTAACGTCAATGACTCCGCCGCTTGCGCGCGCGGCAGCGCACAGCGCTTTTGCGATCACCAATGCGCCGCGCGAACGCGGTGTCATTGTGCGTGATGATAAAATCTCCGGTCCTGACGGCAATGATCTGCCGGTGCGCCATTATCGCCCGAAAGGCCGTGACAATGAGCGCTTGCCCGCAATTTTATATTTTCATATGGGTGGCTGGGTCATCGGCGATCTTGATACGTGCGATCAGTTTTGTTCTTTTTTGTCGGCGCGAGTCGGCGCGCATGTGATGTCGGTGGATTACCGCCTCGCGCCTGAACATAAATTTCCGAGCGCTATGGAAGATGGCTTTGCCGCCTATCTCTGGCTGCGCGATCATGCTGACGAGCTCAAGATTGATCTTGACCATATCGCTGTCGGCGGCGACAGCGCCGGAGGCTGCATGACCGCTGTGCTCTGCCAAGAAATGAAACGGCGCGGACGGCCCCAGCCAAAAGTTCAGCTGATGATCTATCCCGCAACCGATCTCTCCGCGCAAGACGGCTCCATGCAAAGCTGCGGCGAATGTCCGCCGCTCACCTCCGAGGTCATGGAATGGTTCGGCCAGCATTGGCTCAATGATGAGAGCGAGCGCGATAACCCTCTCGCCTCACCGATGAAAAGCGATATATCCAGCGACCTCGCCGCAGCGCTCATCATCACCGCCGGTTTTGATCCGCTGCGCGATCAGGGCAAAGCCTATGCCGATCGCCTGCGCGAGGCCGGTGTGCGCGTCACCTATCGCTGCGAGGACAGGCTCGCCCACGCCTTCACCGCCTATGCCGGACTCGTCCCCGAAGCCGCCGCCGCCAACGCCACCATCGCACAAAACCTTAAACAGATGCTCACTTAAACCAAAACCAACTAAGGAGGATATATGATCGGCTATACAACATTAGGCACCAATGACCTGCCGCGCGCCATTGAATTTTATGACGCGCTGCTCGGCGAGATGGGCGGAAAACAATTCATCAATGACGGGCGGATTGTCGTCTGGGGCAAAGAGCCCGCAGGCATGGTCGCGCTCTGCAAACCCTATGACGGCAAAACCGCAAGCGTCGGCAATGGCGTGATGATCGCGCTCAATGCCGGATCACGCGAAATGGTCGATAAACTCTATAACAAGGCGATCACATTAGGCGGCAGCGATGAAGGCCCTCCGGGCCCGCGCGGCGACGACGGCTTTTATGGCGGCTATTTCCGCGACCTCGACGGCAATAAGTTCGTCGCCTTCCATATGGGCGCATGATCATCACGTAATTGCGATTGGACAAACACGCCGCGCAACAACATAATGACCGGATGCTCTAAAAAAATCCACAGGCATCCGCAAAATCATTATGACCAGAATCTCCCGCCCCCCCCAATATAGACGCCGCCTGCCACTGGGTCCTCCGCGATCAGCACCTTTCAGACAAATCCGGAGATTGGTGAGATCCTGCACGCGCATCATCCGGCGGATTCGCTTGAAACTGGGACAACGCGCCGCCCGCCGCGGCAAATTGCGCGCCCAGCGCGATCTCCGTCTAAGAAAGGCTAACCTCACCCGCCAACAATATCAGCTTCCCAAAAACCCTTCCGACAACAAAGAGCCCCCGCACCAACGGCGGGTTTAGGGGCGAATTTAAAAAATAAAAACCTAAAAGAGGAAGGCCTAAAAGAGAAACGCCTAAAAGAGGAAAGTTTGACTCAAGAGCTGGTCAAAGAGATCGCCCGCCGCAGGCCGCGCCGTCCAGCGAACGGGCGCGCCGCGCGCAACACCCGCTTCATCAAACTCTTGCGCGATGCCCCATATGCCGCTGATCGGCTCGTTGGGCAGGTTTTGCAAATAGCGCAGATCATGCGCCTCAATGCGCACACCGCCATCGTCCAGCTCATGCACCCGCCAAAAAACCTGCTCGAGCGCAAACCAATGTAAAACCCGAAAAGCGCGCGTCGCCGCAACCTTGCGCGTCAGCGGGTGATCCTGCTTGGCAAAAGATGTCCATCTGATCTTATCCTCGCCCGCCAATGACCAATAGCCAATATGAATCTCGTCGCGCGTCTCAACATTGATCCGCCGCAGCCAAGGCGTCAGCAAAACCGGATAAGCGCGAATCTGGGCGGAAGACAGATTGCGCGGCATATCTGCGCGCGCTTTGGCCTCAGCGCGCTCATTGACATCCCAGCCATGAAACTGCCAGACCACAGACAGCAATATAGCCGCGCCCGCCAGACTGCGCGACCAAGCAGACGAAATGTTTGACTTCACGCCGATAATGATCGCCGCAGCCAGAACCAAAGTATAAATAATATCAATGATCGGCATCGCATTGACCGCAAAGCGAATGTCGCTTAAAGGAGCGAGCAATTGTGTGCCGTAAGGCGTCAGCACATCAAGCCAAGCATGGCTCATAAATACGATCACGCCCAGCCACAGCCAAGGAAGCAGCGCATCCTTTTCAGCCAAAGGCGCAAAAGCCTCGTCGCCGCTTCGCTGGTGCCGCCAGCGATAATAAAACCAAAAACCCAGACCGATCGCCAAGCCAAAAAACGGCCCGGCAAGCAAAGAATGAGACAGACCGCGATGATAAAGCCAGCCCGCAAAGGGATCGCCCGTCTGCACCACCACATCCATGTCGGGCATCAGTGCGGCGATCGCGCCCGCCACGAGCGCGCGCCGCCCAAACCGGCCTCGCCATCCCGCCTGCCCGACAACCGCACCAAACGCCATCTGTGTGATCGTGTCCATGCCTCATGGCATAGGCCTTTATCATGTGCTAGTCCAGTATTATGACCAATACTATAAAAAGTGTGCGCGTCAAAAAACTGACTGAGGATCTGTCCGGCGTCTCCATTGAAGAGATCAACATCGCACCACCGCGCGATGACGAAGTCCAAGTGGATATCATGGCCTGCGCGCTGAATTTCCCCGATCTGCTCATGTGCCGCGGCGGATACCAGTTCAAGCCCGATCTGCCCTTCACGCCCGGCATGGAAGCCGCAGGCCGCATCATAGAATGCGGCGCAGGGGTTAAAGAGTGGCGCGTCGGCGATGAAGTTTCCATCGGCGGGCGCGGCGGCATGATGGCCGAAAAAATCAACCTGCCGATAAGCGCCCCCGCCGCTTTGACAAAAAAATCACCCCACATGGATTGGGCCGAGGCTTCGGCTTGGGCGGTCGCTTGGCGCACCGCTTGGGTCGCGCTCGCACCGCGCGGCCATCTGCGCAAAGGAGAAACTCTGCTCGTGCTCGGGGCTGCCGGCGGCGTCGGCATGGCCGCCGTTGAAGTCGGCAAGCTCATCGGCGCCAAAGTGATCGCCACCGCAAGCTCGGAAGAAAAACGCGCCATCATCAAAACACGCGGCGCGGATGTCGTGCTCGCCCCCGACGACGGCCTCGCAAGCCGCGTCAAACAGGCTAATGGCGGCGAAGGCGTTGATGTCGTCTATGATCCGGTCGGCGGCGATATGTTCGATCGCGCGCTGCGCTGCCTCAAATGGCACGGACGGCTTCTGGTGATCGGCTTCGCCTCAGGACGCTGGCCGGTTCTGCCGGTCAATTATGCCTTGATCAAAGGCCTGTCAATCATCGGCGTGCGCGCCGGTGAATTTGGCCGCCGCGACCCCGAACAAGGCCGCGCTGTTGAAGCGCATCTGCAGCAATGGGCGCAGGAGGGCAAAATCAAACCCTATATCGGCGCGAAGTTTCCGCTTGCGCGCGCCATTGAGGCGCTGCAATTTATTGAGCAGCGCCGCGCCATCGGCAAAGTCTGCCTGATGATCGGAGAATGAACAGCGGCGAAAATTAAGCCCCTCGCGCGCCAAACCCAAAACTAAATCGCGCTTCTTTCTATCATTCCCACAAAACCGGAAATCCAAAATACGCTTACTCTAGACGAAAACCGGGTTGAGCTCCTGCTGACAGGGGGTGTTGCCAAGAGTCTCACTGATCTTTGCAGGAATGACAAAAACTTATGCTCTTGCTGTCATCACCAAAACTTCAACCAGCTATAAGTTTGTAGCTATAAGTTTGTAGCTATAAGTTTGTAGCTATAAGTTTGTAGCTATAAGTTTGTAGCTATAAGTTTGTAGCTATAAGTTTGTAGCTATAAGTTTGTAGCTATAAGTTTGTAGCTATAAGTTTGTAGCTATAAGTTTGTAGCTTTAGAAATTTTAAGATTAGAAAAAAATATAACTATCGAAAAAAAATTTCGAAAAATTCTTGACATGATTGTATAGTGAGTATATCCTGATTAAACAAAATACAAACTTAATCGGAGAAATTATAATGACAAAATCAAATCAAGCTGGAGATAATAGTTTTATCGATCATCTTAGGCAAAAAGGAATGAACAAACTTGCGGATATGATGAAGGAATTATTGTGCCGGACAAGAAATGAGCCGTCCGGAATAGGCGATTTGGTTTATCATGAAGATAGTAAGAAATGGGTGAATCATCTCAACAATTTCGTGGTTTTTAAAATTCAGCCGCAGAATTGGGAAATCTTGGTAGTCATCAAAAATGTGCTAAACGCAAAATTTCCCTGTGATAAAGTGGCAATAAAAAAGGCAGCAAGTCGACTAAAATTAAAAATTGATCGTGCTGAAGCGTACGCTAGCTTTAAACTTTACCAAAGACAACAGATGGAAGACGCCTTTCGACTAATCATATCATCATCGCTAAAGCTAGGACGCGCCGCTCGCGCGGCGGGCAAGAATTAAATCGCGCGCTTGGCTTTGTCCTTTTCGTTGGTGCTGCGGATCATCTTTTGAATCTCCTCCCATTGCTCATCGCCCAAAGCCGACAATTGATAAAAATTGCCCGAGCCGCCTAAATGGCCCGCGCCGTCAATCGCGATCGTCTGGCCGGTCAGATATTCGCAGCCATCGGCCATCAAAAATACCGCGAGATTGGCCAGCTCCGACATCTCGCCATTGCGCCCCATCGGAATGCCCACCTCTTGTCCGTTGTCGGCGGCCGCCGTCGCGCCCGGATTGAGCCGCGCCCATGCGCCTTCCGTCGGGAACGGACCAGGCGCGATCGCGTTCAGCCTGATCCCGTAGCGCGCCCATTCGGCAGCCAAAGATTTCGTCATAATGTTCAGCCCCGCCTTTGACATCGCCGAAGGCACCGTGAACGGCCCGCCATTCCAAATCCACGTCGTCAAAATGGAAATCACGCTCGCCTTGCGCTTATCTTCAATCCAGCGCCGCCCGCAGGCGTGAGTCACATAAAACGAGCCGTGAAACACAATGTTCGCAATCGCATCAAAGCCGCGCGGCGATAAATCCTTTGTCGGGCAAATGAAATTGCCCGCCGCATTATTCACCAAGCCATCAAGCGGCCAAATCTCGCCGATCATCTCGTCCACCGCATCGGCGACGCGGATGTCTATCGGATAGGTCTTCACCTGACCGCCATTTTTGTCCATCAATTCTTTGGCGGTCGCCTCCAAAACATTGGCGCGGCGTCCGCAAATGACAATCTCCGCGCCCAGCTTCAAATAGGCCTCGCTCATCACTTTGCCCAGCCCCGTGCCGCCGCCGGTCACCAAAATACGCTTGCCCTTGAAAAGATCCTGTTGAAACATAATGTCCTCCCTTAAAAATAAAAACACATCATAGCAGATCAAAAGAGTCGGCGAAAGACAACCGACATCAGCCAGCCAAATGACAAAGCGATCAAAACCGCCGCCAGCCCATAGAAAAAAGGCCAGTCATTGGCAAACGAAAAAATAAACTGCCCAAAGCCGATTTTATCAAGATGCAGCGATAAAGTCTGCGACGCGCGTGCTTTGCCCCGATCCAAAAGGTGAACCTCAATCTTATAGTCGCCGATCGGCGCGACCGCCGGTAAAGCGATTTCCGCGCGAAATAGCCGCGCGCCAAGAAACTCCACCGCCTGCGGCGCTTCATAAAATAAACCCTTCGCGCGCATCAGACGCGCCAGCGCCGCCACAAAATCTGGCGGCATAGAATCCGGCGGATCAAATGCCAGCGTCGGGGGCTTTTGTGCAATTGGCCGCATCGTCGCCAGCCCATAAAAGCCGCCAAGTGAAGAAAAATCTTTTTGCGTATAATTCGTCCAGATGCCCGCAATGCGCTCCTTGCGCCAGACCGCACCGCGCCTTTGCGGCCCGCGCACGACGATCGCCACATTCTGCGCTGCCGTGAGCGGCGCGTCTAACGCGCCAAATACCAAAAGCCGTGTGCCGGTAAAATCAGAACGCACTTTGATCTGTGTGGTGCGCAATCCGGCCTCCAATGCCTGCGCTTTCGCAGACAGGAAGGCTAAAAAAAGAGCCAAAAAAATCAAATGCCGCACCCTCATCGAATCGCCCCGCTGAAAATTTGCAGTGAAAATAATTCATCCGGCGTGATGAGCAAAGTATAAGCCAGCCGCGCCGCCACCAATAAAACCAAACAGGCCAGCAAAGCACGCAGATGTTCCGCGCGCAGCCGCGCTGAAACCATCACCCCCAACTGCACACCGACCGTGCCGCCGAGCAGCAAAATCATCGCCAGCACAATATCCACCGAATGATTCGTCCACGCATGAAGAAATGACACAAAGGCCGTCACGAAAATAATCTGGAACAAAGAGGTCCCGATCACCACATTGGTCGGCATGTGAAGCAGATAAATCATCGCCGGCACGAGTAGAAATCCGCCGCCAACCCCCATAATCGCCGCCAGCAGCCCCGAAATCATTCCGATCAAGGCCGGCGGCACAAAGGAAATATAAAGCCGCGAGCGGCGAAATCTGATCCGCAGCGGCAGGCCGGACAGCCAATTATGCTGCCCGCGGCGGCGCGCGGGCACGAGATGACCCGTCCAGCGCGCATAGATCGCGCGCGCACTCTCCGCCATGATCAGCGAGCCCATCAGCCCCAAAAAAAACACATAGGCCAGACTGATCAGCAGATCAATCTGCCCCAAAGATTTAAGCCAGATAAAAATCACCACGCCGATCACCGAACCGACCGCGCCGCCCGCACCCAACACCGCGCCCATTTTGAAATCTACCGCTTGCCGCCGCCAATGCGCCAAAGTGCCCGCAACCGAAGCACCTGCGATCTGGTTGGCCTCGCTCGCGACCGCCACCGGTGCGGGAACACCCGCGAAAATCAGCAAAGGCGTCATCAAAAATCCGCCGCCGACGCCGAACATGCCCGACAAAATGCCAACCATCGCGCCGATGCCAAGCAACATAAAAATATCAAGGGAGACTTCCGCGATGGGCAGATAAATCTGCATGGACAAGCCCCTTTAAGTGGCGGTTTATCTTATTCCCCGACGAGGGCGCTGCGGCGCAACATAAGGCGCGGTTGCAGAACGCTGAACCGGCGCGCCCTTGATCACCAACGGCGCGAACATTTTCATCATCGCCGCTTTGCCATTGACGGTAGGATCAGCCTCTTTGATTTGCCACTCCCTCACGAGCGCTTCGGCTTCAAGGCGGTCGCGCGCCGATAGGCTGGCCACGATGCGCGGCACATGCTCCTGCGCCGCGCGATGCCCCATGCGCGCCGCAAGGCTATACCACGCATAGGCATATTTAAGATTGCGCGCGCCCAACATTCCCTCTTCATTGATGTGGCCCAGCAAATTCATGCTCTCGGCAAAGCCATAGCTTGATGCGCGCAGCAGCCACTCGCTCGCCGAAGCGGCGTCATAATCTACGCCGCGCCCTTCCAAATAAAGAACGCCCAGATTATGCATCGCTTTAATATGGCCCGCCGCGGCAGCTTGTCCATAAAGCCGCGCCGCCTGCATTGGTGAGGCCTCAACGCCCAGACCTTTCTCATAAAAATATCCCAGCCAGAATTGCGCCGCAGAAATCCCCTGTGAAGCGGCGGCATCAAAATGCGCCGCGGCTTTGGAGATATCCCCTTTATTGCGCGCGTTGCGATAAAGCGCCAGAGCTTTTTCATAATGTGCAACCGGTGTCAGATTCTGGCCGTCATCAATTTGCAGCCGCGTAAATTTGCCCGCCGGCGGATGATAAACTCTCACCTCAGGCTCGCCGCCTAATGTGCGGCTCAAACCTTCCCGCAAAAAACTACCTCTCTGCCCATCAATATGAGAGGCGACCATCCACGCAGCAATGATCGCCATTGACGTGACCAACAGAGATAAAAACGTCCGCCCCACATGACGCTGCAACCGCGCTGGCGCTGGCGGCATATAAGATCGCGCCGCATAAGATTGTCTAGTTCCGCCACGCGGCGGCGGCGCGCCGCCGCCGGACGCCGTATGTGGCGGCGGAAAACCTTGTCCTCCGGGTGGTGGAAGAAATCCATCAATGCGCGTGCGCAATTGCGAAATTTCTGAACGCAGCGCAGCAATTTCATTGCCGATACCGCCATCACCCATGCCGACCAGAGGCTGGCCAGTGTGAGGGCCAACACGGCTTTCCAAAAGCTCAATCGCGCGCACCAGTGCCAGCGAGCTTTCACGCCAGCTCTCTGTTGATTGCGCATAATCATGTTCAAGCGCTAACATGCGCGCCTCTACTGAGGCTTGCCGATCTTCAGAAACAGGAATGTCGCGCGGTGATTCCGTTTGATGTGCGGGCGGCTGCTCTACGGGCGATGCGGGCTGATAAGATTCTGGCCTCACAGGAAACCGGCTTGCAGGCGCCGATGGCGAAGACTTTGGTGCTATATCTTCGTCTTTATTTGTAATCGCACTATCTGTAATATCTTTGCCGGTAATATCTTTGCCGGTAATATCTTTGCCGGTAATATCTTTGCCGGTAATATCTTTGCCGGTAATATCTTTGCCGGTAAAATTTTCACTAGCAACATTTTCATCCAAATCACCTTTATCCAAAATGATCGCCGAGCTTCCGGAAAATCCCGGACGAGGCCGATCAGGCGGCGGCGGCGGCGGCGCGGGCGTACCAAACGAAGATGGCCCCTGATATGGTTTTTCAGGAGATGTTTTCTCGGAAAGCTCGCGCAACCAAGGCGGGCGCGGTGGTTGATCATTTGAAGCCATATCTTTTCCTGTCAATCCTCATGTTAACATTGAAGGAACCGCGACTCATTGATCGCCGCATCATTTTTGCCTGACCATTTTTGCCTGACAAGGTTAATTTTGTGTGAAATTCATGTCAAGCGCAAGCGGCTTTCAACGGGCATACTCCCAAAGAGCATAAGGGAATTAGGGAGATTAAGAGATCGTTGTGCCGCCATCAATGACGATTTGCTGGCCGGTCACAAAAGCACCGGCGGGCGAAGCTAAAAATACCGCCGCACCGGCGATCTCGTCGGGGATGCCAATGCGCCCTAGCGGTGTTGAACTGGTCGTCCGTTTCAAAATCTCCGGATTGTCCCACAAAGCTTTGGCAAAAAAGGTCTTGATCAGCCCCGGCGCGATGCAATTGGCACGGATATTGCTGCCGCCAAACTCCACCGCAAGATTGCGCGCGATCTGAAAATCAGCCGCCTTGCTGATGCCATAAGCACCCAAAATCGGCGTGCCGCGCAGGCCGCCAATAGACGAAACAATGATGATCACGCCGTCCTTGCGCTCCACCATTTGCGGCAGCACCATATGGGACAGCCAATGATTTGATTTCACATTGCTGCTCATCACGCGATCAAAGGCCTCGTCCGGTATGCCGCCCGATGGGCCAAAATAGGGATTGATCGCCGCATTGCAGACCAGAATATCCACCTGACCCCATTTGGCGATCGTCTGATCCACCAGATTTTGCAGCTGTGCCTTATCGCCGATATTGCACGGCACCGCCAGCGCGCTATCGGGGTGAGCTTCGTTAATTTCTCCAGCGACGCGGTCGCAGGCATCGGCTTTGCGGCTTGAAACCACCACCCGCGCGCCATGGTCGGCAAATCGCCGCGCAATCGCCTCACCGATCCCCTTGGTTGAGCCGGTGATGATCGCCGTCTTGCCGGTTAAATCAAAAAGTGTCATCTTATCCTCCCCCTTTTGTTTTGCAGACACGCACTATATCATCTATCTCACCACTTTACTGAAAAAAAGGCAAGTTAATCCTTATGAACGGCACCAACCTCCAACGGCGCGAACAAGCGCTCCGCGATAATCTACGGCGGCGCAAAGCGCAAGCCCAAAATCTAGAACAGATCGGTGCCAAAGAGGTCAAAGAAACCAAAGAGCTCATTCAAATTTTCGGCGGCGCACCACTCAACGGCCAGATCGCCATTAGCGGCGCAAAAAATGCCGCCCTGCCGATGATGGTCGCCAGCCTTCTCACCGAAGAGACGCTGACGCTTGATAATGTCCCCAGCCTCACCGATACCACGATCCTCGCGCAATTGCTCACTGCGCTCGGTGCCGAATGTCAGCATGACCAGAACAGCCATCAGATGCGGCTCACTGCAAAAACGATCACCACAACCAGCGCGCCGCAGCACCTCGTTGCGCAAATGCGCGCCTCTTTCTGGATCATCGGCCCGCTTGTGGCGCGTCTTGGTCAAGCGCGCGTGCCGCTGCCCGGCGGCGATGCCATCGGCGCGCGACCGGTGGAAATCTATCTTGAAGGCCTGCGCGCGCTCGGCGCACAGATCACGCTCAACCAAGATTCAGTCCAAGTCCGCGCCGCAACAAAATTACAGGGCAATGATTTCCGCCTGCCCTTCCCGTCGGTCGGCGCAACCCATATGATGTTGATGGCCGCAAGCCTTGCGGTCGGACAGACGCGCCTTGAAAATGTCGCGCGTGAACCTGAAATCGTCGCGCTGGCTGATCTGCTCAACCAGATGGGCGCTAACATTCAAGGCGCAGGATCGCACACCATTATCATTGAAGGCATCATTAAAGGCCAAAACAAGTTAAACGGCACACAAGCCAATGTGCCCAGCGACCGCATTGAGGCCGGAACTTATGCGATCGCCGCCGCCGCCACCGGCGGCGCGATCACGCTCATCAACGCGCCCTGCGATCACCTCGCAGCACTGCTCGCCGCACTTGAACAGGCGGGCATCCAAATCACGCAAACGCCTGCTCGCCTCACCATCGCGCGGGCACCAAGCGCAAAAATCCTGCCGGTCAATATCACCACCGCGCCTCATCCCGGATTTCCAACCGACCTACAGGCGCAATTCATGACCCTGATGACACAGGCAGAGGGAACTTCGCTCATCACCGAAAATATCTTTGAAAATCGCTTCCAGCACATCAAAGAATTGCAAAAACTAGGCGCCGACATCAGCTCGCCCATCAACTCTTCTAAAGGCAAAACCGCCCAGATTAAAGGCCCGACAAAGCTCACTGGCGGCGGCGTCAGCGCCACCGATCTGCGCGCTTCCGTCTCGCTCATCATCGCCGCGCTCATCGCCAAAGGCCAAAGCCATATTCATAACATCCACCATCTAGACCGCGGCTTTGAAAATCTTGAAGCCAAGCTCTCACAATGCGGCGCGCAGATTCGCAGACTGTAATTCATGCCCATTCGCCTTAAAACACAGGATAAAAATTTCGCAGCAAATTTCCGCGACTTTCTCGCTTTGCGGCAAACTCAAGCGCCACCGGTGCGCGAGGCCGTCAGCGCCATCATTCAGCAGACGCGCGCAAAGGGCGATCAGGCGCTCATCGCTTCGGCAAAAAAGTTTGATGGCGTCGCTTTGACACAAGGTGATCTTCGTCTGCCGGTGGCAGAGATGAAAAAAATCGCCGCCGCCTGCCCCGCAGAAACACGCGAAGCGCTCCATTTTGCCGCGCGGCGCATCCAAACATGGCACGCCAAACAAAAGCCGCAAAACATCAGCTTCACCGACGAGCAAAATGTAGAGTTAAGCTGGCGCTGGCAGCCTCTGGATTCGGTCGGGCTTTATATTCCCGGCGGCAATGCCTGCTATCCGTCCTCTGTGCTGATGAGCGCCATTCCTGCCAAGCTCGCCGGTGTTGAGCGCATCGCCGCGGCCACGCCCGCTAACGCCACCGACAATCCTTTATTGATGGAAGCCCTGCTCGCCGCCGGCATTGAAGAAGTGTGGCGCATGGGTGGTGCTACGGCCATCGCTGCTTTTGCCTATGGCACACAGACCATCCGGCCTGTTGATAAAATTTTCGGCCCCGGCAATGCCTATGTCGCCGAAGCGAAAAGACAAGTGTTCGGCGATGTCGGCATAGATATGATCGCCGGGCCTTCTGAAATTCTGATCATCGCCGATCGCGCGAACAATCCCGAATGGATCGCCGCTGATCTGCTCAGCCAAGCCGAGCATGATGAAAGCGCGCAGAGCATTTTGATCACCGATGATGAAAAGCTGGCACAGCACACCGCTGACGCCGTTGAACGCCAGCTAAGCCGCCTCGCGCGCAAAGACATTGCACGCGCAAGCTGGAAAAAATATGGCGCGATCATTATCGTTGAGCAAATTGATGATGCGGCAGCGCTAGCCAACCAGATCGCCGCAGAACATATTGAAATCCTGACCGAAAACCCCAAAGAGTTTGCGCAGGCCATCCGCCATGCTGGCTCCATATTTCTCGGCGCACACACGCCCGAAGCTCTCGGCGATTATGTGATCGGCGCGAACCATATCCTGCCGACAGCGCGCGCGGCGCGCTATGCTTCGGGGCTGGGACTCACCGATTTTATGAAGCGCGTTTCCATTCTCCACTGCCCGCCGACCGGCTTTGGCGATCTCGCCGATGCCGCGATCAAGCTAGCCGAAGCCGAAGGCCTGCAAGGCCATGCCTTCGCTGCCGCCATTCGGCTGCGAAAAAATACGCCTTGAGGACAAAGATGGCCATTCACGATCCGCATATCACCCGCCAGCGCGCTGCCAAAACCGCCGCGCCAAAAAGCGATCGCGCCGATCAAATCGTTGAGCTCACTTTTGGCAAAGGCCTCGCGCGTCCGCGCCGCGCAGAGCTTGATCATGAGCGCAAAGCCGCTCTGTTTGACCTGCTTGAAAATAACCTTTTCGTCCATGAAGGCGAGCGCGGCCCCTACCACCTTTCGCTCTCCTGCGAGGAGGGGCGGCTGATTTTCTCAACGCAAAGCGGTGCCAGCGTCAGCCTGTCACTCGCGCCGCTCAGCCGCCTCGTGCGCGACTATTTCCTGATCTGCGAAAGCTATTATGACGCCATCCAGTCAGCGCCGCTCCAGCGCGTCGAGCAGCTCGACCAAACCCGCCGCCAGCTCCATGACGAAGGCGCGCAAATGCTCAAACAAAGCCTCGGAAAAAAAACCTCTGGCGGCACCATCCACACCGATATCAACACAGCAAGACGCCTCTTTACCCTCATCTGTGTTATGTATATGAAATAGCTAGACCCAAAAATGAATATATGAACGGATATATGAATGGCCAAAGAAGAACTGATTGAAATGCCCGGCATCGTCACCGAATTGCTCTCTAACACGATGTTCCGCGTGACCCTCGAAAACGAGCACCAAATCACCGCGCATATCGCAGGCAAAATGCGCAAAAATAGAATACGCGTCCTCACCGGCGATAAAGTCCTCGTGGAAATGACGCCCTACGATCTCTCTAAAGGACGCATTACGTATAGATATAAATAGCCGCTGATAAATTGCTTGCCTTGAGGGTGCTTTCGCCCTATGCGATAAGAAGCGATAGAAGCGATAATGGCGTGGGTCTCGACTCCGCAGTTATGCCCCCGCAGCGTAGGCCCCCGTAGCGTAGGCCCAGGTAGCTCAGTTGGTAGAGCACACGGCTGAAAACCGTGGTGTCGGTGGTTCAAACCCGCCCCTGGGCGCCTTGCGGCCTCGCCGCCGCGCGGCGGCGCTTGAGACGCCGCGTATGCGCAGTCGCTTGTAGAGCCCGTAGCTCAGTCGGTAGAGCATCTGACTTTTAATCAGAGGGTCTCGGGTTCGAATCCCGACGGGCTCGCCATCTTTTGCATGTTTTGTGTGAAAAGGTTGTCGTAAATCCATTGCTGCGCGATCACCATATTTAGGCATACCAAAAGTGTATGCCAAATTCAGGGACAAGAAGGCGTCTACCCCTAAGTGCACATGGAATTTATTGAAGAATTTATCTTCCGTATCCATATCTGCTGCTCGGCATTCAACTTTCATCACCTATTATGCTCTCTATCTTTGCTTTAAGATCCATGGCCAAGTTGCCATCAAGCGCGGCTTTGGTTAAACTATGTCTGCTAATAGCGGATTGATTTCTATCCACAATCTTTTTCAATAGGGTCTTACCTTTAACACGGCTATTTTCAATAAAATCTTTTCTAAGATCAGTTGTTTGAGGTGAACCTCCCGAAGCATATAGTTCTCTATTTACGGTCGTTCTTCCGGATTCAAATTCCCTCTCAAAATCGATTTGATGCTGACCAATAATGTCCTTAATTTCATCTCCTGCTTGAACCTCACTGATATTTTTCACTTCGGATAAAGTTTTAGGAGTGCAGAGATAAGATTCAATATCCCACATTTCAGGAAACCAAAAAGAAGTAAATTCCGCGTCATATTGATTTTGAATCTTTGCACATTCTTTGTCTGTCAATGTGTCTCTATCGCGATGAATCAATATTTTTAACTTCTTTCCAAGAAAATCATATATATTCCCAACCTCTTTTGGTTGCGGCAGAGATTTAATGCCATTGCGGGGGTAAAGAGCAATCTGCCGGTCAAGATCCGGCCACTGACGAAGAATGGCACGAAGCAATGTTAGATCTTGATCCTCACTAATCAATAGAATCTTTTTGCCTAAAGAGCCCCAACCAAGGGCAGTTTCTACATTTTGCGGATCACTCTCTTGTAATTCTCCATCTTTCAACCAATACACGTTGGTATCAAATGTTCTCCCTCTGACAATAAAAGGGGAATGTGTTGCAATAATAATGCGGGTTCCTAACTCACTAGCAACGGCTTCTAATACACTTATCAGTTTTTCTTGTATCGGGGGGTGGAGGTGAACATCGGGTTCGTCAATCAAAAGCAAGGTAGGTTTAAATAGATATAAATATGAAAAAATCTGAATAAGCTGCAAAAAACCTGTTCCAGCTAACTCAAGTGGTCGGTCGATATGATTGGTGGTTATATTGCAATTTATGATCAAATCCTGGTTCTCATTATGGAAAACAGAAATAGTAATATCCCCAATAATATCACTTAGATGTTCTTCTATCCTCTTTATTGATTCCTTATTTTGCTCTAAAAGAAGGAGTATATTTCGCATATAAATATTGCTATCCCCATATGATGCTGCGCGATGAACTACTTTTTTTGACTGTTTATTCTCAGAGTTTGCAATACCTGATATACCGGGTATATAGGCTGTAAAATATTGATCCTGGCGGCGCATCAAGGGTTGGATTAGCTGCGGCACTGAGCCTCTAATGGATATTCCAGCATTGCGTGCCTGTCTTAGTTCACAAGAAGATATGACATTGTTTCCGCCTTGTTCCTCAAAGAAAAATTTCACTATGGTGCCTTTTGAATTTACTTGATTGCCCCAATCGCCTAGATGGCCTAATCTCCAATAATTGTCGGTCGGTAAATAATCAAGTTCATTAATCCCAACTGTTCTAGGAGTCTCAGGTCTGACTTCGGCAACCTGTCGGATGCAGCAAGAAGCCAAATGTACTGCTTGGAGAATCGAGCTTTTTCCACTTCCGTTGGCTCCCACAAATACATTGACGCGGGCTAAATCAAATTCGATTTCTTTAATGCGCTTAAAGGATTCTATTTTTATTGATTTTAGTTCCACAGATTTTTGTGGTCTAGAAGGTGTATTCATTTTGTTTTCTCCATATCGGGGGACAAAAACACCAGATTAGCCAGCTCATCCACAATTTTGGTGCTCTCAACGCTGACATGGGTGACGCGGCGGATATGGCGGAGGATGTAGTCAGGCTGCTTCAAGTTCCAAGCGTTGGGATCGTTTTCAATGCCGCTATCGCGAGCTTTTTTGATTCGTTTCATAAGAAGCACAGTATAAATCTGTTTTGGGGGAGGGGGGATAGCGTTTTCTGGAGATAGGTTTATTGGCTTTTCGCTGCATCGGATTCTTTGATGGGGAGCTTTTCCATGAAAACACCATGAAATTCTAATCTTCCCCGACCAAAAGGATCTTCTAAAGAAGGAAGGTATAAACGATAGAAGGAATCCATCATGCGGCAATAACCTCATCAGACAAAAGACGATGGGCGAGCGGTATCATCCAGTGGGGTAAATCTAGCCTGTTGCGGAACAGATTCTGCTTTAAGGAGATTGGTCGCTCGTCATTTGGTTTATTTTGCTCATAGGTGTGATATATTTATAGTGGGAAGGAACTTATGGATAATCATCAAGCAGACCAGTTTCCTGCAGGCGCGGACGAGGCCAACGGTGACAAGCCTCCAACACAAATTGATACGGGACTAATCTGCCTAATTCTGCTTGCGCGCTTTCAAAAAATTGCGGCTGAGCCAGAGCAAATCCGGCATATGCTCGGTATCGGCAGCCGCAATTTTGAAACCAACGATATTTTGCGTGCGGCGCGGCGACTAGGCATGAAGGCACGACGCATGAAAGCCAAAATCTCGCGGCTTGAGAAAACACCAATGCCGGTCATTGCCTGTATGAAGGATGGGCATTTCGTTGTTCTCATTCAGATAAAGGACAAGAAGATTCTCATCCGCGATCCACTCAGGCCGGGCGCGCAATCAGTAACGTTTGACGAGTTCCTGCAGCTTTGGACCGGCGAGCTGATCCTGCTTGTGGAGCGCAGTGGGGTTATTGCGGCGTTGCGTAAATTTGATATTACCTGGTTTATCCCCGTGATCATTCGGTTTCGCAGATTGCTAGTGCAGGTTTTTTTGGCATCTTTCTTTTTGCAGCTTTTTGCACTTGTCACTCCGGTTTTCTTTCAGATCGTGATTGATAAAGTTTTGGTCAATCAAGCTTTATCCACACTTGATGTTCTCGCGATTGGTTTGGCGGCGGTTTCTGTTTTTGAGGTGATTTTAGGTGGTTTGCGCACTTATGTATTTTCGCATACAACGAGCCGCATTGATGTTCTGCTCAGCTCGCATATGTATCAGCATTTGTTGTCGCTGCCGATCTCCTATTTCCAGACACGCCAGACAGGTCAAACCGTCGCGCGTGTGCGGGAATTGGAAACCATTCGCGAATTCATCACCGGATCGGCTTTGACGCTAACTATAGACCTCTTTTTCATAATTGTTTTTATTGCAGTGATGTGGTTTTACTCTCCACAATTGACTTTGATTGTTTTGATTTCACTGGCCTGTTATGCGATTTTATCCTTGTCGGTGACAGGCACTTTGCGCCGACGTGTGGAAGAAAAATTTCAGAAAGGTGCAGCAGCCAATACACATCTTGTTGAAAGCGTTCAGGCGGCCGATACGGTGAAATCCATGGGCGTCGAGCCACAAATGCAGCGCCGCTGGGAAGACATTCAAGCTGAATATGTGCGCGCAAATTTCCGCACGGTGAATCTATCCAACTGGGCAGGGCAGTTTGCACAGCTCATCAGCAAGGGTGTGATTGTCGCAACCTTGTGGTTTGGCGCGCGGCTGGTGATTGAAGGCTCAATCACCGTCGGCCAGCTCATCGCCTTCAATATGCTGGTCGGTCGTGTCAGTGCGCCGATATTGCGTCTGGCGCAGCTCTGGCAGGATTTCCAACAGGCGCGTGTTTCTGTCGAACGTTTGGGCGACATACTCAATTCACCAGCCGAGCAAAATTTTTCATCGGGACGTGCTCAACTGCCCCGCTTGCACGGAGATGTTGTTTTTAATCACGTAACTTTTCGCTATAACCCCAACCAGTCGGCAGTTCTTGAAGACGTCAATTTTGAGATCAAAGCTGGACAAATCATCGGCATTGTGGGTTCATCGGGTTCGGGAAAAAGCACTTTGGCAAAACTCATTCAGCGGCTTTATGTCCCAGAAGCCGGGCAGATTCTCATCGACGGCATGGATTTAGTGATGGTTGTGCCAGCGCAATTGCGGCGGCAAATTGGTGTCGTGCAGCAAGATGCCATATTGTTGAACCGCTCAGTGCGTGACAATATTGCATTGTCCGATTCTGCGATGTTGCTCAATCAGGTTGTGCGCGCCGCTCAGCTTGCCGGTGCACATGAGTTCATTTTGCAGTTGCAGGAGGGTTATGACTCCATTTTGGAGGAGCGCGGCATGAACCTTTCCGGCGGACAGCGCCAGCGTATTGCGATTGCTCGTGCGCTTGCAACCAATCCACGAATCCTGATCTTTGACGAGGCCACAAGCGCACTTGACTATGAATCAGAGGCTGCGATCAAACAAAATATGGAGGCAATATGCAAAGATCGAACGGTTTTCATCATTGCACACAGATTGTCAAGCATATATAGTTCTGATAATATCATTGTCATTGATAAAGGCCGCATCGTAGAGCAAGGCACACATGATGTTTTGCTCAAGCAAGAGGGGCGTTATGCGATGTTTTGGCGGTTGCAACAGGGGGGATAGATTATGTCGCGATTGTGGTCTGTGATACGCGCATCATGGCGAGCTGAAAGCCAGCGCAAAAATATAAAGCGCACACGCCAAGAGCAGGAGTTTCTTCCTGCCGCGCTCGAAATTGTTGAGACGCCCGCTTTGCCGATGGCACGCCTTGTTTTGCTGTCTATTTGTTTTGCAGTTTGCCTCGCGATTGTCTGGGCGTTTGTCGGTCGGCTGGATATTCATTCGGTGATGCAAGGGCGCATCGTGCCGACGGGGCAGATCAAAATGATTGAGCCTTTTGGCTATTCTATAGTGCGCAAAATTCATGTCAAAGCAGGGGATGTGGTGAAAAAAGGGGATCTACTCGTTGAATTGAATCCCACTGAACAAGAAGCCGATTTGGAACGCATGATCAGCGAGTATAAAACAGCACATATGATCGTTGAGCGATTTAAGGCGATGGCAGAGTTTGGAGAAAAAGGTGAATTCAGTAAATCATTGATAGAGTTTCCGGTCACGGCGGACATAGATCTCGATATGCACAATATGCATCAAGATCATTTGCGCAGTGTGCTGGAGGCACATCAGGCACGGCTGGCTTCGGTTGATGCAGAAATAGCACAGCTTGAGATAGAAAGCATTCGGCTGCATAAAACGGTCAAAACGCGGCAGAAGATTATTCATACATTTAAAATTGAGCTTGCTGGGAAAAAAGAATTGAACAAAAAACAATTTGCCTCAAATCAAGAAGTTTTACTCGCCGAACGAGCTTTATTGACGGAGCAAGCAGTTCTTGTGGATGAGCAGGGTCAAATCACGAGCATACAGGCTGGGATAGAAAAACTTCGCCGCCAGCGTGAGGAGGAAGCGGCGATTTTTATGGAGAAGGCGCTGACAGGGCTCACAGAGGCTGAGCGCAATCTGGCATCGCTGAAGCAGGAATTGGTTAAGGCGCGCGAGCGCGAAGAGCGTTTGCGTTTGACTGCGCCAGTTGCGGGCACGGTGCGGCGATTAAAAGTGCATACGCAGGGCGATGTCGTTGCGCCTGGGGAATTGTTGATGGTGATTGTACCCAAAGATGTCGGACTTGAGGTGGAAGCCATGCTAGACAACAAAGACAAAGGTTTTGTTGTCAAAGATCAAGACGCGCGCATCAAAATTGATGCATTTCCGTTCACGCGGTATGGAGTTCTGGAAGGCAAGATTGAAGATGTCTCCAACGATTCTGTTGCGCAGGGAGATCAGGGTGCATTGATGTTTCCGATTCGCGTGTCGTTGTCGCAGGAACATATGGTTGTGGCAGGCGAGAAGCGGGAGTTGACATCGGGCATGACGGTGACGGTAGAAGTGCGCACGGGCGAGCGCCGCGTGATAGAATATTTTCTAGATCCGCTGCTGCGCTATAAGGACGAAGCCGCACGCGAGCGATAATTCATTATCACGCTTACAGATTTTCGTTCTTTTTGAGAGGCCTAACATAATTCATGCCGACCAAGCGAAAGCCCACGCGCTGCAAATTTTCGCCTATGGAGGGAATTCGTTCGCCCGCGAACATAAAGAGGAGTATTTTACTTGCACCCTTGGCCTGGCTCCATTGGCTCATGGCCCTGACCATTTCGATTTCGGCGGTGCCGCTTGCCTCTTCGGGCAGCGTGTAAAAGTGTTCGGCGTGGCAGACGATGTAATGAGGCGCCCCCAATGTTGGCACACAGGCTATGCCTGCGAAGCCCACAGGTTTTCCATCGCGCTGTGCGAGAAGGAAGGCGCGCTGGGGATCGATTTTGAGCAATTTCTCCGACTGTTTGATGACATTGTCAATGATGGTTTGTTGATTTATAGAGGCATTCTCTTTATGCACTTGATGAAAATGCACCTGCTGGAAAATCGGGCGCAGAAAGCCAAGTTCTGTCTGTCCTTGAATGATTTGCACCTTCACGCTGGGATCGGAAGAGGTTTGCGGCATAGCCTTAAGCGGCAGCGTAGTGGAATAATTTGCGCCATAAGCATAGAAGTTCATTTTTTTGAACATTTTATGGCTTCTCGGCACTTTGATTCCTGAAGTTGCATGGATATGGATTTCGGCAAGATTTCTATTCATGCACCACTGGGCCATGCCTTTCATAAGGGCAGCAGCGGCAGCGCTGTATCTTTCTTGGGGGCGGACATAATAAACGAGGGTGAAACCAGACTTATAGGGAAGGCCAGGCAGAGGCGGGGCGGCAGCAATCGACGCAATTCCGCAAGGTGCATCTTTGTGATAGGCAACTATATGGGCAATTTCTGTGTTCTTGCTGCGGAGCACCCTCCACAAGAGCTTGATAACATGGCGTCGATCATAAAAGTCGTTCTTCTCAACGATCGCTTCGCGTACGGCGAGTTCGCAAATATCCATATAACCCTCGACTCTTTTTTCTGGGCTTTGGTCGTCGAGAAGATATAGGGAGATTTTTCTGTCTTCCAGAGCGCTGACGGGTGGATGTGTGGACATGTTTTTTTGGGTTTCTTTTTAAAATTTGAGAGAGAGCGAGAAGTTGAGGCGGCTTTCGGAAACAGGAGCAAGAGAGACCGGCGCAGCACCTTCAAGGCGGATCCGGCCCCAGAGGCCGAAGGCGTGATTGACAGCAAGTTTCATCTGTAAGCGGCCTCGGGTGCAGGCGGCCAGAGTAAGATACATAATAGAAAAACAAAGAATCCGGATCATATCGTTCTCCTTCTTCCCCTCTTTTTTTATAGTAATCACAGGCTTGATCGTCATAACATTCAACATTTAGAAGTTAGATGTGAGCTTAAAGCTGGCGATGGTCTCGGGTTTTGGCTTGAGCGATAGATTGAGCGATAGATTGTCAGGCCCGGCAATATCAATCTCGCCCCTCACGCCGAAAGCCCGCGTGAGCGAGAAAGACGCTTTCATCTTGCCCAGCCTGTAGTTCATTTTCGCAGTGATCTGATGAGTGTGGCCTTCCGCCTTGCGCACGAGAGAGCCTGAAGCGCGCGTCATCTGGCCAAAGACAGACTGAACATGAAACCCGATATCAGCCTGTTTGCTCAAAGACCATTGATGGCCCAGCCGCGCGATGATCGCGTAAGTGTCGCCGAAAGTGAAATCACCGGTGCCGTAAGAGCCAAAGAAACCATTCGCCTCTTGAGACAATGCTAGCGCGATATGCTCGCTCCAGATGAAGCCCATCACGCCGTCCGGTGTGGCAAAGAAGCCTGAAACGTGATCCGGCACAATCGGCACAAAAGCCGCGCCGCTGCTCTTGGACAAAAGGGAAGTGCGGCCAAACTGGTCGGTCAGGCGAAAAGATGAAGCCGTGCCGCGCAATGACAGCCCGCCCGCGATGACTTCATCCGTGATCGGATTCCTTAAAGCGCCGCGCTCGTTAAACAGACATTCAACCGAAAAGACACCCTGCCCGAGATCATTGTCGGCTTCTTCTTCCGTCAGGATGGTGCCCCAAGGGGCCAGGGAGCCGTCGGCATTGACCGGGCGGGCGCAGAAGAAAGCCAGTTCAATCGTCTGGCGGCTGGTCATGGCCGGCCAGAGCGCGCGGGCGCTGGCCAGCGAGGCGGAGACTATCGGGGTTGAGAAGGAAGTGCCAAACCGTTGATCGATTTGGCCATTGCTCTCTACGAAATCAAAAAAGTAGGGCGCCGCAACACAATATCTCCTGCCGATCCCGCAGGCGGTTGCCCGTAAAGCCCGCCTGCGGCCAGTGCGGTCGAGGCCGGTGACGATCAAAGCGAGCCCGCTCGCGCCATATCTTACGATGTCGGGTTGAGAAAAATCTCCATCATTGCCTGCTACCGCAACGGCAGCGACATCTTGTGATACAAGCTCCTCTAGAGGAGTAAAGAGTCTAGAAGAGAACGCGTTATCGAGAGAGATGCTAATAATATCTCGGCCGGCGTCAACAAGATCGGAAGATACAAGGGAAGAGGGAACTCCGTTCTCATCGAATCTAGTAATAGATAGAATAACAGGGTCAATCGGGCCGAAGGAAAAAGTTTGGGCAGCCTGCATGACCCGAACTCCATGCTGCTGTCCGTCATCATTGATCTTGACTCGGCTCGGGGTGGTGGAGGAGACGCGGGCGCGTTCTTGCCAGAGGCGGGTGAAGCCCGGCACTTTGTCGCGCAGGCAGGCCCCACTATTGCTGCCCGGCAGGCCCGCAGCCGGACATTCATTCATGCCGCCGCCACCGCCACCGCTGCTGCTGCAGGCGGCCAGAGTAAGATACATAATAGAAAAACAAAGAATCCGAATCATATCGTTCCCCTTCTTCCCCTCTCCTTTTTTATAGTAATCACAGGCTTGATCGTCATAACATTCAACATTTAGAAGTTAGATGTGAGCTTAAAGCTGGCGATGGTCTCGGGTTTTGGCTTGAGCGATAGATTGAGCGATAGATTGTCAGGCCCGGCAATATCAACCTCGCCCCTCACGCCGAAAGCCCGCGTGAGCGAGAAAGACGCTTTCATCTTGCCTAATCTGTAGTTCATTTTCGCAGTGATCTGATGAGTGTGGCCTGCCGCCTTGCGCACGAGAGAGCCTGAAGCGCGCGTCATCTGGCCATAGACAGATTGAACATGAAACCCGATATCAGCCTGTTTGCTCAAAGACCATTGATGGCCCAGCCGCGCGATGATCGCGTAAGTGTCGCCGAAAGTGAAATCACCGGTGCCGTAAGAGCCAAAGAAACCATTCGCCTCTTGAGACAATGCTAGCGCGATATGCTCGCTCCAGATGAAGCCCATCACGCCGTCCGGTGTGGCAAAGAAGCCTGAAACGTGATCCGGCACAATCGGCACAAAAGCCGCGCCGCTGCTCTTGGACAAAAGGGAAGTGCGGCCAAACTGGTCGGTCAGGCGAAAAGATGAGGCCGTGCCGCGCAATGACAGCCCGCCCGCGATGACTTCATCCGTGATCGGATTCCTTAAAGCGCCGCGCTCGTTAAACAGACATTCAACCGAAAAGACACCCTGCCCGAGGTCTGGATCAGCCTCTTCTTCCGTCAGGATGGTGCCCCAAGGGGCCAGAGTGCCATCGGCATTGACCGGGCGGGCGCAGAAGAAAGCCAGTTCAATCGTCTGGCGGCTGGTCATGGCCGGCCAGAGCGCGCGGGCGCTGGCCAGCGAAGCGGAGACCATCGGGGTTGAGAAAGAAGTGCCAATCCGTTGATCGATTTGGCCATTGCTCTCTACGAAATCAAAAAAGAAGGGCGCCGCAACACAATATCTCCTGCCGATCCCGCAGGCGGTTGCCCGTAAAGCCCGCCTGCGGCCAGTGCGGTCGAGGCCGGTGACGATCAAAGCGAGCCCGCTCGCGCCATATCTTACGATGTCGGGTTGAAAAAAATCGCCATCATTGCCTGCTACCGCAACGGCAGCGACATCTTGTGATACAAGATCCTCTAGAGGAATAAAGAGTCGAGAAGAGAACGCGTCCTCGAGAGAGATGCTAATAATATCTCGGCCTGCGTCAACAAGATCGGAAACTACAAAGGAAGAGGGAACTCCGTTCTCATCGAATCTAGTAATAGATAGAATAACAGGGTCAATCGGGCCGAAGGAAAAAGTTTGGGCAGCCTGCATGACCTGAACTCCATGCGGATGTCCGCGTCCGCGATCATTGATCTTGACTCGGCTCGGGGTGGTGGAAGAGACGCGGGCGCGTTCTTGCCAGAGGCGGGTGAAGCCCGGCACTTTGTCGCGCAGGCAAGCCCCACTATTGCTGCCCGGCAGGCCCGCAGCCGGACATTCATTCATGCCGCCGCCACCGCCACCGCCGCTGCAGGCGGCCAGAGTAAGATACATAATAGAAAAACAAAGAATCCGGATCATATCGTTCCCCTTCTTCCCCTCTTTTTTTATAGTAATCACAGGCTTGATCGTCATAACATTCAACATTTAGAAGTTAGATGTGAGCTTAAAGCTGGCGATGGTCTCGGGTTTTGGCTTGAGCGATAGATTGAGCGATAGATTGTCAGGCCCGGCAATATCAACCTCGCCCCTCACGCCGAAAGCCCGCGTGAGCGAGAAAGACGCTTTCATCTTGCCTAATCTGTAGTTCATTTTCGCAGTGATCTGGTGAGTGTGGCCTGCCGCCTTGCGCACGAGAGAGCCTGAAGCGCGCGTCATCTGGCCATAGACAGATTGAACATGAAACCCGATATCAGCCTGCTTGCTCAAAAAACCGCCTAAAGACCATTGATGGCCCAGCCGCGCGATGATCGCGTAAGTGTCGCCGAAAGTGAAATCACCGGTGCCGTAAGAGCCAAAGAAACCATTCGCCTCTTGAGACAATGCTAGCGCGATATGCTCGCTCCAGATGAAGCCCATCACGCCGTCCGGCGTGGCAAAGAAGCCTGAAACGTGATCCGGCACAATCGGCACAAAAGCCGCGCCGCTGCTCTTGGACAAAAGGGAAGTGCGGCCAAACTGGTCGGTCAGGCGAAAAGATGAGGCCGTGCCGCGCAATGACAGCCCGCCCGCGATGACTTCATCCGTGATCGGATTCCTTAAAGCGCCGCGCTCGTTAAACAGACATTCAACCGAAAAGACACCCTGCCCGAGGTCATTGTCGGCTTCTTCTTCCGTCAGGATGTTGCCCCAAGGGGCCAGAGTGCCATCGGCATTGACCGGGCGGGCGCAGAAGAAAGCCAGTTCAATCGTCTGGCGGCTGGTCATGGCCGGCCAGAGCGCGCGGGCGCTGGCCAGCGAAGCGGAGACCATCGGGGTTGAGAGGGAAGTGCCAGGCAGTTGCGTGATTTGGCCATTGCTGTCTACGAAATCAAAAAGAAGGGCGCCGCAACACAATATCTCCTGCCGATCCCGCAGGCGGTTGCCCGTAAAGCCCGTGTGCGGCCAGTGCGGTCGAGGCCGGTGACGATCAAAGCGAGCCCGCTCGCGCCATATCTTACGATGTCGGGTTGACCAAAGGGGAAAACGCCAGCATTTCCTGCTGCCGCAACGGCAGCGACATTTTGTGATACAAGATCCTCTAGAGGAATTAAGCCTTCAGAAGCGAACGCGTTAGCGCGAGAGATGCTAATAATATCTCGGCCTGCGTCAATAAGATCGGAAACTACAAAGGAAGAGGGAACTCCGTTCTCATCGGATCTAATAACAGGTTCAAAAACAGGATCAATCGGGCCGAAGGAAAAAGTTTGGGCAGCCTGCATGACCCAAACTCCATGCTGTCCGAAATCACCGATCTTGATTCGGCTTGGGATGGTGGAAGAAACGCGGGCGCGTTCTTGCCAGAGGCGGGTGAAGCCCGGCACTTTGTCGCGCAGGCAGGCCCCCCTATTGCTGCCCGGCAGGCCCGCAGCCGGACATTCATTCATACTGCCGCCGCCGCCGCTGCAGGCGGCCAGAGCAAGATACATAACAGAAAAACAAAGAACCCGGATCATATTGTTCCCCTTCTTCCCCTCTCCTTTTTTATAGTAATCACAGGCTTGATGAAAAACAATAGGGCGCGGAAGGCGGGCACCCCGCAGGGCGATGAAGACCTGCCTAGAGCAAGGGGGGCGGAGGAGCCAATGCTGGAGGCTCCTCTTCCTGCCGGGTCGGGTCGGGGCGCAGCGGCAGGGACGCCTCCAGCAGGCTGGAGGGCAGCCATTGTTTGAATCAGCAGTTCAACCAATCTTTGCTCTTCGGCGGCGCTTCTGGGCGCATCGCCGCTCTGTTCAACATAGGGCAGAGCGGCATCAGCGAACCCGCCCTCTTTGCCGTCAATCGTCTGGTAATCGCCGGTGGTGAAGATCACTGCCTCCCCCGGGCGGATTTCCGGCGCGGCCACAGGCTGCGCAACAAGGCCTATTGACAGAATGCCCGCTTCTTCAAGGGTCTGGAACTCGCCGACATCGGTGATGCCGTTCTGATTGAGGTCGCGCCAGAGGCCGAACTTCTCCCACTGCTCATCGCTGCCGTCAAAGACATTATCAAGATTGCTGTCAAAGCGGCGCAGGCCGTCAAGGTCGGTGCCGTCCTCCTCCTTAGCGTAAGTTGAGAGCATCAGCTCATCCGTATCTTTGATTAAGCCGTCAAGGTCTTTATCAAAAGCAAGGAAGGCGTCTTCGGCCCCAAGCCAGGCAGTGCGATCGGCGATGCCGTCGCCGGTGAAGTCAAAGCGGATATTGGAATCGTCAATTCCGACAAAATCGAAGCCATCCCCTCCAAGGTCCAAAATAATCGGCTTGCCTATGCCGCCGCCGCCGCCGAGATCACCACTGCCGCCGCCGCCGCCGAAGATTTCGCTGCCACCTCCGAATGGAGGGACAGGAGCAGGGACAGGAACAAAAGGATCACTTATACGCGGAAACGGCTCGTTCTGATCCGCAAATTGGATGGTCAGCGATTGGCCTTCAAGGCGCGTGATCTGCCCGGTGGAACGCGTCGTAATATCAACATGATGGCGGAGATAGCCGTCTCCTCCTCTGCTCGTTCTGCGGTTCAGCTGATATTCATTCACAGCCCCGACCAGACCGACAATACTGCCTCTCAGCCCTGTGAGCGTCCTGCCTTCGATATTGACGAAGACTGCGCCTTCGTTCTGCGCCACAATGGTCGAACCGCTCGTGCGGCCGCCATTGACGATCTGGCGGATGCCCTCACCTGCAGCGACACTGGCGTGATCCCCGAAGGCCACATATTCTACATCATTGGCTACCCAGTCCCGGCCTTCGCCGTTTGGGTTGCGGCTTCTAACATATAGGCCGTCCCTGCTTGTGGAGTATATATGATGATCGCGAACGTCTTCCGCAAAATAGGCCAGATCGCCGTCTCCCGCGCCGCCGTATAAAAAATCATCCCCTAACCTGCCGCCGAGCAAGTCATTTCCCGCACCGCCGCGGAGCGTGTCCGCGCCCGCGCCGCCGTATAAAAGATCATCCCCTATCCCGCCGTAGAGCAAGTCATCTCCCCGACCGCCGCGGAGCCTGTCCGCGCCCGCGCCGCCTTCAAGAACATCATCGCCAGCAGCGCCCGCAAGATCATTCACCCCAGCATCACCGGTCAAGGTGTCGGCATGCTCCGATCCGCGCAGATTTTCAATGTCGGTCAAAGTGTCGCCTTGGGCATCGCCACCGCTGGCCGTTCCGGCCGCCAGATTAATCCGCACCCCGCGCGCCGAGCCGGTATAAACCACCCTATCCACACCCTCACCGCCGCGGAGCGTGTCCGCGCCCGCGCCGCCTTCAAGTCTATCATCGCCCTCTTTGCCCCAAAGCTCATTCACGCCGCCATCGCCAGTCAATGTGTCGGCATGCTCCGATCCGCGCAGATTTTCAATGTCGATCAAAGTGTCGCCTTCGGCATCGCCACCGCTGGCCGTTCCGGTCGCCAGATTAACCTGCACTGCGCTCGCCGACCCGCCATAAGCCGCCCTATCCACACCCGCACCGCCATCAATCACATCCGCGCCCGCGCCGCCTCCAAGTCTATCATCACCCGCGCCGCCCTCAAGACGATTCACCCCCGCATCGCCCCGCAGCACGTCGATATGATCCGACCCGCGCAGATTTTCAATGCTGGTCCAAGTGTCGCCTTGGGCATCGCCACCAACGCTCGTTCCGGCCTCCAGATTAATCCGCACCCCGCTCGCCGACCCGGCATAAGACATCGTATCCACACCCTCACCGCCACCGAGCACATCCGCGCCCGCGCCGCCTGTAAGAACATCATCGCCCTCTTTGCCCCAAAGCATATTCACGCCGGCATCGCCGGTCAATGTGTCGGCATGCTCCGATCCGCGCAGATTTTCAATGTCGATCAAAGTGTCGCCTTCGGCATCGCCACCGCTGGCCGTTCCGGCTCCCAGATCAACCTGCACTGCGCTCACCGATCCGCCATAAAATGCCATATCCGTACCCGCACCACCATCAAGCACATCCGCGCCAGCGGCGCCTCCAAGTCTATCATCACCCGCACCGCCCTCTAGACGATTCACTCCCGCATCGCCCCGCAGCACGTCGATATGATCCGACCCGCGCAGATTTTCAATGCTGGTCCAAGTGTCGCCCTCGGCATCGCCACCAACGCTCGTTCCGGTCGCCAGATTAATCCGCACCCCGCTCGCCGATCCGGCATAAGATGCCGTATCCACACCCCCGCCGCCGTGGAGCGTGTCCGCGCCCGCGCCGCCTTCAAGAACATCATCGCCCTCACTGCCCGAAAGCATATTCGCGCCGACATCGCCGGTCAATGTGTCGGCATGACCCGACCCGCGCAGATTTTCAATGCTGGTCAAAGTGTCGCCTTCAGCATTACCGCCGCTGCCCGTTCCGGCCGCCAGATCAACTCGCACCCCGCTCGCCGATTCGCCATAAGATGCCGTATCCGTACCCGCACCACCATCAAGCACATCCGCGCCCGCGTCGCCTCCAAGCGTGTCCGCGCCCGCGCCGCCCTCAAGACGATTCGCGTTGGCATCACCCCACAGCGTGTCACCATGATCCGACCCGCGCAGATTTTCAATGCTGGTCAAAGTGTCGCCTTCGGCATCACCGCCGCTGCCCGTTCCGGCCGCCAGATCAATCTGCACCCCGCTCGCCGACCCGGCATAAGACGCCGTATCCACACCCCTGCCGCCGTGGAGCGTGTCCGCGCCCGCGCCGCCTTCAAGAACATCATCGCCCTCACTGCCCCGAAGCTCATTCACGCCGCCATCGCCAGTCAATGTGTCGGCATGACCCGACCCGTGCAGATTTTCAATGCTGGTCAAAGTGTCGCCTTCGGCATTACCGCCGCTGCCCGTTCCGGCCGCCAGATCAACTCGCACCCCGCTCGTCGATTCGCCATAAGATGCCGTATCCATACCCGCACCACCATCAAGCACATCCGCGCCCGCGCCGCCTCCAAGCGTGTCATCATCCGCGCCGCCATCAAGACGATTCGCGTTGGCATCACCCCACAGCGTGTCACGCTGATCCGACCCGCGCAGATTTTCAATGCTGGTCAAAGTGTCGCCTTCGGCATCACCGCCGCTGCCCGTTCCGGCCCCCAGAGCAATCCGCACCCCGCTCGCCGACCCGGCATAAGATGCCGTATCCATACCCGCACCGCCATCAATCACATCCGCGCCCGCGCCGCCTTCAAGGCTATCATTACCCTCATTGCCATAGAGAAGGTCCCGGCTATCGCTGCCCCCGAACATATCAGCTGCCTCACTGCCAACATACAGGCGATCATGTGCATAGGACACACTACTAATTATGAACTCACCAATAGATGGAGTCGAACTGTACTGATTGAGAATCGTCACTCTATCCACTGGATCAGAGTCGATAACCTCCATGACTAGATTCTCGCCAGATCGATAAACACGCAGATCCGCCGGTTCGATATTTTCGCCAAAGGTCAAAACACCAGCAGAACTATCCGCTGCTGGCTGAATCGTAACCGTGCCATCCCCGCTATTGAAATTGTGCCGAATATGCGACATGATTTTCCTCCCCCGATTGTGAATCTTAATAGTGCAATTAATTCAATTTTTCTAAAAAGAACTAGAAAAAGGTCCTAATAATCATAGACGAAAAAACCATTTTGCTAAAACTTTATCAAAAACACTGCTGAATCAGGTCGTCACCGCGGAATTTAAGAAATAATTTAAAAAAAAATCCCCTAATTTCCCTAATTATTGTACGCTCGGATGAAAAGTCAAAAAACAACGCGCTAACGTGGCAGGGGGGAGAAAGCCATGAAAGATGAAACATTCAAAAAAATGCTTTCCATTCTCGAGGAGATTTGCGAAATCTCTCCCGACGGGATCACGCCGCGATCGCACCTCATCAACGATCTCGAAATCGACAGCCTAGATTTTCTCGATTTCACTTACGAGATCGAGCACACTTTTAAAGTTAAACTGCCAATTCAGGAGTGGACAAACAACAATGAATTCGATGAAGAGCAATTCGATCATTTATTGCGACTAGAAAGCATAGGAAACTACGTCGAGTTTTTGCTGACTCCAACGGAAGAGCCAAAGGCTCAAAAATGAAACTCGAGAGTTTTGTGCTTCTTGATCGAGTTGATCATCTGGATTTGAAGAAAAGGCGCATTGCTTGCAGTTCAGATGTGCCGGATGAATCGATAATCTACGAGAGGCATTTCCCTGGCTTCCCTGTAATGCCCGGCGTTATGCTGATTGAGTTCATGGCCCAAACTGCCGGTCTTTTGATCACGCTCACCCGACGCTTGGAAGCTATGGCTTTCATGTGCAAAGTGCGCTCGGCGTCTTTCCGGGAATTTGTTAGGCCTGGACATAAGATCTCCACCTCGGTTTTCATCAAGCATGAGGGCGATGGCTATAATGTAGCCAAAGCTACTCTCAACGTTATAGGTCAAAACACTCCGGTTGCCAGTTCAGAATTAATGTTCCGCATCATGGATTTCCCTGCACCGGAGCTCAAAGCCGCCTACAAACAGGGCATCAGTGCCATCTTGAGCGAAGAGCAATTCCGTAATATCGTCGGACCAGAGTCATGACCAAAGCGGTCGACGATATATGGATCACCGGAATTGGTGTTCTGTCTCCAGGCGGGATTTCAACAGGACATATGTTGCCCGGATTGACGGACCCATCAGCACGAGCAGAGCCCCTGCCTGTTTTTCCGGGTGGCAATGCCGTGAGCCTACCCGTGACCGCGTTTGACCTTGCCGAACAGGTGCCCCGACGCAATGATCGGCGCGCCATGGGGCCTATGATGAGTTATGCCGCTTACGCCGCCGGATTGGCATTGGATTCCGCAGACCTGCGCGGGCATCCTGATTTGATGGATATGCACCTGATCGTCGCTTCAGGCTCAGGGGAACGCAACCTTGAGCACGACATCGAAATCGCAGATTTCGTTCGCGCAAGCCAAGATCAGGAAAGTGCGTTGAATGATGCACTTAACACAATCCTCAAACCAACGCATTTTCTGACCCAACTGAACAATCTGACTGCAGCCAATATCTCCATGATCCACGGCATTCAAGGCTCAAGCCGAACGCTGGTGGGGGAGAGTACAGCTGCGCTGCACGCCTTTTCGATGGCCATAGAAAAAATACGGGCTGGAGATGCGGATCTATGCCTGGTAGGGGCAGGAGAATATGGCCAGTGCCCGTATCTGGCTCTTGCCTTAGCTGAAGCCGGAGTGCTGCGAGAATCTTTTTCGGCAGACAATTTCTGGACCAGTGAGACGGGCGGTGTAACGCCCGCCAGCGGCGCAGCCTTTCTTGTCCTCGAATCACACGCGCACGCAACCGCGCGAGGCGCGACGCCGAAAGCCAGAATAGGATCTTTCACCATGACTATGGTTGACGAAGGCCACGACTCATATCCTATTCTCTCAATGCTGGACTCACCCGCCTACCGCGACATGGCCTGTAAGCATCTTTTTCTCGTGAGCGGCACTTCAGGCATTAACTATATGATGGAAATCGAGCGACTTTTGATTGAGCGTTTGGTGGAAAAAACCCCAAACCTTGTTCTGCGTACGCCTAGCGCAGTCCTCGGTCATTGCAATGAGGCGTCTTTATTTACAAATCTGGCGATTGCGGTCAGCGCACTGCAAAGTGAAGAACCTTTTCCCCCTCAAGCCAGGGATCTGGATTTGGAATCACCCACCAAGGATCCGCCCGATATGTGCATGGTCACCCATATCGGCACCGCGTATGATGTCGGGCTAACCCTTCTCGAGCGCGCCGATGGCTAGACACCTCAATGAGCACGCAATAGCCATTACAGGCATGGGCATGGTAACCTCGCTCGGCGAGGGGGTGGACAAATCCTGGGCGAGCCTTGTCCAGGGCATAAGCGGCATCAAGCTGATTGAGCGTTTTTCGCGGCAACACTTGATCAGCGCCATTGCCGGCACACTAGATTATCTGGAAGATGTCTCCTCTTCCTCTGATCGCTGTTGTGAAGCGGTGCGGCGTGCGATAGCTGAAGCGCTTGAACAGGGAGGCTATCACGGCATCTCTCCGGGCCCACTGGTCATGGCAACGACGCCTTTGGATCATGAGTGGCATGAGCGACTATCCCGGCTGCCTCCCGGATCCAGCGGAGCTGATAACCTTGTCTGGGACGGTCAAAGTGATGATGATCGATTTCTAAAGATGGTGTCTACGAGCTTCTATATTATGAAACTCAGAGAAGAATTCAGCATTCCGGGTATTCCACTGCAACTCCACACTGCCTGCGCTTCGGGCAGTAGCGCGATACAAATTGGCTGCGAGTTGATCCGCTACAAATTGGCGCAGTCGGTCTTGGTTGCCGCTACCGATGTTTCGGTCACTCCAGAGAGTATCACGAAGTTCGGGCTGCTGGGCGCGCTGTCAACGCGCAACGACGATCCGCAGGGCGCTTCGCGCCCATTCACACGTAGCCGCGATGGCTTTGTCATGTCGGAGGGGGCGGCGGCGATGGTGCTCGAAGATGCGGCAGCGGCGCGCGCACGGCGTGCGGACATTCTAGCCTTTGTCGTCGGCTGTGGAGAATCTGTCGATACTTACCACAGAACACGCAACGATCCGGAAGCAACGGCGATCATAAAAGCAATCATGCGGACTCTAGCCGATGCCGAACTGAATCCAGAGGATATTGACTATATCAATGCTCATGGAACAAGTACGCCGGACAATGACATTATCGAAGCCACCGCCCTCGCCAAGATATTTGGCGCAAAACCGCCGCCCCTAAGTTCAAACAAGTCAATGATCGGCCATACGCTCAGCGCTGCCGGATTAATCGAAGCGATCATAACCGTCCAAACGCTACGCCATGGCGTACTGCCCCCAACCATCAATTACGACGAGCCGGATCCAAAAATTCCCCTAGACGTTGTGCCGAACACGGCTCGGGATGCACCAGTACGCTTCGCATTATCGAATTCATTTGGCTTTGGCGGGCAGAATGTCTGTCTCGCTTTCGCACGGGACTGAAACAGCATGCGGACTTTGGTCACTGGCGGAACGGGCGGCATTGGCGCAGCAGTTGTGCGCAAATTGGCGGCTCTGAATCATGACGTTGATTTCACCTACTCGGCATCCACCGATGCAGCGCAGCTACTGGTTCAAGACCTAAAAGCAGAGAACATCACTGTGTGCGCCTTGCGCCACGATCTTTCAACCCACGAAGGCTCCCAGGCCTTTTGCCAGAAGCTGGAGGTGGACGGAAATTATGACATTTTTATCCATGCACTCGGAGCCTCGCAAGATCAGCTAGCCGGTCTTGTCAATATTGAAAAAGCAGAGGATTTGATGCGATTGAATTTTCTGTCGCTACCGGCGATCGTTGGTACGATTTTGCGCTTCATGTTTCGACGCCGATGGGGGCGTATCATTGCCGTCAGCTCGATTTCTTCCCATCGTGCACCGCGTGGAAGCAGTATCTATGCCGCCACTAAAGCAGCCGAGAACGCCTATATTCGCACTCTCTCACTTGAAACGGCGGCGCGGGGCATCACCGCCAATTGCGTCTGCCCCGGCTTTGTTGACACCCCATTACTCGCACCCTATGCCAAACTGCGCGGTGAACTGGAAAAAAAGATTCCAATGCAACGCTATGGCCAGCCGGAAGAAATCGCCGAATTGATCAGCTTTTTGATCAGTCCGGCGGCAGCCTATATTACGGGAACAGAAATTATCATCGATGGCGGCTTATCAGCAGCGCCAGGTAGCGTATGATCCATGCGCGCCTTGAGGCTACATCAACCGGGTCGACTAAGCCTAGACGATATTGCGGAGCCGATTCCCTATCCCGGACAGGTTATCGTTCAAATCGCCGCAATCACCCTCAACCATCTGGATATTTATGGCTATCAAGGCATGCGGTTTGCCAAACGTGACTTTCCCATCATTGTCGGCGGCGAGGGCGTTGGCCGGGTTGTGGCGCTGGGTGAAGGCGTTAGAAGTTTTCAACCCGGCGACCGCGTGGCGATTTACCCGGGCGTGGTTTGTCACAGCTGTCCAGCCTGTCGCGCAGGACGCGAGAATCTTTGCGAGAATCCATCGGGGGCGCGCGGATTTCACGTTAACGGACTTGGAGCAGACAAGGTCGCCGTCGCCGCCGAAGAGCTGATCGCCATCCCCGACAATCTCGATTGGTATTCGGCTGCCTGTGCGCCGGTGACCTTCGCAGCGGTTGAGCAGATGTTGATCGAGAATGCCCGACTTACATCCGGGGAAACAGTTCTGATCCACGCTGGCGCAAGCGGAATCGGATCGGCGGCTCTTTCTCTAGCCAAATCCGTCGGTGCCTACACGATGACAACGGTCAGCAGCTACAAGAAGGCAGCGGCGCTCACGCCGCTCGCGCCTGATCACATCATCAATTACGCGGTGCGCCGTTTCGATCGGGATGTTCTCCGGCTAACCCGCCGACGCGGTGTTGATGTCGTCTTCGAGCATGTAGGGGCGGACACATGGGAGGGCAGTCTTATGGCTGTAAAAAAAGGGGGGCGGGTGGTGATCTGCGGCTCCACATCGGGAACCATGGCCAGCACAAATCTTCTCATGCTGTTCAATAAGCAGATTACAATCTACGCTTCTTTCGGCTCCAGCATCGGTCATGTCAAAAGAGCACTGTTGCGTCTAGCCAATAAACAGGTTAAACCCCTGATTACGCAAGTCATCGCCCTCGAAGAATGGGAAGATTCCCTGCACACACTTCGGAAGAGGCAAATCGCAGGAAAGATCGTCATTGACATGAAACGGATTCTGGATACTGGCTCTGGGCAACAGGCGGCAGGTAGTTGAGGCGGTACAATGTTGGCACTGCGTTTCAGGAGTCTGACGAATTTCGCCCTTGAGCAAATGAGAAATGCCGCACACAAACTCAACGACCTCAGGCTCGCACTGCAGATTACCTTTGGAATCGGCGATCACCTTGCCATGCTCGCTCGACAGAAGCTCGGCAAGCTCATCCATATTTTTCTCTAGCAGATCCTTAAACGCAAACAGAACGCGCGCGCCTGAACTTCGCCCGTATTCGGATTATAGATCTCGCCAAAAAACTATCGCCGAGGAAATGCCCAGCCTCTATCTGGATATTGCTCGTGGAAAGGAGACACAAACGTGATGCTTCGATAACAAATCTGTTCCAAAATATCCTCCCTGCTTGAGCGTAATTTATCCCTGCTGAAGAAAAAAATTCCCTGTTTTATTTTTAGGCAACTGAACTCGAAGCCCCTATATCCCTAAGGTTTTGGCAGTGACCATCAGCTAAAAACCCAAAAACACCCCATATATTCCCTGTTAAACAGGGAAATCATAACTAGAGACGAGTTCACCCTCACCTGCTTCCACCGCCCCGCATGGTTCCGCCATAAACGGTTCCGCCATGCGGGGCGGCTTTAGAGCTTTTCTTAGACGTTAAATCGGCTCACGCGGATATGCATCGGCATGATCGCTGTGCGGCGGGTACTCTGAGAGTCCCAGACAGCAAGCAACGCCGCGCGCGACGATAAATATGCGACCTTTCTGAAAATTTATCAATAAACGCCATAAGTCAGCCTTTCGTTAGAGAAAAATTAGATACAGATTAGATACAGGGAAGCTAGATTTTGAACCGATATTACCGGATCTTCATGTCATCTAGCAAGACAAAAAACAATTGTTTATAGCGTTTTAATGATGCAACCGGCAATGAGTGGTTATTCGTTTCACCATCAAAGTTCAATCTTTTAATCAGAGGGTCTCGGGTTCGAATCCCGACGGGCTCACCATAAGCTGCAAGGCCTTAGGCAGACACAATCTTTACTGCCCAGCGCTTTCTCATTCCACCGTCAGCACGATTGACGGTAAACAATTATTCGCCGTATGGTTAAAAAAACAAACCTCTCGCATTTTCGGAGAAAACTTGATGTTTTGCTGCTTATTTCTCCTGTAAATGGAGCGTATTATCCAGTTGAAGCGTGAAGAAGGGGCATAAATAAAATTACCAATGAATAAAATCACTATTGTCGGCGGCGGCATTGGCGGACTCACCGCTGCGCTTTCGCTGCAGGCGCATGGTTTTGACTGCGCGCTATTTGAGCAAAACATCAAGCCCCGTGAAGTCGGTGCGGGCATTCAAATCAGTCCGAACGCGCTCGGTGTTTTGCGCGCGCTCGGTGTTGAGTCAAAAATTGAACAGGCTGCTTTTGAGCCGCAAAGCGCCGTGATGCGCAATTATCGCACAGGCAAGGTTGAAATGAAAATTCCGCTCAAAGGTTTTTGTGAACAGCATTATGGCGCAAAATATCTTCATATTCATCGCGCCGATTTGCTGCGGATTCTTGTTGAAGAGATAAAAAACACTGGCATTAAGCTTCGCTTTGGAAAGCGCGCCAAAAACTATCGGCGAGAAAAAAATCGCATTATGCTCATAACCGAAGATGGCGCAGAATATGAAAGCGACGTCATCATCGGCGCTGATGGCCTTCATTCAGTGGTGCGCGCGCAGATGTTGGGCGATGAGCCCGCGCATTTCACCAGACAAGCGGCCTGGCGCGGCCTTGTGTCTGCGGAAAGACTGCCTAAAAATCTCATTTCGCCCGATGCGAATGTCTGGCTCGGTGCGGGGCGTCATTTTGTTGCTTATTATGTGCGCGGCGGCGCATGGATCAATTTCGTCGCGGTGGAAGAGCGCCGCCAATGGGTTGAAGAAGATTGGCACAAATCGGGCAATCCCACAGATCTGCGCGCGGCTTTTGCTGGCTGGGATGAAAATGTGCGCATTTTGCTTGAGGCCTGTGAGGAATGTTTTTTATGGGGTCTGTTTGACCGCGCCCCTCTGCCGCGCTGGATTGATGAGCGCGTCGCGCTGTTAGGCGATGCGTGTCATCCGATGCTGCCTTTTATGGCGCAAGGCGCGGCGATGGCCATAGAAGATGGTTTTGTTTTGGCGCGCAGGCTCGCCGATAAGCGCCAAAGCCTAGAACAAAGACTGGTCCTCTATCAAGCGCAGCGCAAACCACGCGCAACCCTCATGCAGGAAATCTCTCGCAGCCAGGCGCGGATTTATCATATGCGCTCGCCTCTGATGCGCTTCGGGCGCAAAATCGCCTTTAAGCTCAGCACATTATTTCCATTTCTTGCGCGCGCGCGGCTGAATCAAATCTACGGGGTCAATGTGACCCAAGAGCCTGACCGAATTTAAAAAACTGCCCGCTTTTTGGCGGCTATTTTAGGTGATTTGCCCAAAAAAACCTTGCCTCAGCGCAGTGGGCTGATTATGGTCGGAGGTTTCACAAGACGATCGAGGGAAAAGACTAGTGGAGCAAACAGGAGCGATCATCAGCCGCACAGGCATTGAAGCAAGCGGTCTGCAAAAACTGAAAGCCGCTCATTGGAATCATAATGCGCCGACGCTTTATGAATTTGCCCTCAAGCGCGATGAGGGCGTCGTGTCTGCCGGAGGCCCTTTAATCGTCACGACCGGCGAGCATACCGGTCGCTCGGCGAAAGATAAACATATCGTGATGGATGACGAAACCCGCAGCACGATCTGGTGGGACAATAATCGCCCCATGAACCCTGAACATTTTGATCGCCTGCGCGGCGATATGCTCACTTATTTGGAGGGCAAGGAGGTCTTTGTCCAAGACCTCTATGCCGGTGCCGACCCCGACCATCGCTTGGCGGTGCGGGTTTATACGCAATATGCGTGGCATTCTTTGTTCATCCGCAATTTGCTGATTGAGCCGCCTCAAGAGGAACTGAGCGATTTTGCGCCGCAATTGACGATTTTTGATCTGCCCGGCTTCAAAGCGGATCCGGCAGCGCATGGGACGCGCTCCTCCACCGTGATCGCGCTTGATCTGACACGCAACATCGTTTTGATCGGCGGCACGGCCTATGCGGGCGAGATGAAAAAATCGGTTTTCTCGGTTTTGAACTATCATTTGCCGAAGCACAAAGTGATGCCGATGCATTGTTCAATCAATGTTGGCCGCGACGCAGATTCGGCGGTGTTTTTTGGCCTGTCGGGGACGGGCAAGACGACGCTCTCTGCCGATCCCGATCGTCAATTGGTCGGCGATGACGAGCATGGCTGGTCGCCCAATGGCGTGTTCAATTTTGAAGGCGGCTGCTATGCGAAAATGATCAACCTGTCGGCCAAAGCCGAGCCGCAAATTTTTGAGACGACCCAGCGCTTCGGCACGGTTTTGGAAAATGTCGTTATGGATAAAGATACGCGCGAGATTGACCTCAATGACAGCTCGCTGACCGAAAATACCCGCGGCGCTTATCCTCTGTCTTTTATCCCCAACATTGTGCCGAGCGCGCGCGCCGGACATCCCAGCGCGATCATCATGCTGACCGCCGATGCGTTTGGTGTTCTGCCGCCGATTGCGCGGCTGTCGCCTTCAGCGGCGATGTATCATTTTCTGTCGGGCTATACTGCGAAGATCGCCGGCACCGAGCGCGGCATCAAAGAGCCGGAAGCGACGTTCTCGGCCTGTTTTGGCGCGCCCTTCATGCCGCGTCCGCCCGGCGTCTATGGCAGTTTGCTGCGCGAATTGATCGCTCACCACAATGTCAAATGCTGGCTCGTCAATACCGGATGGACCGGCGGCGCTTATGGCGAAGGCCACCGGATGCCGATCGCCGCGACCCGCCGCCTGCTCGCCGCCGCCCTTGAGGGCGAATTGGATAATGCCAAAATGCGCTATGATCCTCTCTTCCGGCTTGAAGTGCCCGAAAGCGTCATGGGCGTTGAGGATAATCTGCTCAACCCGCGCGAATCATGGGCCGATAAAGATGCCTATGACGCGCAAGCGGCAAAATTGCTCAATATGTTCGTTGAGAATTTCCGCACCTTTGAAGCGCAAGTGGATGATGATGTCCGCGCCGCCGCCCCCTCGCTGCCGCAGGCGGCTGAGTGATTAGAGCGATAAAATATCGCGCGCGCGAAATATCGC
The DNA here is from genome assembly GCA_965212075.1 of Alphaproteobacteria bacterium. Lineage (GTDB taxonomy): Bacteria > Pseudomonadota > Alphaproteobacteria > JAPOUT01 > CBDBUR01. The sequence goes on from OZ243043.1 coordinate 1,197,767, forward strand.
CGTCAATTTAAGATTTTCTTTCTCGATATTTTCTTTCTTAATATTTTCTTTCTTAATGTTTTCGGCAGCGCCTTCTTCGCGGTCAAGCAAAGTGATGATCTCTTGAACATCCGCGCCTGCTTCACGAACGACCCTAACCGCATCCAAAGATGAGTTGCCGGTTGTGGTGACATCCTCCAAAAGGATAATTTTCTGACCCTTCAGCTCCCTTTCATTGGCTAGCCCCTCAATGAGCTTTTTGAGTCCGTGCCCTTTGGTTTCTTTGCGAATATAAAAGCCGCGCAACCGGCTCTGGACGGCTTCCGGCTGTGCGAGAATCGCGGCGGTCAGCGGCACTGCGCCCATTTCCAGCCCGCCAATATATCTGACATCGGAATGTTCACCGATATACTCAAGGAAAATCCGCGCGACCAAGCGCATCGCGCGCGGGTCGGCGGCGAGCCTTTTCATATTAAAATAGACATCGCTTTGTTTGCCGGAGGCGAGGGTGATTTTATCCCCCCGAATGAGGCATAAATCTTTGATGAATTTCTTAACCTCTTGTGAAGATTGGTGCGAAGCTGGTTGCGTGTTTAGAGGTATTTTTTTGGACATTTTTTGCGCAGTCGCCTGTAGCATTTCCGTGTCCTCCTATGCCCGAATCAGGTGTGAGTTTTTTCTGAAGGAAAGTATAACGCATCATTTAATGCGCTTCATCCCAATTTTTTGCGGCCTTGACGGCGACATCGAGCTCGACCGACAGGCTGACCGCAGGCTGGGCGGCGCTCTGCATCACCTGCGAGATGACCGCGCTGGCTTCTTTGACCTCTTTTTGCGGCGCTTCAAAGATAAGCTCGTCATGGACTTGCAGCAGCATTTTTGTTGAAAGTTTAGCGCTAGCGAGCGCTTGGGGCATGGCGATCATCGCGCGGCGGATCAGATCGGCTGCCGAGCCTTGGATCGGCGCGTTGATCGCGGCGCGCTCGGAGAAATTGCGGCGCGCGGCGTTTTTATCGTGGATATGGGGAAAGTGGCAGCAGCGGCCAAAGATTGTTTCCACATAGCCTTGTTTGCGCGCCATCTCTTTTGTGCTTTCCATATATTCTTTGATTCCCGGAAAGCGCTGAAAATAAGATTTGATATAAGTGTCGGCCTCGCCGAGCGGGATGCCGAGCTGCCGCGCCAAACCAAACGCCGATATGCCGTAGATGATCCCAAAATTAATCGCTTTGGCGCTGCGCCGCAGTTGGGTGTCCACCTGCTGAAGATCGACGCCGAAAATTTCCGCTGCGGTCATCGCATGGATGTCGGCATTTTCGCTCAGAGCCGCCTTGAGCGCCTTGACGTCGGCCATATGGGCGAGCAGGCGCAGCTCAATCTGGCTGTAATCGGCGCTGATGAGTTTCGCGCCGCGCTCGGCGATGAAGGCCTGCCTGATCTGCCGCCCTTCCTGCGAGCGGATCGGAATGTTCTGCAGATTGGGGTCTGACGAAGAGAGCCGTCCAGTAGACGTTGAAGCCATCGCATAAGATGTATGCACGCGGCCTGTCTCCGGATCAACGAAGTTCGGCAGCGCATCACTATAGGTTGTTTTGAGCTTCATCAAATGGCGCCAGTCCAAAATCGTGCGCGGCAGATCATGGCCGCTGGCTGCCAGATCTTCGAGCACATTGGCGCTGGTGCTCCATTGGCCGGTTTTTGTTTTTTTGCCTCCGGACAGACTCATCTTGCCAAACAAAATATCCGCAACCTGCTTCGGCGAGGCGAGGTTAAACGCCTCACCGGCGAGCTTATAAGCCTTCTTGGCGATTTTATCCGTCTTCGCCTCAAAATCCTGCGACAGATCACGTAATTGCTGTGCGTTGATCGTGATGCCAGCTTCTTCCATATCAACGAGCACGTTCATCAAAGGCCGCTCCAATGTCTCGTAGAGATTGACCTTTTTTTCCGCCACAAGCCGCGCGCGCAAAATCATATGAAGCCGCAAAGTGATGTCGGCATCTTCGGCGGCGTAGTTTTTTGCCTCTTCGAGCGGCACATCCTTGAAAGCGATCTTCTTTGTTCCGGTGCCGGTGAGTGCTTGGTAGGAGATCATCTCATGGCTGAGATGATGAAAGGCCAAAGCGTCAAGGCCGTGGCGGTGGCGTCCGGCGTCGAGCGCGTAAGAGAGCAGCATCGTATCGTCAAGCGGGTTCAGGTGAATGTTATATTTTCTCAAAACGAGCATGTCATATTTGGCGTTATGCGCGATTTTGAGAATTGACGAATCTTCAAGCATTTTTTTGAGCTTGGCGAGGGCAGGTTTCAGCGGCAGCTGCTGATGCCCGTCGAGAAATTGCGTATGGCCGAGCGGAATATAACAAGCGCGGTTCGGCGCGACCGCAAAAGATATGCCGGCCAATTGCGCTTGCATCGCATTGAGGCTGTCAGTTTCGGTATCCACAGCGACAAATCCGGCCTGATAAATCAGATCAAGCCATTTTTCCAAAGCCTCCGGTGAAGTGATCAGTTCATATTTTTTATAATCCACCTTCATATCGGGCGGGTGAGCCAGATGACCCGGCTGGCCTTTCGATTCACCGCGGGTGGTTTTTTTGCTGGCTTTGGCCTTTTTCTGCGGTTTGATGTTCGCCGCGTCAATGCCCAGCCGGTCGGCGATGCGCCTTGTCAGCGTGACGAACTCCATTTCCTGCAAAAAGCCAATGAGCTGGTCGGGATCAGGCGTGCGCAAAGCGAGCTCATCCCAAGTGAGCGGCAAAGCGGCATCGTCTTTGAGAAGAACGAGTTCATGGCTGATGCGGATTTGCTCTAGATGGCTGGTGATGATCTCGCGCCAGCGTTTGTTGTCTATTTTTTCGGGATGTTTGAGCAGCTTTGTGATCGCGCCATGTTCGTCGATCAGCTTGGCAGCGCTTTTGACGCCGATCCCTGGTGCGCCGGGCACATTATCTGATGTATCGCCGATGAGCGCTTGAACGTCGGGGACTTTCTCAGGCAGGACAAAGAATTTATCCATCACTTCACGAATACCAATTATGCGGCTTTTGCCGTCATCTTGTTTTTTCATCGTATCAATCATGCGCACATTTTTGCCGATCAGCTGCATCATGTCTTTGTCGGAGGAAATGATGGAGACCTGCGCGCCATTTTTTTGTGCGGCGCGCGTATAGCTTGCGATAATGTCGTCGGCTTCCAACCCCTTTTGCTCAATGGCGGGGATGCCAAACGCCAGCGCGGCGCGGCGCGTGAGCGGAAATTGCGGCACGAGGTCTTCGGGCGGCGGCGGGCGGTGGGCTTTGTAATCTTGATAGAGATCGTTGCGAAAGGAGCGGCTGGAGGAATCAAAGATCGCGGCGATGTGGCTGACCGGCGGCTTTTCGTCGCTGAGCTCTTGGAGCAATTTGTTGATCATCGCGCAAAAACCGGCGACCGCGCCGACCGGCAGGCCGTCGGAGCCGCGGCTCAAGGGCGGCAGAGCATGATAGGCGCGGAAAATATAGCCCGATGCGTCAATCAGGCACAAATGGCTGTTTTTTGTGATCTGCCCCATGAAAGCGAGTATAAAGAATAAACACGATCATGCTTGCTGAAAACGAACATTTAGCCCAAATGAAGCTGGCCGCGCGCGCGATTTCACCGCCATCGGATGGGGAGCAATTTGCGATTCAGGCGCATAATTTGCGCAAAGTCTATCCGGCATCAAAAGGCACAGCCGCACAGGAGGCGTTGAAGTCTGTTGATCTGAATGTGCCGCAGGGCAGCATTTTTGGACTTTTAGGGCCAAATGGCGCGGGAAAATCAACGTTCATCAATATCTTGGCCGGACTGGTCGTCAAGACATCGGGGCAGGTGATGTTATGGGGCTTTGATCTGGACATCAATCCGCGGCAAGTGCGCGCTTCGGTGGGCATTGTGCCGCAGGAGCTTCAGATTGACGCCTTCTTCACACCGGCGGAGGTTCTTGAAATGCAAGCGGGTCTTTATGGCGTGCCGCGGCGGCTGCGTCGGACGCAAGAGATATTGCGCGCGATGCATCTGGAAGACAAGGCCGACGCCTATGCGCGGACTTTATCGGGCGGGATGCGGCGGCGTTTGATGGTGGGCAAAGCGATGGTGCATGCGCCGCCGGTGCTCGTGCTGGATGAGCCGACCGCCGGCGTAGATGTTGAACTGCGCCGCGAGCTGTGGAACTATATGCGCGACCTCAACGAGCGCGGCGTGACGATCGTGCTGACGACGCATTACCTTGAAGAGGCGCAGGCTCTGTGCGATCGCATCGCGATCATTCATCAAGGCTCTGTGGCCGCCGACGGCACGACGTCAGACTTGCTGAAAATGGTGGATTTCAAATCTTTGCGGATCACGCCCGCGCAAGCGCTGAGCGAAGTGCCGGACTCATTGAAGCCGCTGCGCGCGCGCATGCAGATCACCTGCACCGCCGACGGCAATCTGCAGGTGGATTATCCGACGAGTGCGGTCAAAGTGAGCGAGATTTTGCAAGCGATTTCGCTGGCGGGGATAGACATAGAAGATGTGGCGACGCGGGAGTCGGTTTTGGAGGATGTGTTTTTACATTTGACGCATAATGCGCCCAAATAGATGGGATTTTTATAAGCGCCTGTAGCTCAGTTGGATAGAGTGCCGCCCTCCGAAGGCGGAGGTCAGAGGTTCGAATCCTCTCAGGCGCGCCACCAGACTTGTCTGGCCAGACAAGTCTGGGCGATTAACTGAAAACCGATTGGCGTCGAGGCGTTGGCGAGGGGTTCATCGCAATAAACCTTGCCCGTTATGATAGCACTTTCTCATTGCACCGTCAGCGCGATTGACGGCGAGCAATTATTTGCCACATTGGTCTCAAACCTAGGAATAGGACTAATGCAAATGCCGTAATAGTAAGTGCCGGGTTCCTCAGGCGCAAAAACGAATAAAGGCGGACGTTCCCTCACAGACCCTGGATTTACTATATTAATGCCATTACCTACCCGGCTGTCTCCTAGGGTAATTGTCGGATCATCCGATATATAAAGGGAATATAATGATCCATAGATCCGATCTCTATCCGTGCCCACATCACCTAGGGTGGGAATCAAACCGAACCCTTGCCCCGGCCTCAGTATGGTGGTGCCACGCAGCGTGCCGACAAGGCGCACCGATGTCACAGCCCGATCAGGCGCCAGAACAACAACTTCCACCCCCGCAGAGCAATTGTTGGCCGTATTGGCTTCCTCGACAACAGAATCAACGCAGGCGCCGTAATAATAGGTGCCGCCCGAAGGTGCCACAAAACCGAGATTTAGATTAAGCATCCCTGCAGCAGAAATGGCGGAAACGGACTGCATGCCCACAGACGCATCGTCTGGCGTGATCGTTGAATCAGTTGAGCGATAATAGCGCACAATGGTTGGCTCCGCCGCGCCCGTTCCCTGATTGCTTATGCGAATGGACAGCGTGGAACTCTCTGTTGCTCTCAGCCTAGACGGGCTGGCCGATGACTCATCAATAAGCAGATCAGGAGCCACCGCTGTCACTTCAACCGCGTCGGAGCAATTATTCGTCGTATCGGGCTCGGCATCAACCGGAACAGCACATGCACCATAATAATACGTGCCCGGATTTGCAGGTGCTGCGACCTGAACATCGCGCGAGGTCATGCTGCGCTCGCTAAGGCGCGGAATGGTTCTTGCTCCCACTTGATCATCATCAGGTGTGATCGTCGCATCGTCAGAGACATAATAACGCAAGGTCGTCGGTGCCGAAGCGTAAGAACTCAAACCCCTCACGCGCGCAGATAAAGTGAATGTCTCTCTTGTCTGCAAAATGTTATTGCTAACGCTCACCTGATCAACAAGCAAATCAGCGCCGAGAACATCAGCCCGAATCGCCCGACAATTATTTGCTATATTGCCTTCCCGCGCCACAGGATCAACACAGGCGATGTAATAATATATGCCGGCCACATTTGGCGAGGTGATATCTATATCGCCTATGCTTGAGTTGCCGCCACTCATGTCAAGAGCAGAAACAAAATCTGTTCCCAGCAGCACATCATCTGATGACTGCATAGCATCGCGCGAACGATAATAGCGCAGAGTTGACGACAGAGCCGCCTCCCTTCCCATATTCCTCACCGCAGCGCGCAGCGCGAAACTATCTCCCACGCCAAGACTGGCATCATCAATAATTAGAAGGTTAATAAATAGATCAGGCGCTCTGATCCTCACCGCAACCCCGTCAGAGCAATTATTGGCGGTGTCGGCTTCTTTATCAACCACAACAACACAGGCGCCATAAAAATAATCACCCGCCAAAGTCGTCGTGATGCTGGCTCGCTGAGGACTCGTCGCGCCAGCAGCCAGCGCCTCAACCGAAGTTGCCGTGCCCACTTCTATATCGCCGGTCGTGATCTCCTCATCAGTAGAAATATAATAGCGCAAGGTCGTCTCTGGCGCAGGGCCGGCGCCGCGATTTCTCACCGTCGCCGAGAAATTGAACGCATCCTCAAGCAGCAAATTATCCTCGTCAGCCGCCGGAGCCTCAACAAGCAGGTCTGGCGGCGGAATGATCGTCACTTGAACGCCAGCGGAGCAATTATTGGTGCTGTTCGATTCCTTATCAACCGACTCAACACAAACGCCGTAATAATAATCTCCTGCCGCCACCGCCGTGAGTTCAGCATCTTGAGGATTCATGCCGCCCGCGCCAATGCCGCCAACAGACGAGCTGCCGAACTCATCATCATCGGTGCCGATGTCCGCATCAAGCGAGCGATAATAGCGCAAGGTCGTCGCTGTTGAAGCGCCCGTCCCCACATTCCTCACAATGGCGGATAATCTAAAGAGATCCCCCGTCGTCAAAGTGTTGTCATCAACCTGAGCATCTCCGACAATCAAGTCAGGCGCGGTCACATTGATCCTAAATCCGGCAGAGCAATTGTTGCCAACATCAGACTCGCTTTCAACCATATCAACACAAGCGCCGTAATAATAAATGTCGGGGTTTGAAGGCGTGGTGAGATCAATCGCTTCAGGGCTTTCCCCGCCGCCTAAAAGACCAACAATCGGCCTCGTGCCGATTGGCGCATCATCTGAAGAAATCGTCGCGTCAACAGAGCGGTAAAACCGCAAAATCGTCGCTGCTGCATTCGCGTCTCCCGCATTTCTCACAATGGCCGTCAGCGTGAACGGATCGTCTACCAGCACTTCGTCGCTATCAGCCATCGCATCAACGCGCAAATCTGGCGGCGCTTGGACGGTCACTTCAACCCCAGCAGAGCAATTATCTGTGATGTTTGACTCCCGATCAACAGCAACAACGCACGCGCCATAATAATAAGTGTTGGCCTGCGCGGATACTTTGAAATCAATTGCTTGAGGGCTCGTTTCCCCAACACCCAGAGGCGCAACCAGCGCTGCTATGCCCACCTCGTTATCACCCGTCGTGATGGTCGCATCGTCAGAACGGAAAAATCGCAAATTCGTCGCCGGAGATTGCCCTGCGCCCTGATTCCTCACTGTGGCCGACAATCTCAAGTTAGCCTCCACCAGCAAAATTGCGGGCGCAACGGCGGCACCCTCAACGATCAGGTTGGAAGGCGGATAAAGAAACGTAACTTGAACACCCACAGAGCAATTATTGCCATCATCGGGCTCGCCTTCAACTCTATCAACACAGGCGCCATAATAAAAAACGTCAGGTGTGTCGGGTGCTGTCAGGCTGATCGTTTCAGGGCTTTCCCCGCCGCCGCCTAAAAGACCAACAATCGGCCTCGTGCCGATTGGCGCATCATCTGAAGAAATCGTCTCGTCAACAGAGCGGTAAAACCGCAGCGTCGTCGCTGCCACATCCGCCTCTCCCAAATTCCTCACAAGGGCCGTCAGCGTGAACGGTTCTTCTACCAGCACCTCGTTATCGTTAGTCGTCGCCTCAACGCGCAAATCAGGCGGTGCTTGGACGGTCACTTCAACCCCAGCAGAACAATTATCCGCGGTGTTAGACTCCCGATCAACAGCAACAACACACGCGCCATAATAATAAGTGTCGGCCTGCGCGGGCACTTTGAGATCAATTGCTTGAGGGCTCGTTTCCCCAACACCCAGAGGCGCAACCAGCGCTGCTATGCCCACCTCGTCATCATCCGTCGTGATGGCCGCATCGTCAGAACGGAAAAACCGCAAATTCGTCGCCGGAGATTGCCCTTCGCCCTGATTCCTCACTGTGGCCGACAATCTCAAGTTAGCCCCCGCCAGCAAAATTGCGGGCTCAACGGCGGCACCCTCAACGATCAGGTTGGAAGGCGGATAAAGAAACGTAACTTGAACACCCACAGAGCAATTATTGCCATCATCGGGCTCGCCTTCAGCTCTATCAACACAGGCGCCATAATAAAAAACGTCAGGCGTGTCGGGCGCTGTCAGGCTGATCGTTTCAGGGCTTTCCCCGCCGCCGCCTAAAAGACCAACAATCGGCCTCGTGCCGATTGGCGCATCATCTGAAGAAATCGTCGCGTCAACAGAGCGGTAAAACCGCAAAATCGTCGCGGCCACATCCGCCTCTCCCAAATTCCTCACAATGGCCGTCAGCGTAAATGGATCGTCTACCAGCACCTCGTTATTGTTAGTCGTCGCCTCAACGCGCAAATCAGGCGGTGCTTGGACGGTCACTTCAACCCCAGCAGAACAATTATCTGCGGTGTTAGACTCCCGATCAACAGCAACAACGCATGCGCCATAATAATAAGTGTCGGCCTGCGCGGGCACTGTGAGATCAATTGCTTGAGGGCTCGTTTCCCCCACACCCAGAGGCGCAATCGGCGCTGCTGTGCCCACCTCGTCATCATCCGTCGTGATGGCCGCATTGTCAGAACGGAAAAACCGCAAATTCGTCGCCGGAGATTGCCCTTCGCCCTGATTCCTCACTGTGGCCGACAATCTCAAGTTAGCCCCCGCCAGCAAAATTGCGGGCTCAACGGCGGCACCCTCAACGATCAGGTTGGAAGGCGGATAAAGAAACGTAACTTGAACACCCACAGAGCAATTATTGCCATCATCGGGCTCGCCTTCAGCTCTATCAACACAGGCGCCATAATAAAAAACGTCAGGCGTGTCGGGCGCTGTCAGGCTGATCGTTTCAGGGCTTTCCCCGCCGCCGCCTAAAAGACCAACAATCGGCCTCGTGCCGATTGGCGCATCATCTGAAGAAATCGTCTCGTCAACAGAGCGGTAAAACCGCAAAATCGTCGCGGCCACATCCGCCTCTCCCAAATTCCTCACAATGGCCGTCAGCGTAAATGGATCGTCTACCAGCACCTCGTTATTGTTAGTCGTCGCCTCAACGCGCAAATCAGGCGGTGCTTGGACGGTCACTTCAACCCCAGCAGAACAATTATCTGCGGTGTTAGACTCCCGATCAACAGCAACAACGCATGCGCCATAATAATAAGTGTCGGCCTGCGCGGGCACTGTGAGATCAATTGCTTGAGGGCTCGTTTCCCCAACACCTAGAGGCGCAATCGGCGCTGCTGTGCCCACCTCGTCATCATCCGTCGTGATGGCCGCATTGTCAGAACGGAAAAACCGCAAATTCGTCGCCGGAGATTGCCCTTCGCCCTGATTCCTCACTGTGGCCGACAATCTCAAGTTAGCCTCCACCAGCAAAATTTCAGGCGCAACGGCGGCACCCTCAACGATCAGGTTGGAAGGCGGATAAAGAAACGTGACCTGAACACCCACAGAGCAATTATTGCCATCATCGGGCTCGCCTTCAACTCTATCAACACAGGCACCATAATAAAAAACGTCAGGCGTGTCGGGTGCTGTCAGGCTGATCGTTTCAGGGCTTTCCTCACCGCCGCCTGCGAGTTCAGCGATAGACCTCGTGCCGATCTCTGCATCATCTGAAGAAATCGTCGCGTCAGTAGAGCGGTAAAACCGCAACGTCGTCGCAGTGGCATCCACCTCTCCAAAATTCCTCACAAGGGCCGACAGCGTGAACGGTTCTTCTACCAGCACCTCGTTATTGCTAGTCGTCGCCTCAACGCGCAAATCAGGCCGCGTTTGAACGGTCACTTCAACCGCAGCGGAGCAATTATTTGTGGTATCGGACTCCCCCTGAACAGCCTCAACGCACACGCCATAATAATGGGTGCCGGACGATGAAGCCGCTGTAAGAGTCATTTCGTGCATACGCGCCGCTTCCGTCAAAATTGGTTCAATTGAGCTAGAGCCTATATCCTCATCGTTGGTCGTGATCTCGGCATCGTCAGAGCGGTAAAACCGCAAGGTTGTCGCGGCGGCAGCGTTCGTTCCCTGATTGCGCACATTGATGGACAAAATGAACGCGGCTTGCGTCGACAGCATGTTATCGCTGACCTGCTCCCCCTCAAGCAGCAAATCAGCGCCAGGGAAAGAGCCCACCTCTCCCACACGCACCTCCATGCCCTCGGAGCAGTTGTTTGATTCATCTATTTCTGCATCAACAGCTGTTATACAAATGCCGTAATAGTAAGTCCCCGTTTCTCTCGGCGCGGTCAAAATACGATTTTTTGTGCTTTTTTCCCCCTCATCCAAAGCCAGGATGTCGTCTTGTCCTCCGGTATATTCATCATCGATCGTGATTTCCTCATCAGGCGAGCGATAATAGCGCATGACCGTCTCCGCAGAGGAGAGTCGGCCCTGATTCAACATCATGCTGGTGATCGTGAATGATTGTTCTGGTATTAATGTCCTGTCGTCTACTGAAGCGGCGACGAAGACCAAATCTGGTCCGACGGGGATGATCATGACCTCAGGCAAATTGGGAGGAGGTCTTACAGGCACAGGCCCGCCCTCACGATCGCTTACACCGCCGCCACCGCCGCCGCCACCGCTAGCACAGGCGGTGAAAATTCCAACAAGCAGGATGGCAAGTATGTGTTTCACAACGTTTGTATAAGTTTTTATTGCGAAATCTTTTTGCAAGCGATCTCTTCCTCCTTACAGGCACGTTAATTAGGCAGAGAAATTGCCGCGCTTAGAGAGCGCGCTCGTTTCATATTGGGATTATGCGGCAGTTGAATCGAGGCAGTCGCTCTGCTTTGCCCTTTGCGCATCGTAATCTCAATATCTTGATCAAAATAATCTTCTCCGGGCACAGCAGGGGAATCCCCGCTTCCCGGCATAAGCCGCACGGTCAGCTTGACATCTTGTGATACCGCAGAAGATAAAGTCACTTCAAGCTCAACCGACTTGCCGCTTAACACTCTATCATGCAAAAATCGAATGGTAGCATCCCTCACGGGTTCTGCGACTGTCCGCTCTGCATATTTGATTTTGCCGATATTTTCCACCGGACGCCACATTTTTGATGAATCCTGCGCAGCCGAAACGCCGACAAAACCCAGCCCTTGCCAAGGTGCAGGCATTAAAATCTTGCCGCCCGATAACGGGATCTTGATCTGTGTTTTCACAGAAAAAGGATATTGGTTTTGATCGGTGATCCCCCAGTTAGAATTGAATTTTACCCAAGAAGACGGCGACCAATTCAAGCCGAGGCTGCCTGACATTATCCATTGGCTTGGATCATCTTCTTTTTCCCAGCGGCTGGCCGTGATGTTGTAATCAATCGTGGTTGTCAGATTGAAAAGAAATTTGAGCTCCATGCCCTCAAGCGCGCGCTCCTCGAATCCGGTGCGGCCGGGCAGCCAGTCTGTGAGCGGCATAAAATAATTAAATGACCAATCACCCCATGTTCCGGCATAATCAAATCCGCTCACGAGCCGCTGGTGGCCGCGCTCTGGATTATGCTGGTAAAAAGACGATATGCCGATGATCTCGGTGTTTTTCTCCCCGTCAGACTTCTGGCCGGATAGAGCAAAACGGTGAACGAGGCCATAGCGCATATCGTTGCGCCAAAGATCATGAGGATCCCGCCAGCGCGTGATGCCCTGCTGAAAAAATAACGACCCCTTGATCTGCTGCCCCCCGATCGCAAACGCAGAAAAAGAAACAGGCATCACAGCATCCCAATCGCCGCTTAAGCCCTTTAAGCCCCCGCCGCTGTGAAGAGAAAAAACAAGGCGATTATGAATGGCAAAATTTTGGCCGAGTAGTTTTTTTCCAAACTCATTTGTTTTCGCCATGCTCCCGTCAAGCGCTTCATTGATCATCTGCGCTGCAATGCACCGGCCGGTAGAAATAGCTGAATCAGTTTCAGAGCGAGACTCAGGCTCAACGCCATAATCAGGCGCGGGCGTCTCAATTTTTTCCACGCAAGACGCTATGCCAGATAAAGAAAAAATACTCTCCGCACGCACCGGTGCGCAAATTAAAATAGACCCCGCCGTCAGAGCAAAAATAGCTTTTGCCCCAAATTTACCCCTGATAAAATTACTGTCCTCCTCAATATCACGGCGACACACAAGCAACCGTCGGCTGAACGTCATTTTCTCCTCTCTCTCTCAAGATCATTATAGAAGTGATCACGAATTTGTGTCAAAAATAAGGTATGGCAACTTAGCTTTAACTAATGGTTAAAAAACAAATTTCTCATATTTTGAGAAAAAACTTGCTGTTTTACCGCTTATTTCTCCTGTAAATGGCGCGTATTATCCTGCCGCCAGCAATCCTTCAAAACGCGCAGCCGATTAGGCTGGAACAACTTTTTTTAGTTATGCACTTCTGAATCTCTCCAAAATTCGTATAACGGCGGCTCTTAATTCTAGTGTGATGAGAATCATATCAATCACTGCGCGCCCAAACGTCGTTTGGCCAAACTTCGTTTGAAATGTCACTGGCAACCGATTGGCGTCGAGGTGTTGGCAAGGCGCTAGTCAGCGCACATTATCACTAGAAGAAGTTGATTCAGAATTGGTGCTTTAGGCCGGTTCGTGCTATTCTGAAAGGCTTTTTGATTCATGGAAGCGTTCAAAGACGAATGGCGAAAGACAAGTAGCGGAAGCTAAAGTCGACACCGGATCCAGCAATATAGCCAGCAATATAGATTGTGTGATGCCGTTGTTGAGATTGAACTAACGGCATAATTGAGCTTTATTTATGCCCTCTTTTTTAATTTTATTATTGTCTTCTTTGTCGCAGTCATTCACCCATTTGGCTGTTTTGCCGCATTCGGGAATTGTATCGAGGAGCCATCCTTCCTGTGAAACCTTTTCACCACTAGCTGAACATTTACCTATGGTTTTTAATTTTTTCTCATCCTTCCCATCACAATTAAAGTCAAAAGTTCCATCTGCTCTAGAGTGCGAATAATATTCTGTGTTGCCTGGAAAAGCCTTTTTATTGTTATCATCGCAGTCGGTATCGTACTGGCTATAGCCTTTTGGGGCTTTCCCCCTCTCTTCAATTATATAGCCTAGAAAGGCTTCGCTTTTTGATGTAACCCCGTATTGATCATTATCCTCATCTCCATAAAAGGTTGTTTGATTCCTAACCCATGAATATGCGGTAACAAGCAAAGCAAAAATTGCAAATAAGGTGGCTATTGTTCCCCAGTTTCTGACGGTTAAATTAACAATTACGCGCAGGCTGTCTAGGCCTTGCGGTGCTGGTTTTTTATTATCATCTGGGTTATCTGGATTATCTGACATTTTCTTCCCCCATGTTCCAACAATAAGGGGAAAATATAGCAAAAAAGACCGTTATTATCAACTAGGTTCCAAGGTTGATAGATATTCTCGTAGACGCAGGTCTGCTGGCGGCGTGGGGAATGTATGCAGGTCAGAACAGCCTCTTGTCTGGACATTTCTCAACAGAAAGCCCTGACGTTGCGCGTCCCGCTTGCCGTGTTCTGCGTCTTCAGTTAGCGCCTTTATTTATGGGGAAAGAGGAAATAAAAACACCTTCTGTCATCGCGCAAAGTTTCCACGAAGAAGCCCGCAAACTGCTCGTGCAGATGACCTTGCAGAAAAAATCCGCTCTGTGCTCCGGCAAAGATTTCTGGCACTGGGAAAATGATTGACCCCCAAATATTCTGTGTGATAGATTTCCCTCGGAGTTGGGGAAGTTCCTGACTCTGGGTAGAGTAAACCCGTTACAAGACGGTCGGCACGACCGTTACTCGTGCCTCCTTTGGCCATTCTTTGGGCCGGGGAGGCAATGGCGTATGTCCAAGGCCTCACAGCCCAAAGGCTATTGCAGCCGTTCTTGTACGGTTTACTAACTCCCCGGTCATCGGGGAGCGCCCATAACGGCAACTTAAAATCAAAGGGGAAGTAAAATGTCATCTCAAGAACCGAGGCCGCCGCTATTGCCTCTCATCATGTTTATCTTAGGCGCGCTGATATTGGTCGTAGCTTCATTATTACCTCTTTTTATAGCGCCTGCGGATCTGTTTAAGCTCCTGTTTTAGGGCGCGCCCAAAAGGCTCGCCCAGCGCGCGCCCAACGAAATAAACTTGTTCGTGCCCTGCCCTCGTCTATTATAAATCCTCTATGTCTCTTATTCCCAATATGCTCACCCGCCGCTTGATCTTGGCTCTGGTCATCGTCTTTGGCGCTTTTATTTTATGGCTGGTGCCCTCTTTTGTCGTGATGGCGCCCGATCACAATTATGCCGAGCGCATGCAACAGGAAGCCGAATTGGTTGCCGCGGCGATCGCGCGCGGCGGGCTGGCCTCGCGCCCCCCGAGCCGCATCGGCGGCAATCCCAAAGACCCGCGCACCATCGCCGCGCGCAATCGCTCAGTGTTCCATCGCCGCCGCGTGGAGGGCATTTTGCGCCATATGTACGCGATCACCCGCAAGCGCATCGTGCTTTATGATCACCGCCGCAACATCATCATGGACAGCTATAATTTCACCAGCGCGCAGCAGGTCACCGCGCAGGATTTGCCGCCGCCTGACCCCCTCACGACGGCGACACCAAACCCGCGCGCGCCAGAGCGGTTTAATCCAGAGCGCGCAAACCCAAACTATCCAAATCAAACAAGCTATATTGACGAGCCAGACTATCTGCCGCCGCCGCGCGGCGACAGCGCTTTCGTCCGCGCCGCGCTGGAAGGCAAACAAAGCCGAACACGCAAAATCATTCAAAAGCCGAGTCAAAATTTCGGCGAAACTTCCAGCGCCAAAAACCAATTTCGGCCAAGACAAGAAATCCTGCAAGCGATCGCGCCGATACAAAGGCTGAAATTAGTGCAAGGCGCCGTCATCTTGATTGACACCGACAGCGCCGGTCTGCGCGCGTGGCGGTGGCAGGCTTTGTTTGACAGCACGCCGGTTTTTGCTGCCTTCATTGTCGCGCTAGTATTATTGCTGCTCTGGCTGAAAAGCGCGATGATCTCGCCGCTCGCAAGACTGGCTTATGGCGACCAGCCGCTAGATGGCAGCGCGCCAGAAAAATCACGCCGCGCAAAACGCGGTGATGAAATTGAGATGATTTCCCGACGCCATCGGGCAGGACAAATCACCGCGCTCAATTTCGCCGAAGCGAGCCGCGCTTTGTCAACATTTCAAAAGTCAAAAGCCGAAGATGAATCCGATCATGTCCAAGTTCAAGATTCCAAAATGGCCTCACAGATTCACCTCGCGCTGATTAACGCCAAAAGAGACATAGCGGACATCTCTCCCATCATCCAGCGCTGCATCAGCCGACATAATCTGCGCGCGCAAAAAGCTATGCGGGAAAAAATGTGCGCGACAAATTCCAAAAATTCCAATATATCTTCCAATATGTTCATGCCTTTTGGCGATTCGGTCATTTTGGAAAAAGTCAAAACCGGACAAACCCGCAATGCCTTTCATCTGCCAATTTTCAGCCATGCGCTGCACCTCGTGCTGGATTATGTCATCCAAGGCGCTGCCGCGAGCGCGCCCAAAGGCTGGCCGGATAATGTGCGGGTCGCGCTGGTGCGGCAAAGGCGCACGATCCGCATTATCATTGAAGATGACGGGCCTGATTTGGCGTCTCACGATCTCACCGCTTGGACCGCGCGCGCTTACGACCTCCAAAATCCGCCGCTTTATACCCAGCGCGCGCTAGAAACCTGCATCGCGATGCATCAGGGCCGATTTGTCATCACAAGCCTGCGGCCTGCGCGCATCGCGATCATTCTGCCTTTACCCAATCAAAAATTGCCAAATCAAAAGGAGCCGTGATGAAAAAAAATACACTCATCGGCTTAATCATCATTTCGCATGGCAATCTTGCGCGCGAATTGCTCACAACTTTAGAGCATATTGTCGGCGACCAGACTCATATCAAAACGATTTCCATCGGCACCGATGACGATATGGAGCAAAGGCGCAGCGATATTCTCAAAACCGTCAGCGAGGTTGATCAAGGCGCGGGTGTGCTCGTGCTCGTGGACATGTTCGGCTCCACGCCATCTAACCTTGCGATTTCTGTCATGAGCAAAGCCAAAGCCGAAGTGGTCTCTGGCGTTAATCTGCCCATGCTGATTAAGCTCGCCGAAATCCGCGATCGCGGAACGCTCAAAATCGCTGCGCTGCAAGCGCGCCGCGCCGGACGGCAATATATTCATATTGCCAGCGAGCTTCTGGCAAAAAAGAAATAGGAAAAACATAGAAGAAAGTAATGACCCAAAAATCATCTGCTGAAGAATCGTCTGCTGAAGTGATGATCCGCAATATGCGCGGGCTTCACGCGCGCGCTTCGGTCAAATTCGCGAAGCTCGCGCAGAGTTTTGACGCTGAAATTTTGGTAAAGCGCGGCGGCCATGATGACGATCAGGCGGTCAACGGCACTTCGGCGATGGATCTGATGATGCTCGCCGCCCAGCCCGGCATCAAATTACACATCACCGCGCGCGGGCCGGATCATCGCCGCGCGCTTCAGGAGCTCATCGCCCTGACAAATAATTATTTTGACGAGCAGGATTAGGCCTTGCCTTTTTGAATAAAAAATGTTTTTTGCTAATAACATCCTGTTTGAGGGACATCTTTTGAGGAAAATATGGGAAGAATAATTTCATGAATCAAGATTACAAAGTCGCTGATATATCTCTTGCTTCGTGGGGGCGGCGCGAGATAGAGATCGCGCAGGTGGAAATGCCCGGCCTGATGGCCTTGCGCGAAACCTATGGCAGCGCGCAGCCGCTCAAAGGCGCGCGCATCACAGGCTGCCTGCATATGACCATCCAGACGGCGGTGCTGATTGAGACGCTCGCCGCACTGGGTGCCGAAATTCGCTGGTCATCATGCAATATATTTTCAACCCAAGATCATGCGGCAGCGGCGATTGCGGAAGCAGGCATTCCGGTCTTTGCTTGGAAGGGCGAGAGCGAAGACGAATATTGGGATTGCATCCGCCGCACCATTGAAGGGCCGCAAGGCTGGCAGCCCAATATGCTGCTCGATGATGGCGGCGATCTGACAAAAATCGTCCATGATGATTATCCCGAACGCGCCGCCGCGATGAAAGGCCTCTCGGAAGAAACCACCACCGGCGTCATGCGCCTTTATGAAATGGAGCAGGCCGACGCATTAAAAATGCCCGCCATGAATGTCAATGATTCGGTCACCAAATCAAAGTTTGACAATCTCTATGGCTGCCGCGAAAGCCTGATTGACGGCCTCAAGCGCGCCACCGATGTGATGCTCGCGGGCAAGACCGCCATCGTCTGCGGCTATGGCGGCGTCGGCAAGGGCTCAGCGCAGGCGCTGCACGGACAGGGCGCGCGCGTCATCATCTGCGAAATTGACCCGATCTGCGCCCTGCAGGCCGCGATGGAAGGGTTTGAAGTCGCGACGATGGACGACGTCGCCGCCAATGGCGATATTTTCATCACCGCCACCGGCAATTGCGATGTCATCACGATTGACCATATCCGCAAAATGAAAGATCGCGCGATCCTCGCCAATATCGGCCATTTTGATTCCGAGATTCAGGTTGCCGCTTTGCGCAATTATCGCTGGCATAATGTCAAGCCGCAGGTGGACGAAGTTGAGCTGCCCGACGGCAAAAGAGTCATCCTGCTCGCTGAAGGCCGCCTCGTCAATCTCGCTTGCGCGACCGGCCATGCCAGCTTCGTGATGAGCGCTTCATTCACCAACCAAGTCTTAGCGCAGATTGAGCTCTGGCAGAATGACGGCAAATATCAAAACAAAGTCTATGTGCTGCCAAAACATTTGGATGAAAAAGTCGCCCGCCTCCATCTGCCGAAGCTCGGCGTGAAGCTCACCGAGCTCACGCAAAAACAAGCCGATTATATCAATGTGGAGCAGAGCGGGCCCTATAAGCCTGAAATTTATCGCTATTAAAGTCGCTAGAGCGCAATTAAGGCGCAAAAGCCTCTTGCGGCGCGAGGCTGTCATCAGCCAGCCGCGCGGGCGCAATAGCGGCGCGCTGCCCGATCACGCGGCGCGACAATAAAAATTCCTGAGGCCGGTTGACGCAATCAGCCGCCAAAAGCCGATCGCCCGACAAATAAAATAAAACAAAAGATTGGGTTTCAATCGCGCCGCGCAGGATCGTTCGGTCATAAGAGCGCGCTAGACCCGCAATCTGCAATTTCGCATCATATTGATCCGACCAGAACCAAGGCGCTTCCACTGGCGGCGGCGGCGCGCCGCAAATTGACGCCGCCGCAATCTTCGCCTGATAGATCGCATTTTGCACCGATTCAAGGCGCACCGGCTCATCATAAAGCGGCAGCAGCGCATTGGCGCAATCGCCGATCGCATAGATGGACTTATCCGAACTGCGCATCTCCCCGTCAACGAGAATGCCATTCTCCACCTCAAGCCCCGCCGCCTCTGCCAATTGCGTGTCGGGGATAAACCCGACGCCGACCAAAGCCATGTCGGCGGGGAAATCCCCCTTCTTCTGATCGCGCACCGCTGAAATGTTTTTATCACCGACAAGCTCCGCCACCTGCGCCCTTGTCTTAACGCCGACGCCATGCTGCTCGTGAAGCTTCGTGAAAAAATCGGAAATCTCCGGCGCGGCAACCCGCCCCAAAATGCGCGCGGCAGCTTCAAGGATCATCACTTCAAGACCGCGCTTGCGCGCCGTCGCCGCCACCTCAAGCCCGATATAGCCGCCGCCGATCACAACCAGCCGCCTTGCGCCCATATCCAGCTCCTTCTTCAAATTGAGAGACTGCGCCAGATCATGCAAATAATGCACACCTTCGAGATCACAGCCGCGGCAATTTAACCGGCGCGGCTGGCCGCCGGTTGCGATCACCGCGACATCATAAGCAAACTGTGCGCCCGACGCCGTGATGATTTTTTTCTCCGCGCGATCAAGCACGGCCACTGGATCATCCAAATGCAGCTTTATCTGCTTTTGGGCATAAAAAGCCTCCGGCCTCAAATTGAGCCGCGGCGCGGCCATCTCACCGGCCAGAAAAGCCTTCGACAAAGGAGGCCGCTGGTAAGGCAAAGCCTGTTCAGCGCCGATCAGCGTGATCGCGCCCTCAAAGCCGCCCGCGCGCAGGCTGATCAAAGCTTGCGCCGCAGCCTGTCCTGCACCAATAATAACCACCGACGAATTCATAAGTCAGTGTTTAACGTAAACAGGACGAGCAAGATATGCAAAAACAATTCACCCGCAAGCTTCAAGACGAGGCGGCCACGATGAGGCTGGGCGCGCAATTAGCGCCTCTGCTTGATCGCGGCGATTTTGTGGCGCTTTCCGGCGGGCTGGGCAGCGGAAAAACCGTCTTGGCGCGCGGTCTGATCAGCGCTTTATGCCCCACAGAAGAGGCCATTCCCAGCCCAACCTTCACTCTAGTTCAGACCTATCATGCGCAGTTTGACATCTGGCATGTAGATTTATACCGGCTTGATGAAGCGCGCGAAATTAAAGAATTAGGCCTGCTTGACGCGCTTGAAGACGCCGCGCTGGTCGTTGAATGGCCGGAAAAAATGGGAGACGAGCTGCCCAAAATACGGCTTGAAATTCAGATCATTCCCATTGACAATTTTTGTGCACGCAAAGCGGTTATTATCCCCTATGGGGAAATATGGGATAAAAAGCTCAATGAACTCAACACAGACAGATGATTTTGCACAAAAACGCGCAGCCTTCCTTGCCGCAGCGGGGTGGCAGGGCATTGAGCCAATCGGCATTGAAGGAGACGCCTCCACCAAAAATTTTTACGCGCTCACGCGCAAAAATGGCGAGCGCGTGATCTTGATGCATATGCCCATAGATCACACCGCCTATAGCGCGCGCGCCGCGATTGCCAAAACTTGCCGCCCCTTTCTCGCCATCAACGCTTATTTGACTGACAAAAATATCTCGGTGCCGAAAATTCTCACCGCTGATCCCGATCAGGGCTTCGTGCTGCTTGAACATTTAGGCGATGTGCCTTATGACGCAAGCTGGGAGCATATTCAAATCGGCATTGATATTTTGCTGCGCCTTCATCAAGAGCGCGCGCCCGCGACCATTTCTTTCCCGCAAGGGCAGGAAGCCTATCCATTGCCGATTTTCACACCTGAAGTTTTCTTGACCGAAGCGCGTCTATTCTTGGAATGGTTTTTGCCGCACCACAACATCCGGCCTGATAGCGAAACAGAGCGCGCCTTTGATCAATTTTGGCAGGAAAATTTTGACCGCGCCAATTTTGGCGCGCCGGTCATTTTATTGCGCGATTATCATTCGCCAAATTTTATTTTTATCGCCGAGCGCGCCGCCTACCGAAGGCTGGGCGTCCTTGACCATCAAGACGCACTCGCCGGCCCGCCGGCCTATGATCTGGTCTCCATGCTGCAAGATGCCCGCATGGATATTTCGGCTGAAAGAGAAAATAAAGGTTTGGACGATTATCTCGCGCGCACGCGGATGGATGAAAAAAAATTCCGCAGATCCTATGCTTTGCTCGGTGCGCAAAGAGCGCTCAAAATTATGGGCATTTTTGTCCGCTTCGCGCAGCTCGATCAAAAGCCGCATTATTTGGGGCATATGCCCAGAATCATCTCTTATCTCAAACGCAACCTCGTCCATGAGGCGCTTGCGCCGCTTAAAAGCTGGCTAGCGCGTTATGAAAAAATATTATGAACATTAAACAGGCGATCATTCTCGCCGCAGGTCTTGGCACAAGAATGGGCAAAGCCAGCGACCATACGCCCAAAGCTCTGCTCAAACTCGCCGGTCGGCCTTTGATTGATTATATCATCGGCAGCTTGCGCGAAGCTGAAATAGAAAACATCTTCGTCACCGCTCATGCCCATGCCGATCAGATCATGCGCCATCTGGAAAAAACCGCGCCCGAGATCATCATTTCCGATGAGCGCGGCCAATTGATGAATACCGGCGGCGGCGTCGCCAAAGCTTTTTCGCTTTTGCAGGATGCGCCATTTTTTACCCATAATTGCGATTCTATTTTTCCAAAAAATAATTTTTTCAAAAAGATGGCGCAAGGTTTTGACTCTCAAAAAATGGATGCGCTTTTGCTGCTTGCAGCAAGCAGAACAGGCAGCGGGGATTTTTTTCTCAAAGAAAATGGCCAAGCAGAACAAAGTCAAAAAAATCAAAGCGGAGATTATGTCTATACCGGCGTGCAGATTCTCTCACCCGCGCTGATGCGTGGTCTGCCCGCGGGGAGCTTTGTGATGGATGTTTTCTGGCAGCGCGCGCAAAATGCCGGACGGCTGTTCGGCCATGTTCTGAGCGAGCCCTGGCTGCATGTCGGCTCGGCAGACGAGCTCCAGCAGGCCGAAAAATTTCTCTCACCTCCCATGCGAGGCCCTAACCGATAAATAAGATGATGAATAAGATTTTGACCATTCCCCGCCATACGGATTTTCTGCGCCAACTGGCGCGCGGCCTGTTGACGGAAGATAAAATTTTGGGCGCCGCCGCGCCAAGCGCGGCAGACATGCCGGCCACAACGATCCTCTTCCCAACGCGGCGCGCCGGGCGGCTGTTTTCCCAAATCCTGCTCGAGGAAAGCCCGCATAAAGCTCTGATGCTGCCCAACATATTGCCGCTCGATGATCTGGAAGATAATCTCGACGATGATCTCTGGATGCAGACGCGCCCCGACATCTCACCGGCGATCGATGCGGTGGCGCGCCATCTCGCGCTGACCGCGCTGATCCGGAGCAGTCCGGTGATGGAAAATATCGGCGCGCAAAGTGCTGCCGCCGCCGACCTCGCTTATGAACTCGCGCGCTTCATTGATCTGACAGACCGGCACGAAGCCGACCGCAGCCAGATCAGCACGCTCGTACCCGAACAATTCGCCGAACATTGGCAGATCACGCTCGCGCTGCTCAATGTGATTATCAAAGTCTGGCCGGATTATCTGGCCAAGCTTGGGCTCACCGACCCGATCCATCGCCGCAATCTTCTGCTGCGCAGCTTTGCCGAGCACCTCAGCAACAACCCGCCCCAAGCGCCGGTGATCATTGCCGGTTCAACCGGCAGCCTTCCGGCGACAGAGTTTTTGCTCAAAGCGGTCGCAAAATTTGAGCGCGGCGCGATCATCCTGCCCGGCCTTGATCGAAATATCGCAGAGGAAGACTGGCAGGCTGTCGCCGATGATCCGACGCATCCGCAATATGGCCTTAAAAATCTGCTGGACAAAATGGCCGTGCACCGCACGCAGGTGAAACTCTGGCCGGAAAGCCGCACGCCTGATGCGCGCGACTGGCTGATCGGTGAAACTTTGCGCCCGACCGAAACCACCCATCGCTGGCCGCAAAATATCAGCAACCCGCCCGAAGGGCTGGACGAAACGCTCAAAGAGATCACCTTGATCAAAACTGATAATTTGCGCGAAGAGGCTGCGGTCATCGCTTTGATGCTGCGCGAAAGCCTTGAGCAGAAAAATCAAACCGCCGCGCTCATCACCTATGACAGAACGCTGGCACGGCGAGTCGTCGGGATGCTCAAAATCTGGGACATCTACATTGACGACTCCGCAGGCGTCAGATTGACGAGCTTGCCCGTATTCGTTTTTCTGAAACTAATCGCTGAAATGGTCATGGCCGATTTTGCGCCGATTCCTTTTTTAAGCTGCGTCAAACATCCGCTCGCACACGGCGGGCAGGAAAAGACGTTTCGGCAAAAAATCCGCAAGATTGAACAATGCGCCCTGCGCGGACCGGCACCGAAAGGACTCGCGAGCATTCGGCAAAAACTCAAAGACCCGGAGCTCATCGCTTTGATGGCGGTGCTTGAGAAAACCTTTGCGCCGTTGAAGGCGCTCGCGCAAAATCCTGAGGCGAACTTCATTGACCTGCTCAAAGCCCATATTTTATGCGCTGAGGCGCTCGCGGCAAAAGACGCGCAGCGTACGCATGATCTATGGACACATGAAGCCGGAAAGCCCATCGCCGATCATCTGCGCAAGATCTTGGCTGATGGCGATGCGCTCAAAAACATCGCGGTCAAGGCCTATCCTTTCTTGTTTGAGTCGCTGTTTGCGAGCGCGCCGGTCTTTCGACCGCCGCCCGCCTTGGGCAGCCGCCTGCATATTTGGAGCCCCCTTGAAGCGCGGATGCAATCGCCTGATCTGGCCATTCTCGGCGCGCTCAATGAGAATGTCTGGCCGCAGCCGATCGCCGCCGATCCGTGGCTCAACCGCGCGATGCGCGCAGCTTTGGGGCTCGCCCCACCCGAAGCGCAAACCGGCCAGGCAGCCCATGATTTCGCGCAAAATTTGGCCGCGCCAAAACTCGTGCTGACCTGCGCTAATAAAGGCGCTGATGGCGCACCGCAGCAGCCTTCGCGCTGGCTGCTGCGCTTGCAAAATGTGCTCAAAGGATCAGGCCGTGAACTTAAAACAGAAAATGTCCTTGACCGGCTTGAGCGCAGCGTGAACATTCCCATCGCACAAAAGCCGCAGCCAAAGCCGCAGCCGCAGCCCGGCCTCAAAGCCAAGCCCAAAAAACTTTCCGCCAGCTCTTTGACGAAATTGATTCTTGACCCTTATGCCTTTTATGCCGAGCGGATTTTACGACTCAAGCCGCTCAAACCGATCGACGAAGAGCCAACACCCGCCGAGCGCGGCTCGATCATTCACGATATTCTTGAGGAGTTTGCGATGAAATATCCGCGCGAACTTCCTGATGACGCGCGCGCGCAGCTTTCCGCACTGGGCAAAAAGCATTTTGACGCCGCACAGGCAGAGCAACAAATCGTGCGCGCGTTCTGGATGCCGTTCTTTGAAAATATGGCGGAACAATTTATTTTGCTTGAAAAAAACACTTTGCGCAAAAGCGTTTCAAAAATCTTAACCGAAATTGAAGGTAAAATTGACCTTGAAATCAGCGGTCAAAAAATAATTTTAACCGCGCGCGCTGATCGCATTGACATTATCGGCAATGATCGCTGTGCTATTTATGATTATAAAACAGGCCGCCTGCCGCCAATGAAACATATTCACTCGCCCGAGCCACAGCAGTTTGAGCCGCAATTGCCGCTTGAAGCGATCATCGCGCAACAAGGCGGCTTTGAAAAAACCCATGCAATGCAAGTGGAGCGCCTCGCCTTCGTCAAACTCAAAGAGGCCTCATGGGAAAATATGCTCAAAGAAATTCTCCATCCCGAAACGCTCGCTCAAGAGTCTCTAGAGTTCATTCGGACAATTTTGGAAAAATATTTAGATGAAAATGAGCCTTTAGCGCCTCCTGAAAAAATAAAGAGCGAGGACTACGAGCACCTTGCACGGAGAAAAGCGTGGAGTGTCGCTGAAGAGGAAGAGAACCAAAACAATGACTGATCCACAACATCGCGCCGCCGATCCCGAACATTCTGCGTGGGTCTCGGCACATGCCGGCTCAGGCAAGACCTATGTGCTCATCAATCGTGTTCTGCGTCTGCTGCTCAACAATGTGAGCCCCGATCGCATTTTATGCCTCACTTTCACAAAGGCGGCAGCCGCCGAAATGGCCGAGCGCCTCCATGAACGGCTTGGAGAATGGGCGCTGATGGCTGAAAACGAGCTCGCCCAAGAGATCAAAAAACTTGAGGGCAAACCTGCCGATGACGATAAGCTCTCCCTCGCACGGCGGCTATTTGCGCTCACCTTAGAGACATCACAAGGCCCGCACATCCAGACCATCCATGCGTTTTGCCAATCTGTGCTCAAACGCTTTCCGATAGAAGCGGGGATTTCGCCCTCGTTCCGCGTCATGGACGAGCCCGCCGCGCGCGCAATGATGCTGCAAGCACAAAATATCGTCTTGGCGAAGGCCAATCAACAAACCGGTCCTCTGAACATCATCGCGCAAGATATGAACGATGCCGTCTTTGCCGATATTTTCTCCGAGATTATTTCTAAAAAACGCGAATTGCTGGATGTGCTGAAAGATTATCAAAAAAAAATCGAAAACCTCGCCCGAAATTGGCAGATCACCCCCGATGACTGGAAGGTTTTGCGGAAAAAAATTATCACCCAACGCGATGAAACACTTTTGCGCGAAGCGGCTCAAGTTCTCCTAGGGTCGGACAAAGATTCAGACAAAACACGCGGCGCTAAAATCATCGCTCAAATTGAAGCGCGTGATCCTCACATTCACATTGAAAGCTATATCAACATCTTTCTCACACAGAGCGGCCAGCCGCGCAAACAGCTTATCACAAAACGAAGCAAAGACCATAACCCCGATATAGCGAAGTTTCTGCCTGATGAGCAAAATCGCATTTTTGCGCTCGTTGAAAAATCTAACACAGCGCGCGCTTTGAGACTCGCGGCGGCAATCGCCTCTTTGGCGGAAGATTTTTTGAAAATCTTTAGCAGATTAAAAGCCGAAAAAAATCTTCTCGATTATGATGACTTGATAACAAAAACGCTCAAGCTCTTTGAACAGATGGATTGGGTTCTCTATAAGCTTGATGGCGGGCTTGATCATATTTTGCTTGATGAAGCGCAGGACACGAACCCCGAACAATGGAAGCTAATTGAATGTCTGACGGAAGAGTTTTTCGCCGGGCAAGGCTCCAGAGAAAATGAGCCAAAGCGCACTCTATTTGCTGTCGGTGACCCCAAACAATCTATTTTTGGCTTTCAGGGCGTAAGGTATGAAAAATTTGCGCAAATGAAAACATTCTTTGAGCAAAAAGCAAAAGGGGCGCAGGAAAATTGGGAGAATGTTAAATTAGATCAATCACGCCGCTCTCTGCCTAAGATTCTCAGACTAGTCGATCAAGTTTTCACGCAGGGAAAAATCAAAATGGGCGAAGGCGCGCATGATAAAGGTGATCTCAAACACACCGCTCATCGTGCCAAAGAAAACAACCCCGGCCACATCGAAATCTGGCCTCAATTTGAAAAAGATGGCGCAAAACACCTCGCGCGCGCGATTGCAGAAAAAATCGTTGAGCTTGTTTCACTTAAGAGAGAAGAGCCAAAAGAGATTATGATCCTCGTGCGGCGGCGCAATGTGTTTGTTGAACATCTGACCCGCGCGCTCAAAGAGCGGGGCTTGCCGGTCGCGGGCTCCGACCGGCTGCAGCTCGATCAGCATCTCGCCATCATGGATCTGTTGTCGCTTGCAAAATTTGTTTTGCTGCCGGAAGACGATCTGTCTCTTGCGGAAGTTTTGAAAAGCCCGCTCTGTAATCTCAGCGAGGAGCAGCTGATGGCGCTCGCGCTTGCGCGACTCCAAGCGGAAAAACCCTCTTCTTTATGGGCGGAGCTTGGCCGCCAAAAGGAAACATATAAGCAGCAATATGATTTTCTCAGCCAAGCACGGCGGCGCGCGGATTTCGTGCCCGTGTTTGAATTTTTCAGCGAAATTTTGGAAGCGCAGAATATGCGCGCGCATTTTGTTGCCGCGCTCGGCGCTGAAGCGCATGATCCGCTTGATGAATTTCTCAACCTCGCGCTGGCCTATGAACAGACGCAAACCCCTTCGCTCCAAGGCTTCACGCACTGGATCGCACGCGCCCAAGTGGAAGTGAAGCGCGATATGGAGCGCGGCCATGATGAAATCAGAATCATGACAGTTCATGGCGCCAAAGGGCTTGAGGCAAAAATTGTTTTTCTCGTTGATGTGCCGCCGCGCAACCCGCCCCATCATTGGATGCCGATCGGCGATACTCCTTTCTGGCGCATGAGCAATATGCCGCTTCAAAAGGCTGAAGACATTCGCGAGCAAAATAAAATCAAAAGCGATTTTGAAGAAAACCGCCTGCTTTATGTCGCCATGACGCGCGCGAAAGACCAGCTTTATGTTTGCGGCTATCATAAAAAAGGCGAAAGCGTTCTGCGCTGGCTGCCTCTGATTGCCGCACACAGCGAAGCCGCCGAGCCGCCGAAAATCACAAAGACAGAGTTGATATCCGATCAGGAAAAAGACCCGCAAAAGCCTCCAGATAAAATTCAAGGTAAGATTCTGGCAAAAGTTAAAATCCCTGCGGCGCAAAAAAGAATCAGCCCGTCAAGTTTTTTGCCAAGCGGCTTAAAAGAGGCAGAGCTGCCGGAATCTTTTTCATTGCTGGCCCCCGAACAGCAAGCCTCAAAGCAAAAAACCGCGATGCTTTCCGGAAGCCTAATGCATGAAGCTCTGCGCTATGCGCCGCGCATGAATCCAGAAAAATTACCGCCATTATTGCGGCGGCTTTTTCCGCAAAAAACCAAAGAAGAATGTGAAGATATCGTGCAGCAAGCCTATGCGCTTATGGCGCACGAGGAGCTCGCTTTTTGCTTTGAGCAAGGCATCGCCGAAGTGCCAGTGAGCGCTTTGTTTGATGAGCAAAGCCCGCCTCTGGTGATCTCAGGCCGAATCGACCGGCTCATTCTTGATGAGAAAAACCGCGTCGCGCAGATCATAGATTATAAAACCGACAAAAATCCTCCCGAAAAAAATACCGGCCTGCCTGCTCATTATATCAGGCAATTGGCGGCCTACCGCGCGGTGATCAAAAAAACCCGCCCTGACTGGGACATCCAAGCCGCTTTGCTCTGGACGCGCATTCCGCGCCTTGACTGGCTTGCGCAAAAGGAGCTTGATAATCACGCAAAGATGTTTATCTCTAACGCACAAACATAAATCAAGGAGACAGATGATGAGTCCAGAAAAAGTAACCGATGAGGATTTCAACCAAAATGTCATTGAGGCCGACAAGCCCGTTCTTGTGGACTTCTGGGCGGAGTGGTGCGGGCCGTGCAAACAGATCGCGCCAATCTTGGAGGAAATCGCCGGTGAAATGCAGGATCGGTTGAGCATCGCCAAGCTCAACATTGATGAAAACCCGCTCACCCCTGCGCAATATGGTGTGCGCTCCATTCCGGCGCTCATTTTATTCAAAGACGGACAGAGTGCTGCGATCAAAATCGGTGCGCAGCCCAAAAGCGCTCTGGTGGAATGGCTGGAAGAATCGCTTTAACATTATTTATCCAGCGCCGCGAGAACATCGCCTGCAAGCAATAAGGAACCGGCGATAAGAATTAAAGGCGGCTTTTGTTGCGCTGTCTGATCTTGGGAAATTTTTTTGAGCACATCAAACACATTGCTGCCCAGATGAGCGCGGATATGAAAACTTTTGGCGATTTTGATCATCTCATCGGGCTCATAAGCGCCCGCGCCTTCGCCGGGTACGCGGCCATAAAGCGGCAGGGGCACAGCATAAAGCGCATCAGCGACCCCCGCAAATTTATGAATAAAATTTTTCATATCTTTTGATGCGCGCAGCGCACAGATCAAAAAAACTTTGCGTGTTTCTTTTTTTGCACGCAAAAAATCAGCCAAAACCGCACCGGCAGCAGGATTATGCCCGCCATCAAGAAAAATTTCCGCCTCCGATAAAGATAAAGACATATCAAAAAAATCTGGCGCAATCCTTTGCAACCGCGCTGGCCATTGCACTTTGCGCAGCGCCGCCGCGCCATGCGCCTTTATCACCGAAGGCCGCAAAATATGCATGGCGGTCAGCGCAAGCGCCGCATTGGTCATCTGGTGAGCGCCCAGCAGAGAAGGCGCAGGCAAATCAAGCTCAACGCTGCGCCCATCAAAGCGATAGACAAAGCCACGCTGATGCGGCAGCATTTGCCAATCCCTGCCTTGATAAAATAGCGGGCTTGAACATTTTTGCGCGCGCGCCGCAACCACTTGCAGCGCTTCATCTTCTTGCGCCGCCAACACAAGAGGCGTGGAGGACTTGATGATGCCTGCCTTTTCAGCAGCAATTTCAGCCAGACGCGCGCCCAAAAAAGCCTGATGATCGTAAGAGATCGGGGTGATGATCGTCATCGCCGGTTGCGCGATCATATTGGTCGCATCCAATCTGCCGCCCAACCCTGTCTCAAGCAGGCAGAAATCGGCCTTGACCTCGCTAAACGCCAAAAACGCCGCCGCCGTCATCGCTTCAAAAAAAGTGAGCGGCGCGCCGCAATTTGCGCGCTCCACGCGCGCAGCACTTTGCGCAAAAGCCTCATCGGAAATTTCCTGCCCAGCAATCATAATCCTTTCATTAAATCGGACGAGATGGGGCGAGGTGTAAATATGCGCCGTCAGCCCAGCAGCTTCGCTGAGCGCGCGCAAAAAAGCGATCACCGAGCCTTTGCCATTCGTGCCCGCAACATGAATGACCGGCGGCAAAGCACGTTCAGGATGGCCTAAAGCCGCAAGAATGCGCGCCATGCGCTCAAGGGAGAGATCAATCTTCTTCGGATGCAGAGCGCTTAAACGCGCAAAGCTGTCCGGCATATCGTCAAGCCAGCTTCTTTTTGGATTTAGCATGGTCAGCTACATTTGCGGCAGATTGAGGCCGCGGCATCAAAAAGTGCACAAGGCGCGCGAGAACATCGCGCAATTGGTTGCGCTCCACCACCATGTCAATCATGCCATGCGCCAGCAGATATTCTGATGACTGGAACCCTTCCGGCAGCGTCTCGCGGATTGTCTGCTGAATGACGCGCGGCCCGGCAAACCCGATCAGCGCGCCCGGCTCGGCAATGTGAATGTCGCCGAGCATGCCATAAGAGGCCGTCACGCCGCCTGTCGTCGGGTGAGTCAGCACAACGATGTAAGGCAGTTTCGCTTCCTGCAAAGCTTGTATCGCAAGCGTCGTGCGCGGCATTTGCATCAGAGACAAAATCCCCTCCTGCATTCTCGCACCGCCCGCCGCGGTCACCATAATATAGGGCGCGCGGCGCTTGCACGCGCATTCAGCGCCCATGATCACCGCTTCTCCAGCGGCCATGCCCAAAGAGCCGCCCATAAAAGCAAAATCCTGAACGCCGATCACCGCTTCTCTACTTTTGATCTTGCCGCGCGCTATGGTGATCGCATCGAGCATATTGGTTTTTTTGCGCGCCTCTTTGAGGCGATCACGATAGGATTTCTGGTCTTTGAAGCCCAGCGGATCCAAAACCACTTCGGGCACGGGCAATATGTGGTAATTTTCATCCGCGCCGCCGTCAAAAAGCAGGTTCAGCCGCTCCTTTGTGCCTAAAGGCATATGATGGCCGCAATGAATACACACATGAAAATTTTTGATGAGGTCGCGGTGAAAAATCATTTCACCGCAGGCTTTGCACTTGATCCAAAGATTGTCAGGCGCGTCTTTTTTCTGGAACACTTTCCTAATACGCGGACGCACGACATTTTTAATCCAATTCATTGGCCTATCCCTTCTTAACCGTGCGCACAGCGGCGGCGAGCTCTGCGGCATAATCGCGCCCTGTCTTTACCATATCTTGAGGCGGGCTGGCGGCGATTTTTTCAACAAGTGCCGATCCGACAATGACGATATCGGCAATTTTTGCAGCATTTTGCGCATCTTGCGGCGTTTTGATCCCAAAACCGAGGGCGAGCGGCAGATCGGTCTGCTGGCGAATTTTCTGCAAAGCCTGCCCCACGAGATCAAAATTTGGCCGCGCGGCGCCGGTCGTTCCTGTAATGGAAACATAATATAAAAAAGATGACGCCGTTTTGAGCAAAAGACCGAGACGCGCTGCTGAACTTGTTGGCGCAATCAGCCGAATGACCGCAAGCCCGCTGCTTTGCGCATATTGCCTGATCTCTTGATCTTCTTCAGGCGGCAGATCAACGATGATGATGCCATCGGCGCCAGCTTCTGTGGCGTCGCGGACAAAAGCCCCAAGGCCGTAAATGAATATGGGATTATAATAACCCATCAAAATCACCGGCGTATGCGCATCTTTTTGGCGAAACTTCCGCAGCAAAGCGAGGCTATTTTTCATTGATCCGCCAGCCTGCAAAGCTCTTTGACTTGACTCTTGTATCGCTTTGCCTTCGGCCATCGGATCGGAAAAAGGCATGCCAAGCTCAATCATATCCACGCCCGCTTCGGGCAAGACTGCCATGATCTTGGCCGATATGTCTTGGCTGGGATCGCCCGCGGAAATAAATACCGCGAAGCCCGCGCGCTTCTCCTGTTTGAGCTTGGCAAATAAGTTTTTGAGTCTTTCGGGCGCCATTAGCGAATATCAATGTTTTCATTTTGCGCGAATGTAGAAATATCCTTATCGCCGCGCCCGCACATATTCATCACGATGATTTTATCGGCGGATAATTTCGGCGCCATCTCCAGCACGCGCGCAAGCGCATGCGCCGGCTCAAGCGCAGGCAGGATGCCTTCCCGCCGCACACAGAGCTTGGCAGCAGCGAGCGCCTCATCATCTGTCGCCGAAATATAATGAACCCGCCCGCTATCATGCAAAAAGGCATGTTCCGGACCAATGCCCGGATAATCCAGCCCTGCCGAAATAGAATGCGCTGGAAGAATTTGCCCATCTTCATTTTGCAAAAAATACGTCTTATTGCCATGCAGCACACCTGGGTGGCCTTTCGCCAAAGATGCCGCATGAAAGTTCGTCGCAAGCCCCCGACCCGCCGCTTCCACGCCGTAAAGCTCCACATCATCGTCCAAAAAAGGATGAAACAGCCCGATCGCGTTGGAGCCGCCGCCAATGCAGGCGACCAATCTATCGGGCAGGCGATTTTCCTTGTTCAGAATCTGGCGGCGCGCCTCATGCCCAATGACAGACTGAAACGCGCGCACGATCAGCGGATAAGGATGCGGCCCGGCAGCCGTGCCAATAATATAAAACGTGTCCTCCACATGGGTCACCCAGTCGCGCAAAGCTTCGTTCATCGCATCTTTGAGCGTTTTGGAACCGGCCTCCACCGGCACCACATCAGCACCCAATAATTTCATGCGCAACAGATTAGACTTTTGCCGCGCAATATCTTTCGCACCCATATAAACAACACAGCGCAAGCCAAACCGCGCGGCCACCGTCGCGACGGCAACCCCGTGCTGGCCTGCGCCGGTTTCGGCAATCACGCGCGTCTTGCCCATCAAGCGCGCGAGCAGCACCTGCCCAAGACAATTATTGATCTTGTGAGAGCCGGTATGATTCAGCTCATCGCGCTTAAAATAGATTTTTGCGCCGCCGCAATGTTCTGTCAGGCGCGCGGCAAAATAGAGCGGTGAAGGCCGGCCCGCATAATCGGAGAGGAGCTCATCCAGTTCTTTTTGAAACGCATTAGATTTTTGCGCCGCAAGCCAGATTTGCTCCAGCTCAAGCAGCGGCGCCATCAAAGTTTCGGCGACAAAGCGGCCACCATAATCGCCAAAGCGGCCATGCGGATCGGGCAGCGGGGTTTTGTGATTCATAAGGCTTTTGCTGCTCTCAAAAATTCTGCAACGAGGCGTGGATCTTTCTTTCCACGCTGCGATTCAACACCCGATGAAACATCAACGCAAGGCGCATGGCTGATGCGCACGGCCTCGGCGAGATTGCCCGCATGAAGCCCGCCTGCAAGCATCCAAGGCAGGGAAATATCCACATCAGCCAGCCAGCGCCAGTCAAAGCTCTTTCCGGTGCCGCCCGCAACACTTAAATCAGAGCCTGTTTTTGCATCAAACACGATCATATCAGCTGCGCGCGCATAGGCGCGCGCTTGAAGCACGTCTTGCGCACAAGCGACCGGAATGGCTTTGGCCACGCGACACCCATAACGCGCGCGCATATTCTGAAGGCGCGCCGCACTTTCCTGCCCATGCGCTTGAATCATATCCGGCTTGATCTGTTGAACGATTTGCGACAATTGCTCGTCATCAGCGTCAGCAATCACCGCCACCGTCTGCACAGATGGCGGAATGTCGGCGCGCAGATCACACGCCGCTTGCAGCGCAATATAACGCGGGCTTTTTTTGTAAAACATAAACCCCAAATAATCAGCGCCAAATTTGATCGCCGCATCACGCACAGATTTTGTTTTGATGCCGCAAATTTTGACGCCGATCACGTCGTGGTTTTTTCGCTCGGATGATTTTTCTGTTTTTGTTGCCATAATTTTTCCCGCCATGCCATTTGTTTTTTGCGCAGCAAATCAAGCAGCGGCAAAATCATGCCGAACGCCATGCCGATCAAACCTGCGCTCAATATGACCAGAAAAAGCGGCGCTTCAAAAGATAAAGCCTCATTTACCGGAGATAAAAAATTCAAATTCACTTTGACGATCTGCCGATTGACAATCGCAAAACCCGCAAAGGCAACCGCCAGCACAAGCAAAATGAGCGCGTAAATCAGTCGGGACATTAATCTTTATGCGCAGACGAAGACGGTGAAGTGCTTTGATTCACTTTTGCGCGCAGCACTTTGCCCGGCTTGAACACAAGCGTATAAGAACCGCTCACAGCAACCTGCTTGCCCGTGCGCGGATTGCGGCGTTCGCGCGGCCCGCGCCATTTTGTGTCAAACACGCCAAAGCCGCGCAGTTCTATCCTTTTGCCATGAGCCAATGCTTGCGTGAGAATCTCAAAAATGACATCCAACACGCGGACGATATCGGCGCGAACAAGATGCGGATGGGCAGCAGACAGCGCCACTATCAATTCGGAGCGAGTCATAAAGGCTAAATTACTCCAAATGAATCAAAAAAGCGAATCAGAAATCCGGTGAAGGCTGCCAGAGCGCCATCAGGCCTGAGCGCAAACCCCGCCTTTCTGGCGCGAGAGGCGGAAAATTGCCGGTCATTTTGAAAAGTTTCGCCATAGAGCGGCTCACCAGCCAGTCTAGCACACCCTGATCTGGATATTCGGGCGCGCGATCGTACAAAAGCAAGCCGGAGATATTATGCTCCCGCGCGAGCCAAGCGCGCGCTTGGGCGACGCCGCCAATATCGTCCACCAATCTATTTTGCACAGCGCGCTTGCCGGAAAATACCCGCCCATCCCCGACAAGTTTCAGCAGAGCCTTTTTGTCCAAATTGCGGCGCTGCGCGACAAGATCAATGAACCAGTCAAACCCCTCTTTAATGAGCGCGCGCTGGTTGCGCAGAACTTTCTCGCTGGGCTTGATGAAAGCATCGGGCAGCGCTTTGAGCTCGCCTGAACGAAGCGCATGAGGCTGCACGCCAATTTTTTTCGCAAGCTCGCTGAATTCAAACCATTGAAAAATCACGCCGACAGAACCGGTGATCGTCGTCTTGTGGGCAAAAATACGATCAGCGCCCAATGCGGCAATATAGCCGCCGGATGCAGCGATCTCGCCCATCACCGCAACGACAGGCTTGACCTTGGCCAGCGCGCGCAGAGACAGATAGAGGTCTTCCGAACCGGTGATCGTGCCGCCGGGGCTGTTAATATGAATTATCACCGCGCGCACACGATCATCTTTCGCCAATTCGTGCAGCAATTTATACCGCGCATGATCTTGAAAAATCACGCCGGTGATCTCAACGCGGGCGATGTAATCCCTGCCAAATAGCTGCCCGCCAAAAAAAGACGTCAAGGCCACAGCCAAAATGAGCGCCACAACAACCCGCCATGGGGTCAAGCGCCGCCGCAGCGAGGCCAATAAAAGATTATCCGGATTTTGACTCATCCGATTCACTTTCGCCTGACGGCGCTTCGTCTTGTTGTGCTGCGCTTGATTCACTGCCGGATTCGCTATCCGTCTTTTTCCGGCCAATTTTCATCACGCGGCCAAGAATATCACCCAAAGACGCGCCGCTTTCCGCCGAACCATATTGCGCCACCGCCTCTTTTTCATCAGCAATCTCAAGCGCCCTGATCGACAAAACGAGCTTGCCCGTTTGCGGATCGGATTGAACGATTTGAGCATCCACTTTCTGGCCGATCGCAAACCGATCAGGCCGCTGCTCCGAGCGTTCGCGCGCCAGCTCCGCGCGGCGAATGAAGGCGCGCACACCCTGCGTGCCGACATCCACATCAATGCCGCTCTCTTTTGTTTCAAGAACCGTGCAGGTGACAACGTCTTTTTTCTTAAAGCTGCGGCGCGCTTCAAGATCACCGCCCGTGAGCTGTTTGATGCCCAGTGAAATGCGCTCTTTATCGGGGTCAATCGCAAGAATCACGACCTCAACAACCTGCTCCTGTTTATATTTCTTCAGCTCGGCTTCGCCGTCTTCGTCCCATGACAAATCCGACATATGCACCATGCCATCCAAATTGTCGTCCAAGCCAATAAAAAGCCCAAAATCGGTGATATTTTTGATCGCGCCCGAAACTTTCGTCCCCAGAGGATGCTGGCTCGCAAAGATTGCCCAAGGATTATCCTCGCATTGCTTCATGCCAAGCGAAATGCGCCGTTTCTGCATATCAATTTCCAGCACGACAGCATCCACTTCCTGACTGATGGAAACAATTTTTTCTGGAGATGTGTTGGTTTTCAACCAGCTCATTTCTGAAATATGAACTAGTCCTTCAACACCTGGCTCCAATTCAATAAAAGCGCCATATTCAGTGATGTTCGTCACGCGGCCTCTGATTTTAGCCTTAACGGCATATTTTTCGGCCACGCCATTCCAAGGATCAGCTTCCAAATGTTTCATGCTGAGATTAATGCGCTGCGTGTCATTGTTGATCCGAATGACCTGCACTTTAATTTTATCGCCGGTGTTCAAAATCTCCGACGGATAATTGATCCGCCGCCATGAAATTTGCGTCACATGAAGCAGGCCATCTATGCCGCCAAGATCAACAAAAGCGCCATAATCGGTAATGTTCTTGACGACGCCTTCAACAATATCTCCCTCCTTGAGGGTTTCGAGCATTTTATGGCGGTCTGCGATGCGGCTTTCCTCAAGCACGGCGCGGCGCGAAACAACAATGTTATTGCGCTCGCGGTCTATTTTAAGAATCTGAAAATCCAATTCTTGATCAATCAGCGCGTTCACATCTTGAATCGGACGGACATCAATCTGGCTGCCCGGCAGAAACGCCATCGCGCCGCCCAAATCTACGGTGGCGCCGCCTTTGACGCGGCTGGTAATCACACCGGTCACTGTATGGCCTTGCGCATGCGCTTTTTCCAAATCTTTCCAAGCGCCCTCGCGGCGCGCTTTATCGCAGGACAGCACCGCTTCACCGAGCATATTTTCTATGCGCTCAACATAAACTTCAACCTCATCGCCGATATTCACCTCGCCGCGGCGGCCCGGCGCGCCAAATTCGCGCAACATCACCCGCCCTTCGGTTTTCAGCCCGACATCAACGATGGCGGCGTCGTTTTCTATTTGTGTCACGCGTCCCTTGACGACGCGGCCTTCTTTCAGCGCATCGTCGGCGAGCACTTTATTTAAGATAGCCTCAAACTCCCCGCGGCTCGGGTGTGGATGATTTTCCGCAATGTTCGCGCTGTCAGGCTTTGACAAAATAATAGTCTCCTTTAGATATTTATGCCGCGCGCGGCACAAACATCCCCAATAATTTTCACAGCTTGGGAGTATGTAGTTTCTATACTCAATTTTGTCGTATCAAGCAAGTGGGCATCGGGGGCTTTGACCAGAGGCGAGGCGGCGCGCATTTGATCGCGCCGGTCACGCGCGCGTATCTCTTGATCTATGGCTTGGCCGTTATTTTCGGGATTCTGCGCCTGCCGCCGCTTAATCCGTGCTTCGGGCGAAGCCGTGAGGTAAAATTTGACATCCGCCTCGGGCAAAATCACCGTGCCAATATCGCGGCCATCCAAAATTGCGCCTTTTTTGCCCTCTGGAGGATGGCGCGCGAAATCTCGCTGGTAAGAGACCAGAATTTTCCTGACTTCCGGCTGGGCGGCCAATTTTGATGCCATGTCGCCAATTTGCGGCGTGTGCAAATTGCCTGTCTGCGCCTCGTGCCAATTTATCTGTTTGGCGACCTCTTGCGCGAATACGCTACCTTGCGCCGCGCTGCCGCGCGCGAGCACTTCCGCTGCCAAAGCGCGGTATAAGAGTCCGGTTTGCAGGCAGGCAAAATCGTAATGCGCCGCGAGATTTTTGGCGAGCGTCCCTTTGCCTGAAGCCGCCGGGCCATCAATCGCAATCGTGATGATGTGCGTCATCTTCGCAGAGCGTCAACCGGCATCAATGCCGAGCCGGTTCAAAGTTGCGATGAAATCCGGAAAGCTCGTATCAATGGCGCGGCCATCATCAATGATGACTTCATCTTGCGCGCAAGCGCCCAATATCAAAAATGCCATCGCAATGCGATGATCACCATGCGTCTTCACGCGCCCGCCGCCGGGAGGTGCGCCGCCGCAGCCAACAATCGTTAAATCATCGCCGCGAATCTCGGCAGTAACGCCATTGGCTTGCAGAGCCTCAGCGATCGCGACAAGGCGGTCGCTTTCCTTGACGCGCAATTGCGACAGGCCGCGCATATGCGTTGAGCCATGTGAAGCGGCGGCGACCACAGACAGGATCGGATATTCGTCAATCATGCCCACAGCGCGCTGCGCAGAAATCTCAATGCCTGAGAGATGATCGGCATAAATTTTTATGTCAGCAACCGGCTCTCCGCCTTCCTCTTGCTGTTTTTGCGCGGCCACTAGCTCAACGCGCGCGCCCATTTCTTTCAGCGCTTGATAAAACCCCATCCGATGCGGATTGACGCAGACATTTTCAATCACGAGCTCCGAATCTTTGATGATCGCAGCGGCAGCCGCAAAAAATGCTGCAGATGATGGATCGCCCGGTATGTGAATCTGCTGCGCTACAAATTCCTGCTCTCCCTGCACAGAGACTTCAGCAGCGCCATCGGCCAAGACGGCAGTTTCAACATGACCGCCAAAGGTTTTTATCATGCGCTCCGTATGGTCGCGTGTGGCGCGCGCTTCAATGACTTTTGTCGTGCCCGGCGCATTGAGGCCGGCCAGCAAAATGGCGGACTTTAACTGCGCCGAAGGCACGGATGCGGTGAAGTCTATCGGCAGCGGCGATGATGTGCCGGTGATATATAAAGGCAGCCGCTCATCTTTGCCGATAAAACTTGCCCCCATTTCGGTCAGCGGCGCGATCACGTGATTCATAGGCCGGCGGCGCAAAGACGCATCGCCGGTCAAGCAGGCCTTGATCGGATGCGCGGCGAGCACGCCCAGCATCAGCCGCGCCGTCGTGCCGGAATTGCCGCAGTCCAGCACATCATCGGGCGCGCGCAAGCCGCCGAGGCCGCGCCCGTCCACCTGCCAGACACCCTCTGCGGTGGTGATCTCAACGCCGAGCTGGCGCATGATATTGATCGTCGCGTGAACATCTGCGCCTGCGCATAGGCCGGTGATCTGTGTGCGCCCGCTTGCCAGAGCGGCAAAAATCACTGCGCGGTGAGATAGGGACTTGTCGCCGACAATTTTCGTGCGGCCCCGCACCGGCTGCGCGCGCGGGCGGGCGCATAAAGGGCTTTTATTTTCGGATGTCGTTTTAAGCATTTGAGAAATATTTTATATCAGCTATATCTATGTCTGGATGAAGAAATTTTCCGCGAGGGGCCATAGCTCAGTTGGGAGAGCGCTTGAATGGCATTCAAGAGGTCGGCGGTTCGACCCCGCCTGGCTCCACCAATTTCAGGGTTAAGTCTTTAATGGGCAAAACCTTTTTAACACCGGCTAGGTGCGCGCTTTTAACGCATCAAGATTTCTTTGATGGCGATCTTCATCAATTTTATAGCGCAGAAGAAACATGATCGCAAAAGTATATATGAACAATAGTGCAAAGCCATAGGCCAGCCCCAGATTGCGGACGAGTTCATCAGGCAATTCGCCGACGACCGCTTTTTCTGGAAAGCCGATAAAAGCAAGCAGCACGGTTGAGACCATCACCCCGACCCCGACCAAAGATTTCTGCGCAAATGTTTGCGCCGCAAAAAACAGGCCTTCTGATCGCCTTCCGGTCGTGATTTCGCTGTCTTCGGCGAGATCCGCCACCATAGAGGCGAGCAAAATGGATGCCGATATGATCAACGTGATGTCCATGACGAAAAAACCGCCAAAGACGATAAATAAAAGATCGGTGCCGTTTTCAGGAAACCAGCCCAAGAGCCGCAGAAAAACCGGCAGCGGCAAAATCGTGAAGGCCAAAAGCGCCACGATGATCGCCGCGCGCTTCTTGCCAAACATATTTGACACAAAAGGCGTAAAACCCAAAGCGAGCAACGCCGAAACCAAATTCAAAATCGTCAAATAACCAAGCTGGTCGGCGCGGAACTCCCAAAAATAGGTCATGATATAAAGCGTCAGGCTCGTGGAAATGCCGGTCGCGATCGCCATGAAAATCGCGGCGGTAAAAATCGCCAAAAAAGACCGGTTGGATAAAGTTTCAAAAATCTCGCCGAAAATCCGCCGCACACTAAACGGCCTGCGCGCAGGCGGCGCTTTCAAATGAGGAATGTTGCGGTGCAAACCCAAAGACGAAACCAGAATTGAAAAAAGAATCACGCCCGCACCTACCAGACCCATCATCTGGTAGCCCGCCGGATTTAACTGCCCCACCGGATAGGTCTCGTTCGGCGTGAGTAAAAACAGATAGGAAAAAATCGCCATGCCCGCGCCGCCAAACCAGCCAAACATATAGCGAAATGACAGCATTGTTGTTCGCTCCTGATAATCATCGGTGAGCTCGGCGACTAGCGCGGTGCTCGGCGTCTCATAGGCCGTGATGATCAGCCGCACGATGACCGTAAAGGTCAAACCCCATGAAAAAAGCTCCCACGAGGTCAAATCGCTCGGCGGATTCCATAAATAAAAATATGCCACCGCGACCGGCACCGCCGCCGCATACATGAACGGATGACGCCGCCCCCAGCGCGAGTGCCAATTGTCGGACATATAGCCCATCAAAGGATCGGAGACCGCATCCAAAAGCAGCGCTGCGAGCAAAATCAGCCCGACCAGCTGAGAGGGCAGGCCTAAAACCTGATTATAATAAATCAGCAAAAAATAGCTCAGCCCGTTCTGTTTTGCGCCATAGGCCACCGAGCCGAAGCCATAATAAAGACGTGTTGATAAAGAAACGCGCGCAGACATGGATGACATGAATTAGCTCCCCTCCCCTCCGCCTATAATATAGGCAGTTAATATAGATGATTCCGCTCACTTTTTGCAAAAAGAACATAACTTTCCTATAAAATAAGGCAAAAATGAGGGAGGAAAATCATGCAGATTAAAGGCCATGTGGCGATCATCACCGGCGGCGCGTCTGGACTGGGCGAGGCCACCACGCGCGCGCTTGCTGAGCGCGGCGGTAAAATTGTCATTTTTGATCTCAATCAGGACAAAGGCGAGCAGCTCGCACAAGAACTGGGCGATGATGTGCGCTTTCATCTTTGCAATGTCACTGATGAAACGCAGGTCAAAGTGGGCGTAGCACTTGCACAGGAGCTGGGCGAATTGCGGATCGTTTTTAATGCCGCCGGCATTGGCGCGGCGCAAAAAACCGTCAGCAAAAATGGTGCGCATGATTTTTCCATCTTTCAAAAAGTGATTGAGGTTAATCTTTTCGGCACGTTCAATGTGACGCGGCTCGCCGCGGAGGCGATGAACCAGATTCCTCCCGCCGACAAAAGCGGCGAGCGCGGAATCATCATCAATACCGCTTCCATCGCCGCCTTTGAGGGACAGCAGGGCCAAGCGGCCTATGCGGCATCAAAAGGCGGCATCGTCTCCATGACTCTGCCGATCGCGCGCGATCTGGCGCGCATCGGCGTGCGCGTCAATACGATCGCGCCGGGTCTGTTTAACACGCCGCTGCTCGGCAGCCTGCCCCCCGAAGCGCTCGATATGCTCAGCCGCGATGTTGAATTTCCAAAACGTCTGGGCGACCCCAAAGATATGGCTCATCTGGTATGCGCCATCATTGAAAATGGCTATATCAATGGCGAGACCATACGCTGCGATGGCGCGGCCCGACTCAGTGCGCGATAAATTCTCAACCAAAAAGGACACCCAAATGAGCTTACCTCCCATATTGAACAATCTCCGCCTGCCGGTGATCGGCTCGCCTTTATTCATCGTCTCCAATCCTGATCTCGTGATCGCGCAGTGCAAAGCGGGCATCGTCGGCGCTTTCCCCGCGCTCAATGCGCGTCCGGAGGAGATGCTCGAAAAATGGCTCGTGCAAATCAAAGAAGCGCTCGATCGCCACAATCAGGAAAACCCCGACCAACCGGCAGCGCCTTATGCAGTCAACCAGATCGTCCATAAATCCAACAGCCGCCTAATGCACGATCTCGACATGTGCGTCAAACATGAAGTGCCGATCACGATCACCTCGCTGGGCGCGCGCAAAGACGTCAATGATGCCTGCCACAGCTATGGCGGAATCACTCTGCACGACATCATCAATAATTTCTTCGCCAAAAAGGCGGTTGAAAAAGGCGCTGACGGGCTGATCGCGGTGGCGGCTGGCGCGGGCGGCCATGCCGGACTGCTCTCGCCCTTTGCGCTGATTCAGGAAATCCGCGAATGGTTTGACGGGCCGCTGATCCTTTCGGGCTGCATCGCGCGCGGTGATAATGTTCTCGCAGCACAAGCGATGGGCGCCGATCTGGCCTATATCGGCTCGGCCTTCATAGCCACCCAAGAGGCCAATGCCGTAGAGGGCTATAAAGAAATGATCGTCTCATCGGGCGCAGATGACATCGTCTATTCCGATCTATTTAGCGGCGTGCTCGGCAATTACCTCAAACCCTCCATCCGCGCCGCCGGACTCGACCCCGATAATCTGCCCGAAAGCAATACGATCATGAATTTCAACAGCCTCGGCGAGGACAAAAAAAGCAATGTCAAAGCGTGGCGCGATATTTGGAGCGGCGGTCAGGGCATCGGCGCGGTCAAGGCGATCCAAAGCGCCGGAGACTTCGTCGCGCAGCTCGCCCGAGAATATGAAGCCGCAAAAAATCGCCTTCAGCTTGAGCGCGCCTAATCCCGCTTCAGCTCTTTGATCCGCTCGGCATGTTTTTTGCCCGCGACAAGAACGCGATCGCCCGCCGCAACGATCACAAGATCATCAGCGCCCAGCACGGAAATGGATATGCCCTCATCACTCCGAATGAGACAATTATGGCTGTCCAGCATTTCCCCGGCGCCGATCATCACATTGCCATTTTGATCCTTCGGACATGCCTGCCACAATGAGCGCCAAGTGCCAATATCGTGCCAGCCCATATTGGCCGCAACCACCGCACCTTGATCAGTCGCTTCCATGATGGTGCGATCAAAAGCTTGATCGGGCACATGCGCAAAGCTTTCACCCAGCCAGAAAAATCTTTCTTGCTGTCGGCCTTCCTCAAAAGCGCGGACGATGGCGCGCCTATATTCAGGCGCATGAAGCGCAAATTGCTCGCCGATCACATCGGCGCGAAACAAAAAAATGCCTGTATTCCATAAAAACCTTTTCGTCTCAATATATTGCCGCGCATCTGCCATAGACGGCTTTTCAACAAAGCGCTTGATGATATGCGCATCATCACCCTCTTTCAGCGCCGCGCCTTTTTCTATATAGCCATAGCCCGTCTCCAGAGATGAAGGCGCTGCACCAAAAGCGGCAATATAGCCCTCATCAACACAGGCCAGCGCGCGATCAACCGCATCATAAAAAGCCGGTTCATCCAAGATCAGATGATCAATGGGCGCGGCCAAAATCACGGCCTTTTCATCTTGCCGGGCGATGTGATACACACCCGCCGCAATGGCGGCAGCGGTGTTGCGTCTGACCGGCTCCAAAATGACCCCCTGCGGCTGAACGCCCGTTTGTGTGAGCAGGTCGGAGATCAAAACATAATCGTCTTGGCTGGCTACAATCACCGGCGCGGCAAAAAGATCACCACGAAAACGCGCCAAAGTCTGCGCGGCCAAAGATGATCCGCCAGTGAGCGATAAAAATGGCTTCGGGCGGGCTCGATCTGAAACCGGCCATAGACGCTCTCCCGCACCGCCCAAAAGAATGAGAGGGTGAATTTTCTGCATCAGGTAATGAAATTTTACCGCGAGCTGTCGCTGTCGCGTATGGAGCCATCCTTTGCATGAATGATCATCTCCACTTGCTCGCGCCGCGCTCTTTGGCGCGCATCAAAAATGGCTTCGGCCTGCGTGTTATGCAGCGACCACGCGCGCGTCATGCCTTCGCGCCGAATTGCCCAGAGCCCTTCCGCGCGGCGGAAGACAACATGAATATCGCGGTGAACATTCTTTTTGGGAATATTCTTTTTGGGAATACTTTTTTTGGAAACATTTCTTTTTGTCGTTTTAATTTTGGTGGCTTTCTTTTTAACTGCTTTTTTCTTAGCAGCTTTTTTGGCGGTTTTCTTTTTTGCTGTTTTTTTGACGGCTTTTTTCTTCGCCGTTTTTCTCTTCGCCGTTTTTCTCTTCGCCGTTTTTCTCTTCGTCATTTTCTTCTTAGAGGCTTTTTTCTTAGAGGTTTTTTTGGCGGCTTTCTTCTGAGAGATTTTTTTTGCTGCTTTTTTTGCTGCTTTTTTTTGCGCGGCCTTTTTGGCAATTTTCTTTTTTACACGCTTTTTCTTCACATTTTTCTTTTTGGTGGCGCGTTTCGCTGTCTTTTTACGCGATGGTGTTTTTAGCGATGACGCCGCGCGTGAGGGCGGTGAACTGGCTTTTGCGGCGGCGGCTTCTTCTGCGGCGGCCTCTTTTGCTGCGCGCGGCCCTTTGCCAAAAAAGAAAAGAATCAGGCGATCAATAATCATTTCAAAAATATGCCCGAACGCTCAAAAAAAGCAACTACTTTTTGCCAGCAAAACGCGCTATGATGGCGCACTCACGGGGGCGTAGAAAAAAGTAAACGGGAGATCTTTCATGCCGCATTACGAATTTATTTTTGATTTTGGCAGCCCGAATGCCTATATGGCCTATCATGTTCTGCCGCAGGTTGAAGAGCGCACCGGCATAGCCTTTGATGCCGTTCCGGTTTTGCTGGGCGGCGTTTTCAAAGCGACGAACAACCAGCCGCCGATGGTGGCCATGCAAGGCATCAAAAACAAGCCGGAATATGCGCAGCTAGAAATGCAGCGCTTCCTCAAAAAGCATGGGCTGGCGAAATTTCAATTCAACCCGCATTTTCCGATCAACACGCTTCAGATCATGCGCGGCGCGGTGGCGGCA
The DNA here is from genome assembly GCA_965212075.1 of Alphaproteobacteria bacterium. Taxonomy (GTDB): domain Bacteria; phylum Pseudomonadota; class Alphaproteobacteria; order JAPOUT01; genus CBDBUR01. The sequence continues at coordinate 1,241,963 of OZ243043.1, forward strand.
AAAATGGACGGCTTTTTGGACGATTATCTCAGCGCGATGTTTCGCTTCATGTGGGAGGAGGGCCGCAAAATGGATGACCCCGAAGTGATCGCGCTAGCACTGGATGAAGCCGGATTGGACAGCGCGCAGATTTTGCAGCGCAGCCAAACTGATGGCGTCAAACAGCAGCTCATCAAAAACACTGCGGACGCCGTTGAGCGCGGTGTGTTCGGCATTCCGACTTTCTTCGTCGGCGATGAAATGTTCTTTGGCAAGGACAGCCTCAGCATCGTTGAAGAGCAAATTGCCGCGAGCAAATAAAATCAATTTTTAAGATTTTTCTTCTCCCACGCCAAAGCGCTCGCGACGATCTCATTTATGTCGGTGATGCGCGCGCGCCAGCCTGTCTGCGCGCGCATCAAAGCGGGATCGGCGATCAGCTGCGGCGGATCGCCCGCGCGGCGCGGCACCGGCTGGGCGTTGATCGCTGTTCCAGAAATTTTTTCAGCCGCCGCAATTACTTCGCGCACCGAATAGCCGCGCCCGTTGCCGCAATTGAAAATCACATTTTCGTCCGTGCGGCAAATATGTTCAAAGACCCGCAAATGCGCCTCAACTAAATCCCAAACGTGAATATAATCACGCAGACAGGTGCCGTCTTTCGTATCGTAATCGTCGCCGAAAATTTCCATCGCCTTGCGCTTGCCGATGGCGGTCTCGCAGGCAACTTTGACCAGATGCGTCGCCTGCGGCGTATTTTGTCCGATCCGCCCCCGCGGGTCAGCGCCGGCAACATTGAAATAGCGCAAAACCGCATAGGTCAAATCATGCGCGCGCGCCATGTCGGCGAGAATTTTCTCAAATATGAGCTTTGACCAGCCATAAGGATTGATCGGCTGCGTGTGGGAGTCTTCAGACGCAATGCCGGTCTCAGATATGCCATAAACCGCCGCCGTTGAAGAAAACACAAATCGGCGCACTTGATGCCGGACACAAGACATAAGCAGATGAAGGCCATTTTCAACATTATTGCGATAATATTTTGCCGGATTCTCCATAGATTCCGGCACAAGAACCGAGGCTGCAAAATGCAAAACACCTTCGGGCTGTTCTTCACTTAAGACGCGCGCCATAAAGTCTTCATCCCCGATATTGCCCTCGTAAAAGCGCACACGATCCGGCAGAGATGCGATGACCCCCGCCGACAGATCATCCACCACCGCGACATCATGGCCAGCGTCGGCAAAGGCATAGACCGCATGAGAGCCAATATAACCCTGCCCACCCGTGATAAGAATTTTTGACATTTTGTTCTTTTTGCTCTTCGCTATTTATTTTTATGGTGGTGATTTTTTCGCTATGATGGGTCGGATGAGTTAATTGATAAAAGTCTTAACATGAAAAGATATTTTTGGGAAATCCATCGCAGGTCAAAACGCAGGCCAAAATCGCAGGTCAAACGGGAGTTCTATGCCGCCTGATGTTCTGAAATTCGCGCACATGATGCGCCCCGCGCTTGAGGAAGCGGCACCGCAAATTGAACAGGAGCGCGGTCTGCCAAAAGATCTTGCGGTGCGGCTTGCGCGCGGCGGCCTGTTTCGGCTGTTCACGCCCTCTTGGCTGGGCGGCCTTGAGATGAAGCCGCATCAGGCGTTTCAGGCGATTGAGGCGGTCGCGAAGAGTGATATGTCGGCGGCGTGGTGCTGCATGATCGGCAGCACATCGGCTTTAGGCGGTGCGTGGCTTTCGCGCGCGGCGGCGGCGGAAATTTTTACGCACCCTGATCTGATCTTTGCCGGTGTCGCAGCGCCGCAAGGCCAAGCGACAAAGCAGGGCGATGAATATCTGGTCTCCGGCCAATGGCAATGGGGATCGGGCAGCAATAATGCTGATTATTTCATCGGCGGCTCTCTGGTCAAAGATGACGGAGAAAAAACCACCCATCGCATTTTAATTTTCCGCGCCGATCAGATTGCGCTGCATGACACGTGGCATGTGATGGGGTTGAAAGGCTCGGCGAGCCATGATGTTGCCGTTGCACAGACAAAAGTGAAGGTTGCACATTCTTTTTCCATCGCTACAGATGAACCCCATAGCGAAAGCCCGCTTTATCGGATCCCGTTTTTTGGGATTTTGGCATCAGGCATCGCGGCCTGCGCGCTGGGCAATGCGTTCGGCGCGCTTGAGGCGCTCAAAGACCTCGCCAATGAAAAAACTCCGCTTGGGACGCGCTCCAGCCTCGCGGCGAAGGCCTATGTGCAGCTAGGCTATGCCGAGCGGGTCGCCGAATTGGCAGCCGCGCGCGCTTATTTTTATCAGACATTGCGCGAAATCTGGGAGAGCGCCGATCAAGGCAGCACGCCCAGCATGGAAGATCGCGCCAAAATGCGGCTGGCCGCAATCCATGCAACCCGCGCCGCCAATGATGTGATTACGAAACTTCATCGCCTTGCCGGTGGAACATCTGTGTTTCTCGCCTCGCCGATTCAGAGAAGGCTGCGCGACAGCCATGTCGCCACGCAACACCGCATGGTCAGCGAAACCAATTTTCAGCTTCTCGGGCAGGTTTTGCTGGGCGTCGCTGATCCGCGGATCGTGCGCGCCGCGCAGCTATAGGCAGCGCTCTATAGGCAGTATTTAAGGGATCGGGGCTCTTGTTTTTGGCGAACTTATCCCCATATATACTTTATCCCCCAACACGGAGACATGGTCATGACTGAAGAGACAAAAACTAGCAACCCACGCCAGATGAGCGCCGCCGATTTGGCGCTAGCGGGCATGAATCGCGTGGTCTATGTGAAGGAGATCAGCGCGCGCGATCTGCCTCAAGCGATCACGCAGGGCCTTGACGCGGATACGCCGCTTTACGCGATCTGCGCTGCCGATGGCACGCCGATGTCGGTTGTGGATGATCGCGCGGCGGCATTTTCAGGCGCGCGCGAGCATGATTTAGAGCCGGTGAGCGTTCACTAACTCCGATCAGAGTCGGGCGGATTGCTGAAGCGCATCGCCCTCAAAACTTTCACGAGTCAAAAGCGCAAAAAGCGCATCAGGATCATGTGTGTCGCGCAGATTTTTGCGGAAGCTCAAATCTCGCAATGTGCGCGAAATTTGCGCAAGTGCGCGAAGATGATCGGCACCCGCATTGGCGGGGGCAAGCAGCAAAAACACCAAATCTACCGGACGGCCATCCACAGCTTCAAAATCCAAACCGGCCTCAAGACGCGCAAACAGACCGTGCAATTTTTCAAGCTGCGTAAATTTTCCATGCGGAATCGCGATGCCCTCGCCAATGCCGGTTGAACCCAGCTTTTCGCGCTCGAGCAGAGTTTCAAGAATGATATAAGATGACAAGCCCGTCAAAACCGCCGCGCGCGCCGACAGCTCCTGCAGAAGCTGTTTTTTCGTCCTGGCTTTGACGTGAGGCAAAATCGCCTCCAAACAAATAAAATCCCTGATGTTCATGATGATCCGCGCCAGTCAAATCCATCGCCCAAATAAAGCCGCCGCACAGCTTTATCGCCGACAATTTCGGAAGGCTGCCCTTCGGCCAAAATCGCGCCGTCATGAATGACAAGCGCGCGGTCAACAAGATCAAGCGTCTCGCGGGCATTGTGATCGGTAATCAACACACCCATGCCGCGTTTTTTAAGCTGCGCAACAAGAGAGCGAATATCATCCAAAGCGATCGGATCAATGCCGGCGAAAGGCTCGTCCAAAAGTATAAAATTCGGAGAGCGCGCCAGCGCGCGCGCGATTTCCACACGGCGGCGCTCGCCGCCTGATAGGGCGACCGCAGGCGTGCGGCGCAAATGGCCGATGGAAAATTCTGCCAATAATTCTTCAAGCCGCGCCTCAATGCGATCGCGACCGCGCACACAGGCTTCCAAAACCGCGCGCAGATTCTTTTCAACACTCAGGCCGCGAAAGATGGACGCCTCCTGCGGCAAATAGCTCAATCCGGCGCGCGCGCGGCGATAGACCGGCTTATGAGTCACATTCTTGCCGCCGAGCCATATATGGCCCGAATCAGGGCGAATGATGCCGGTAATCATATAAAACACCGTCGTTTTGCCCGCGCCATTGGGGCCGAGCAGGCCTAAAGCCTCGCCGCGGTCAAGCGAGAAAGAGATGTCGCGCACCACCGGACGCTGTTTGAAAGATTTATTCAAGCGATGAACGATCAAAGTATCCTTGCGCGCTTCTATTGACTTGCGGCGTTTTTCGCTTTTGGCTTTTTGTTTTTTGGCGCGCGGCGTTTGTTCGGCCTGCTCAAGCTGAGCCGACTTTGCCTGCGGACGCGCCTTTGACGAACGTGTATTGAGCGCACCCGCCTTTGCGCGATGTGAATCGATTTTGATCACATTTTCTGCCATGAGGGATTGCCTTTAATGCTCCGTATCCAACGCAAGAGATTAACAGATAAAGGTTAAATAGTGGTAATTTATTCGTGTTTTGGCTTTTTTGGACGCTTGAAAAGACCGCGCACCCGCCCGGGCAATCCTTTTTGTGTGCTATCCATGATGCTTTGACCGGTGACAAGATCAATCACCAGAGACTGCCCTTTAATGATATGCGCACCGCGCTTTAAGACCACTTTGCCGGACAAAATCAGCTTGCGCGTCGCGATGTTATATTCGGCCAGCTCGCTCTGCGCGCGCGGCGTGGCAGCGCCAGATTGCCGCCGTCCAGTGAATCGGACATCGCCGGACGCATAGAGAAACCGAATATCGTTTTTGTCAGGATCATAGATCACGTTCATGTGACGCGCTTGAAGCTTCTGGCCTGACTGCACCGCTTCCACCTGACCGGAAAATATTGCGTGACCGGCTTTGCGGTCAACGCTGAGCTCTTCGGCATTGATTCTGATCGGCGCATTTCCGCTGCTGCCAAATCCCGGAATGACTTCCGCACATAGAGGCTGAGCGGAGATCATGATCATCGCAGAAAAAGCGAAAAACTTTATTTTGCCTAGCATGTTGTTCGCGCGTTTTTTGAAAACTTTACTGAGTCCGTTTATTTTGCTGCGGTCTGATGACAACTTCAACCCCGCCATAAAAATGCAGATGCTCGCCTTGATCGGATGATTGCAAAGACGCAGCGATAATTTCTCCAATTGGCCCCCAGCCATCTACCTGCCCTTCAACGAAAATATGGCCGGTTTTCAAGTCAAACGACGCCGCGCGGCCATGCATTTGATAGCCAGCGCTTGAATAAAGATCAAAGCCAGGCCCGACGCGAAAATGACGGCGGCTGGAATCAAATTCGCCGACCGGCGAACGAATGGATATCCAGCTTTCCTCATTTCCCAAATCCAAATTGGCTTCAACACCGGTCAGATGTCCTTGCTGGCTTATCAGACCTTTGAGCAGAGATTCCTCCTTTGGCCGCGCCGATTGCGCGGTGATGATATAAGGGCGCCCCTGCTCATCCTGTCCGGTGATGCGCAGATTGACCAGAGCCGGCAGCACCGCCTCGCTCAATGTGGCGATCAAATCCCTCTGACCATCTTGAGGCCAGAAGGACAGCAGGCCAAATATGAGCAATACGGCAAAGATGCCGCTCAAAAGTGCGGCGCGCGCGAAAAAAACCCAGCCGCGCGAGGAAGGCGGTCCGGGCATATCGGATTGCGGATTTTTTTGGACGTCTTTCGACGCACTTCGCCTAATGTTCGAAAATATCTTCATAAGCCCATCCGGCAAGATCAAGGCCGATTCGGGTCGGCAGAAAATCAAAACAAGCCTGTGCGAGCTGCATGCGATTTTCACGCTGCAGCATTTCATTCAGCTTCTCGCGGCAGGCATGTAAATATATCACATCGTCAGCGGCATATTTGATCTGGTGCGGACTCAAAGTGTCCGCGCCCCAATCGGATGATTGCTGCCTTTTGGACAAATCAACGCCGACAAGCTCGCGGCACAAATCTTTGAGGCCATGGCGGTCGGTATAGGTGCGCGCGATCTTTGAGGCGATCTTTGTGCAATAGACGGGCATCGCTATCACGCCTAGATATTGCTGCAGCATCGCCAGATCAAAGCGGGCAAAGTGAAAAATTTTTACGCGCGCTTCATCGGCCAGCACGGCCTTCAGGCGAGGCGCGTGATAGCTGTCGCGCTGCGGCCGCACGAGATGAACTGCGCCCGCCTCATCGGCCAGTTGCACCAGACAGAGGGGATCGCGCAGCGGATTTAGGCCCAAAGTCTCGGTGTCCACCGCGAGCGCACCCGTCAGTTGGACATCCTCCGGCAGATCGCCCTCATGCACGATTGTATTCGTCTTTATATTCGCTTTAGCCATATTTCACTTATATCAGAAAAGCCGCCAAAGGTTATACTCCTCAAAGATGGTGCCCAGGAGAAGACTCGAACTTCCACGCCCAAAAAGGGCACTGGCACCTGAAGCCAGCGCGTCTACCAATTCCGCCACCTGGGCTCGCTTTCATCTGTCTAAAGCATAAATAGAATAAAGGCAAAGATGAGCCGATATATCACAAAGGGCGTCAGCGAAAAACGCGGCATCATGCGGATAAAGGCGCTCAGCACAAGAAAGGAAATCCCAAAAGATAAAAAAGCGGTGAGCGCGGCCTCTTGGAAGTGAACCCACGTCTCAATGCTGCGCAGCCCCAGCGCCACCGCGCCCAAAATCGGAAGAATCGACAAGAACAGTGCAAAGCGCGCCGCCTGAAACCGCGAAAATCCGCAGGCGCGCGCAGCGGTGATGCAGCAGCCCGCGCGGCTGGCACCGGGAATGAGCGCCGCCATTTGCGCGATCCCCACCCATAAAGACGCGCGCCAATCCATCTGTGCGAGATCTGTTTTGAGCTCGGCGCGGCGATCTGCCGCAAAAAGCAGAAGCGCAAAAACGAGATTGGCCGCAGCGATGATTTTCACATCGCGCAAAATATCAATCCAGCCGGTCGCAAACAGCACGAAGCCCAAAATGGCCGTCGGCAACGACGCAAGCACGACAAGCATCACAAGGTGCCGCGCCGCAGCAGTCCCCCCCCTCTTTGCGGCAAAGACGGGTGCCGCAAAAGAGGCAGCGCCATAAAGACAAATGGACACATCCTTGCGAAAATAGATCATCGCGGCGCATAATGTGCCAAAATGAGCGGCGACATCAATAATGAGTCCGTGGCGCGCCGCGCCCGACAAGTGCTCAAGCAAAATCAGATGGCCGCTTGAAGATATGGGCAAAAATTCGGTCAGACCCTGAACCAGCGCGACGAGAAAGGCATAATCAAAAGACATGAAAGATAAACTACACAGCGTGAATATAAACGACAAGATTTTTTCTTGGGCAGCACAGGAAGGCTTTGAGCTGGTGGGCATCACCGCGGCAAAGGCTGCAGAAAATGGCAAAGAAAATGGCAAAATGGCGCAGCACTTGGAAAGCTTTCTCGCAAAAAATTATCACGGGCGTATGGACTGGATGGCACACGAAGCGCGAAAAGACCCGCTTCTGCTTTGGCCGCAAGCGCGCAGCGTCATTATCTTGGGCGCAAATTATGCGCCCAAAGAGGATCCGCGCGCTTTGCTCGAGCAAAAAAGCTGCGGTGCCATTTCCGTCTATGCGCAAAATGAAGATTATCACCGCGTGTTAGGAAAAAAAATAAAGCGTCTTGCGCAAAAAATTCGTTGTCATGGAAGCGCATCAGTCAAAACATTTGTGGACACAGCACCGCTCATGGAAAAGCCGCTGGCCGCGCGCGCGGGCATTGGCTGGCAGGGCAAGCACACCAATTTGGTTTCGCGGCAATTGGGATCATGGTTTTTTCTCGCGGTCATTTTGACCGATCTCGTTCTAGCCTATGATGAGCCGCACCAAAATCATTGCGGCTCGTGCCGCAATTGTCTGGACATCTGCCCGACGAACGCGTTTCCCGCGCCCTACCAGCTTGATGCGCGGCGCTGCATTTCCTATTTGACGATTGAGCATAAGGGGCACATTCCGCTGGAATTTCGCCGCGCGATGGGCAATCGGATTTATGGCTGCGACGATTGCCTCGCGGTTTGCCCGTGGAATAAATTCGCGCAAGTTTCGCGCGAGGCGAAGTTTCATCCGCGCAGCGATCTCACTTCGCCCTTGCTGGCTGAGCTCGTTCAATTGGACGAGGCGCAGTTTCGCAATTTTTTTGCCAAATCGCCGATCAAGCGCATCGGGCGCGCGCGTTTTGTGCGCAACGTGCTGATCGCGATTGGCAATTCGGAAGATGAAGCGCTCCACCCTTTTGCGCGGCGCGCGCTTGACGATGATGAGGCGATCGTGCGCGCGGCGGCGATCTGGGCGTTTGGCCAGCTCGCCGATCAAGAAACTTTCACAGCAGAAAAAAATCGCCGCTTGCCGCAGGAAACATCACCGGAGCTGATTCAAGAATGGCAGCAAACATCCTGATATAATTTATTCACTATATCTTTCAGCTGCTGCAAGTGGTGGGGTTCAGACAATCTATGATCGGCATTTTTGATCGCGGTGAGTGTAATATCAGGCGCGTCAAGCAGCTCAATGAGCTCAAGCACATGGGAAAGCGGCACGACGGCATCTTGAAGGCCGTGCAAAATATGAACCGGACAGGCAAGTGTGATCTTTTGATTCATAACCAGCTGTGTTTGGGCGTCTTCAAGCAATCCGCGCGATAAAGGCCCTGAAGGATGATCAGCCGCGAGCCGCTCTTCGCGCATGATGTGCTGGCGTAATTTTTTGCTGAGCAATTTATGGGTAAAATCTGGCGCGGGCGCGATCAGAATCATCGCGGCGATGTTGGCAGCGCGCTGCGGAGACATCGCCAGATGAAGCGCGATCCACGCCCCCATACTTGAGGCAATCACGAGCTGGCGGCCTTGCGTCAAATGATCAAAGATGGCGGCCGCATCTTCCCGCCAGCGCGACAAAGTCCCCTGATAGAAATCCCCGTCCGACAGGCCGCAGCCGGAATAATCAAACCGCAAATAATTGGCCTGTGCGGCTTGCGCCCATTCATCCAAAAAAGAGGCCTTCGTGCCGTCCATATCCGAAGCGAAGCCGCCCAGCCAAAACACGCCGCTGCCCGCAGCACTGTGATCGAGCAGATGGCGGCGATAGGCCAGACGCCGCCCTTGTGGACTATTGAAAAATTGGGGCTGTTTTTTTGTCATTTTTTATCGGATAATAGACCAACCAACTTTGGTGTGAAACTCAAAATAGGAGGCTTGGCCATACCGCGCAAAAATGGAGCGATCGCACAACCGCCGCAATCTCGCGGGCCGCGCATCAACGACGCAATTAACGCGCCGCGAATCAGACTGATCGACGGCAGCGGCGAGAATAAGGGCATCGTCACCACCGATCGGGCGCGGGCGCTGGCCAAGACCGCCAATCTTGATTTAGTCGAAATTTCCCCTGATGCTGAACCGCCGGTCTGCAAATTGCTTGATTATGGCAAGTATAAATATCGCATTCGCAAAAAGGCCAATGAAGCGCGCAAAAAGCAGAAGACGTTTGGCATTAAGGAGATCAAGATGCGCCCGAACATTGATACACATGACTATGAGGTCAAAATGCGCAATATGAAGCGGTTTTTCGCCGATGGCGACAAGGTCAAAGTCACGCTCCGGTTCAGAGGCCGCGAAATGGCGCATCCCGAGCTGGGGCAGGACCTGCTCACCAAAGTCTGCGAAAACCTCAACGAGATCGCCAAAGTGGAGGCTCAGCCCAAGCTGGAAGGCCACCAGATGATCATGGTGCTCGCGCCGCGCTAAACCCCTTAAAAGCTCTTGCGCTCAAAGCCGCAAATGGCTATTTTCTTTTTAAGAAATCCTCAAAATTTTGAGAGCATTCTTTGAGACACTTCTATGCCCAAAATGAAGACAAAAAGCGGCGCCAAAAAACGCTTTCGGAGCACGGCCAGCGGCAAATTGCGCGCGCAGCAATGCGGCAAGAGGCATGGCATGATTAAGCGCTCATCGCGGCAGATTCGCAATGGACGCGGCATGGCGCTGCTGGAGAAAGCCGACCAGAAGCTCGCGCGCCACATTCTGCCTTATGGAGCTAGATAATGACACGCATCACTTCGCATAAAGCGCGCCATGCACGACGGCGCAAAATCATCACGCAAGCGAAGGGCTATTGGGGACGGCGCAAGAATACTTTCCGCGCCGCGCGCCAAGCCGTCGAGCGCGCCGGTCAATATGCTTATCGCGATCGCCGCCGCCGCAAGCGCGATATGCGCGGCCTGTGGATCCAGCGCATCAATGCCGCTGCACGCGAAGAGGATATGACCTATGGGCGATTTATCAACGGTCTCGCGCGCGCCGAGATTCAGATCAACCGAAAAATGCTTGCTGATCTTGCCGTCCATGAGCCCGAGGCCTTTAAATCTTTGGTCAAGCAGGCGCGCGTCCAGCTTCAATAAAGAGCTTCAATAATTTTTGTCAAACTTAATGTGAACTGCCCTCCGCGCCTTTTGGCAAGGGGGGTTTATTTATGAAACAATTTTTTAGGGGAATAGAAGGAAAAATTTCATGTCTCTTGCGCAAAAAGCTTTGAAATTTATTGAAGAGATCGCCGCGATCAAAGACATGGCCGCGCTTGAGCAAAAGCGCGTTGAGGCGCTGGGCCGCAAAGGCTTCATCACCGCAGCTTTGCACACATTGAGTGATCTGCCAAAATCTGAACGCGCGCAGGCCGGACAGGAGATGAACCGGATCAAAAACGAGATCACCGCAAAGCTCGCACAGCAAATGGAAAAGCTGCAAGCGCAGAACATGGAAGCGCAATTGGCGGCACAAGAAAAAGATATCACTTTGCCGGTGTTGAGCGGCCCGGTCGCGCGCGGGCGCTGCCACCCAATCTGGCAGGCGATGGATGAAGCCTGTGAGATTTTTGCGCGTCTGGGCTTCGCCTTTGAAGAAGGTCCTGATATTGAAACCGAATATCATAATTTCACCGCGCTGAACATTCCGGAAGATCATCCGGCGCGGCAGTCGCATGATACGTTTTTTTTGGCAGAAGACGAAAAACTTTGTCTGCGCACACATACTAGTCCGGTGCAGATTCGCGTGATGGAGAACAGCCAGCCGCCTTTTCGGTTCATCGCGCCCGGGCGGGTCTATCGCCGTGATTCCGACCAGACCCATACGCCGATGTTCCACCAGATTGAAGGCGTCGCCATTGATCGCGATATTCACCTCGGCCACCTCAAATGGGTTTTGCTGCGCTTCCTGCGCAGCTTTTTTGAAAATGAAAAAGTGGAGATTCGTCTGCGGCCTCATTATTTTCCGTTCACCGAGCCTTCGCTTGAGGTGGATATGCGCGCCGACAAAAATGCGCCTTGGCTGGAAATCGCCGGATGTGGCATGATTCACCCTCATGTTTTTGAAGCCTGCAAGCTGAATCCCGATCAATGGCAGGGCTTTGCGTTTGGCTTTGGCGTTGACCGCCTCGCCATGCTCAAATACGGCATTGATGATCTGCGCAGCTTCTTTGACAATGATCGCGACTGGCTGGTTCATTACGGCTTTGCGCCGTTCAAGCTGGCCACAGGGAGCAGCACATGATGAAATTCACTTTTGGCTGGCTGAAAGATCATTTGCGCAGCGAAGCCTCGCTTGACGAGATCGCCGCGAAGCTGCCACAAATCGGGCTTGAGGTGGAAGCACTCATCAAGCCGCCGAAGCTCGATCAGTTTGAGCTGGCGCGTATTGTCCAGGTTGCGCCGCACCCCAACGCCGATCGGTTGCGGCTGTGCCGCGTTGAAACCAGCAGCGGTGCTTATGACGGCCAGATCGTCTGCGGCGCGCAGAATTTGCGCGTCGGGCAGATTTCGGTGCTGGCGCACATCGGCGCGGTGATTCCGGCGACCGGCAAAAAACTGCGGGCATCTGAGATTCGCGGCGAGGCCTCTGAGGGCATGCTGTGTTCAGCCGCGGAGCTTGCGATCAGCGATGAGGCCGACGGTATTCTTGATCTTGCTGCCACCACGCCGCTGGCTATGAATGTCGCGCAGGCGCTGGGCTTGGACGATGCGGTATTTCATGTGGAAGTGACTCCGAACCGGCCTGACTGGGCGGGGGTGCGCGGCATTGCGCGCGATCTCGCCGCCGCCGGACTAGGCGAACTGATCAAAGAAGATGAAATCTCTTTGCCTGAAAGTTTTGCCAGTCCGATTGAGATTCAACATGATCAAGATGAAGCCCGCCGCGCCTGCCCGCTATTTGCCGGACGCTATGTCAAAGGCCTCACCAACCGCCCTTCGCCGGATTGGCTGCAAAGGCGGCTGGCTGCGATCGGGCTGCGGCCCATTGACGCGCTGGTGGACATCACTAATTATATCACCTATGACCGCGCGCGGCCTCTGCACGTCTATGATGCGGATAAACTAGCGCAATCTCCCGATAAAAATATCCATCTGCGCATGGCTGGCAGCGGTGAAAAATTTACTGCGCTTGACGGCAAGGATTATGCGCTTGATGAAAATATGTGCGTCGTCGCCGACAGCCAGAAGGCGCAAGCGATCGGCGGCGTCATCGGCGGCGAAGGAGCGGGCGTCAGTGCGGCAACAAAAAATGTGTTTATTGAGAGCGCTTTGTTTGATCCTATTCTGACATCGCGCACGGGCCGCACTTTGGCGATTGAGAGCGATGCCCGCTACCGCTTTGAGCGCGGCGTTGATCCAACATCGGTGATTGCGGGCTGCGATCTTGCCGCCAAAATGATTTTGGATATTTGCGGCGGCGAGGTTAGCGCTCTTTGTGTGGCGGGCGAAGCAGAAGACGCGCCGCGCGCCATCCGCTTTACATTGGCGCAGATTGAAAAATTGACCAGCGTTCAGGTTTCAGCGGAAAAAATGCGCGCCATTCTTGAAGATTTGGGCTTCACGCTTCAACAGCAAGGCGATGGCTGGGAGGCGGCGCCGCCTTCATGGCGGCGGGATATTGCGCGCACAACAAATAGCGCGGGCATTGCCGATCTTGCCGAAGAGATTTTGCGCATCCACGGCGTTGATCATCTTGATGAAACGCCTTTGCCGGTGCCGATAAAGACGAGCAACGATCAACCTTCCGCACCAAGTCTTCATCGCCTTCATCACCGCCGGGCGCGCGCGGCACTTGCGGCCAATGGCCTGATTGAAGCGATCACTTGGTCTTTCCTGCCGGAGAATGTCGCGCCTTTGTTTATGTCTGAAGATCAGTGCAAAAATCTAACGCTTGCCAATCCGATTTCGCCGCAGCTTGCGGTGATGCGCGGCCATCTTTTGTCCGGGCTTTTGCTGGCGGTGGCGCAGAATCTGGCGCATGGGCGGCGGGATATATCTTTGTTTGAGTTTGGGCAGGTTTTTGCGCGCGCGCAGCCTGAGGCGCAGAGCTGGCATATTGCGGGCGTGCGCGCGGGGCGAGTTGAGATGACGCGCCGCGCGCGCGACTGGCGGGGCAATGGGGCGGAGGCTGATCTTTATGCGGCCAAAGCCGATATGCTGACTGCTTTGGCGGCCTGCGGCGTGGATGCGGCGAAATTGGCGCTTACCCGCGACGTGCCCGCTTATTTTCATCCGGGCTGCGCGGCGCGCGTGAGCTTAGGCGGGGGGAAATGCATTGGCTTTTTCGGCGAGATTCATCCGGCTATTCTCGCCAAGCTGGATATTGACAAAAAAGTCGCCGGTTTTGAGATCAATATGGATCAGCTGCCGGCCAAAAAAAGCGCAAAAACGCAAAAGAAAAAAATGGATTCTTCGCCGCTGCAGGCGGTGCGGCGTGATTTTGCGTTCATCGTGCCGCAGCAGGTTGCTGCTGCGGAATTAATCCATGCGGCGCGCGCGATGCTGGCCGATTGGCGCGCCGAAGTGCAGCTTTTTGATTTGTTTGAAGATGAGCAGGCTTTGGGCGCGGGCAATAAATCTCTGGCGATTGAGGTGAGCCTTCATCCCAAAGCGGTTTTGCGCGACGAGGAGATTGACGCGGTTGCGCAAAAGATCATCCGCCACATTGAGCAGAAGACGGGGGGAAAATTGAGGCGCTGAGATGGTGGATGTCAAACATATACGCAATTTTGCGCTGGTGGCGCATATAGATCACGGCAAATCGACTTTGGCGGATCGGCTGATACAGAAGACGGGCGGCCTGACCCAGCGCGAGATGCGCGCGCAGGTTCTTGACAATATGGAGCTTGAGCGCGAGCGCGGCATCACGATCAAAGCGCAAACGGTGCGGCTGGCCTATCGCATGGGCGGCGAGGATTATATTTTGAACTTGATTGACACGCCCGGCCATGTGGATTTTGCCTATGAGGTGAGTCGCTCGCTGCAGGCCTGCGAGGGTGCTTTGCTGCTGGTGGATGCGGCGCAGGGGGTGGAGGCGCAGACATTGGCGAATAGCTGGGCGGCGCTTGAGGCGGATTTGGAGATTTTGCCGGTGATCAACAAGATTGATCTGCCCGCCGCCGAGCCGGAGATGGTCGCGCAGCAGATCAAGGAGGTGATCGGGCTTGATGTGCGCGATGCGCTGTTGATTTCGGCGAAGAGCGGCGCGGGGGTTGAGGCGCTGCTAGCGGCGATGGTTGCGCGTCTGCCGCCGCCGCGCGGCGAGCGGGGAGCGCCGTTGAAGATGTTGCTGGTGGATAGCTGGTATGATTCTTATTTGGGGGTTGTGGTTTTGGTGCGGGTGATTGATGGGTCGCTGCGCAAGGCGATGAGGGTTCAGATGATGGAGGCGGGACAGAATTATCTTGTGGATGAGGTTGGTGTTTTTGAGCCGAAGAAAAAATCGGTGAGCGAATTAGGCGCGGGGGAGATTGGCTATTTCACGGCGTCCATCCGTGAGGTGTCGGATGCGCGGATTGGCGATACGATCATTGCGGAGGGCGAGCGGAGCGTCAAAGCGCTGCCGGGTTTTCGGCCAGCGAAGTCGGTGGTGTTCTGCGCGCTTTACCCGGAGGACAGCGCGCAGTTTGACGATTTGCGCGAGGCGATGGGTCGGCTTCACCTGAATGATGCGGCGTTCCAATTTGAGCCGGAGTCGAGCGCGGCGCTGGGGATGGGGTTTCGCTGCGGCTTTTTGGGACTGCTGCATATGGACATTGTGATTGAGCGGATTGAGCGCGAATTCGGCATTGAACTGGTCTCCACAGCGCCGGGGGTCATCTATCATCTGACGTTAACCGATGGCAGCCAGTTTGAGCTGCACAATCCGGCGGACATGCCTGCGTGGCAGAGGATTGCCAAGATTGAAGAGCCTTGGGTTCGTGTGAACATTCTGACGCCGGAGAAGCATCTGGGCGCGATGATTGCGCTGTGCGAGGGTCGGCGGGGCAAGCAGCATGATCTGACCTATATGCAGACGCGGATCATGGCGGTTTATGATCTGCCGTTGAGCGAGATCATATTTGATTTTCACGATCATGTGAAGTCGGCGAGTCGGGGGTTTGCGAGTTTTGACTACCAGCTTTTGGGGCATCGGGCGGGTGATTTGGTGCGGCTGTCCATTTTGGTGAATAATGAGCCGGTTGATGCGCTGTTTTGCATTGTGCACCGCAGCCGGGCGGAGGCGCGGGGTCGCGCGATGTGTCGGGTTCTGAAGGAGGAGATTCCGCGGCATATGTTCAAGGTTCCGCTGCAGGCGGCGGTGGGGGGGCGGATTGTGGCGCGGGAGACGATAGCGGCGCTGCGCAAGGATGTGACGGCGAAGTGTTATGGCGGCGACATCACGC
The DNA here is from genome assembly GCA_965212075.1 of Alphaproteobacteria bacterium. Classification (GTDB taxonomy): domain Bacteria; phylum Pseudomonadota; class Alphaproteobacteria; order JAPOUT01; genus CBDBUR01. Next base: position 1,257,620 of record OZ243043.1, read on the forward strand.
GCAAGCGCAAATTATTGGAGAAGCAGAAGGCGGGGAAGAAGAAGCTGCGGCAATTTGGGCGGGTTGAGATACCGCAGCGGGCCTTTCTGGCGGTTTTGAAGGGGGATCAGTGAGGCGGGGGTTTTTAATCGCCCGGGCACTCAGCGGCGGGGCAGGGGAAGGAGAGGTCGTAGCGTCCGGCGGCAAAGATTGCCCGCTCGGCGAGGTTGGCGGGAGTAGCACCGACGGTGATGGCGAGCAGGCTTGCACCGATATTGATGAAGGTGGCGAGGGGCAGCGCGAGGGTTCCGGCGCGGATGGTCAAAGGCGCTGCGAAGGCATTGCCGTCTGCGTCCTGAGTTCGGGTGGTCTCGGCGAGCGTGACGGTGCCATCAGTAGAGATGAGGGCGCCTTCGCTATTTTGCAAGTTCAAAGTGCCCACGCCGCCTAAATCTATATTGGCGTTGGGGACGAAGCTGATCAGCTCATTAACATTCAAATTGAAAGTGTCCGCTGTGACGGTGAGACCCTGTCCAGCGCCGACAGCAGCGGCGGTCATGCTGATCGTGCCAGCGCTGATCTCATGATTACCAAGCGTCGTGAATGTTATATTGCGAGCGGTGGACAAAGTGAGGTCGCCAGTCCCAAAGTCTATGGCAGCTCTGCCGATCCCGATAGCGCCTGCGGCGGTTAAGGACAAGGAACGGCCATCTGCGACCATCCAGCCGCGGAGGGGCTGCTGGCTGGTTGAGCGCGTGGTCAAATTCAGCGATGTCGTATTTGTGAAAAAACCGACCGGTGCAGTCGCGCCAAATAACTCTCTTCCTTGTTCTAGCGTGACTGTAGCGGCGGTAATTCCTTCGCCCGCGCGAGTGCCAAGTTGAATACCAGCGCGCAGGGTGACGCTTCCGCGGGCACCTTCATTACTAATGCTATCAAACGATGCAAGGCCAGTTAAGGCGGTGGCGACCAGCTGGGCATCGTCGACGGGGACGAGGCTGCCATCGGCAGCCGTGCCTCCAACCTCAATATCACCGTTAATATCGATGATGCCGGCACGCAAAATGCGCGGCTCATCGCTTGCGTCGCCGGTGACGGGATCAAGTTTGGGCGCAATGCGGATTCCCCCGCTCCTCGCGGAAATATTGAGCGTATTTAATAATCCGCCACTGCTACTGAGTATAATATCTTGGTTAATGTCTAGGCGGCCTCCGACGATCAGCGTCAAGGCGATGTTTGCGTCGGGCGCGGGGATCATCCATGCGTGAGCCATTTGAGGGTCAGTTGAGCTCGTCTCAAAGGTCAAAAATGAGGAGACCTCAAGCACAGCCGGAGCGGCTGCGCTGAACAGAGCCGCCTGTTCCAAACGGATTTGGTCAGCCGTCAGGCGGATCGTGGGCGAATCAAAGGTGATCGCGGCGTTTTCTCCTGTCGCTGCTATTCTCAAGTCGCCGCTGCCAATGTTGATGTCGGTATTGATCGTCGCATTAAAGGAGGTAAGTCGCAGATTTCGGTTGCTGACATCTTGGGGGCGCACCGGCGGGCGGCCTTCGGCGTTCAAAATGATATTATTGCCGCCAAGGTTCACATTGCGATCTCGGGAGAAGCGGATGCCAAAATTGCCAGCGCCGCCATTTGCCAGATTGGCGTTGATCGTCAAAGTGGCAGCGCCGATACTCAGGCTGCTATAGATGTCAGCCCATCGCTGGGCATTGATGGTCAAATCTTGGCCGCTGCTGGTGTCTATCCCCACCCCAATCAGGCGCACCACCCTGCCTGCCAAACTTGTTGGCACAGTTCTGCTGAAGCTAATCCCGATGGCGCGGCTTGGGCGGCTCGGATCAAAGGCGGTCACAATCAGATTGGCATTATTGCCGACATCAAACATGCCGTTTAGTGTTACGCCAACATTAGTAGCGGTGATATTCACATTGCAGGAGGTGCAGCTGCGCGCATCCGGCGCAGTAGTAGATGTCAGGCTGACTATGCCGCCTTGCAGCGTGATCGCTCTGCTGGCAAAATTGATCGCGCCGCCCGCGTCTATAGATAGCGTATTATTGCCTACATTCAGATTGGCGTTGAGACTCACATCCCCTGCGGCGGTAATGGTCAACCCCGTGTTAGCAGCCCCGGCGGGCATATCATTAGATGCGGTCAGCCCGATATTATTGCCGGTGATCTCCGCTCTAGCAGTATTCCTAATCACGCCGCCGCTTGCCGACAAACTCACATTGCTTGAGCCCGCATCAATGTCCCCGCCGAGAACAATATCTCCCGAGTTGGTGAGCAACCACACGAGGCTGCCTGCGAGGAGCGTGGAATCGCCCGTAACATTCACACTGCCGCCCGCCGAAAAAGTCAACCCGCTTGAGCCCGCATCAATGCGCGCGGCGATATCTATATCTCTCGTGGCGCTAATTGTAATGTTGTGGTTGCTTGAGAACGGGGCGGTGGTCGCAGATGACCTCAAAATCACGGCACCGGCTTCCAGCGTGCTGGAGGCGCCGCCGACTCCGAAGTTCAGCGTGCCGCCGGCTTGCAAAGTCAATTCTGTGCTGCCGAAATCAAAACTATCGCTGACGGTGATGTCACTGCTGCCGCCTGTCGTCTCAATGGTGAAGCTTTCGGGTGCTGAGCCGGTGCTCAAAGTCTCCATCCAAGAATGGACGGTTTGCCCCGCGCTTGTGCGCAGCACGATGGCGCGCACATTAAAGTTTTGATTAAAGGGATTGATGCCGGAGAAGTTTTGTTGTAAAAAAGTCAGCTGCAGGTCTGCGCGTTCGGTCGGGCGGCGCGCAGACTGGAAGTTGAACCCAGTGGTTGTCAGGGTGATGTCCCGCGTGCCGCTAAATCTGATCTCCCCGCTAGCTGCTAGCAAATTCAAAGCGCCAGAGTTTACTGAAATATCTGCCCCGATGGTGATATTTCCTCCCTCCGCTGTCAGCGTAATATCCACGTCGCCTGCCGCCGCCGCACCCGCATCAGCCCGCAAAGTTATATCCTGCGCGGTGAGGGCGGTGGAGGTGGTGAAGCTGAACCCGCCTGTGGTGTCGCCAGCGCCCGCATCAAAAATCACCCGTGTTGCGCCGAAGTCACGGGTGCCGCCGATCGTGATTTCGCCTCCCGCGCGCAGTCGGAAGAGGCCGCCATCCGGCAGCGAGGCCATTGCCAAATCATCCATCCAGCCTTGCAGAGTCTGCGCGTTGCTGCCGCTGGCGGTCGTGATCAGCCGCAATTCGGAGACCGAAGTGTGGGCGGTGGTTAAGAAGGGGTTGGCGACGAACACATTAGAGGAGCGCAGAATGAGCCGCAGACCGCGATCAGTGGGCGCTGTGTCGGCGGTCAGCGTGAATGAACCGCCGGTCAAATTGATGGTGACGGCGGTGTCAAAATTGATCGCGCCGGTGGTGGTGCCGCTGCCGGATGTAATGGAGAGCGCGCCGTCGCCTGCGTCAATGCTGGCGCGCACATTGGCATTGTTCCCCGTGTTGATCGTGATATCGCCGCCAGCACTCGTGATCGGCGCGCGCACATTGGCATTGCCGCCTGCGATCAAAACGACAGCGCCGCCAGCAGCCGTCAGCGCCGCGCGCACGACGACATTGCCGCCTGAGGCGTCCAAAGTGACAGCGCTGCTAGCGTCCGTGATCGTGATCGGCGCGTTCACCACAATGTTGCCCGTGCCGGTGGCTGACAGCCGGATGCCGCTGGGGGCGGTGATTTCCCCGTTAACAAAAATTCCCCCCACGCTGACAGTGACAGCCACAGTGCCCGCGCCAAAATTAAGCGCCGCGTTGATCGTGATATCGCCGTCGGAGGCGATGTTAGTGAGCTCCGTGCTCGCGGTGGTCAGCGGCGCATTGATCGTAATCGCGCCAGTAACCTCAGCAGTTATCCCGCCAGACACCAGACCCAAATTTCCGGTGCCGGTGTTGAGCGGCGCGTTGATCGTCAGCGCACCGTCCGCATCAATGTTCAGGTCAGCATCGGTGACAGGCGAGGTCGCCGCCGTGATGGTCATCGTGCCGCTGGTTTCAAACGCGCCCTGCATGGTCAGCGATGAGGCGATGGTGAGGTTCAGATTGCCGTCGAGCTCCCTCGCTACAGGTGAGATCAGCACCAAATTGCCCACCGTGATCGTGCGCGTTGTGGTGGTCGTGCCGAAGGAGATGCCGCCCGTGCCGCCCATACCTGCCTCCACAGTCAGCGTTCTTGTGTTGCCAGCGGCGATATCCCCGCCGAGCACAACATCGCCCGCGCCGCGCAAGATCAGATGTCTGACGCCGGAGGCGCTATCCGCGTTCAGCAGGTTGCGCATCCAGCCGCGCATTGTCTGTTCGCCAGTGTTTGTGGTGATGAACTCAACCTCGCGCACATACGGCACCCAGCGTGCGCCGTTGATCACTGCGCCGACGAACAGCTCCGCCGAGCGCAGAATGAGCTTCTGCCCCAAAGCGGTGTGAGTGCCGCCGTTGAGCGTGAAGCTGCCCGCGGTGAGCCTGATGTCTTGGCTGGTCGGCAGGCGGATCGCGCCGGTCACATCAAAAACCAGCATGCCTGCGCCAACATAGAGGTCAGCAAACAGCTGCAAGAAGCCCGCAGCGGTGATGGTCACATCCACATCCAGATTATTGGTGTCGGGCGGGGCGGTGGCGGCAATCAAATTGATGTTGAGGGCGCTCAAGGCGAAGGTGCCGCCGGCGAAAGCGATCGTGCCGGTGCCGGTGTCGCGGCCTGCCTGAATCACCAGGCTTTTATCATTGTCGATCACGATATCACTGGCGATCGTCACATTGCCTTGCGCGCGGATCCGCAAATCTGCGCCTGCGGCTCTGGCGACTTCGGCCATCCAATCGCGCGTGTCCAGATTTGTGATGGCGCGGAACTCAACGAAGCCCGCAGAAAGGGTCAGGCCGCCAGTGAACGGGTTGTTGATGGCGAACGCGCCATTTTGTATCAGCCGGAGGGACGCAGCCGTCAAAGAGCCGGTGCCGGCGATCGTGCCAGTGCCGCCGTTGAGGACCAAGCGGCCAGTGCCGGTATTGATATTCGCATTGACGACCAAAGCGCGGCGCGCGTTAAGGTTGAGGTTTTGGTTGGTTGCGGCGGCGGCGGTGTCGAGGCCATTTGAGTCCAGCGTGATGTCTCTGCTGGAGATCGCGATCGGGCGGTCGCTGGTGAAGCGGATGAGGCCGGTTGTGCCGCCCAGATTGGCATTGATTCTCACATCTGCGTTGCCGGTGTTGATGTTTGCCCGAATATCGGCATGAAGCTGGGCGTTGATGGTGAGGATGCGCTCACTCGCGGTCGGTGTGCCGGGCGCGACCAGCCGCACAACTCTGCCGGACAGGCTGGTCATGCCTGTTGTTCCGAAATTGATCGCGCCGTTTGTGGAGATCAAAAGCAGACGGGCAGCGTCCCCGACATCAAACAGGCCGCCTATGTTCAGCGCCTGCCGTGCGATGACATCCACATTGCAGTCGGTGCAGCTGCGGCCTGTCTGCGCGGTGGCTGAGGCCAAAGTGATGTCATTCGCCTCCAGCCTGATCTCCGCATCGGCAAAGCTGAGCGTGCCGCCAGCCACCAAAGTCAGATCACTGCTCCCGCCCAGATTGAAACTTCTGTCCACCATGAGATTGCCGCCAGTGCCCGGTACGCTAACTGACAGACTTGTATCACCTGCCGCCGCCAGATCAACAATCCAGTCATGCAGCATCTGAGTTCCGCTGCCAAATGCCGACAGGGAAAGCGCGCGATCGTCGCCAGCGGTCAGCGTGACCCTCTGGTCTGCCGTGAGATCGCCGAATATGTCAACCTGCGTCAGAGATATCTGCCGCGCGGTGAGGTCGTTAAAGGTGATCGCGCCTGAACCAGCTGTCAGCGCCAGCGCGCCCGAGCCAGCGTTGAGATGGGTATTGAGCGTTAAAGTTCCGGTCGCGGTGATGGTGAGGTCTTGGTTGCTGGCGCGCGGCGCGGGCGATGCGGCGTCCAAGCCCATTACCGTCAAAGTGATGTCAGCACCATTCAGCACCACGGCGCGCTCGGTGGAGAAGAATATGCCGGAGTTGGTGCGTGCTTCCGCCGTCGTGCCCATATTGGCGGTGATCGTCACATCGCCGCCGGAGGTGATGTTTCTATTGATGGTGACATTGCGGCCAGCATTGATGGTCAAATCGCCGGTGCCGGTATTGATGCCCGCATTGATGATGACATGGCGCTCCGCCTCAATCGTCAAATCTTGGTTGTGCTCGAACGATTCTGTTCCGGACGAGGTCAGTCTTACAACTCTGCCTTTCAGGCTGACCGCCCTGTCGGAGCGGAAGCTGATATTACCGTTGCCTATGATGGTGACAATCAGATTACTATTCGCGCCGACATCAATATCACCTTCTAACCCAATGCTTGCCGTCCCCCCGCTCACTTCCGCGATTATCTCCACATGGCAGAGGTTGCAGTCGCGCCTTTGTATGCCTGCTGTGTCGGGGTCGGCATCTGGCGCAGCACCTGATACCAGCTGGACAAGGGTCCCTTCTATCCTGATCGGGTTTGCGCCAAAATTGATTGCGCCGTCTGCATTCACAGTTAAAACTCCGCTGCTATTTAAATTCGTGTTCAACAAAATATTTCCACTCGATCGAATCACTATCTGCGCTGCACCACCACTGCGGACGGGGTTTGCGCCCATTGCGTGAAGCTCAATGTCGCCTCCTTGCAGATTCACGGCACGCGCGGTGGAGAAGCGGATGGCACCCACCCCGCCATTTTCCGTATTGGCGGTGATCGTCAAATCGCCAGTGGTGGTGAGGTCTGCATTGATGTTGGCATTGCGGCCAGCACTGATCGTAATCGCGCCCGAGCCAGTATTGATGGGCGAAGCGATGGTAGCATGGCGGCTGGCAGTGATGGTCAAATCCTGATTGGATCTGCCCGACCCCGTCCCAGCGCCATTAGTTAAGCGCACATCCCGACCACGCAATATAGTCGCGCGCGCTTGGCCAAAACCAATCGCGCCCTGATTACTACCAAATTCGGAAATGATCAAATCGCTGGCACCGGCATCAAATATGCCGGTTAAAGCAGGATTGTTCGAGATCACCTCCACAGGGCAATCGGTGCAGCTGCGCCTTTGTATGCCATCGGTGTCGGGGTCGGCATCCGGCTCAGCCGCCGATGTCAAACTGACCAGCACGCCTCCCAGCCGAATGGCTGTCGGGGCAAAATTGATCGCGCCGCCCGCTGTGATCATCAGAATCCCTCCGCTGCCGGAAGCAATTATGTTGCCGCCAAGCAGCACATCACCGCTTGTGGTGATCGTCAAAGCTACGTTTTCCCCCGTGATCTCGCCGACCAGCAAATTGATGTCCACCCCGTCCAAACTCACTGTGCCTCCCACTGTCAAAGTGGCGAATTCCAAAGTCAGCGAGCGCGCCGCAGCATCCATCCAGCCATAATAGGCCTGCTCCTCACCTGCGCGCCGCAGGTGCAAATGTTGAACGGCCAGCGTCGCCGGAGCCGCCGACCCAAACGCCAGACCTTGCTGAAGCACCAAAGTGCCCGCGGTCAAGGTGCGGTCGCCAAACACTCTGATCTCCCCTCCGGCGACCAAGCTCAAAATGCTGCTATCTTCTGCCGCATCGGCCAGAGTTAAGTCCGTAAATAGAGCTATGTTGCCGCTCGCGCGCAATGTCAGTGAATTGCCCGCAGCGCCGGGGGTCGGGTCCTGCTGGCTCTCCAGCCTGATCGTCCTGCCGCGCAATTCCACCGAGCGCGCCGTCGCAAACACCAGCCGCCCAACGCCCGCGCCCGCCGCCGCACCCGCAACCAAAATCAAATTGCGGCTGCCGGTGTTGATGTTGGCGTTCACCGTTAAGTCATTCAGCGCGGTGATCCTCAAAGTCTGATTGCTCGCGCGCGGCGCATTGTTGCCCAAAGCGGCCAAAGTGATCGCGCCGCCGTTCAGCGTGATCTCCCGTCCGGTAGTAAAGCGGAGCGTGCCAGTCGTGTCCGCCATATTGGCGATGATCGTCAGATCGCCCGTGCCGGTGTTGATGTTCGCATTGATGTTGACCACCCCACCGCCAGTGATCGTCAAAGCCGCATCGCTCGCGCGCGGTGTGCCGGGCGCGGTCAGAGCCACAACTCTGCCCGATAGAGTGGTCGCGCCGCCAAAATTAATCGCGCCGCCTATGGAGCCCAAAAACAGACGGGCAGCGTCCCCAGTGTCAAACATGCCGGTTAATGTCAAATCGCCCTGCGCGGTGATCCTCACATCGCAGGTGGCGCAGTCGCGCCTTTGTATGCCTGCTGTGTCGGGGTCGGCATCCGGCTCAGCACCTGATGTCAGCGTGATCGTCTCGCCTGTCAGCGAAACCGCCGCTTCGGCAAAGTTGATCGCGCCGTTCGCCATGATCAACAGTACATTCGCGCCAATGCTGATGCTGCTGCCTCCCAAAGTCACCGCGCCGCCGCTGAACGTGGTGATCGTCAAATCATTGTCCAAAGTGACATCGCCCATCAAAGTCACATCGCCCGCGCTCGCTATCAGATTCACTCTGCTTCCTGAACTGCGGAAGTCGCCACTGCCACCCAAAGTGCCGCCCAAAGTAATCGTGCTTGCCTGAAGGGTAACGTCGTCCCGGTTGCCACTCGCTCTTATGAATACAATCCTGCCGCCGCCGGACAGAAGATCCACCGCGCCCGTGCCAAATTCAAAACTCAGATTGTTGGCAATGCGCAAGACCGGCGTGCTATGCGCCATCCTGATCGTCAAATCGCGATTCGCCGCCACCATCCAGCTTTGCAGATCCTGCCTGCTAACCGCTGAACCCAGCTCAATAATCAAGCCGGAAGCCTCAGAAATCGTAAAGGGCGCGGTGTCAAGAACAGCATTCGCGTTGATCGTCACGCTGCCCGTGATCGTTAATGTCCCCGAACCAGCTATCGTGCCGTCGCGCGGATTAAGAACCAGTGAATTGTCGCCCCCTGCCACATCCCCGATCGCTATGCCGTTGGCCGTGATCGTCACCGTCCGGCTGCCCGATGACGGCACCATCCAATCTTCAACCGTCTGCGGATTAGCGCCGCGCGCGTCAAAGGTCAGCGAGGCCACCCCGGCTGCAAAACTAAACGGCGCCGTCCCACCAAACACACCATTGCTGACCAGACTCACCATCGCCGCGTCTAGCATCGATGTGCCAGGCGCAAAAGTGGCCGCGCGCAAAGTCAAATTCGCATTCGCGCCGGTCAGCGTGATCGCACCATTGACCGTCAATGTGTCGGCGGCGCGCACCAACAAGCGGCGATCGGTAAACGAGGCACCTGTCACCGCGCTCCCCAAAATGATATTCTCGCCCCGCAGTTGGATTTCTCCTGTCCCGGACACAGCGATCTGGCCGCCGCTAGCAGCCGTCAATGTCAAATCCCCCGCGCCGACATTCACGCTGCTTGAGATCGCTATATCGCCGCCTGTATTGGTCAAGGCCAGATCCCAGTTGCCGCTCGTGCTCGCCATCCACGGCATGACCGGCTGCGCTGTGCTGCTCGCCACCGCGATGGTCAGGCTCGTCACCCCATCGGCAAGAGCAAACTCACTCGTCAAAGCTGCAGACTGCATCAGCGTGATCGTGCTCGCCGTCAGCACCGTCGTGCCGTCCGCCCTGCCGCCAATGACGCCCGCGCCCGCGGTGATCGTGATCGACAGCGCATTCGCGCCAATGTTGACATTGTCGCCTTGCAGATCCACCGCGCCGCTTGTTGCCATAAGCGTCAAAGCGTTGGTCAAAGAAACATCGCCCATCAAAGTCAGATCACCAGTGGACGCCGTCAACATCACGCTGCCCCCTGAACCAAGGAAAGGGTCGTTGCCAGCCACGCGACCGCCTAAATCGATTGAAGCCGCGCTAATGATAATATCCCCCCCATTGCCCCTCAACTCAATCGATCCGCCGCCGCCGGACAGAAAATCCACCGCGCCCGTGCCAAAGTTAAAGGTGCCCGCACCAGAACCCAGATCCAGATTGCTCGATATGCGCAAGGTCGGCGCGCTATGCGCCATCATGATCGTCAGGCCGCGATCTCGCCGCCACCATCCAGCTGCGCAGATTCTGCCTGCTAACCGCTGAACCCAGCTCAATTATCAGACGCGGCGCGTCCAATCACCAAGTCCATTTCCCCAAGAGCAACATTTGCGCGAATTGTCACGCTCCTTGCCATCGTCAAAACCGCCGTCGTGCCGTCAGCAGGGCCGCTCAAAGCGCCCGCGCGCGGATCAAGCACCAAATTCGCCGCACCGCCCACATCCGCGACAATGCTTATCCCATTGGCGTTGATCGTCACCGTCCGGCTGCCCGATGACGGCACCATCCAACCTTCAACCGTCTGCGGATTAGTAGTGCTGCGCGCGTCAAAGGTCAGCGAGGCCACCCCGGCTGCAAAACTAAACGGCGCCGTCCCACCAAACACACCATTGCTGACCAGACTCACCATCGCCGCGTCTAGCATCGGGGTGCCAGGCGCAAAAGTGGCCGCGCGCAAAGTCAAATTCGCATTCGCGCCGGTCAGCGTGATCGCACCATTGACCGTCAATGCACTGGCCGCGCGCACCAACAAGCGGCGATCGGTAAACGAGGCACCTGTCACCGCGCTCCCCAAAGTGATATTCTCGCCCCGCAGTTGGATTTCTCCTGTCCCGGACACAGCGATCTGGCCGCCGCTAGCAGCCGTCAATGTCAAATCCCCCGCGCCGACATTCACGCTGCTTGAGATCGCTATATCGCCGCCTGTATTGGTCAAGGCCAGATCCCAGTTGCCGTCCGTGCTCGCCATCCAAGACATGACCGGCTGCGCTGTGCTGCTCGCCACCGTGATGGTCAGGCTCGTCACCGCATCGGCAAGCTGGAACGCATTCGTCAAAGCTGCAGACTGCATCAGCGTGATCGTGCCCGCCGTCAGCACCGTCGTGCCGTCCGCCCTGCCGCCAATGACGCCCGTGCCGCCCGTGATCGCCAGCGCATTCGTGCCAACGCTGACATTGTCGCCTTGCAGATCCACCGCGCCGCCGCCAGTCGTGGTGATCGTCAAATCGTTGGTCAAAGAAACATCGCCCATCAACGCGACACCGCCCGCGCCCGCCGTCAACATCACGCTGCTTGTTGAACTGCGGAAGTCACCATTGCCCCCCAAAGTGCCGCCCAAAGTAATCGTGCCTGCCCGAAGGTCAATGTTGTCCTCGATTCGATTGCCGTCATTGTCGATCGCTCTTACGAATAAAACCCTGCCGCCGCCGGGCAGAAGATTCACCGCGCGCACGCCAAAGTCCAAACTCAGATTGTTGGCAATGCGCAAGATCGGCGCGCTATGCGCCATCCTGATCGTCAAATCGCGACTCCCCGCCACCATCCAGCTTTGCAGATCCTGCCTGCTAACCGCTGAACCCAGCTCAATCACCAAGCCAGAGGCGACAATATCAAAGCCATCTGGCACGCTAGCAAAACGGTCGTCTTCTGCGCTATTGCTTTGGATTGTCACCGGGCTGCCGGTCAACGTCACCGCGTTGAAAGTGATCACGCCGCTGCCGCCATTGATCAAAATAGCCGCGCTGCCAGCATCGAGGTTGGCTCCTAGCAAGATGCCCATGGTTGTCGCCGATGCGGCGCCCGTGGCGGTGAATGAAAGCACACCGTTGCTTGGATCAAGTGTTGCACTATCTGCGGGATCAGCGATTAATACAATCCTTCCAGCGGTGAAGCTGCGCGCGCCCACAAAAATAACCTGACCTTTGTTATCAACAGGCGCGCCGTTAACGTCTCTATCATCGCCAGCTTCCAAGATCAATCTGGCCGTTGAGGGAAGCGTGATATCCGCCTCAATCGTCAGATTGCCTGCCGCGCGCACAATGATATTGTGCGTGTGGGTGATCGCATTTGCCGAAGTGATAGAAATTAAACTGCCTGAAACTCTGCGATTCTGACCGCCCGCAAACGCAATATTTTCTGCGTCCAACGTGATGTCACCGCTACTAGTCAGGGTGGCGCCCAGCGTCAACGTGCCGCCAGCGGCAATGATTGTCAGCGACTTTTCGCCAAGATCAAACCCGCCAGCAGCGGTGATGGTAATGAGCGGTGCTTCAAACCTAATGTCTGTTTCCGTCACATCGGCAGCAAAGCTGATCATGCCGCCGCCGGCGTCTAGTGTGATGCTCACCCTAGAGTTCAATGCGACATCACCAAAGCGTGCAAGGTCGGCAAAAGTAATTTCAAAATCAGTGCCACTGCCGAGACTAATGGGATCAGTGGAAAAGACAACAAACTGCGCCCAGACAATAGGATCTGGTGCTGCCGCTCCATCATAGTTGATGCGCACCTCTTCAGGATTGCCTGTGTCGGCTATATCCGTGCCGTCCGGCGTTTCAAAATCTGCGGGGACGGTCGTGGGGAAGATATCGCCATCCTGCAACAAGGTGACGGAAGCAGCTCTGATGCGCGCGCTGGCACCAGCGGTAAATGTGATCGTGCCGGTTTGATCAGCCGCGCGGCCTGCGCGAATGTCCAGCCTGCCGCCTTCTGTTTGCGCCGTGTCGCTGAGAAGCGCTGCGGTCAGATTGATGTTGTTTGTTATCGTCACATTGCGCTGCGCGATGATGGTTAAATCTGTCGGCGCTGTTGTCAGATCGGCGAAGTTGAAGGTGATATTATCGCCTGCCAATGTCAGGCTGGCCGCTTCAAAAACACCGATAACATCATTCGCGCCTAAAGTGAGGTCGAATTCACTGTCTCTACCGGCTGTAATGCTGGTCACGCCGGCTTCAAGCACGATGCCGCCATCTCCGGCAGAGATCGTCAGGGCAACATTGCGGGAGGCGATAACGCCATTCAAAACGACCCGTCTGGCGTTCAACGTGCCGCCGCCGAAAACACGAATGGACGCGCCGCGCAAAGTCAGCACGTCGCCAGCTTCGGCGACTCCAATATCTATATCTTGACCCACCCTGATTCGTCCTGTGGCGGTGACGGTCAAAGCACGACCGGTACTCACCATCCAGCCCTGCACCATCTGACCGACATTTACGCCAATGCGCTCAATGACCAAAGATGAGACGAGAGCGTCCAAAGTGAAAGGCGCTGTTAAAGTAAATTCGTTCCCCTGCACGAGGCTCAAAGTTCCAACATTGAGCATGGGAACGCTGGTGCCCGCTGTGGAATCTTGGGTCGTAATCTCTGTGTCCGCGCTGATCGTAAGAGTCTGGCCAGCGCCCATGATATTAGGCGTGATCAAAGAAACAGTGCCGCCCGAAATCATGCGATCCGCACTGAACAAAATGCTCGTCGCAGCGCTTAACGCCAGATCTGCCGTGCCGGTATTGATGTCAGCATTGAGCGTCAAAATGCCGCCTGCGTTAATTGTAAGCGCGGACGTATTTCCACTGCCATCAAACGCAGCGGCCAAAGTGATCGCGCCGCCGGTGAGCGTGATGTCCCCGCTCAAAGCCAAACTTGCACCCATCAAAGACAAAGCGGCGGTGCCGGTATTGATATTGTTTTCAAGCGTCAATACACCGCTTGCGACCACTGTCAGCGCGCGGTTGTCTGCGCTTGTATCAATCACGCTTCTGAACCTGACCGCGCCGCCGGTGAGCGTGATATCCCCGCCCAGCGAAAGAGGCGCTGTCCCTCTCAAAGTGAGCGCGCCAGTACCGATATTGATGTTATTATTGAGTGTGATCGCGCCGTTTCTTGCCCGCACGACCAAAGCATGATTGCCCGCGCTTGTAATCGCGCCAGAAAGCGTGATCGCATCAGCAAAAAGTCCGGCATCGCTGCCCAAAGAAATCCCCGATGACCCTGTCAAAGTCAGCGCGGCTAGGTCAATCTCAAAATCACCATTAAGCACCACCGCGCCGGGATTGGCGGTGAAAGACAAATCACGGCCCGATACCGCCATCCATGGATGCAGGACATGATCGCCCGCGGCGGTGGCGGTCAGACGCAGCTCGCCGGTGGTCACGGGCAAAGGCGCGGTCGCGGTAAAGGCTGGCTGGGTCAGCGACACCACGCCCGCATTGATCGCCGCCGTGCCGCTGATCTCGCCGGTGCCAGAAGTGCCCGCCGTCAAAGAGACCGTGCCGGTGATGTTGGTCGGCACTGAGAAGGTCAAATTTTCCGCAGCGCTTAATGTGATGCTGCTCGCGGACTCAGTGGCCGAATCGGTGCTGGTGATATTTATATTATTTGCGGTGATGTTTAAGGCAACCCGGATATCAATAGAATCGACGGTGATGGTAAAATCAGAAGCGGGCAGATTGAGGGTCGCCAAAGTCCCGCGGAAGCGGAAATGAGCGCCGCGATATTCAAAGTCGCGACCGTCAACAAACATCCATGCTTCACTGCGCTGGTCTGCGGTGTTTGAGCGCAGGATCAAATGGCCGACACTCCCCGCGAAGGTGAAAGGTGCTGTGCCGCCAAAGCTTGTCGTGCTGGCTTGATTCAGCTCCACCACACCAGCGGTGAGTGTGCCGGTGCCGGTGGAAATCGTAGACGTGATCGCGTCAACGTCAGCGCGCAAAGTCAGCCTGCCCGCGCCGACATTAACATTGGCATTGAGCGCAAGCCCGCTGTCCGAACGAATGAGCAGATCATTATCGCCTTCCGTCGTGATCTCAGATGCGGTGATCGTCAACACCCCTCCTGCGGGATTTGAAGCGCGGATTTCGCTCGCGGCGGACTGCGTGAACAAGATCATGCCACCAGCGCCCAGATCAATGCCGCCAGCATTGAGGATATTGCCGCCGATCCGCAATATTGCGCCGTCCGCCATGAAGACCAGCGCGCGATCGCCCAGATCCAGCGACGCCGCCCTGATGACCAGCGTCGTGGTTGACACCAGCGTAATGGTGCCGCTGGGGACATCTGCGCCTAAAGTGATCGCGTTGGTGCCCGCATCCACCGTGATGAAGACCGAGTCGCTGATCATCGTGATATTTGCCGCTGTCAGAACAACATTAGCTGTGCCATCGCCGATCTCCGGCCCGAGGCTGGTCACCGTGAACCAAGTCGGCAAGGGGGGCTCCGGGATTAGGGCGGGATTGCCGCTATAAGAGACGGAGGGCGTTGCGCTAAAATCCGCTGGTGCGTTGGCGGTATTGAGAAGCGCGGGATCGTCCTGCGTCAAAGAAATGCTGGCCGCATTAATGGACAGGCTGGTGCTGCTGAACGTGATCGCGCCGGTTTGATCTTGATCTGGGTCAAAACCTTCAACGCTGCCCGCCACGATGTCCAGCGCACCGCCAATTTCTAGGGGGTTGTTAATTGTGATGTTCCTGCCTGCCCTGAGCGTCAGAGCCGCATTGTTCGCCGCCGGTTCGTCGGATATGGATGTCGCTGACAAAATCATATTTCCGGCGGCGTTAATCTCAAGGCTTGACGCGCGGAATGTTACAACTGATCCTGATGCAAATGATATATCGCCTGCGGTAGAAGAAATGGATGTCACATCCTCATCTAGGTTCAAAACAGGTGAATTCAATGTCAAGCCATTTTCCGCAATGATATTCCCACTTAATGACAGGTTTGCGGTAGCCACCAAAGACCGCGCGGGGCTGCCCGTGAACCGGATCACCGACGCATCAAATGTTATGTCGCTTAGATCGCCCCCTATATTTCTCCCGATCCTGAGCTCACCGCCAGAAATGATGGTCAAGTGGTTTTGGGCTAGATCATTCATCCATTGATGAAGCTCTTGTTGAGCGGAACCCGTTATGGTTAAACTGGCACGATCCACAAAATTAGCTGGTGAAGAAAATAGACCGCTTGCAAAGGGCACATCTTGCGTGAAGACGAGGCGTCCGAATGTTGACGATGCGAGCACATTGCGCGATTCGCCGTTATTTTGGATTGCGCCATCATTGACGTCTGCGCCGGTGCCTGCGGTGAGGGTGATCACATGGGCGCGGGAGGTGAAGCCTAGGCGGAGGTCGCCGCCAAGCACGATATTGCGCAGCGCGGTGACGGTGAGCTCAATGGCTTTGGACGCAGAAACCTCGATGTCGCTGTTGAAAGTGATCGTGCTGCCTGCCAATGTGATTGATTCCGAAGCGATAATGCTCGTCGCGCCGCTGGTTGTGGTTAATTGAAGGTTGGCGGTGCCGGTATTGATGTTGCTGTTGAGCATCAAATTGTTGGCGGCGATCACTGTCAGCGCGCGGTTGTTCGCGCTTTCATCAATCTCGCCGGTGATTGTGATTGTCCCACCCCTAATAGTGGTGTTGCCGCCCAGACTAATGGTTGAGCCTTCCAAAATAAGTGTGCTGCTGCCGATATTGATATTGCCGTTGAGCGTCAAAACATTGCTGGCGGTCACTGTCAAAGCGCGATTATCTTGAACCTCGCCGGTGATTGTGATCGCCCCGCCTTCAAAAGTGGTGTTGCCGCTCCGTCTAATGGTTGAGCCTGCCAAACTAAGTGCGGCGGTGCCGGTATCAATAGTCCCGCCCACCAGCGTTAAGGCGGCTGATCCGGCATTTAAGGTGAGGGCGCGATTAGCGGCTGTTCCTGTGATCGTGCCGGTGAACGTGATGCCGGTGGCGTAGATCGCCCGCCCGCCCGTGCCGCCAAAAACCACATTGCCATCCAAAGTCAGCAGGCCGGTCAGCGGCGAACCGGATGTGCCGATGTCAAAATTGACATTGATTCCGCCGCTGGCTTTGAACGTAACAGCAGCAGCAGCAGCGGTGAGCGCTGCCCCGATCGTAATGGCGCCGCCCGTGCTTTCAAGGCTCGTTATGCGGCCAGTGGCAAACATCCAGCTATAAGTGTTTTGCGCCGCCGCTGTTGTCAAAGCGAGCGTCTGGCCGCTGCCGACAAGAAGCTGGAAAGGAGGAGAAGACGCCGCATCTGCCGCAAAAGCTTCTGCAAACGCCGAGTCTTGTTGGAGGGTCAAACTATCCGCATCAAGAATGAGCCGGTCGGTGCCGCCTCTGGTGATCGTGCCGCCGCTATTGATCGTCAGTGCGCTGCCTGCGCCGGTCAGGCGGACATTATCGTTAAGCGTCACATCACCGCCCGCAGCATCCAAAGTCAAAGTGCGGCTATCAGTAGAATCGTCAGAATCGTCAATCTCGCCGGTGAGTTCAAGCGCGCCGCCGGTCATCAAAGTCAGCGAGGCATCCAGATTAATGCCCGTGCCGCCAGTCAAAGTGAGTTTATTGCTGCCGGTGAGCGTGATGTCGCCGTCCAAAAACAATCCGCCGCTGGCATTCACCGTCAGCGCGGCGGTATGGGTGATTGGGCCGAATATGAATATGTCGCCGCCAGCATTGGTGATCTCTCTAGCACCAGCGCCTAAGGAGATCGTGTTGCTGCTCAAAGTGATGTCGCTACCGGTCGCCATGATATTGCCGCGCAAGGTCAGCGAGGAGGAGCCGTTCAAATCGAGCAGGCCGCCGCTTGTCGTGATAGCGTCAGTTGTGACGGCGTCACCAGAGATGAAGAGGTTGCCAGTATGACCGATAGACCCATTAAACTGGATATTACCGTTAAAGTTGATGGTCCGCGCGCCGGTGCCAAATGTCACGCTGGGCGCGGTGACGGTCAATGTGCCTGCCAAAAGCTCGAGCGAAGCGCCGAGGTCTCTTCCAATCGCGACAGACTTACCGCTGCCGCTTGCGGTCAGCGCAACATTGCCGCTGCCGGTGATGCCTGCGTTCAGCGTGAGGCTGCCGGCGGAAGCGGTGATGGTTAGGGAGCGCATGCCGAGGATGATATTGCCCGCAGTGATGGAGACGGTCTTCGCGCTTATGGTGATCGCGCCGTTGCCGCCTGAGAAATCCAAATTACGGTCGCCGATAGTAATCGTGACGGAGGTGGTCGCCGAAAAATCTGTTCCCGCTGTAATAGATGTAGCGGGGTCATCCTCGGCGCGCGTGATTAAACATTCCGCATCCTGCTCTTCATTTGAACAATCAGTGGCGGTGTTTGTGTCAAGCGGCGGCACGGGTGTCACCGCCGTGCCGCTGAGGAAATATAGAGGAACAGCGGCACCGGCTAAAGTGAAGTTGATATTTCTGCGCACGGAGTTTGCGGCGGAGGCGACATTGCCGGCATTGTTGGGCAGGTTGGGATATCGTATAGAGAAGGAGGCAGCGAACAGATTAGCCTCTTCGGCGGCGGCGATTCTGGTAAGCGGCAGGTCATCCCTGCCGACGGAGATGACGACATCGCCGAAGGGTGCGCTGCTCGTGCCGATATCGCCAGAGAATGTGACATCGCCGTCTGAGGTGAGGGTGAGATCAACGGCTGCCGTCAGTCTGGTCAATGCGCCGACCGCGATGAGATCGCCAGCGGCTTGGAATGTTCGCGTCGCGCTGGCGCTGCCGCCGAGCGCGATTGTGCCTGCGCTTAAAGTGAGCCCATTGCCCGCGCCGCTTACGGTTGCGTCGCTGTTCAAAGTCAGCGTCTGTGTGGTCGCCGCGGCGAGGTCAGCGGGGCCGGCCCTTAAAGTGAGGCTGCCACCGCTATACGTAATCGCGCCGGTGATGGTAAGGCCGCGGTCTCCTCTGAAGGTCCGCGCGCCTGTGCCGGTGAGCGTGATGGTCCCCGCCGTCAGGGTAAGAGGGTTACCTTGTGTAGCGATGCCTCTATCCAGCGTTAGCGTTCCGGTGCCTGCATTCAAAGTGAGGGAGCGCGAAGCGGATATGGCGTTCGTCCCGTTTTGGAAAGTGATGCCGGTGGCATAGATCTCGATATTGCTACTGCTGCCACTAAAGAACACTTCGCCATCCAAAGTCAGCAGGCCGGTCAGCGGCGAACCGGATGTGCCGATGTTGCCGTCGACGCGGATGAAGTTCTCCGCTTTGATCGTCACCGCGGCGGCAGCGGCAATCCCATCTATTCTAATAGAGCCAGTAGTGCCGTCGCCTTTGCTCTCAATGCTTACCGTCCGACCAGCGGCGAACATCCAGTCGTGTGTGGCCTGCGTCCCCCCCCCAGTCATTGCCAATATAGTGAGCCTGTCAAAGGAGGAAGCGCGATCGCCGCTGCTGCCAGTAAAAATTGCACTCCCCAAAATACTATTCTGGGTGATCTCTAATTCTCCGGCAATAACGCGCACCAGCCCACCGTCCACGGTGAGACCTCGGACAAAGCCGCTAACTGTCAAAGTCAACTTCGCGCCGCCAATGTTAAAATCGGGGCCGCCTCTAATCAAAAAATCTCTTGTAGAACTAAGCGCGATAGTCGTGCTGACGTCCGCTGCCGTGCCGGTGATGTCGGCACTTAAAGTCAACCCGCTGCCACTTGCGCCAGTTGCTCTGATCGTCAAAGGGCGGCTGCCGATCAGGATCGCGCGCGCAGTGATGGAGATTCTTTCCGCTTCAATGACAATCTCACCGCTGCCGCTGCCGGTTCTGAAATCCAAATCGCGATCGCCGATAGAAATCGTGATGGAGTTTGTCGCTGCAAAATCATCGCCCGCGATCACATTGTCCGCAGGATCACCTGCATCTCTTGTGATCGCGCAATCTGCAGCCTGCGCGCCATGAGAACAATCCACCGCCGTATGCGCGTCAAGCGGCACTGGCAGAAAAAAATGTATCGCGTTTCCCAATTGGTATCTCGGCAAAATCTCATTCGTGCCATCTGACGTCAGCTCCAAATTGCCAATGGCGTCATCCGCCGCAAATACATTTTCATCCGTATCTGCCAGATTGGGATAGGCAATCCTGAACGTGGCGGCGATCACATTAGCGCCAGCGGCGGCGATGCTATTTGCGCCAGGCAGGCTGGACACGCCGACAGAGAAAATCACACCGCCGAAAGCAGCACCGCTCATTCCAATATCGCCCGTGAGAGACAATTCCCCGCCAGCAGTGAAAGTAAGGTCAGTAGCCATATTGCCGCGCTGCCAAGACCCGCTCAAAGTGAGATTGCCGGAAGATTCCAGCTCCAACGCCGCAACACCATCAGCAATGCTGATGCCGTTCGCCGTCAAAGTGAGGGCGCCCGCACTGGTCGTCACATCGCCTGTTAAAGTTAGCGTGCCACTGGTTGAATCTGCCATCAATGTCAAAGCGCCGCCGCCATAAGACAAAGAGGAGAAAATAGACAAACTGCCCGCGCTGCTAATCACCCGCGCGCCCGTGCCGCCCGCAGTGATGGCGCCTGCCACCAAAGTCAGCTCGCCCGAAGTCGTCGCAACATTGCCGTTCAGAGCCAGTGTGTTGGTTCCGGCATTCAGCTCCAAAGCCCCACCATGAGAGAGGGAGCCGGTGATCGTAAGCCCTCCCGTCGCGATCACATTATCCACGCTGGACAGGAAGCTGATTGAACCTCCCTCCAAAGTAAGCTGGTGCGCATCATTAAAGTCAGGCAGATCGCGCAGCGAACCACCGGTTGCGCGCAAAGTTAAATTGCCGTTTTCGAATCTTACGCGACTCACATTTCTAAATAAGATTCTTTGCGCTTCAACAATTGTGCCAGCATTGGTGAATTGGACTTGAGCGCCTACCCCACTAGCTGTATTAAACTCAATTGTGCCCGTCGTGGTGAAGCTCGCAGAATTAAAAATAATGTCTTTACTTGCTTCTGTGCGTCTTCGAGTGATAAAGGTATAGCTTCGGGTGTTGGTGACTGCGTCATTTGGCGCAATCATCCAGTCAAAAATCGTGAATGGCACTTCGGCTGAGCTGGACAAAGTGATATTCAGTTCATCCACACTATCCGCAATGTCAACAAAAGTCGTTGCATTATATTCCGGAGACACCAGAACCAACATGGCAGCATTAGATATTGCAAACTCGTCAGTGGTTACCAGACTAAGCTGAGGGCGAGGCTTTCAATCGTAACATTCCCCCTGCCTGCATCCAGCGAGCCGGTTAAAATGAACGGCTCGCTAGCTCTACTACTGGCCAATAGAATATTTGAGTTGACTAATGTGACAGCGCCATCTATTTCCAACCCATTCACTTCTATATCCCAGTTTGTGGCGTCGGAATCTTCGCCTATAAATCTGATCATCGGCGCGTCTAAGCGAACTGATATGGAAGGCCCGACAAGATCATCAGAGCTGCCCAGAGGCTCGTTAGAACTCTCAAACATCAACACTCCAGAAGATATCAAAGTAATGCGTGATTCTACCTCAACTACGTTAAACGGATTGGAAATCATCCATGGATAGACGGTCTGATCGCTGCCGCTCTCAATCGTGCGTGTAGCCCGATCGGCCGGCGTGCCCCCTCCGGTATGAATTTGAAAATCATTAGCGCCAAAGGCTGCATCCTGTTTCAGAAGAATATGCGTCCCCGTCAGCCGCGGCGTGCCGCTAGTTTGGATTGCGCCACCGGTGGCCTCCAGCCGAAGAATGCCCGATGAAAATGTTCCGCCATTTACAAGAGTCTGCGGATTGACATCGCCGCCCAAAACTAAATTTTGCGCCGCAATGACGGCAAGATTATACGCGCCAGCCGTAATCACGCCTTCAGCGAGCGCGCCGACGTTCACCTGCCCGTTCAACATGATATTTTGACCGGTCAATGAGCGCGTCTCCACCACGTCGGGTGTAGTATCAGAATCCATCAAGCCGGCAATGTTGATCATTGGACTCGTCAAGGTGAGATCGCCCGTGCCCGTATCAATGTCGGCGTTCAGGTTCAGGCTGCTGCCTGCGGCCTCGATGGTAAGGGTGCGGCCTTCCGTATCAATGCTGGCGGCGTTGATCGTCACCGTCGGCGAGACGATCGTGATAGGTCCTGTGCCTGCAAAAGTGACCCTGCCATCTCCGTCAGCCGCATTGGTGACGCCCGCATTGATCGTGATGCTCGTGTCCGCGCGCAAGTTTGACCCAAGGCCGGGATCGGCATCTACCCGATTAATGACGCATGCACCCACCGTACATCCTGTCGCCGGTGTCGGCGGCGGCGTCACCTGACCGAATTCATAAGTCGGAACAACCGCATTGCCGCCCGAATTTCGGAATGTGAGTCTGGCTATATCCGCCGCAACTTGGGCATGGGCGGTACTGGTGATTCCAGCGCGTCTAAATTGGAGAGTAATTCTTCTGGCTGTGAGCGTTACAGCGCTTGTTCTAATAACGCCCGATTCTAAAGTCAAAGTTCCCGAGCCAACATTGATATTTGCGCGAAGCTGCAAATTATTCACGTCCGTGCTGATTGAGCCTGTGGATAAAGTCAAAGTAAGCAACGTGGCAGTGATGGGTGCCGACACGCGCAAAGCACGGCTTGAACGCAACGTTAGAATCCCGCGAAATGCACTAATTGTGGCAGCGCTAATGATTGATCTTGAGCGCCCATTATCAGTCGCAGATAGACCGCCATCTGCGCTGTCTATGCCTCCGATCGGCACATCCTCTCCAGTAGTGGCAATTTCAATGATCTCCGGATCAAGCAGCAAATGGGCAACATCTATCCCTCCCAGATTTACCGCCGCTAAATGAACCTTGCCCGAAACTTCGGCAAACCCGTTGGGCGCCGTGAGCTGCCCATGAAACCATGTCGTCTCATCCGACCACACAATGACACGCGCTTCTTCGCCCGCGCCCGCATCCAAAAGCGCGCCCGCTTCTACCAACGTCCGCTGCGCCGTTTGAACATCACCCTTGCCCTGAAAATCTCCCCCAACTAATATCTCCGGCGCGCTCAACACCGCACCTGTCCGCACCGCAATAAAACGACCCGTCGTCTCTATCTTCTCATCCGCCTTGACTTCTGCCGAGACTTCACTGATCCCCTCTTCGCCGCCGGAAAGATAAATAACACCGCCGCGCCGCTCCAGCCTCGTCGCCTCAACCGTGCCGCCCACCGCAACAACATTGGTGCGCACCGACTGCGCCTCCTGCGCAGATAGAGAAACAATCCCACCTTGCGCTTTGATCTTGCCTTCATTGATGAGCCGCGCGCCGCGCGCCGCCTGCGTAATTTCAAAACCAACCGCAGCTCCCGCAAAATCCACCGTGAAGGACGAACCCGCGCCCAAAGATATATCGCCGCCTTTCGCGGTGATCTCACCCCTATTCTCAACCCGAATTGCCGCAAGCACAACGCCGCTAGCCCCTGCGGTAATCACACCATTATTGACAACCGCGCCGCCCGCGCCATTTAAATTCCAGCGCGCTCCATTTACGCCGCTGATGCGCGCGCTCGTCGCGAGCAGGCCGCCAACATTAACAATGGCGCCCCGACTAAACTGGACGCCATTTTGGTTTTCTAAAATCGTGATGCCGTTGGAGGTGTAATTGCCTGCGATATTGGTCGCGCCGCCATCTACACGAATTAGAAGCCGCGCTTGCGCGCTCGGCTGGTGCGCTTGCACACTTTCATGCGCCGCAATGTCAAAATTTGACCAGCGCGTCGCCAAAAAATCGCTGTTTTGGTAAATGTCCGTGTGCGCACCCGAAGAGGCGATGCGGCCCGAGCCTTTTGTGATTTCTCCGTTTCTCGGCGCTGCCAGAGCCCCTGAGCTCAACAGCGCGATTCCCAAAAAAATGCCGCTAAAACGCGCTAAAAATCCTGCCCCTGCATTCAACACAAATCAGATTCCCTGCCTTATTTCCTCTATACAAAAACAAGTTAGCTTTGTTGATCACATAAAGTCAAGAAAAAGAAGCGAAAATATAAAAGAGTTGAACAGAAAATGGGAACAAAAATCACATTTTGCTGATATGCCTCGCTGATATATAATGCACGCATGACGCGTCTGTTCACTCAATATTCTTTTTGGCAATATTCTTTCTGGCAATCCCCTTTCTGGCGTTCACTTTTGTTCGCTTTTGCGCTCACCCCCGCAAGCGCGGCATTCGCTCAACCGCGCCAGCCCGACCCCTACCGGCTTCTGCTCGCGCAATATATAAAGTCTGGCATCAAAAAAGACATTCAGGCAAATCTCGTCAATTATCGCGCTTGGGGCGCAGATCCGCTCCACCAAAAGGCGATCGCAAAACTCCTCCGCGCCCAGCCTAGCCGCCTCACCGGCAAAAAAAAGATGGCCTTTTGGATCAATGCCTATAACCTCCTTACCATTGACCTCATCGTCAAACATCGCGAGCGCGAGAGCATCAAAAATCTAGGCTCATGGTGGCAATCCCCTTGGAAAGCCCATACTTGGAAAATTGAAGGCCAGAACATCCACCTTGACCACATTGAACACAATATATTAAGGCCTATGGGCGACCCTCGAATCCATATGGCCATTAATTGCGCCTCCCTCTCCTGCCCCGATCTGCGCGCTGAACCCTATCACGCACAAAAACTCTCCCAGCAGCTTGATCAACAAACACGATCCTTCCTCAAAAATAAAGCCAAAGGTGTGCGCATCACGCAGGCTGGCCTCATCCCGTCATCCATCTTTAAGTGGTTCGCAACAGATTTCGGCGGCAAGCAAGGCGTCATTCGCTTCATCAGAAAATATCACCCCAAAATCTCCGCACAGACATCAATCAAAGATTATCTAGACTATGATTGGTCGCTTAATGATGAACAGTGATGACCGTTAATTTTTTGCCCTCACCTGCGCCCGCGCTGACGCCAAGCCCTCAAGCAGAGCCCGCTTGCTCAAAATCTCGCTCAGAATCTCCCTGCCGCCGCGCCGATAGATCGCGTTAAAAGGTATGCCGCCGCGACCCTGTTTGCGAATGAAGCGCGTAATGTCTTCGTTCACATTGGTCAAATCACCCGCCATTAAATAAATATCGCCGCCGCCCAAAGCCGCCCGCACCTCTTCGTCCAACAGCACGTTGACCTTATTATACTTGCACGTCAGACACCAATCGGCGGAAATATCCATAAATATAATTTTGCCGCTTCGTCTTTGCGCTTCAAGATCACGCTCGCTGAAAAAATGCCAAACCAGCCCGTCTTGCCGCAGAGTTCTCTCCGGCGAAGTTAAAGGAACAAAGGCGGGCACAGCAATCGCTGCAAAAATGATTCCCAGCGCCGCATAACGACGCAAGGGCGATCGCGTACCAGCCAATAACAGCAAAGCAACATGAAACGCGACAAAAAAACCAAACGCCGCCCAAACACCTATTTGCCCCGCCGCGACCCATAGCAGCCAAAGTGCTGAACCATACAGCAAAAAAGCCGCGAAGTTTTTCACAAAAACTGTCCAGCGGACAGAGCTGGGCAAAAAATTTCGCCCCTGCGGCCATAGCCATAAAATCATCCACGGCATCGCCAAGCCGCAGGCGATCGCAAAAAATACCGCCACAATCACCGCCAAAGATTGCGCCAGCGCAAAACCAACCGCGCTGCCAAGAAAAGGCGCCGTGCAGGGCGATGCCAGCAAAGCAATCGCGCCGCCATAAAAAATATGAAACGCCGGTCGTTCCGGCTGAAACCGATCAAGCCAAAAATTGGCGCCGCTTTGCACCTTTGACATAAAGTCAAGCTGCAAAAAATCCATCTGCGCAAACGCAAACAATAAAAGCACAGACATCATAAAAAGAACAAAAACCGGCTGTTGAAAATGAAACCCCCAGCCGACAATCTCGCCCGCTTGCTGCAAGCCATAAACAAGCAGCGCGAGCAAAATAAACGACAGCAAAATGCCAAAAATCGTCCAGCCTAATTGCGCGCGCATGCTGAGCCTGTGCGTCGGCTGCGTCATCTGAACGAGCTTCAACGAAATCACCGGCAAAACGCAGGGCATGATGTTGAGAATCAATCCGCCGAGAAAAGCCGATGCCAAAATAATCAAAAACGGCCAGAGCGCCTCGTCAAACAGAAATGACGATAATGGCGAGGGTGCGCCAAAAACTTGGTCAAAAATTTGACCGAAAATTTGAAAAGTGCCGCGATCGGTTTGCACAAGAATGGTTTTGATTTTTTTGATGATCTCTTGAGGCGGCGCGCCCGCCGATGCGTCGGTGAAGTTTTTATACGCCAGCAAGGCTGAAACTTCATCGCCATCAAAAATCAGCTTTGGCGCGCGCAAAGAAACATCGCCCGCATCAACCAGCACATCGCGCACTTTGCCAAAAGATGCGGCGCGAAAAGAAATATGAACAATGTTGCGGTCAGCCTTGATGTTCAGGCCAAAATCATCTTGCGCTGCGGGCTTGATGGGCGCTTGTCGCAATGCGCGCTGCACGTCGTCATCAGCCGCAGCGCGGCGCGCGCCAAAAGGCAGCGCTAGCTGCTCATCAAACGTATAAGGAATACAGACAACATCACAGACCGCATATTCCCCCGCCACACGCAGCTTTACGTCCTGCTGGGGATGCGGATTGGGAAATGAAAAAGGAATAATCACCTGATCGCCATAGACATAAGAATAAATGCCGTCTTGGTAAAAAAACCGCGACGGCGCTGGCCAGTGAATGGAAATATCATGGCTGGCCGCGCGCACTTTGAGCGGCAGACCGGCATCACCGGCATTTTTCCAATAAGTCTTCCACTTGCCTTTGAGTTCAAACGCAAAGCCGCCATAAATGCGCGCATTATCGTAAGAGCCTAAAAAAATCCGAAACTTATGATTGTCCGCTGCCGCCTGCGCTTGATATGACGCTGCCGCCGAAAAAATCAAAAGACTCGCAATAAAAAAGAAAATGAAAAAGAAAAGGTTTATCTTGGCCATGATCTATTTTAGCATGAAAAAGAACATGGAGACTATGAAAGTGGAGATTATGAAAGTGGAGATTATGAAAGTGGAGACCATGAGCAAGGGGAACTCTTTATGAATGATTTATCTATGAATGATTTATTTTCACTGAGCGGCCAGACGGCTTTGATCACCGGCGCATCAAGCGGGCTGGGCGCGCATTTTGCGCATGTGCTTGCGGCGGCGGGCGCGGATGTCGTGCTGGCTGCGCGGCGGCAAGAGGCCATCAACGCGCAGGCTGAAAAAATAAGCGCGGCGACAAAACAAAAAGCCATCGCCGTGCAAACGGACATCACGGATAAAGAAAGCGTTCGCCGCGCCTTTGAAGAGGCCGAACATCAACTAGCCACGCCGACGATCATCGTCAATAATGCCGGCATGACGCGCAACAATTACGCCCATCTGATGTCGGAGGAGGATTGGCGCGATGTGATTGACACCAACCTCACTGCGGCGTGGCGCGTCGCCAAAGAGGGCGCGGGCAAAATGATCAAAGCCGACCGCGCGGGCGTGATCATCAACATCGTCTCGGTGCTTGCCGAGCGGCCTCAATATATGCTCGGCCCTTATGCGGCGTCCAAAGCGGGGCTCAAACAATTGACCCGCTTGATGGCGCTAGAATTGGCGCGCCACAATATCCGCATCAATGCGCTCGCCCCGGGCTATTTCCGCACCGCGATCAGCAGCGACTTCCTCGACAGCGAGGCGGGCGCCAAAATGATCAGGCGTGTTCCGCTGCGCCGCAGCGGCGAGCTGGATGAGCTATCCGGCCCGCTTCTGCTGCTGGCCTCGCAGGCGGGCAGCTATATGACCGGCACGACGATCTTCGTTGATGGCGGACATCTCAGCGCTGAGCTATAATGATTAAAATGGGAATTATATAACTAGACAAGAAAATCAAATCTTTCTGTTCCATAAAGAATTCAGCTTGTTATCAATTTTATTTTGAAAAAACCTTACAATATCCTTTTGAGATTCAATCATTCTTCGTTCTTTTCCCAACTTGTCAACAATATCCTTTTGGATTTTCAACGAAGGCAGAGGAATTAGATAATTTTTTAGAAAGTCAGGTTTGATTCTTTTTTGGCCGACTGAACCTGTCATAACAGTTTTGCCATCCTTAATAAAATCAAGATTCTGCAAACAGCTATATATCCATTCAATAGAAATTTTGTCTAATGGCCTTACCACAATAAACTCGGTGGAACCAAAGCCGAAGCCATTATCTAAACACCTTACAATAGATATTTTATTGTTTTCGAAGCAGGGTGTTATCTTTGCAACCAGTAAATCATTTTCTTCAAAATAAGTATATCCTTTTTCTACTTCTTGAATTTTTCTTATTTGTTTTGGGTATGTGTAAATTTCATTTGCTTTCATGTCTTCCATAGGAAGAAATGAGCATTCTTTATAGTCCTGTTTTTCTTTTTTTGGATTTATCAAGCAAATATCCTTTATCTTTACTGCGTTCCAATTCCTATTAATTTCAAAATATGGCCTCCAGTTTTCTGTGATTTTTCGAGCATTATCAATTGTATTTCTATAATTATCCAATTCTTCGCTAATTTTTCTTTGCTCTTTAATGTTAAGTAAAGGTATTACAACTTTACAAAAATTTTCAAATTTAACTGTTTGACGCACACTTCCGATAGCAAAATCTTTGATTTGTTTTTTGAGCTGTTCCGATTGTAATAACCAATAAAGATATTTTGGATTTAATCTATTTTCATCAGATATTCTAAATACAACATACATTGGGCTCACACAACCCACTATATCACCTGAGTCATTTAAGGCGATTGATCCTACATTTATTCTGGAAGGATTATAGGCAAATGTATTCGGAAGAATTATTTTATAATCCTCTGTATTTTCTGAAGCAACTTGTTCTCCAAACCGCTCGTCAGAAGGGATAAAGCCTTTATCGTTAGTAACGCTCCAAACTCTAGCGTTTCGATTGTTCTTTAATTTACACTCTTCAATCAATTCACCAAGTTGAATATTTTGAAAATTTCTATTAAATTCAAATTTTTTATAAGGATTAGGAATGCTTACATAATTATTATTTTTGACTTCATCCATATTAAGTTTATTAAACCCGATATTAAGTAGGTTGTTTTCGTCATCGACATCATTAAAAGCTAAAAAAACATCTAAATCATCATCCCCCTCCTTTTTCTTTCTTTTTGTGTTTAACGTATATCCGTCATTTTTTACTGTGAAATGCCAAACGGCTTCTTGATTTTCTTTTCTTTGGTTGACGTGAGTTAGATAAAGAATATTAGTTTTTACCTCTGCATAAGGTTTGAATGCCCCTGAAGGAAGAGAGACAATATCTTGAACATAGCTATTTTTATAAATATACTCTCTAAGTTTTCTGAACTTTCGGTCGAATAAAATACCCTCAGGAACTATGATACCTATTCTTGGATTACTGCTTTCTGGATCAACAGCATTAAAGCAATGCTCTATACACAAGCTATTGCCATTACTACTTCCTAATTTATAAAGTCCCGAATATTCATCATAACTACCAAGTGAAAAGGGCATATTGGTAATGACCACATCGTATTTTTTCTCACTCGGATTTTTAAGGCTATCTTTTTTTTGTATGTTGTTATGACCATCGCCAGTTAAAATCATATTTAATTTAGTAATCCTAGCATTCTTGGTAATCTCTGAGCCATATATCGTTTCCTGTTTTAATTGTTGTAAAGTTTTTTTATTTCTAGGCATTTTATTATGAATATGCTTAAAGGCTTCAATTAACATTCCACCCGTGCCACAAAAAGGATCATAAATAGTTTCACCAAATTTGGGGTTAACTAGCTTCACTAAGGTTTTTACAATATGCCGGGGTGTAAAATATTCACCTAAATCTTTATTTGAGTCAGCCAGATATGCTTTAAGAAAATATTCAAAAGCATCTCCTTTTATATCTGAATTAGTATCTACAAGAGCAAGAGGATCAAGATTATCTATTATACGTTTCAATGTCAGAGGGTTTCTAATTTGTAAAGAGGCAAAAATATCAGAGCCATATTCTTTTTGGAAATATCTTAGAACTGTATCATTAACATAAGACAACAATTCATCGCCGTCTTTATTTTTAAAAAAATCCCAATTAAATTCTGGAGGTATTCGTAAATCTATTCCTTGTTCTTGCCTTGTGATTTCCTCCTCACTAAATATTTTTAAAAACAAAATGTTGCAAAACTCACTAAAACGCTCTATCCCAGCTTGCAACCCCTCTTTCCTTAATTCCTTATTTGCTGAAGCAAAAATATTTATCAATTCTTTTCGAGATTGTATTACTTGCCTTCCAATAGTGTTATACTCATTGGTATTTAAATATTGCAAAGCTAAAGTTTCACTAACGAACTGGTCTATTTCTTCACCATTCAATACCAGAGGCTTCAAGTTAGTTAAATGTCTAGTTTTAATTGTGCTGCCATCACTAGCATAAGCAATCGGGGCTGTAAGATTTTCGGCATATTTTTGTGCTTGGTTTAAGGCTTGATTTAAGTCTTTTCCTTTTCTTTTTGCTTCAATTATTACTAGTGGCTTTTCTCTATTCTTAGGTTTCAGAACATAATCAGCTCGGCCAACAGACAGACTATGCTCTGCAAAAACGTTCTTGTTTTTCCCAATTAGTTTCCAGCCTTTGTTTTTTAGCGCCTCATTTATTTCAAGGCGTATGTCAGCCTCGCTGAGCATTTATCCTATTAAACCTTTATAAATCATGTGCTTATCCTGTTTCATAGATTAAGTTAATAAAAGATGGGTGTAAGCAGTTGATCATGTATATAATTCCCATAAAAATCAACACATAAAAAAGGGGCAAACATGAAACAATATATAATTGCCGCCGCTTTTGTGGTTTTGGCTCTGGTCGGTGGATTTTTTCTGCTGCGCGGCCAGATCGCTCTGTTCGTGATGGAGCGCGCGCTGCAAAACAATATGGCAACCAATGCGATCAAAGATCTGGAGGACGGGCTGCATGTCGCTTTATGCGGCGCGGGCGGGCCTTTGCCTGATCCTGTGCGCTCAGGACCTTGCGTGGCTGTGGTCGCGGGGCAGCAAATGTTCGTCTTTGATGCCGGAACAGATGGCGGGCGAAATCTCGCGCGCATGCGCTGGACGCCCGGACATATCAATGCGGTGCTGCTGACACATTTTCACTCCGACCATATTGACGGGCTGGGCGAGATGGCGCTGCTGCGCTGGATCAATGCCGGACACAAAACCCCGCTGCCCGTTCTTGGGCCGAAAGGCGTGGAGCTGATCGTTGAAGGGTTTAACCTTGCTTATCGCCAAGATTCCGGCTACCGCACCGCCCATCACGGCGCAGACGTAGCACCGCCAAGCGGCGCGGGCATGACCCCCCAGACTTTCCCGACCCCGCCGCCCGGACAGACGCGCCTCATCTGGAACAAAGACGGCGTCAAAATTTCTGTGTTTAGCGTCGCGCATGATCCGGTCTCGCCGGCGGTCGGCTATAAAATAGATTACAAAAGCCGCGCGATCGTCATTAGCGGCGACACCAAAAAATTGCCCGCGCTTGAAAAGATCGCAAAAAATGCCGACCTTCTGATCCATGAAGTTCTGTCCGTTGAGCTGGTTGAATTGGTCACGCAGGCAGCGCGGCAGGCCAATAATCAAAGTCTGGCCAAAATCACTGTGGATATTCTTGATTATCACACAACGCCTCTTGAAGCCGCGCAGATCGCGCAGAAGGCCAAAGTCGCTCATCTTTTATATTATCATATCGTGCCGCCTCTGCCGCTCTCCGGCCTTGAGGATGTTTTCCTGCGCGGCACTGATGATGCTTTTGACGGCGGCATCACTTTGGGTCGCGACGGCACGTTCATCTCGCTGCCTGCCAACACCAAAGACATCATCATTGATGATCTTTTGTAGAGGATTGCCACTATGAACATACCCGAACCCGTTCTGCTGATGGGCGCACCCGGCTCGCCCTATACGCGCAAAATGCTCGCCGTGCTGCGCTACCGGCGCATCGCCTATAAATTCCTCATCGGCGCGCAGGAAACGCCCGCCGATCTGCCCGCGCCAAAAGTTGGGCTGCTGCCGACTTTCTACCTGCCCGACGACAATGATCCGCAGGGCCAGCTCCAAGCCTATATTGATTCCACGCCTTTGATCCGCCGGTTTGAAGCTGCCTTTACGCCGCGCAAAATCATCCCCGATGATCCCGCACTCGCCTTCATCAATGATTTGCTGGAAGACTATGCCGATGAATGGCTGACCAAAGCGATGTTTCATTATCGCTGGCATTACAAAGACGATATCGCCAAAGGCGCTGCGATTTTGCCGCGCTGGTCGGTTGCGCCGCGCAGCGAAGAGCAGCTCAAACCCATGAGCGCGTTCATTGCCGAGCGGCAGATTTCGCGGCTTTATGTCGTCGGCTCCAACGAGACCACCGCGCCGATCATTGAAAGCGGCTTTGCGCGCTACCTTGATGTGATGAAGCGCCATTTGGAGCATCATAGTTTTTTGCTCGGCGCGCGGCCTGCGGCCTGCGATTTTGCCGCCTATGGCCAATTGACGCAGTTGGCCAAATTTGATCCGACTCCGGCAAAGCTGGTTTTGGCGCAAGCGCCGCGCGTTTATGCGTGGGTGGATATTGTTGATGATCTCTCCGGCCTTGAACCGCAGCCGCAAGATTGGCTCACCCGTGATGAATTAGGTGATAGTCTGCGCGATATTCTCGCTGAAGCCGGAAGGCTCTATGCGCCAGTGATGATCGCCAATGCGCAGGCCCTCACCAAAGGCGATGAGGAAGTCCGCGCCGAGACTGACGGCCAGACATGGGTGCAAAAGCCGTTTCCCTATCAGGGCAAATGTCTTCATAAATTACGTGAGGCCCATCAGGCTTTGAACCAACAAGATCGCGCTTTTATTGACCGCCTGCTCAAAGATACG
Organism: Alphaproteobacteria bacterium; assembly: GCA_965212075.1. Lineage (GTDB taxonomy): Bacteria > Pseudomonadota > Alphaproteobacteria > JAPOUT01 > CBDBUR01. Next base: position 1,290,145 of record OZ243043.1, read on the forward strand.
GGCTGCGAGATTTTATTCGCCAATTAATTTTCGCTTTTGATGATTTTGCGCGCCCGTGCGACAACAGGCTGATCCACCATCCGCCCATTGACGGCAATGACCGCAACATCATCGCCGCGCTCATCCCATGCTTTGATGATCTGATGAGCCAACGCCATATCGGCAGCGCTGGGGCGAAACACTTGGTTGATGATCTCCACTTGCGCCGGATGAATACATAACGCGCCCGAAAGCCCAAAAGTCCGCGCAGCTTCGGCGGCGCGCCGGTAGGCGGCTAGATCGCCAAACGCCCCGACGGATATAGGCAGGCCAAAACCGGCAATCTCATAAGCGCGCGCGGCCAGCGCGATCATCTTGCACGGCAAATCAAGCGCGGCAGAAGGCGCGTCCATTATATTCATGGCGGAGGAAAAGTCTTCGCTGCCCAAAGCCAGAGCGACCACAGAGCGCATAGCGGCAAGCTCAAAAAGATCGTCCAGCAGGCGCGGATGTTCAACCAACACCACCAAATCCATTGATGAGCCGATCTGCGCGCTGAGCTGAGAAACCTCCGCGACCTGTTTGGCTTTCGGCAGCATCAGCGCCATCGGCTGCGCGGCGATGATTTTATCAAAATCTTTTTGCGCGAAAGCCCGATCAATGCGCACCAGAGCCGGAATGTCCTGCGCGCGCAAAAAAGAAACTTTCTCCGCGAGCACATCAAGCGCCGCCTGCTTGTTCGCCGCCGCCACGCCATCCTCCAAATCAAGAATGACCGCATCCGGATCACAGCGCGGCGCTTTTTCAAGCAGATCAGCCCGATCAGCCGGAACAAACAATAAAGAGCGCCATAACAAATAACTCATGGTGCCCTCTCCACGCTGGCGGTCATCACGACATTGCCGTCTTTGTCCTGCGCCCATAATTCATTATCCGCCGCGCTGCATAAAAGCGCGGGCGAGGATATATCAAATAAAGGCCGCCGCGCGCGAAAACTAAATCTTTGCACAGGGCTTTGAGGATTATGATTCAAAAAATGATGAAGCAGCAAGGTCGCCAAAAACGGCCCATGCACCACAAGGCCGGGATAGCCTTCTTGGCGGGCATAGTCGCGGTCATAATGGATGCGGTGCGCGTTGAACGTCAAGGCCGAAAAGCGAAACAGCGCGGTCATATCAAAATCAAATCTGCGGCTGAATTGGATGTCCTTGCGCATCTTGCTGGGCGGCGGCGCTTCGCCTGCACTAGCGGCGGCGCGATAGACGATATGCTGGTCTTCCTCAACCCGCCCGTTTTTTTCGCCGGTGATCTGGTGACGGATCACAACGAAAACCAGTTCTTCGCCGCTGCGGCTCGTCTTTGGCGCAACGCTTAAAATCTCCGAGCGCTGCTGAATGGTCTGGTTCAGTGAAATCTCCTCGTGAAAAACGACATCCGATCCCGCCCACATGCGGCGCGGCAAAGCAACCGGCGGAATGAACCCGCCGCGCTTAGCGTGGCCGTCTTCGCCTAAATCTCCTTGACGGGTCGTCGGCAAAAAATGAAACCAATGCGCCAAATAAGGCAAAGTGCCGCTGCGGTGAAAAATTTTATCTTTATCAAGGATGGCGGCAAGCTGCTCTATGCGCCGCTCATCGCATTGATCGCTCTGGGTCTCTGCGCGGCCAACCCAATTTTGCAGGTCTTCGGCCATAATCAAAAAGACTTCGGCAGGCCGAGAATATGCGTTGCGACATGAGATAAAATTAAATTCGTGGAGATCGGCGCGATTTGGTAAAGCCGCGTTTCGCGGAATTTGCGCTCAATGTCATATTCTTCAGCGAACCCGAAGCCGCCATGGATTTGCAGACAGGCTTCCGCCGCCGCCCACGAAGCCTCCGAAGCGAGCATTTTCGCCATATTGGCCTCTGAGCCGCAGGGCTGGCCATCGTCAAACATTTGCGCGGCCTGTGCGACCATCAAATTCGCCGCCGCGAGCTGGACATGAGCGCGTGCCAGCGGAAATTGTACGCCTTGATTTTCTCCGATCATGCGGCCAAACACCGAGCGCTCCTTCGCATAGGAAGATGCGCGGTCAATAAAAAATTTTCCGTCCCCGATACATTCGCTGGCGATCAAGATGCGCTCGGCGTTCATGCCGTCCAAAATATAGCGAAAGCCCTGCCCCTCTTCGCCGATAAGATTCTCGGCGGGCACTTTGAGATTGTCAAAAAAAAGTTCGGTGGTCGCATGATTGATCATCGTGCGCACCGGCTTGATCGTCAGCCCCTGATCTTTCGCCTGATTGATATCAACCAAAAAAACGCTCATGCCGTCGCTGGGCTTGGCGGCTTTTTCACGCGGCGTCGTGCGCGCCAGCAGCAGCATCAAATCAGAATGTTCGGCGCGCGAAATCCAAATCTTCTGGCCATTGACGATGTAATCGCCATAATCGCCGCCCTCGCGCCGCGCAAACGTTTGTATGCGCGTCGTATCGGTGCCGCTATTCGGCTCGGTCACGCCAAAAGCCTGCAACCGCAGCGCACCCGAAGCAATCTGCGGCAGATAGGTTTCCTTCTGCGCCTCAGAGCCATGACGCAGCAATGTCCCCATCACATACATCTGCGCATGACACGCCGCGCCATTGCCGCCCGCGCGGTGAATCTCCTCCAAAATCGCCGCCGCCGCCGCAACCCCCAGCCCCGCGCCGCCATATTTTTCAGGAATCAAAACACTCAAAAATCCCTCTTGCGTCAGCGCATGCACAAAATCCTTCGGGTAAGCGCGCTCGCGATCTAGTGCGCGCCAATATTCACCTGAAAATTTTTGACATAAGCGCCGCACTGACTCGCGGATTTCCGGAAAATTTTCGTCCATCAAGTCCTCCCATCGCCCATAATCCCCGACTATAGCTCATTTGCCCCTAGATAGCCGAAATAAATGCGCTATAATTTTATCAGAAAACAGGCGGGACAAATTATGGCAATCATAAAGACAAAAGCAAAGGATCAGCCTTTTAAAATCGCAATTCTCGGCGCGGGGGTCGCGGGCATCTGTATGGCGATCAAGCTCAAACAGGCCGGCTTTGACGACATCACCATCTACGAAAAAGCCGATGACATTGGCGGCACTTGGCGCGAAAACACCTATCCGGGATGTTCATGCGATGTGCCGATGCATATGTATGAATATTCTTTTGAAATGCTGCCTAGCTGGACAAAGAAGTTCGTCTCCGCCGAGGAGATCAAAGTTTATTTGGATCATGTCGCTGATAAATATGACGTCCGCCGCCATGTCAAATTCGGACAGGAAATCACCGCCGCTTATTTCAACGAAGCCACCGGCTTTTGGGAATTGACTTTCGGCGATGGCAGCAAAAAAACCGCGAATATATTTATTGCCGCATCGGGGCAGCTTCATCGCGCGCGCTGGCCGGACATTCAAGGGCAAAGCCAGTTCAAAGGCGCATCATGGCATAGCGCGCAATGGAACCATGATGTTGATCTGAAGGGCAAACAGGTGGGCGTCATCGGCAATGGGGCGAGTGCGATCCAATTCGTGCCGGAGATCGCACAGCAAATCGGCGCGGGCGGCAGCATACGCATTTTCCAGCGCTCGGCGAGCTGGGTCGTTGAAAGACCGCAGCGCAATTTCTTAGCTGTGGAAAAATGGCTCTATCGCTGGCTGCCTTGGACGATGAATTTCCAGCGCTATAAAATTTATTGGCAGGGCGAATTATTGTGGATCGCCTTCCACAAACAGGGCGAAAAATTAAAAGAGATGGCCAATAAGGAAATGGAGCTCCATGTCCAAGACGAAGCCAAGCGCAAATTGCTGACGCCCGATTATGAGCCCGGCTGCAAGCGCATCTTATTCGCCAATGATTGGTGGCCCGCCATGGGGCAGGATAATGTTGAAGTCATCACCGCGCCGATCGCGCAGATTTCGGACAAAGGCGTGCAAACCCAAGATGGCCGCGAGGTTGAGGTCGATGTGCTGGTCTATAGCACGGGGTTTGAGACGACGAATTTTCTCGGGCCGATGAAAATGACCGGTCTGGCCAATCGCGAATTAAAAGATGTCTGGGCGGGCGGTGCCTTTGCGCATCTGGGCATCACGGTCAGCGGCTTCCCGAATTTTTTTATGCTTTATGGGCCAAACACCAATCTGGGACATAACTCAATTATTTTTATGATTGAATGTCAGGCCAATTACATCGCGCAATGCGCGAAAAAAATGCGCAAGAATGACATTTTGTATATGGATGTCAAAGATGAGGCGCAGGAAAAATACAATGAAAAAGTGCAGGAGGATAACAAAAATTCGGTTTACGCGACCGGCTGCACGAGCTGGTATAAAACCAAAGACGGCAAAGTGACAAATAATTGGGCCAACCATACTTTTTACTATTGGTGGAAAACGCGCCGCCCGCGCTTTGGCGAATTCACCTGCCGCGCGCGCGACAAAGACCCGGGCCAGCCGATCGCGGTCGGCCAGAAAGTCGCGGCGCAATAGACCGCTGTAAGCGAATTTTATGGATTCCGTCACGATCAAACGGCCTGATGAATATGATGGCCGTGTCGCGATTGTCAGCTTTGACCGCGGCAACAAGGCCAATGCTCTATCGCGCGGCTTGATGAAAGAGCTGATGGCCGCAGCTCTATCGCTTGAAGATGAGATTGAGCTTGCGGCGATCGTGCTGGCGGGCCGCGCGGATGTGTTCACGCTGGGCGCTGATTTGAAAGAGGCTGGCGACAGCCAGCCTAGATCACGCGGTCTTGCGGCGCGCCGCCAAGCCTTAAAGATCGGCCCGAGATTATGCGCTGCTTGGGAAAAGCTCGATATGATAACGATCGCCGCGATTGAAGGCTGGGCGTGCGGCGGCGGGGTTGCGCTGGCGGCCTCGTGCGATTTGCGCGTGGCCGGTGAGAGTGCGAGGTTTTACGTCCCCGAAGTGGAGCGCGGCATGAATATGAGCTGGGGCTCCATCCCTCGCCTCGTCGCTTTGGTCGGTCCGGCGAAGGCGAAAAAACTGGTGGCGCTCTGCGAACAATGGAGCGCTCGTGAAGCGCGCGATTATGGGCTGGTCGATGAGATCACGCCTGACGGCGGCACTTTGGCCGCCGCGCTCAAAATTGCGGCGCGCGCCGCATCCCTGCCGCCCAACAGCGTGCGCATGACGAAGCAGGATATCAACGCCGCCGCGCTCGCTTTTGCCCCGCTCGCCGCCCGCACCGACACTGACGGCTTCGCGCTGGCACAAACATCGGAAGATTTTGCCGAAGGGGTTAAATCTTTCATTGAAAAGCGTCCGCCAAAATTCACCGGACGTTAATTTATTTTTGAACTTTGAGCCACGCCGCGCGCCAGAGCTGAAACTTTTCCTCTTCGCGCTGCCGCGCATGCGCCGGACTGGTGGAAGGCAAATCATAGATCGCCAGATCACGCGGCAAAAAATTCAAAATATGGCGGCGAAAGCTCACCGCCGCCTTGCCGCCATTCAAAAATACCGCGCAGATTGATGTCTGCTGCGCTAAAAATCCCGCAATATCATTGGGCGTTTCGTTTTTGATATTTTGATCAAGCGAGCCGGTGCGCTCGCAATGTTTGAGAACATCCCAGAGCGCGACTTTGGCGCGGCCTAAAGCGGCTAGCCTGTTTTGATAATTTAACAAAGGCGAAAAACCGGCGAGCCCAGCCATGATCGGCCAGAAAGCATTGCGCTGATGCGCATAATATTGGCTTTGCGCAAGTGAAATGCGTCCGGGCATGGAGCCCAAAATCAGCAGATGCGGGCGCGGGCGCTGCCGCACGAAAGGCGCAAAACTCTGCGCGACATCATCGGGGTTCAAGCCTTCATCTCTTGCGCTGGCGCTCATGTTGCGCGGCGATAAATGCTCCGCTGCGGCTTTTCAAAAAGGCGCTCGACCATCGGCGCGAAGGCGTCAAGCGGCATGGATTTGAAATTTTTATCAAAAGCGGGCTGATCGAATTTTTCGCAAAAATCAGCGCAAGCGGCGAACCATTGATGGCCGCGAAATTGCTCGCGCATATCGCGGTCGAGCCCTAGATGGTGGAAAAAATAATAGCCCTGAAAAATGCCGTGATGCTGCACGATCCAATGATTCTTCTCGCTGACAAAAGGCTGCAAAATGGCGGCGGCGATATCGGGATGATTATAACAGCCGAGCGTGTCGCCAATATCGTGGATGAGCGCGCAGGCGACATATTCCTCATCGCAGCCCGCCTGATGAGCGCGGGTGGCGGTCTGCAGAGAATGTTCAAGCCGATCAACCGGAAAGCCGCCATAATCGCCCGCCAGCAATTTGAGGTGGGTGAGGATGCGCTGCGCCAATCCCTGTTGAAACCCTTTGGATGCGCGATTGATGATCGCCCAATCTTCCTGTGTGCTCTCCTCAAAAGAGCCAAAATCAGCCTGTTCCGACATAATATTCCTCACTTATTTGACCGCGATGTTTTGTGATAATATCATAAAATCAACGCTCATAATATAAGGGCATAATAAAGGGAAGGAGGACATCATGGAAATTTTACGCACCGATGACAGCCGTTTCGCGAGCCTTCCGGGCTATGATTTTGCGCCGCATTATTGCGACGTGCCTTCAGGAGAGGGCGAAACTTTACGGATTCACTATATTGACGAAGGCCCAAAAGACGCCGCTGAAACGATTTTATGCATGCATGGCGAGCCCTCGTGGAGCTACCTCTATCGCAAGATGATACCCCCTTTTGTAGCGGCGGGCTTTCGGGTGCTCGCCCCTGATCTGGTGGGCTTTGGCCGCTCGGACAAGCCTGCGGCCAAAGCAGATTACAGCTATAAGCGCCACATTGACTGGATGTCGGCCTGGCTTGAAAAAGTGGACGGCAAAAACTTGACGCTGGTCTGTCAGGATTGGGGCGGGCTGATCGGCTTGCGGCTGGTTGCCGCTTATCCCGATCGCTTTGCGCGCGTGGTCGCGGCCAATACCGGCCTGCCCGACGGACGCGGCGAGGCTTCAAAAGCTTTCAAGCAATGGCTGGATTTCAGCCAGAACGTGCCGCAATTTCCTGTCGGCGAGATCGTCAAAGGCGGGACTCAAAAAGGCTTAAAAGATGACGAAGTTGCCGCCTATGATGCGCCCTTTCCCGATGAGAGCTACAAATCATGCGCGCGCTGTTTCCCGACCTTCGTGCCGATCACCGCAGAGCATGATCAAGTCAAAGAAAACCAAGAAGCGTGGAAAGTGCTGGAGAAATGGGACAAGCCCTTTCTCACCGCCTTCAGCGATCAGGACCCGGTATCAAGGGGCGGCGAGATGATTCTTCAAAAGCGCATTAAGGGTGCCAAAGGCCAGCCCCATACGACGATCAAAGGCGGCGGCCATTTTCTGCAGGAAGATTGCGGGCCGGAGTTCGCGCAAACGGTGATTGATTTCGTTAAAAGAGAAAAATAGCGAATGAACGCCCAAAACATCGCCGCAAATATCGCTAATGAAATTTCTAATCCGGTGAATTATGGCGACGAAAATTATATTCACGAAATGTTTGCGCATTTGCGGCAGCAGGAAAAAATCCTCTGGCTGGTGCCGGAGCTCTATGATCCTTTTTGGGCGATCGTCAAACATCAGGATATTTTAGAAATTGAGCGGCAGCACAAATTATTCATCAATGAGCCGCGCACAGTCTTGCTGACCAAAGAGGTGGAAGCGGGTTTGATGGAGAAAATCGGCACGACGCAGCCAGTGCGCTCGCTTGTGCATATTGACGATCCGCTGCACCGGCAGCTGCGCGCTTTGACGCAATCATGGTTCATGCCGCCTAATCTGAAAAAAATGCAGCCGGTTTTGCATCGGCTTGCTAAAAAATTCGTTGATCGCATGGCCGATGCCCGCGAGTGCGATTTTGTGCGCGATATTGTCACTTGGTATCCGCTCCATGTGATTATGAACATATTGGGCGTGCCCGAAAGTGATGAAGCGCGGATGATGAAGCTCACACAGGAGCTGTTCGGCGGCACCGACCCCGATATGCAGCGCGACCAGCCAAGCGAAGAAGAACAAGCGCAGCAGCTCATGGCGATCTTGATGGACTTTTACGATTATTTCACCGCGCTGACCGAAGAAAGGCGCAAAAATCCGCGCGATGATGTCGCTTCTATCATCGCCAACGGCAAGGTGGAAGGCGAGCCTTTATCTTATATGGACGCGATGGGCTATTACACGATCATCGCGACCGCCGGACATGATACGACCAGCTCCACCATCGCCGGCGGCTTGAAAGCGCTGATGGATCATCCCGACCAGCTTGCTAAATTGCGCGCGGATATGTCGCTGATGCCGCAGGCGGTGGAAGAGATGATCCGCTGGGTGACGCCAGTGCAGCATTTTCTGCGCACCGCGACGGAAGATTATTCCCTGCGCGGCGAGACGATCAAAAAAAGCCAAAGCGTCATGTTGTTCTATCCGTCCGGCAATCGGGATGAGGAAATCTTTGATGATCCATTTGCGTTTCGGATTGACCGCAGCCCGAATAAACATCTCGCCTTCGGCTTTGGCGTTCATCTATGTTTGGGCATGCACCTTGCGCGCATGGAAATACAATATTTCTTCAATGAATTGCTGCCGCGGCTGGACGAAATTGAATTTGCCGCGCCTTCAAGCCGCGTGCAGTCCACTTTTGTCAGCGGCTTGAAAACGATGCCGGTTAAATATAAACTCCATTGAATGATTTATTTTATTGCGATCGCGGCCTTTGCACTGGCATTGCTGGGCGATAATGCCGCCGCTGACGAAGATATCAAAGCGATCAATCAAGCTTTGATCGTCAAAGCGTCAGAAATTCAATCGCTTGAATATGAAATCGCGCGCGCCGATGAACGGGGGGGGCAATTGCGCGAAAAACTCGCCGAAATGGAAACGAGCCGCACTAAACATATTCAGCTTCAAAAAACGGCGGGCGCGTCTTTGATGCGGATCGCGCGGCGGCCTCAAAATATGCCGCTCGTCTCCAATATAGATCTAGTGCGCGGCGAACTGCTTTTGGCAAACATTCAAAAGCGCGCAAACCATCTGCTCAACCGGCTCGTGGCGCGCAATTCCGCAATCGCCACTTTGGCCGCAGAGGTTCAGCACAACGAACAGGCGCTCCAGCAAGCTTTGAAAGAGCGCGTGAACATCCATCGCGCGCTTGAGACTCTGCTCGCGCGCAAACGAAAAGGCCTGAAGACCAAAAACAGCGCGCATCTTCTCAAGCAAGCCAAAAAAATGGCCGCTTTGTCATCACAGGCGCATGACACAAATGCGCTGATCTCAAAAATCATCGCGCGCGCAAAACGCCCAAACACGCAGCCCTCTTTGGACACGCCGCAATTTCTCAAACCCGGTGCCGGAAAAGTGGTGAGCGGCTTTGGGGATAAAAATGCGCTGGGCATGAATGCCCTCGGATTAGGGTTTTCCATGCTCCCCAGCGCGCGCATTGTCGCGCCGGTCAGCGGACAGGCCATTTTTGCCGGGCCTTTCCGCCGCTATGGCCACATCTTGATTATTGCCGCGCCGGGCGGCTATCATCTATTCTTGCGCGGCATGGCACGGCTCGACGTTCGCGCGGGTGAAGCACTCGCCGCCGGTGAGCCGATCGGCCTAATGCCGTCAGCAAAAAAATCGCCGCAAGGCGCAAATCAGCCTATACTCTACTTGGAGGTGCGCAAACATGGCCGACCAATTGATCCAACTCCGCTCTTTGCGGAAAATATCCACCCATAAATTCGCCCATAAATTTATGAAATTTATGCCCTATCTCGCCCTATGCCTGCTGCTTGGGCCCTTAAGCGCGGCGCAAGCTGCCGACAATCGGCAGCATGATGTCTATCGCCAGCTTGATCTGTTCGGCCAAATTTTGGAGACCGTGCGCAAAGAGCATGTCGCCCCCAAAAATGACGAAGAATTGATTCATGCGGCCATCAACGGCATGCTGTCGGCGCTTGATCCGCATTCCTCATGGCTGGACCCGGAAACTTACAAAAATATGCAAGTTCATACGCGCGGTGAATTTGGCGGACTCGGTATTGAAGTGACGATGGAAAACGGATTGATCAAAATCGTCGCGCCCATCGCCGACACGCCTGCTGATCGCGCCGGTGTGCTGGCAAGCGACCTCATCACGCATCTGGATGACGAGCCCGTATTGGGCATGACTCTATCCGAAGCGGTGAGCCGCATGCGCGGCGCGCCGCAAACAAAAATCAAGCTGACGATCAAGCGGCAGGGGCGCAAAGCGCCGCTCAACATTGTCATTATTCGCGACATCATTGAAATCAAAGCCGTCATATCGCGCCGCGAAGGAAAAGTCGGCTATCTGCGGCTGACAACATTTAACGAGCGCGCCACCGAAAATTTGCGCATAGCGATCCACAAATTGCAGCGCGAGACCCGCAATGGCCCGCAAGCCTATGTTCTTGACCTGCGCAACAATCCGGGCGGCCTGCTTGATCAGGCGGTATCCATCGCCGATCTGTTTTTGACGCGTGGTGAAATCGTTTCAATTCGCGGTCGCGCCGACAAAAAAGGCCAAGCCAGCGATCGCTATAATGCCCGCGGCGGCGACATCACGCAGGGCAAGCCGATCATCATTTTGATCAATGGCGGCTCGGCCAGCGCTTCGGAGATCGTCGCCGGTGCGCTGCAAGACCAGCGCCGCGCGATCACTTTGGGCACGTTGTCATTCGGCAAAGGATCGGTGCAGACGGTGCGGCCTTTGGGTCAGGGCAATGGCGCTTTGCGCCTGACGACCGCGCGCTATTACACCCCGTCAGGCCGTTCCATACAAGCACACGGCGTGGTGCCCGACATCGTCGTGCAGCAGAAGCTGGACAAAGAGGAAAAAGACCGCCTCGGCATCACCGGAGAAACAGATCTGCGCGGCCATTTGGATGGCAGCGATAAAAGCCAGCGCTCGGGCTCGGCATCTTACATTCCCAAAGAGTCGGAAAAAGATACGCAGCTCAATTACGCGCTTGATCTGCTGCGCGCGGTGATCGCCAACAATTCGCTCGCGGCGAAATAATCGTCAAAAGATAAATATGCAGCATCAAGACTTGCCCTGGCGCAAAGGGGTCGGCATTTTTCTGTTTAACGATCTGGGCCAAATATGGACGGGGCAGCGCAATCCGCTCTTAACGCCTGAAAGCCCCTACGACAAAGATTATCTCTGGCAGATGCCGCAAGGCGGCATTGATCCCGACGAGGCGCCGCGCGCCGCAGCACAGCGCGAATTGCATGAGGAGACGGGCATTACCAGCGCGCACTTTGTCGGCGAGAGCCAAGACTGGCTCTATTACGATCTGCCCGAAAACCTGTTGGGCAAAGTGCTTGCGGGATTTCGCGGACAGGCGCAAAAATGGTTTGCGATGAAATTTGAGGGCGCAGATAATGAAATTGATCTCGCCGCGCACAGACCGCAGGAATTTACAGACTGGGCATGGCGGGAAGTCGGCGAGCTTGACCGGCTCGTCATTCCGTTTAAGCAGGCGCTTTATCGCCAAGTGATCGAGGAATTTAAGAACTTCCTGCCGCGCGACTAGCCGCGCGACTGGCCTAGCTAGTTTTGGGCGCGGGTGATGGTATTTTGCATCGCCTGCAGGCGCAGCCATGCGGCGCGGGCGTCGGCGCGGCGTTCGCTCTGCTCGGCGTGGAGCATGTCATCATGCGCATCTTGGATGGCTTGCGCCACCTGTGCTGCGTCAAGCGTGCTCACCGGCTGAGCCTCGTCGGCCAAAATCGTTACCTTATCGCCGCTCGCGCGCAAAAAGCCGGAGAGGATAAAAAAATAATCCTTCGCGCCGTCTGCCGTCTCAATGATCAGACAGCCCGCGCGCAGCAAGGTCGCAAAAGGCGCGTGCTGGGCGCGAATGCCGAACTCGCCTTCGCTGCCGGGCGCGGTAATCATCACCGCTTCGCCCGCAGCAATCTCAGCTTCAGGACAGAGCAGCGCATAAGAAATCAAAGACATTTAATATCCTCACACGAAATTTTTACGCGGCATCTTGCGCCAATTTTTCGGCCTTAGCGACCGCATCTTCCACGCGCCCGACCATATAAAAAGCAATCTCCGGCAAATGATCATAGACGCCGTCGCAGAGGTCTTTGAAGCCTTTGATCGTATCCTCAATGCTCACCAGCACGCCGGGCGCGCCGGTGAAGGCTTCAGCTGCAAAGAAAGGCTGCGACAAAAAGCGCTCAATTTTGCGCGCGCGCGCGACGATGAGCTTGTCATCTTCGGAGAGCTCGTCCATGCCCAGAATGGCGATGATGTCCTGCAAAGACTTATAGCGCTGCAATATCTCCTGTACGCGGCGCGCGGTTTCATAATGCTCTTCGCCGACAATGCGCGGATCAAGAATCCGACTCGTCGAATCCAAAGGATCAACCGCCGGATAAATGCCTTTTTCGGAAATGGCGCGGCTCAATACCGTTGTCGCGTCAAGATGGGTGAACGAAGTCGCGGGCGCGGGATCGGTGAGGTCGTCGGCGGGCACATAGATCGCCTGCACCGAGGTGATCGAGCCGCTTATCGTTGATGTGATCCGCTCCTGCAATGTGCCCATATCTGTCGCGAGCGTTGGCTGGTAGCCCACCGCGGAAGGAATCCGCCCTAGCAAAGCCGAAATCTCAGCGCCGGCCTGCGTGAAGCGAAAGATATTATCAACGAAAAACAAAACATCCTGCCCCTGATCGCGGAAATATTCGGCGACCGTCAGGCCGGTCAGCCCGACGCGCGCGCGCGCGCCCGGCGGCTCGTTCATTTGGCCATAAACGAGCGCGCATTTTGACTCGCCCTCGCCTTTTTCGCTGTTGACGCCGGACTCGATCATTTCCCAATAAAGATCATTGCCTTCGCGGGTGCGCTCGCCGACGCCCGCAAACACCGAATAGCCGCCATGCGCTTTGGCGATATTGTTAATCAGCTCCATGATGATGACCGTCTTGCCAACACCCGCACCGCCAAACAGGCCGATCTTGCCGCCTTTGGCATAAGGCGCGAGCAGATCAACCACCTTGATGCCGGTGACCAAAATCTCCGACTCCGTGGACTGGCTTTTGAAATCAGGCGCTTCTTGGTGGATGGCGCGCTTTTCGGTGAATTTTATCGGCCCGGCCTCGTCAACCGGCTCGCCGATCACATTCATAATGCGCCCCAGAGTCGCATCGCCAACCGGCACGGAGATCGGCGCGCCTTGATCTTCAACCGCCGCGCCGCGCACCAGACCTTCCGTCGAATCCATCGCGATCGTGCGCACGATGTTATCGCCCAGATGCTGTGCGACCTCCAAAACCAGCTCCTGCCCCCGATTGTCAACCGTCAAAGCGTTGTAAATTCGCGGTAATTGCTTTTCAAAATAAACATCCACCACCGCGCCAACCACCTGTATCACAACGCCCTGAATGTTCTGATCCTGAACATTTTCCTGATTTTCCATAATAACCTCCTGTTAAAGGGCTTCAGCCCCTGAAATGATTTCTACCAATTCTTTCGTGATCGCCGCCTGCCGTGTGCGATTATAAATCAGAGATAAATCGCTAATCATCTCTTCGGCATTGCGCGTGGCGCTGTCCATCGCTGTCATGCGCGCGCCCTGCTCGCCGGCCTCGTTTTCCAAAAGCCCGCGAAATAATTGCGCTGTTACATGGGAAGGCAGCAATTTATCAAGCATCTGCGCTTCATCAGGCTCATAACTATAGACCGCATGCAGCAAAGGCACGGCCTCGCGCGCGACGGGAATTAGCTGGTGCTCAACCGGCTCTTGCGTCAGCACCGAAATGAAGCGGGAATAAAAAAGCGCACAAGAATCACTCTCGCCGCTTTTGAAGCGCGCGAGCACAATGTCTGAAATATCCCGCGCCAAATCCAAAGGCGGCAAATTGGCCGGAAGCGTTTGCACGATCTTTTCGCCCCATGCGCGCCGCAGCCCTTCGCGCGCTTTCTTGCCGACGCACAAAATCGCGAACTCCTTGCCTTGACCTTCAATCTGGCGCGCGCGCTGGCGCAGCAGGCGCAAAATTTGCGTATTAAACCCGCCGCACAGGCCGCGCTCGGTGGTCATGACGATCAAAAGATAGCGGCGGCGCGCGCGCTGTTCGTCAAAAAAGCTGCGCGCCAGCGGCGATAATTGCCCCAGCGGCGTCTGCGCGGCCAGCGCGGCGATCGTCTGGTGCATATTTTGCGCATAAGGCCGCGCAGCAAAAATCGTCTCTTGTGCGCGGCGCAATTTGCTCACCGCCACCATCTGCATCGCACGGGTGATCTTGCGCGTTGACCCCACAGAGTGAATACGAGAGCGCAATTCCTTTAGATTCGCCATCGCTCAAGCCGAAGTGAAATTTTTGGCAAAATCTTCAATCGCCGCACGCAGGCGGTTTTCAACATCGTCCGTGATGCTGCCTTGATCACGAATGTCTGCGATGATGTCTTGATGATTTTGCCGCAAATGACGCAAAAGATTATTCTCAAACGCGCCGACATCTTCAAGCGGCAGATCATCAAGAAAGCCATTTGTGCCAGCAAAAATGACGATGACCTGCTCTTCCACCGCAATCGGCGAGAATTGATCTTGTTTGAGAACTTCGGTCAGCCGTGCGCCGCGATGCAGCATTTTTTGGGTGGCGGCGTCTAGATCGGAGCCGAACTGTGCAAAGGCGGCCATTTCGCGATATTGCGCGAGCTCGCCTTTGATGCGGCCAGCGACCTGTTTCATCGCCTTGATCTGCGCTGCCGAGCCGACGCGGCTCACCGAAATGCCAACATTGAGCGCCGGACGAATGCCTTGATAAAACAGATCGGTTTCCAGAAAAATCTGCCCGTCAGTGATTGAGATCACATTGGTCGGAATATAGGCCGAGACGTCATTGGCCTGCGTTTCAACGATCGGCAGAGCAGTCAGCGAGCCGCCGCCATGCGCATCATTGAGCTTGGCCGCGCGCTCAAGCAGGCGCGAATGGAGATAAAACACATCGCCCGGATAGGCTTCGCGCCCGGGCGGGCGGCGCAGCAAAAGCGACATTTGCCGATAGGCGACAGCATGTTTTGACAGATCGTCATAAATGATCAAAGCGTGCATGCCATTGTCGCGAAAATATTCGCCCATCGTGCAGCCGGTGAAGGGTGCCAGATATTGCAAAGGCGCTGGCTCCGAAGCGGTGGCCGCAACAATGATCGTATAATCCAATGCGCCGCGCTCCTCAAGCTGCCGCGCGATCTGCGCCACTTTGGAGCGCTTCTGTCCAACGGCGACATAAATGCAAAAAAGTTTTTGCTTGTCATCTCCGGATTGATGCATTTGTTTTTGGTTCAAGATCGTATCTATCGCAATGGCGGTTTTGCCGGTCTGGCGGTCGCCGATGATGAGCTCGCGCTGGCCGCGCCCGATGGGAATGAGCGCGTCAATCGCCTTAATGCCGGTCTGCATCGGCTCATGCACCGAGCGGCGCGGAATGATCCCCGGCGCTTTGACGTCAACCTGCTGCTGGGCTTCGGCTTTGATCGGGCCTTTGCCGTCAATGGGCTGGCCAAGCGGATCAACAACGCGGCCAAGCAAAGCGCGGCCTACCGGCGTTTCCACAATCGCACCGGTGCGGCGCACTTGATCGCCCTCGCGAATGTTTTGATCCGAGCCAAAGATCACAATGCCGACATTGTCATATTCAAGATTGAGCGCCATGCCGCGAACGTCATTTTCAAACGCGACCATTTCACCGGCTTGAACGTCGGAAAGTCCATAGACGCGCGCAATGCCGTCGCCGACCGACAAAACTTGGCCGGTCTCCGAACGCTGGGCGGTGCTGTCAAAATTACGTATTTGCTCTTTCAAAAGGCCAGAAATTTCTGCAGCGCGAATATCCATCATATCTCCTATTTGGTTAGCTCGCGTGAAAAGCCTGCGTAAAGCTTTTTTCAAGACGCGCGAGCTTGCTGCCTGTTGAGGCGTTAAACATTTGGCCTGACATCTGCAATGTGATGCCGCCGATCAGATCGGGATTTAGATTCATTTCAATTTGCACATTATCGCCGAAATGCGCACGGCAGATGGCTTCAAGCCTCTGGCTCTGCTGATCACTCAAAGCGCGCGCGCTGGCGACGCGCACATAGGCGATTTTTTGGTGCGCAGCCATCAAAGCATCAAAACTTCCGATGATGTCGGCCAAGTCGCCGCCGCGGCCTTTCTGCAAAATGAGTCCGACAAAATTCATCGTGATGTGGCCGAGTTCCGCGCGCGTCATCACATCGCGCAAAGCTTGCTCGCGCGCGGCGGCTGCCAATGTCCGATCGCCGAAAGCCCGTTGCAGATCGCGAGATGAATCCGTCATGCGGCGCAATTTTGCCAGATCGTCGTGCACACGATCCAAGAGTGCCTCTTCTTTGGCAAGGTCAAAAAGCGCGCGCGCATAGCGCCCCGCAGCGTCAAAGCGCGATCCCTGCCCTGCTTTTTGTGCGGCGGATTGGGCGGCAGATTGTGCGGCGGATTGTGTGGCGGACGCCATCCTTCCCTCTTTTTGACACGAATATCGTAAGTGAGATCATGGGTAGCATGAGCGGCGCGCGCTCGCAAGTGCCTGTTTATAAAAAGCTGTGCGGGTCAACATCAATCGCACAGCGCATGGTGCGCGGTAGCGGCGGCGCGGCGGCGCGCCAGCGACGCATATAGGCCTGCATGGAAACCTCACGTCCGGCTTTGATCAGAAGCCGCATGCGATAGAGCTTTTTGCGGCGAAAAATCGGTGCCGGCGCAGGACCGAGCAGGCGCACACCTTTATGCTGTGGACAGCTGCGCGCAAAGGTGTGCGCGTAATTTTGAAGCGCGCGGCGGTCGGTACCTGCGAGAATCACCGCAACGAGTCGGCCATAAGGCGGCCAACCGCCGCGGTGGCGCGCGGCGGCCTCTTCGGCAAGAAAGCGCGCGCGATCATTTGCGGCCAGTGCGCGCATCACCGGATGATCGGGCATATATGTTTGCAAAAAGGCCGTTCCGGGAAACTGGTCACGTCCCGTGCGGCCTGCCACCTGCTGCAAAAGCTGAAAACTATGCTCGCTCGCGCGCAGATCGGCATTGGCGAGCCCCAAATCAGCATCAATAATGCCCGCGACCGTCAGATAAGGAAAATGCAGGCCTTTGGCAACCATTTGGGTGCCGATTAAAATATCAATTTCACGCGCGGCCATCTGTTCAATCAGCGCGCGGCGCTCATCAATGACGCGCGGCAGATCACGCGACAAACATGCCAAGCGCGCTTGCGGGAAAAGTTTTTGTGCCTCCTCAAAAACGCGCTCAATGCCCGGACCGCACGGCGCATAGCTGGCGCGCGCATCGCAATGCGGACAGAGCGGCGGCAGCGCCTGTTGAAAACCGCAATGATGGCATAATAATTGCTCCGCGGCGGGCGCAGGGGATGTCCCGTGCTGTGCCAGCCAGACATCACAATTCGGGCAGGCAAAGCGATGACCGCATTTGCGGCACAATACCAAAGGCGCATAGCCGCGGCGATTGAGAAACAATAATGACTGCTCTTGGCGCGCCAGCGCTGCTTTGATCGCCTGTGCTAGTTCTGGCGCGATCCAAGTTTTGGGCTTTTGCGGATTTTGGCGCATATCAATGATGTTGATCTCCGGAGGCCGCGCATGTGGCCGAACACGCTGCGGCAAAGTCAAATGTTCGGTGCGCCCGCGCTCAATGTTGGCCAATGTCTCAAGACAGGGAGTCGCCGAGCTGAGAACCACCGGAAATTTTCCCAAAGCGCCGCGCACAATCGCCATGTCGCGCGCGTGATAGATGACGCCATCTTCCTGCTTGAATCCGTCATCATGCTCTTCATCAACGACGACCAGACCCAGTTTTTGAAACGGCAAAAACAAAGCCGAGCGCGCGCCGATTACAAGTCCGACGCGGCCAGACGCGACATCCAGCCAGAGGCGGCGGCGCGCGGCAGGCGTCAGTCCAGAATGCCAAACCGCCGCCGCAACACCAGCATAGGCTTCAAAGCGGCGGCGCATATAAGACGTCAGCGCAATTTCGGGCAATAGCATCAAAGCCTGCTTGTTCTGCGCCAGCGCCTCTTTGATCGCATCAAAGCAAATTTCAGTTTTGCCCGAGCCGGTCATGCCGTCCAAAAGCAGCGTCTTAAATTTATTTTGCGCCAGTGCCGCGCGCATTTGCTGCGCGGCTTCGTCTTGCGCTTGAGAAAATTTCAGCTTTGATGGCGAAGGCAAAGCCTCTTCTGAGGCGCGCGAACGCCGCGCGCGCACTGGACGAAAAACCGATGAAGTGTTCAGCGTCAATTTCAGCACCGCGCCTTTGGGCGCCAAAGTATAATCAGCGACCCAGTCAATGAAAGCGCGGTGATCGTCCGGCAAAGGCGGCAGATCATACAAAGAAATCGCGCGGCGCAATTTGGCGGCGGCGATTTGAGGCTTTTTCCCAGAGCCGCCGGTTCCCCAAATCACGCCGACCATGTCTTTATTGCGCAAAGGCACTTTGACAAACTGGCCCGCGCGCAATAGATGGCCGTCTGCCGCATCAACCGGCGGCAGATAATCGTAAGGCTCATCAAGCGCCAAAGGCAGCAAAACGGATAGGCGCGCGCTCATAAATGCTTATCGGCCATCATCACATAAAACTCTTCTCGCACAAAAAAGCAGAGTGAATTAAAATGACCGCACAAATCAACCTTAAATGATTCGCTTCCAAATGAAATGAAATGAAATTTTTCGCCGACAGCGCCGATGTCAAAGAAATCGCCCAGCTTGCCCAAGCCGGTCTGGTTGATGGCGTGACGACCAATCCGTCGCTGGTCGCCAAAAGCGGCGGCGACTTTAAGCAAATTTTGGCCGAAATCTGCCGATTGGTCGCAGGGCCGGTCTCCGCCGAGGTCGTCGCCCTGAAGGCCGACGAAATGTGCGCGCAGGCCGAAACCCTCGCGCCGATTGCCGAAAACATCGTCATCAAAGTCCCGCTCACGCAAGACGGCCTGCTCGCCTGCCAGCGTCTGCGGCAGCGCGACATCAAAGTCAATGTGACGTTATGCTTTTCCGCTGTGCAGGCGCTCGCCGCCGCGCGCGCCGGTGCTTCATATATTTCGCCCTTTATCGGCAGGCTTGATGATGCAGGCATTGACGGCATAAACCTCATTGAAGATATTCGGCGGATTTACGATAATTATTCCGCATTTGATACCAAGATTTTGGCCGCATCGATCAGGAGCGTCAATCATATTCGCGATGCGGCGCTGGCGGGCGCAGACTGCATCACCGCGCCGCCGAAAATTCTGCGCGATGCACTCACCCATCCGCTGACCGATAAAGGCCTTCAGGATTTCCTCAACGATTGGGAAAAAACCGGACAAAAGATTACTGGACAAAAGATTGCCGGACAAAAAGTGCCGGACAAAAAGTGAATGATCCGGAATGATCTCAAAGACTGGCTGGCTTATTGCGCCGACATCAAAAGATTAAGCCCGCTCACCGTCAAAGCCTATGGGCGCGATGTGGAATTATTTTTGACCTTCCTCAGCGATCATCTCGGCAAAGAGGCGGCGCGTGAAGATTTGGCGGCTTTGCTGCCTTCCGATTTTCGCGCTTTTTTGGCGTGGCGGCGCAACCAGAATGCGAGCGGATCAACGCGGGCGCGTGAATTATCCAGCCTGCGCGCTTTTTATCTTTATTTGGGGCAGCAGCATAAAATAAAAAACGCGGCTTTGACGGCGATCTCCTCGCCCAAGCGCGGCCAGAACATACCGCGCGCCTTGAGTGAAAAGGCGGCGGCCACTTTAATTGACGAAGCGCGCCGCCATTCTTTCGCGCCGCGGCGTGCTGAATGGATTGCCGCGCGCGATGCGGCGATTTTGCTGATGCTCTATGGCGCGGGCTTGCGCATCTCTGAGGCGCTGAGGCTGAATGTGGAAAACATCCCGCACGACAAAAATGCGGCGATCAAAATCATCGGCAAAGGCAGCAAAGAGCGTCTTGTGCCGCTGCTGCCGGTTTTGCGCGATGCGCTGCGGGTTTATATGAGATTATGCCCTTTTTTGACCGATCAAAAAGGCGCTCTGTTTCGCGCGCAAAGCGGAAAGAGGCTGGGCGCGCGCCAAGTGCAGCTTTTGATGAAAACTTTGCGGCAAGGGCTGGGGCTGGGCGATCGCGTGACTCCTCACGCGCTGCGCCATAGCTTTGCGACTCATTTGCTGGGACATGGCGGCGATCTGCGCGCGATCCAAGAATTGCTCGGCCATGCGAGCCTATCCACAACGCAAATTTACACCAAAATTGACACGCAGCAGATTCTTTCCATTCACCAAAAAGCGCATCCCAGAAACTAGCTTACATATGCCCTACATATGTAAAGTGCGGCCATCCACAGCGAGCGCGGCTTCTTTCATCGCCTCGCTCAATGTCGGATGCGCATGACAGATGCGCGCAATATCTTCGCTTGATGCGCCAAATTCCATTGCGATCACCGCCTCAGCGATCATCGTGCCCGCTTCAGCGCTGATGATGTGAACGCCCAAAATGCGGTCAGTGTCTTGCGCAGCCAATATCTTGACGAAGCCTTCGGCGGTGTGATTGACTTTCGCGCGGCCATTGGCGGTGAACGGAAACTTGCCCGCGCGATAGGCGATGCCTTTTTCCTTGAGCGCATCCTCGCTCAGCCCGACCGATGCGATTTCGGGCTGCGTATAAACAACACCGGGGATGGCGCTATAATTCACTTTGGGCTTTTGTCCGGCAAGAAGCTCAGCCAGCGCCGCGCCTTCTTCCGAGGCCTTATGCGCGAGCATCGGTCCGGCGATGACATCGCCGATCGCATAAACGCCCTCAGCAGCGCGGTAGGCCTCATCCACCTTGATCGCGCCGCGCGCGTCGCACGCAACGCCCGCCGCAGATAGATTTAATTTATCCGTTGCCGGCTTGCGGCCCGTGGCAACCAGCACTTTATCGGCGGTGATCTCTTCTTGGCCTTTGTCGGAAGATAAATGCAATTTGACCGCATTGCCGCTCATCTCGATCTTTTCGGTCTTCATGCCCAATTTAAATTCCATGCTTTGTTTTTTGAAAATCGCCAGCGCGGCTTTGGCAATCTCTTGATCCATGCCGGGCAGAATCTGCGGCAGCATTTCAATGATGGAGACTTTCGCGCCCAGCCTCTGCCAGACCGAGCCCATTTCAAGCCCGATATAGCCGCCGCCAATCACAGCCAAATGCTCCGGCACCTCTTCTAGCGACAAAGCGCCGGTGGAAGAAAGAATGTTTTTTTCATCAATCTGAATGTTTGGCGGCGCTGCGGGAACAGAGCCGGTCGCGATGATGATATGTTTTGCTGCCATCGCGCGGCCTGCGACGTCAACCTTGCCTCCGCCCGCAAGCTGTGCCGCGCCTTGAATATAATCAACTTTGTTCTTTTTCAGCAAAAAAGCGACACCTTTGGTGTTGGCATCAATGCCGTCTTGTTTGAACTTCATCATCGCGGCCAGATCGAGCTGCGGCTTTGCCGCTTGAATGCCAAACACGTCAAGCGCGGCGGCATGAGCATAAAGGTGGGATGCGTGCAGCAAAGCTTTTGACGGAATGCAGCCAATATTCAAACACGTGCCGCCCGGCTGATCCATTTGCTCAATGCAAGCGGTTTTCATGCCCAGCTGTGCGGCGCGAATGGCGCAGACATAACCGCCAGGTCCGGCACCGATCACGATTATATCGTAAGATTCCATATCGTAAGATTCGGGCATCTATACTTCCAGCGCTAGCCGCGCCGGATCTTCAATCATTTCCTTCACGCGCACAAGAAAGGTGACCGCCTGCTGCCCATCAACGATGCGATGATCATAGCTCAATGCCAAATACATCATTGGCCTGATCACAATTTCATCATCAATCACAACGGCGCGTTTTTCAATTTTGTGCATGCCCAAAATGCCCGATTGCGGCGTGGTCAATATGGGCGTTGACAAGAGCGAGCCATAGACGCCGCCATTGGAGATCGTGAACGTGCCGCCGCGCAAAGCCTCAAGAGACAAAGCGCCGTCGCGCGCGGCCTGCGCGTAATTGTAGATGGCTTTTTCAATATCGGCGAGCGACATATTTTGCGCCTGATGCAAAATCGGCACGACGAGGCCGCGCGCGGTGCCAATGGCGACGCCAATATGATAATTGTCGCGATAGACGATTTCGTCGCCGTCAATCTGCGCATTGACTTCGGGAACTTCGCGCAGAGCAGCGACGCAAGCGCGCGTGAACAGGCTCATAAAGCCCAGTCGCACGCCATGGCGCGCTTCAAACACATCACGATAGGTTTTGCGCAAGGCCATCGCCGCGCTCATATCCACTTCGTTGAACGTTGTCAAAATGGCGGCGGTGTTTTGCGAGTCTTTGAGTCTTTTGGCGATGGTCTGGCGCAAGCGGCTCATGCGCACACGCTCTTCCGCGCCGGTTGAATGGGTGCCGAGCGGCTTTTGCGCGGCGGGCTTAGCATCTAACACATCTTCTTTCAAGATGCGGCCATCCGGGCCTGATCCGGAAATTTGATCCGGCGCGATGTTTTTTTCCGCCGCGATTTTGCGCGCCGCCGGTGATAGGGCTGGGTTCGCCGCTGTTGCGCCTGTAGACACAGCAGGCGGCGCAGCGGCAGGCGCGGGCGCGGGCGCGGATTTGGGTTCAGATTGAGGCGCAGGCGCAGACGGCGATGCCGTTTCATCAATGCGCCCCAATAATGCGCCAACAGCAATGTTCGCACCTGCTTGCGCGAGCACCTCAACAAGCACACCCGCGCAAGGGGCTGGAACTTCCACCGTCACTTTATCTGTTTCTAAAACGACGAGCGGCTCATCGGCACTGACGGCCTCGCCGGGTTTTTTGAGCCATTCGGCGACCGTCGCCTCAACGATCGACTCGCCCAATGTCGGAGTGAGAATGTCTTGACTCATAAAAATTATCCTCTGGAAAATTATCCTCTGGAAAATGTATTTTCACCAGAATCAGTTGAAGACTCAGTTGAAGAATCACCAGAAGACTCGGCAGCAGAATTTGTCTTAACACAAATGGCCTGTTCAAGGAAGTGGCGCAATTCTCTTTTATGCAGCGGGGCAAACCCTGTTGCGGGCGCCGCCGCCTCAGGGCGGCCAATATAGGTCGGGCGGACATGCGCGCGGCCTGCCTGTATGAGCGCGCGCTCAATATGCGGCGCGATAAAGCTCCACGAGCCCATATTTTGAGGTTCTTCTTGGCACCAGAAAACCTCCGCATGAGAAAAGCGCGCGAATAATTTCGCAATCGTTTTGAGCGGAAAAGGATAAAGCTGCTCAACGCGAATAAAATAAATGTCATTGATTTTTTTATCCTCGCGCTCGGCGAAGAGGTCGTAATAGACCTTGCCTGAACATAAAACCACCCGCCGCATGGCTTCATCTTTGACAAGCTTGTCTTGCGCGCCATCTTCCAGCACGCGGTGAAAAGAAGAGCCCGGACGAAAATCTTCAAGCAAAGAAACACAAGATTTATGCCGCAGCAAAGATTTCGGGGTCATCAAAATGAGAGGCTTGCGGAAATTGCGATGCAATTGGCGGCGCAAAATATGAAAATAATTGGCGGGCGTCGTGCAATTGGCAACTTGGATATTATCATCGCCGCATAATTGCAAATAGCGCTCAAGCCGCGCTGAAGAATGTTCCGGCCCCTGCCCCTCATAACCATGTGGCAGCAACATCACCAGCCCGCTCATGCGCAGCCATTTTTCCTCACCGGAAGAAATGAACTGGTCAATGATCGGCTGCGCGGTATTGGCAAAGTCGCCAAATTGCGCCTCCCAAAGCGTGAGCGCGTTGGGCTCGGATTGCGTATAGCCATATTCAAATCCTAAAACCGCCTCTTCCGACAGCATGGAATTGATGACTTCATAATGCGCTTGCCCCTCATGCAGATTGTTCAAAGGCGTATAGGGGGTCTCGTCTTTCTGATCCACCAATACGGAATGACGCTGTGAAAATGTGCCGCGCTCGCAATCTTGGCCGACGAGGCGCACCCGATAGCCCTCGCGCAAAAGCGCGCCAAAGGCCAGCGCTTCGGCCATCGCCCAATCAATGCCAGCGCCGTCGGCGACCATTTTGCGCCGCGCTTCATAAATACGGCGCACAATGGCGTGGACGTTGAAGCCTTCGGGAATCTCATACAAAGCCTCGCTGATTTCCTTGAGCCGCGCCAGCGCCACGCCGGTCTGGCCGCGCCGCACATCGCCGGATGCCTGCCGCAGACCCTGCCACTTGCCGGCCAGCCAATCGGGGTCTTCCGGCTCAAAAGCGGCGGTTTTCTGAAACGCCGTTTCAAGGCGTGTATCTTGCGCGTCATGTTTTGCGGTGATTTCATCTTTGGTCAGCTCGCCGCTCGCAACGAGCTTTTCGGCATAAATCTCCGCCACCGGCCTATGCTCTTTGATGGCCTGATACATTAAAGGCTGCGTGAATTCAGGATTGTCGCCTTCATTATGGCCAAAGCGGCGATAGCAGAACATATCAATAATGACCGGCTTTAAAAATTTACGGCGAAATTCTGCTGCAAGCTGTGCGGCATAAAGCACCGCTTCGGGATCGTCGCCATTGACGTGGAAAATCGGCGCTTCCACCATTTTGCCGACATCGGACGGATAAGGCGATGAACGCGCATAACGCGGCGAGGTGGTGAATCCGATTTGATTGTTGACGATGAAATGAATCGCGCCGCCCGCGCGATGGCCTTTCAATCCCGAAAGGCCCAAACATTCAGCCACGATGCCCTGTCCGGCAAAAGCGGCGTCGCCATGCAGCAAAATCGGCACGACGCTCGCGCGATCGGCTTGATAATGATCCTGCTTGGCGCGCACACGGCCTAGCACAACCGGATCAACGCTTTCCAAATGAGACGGATTGGCCGCAAGCGAAAGATGAACCGAATGACCCGAAAATACCCGATCTTCTGAATCGCCCAGATGATATTTCACATCACCCGACCCCTCAACCTCTTCAAGATCGCCGCCGCCTTGAAATTCAGTGAAGATGGCTTCATAAGGCTTGCCCAGCACATGCACAAGAATGTTCAGCCGTCCGCGATGCGGCATGCCGATAACGATTTCTTTGGCACCGCGCTGGGCAGATGCATCAATGATTCGCTCAATCGCAGGGACAAGCATTTCAGCGCCATCCAAGCCAAAACGCTTAGTGGCGACGTATTTTTTACCGAGAAATTTTTCAAACCCCTCAACCTCAGCCAGCGAGCGCATCAAAGCGCGTTTTTCATCGCCGTTCAGCTGCAGGCCAATTTTGTCGCGTCCTTCAATGCGCTCTTGAAGCCAAGACTTCTCAGCCGGATCGGAAATATGCATAAATTCAACGCCCAAAGTGCCGCAATAAGTTTGCTGAACGATCTTTAAAATTTGGCGAATCGTCGCGGTTTCAAGGCCGAGCACATGATCAATAAAAATCGGACGATCCCAGTCCTCCGGCATGAAGCCGTAAGAGACCGGATCAAGTTCGGGATGAGGCCGCGGGTTTTCCAGCTTGAGCGGATCAAGATCAGCATTAAGGTGGCCGCGCACACGATAGGCGCGAATCATCATGATCGCGCGCACCGAATCAAGCGCGGCGGCATAGCTTGCCTGACGCGCATTTCCAGATGAAGCCTCTTTAGGCGACGCCTCTTTAGGCGACGCCTCTTTAGGCGGCAGCGCGGCGGAAGATGACGGCATATGATCACAGACTTTCGGCAAAGGCCGCGCCCATGAGGCGCGCCGCGGCGGCGCGTCAGCTTTGATTTGATGAAAAAAATCTCTCCATTCAGAAGGAAGCTGATCGGCATTTTCCTGATGAAGCTGGCTCAGCGCTTCAAGAAAATCCTTATTCATCATAAGAAGCGCGTCATGAAATTTCATGATGATGTTCTCGCAATTAAAGTCCTGTTCACCATAAGGGAAGCCATATGAAAACTCTATTGAAAAGCGGCCCGAAAAGCAATTTTATCTTGCGGCTTTCATCTCCTCAGCGATCGCCTCGCCAATATGGGCGGGCGAGCGGGCAATTCTGATGCCCGCTGATTTCATCGCCTCAATTTTGCTTTCAGCGCCGCCCGTGCCGCCCGAGACGATCGCCCCGGCATGGCCCATGCGCCGCCCGGGCGGCGCGGTGAGACCGGCAACAAAGCCAGCGATCGGCTTGCGGCGCTTGGCGCGGCGCAAAAATTCCGCCGCCGCCTCTTCGTCAGCGCCGCCAATTTCACCGATCATCACAATGCCGTGCGTCTTGTCATCGGCGAGAAACATTTCAAGGCAGTCAATGAATCCCATGCCGCGCACCGGATCGCCGCCAATGCCGATGCAGGTGCTCTGTCCGAGACCCTGCGCTGTGGTCTGGCCAACGGCCTCATAGGTCAGCGTGCCCGAGCGCGACACAATGCCGATCACGCCCTGTTTATGAATATGCCCCGGCATGATGCCGATCTTGCACGCATCCGGCGTGATGATGCCCGGACAATTCGGCCCGATCAAGCGCGTGCGGCTGTTTTTTAATATCGCCTTGACGCGCACCATATCCATCACCGGAATGCCTTCGGTCACACAAACGACCAGCTCCATTTCAGCATCTATCGCTTCTAAAATCGCATCAGCGGCGAAAGGCGGCGGCACATAGATCACGCTCGCATTGGCTTGCGTGGCGGCGCGCGCTTCGGCGACGCCGTCAAACATTGGCAGGCCTAGATGTTCGCTGCCGCCTTTGCCCGGCGTGACGCCGCCGACCATTTTTGTGCCGTAAGCGACGGCCTGTTCGGTGTGAAAAGTGCCTTGCGCGCCGGTCAAGCCCTGACAGATCACCCGCGTGTTTTGATCAACGAGCACAGCCATTATTTAATCAGCTCCACAGCTTTGGCCGCCGCTTGATCGAGATCATCCGCGCCGGTGATCGCAAGGCCGGATTGATTCAATATCTCTTTGCCTTTTTCAACATTCGTGCCTGCAAGCCGAACGACCAAAGGCACGGCGAGATCCATTTCACGCGCCGCTGCAATGATGCCCTCAGCAATGATGTCGCAGCGCATGATCCCGCCAAAGATATTGACCAAAATGGCGCGCACATGCTTGTCAGACAATAAAATTTGAAATGCATGCGCGACTTTTTCTTTATCCGCGCCGCCGCCGACATCCAAAAAATTCGCCGGCGCGCCGCCATGCTGTTTGATGATGTCCATCGTCGCCATAGCCAGACCCGCGCCGTTGACCATGCAGCCGATCTGTCCGTCCAGCTTGATGAAGCTGAGATCATATTTTCCGGCTTCGCGCTCGGCAGCATCTTCCTCGTCCCAGTCGCGCAGGGCAGCGAGGTCTTGATGGCGAAACAGCGCATTATCATCAATGCTGATTTTGGCATCCAGACAGCATAGATCGCCTTGTTTGGTTTCAATCAACGGATTGATTTCAAGCAGGCTGAGATCTTTTTCAACAAATAGGCGATAAAAGCTGTTTAACAGGCTGCTTAATTGCTTGGCAGCGTCTTTCTTGAGAGCTAAAAGCTTGGCGACGCGGCGCATATGAAAAGGCTGGATGCCGCTAACGGGATGTATGGACAAAGTAAGAATCTTTTCAGGCGTTTCGGCAGCGACATCTTCAATGTTCATGCCGCCTGCGGTAGAGACAATGCAGGCGGGCTGCGATGTGTTGCGATCAATCAAAAACGACAAATAAAATTCGCGCGCAATGTCGGCGGGTTTTTCAATATAAATGCGCCGCACCTGTTTGCCCTGCGCGCTGGTTTGGGGTGTGACGAGCACTTTGCCGATCATCTCATCGGCACCGGCTTTGAGGGCATCTAGACCGTCCACCAATTTGATGCCGCCGGCTTTGCCGCGTCCGCCTGCGTGAATCTGGGCTTTGATTGCCCAGCGCGCGCCGCCTAGCTTTTGGGCGGCCTCCACGGCTTCTTGCACCGAGAAAGCAGGCCGGCCATCGGGTATCGGTGCGCCAAAGGCCTGCAACAAAGCTTTGGCCTGATATTCGTGAAGATTCATCGCCTGCCCCCGCTATGATCTAATAAGGCAAAGATATTCTATACGCTAAATTCAGCGCATATAAAACCCATATTGCCAATTATTCATGCTATAATCCGCGTCAACATAAACCAAAAGAGGAGGACGATATGTCTGTTGCAGGAAAATGGCAGTTAACCGTCAACACGCCGATGGGAAAGCAAACCCCGATTTTGACGCTTGATGAGAGCGGCAATGGCTCTTTGAACTCACCGCAGGGTGATGTCGCGATTGCGGGCGGCAAAGTGGACGGCAATAAAGTGACCGCGCCGGTGACGCTCAAAGTCATGGGACGCGATCTGCAGGCCACACTTGAAGTCAATGTTGACGGCGACAGCGTCAGCGGCGAAATCAAAACCCCTATGGGCAATTCCAGCTTCACCGGAGAAAAAGCTTAAAGCTTTTTGAAAAAGCTCAAGCCAATTCCGGCATGAGTTTTTTGCTGGCCTCAATGAGGTCTACCACCGAAGCGATGGATTTGTGGAGCGCATTGTGTTCAGCCTCTGTGAGGCTGATTTCAGCGATGCGCTCCACGCCTTGCGCGCCGATAATCACCGGCACGCCGACATAGACATCGCTGACGCCATATTCGCCATCCAAATAGGCCGCACAGGGCAAAAGGCGCTTCTTGTCGCGCAGATAAGACGCCGCCATTTCAATCGCCGCCGAGGCCGGCGCATAAAACGCCGAGCCGGTTTTCAACAGGCCAACAATTTCCGCACCGCCAGCGCGGGTGCGCTGGACGATATCGTCCAACTTTTTCTGCTCAAGCCAGCCCATCTTGACCAGATCAGGCAAAGCAATGCCGCCCAAAGTGGAATAGCGCACAAGCGGCACCATGCTGTCGCCATGTCCGCCTAGCACAAAGGTGCTCACATCTTCAATTGACGCATTCAATTCTTCGGCAAGAAAATATCTCATGCGCGCGCTGTCCAATATGCCCGCCATGCCGACAACGCGCGACGAAGGCAGGCCAGAAAGCTTTTGAAACGCCCAGACCATCGCATCCAGCGGATTGGTGATGCAGATGACAAAAGCATCTGCCGCATAAGTTTTGACGCCCTGCGCCACTTGAGAAATGATCTTCAAATTGGTGTTGAGCAAATCATCGCGGCTCATGCCCGGCTTGCGCGGCACACCGGCGGTGATGATGACAACATCCGCGCCTTTGATGGCCGCATAATCATCCGTGCCGGTAAAATCAGCGTCAAAGCCGATCACCGGCGAGCTTTGCGCCAGATCAAGCGCTTTGCCCTGCGCAACACCGGACAAAATGTCAAAAATAACGACATCGCCCAGCTCCTCAAGTCCGGCCAAATGCGCCAACGTGCCGCCAATCTGTCCGCCGCCAATAAGTGCAATTTTTGATCTCGCCATCATGCCTCCTTATTTTTGAATATATTGTTTTGCATAAAGATTCATTTTTTTTGCCATATCAATATCATTCTGCGTGATGCCGCCAGCATCATGCGTCGTCAGCGCCACATTTACACGAGAATAGACATTTGTCCACTCAGGATGATGATCCATCTTCTCGGCCAAAAGCGCCACTTGCGCCATCCACGCAAAGGCCGCAGAAAAGTTAGAGAAAAGATATTCTTTCACAATAGCTTCGCGATTTTTTGACATCGCCCAGCCCTCAAGTTGAGCGATCTGCTGCGTCAAATCTTGATGTGAAATTTTTTTAGCCATTCCGGTTTCCCCTTCTGTGCAAAATAGTTTAGCATATTCAAATTATGGTGCGCATTTTATTCATTTGTTATGGCAATATCTGCCGCTCACCGATGGCCGAAGGCGTGTTTCGTGTGCGCGCGAATGGGCTGGATGTCGAAACCGACAGCGCCGGCACAAGCGACTGGCATCAAGGCACGCCGCCCGATCAGCGCGCGCAAGCCATCTGCGCCAAACACGATATTGATATTTCCACGCAGCGCGCGCGGCAAATCTGCGCTGAAGATTTCAATGATTTTGGTTTGATTCTGGTCATGGATCGCGACAATCTCGCTGCCGTCAAAGCGCTGAAGCCCAAAGGCGCGAGCGCCAAAATTGATTTGTTGCTTAACTATGCCGACAATCTCGCGGTGGATGAAGTGCCCGACCCCTATCATGACCGCGAAGAAGGCTTCGCCAAAGTGCTCACAATGATTGAAAAGGCCGTTGATGGTTTGATCCAAGAGCTTAAATCAGAAGCTCGGCGATCTGCACCGCATTGAGTGCTGCGCCTTTCAGCAAATTATCGGCGGTGATCCACATTTGCATGCCGTTTTCATCCGACGGGTCCGGGCGGATGCGCGAGACGAACACCGGATCGCGTCCGGCGCATTCTTTGGGAGTCGCATAATCTTCCTCCACCACGACGCAGCCCGCAGCTTGGCTTAAAATATCTTTGACTTGCGCCACCGAGACTTTTTGCGCAAAGCGCAAAAACACCGCCTCGCTATGACCGACCAAAACCGGAACCCGCACGCAATGGGTGGACACTTTAATCTTCGGATCAAGAATTTTTGCGGTTTCCATCCGCATTTTCCATTCTTCTTTTGTTTCGCCATTGTCAAGGAAAACATCAATTTTGGGAATCACATTAAACGCCAGAGAGGCGGAAGATGAATTTTCATTCCGCACATCATCCATGAGCTGATCCATCGCCGCGCGGCCCGCGCCCGACGCTGACTGGTAGGTCGCGACATGAACCCGTTCTATTTTTTTGGCGCGGTGCAACGGTGCGAGCACGGTGACAAATTGCGCGGTTGAGCAATTCGGATTAGCGATGATGTTGCGCGCAAAACCGCGCGCGAGCAGATCGCCGTTAACTTCGGGTACGATGAGCGGAACATCCT
Source organism: Alphaproteobacteria bacterium (assembly GCA_965212075.1). Classification (GTDB taxonomy): domain Bacteria; phylum Pseudomonadota; class Alphaproteobacteria; order JAPOUT01; genus CBDBUR01. The sequence goes on from OZ243043.1 coordinate 1,321,017, forward strand.
CATCCATGCGAAAATGCGAGGAATTATCAATCACGATGGCGCCCGATTCTGCAACACGCGGCGCATATTCCCGCGCCACCGCAGCTCCGGCGGCAAAAAAAGCCAGCCGCACATCAGAGAAATCAGCGTTTTCCAAAGCCTTGATCTGGTGCGCTTTGCCGCCGACATCAATCATTGTGCCCGCCGATCGCGCGGTCGCAAACAGCGACAGCCGATCATAGGCAAATGCGCGCTTGGTGAGCGTTTCAAGAATTTTGCGCCCGACATTACCGCTCGCGCCGACCAGCGCAATATGATTTTGAATGTTGTTCATAACAGGACTTTACAAGACTTTAAGCGTGTTGCAAAAGAGCTTCAAGCACGGCGCGCGTCATATCCTGCGTTGAAAGTGATGCGCCGCCATCGGCAATGTCGGCGGTGCGATGGCCCGCGGCGAGCACATCTGAGACGGCATTTTCAATCAAGAGAGCATCGTCGGGGCGGTCAAAGGAATAACGCATGGCCATCGCCACTGACAAAATCATCGCGAGCGGATTGGCTTTATTTTGTCCGGCGATATCAGGCGCTGAACCATGCACCGGCTCATAAAGCGCGGACCTTCGGCCATTTTGCGCCGCCGCGCCCAAAGAGGCCGAAGGCAGCATGCCCAGCGAGCCGGTGAGCTGCGCGGCAATGTCCGACAACATGTCGCCGAACAGATTATCGGTGACGATGACGTCAAATTGCTTTGGCTGGCGCACCAATTGCATCGCGCAATTATCGGCAAGCATATGATCAAGCGCGATGTCAGGATAATCCTGCTCATGCAGCTTGATGACCTCTTCATGCCAGAGCTGTCCGGCCTCCATGACGTTGCGCTTATCGACCGACGTGGCGCGCTTTGAACGCACCCGCGCAAAATCAAACGCCACGCGCGCGATGCGGCGAATTTCGTCGCTATCATAGACATGGCTATTGACGCCGCGCCTTTTGCCCGCGCCCAAATCTTCTATGAAGCGCGGCTCGCCAAAATAAACGCCGCCGGTGAGCTCGCGCACGATCAGAATGTCCAGCCCTTCCACCAGATCGCGCTTGAGCGGTGAGGCATCGGCTAATGCAGGAAAACAAAAAGCCGGGCGCAAATTGGCAAACAAATCAAGCTGTTTGCGCAAAGCTAGCAATCCCGCCTCTGGCCGATGTTCATAAGCAACATGAGCCCATTGCGCGCCGCCGACCGCGCCAAAAATAATCGCGTCAGCTTCATGCGCTTTTTGCATCGTCGCTTCACTGATCGCCGCGCCTTCTTGGTCATAGGCCGCGCCGCCGACAAGCGCTTCGTCCATCTCCATGTCAAAGGCGCGATTCTCCGCAAGCCAAATCAAAACACGCTTGGCTTCGGCCATCACTTCAGGGCCAATTCCGTCCCCGGGCAGCAGAAGAATTTTCGTGCTCATGATGAAATCTTTTACACCCAGGGCGACGCAAGGTGCTGCTTCTGTTCAAAACCAGAAATCACTTTCTGCTTTTCAAGCGTCAGCGCAATGTCATCAAGCCCGTTGAGAAGACAATGTTTATCGGAAGCGTCAATGTCAAAATGAATCTGCTCGCCATCAGGGCGCATGATTTTTTGCGCCGACAGGTCTATCGTCAAACGCGCATTCGCACCCTTTTCGGCATCTTCCATCAAAAGCGCGACTTTGTCATCCGGCAAAGTGATCGGCAGGATTCCGTTTTTCAGCGCGTTGATGCGAAAAATATCGGCAAAGCTGGGTGCGATCACACAGCGAATCCCAAAATCCAGCAAAGCCCAAGGCGCATGTTCGCGCGATGAGCCGCAGCCAAAATTCTCGCCAGTGATCAAAATTTCCGCCTGCCGCCAGCCGGACCGGTTCAGCACAAAATCAGGTTTGACCGCGCCCGCTTCATCGGTGCGCAATTCGTGGAAAAGATATTGCCCCAGCCCCGATTTTTTGATCGTTTTCAAAAATTGCTTCGGAATGATCATATCGGTATCCACATTGATCATTCTCAACGGCGCGGCGATGGCGGAAAGAATCGTAAATTTTTGCATCATCACTACCTAAATTTCGCGCACATCAACAAAATGACCGGCCATTGCGGCAGCCGCCGCCATTGCGGGCGAGACCAAATGGGTGCGGCCACCGCGCCCTTGGCGGCCTTCAAAATTGCGGTTGGAGGTCGAGGCACAGCGCTCGCCCGATTTGAGCTTATCGTCATTCATCGCCAGACACATCGAACAGCCCGGCTCGCGCCATTCAAAGCCGGCTTGGATAAAAATTTTATCCAGCCCCTCGGCTTCGGCCTGCGCCTTGACCAGTCCCGACCCCGGCACGATCATCGCCTGCACACGCTCAGCAACAGAGCCGTTCATGCGCGCGATCGTTTTTGCGACCTCGCGCAAATCTTCAATGCGGCCATTGGTGCAAGAGCCAATGAAAACGCGGTCAAGCGCAATATCGAGAATTTTTTGATTGGGAGACAGCCCCATATAATCCAGCGCGCGGATCATCGCTTGGCGGCGCGCGGGCGTTGCGGCCTGTTTGGGATCGGGCACGCGGCCTGTAACCGCGACGACATCTTGCGGGCTCGTCCCCCAGCTCACGAGCGGCGGCAGTGCGGCGGCATCCAAAATGACTTCGCGGTCAAAATGCGCGGCTTGATCGGAGCGCAAAAGCTGCCAAACTTCACACGCTTGGTGCCATGAATCTCCTTTGGGCGCGCGCGGGCGATCTTTGAGATAAGCGAAAGTTTTGTCATCGGGCGCGATGAGGCCAGCTTTGGCACCGGCCTCAATAGACATATTGCAGACGGTCATGCGCCCTTCCATCGACAGATGCGCGATCGCCTCGCCGTCATATTCAATGACATGGCCGGTGCCGCCGCTCGTGCCGATTTCGCCGATGATGGCGAGGATCAAATCCTTCGCGGTGATGTGAGCGGGCAGAAGATTGTCCACGCGCACACGCATATTGCGCGCCTTTTTTTGGACCAGAGTCTGCGTGGCGAGCACATGCTCCACTTCTGACGTGCCGATGCCGTGCGCCAGCGCGCCAAACGCGCCATGCGTTGCGGTATGGCTGTCGCCGCAGACAATGGTCGTGCCGGGCAAAGTAAAGCCCTGCTCCGGGCCGATGATATGGACAATGCCCTGCCTTTGATCGGACGGCGCAAAAAATTCAATGCCGAAGTCGCCGGCGTTGCGCGCCAAAGTTTCCACCTGCAGGCGCGATTCGGGGTCTTCAATATCTTTTATATCGTAGCCGCGATTTTGCGTCGGCACATTATGATCAGCGACCGCGAGTGTGCGCGCGGGCTGGCGCACAAGGCGTCCGGCCTGCCGCAGCCCTTCAAAAGCCTGCGGGCTGGTGACTTCATGGACAAGATGGCGATCAATATAAAGCAATCCGGCGCCATTTTCGTCTGTTGCAATCAGATGATTATCCCAGATTTTATCGTAAAGCGTTTTCGGCATAAATTTTGCCCTCTTTATTATTTTTTTGAAGCCGCTTTTTTCTTTACGCTCTTCTTTTTTGCCGTTTTCTTTTTGACAGCTTTTTTGGCCACTTTCTTTTTTGCCGCAGTTTTCTTTTGCGCGGCAGGTTTCTTCTCAGATTTTGTATCGCGCCGCTCAGGCAGCCGCGCCGCCTTGCCTTGCAAAGCGCGCAAATAATAAAGCTTGGCGCGGCGCACACGCGCGCGGCGGATCACTTGGATCGATTCCACGATCGGGCTATGCAGCGCAAAGACGCGCTCAACGCCGGTGCCATGTGATATTTTGCGCAAAGTGAATCGCGCACTCATCTGTCCGCCTGAGCGCGCAATGCACACGCCTTCAAATGCCTGAATGCGCTCGCGTGTGCCCTCGCGCACGCGCACATTGACTTTCAGTGAATCGCCGGGCGCAAAATCGGGAATGTCAGCGCCCAATTCAGCAATCTGCGCTTTTTGAATGTCTTCCATTAAACTCATTTTATCTGGCCATGTTTTTGCGCATTATTTTGCGCGATTTTGCGCGCGCGGCATTTCGCGGCGGCAAAATGAAAAAGGGTGAGAATCTTGATATAGCACGAGTGCCAGCGATTTTGTTAAAATTTTTTGAGCAAATCGGGGCGACGCGCGGCGGTGCGATCGGCGGCGCGCGCCTGACGCCATTGGCGGATCGCCGCATGATCGCCCGAGAGCAACACTTCGGGAATGGCGCGGCCTTCCCACAGGCGCGGACGGGTATAATGCGGATATTCCAACAGGCCTGCGGCGAAGCTTTCCTCTTCCAGCGAGGCCGCCCGCCCTACCACGCCGGGCAGCAGGCGAAGGATCGCCTCGAGCAGGGCGCAGGCGGCGGTTTCGCCTCCGGCGAGCACAAAGTCGCCGATAGAGATTTCCTGCGCGTCGCGCGCATCCAGCACACGCTGGTCAACGCCTTCATAGCGGCCACAGAGAATAATGATTCCTGTGCCGCGCGCGAAATCTGCGACTTTATCTTGAGTCAGACGATGGCCGGACGGCGTGAGATAGATTAAAGGGCGCTGATCCTCAGCGCCGCGCGCTTGGTCAATCGCCGCCGCCGCGACATCCGCGCGCAACACCATGCCTGCGCCGCCGCCGGCGGGCGCGCCATCAATATGATGATGGGGATAATCTTGCGGTGCAAAGTCTTTGAGATCAATCACATCTAAATCCCAAATGCCCTTTTGCGCCGCTTGACCGATGAGACTTACCGCCAAAGGTCCGGGAAAACATTGAGGAAAAAGCGTGATCACACTCGCGCGCCATGATGCGGCGCTGGGCGCTGCGCTAGACATTTAGATTTATTTCTCTTGATCAGCTTCAGCTTGATCTTTATCTTTATCTTCATCTTGTGCCGAAGAGGGTTCAGCCGCAGATTCTTCAGTAGGCATTTCTTCAGCGGGCGCTTCTTCAGCAGATTGCTCTTCGGGTGCAGCGGACACAGCCTCTTCTTTCTCTTCTTTTGTTGCGGCTTCTGCTGCCTCTTTCTCTTTAACTTCTTTTTTCTCTTTAGCTTCTTTGATTTTAGCTTCTTGGGCTTCTTGCGCAGCCTGAGCGCGCGCTTGCGCTTTGGCTTTTGGCTTGGCCTTTTGCGGATTATGCCGCGCTGGCGCTTCGCGCATATTCGCCGCACTTAAAAATTGCGCAATGCGATCACTTGGCTGCGCACCGCGCGCGAGCCAAAACTTAATGCGCTCCTCATTGAGCGCCACCCGCATGCGTCCTTTATCTTTGGTCTCGCTGGGCTGCGCGGTTTTGGGGATCAGCGGATTATAAGAGCCGAGCCGCTCAATATGACGGCCATCGCGCGGCGCGCGCGCATCGGCGACGACGATATGATAAAAGGGGCGCTTTTTTGCTCCGGCGCGCGCCAGCCTGATTCTGAGAGCCATTTTGTCTCCGTAAAAAAGTGGAAAAAACTAGATTAGTCAAAAGATGAGGAATATGTCAAGAATGGGCCTATGGATATTCACATTCAACGCATGAACGGGCTAGGCAATCGCTTTGCGATCTTGGATTTCAGGGAGGCTGCGGCCAGTTTTCCGGAGAAGGCGGCTTTGGCGCGGCAGGTGGGCGGCTGCGATCAGGCTTTGTTTTTGCTGCCGCCGCGCGGTGCGGGCGATCTGCGGATGGAGATTTTCAACCGCGATGGCAGCGAGGCCGAAGCCTGCGGCAATGGGACGCGCTGTGTCGCTTGGGCCGAAATGCGGCGGCTGGGGCGCAAAGCGGTGGTGATTGAGACTAAAGGCGGGGCGCTCACCTGCCGGATCGAGGGCGATCAGGTTGAAGTGGATATGGGCGCACCGCGCTTTGGCTGGGATCAGATCAAGCTCTCCGAGCGCCGCGCGGATACGACATGGCTGTCATTTGCCAATCTGCCTGCGTCTCTTGGCGCGGGCACGACGCTCAATATGGGCAATCCGCATATTGTGTTTTTTCCGCAGGACATGGCGGCACTGGACATCAAACAGATCGGCGCAGCACTTGAACATGATCTTTTATTTCCCGAAGGCGTCAACATCACTTTGGCGGCGCAAAAAGCGGCGGATCATTTGAATATCAAAGTTTGGGAGCGCGGCGCGGGCGCGACAAGGGCTTGCGGTACTGCGGCGTGCGCAGCGTTGGTGGCCGCACATCGCCGCAAAATGAACGTCCGGCGCGCGGCCAAAGTTGAGCTGCCGGGCGGCATTTTGGATGTTTGCTGGCGCGAAGACGACGGCCATGTTCTGATGACCGGACCGGTCGCTTGGGACGGCGAGGAGACCATTCATGTCGCGTGCTAAAATCATCACTTTGGGCTGCCGCTTAAATTTATATGAATCCGAGATCATGAGTCAGCTCGCCCAGCGCCACCGTTTGCATGATGTGATCATCATCAATTCCTGCGCGGTGACTCAGGCCGCACAAAGCCAGACGCGCCAAAAAGTGCGCCGTGCCAGACGGCAGTATCCGACAAAAAGAATTTTACTCACTGGATGCGCGCCAGAAATCGCGCCAGGCGACTTTCAATCTATGAGCGAAGTGGATGCGATCATCAAAAATCGGGACAAAACATCGCAGGCAGTATTTCGCGCGCTGGCGGGCGGTGCCAAAAGTGCAAAAGAAAGTTCAGGTGAAAATTCAAACGTTAACGTCAAGCAGGCGCGCACGCGCGCCCTGCTCAAAGTGCAGGATGGCTGCGACTGGCAATGCACATTTTGCGTGATCCCCCAAGGGCGCGGCGCATCGCGCTCAAGGGCGGCGGATGCCGTCATCCGCGAAGCCAATGATTTATTTGCTGTCGGTCATCAAGAAATCACTCTGACCGGCGTAGACATCACTTCTTATGGCCGTGATCTTTCGCCGCCAATCGCTCTAGGCAATTTGGTTGAAAAGATATTGCGCGCCACGCCGACATCTTTGAAATTGCGCTTAACCTCGCTTGATCCAGCGGCGATGGATGGCGCGCTCTTGGCGCTGCTCGCGACAGAAGAGCGCTTGCAGCCGCATATTCATCTCTCGGTGCAGTCGGGCGACAATATGATTTTAAAGCGCATGCGGCGGCGGCATTGCCGCGAAGATGTCATCGCGCTCAGTGAAAATCTGCGCAAGACGCGCGCGCTTTCTATTGGCGCAGATCTGATCGCCGGATTTCCCACCGAAACATCCGCCATGTGCGCACAGAGTGCTGCTTTGATTGACCAGTGCGATATTGTGTTTGCGCATATTTTTCCATTTTCGCCCAGACCCGGCACGGCGGCGGCGCGGATGCCGCAAAATGCGCCGCAAATTATCCGCCAGCGCGCAGCACGATTGCGGCAAAGGGCCGAGACGCGCTTAAAAGCTTTTTTGGACGGCCAGATCGGCAGCATACAGCCCGTCCTCGCTGAGACGAGCCATACAGGCCGCACACCTTCTTATGCGCCGGTGCGCTGGCACGGTGCGGCTTTGCAAGCCGGAGGCATTTATTCTATGGCTGTCAAAGAGCGCCTTGACAACACGCTCATTGCCGCACTTCATCCAGCAAATTCGTGATGAGCGCAATGTCCGTGATCGGGCCGCGATGATGCAGCAAAATATTGCCCGCGCCATCAACGACAAAAGTTTCGGGCACGCCATAAATGCCCCAGCCCAGAGCCGCGCGACCTGTCTGGTCTAATCCCAAAAAATCATAGGGATTGCCAAAACGCTTCAAAAAACGCTGCGCGTCTTTTGGCGCGTCTTTATAGGCGATGCCGCCAAGAAAAATATCTTTGCGCTGGGTCAATTTCATCAATAAAGGATGTTCCACGCGGCAGGGCGCGCACCAGCTTGCCCAAACATTGACAACAAATATTTTGCCCTGACGAAGATCATTTTTCGCAAATACTTCAAGGCCGGAGTCTGGCAAAGGCGTCAAATGAAAATCCGGCACTTGGCGGCTCGGCGCAAGAGCGCTGGGCGCGGTTTGGGGTTCGCCCTCGCCTTCGCCGGTGATATTGAAAAAAAACATCAAAGCCACCAGCGCAAAGATCGCAAGCGGCAAAAATAGAGATAAACGCCACATTTGGCTCATTTTTTCTGCTCCCGTTGGAAATCTCGATGTAGGCTTAAACGGCGCGTTTGCTGGAACAAGTCATAAAAGCTCACCACGGCGATCGCGCCGATCACCAAAGCCGCGAGCGCATAACAAAGCCAAACATAGGTCTCATGGCTCATCAGCCTCTCTCCTGTTCTAGCAGCAAAGCCTCTATGCGGCGGCGGATGATTTCAGCGCGCATGCGCACCAATAAAAGCGCAGTAAATAAAAACAAAGCCGCGAGCGCCATCAAGCCCAGTGGCCATAAAAATACCGGTGCTAGCGACGGCCCCGCTAAGCGCAAAATTGACGCCGGTTGATGCAATGTGTTCCACCAATCCACCGAAAATTTGATGATCGGCAGATTGACCGCGCCGACGATCGCCAATAGACGCGCCGCTGCATTTGCGCGCGCGCGGTCATCAATGGAAGCCAGCAAAGCGATATAACCCAAATAAAGAAAAAACAAAATCAGCACAGAAACCAGCCGCGCATCCCACGCCCAAAAATGCCCCCAAATCGGCTTTCCCCATAAAGACCCCGTAGCCAAAGCCAAAAACGTAAAACCCAAACCCGGAAGCGCTGCACTCTGCGCAGCAATGTCAGACAAAGGCGTGCGCCAAATGAACGCCGCCGCCGACGCCAAAGCCATCAAGCCATAAACCATCATCGCCATCCACGCCACAGGCACGTGAATGAACAAAATTCTAACCATAATGCCTTGTTGATAATCAGGCGGCGCAGTGAAAGCAAAATAAAGCCCGACCAATAAAAATCCCATCGCAAGCGTGAAACAAAGCGGCCATAGCCACGCGCTTAATTTCATAAAGCGCATGGGGTTGGCATAAATCATCATCGTGTTCATATCTCTTGCCTTAATTTTCCTGTGATGTCAGCGCAAAGGCAGCGGCTAGAGGTGCGAGTGCGACTGTCATCAAGACCAGCCCCATCAATATCAAACTTGGCGGCGCTGTAAAAAAAATATTGAACGGCAACCGCGCTGCCGCCGCGCCAAAAATCAGCACGGGCAGCTCCAGCGGCAGAAGAAGTAAAGGCATGAGCCAAAAAGCCGTGCGCAACCCGCCGGTCAATGCGGCGGCGAAGCTGCTCAAAAATACCAGCGCGAGACTGCCGATCAGTGCCGAGCTCACAAGCGATCCCAGCGCCGACGGCGGCAGTCCCAGCAAAATGCCCGCCAAAGGCACAAGGGCGACCAAAGGCAAAGACGCACCGACCCACGCCGCAAGAGATTTGGCGATCATCACTGCGGCTGGCAACTTTGTTTCCACAAGCAAAAAATCCATCACGCCATCGGCAAGGTCGGCCTCCAGCAAACGCGGCACAATGAGCAAATGCGCCAGCAGCAAGCCAATCCAGATCAGGCCGCAGGCGAACGCGGTCAAATCTTGCGAGGCCGTCAAGCCGAGAGGAAAAGATAAAATCATAATCAAGAAAAAACCCAAAGGTGCCGCCCAGCCTTGTTTGAGCGCAAGGCGCAGATCGCGGTGAAAAATCATCAGATATTTCATCAAAGCGCATCCATATCTAGATCTATGATCTTATCTTTGATTAGTATGGCCTCACCCATGTGATCAGCCAAAATGATCATGCCGCCTTGATTGAGATGATCACATATTTGCGCGTGCAAAATCTCACGCCGACGAGAATCTAAACTGGTGGCTGGTTCGTCAAGCAGCCAAAGCGGGCGCGGCGCGAGGCGCAGGCGGCATAAAGATAAAGCGCGCGCTTGTCCGGCAGATAATAGGCTGACAGGCAAAAAGGCGGCGTGGCGCAAATTCCACTGGTCAAGACTATCTTCAACGCTGCCGACGCTGAAATGACTATAAAGTGATGGCGACTCATATCTCATCAATCTTTCCCAAAATCGCAGCGTGTCTTGAACCGATAGAGATGGGCTCAACGCATTGGCATGGCCAATATAATGGAAAGGCGGCACGGCGGTCAAAGTGCCGGACGCAATCGGCAGCAGACCGGCGATCATGCGCAAGAGGCTCGTCTTGCCTGCGCCATTGGCGCCGCGCAGATGAAGCATAAAACCGCCGCGCAGGTGAAAGAACAGGCCGGAAAAAACCCTCCGCCCCGCGCGAATACATTCTAGATTTTGCGCCGCAAGAGTTTGTGATGAAAGGGCGGTGATGTTCATTTGTGGGTTCATCTTTGGACATTCATTTTGGATTTAGGCCAAAATCATTTTTGGCGGCGCGCGCGTGATATGCTATATTTATAGCGCCGATCAACAAAAAAGGGATAAGAAAGGGGTAAAACATGGCGCAAAACAAAAGCCATCCGGACAGTTTTCAAGCGCAGCGCACATTCAAGATTGACGGGCGCACCTATCACTTTTTCAGCCTCAAAGCGGCGGCGGAAAATGGGCTGCGCGGCATTGAGCGCCTGCCGGTTTCACTGAAAATCGTCATTGAGAATTTGCTGCGCCATGAGGACGGCACCTCGGTGAGCCGCGACGATATTCTCGCGGGGCTTGACTGGCTGAAGGAGCGGCGCGCGCGCGCGGAGATCGCTTATCGTCCGGCGCGCGTATTGATGCAGGATTTCACCGGCGTGCCCGCAGTAGCCGATCTGGCCGCGATGCGTGATGCGCTCGCACAAACCGGCGGTGATCCGCAAAAGATCAACCCTCTGGTTCCGGTGGATTTGGTAATTGACCATTCAGTGATGGTGGATCAATCCGGCACTTCAGGGGCGATGGCGCAAAACATCAAGCGCGAATATGAGCGCAATGGCGAGCGCTATGCTTTTTTGCGCTGGGCATCGGATGCGTTTTCTAACTTTCGCGTGGTGCCGCCGGGCGCGGGCATATGTCATCAAGTCAATTTGGAACATCTCGCGCGCATCGTTTGGTCAAAAAAAGATGAGCAAGATGAGTGGCTGGCCTATCCCGATACTTTGGTCGGCACCGACAGCCATACGACGATGATCAATGCGCTGGGCGTTCTCGGCTGGGGCGTTGGCGGCATTGAGGCGGAAGCGGCTTTATTGGGACAGCCCATTTCCATGCTGCTGCCCGAAGTGATCGGCGTGCGTTTGAGCGGTGCCGCACTGGCGGGGGTCACCGCCACCGACATTGTGCTGACGGTCACGCAAGCTTTGCGCGAGAAAAAAGTTGTCGGCAAATTCGTTGAATTTTTCGGCGACGGCATGGCGCATATGGCGCTGGAAGATCGCGCAACGATCGCCAATATGGCGCCTGAATATGGCGCTACGTGCGGTTTTTTTCCAGTGGACAGCAAAACTTTGGATTATCTGTATGCCACAGGCCGCGAAGATGAGCAGATTGAACTCGTGCGCACCTATCTGGAAGAACAGGGATTACTTTACGATGCACAGGCCGAGCCGCCTTTATTCACTGACGTTTTGGACGTTGATCTCAGCCAAGTGCGGCCATCGCTTGCCGGCCCGCGCCGCCCACAGGATAAAATCACGCTCACCCAAGCTGCACAAAGTTTTCGCACATTCTTGACTCAAGATTCTCACATGGCGGAATCGGAAATCACGCAGCGGCAGGAAACAGAGAGCGGGCATGATTTAGGGCATGGCGATATTGTGATCGCGGCGATCACGTCATGCACGAACACATCCAATCCGCGCGTGATGCTGGGCGCAGCGCTGATGGCGCGCGCAGCATATGCCAAAGGCCTTGCCGTGAAGCCGTGGGTCAAAACATCGCTCGCCCCCGGCTCTCAAGTGGTCGCGGATTATCTGGAAAAATCCAGCCTGCAGGCTGACCTTGACCGTTTGGGCTTTCACATCGTTGGCTTTGGCTGCACAACCTGTATCGGCAATTCCGGCCCGCTCGCGCCGGAGATTTCAAAAGTGATTCACGACAAGAATCTCACTGTGGCGGCTGTTCTTTCGGGCAATCGCAATTTTGAAGGCCGCATCCATGCCGAGGTCAAAGCGAATTATCTTGCCTCGCCCATGCTGGTTGTCGCTTATGCGCTCGCAGGATCTATGCTGGCTGACTTGACCAAAGACCCTCTCGGATCAGACCAAAATGGCGCGCCAGTCTATCTGAAAGATATTTGGCCGTCTGATGACGAGATCACAAAAGTCGTGCAGGACAACATCACGCGCGATATGTTTCGCGCGCGCTATGCGGATTTGTTCAAGGGTGATCAGGCGTGGAGCCAGATCAAGCCCGCACAGGGGGCTGTCTATAAATGGTTTGACGCCTCAACCTATATTCGCAAGCCGCCTTTCTTTGAGAGCCAAGAAGGGCAAAAAAGTCAGGCGGTCGGCGAAGGGAAAATTTCCGGCGCAAAAATTCTGGCGCTGCTGGGCGATTCGATCACGACCGATCATATTTCTCCCGCCGGATCAATTGCTGCGGACTCTCCTGCGGCGCAATATCTTGAAGAGCGGCAAATTACAAAACATGAATTCAATTCCTATGGCGCGCGGCGCGGCAATCATGAAGTGATGGCGCGCGGCACCTTTGCCAATATCCGCTTGCGCAACCAGATGATCCCCGATTCCGAAGGCGGGCTCACAAAAATTTTCCCCGAAGGGCGGCAAGCGACGATCTATGAGGCGGCGCAGACCTATATGAAAAATAAAACGCCGCTGGTGGTTTTTGCGGGCCGCGAATATGGCACAGGCTCAAGCCGCGACTGGGCGGCGAAAGGGCCGCGGCTGCTGGGCGTCAAAGCCGTGATCGCGCAATCATTTGAGCGCATTCACCGCTCCAATCTGATCGGCATGGGCATTCTGCCGCTGCAATTTGACGAAGACACTGACTGGCAAAAACTCGGCCTGACCGGCGCGGAAGACATTTCCATTGACGTGCCGGAAAAGATCACACCGCGGCAGAAAATCAACGCGACCATTCAATTTGCGGATGGCGCAAAAAAGCAGATTACCCTGCTCTGCCGCATTGATACCGGCGATGAGGTGGCCTATCACAAAGCGGGCGGCATTTTGCCTTTTGTGCTTGAAGGGCTGGCCGCATCTTAGTAAGATGAAGAGATAAAACAAAGGAGGCTGATATGATTCAGAAATTTTTGCCAACCCCTGCGACGGCTACATATTTATTTCTTGTTTTTGGCTTTTGTGCCGCAGCAATTTGTGCCGCAGCACTTTATGCCGCCAGTCAAGCGCGCGCGGCAGCGCCGGATGAGCCGATTCTTGTTGAGCTGTTTACCAGTCAAGGCTGCTCGTCATGTCCGCCCGCTGATCGCTTTGCAGCAACATTGATTAAAGAGCGCAAAGATTTGCTCGTCCTCTCGCTGCCGGTGGATTATTGGGACAGGCTGGGCTGGAAAGATACTTTGGCCTCGCCGGAATTTACCGCGCGGCAAAGGCAGTATAATCGTAAGAGACGCTGGGGTGTTTATACGCCGCAAATGGTTGTTGATGGCCAGAGCCATGGCGTCGGGTCGCGCCCGCAATCAATGCTGCGCCTGATCAGCCGCCATAAAAAATCGCGCAAAGTCAAAACGCGTGTGCGGCTTGAGCACAGGGGTTCGTCGGTGAATTTGCAGATTGACGCGAGCAGCAACATACGCCATGCGGCAATGATCTGGCGCGTGAATTTTCTTAAAAAACGCGTCGTGGATATTGGCGCGGGCGAAAATTCAGGGCGCAGGATTTCCTATCATAATGTCGTCAAGGACATCGTGCCGCTTGGCCGCTGGTCTGGCGCTGCGGTGAAGCGCGATCTGCCCGTAAGCAAAGGCTATGATGGTGTCGCGGTCTTCATCCAGCAAAACAATCATGGCGAAGTGCTCGCCGCCAACAGCTTAACGCTCGCGCAGTAAAATCTATCTCTTGCTTTTCTTTTTGCGGCGGGAGGATGGTTTGAGCAAAGCTTTGGCTGACAAAATCATGCGCCGTGCTGTTATTGTCGGCAGCAAAAACGCAAATCCCTTTAACCGCCGATCTAGCGCGCGCGCGCGCGCTTCGGCGCTGCGCGCGGTGGCGCGCGCATTGATGCGCGCCCAATAGCCTCCATTGGCGCCGACGATCTCAAACACGATCGCCAGACCCGAAAAACTTTGATAGATCGCCGTATGCTGCCGCCGAAACCGCAGATCGGTGAGCGGGCGAACATCTTCAAACACCAGATCATTCAGCGATAAAGCCACCTGCCTAACACGGCGGTCATCCACGATGCCGCGCACAGGTATGCCGCGGCGATCGGTCAAAGCAAAATCCTGCCCGGCTTCCGCGCGGGTCATGCGCCAAGGGGTGCTGCCATAGGGCACGAATTGCGCTTTGGCGAGAACAAAATCTTGGCCGTTAATTTTTTTGGCCAGAAGCCTTTGAAAAAAATCGAGGTCAAGCCAATCATTGAGCACAAGCCGCAAAGGCAAAGCGCCGCGCGCAAGCCAAGATTGCTGCTCACCGATGCGGCGCACATAGATGGAGGATTGCCCCAGCACATCTCCGAGCCCTTCCGGCCTTTTGCCCACGATCACGCCGGCGATTTTTTTGCGGCGCATGTTTCCGTTCGCGGATTTGCCGCGATCATAAAGAATGATTCGCACTGAAGGCCCGAGCTCATCGGGTGCCAGCAGACCAAGCCGCACATGATCTTCGGGCAGGGCTGAACGCGGCGCGATCGCCTCAAGGCCGGCCATGCCCGACATCAGGCGCCTGACCATATCCTCGCGCGCCAGATAAGAGCTGCGCTCAACGATGCGGAAAAAATCCTCTTTCTGCTGCGTCGTGCGCACAAGCGTGATTGCCTGAACCCCCGCGAGACCTTTGCCAATTTCAATTCTGATCGCGCCGACATCATCAAGCCGCTCAGCGAGGGCGGGAAATAATAATCTGGGCTCAAAATAGCGCTTCTGCTCCGTTTGCCGATCTGCGACGACCGCCCACCAAGCACCGCCCAGACTCACCAAGGTGAGGGCAGCTAGAGCAGACAAAAGAAACCCAGACTTGCTTTTCATAAAAATATTCGCCAAAAAAATTTTTTACCGCGCCGCGCGCATTTTTCTTCCCCAAAATTTCACCAGCGGAAGCAGCAAAAAAATGAGAAGCAAAATGAGGGGCACAAAAACAATATTGAAAAAATGCACCCAGAGGCCCAGCCGTTCAATTTCCTGATTGAGCTGGCGGCGCACATCGCGCAGGCTGCGCCGCGAGGCAAGCAGATCACGCCGCAATTCGGTCATGGATTTTTGCGCGGCCGCATCTTGCCCTGAGGACAAGCCGCCATCTATTTTTGCGAGCCTGTCTTCAATGGCAGCGATCTGGCTGCGCAGCTGGTATTGCCGCTCAGATAATTCTTCTGACGCGCGCGCGCGCAGATTAGCGACATGCGTGAAGGGACGCGCTTGTTTTTTGCGTCCGCGCAGCGCGATCAAATCCTGTGATCCCATCAAATCATCAATCATGTTAATCAAAAAAACCGCATTATCAGCAAAAGGCGTTGCGATTTCCGTATCGGAAAAAACCTGCCGATGCGTCCAGAAGCGGTCTTCAAATAAATCACTATCTGCGACGAGAATGATCTGTGCTGCGCGCTTTGTTGTGCCGATATGAGACTGATCAGCAACAAAAGAAATCCTGCGGCCTTTTTTGCGCGATTTTTTTGGCCTGCCGGGAAAGGCGCTTGCGAAATGCCCTGAAAGTCTTGCCGCCAAAACATAAGACTGCCCGGTCGGCGCAAACGCGGCAAGCAGATCATCCGGCGTGCGTCCTTTGATGAATTGCGGGCTGACCAGCATCGCGTCGTCGGACGATGTGATGAGCGGATGGAAAGCCGCCTCGCGCCCCGCCAAAGGCGTGAAATGTCCGCTGGTCGCAAGATTGATCAAAGACAAGTCGCTGATCGCAGCCTCATCATCGGCAAGCACGGCGCGGTTGGCGGCCAGCCAGAGAACATAATCTCGGGTTACAAAATTGTCGGTTTGGGCGCGCAAAGAATCGCGCACCGCAACCGGCTGGGCGAGCGCGCGATCGGCAACAATGTCGTTGGGATCAAACCGCACGCCCCACGCCTTAAAAAGCGGCGCGAGATTAGACGAACGCGCAAGCCCTTTCAACTTGCGGCCACGCCAAACCTTCTGGCTGATCTCGGCATAAGGATCAACAAATGCCAGCACCGCGCCGCCGCGCATGACAAATTGATCAATCGCATAAAGCGTTTTGACCGAAAGCCGCTTGGGATGAGCGATCATGAGCACATTGATCCGCTCAGACACTTGGGAAAAACTTTGCTCCAAAAATTCCAACTTGAAATGATCCAGCAATTGGCGGTAGATCAAAAAAGGCCGCGCTTGACCGGCCTGTGCGGCGGCGAGGCCGCCTATGCCTGTATCTAGCGGCAGGCTCGTGACAATGCCCAGCACCGGCTTTTCGCGCAAAGCGAGCGTGCGGATCATCCGGATGAGGTCATATTCAAGATGGTGCTCTCGTTCAAGCGTGAAAAACGGGATCGTCTCAACGCCATCAACACGATTGGCGCCCGCGAGGCCAAAATATAAAAGCCGATCTTGATCAACCGTTGCCGGTCTGAGGCCTAATGCCAGTGCGAGGTCTTCCTCTTCACTGAAAGCTTCCGGCTCAATATATTCAATTTGGATCTGCCCTGCGCTCGCGCGCGTGATTTCGCTGAGCAGATCGCGCACACGCTGGCCATGCGCGCGCAAAGCCGGATATTCCTGCGCGAGGCGGCGCGAAAAGAAAAAGCGCAAAGAAATCGGCTCTTCAATGGCAGAGATGATTTCGCGGCTATTTTCGGTCAGCGTCCATAATTTTTGCTCGGTCAGATCAAATCTGATGCCGCGCAGCCAAATGTTGGATGAAACCATGATGGACACGAAGATCACCGCCAGCAAAATGAGCGCGGTGATGTGAATTAAATGATATTTACGCGCGCTCATGAATCCTGCTCATAAATTCTATCCAGCCGCGCGCCGGTGAACCAATCAACCAGCACGCACGCCGCCGCCAGCCAGACCGCAATATGCGTGATGAAAAAAACAAAATCACTCAGATGAATCACGCCGCGCTGGATGGCATCAAAATGCGTAAGAAAGCTAAATGAAGCGATCACTTCAAGAAATAAAGGCGACGCGGCATCAGATAAAAGATCAAGCATCACCCGCCAGCCAATCATCACAAATACGGCGCACAATGCCGCGCCGGAAATAAAAGCGATCACTTGATTGCGCGTCGGCACCGACATGCACAGACAGATCGCCAAATAAGCGCCCGCCATCAAAAAGCTGCCTAAATAACCGGCAAAAATGACCCCATTATCCGGCGCGCCCAAATAATTGACCGTGAGCCAAATCGGAAATGTCAAAGCGAGCGTAAATCCGGCAAATAGCCAAGCAGCAAAAAATTTTCCCAAAATGGCGCTCGCCAGCGGCACCGGCCAGGTGAGCAAAAGCTCAATCGTCCCCTGCTGGCGCTCTTCAGACCATAGCCGCATCGCAAGTGCGGGCATAAAAAATAAATACAGCCAAGGGTGAAAAGCAAAAAAAACATCCAAACGTGCTTCTTCATTTTCAAAAAACCGGCCAAGGTAAAACGTCGTCAGGCCTGATGCCAGCAAAAAAACAATGGAGACGATCAGCGCAATCGGTGCCTCCATCAGGCCGCGCAATTCGCGCAGAAATATCGCGCGGAAAACTTTCATTGCGACGTGCTCGCGGCAGCGGCGGGCGCGCCGGTCATCTGGTAAAAGACATCGTCAAGCCGGCCGGCCTCAACGGCGATTCCAAATAAAGGAATGCGCGATGACGCCGCAAGCCGGCGAATATCGTGCGCCAGCTTTTCTGAATTTTTTCCCGGCTGAGGAAAAAAAGTGATCCACGCCTCGTTTTTTTTGAGGACGATTTCATGATCACGCACATCGCTCAATCTTTGCGCCAAAGTGCATAATTTTTTGGACATATGCGCGGCCACCGCCACGCTGATCGCATTGTGATAATGCGAGCGGGTGGCAAATTGCGCGGGCGTTTCATCGGCGAGAATGCGCCCGTGATCCATAATCAGCACGCGCGTGCATAAAGGCGCGACCTCTTCCAAAATGTGCGTTGAAATGATGATCGCCTTGGTTTTGGCCATCGCGCGAATCAGACTGCGCACATGACGCTTTTGATTGGGATCAAGGCCGTCTGTCGGCTCGTCAAGAATGAGCACGGGCGGATCATGAAAAATTGCCTGCGCCAATCCGACGCGGCGGCGATAGCCCTTGGACAAAGTGGAAATTTTCTGATTGGCGACAGAGTGCAAATCGGCCAGCTCCATCGCGCGGTCAATGGCGGCGCGCGCATGATGAGCGCGCAGACCGCGCACATTGGCCGCAAAGCGCAATAGATTTAACGGAGTCATATCCGGCCAGAGCGGCGCGCCTTCGGGCAGATAGCCCATCATCGTCCGCGCCGCAAAGGATTCTTCCAGCACATCATGGCCGCAAAGAAAAATATCTCCAGCGGAGGGTCTGAGAAAACCGGCGATCATGCGCATGGCTGTCGTTTTGCCCGCGCCATTGGGGCCCATCACGCCGAGCACATCGCCCGCATCAACGTGGAAAGAGATATTGTCAACCACGCGCTGCGCGCCAAAATATTTGACGACGCGATCAACAACGACCATATGCGCATTATGCGCCACAGATTTATCTGGTTCAGTTATTTGCGCAGGATTCATCGTGAAAGGCTCCATAAAGGAGCATCATTCCTCACACAGATGAAAAGGGGGTTAACGCCGCTCGCCGAAAAATTGCAGCAGAAACAGGAACATATTGATGAAGCTGATATAAAGCGACAAAGTTCCCATCAATGCGGCGCGGCGCAGAATGACCGCGCCCGCCTGCCCCATAGAGCTAAATTGAAAATAGATGTTTTTGAGTCTCTGGGTCTCATAGGCGGTGATGCCGGCGAAAATCAAAACGCCCATCGCCGAGATCGCAAAATGAAAGGTTGTGCTTGCTAGGAACAGATTGACGATGGAAGCGACGATCAGGCCGATGACCGAGATCAGGAGAAATGTTTGCAGAGGGCCTAGGTCGCGCTTGGTCGTGTAGCCATAAAGCGAGCAGGCGGAAAAGGTGATCGCGGTGATCATAAAGACGCGCGCAATCGAGCCGCCGGTATAAAGCAGGAAGACATGGCCGAGCGAAAATCCGTTGAGCAGCACAAAAGCCCAAAACAGCATCTGCAACGTTGAATGTTGGAGCGTGTTAATGCGGAACATCAAAAAGAATAAAATGCCCAGCGGCGCGAACAGGATCACATAAAACAGCAAAGGCTGGGTCTGGACGAGGCTGAGATAGATACCCGAGACGGCGGCGAAATAAGCCACGCTGCCCGAAACGGCAAGCGATGCCGCCATCAAATTGAAAATACGCATCATATAATTGCGCAAGCCTTGATCAACCGCAGCTCCGGCTTGCTGTTGTAAAACTTGTTCGCGTTCAAAATCCGCCATGTCATGATCCTCCATAATTAAGGCGAGGTTATTTAAATCGTTCTTATATAAATATAGCGAGAAACAGGCCTAATTTCAAGACCCTGCCATTTGCCGCAGCCAAGGCGCGGGTTTTTGAGCTAAGAGCCGGTGATTGACCAATAATCCGAGACCGATCGCCGTCATAATGGCGCCAAAAATTGCCGTGATGAATATGACGGGCAAAAACACCCATTCGGCCTGCCACAAAAACGTGATGACCGCCCAAGCGCCTGTGCCGCCGATCACCAAAGCGGCAAGCGCGGCCGCACTGCCGAGCAGAAAATATTCCGTCGCGCCCGCGCGAGCGATAAAATTACGTGAAGCACCCAGCACTTTGAAAATCACCGCTTCGGTGAGTCTCTGGCGCCAGCTTGCGGCCATCGCCGCGGCAAGCACGAGCAGGCCGGTCAGCAAAGTGAAGGTGCTTGCTGCGCGCGCGGCGATGGCGATGTCGGACATGATGTCGGTGATCGCCTCAAGCACTTCACTGACCTCAACGAGCACAATGTTCGGAAATTTTTCGATGAGCACGCGGCGCAAAGCTTGCGTGTCGCTGAGCGACACATTGATCGTCGCCAAAAATCCATGCGGCGCTTCACGCAAAGGGTTGGGTGAAAAAATCAACACAAAATTGATGCCGCCTTCGGCCCAATTCACTTTTCTGATATTGGCGATGGTTGCTTTGAGCGGGCGGCCTAGAACATTGACGCTCAAACTATCGCCGATTTGCAAGCCCAGCCCTTCAGCGATATTTTCACTGATGGATAACAGAGGCGGCCCGTCATAAGTTTCCGCCCACCATTGCCCCTGCGTCAAAATACTGCCGGAAGGCTGCGCGGCGGCATAGGTCAGGCCGCGATCGCCGCGCAGCACCCAAGCCGCTGACGGCGTCGGGCGAATTGACCGCGTCGCCTTGCCATTGACGCGCGTGATCGTTCCCCGCAGCAGCGGCACAGCTTTGACATTGGAGACAGATTCATGCGCCTGCAGAAAAGCGCGCAAGCCGGAGATTTGATCCGCGCGAATGTCGGCGATGAAAAAAGATGGCGCGCGATCCGGCAATTCACTTTCAATCTGGTAGCGCAAATTGCTGTCGATCAAAGCGACGGCTGAAAGCAAAGCGAGGCCCAGCCCAAAGGCCATGATGATGTTGCGGCTCTGCGCGCCCGGCCTCGTAATGTTGGCGAGCGCAATCCGCCAGACGGGGCGAGTCTGCGGCGACAGACGCCGCAAAACACCCACCAAGCCGAGGCCGGTCAGATAAAGCAGTCCCAGCGCTGCTGCCGCGCCGGATAAAAAATACAGCGCAAAAATCCGCTCCGGCGCCAAGAAAAGTGCGAGCGCAAACAAAGCCGCAGAAAAAATCACGATCGCGGCGATCCACGGCGCACGCAATTGTGCAAGCAATGCGCGCAGAGAGGCGGACGCGACATGCGCGCGCAATAAATGCGCTGCCGGTGTTGCGCGCGCGCGCGCCAGCGGCACAAGAGAAAATAAAATTGATGTCAGCAGGCCGAAAACCACCGAAATCATTATCGGTTGAAGATTCACTTCCGCCTGCACGGGCAGAGGCAGGAAGGTGGAAGCAAAAAAGATGATCGCAAAGGGCGCGGCGATGCCCAAAATGACGCCGATCGCAATGCCCAGCAAGGCCATGATCAAAATATGCGCGAGATAGACGCGCGCGATCAGGCCGGTATGCGCGCCGAGGGATTTCATCATTGCGATGACGCGCCTTTTATTGCTGAGCCAGTCATGCACCGCATGTGCGATGCCGATGCCGCTGACTAAAAATATCGTCAATGATGACAGGGTCAAAAACATCGCGACGCGCTCAACGAAGCGGCGCAGCGAGGGCGAGGAATCCCTATGCGAGCGGATTTGCCAGCCTGCTTGCGGAAAGGCTGCATTCAAGCGCTGCGCAAATTGATCGGTCAGACCTGATGAGGGCGGCAAAAGGAGCCGCGTCTGGTAGGTGATGAGGCTGCCCGGCTGCACCAAATTCGTCGCGGCCAAAGCTGCGGGAGAAATGATGACGCGCGGCGCGAGCGAAATGCCGTCTGCCAACCCATCGGGCTCGGTGGTTAATATCGCGCGCAGTTGAAACAAAGCCGCACCGATGCGAAAGCGATCGCCGATTTTGATGTTCAACGCCGACATCAGCCCTGATGAGGCCAGCGCGCCATAAATAATACGGCGGCTAGTTTTTTGTGCGGCGAGCGCTTGTCGGACGCTCATTTCTGGCATCAACACTGGCGCGCCCAGCAAAGGCCATTGGCCATCAACAGATTTCAACTCGGCAAGCGTTTGCGCTGGCCTTGTGCTTGTGGGGGCGCGCGCCATCACGCGCAGCCGCGCCACTTGCGACATCTGCGCGGCATTTTGCGCAAAAAATTCTTTTTCTGCCGCACGGAAAGGCAAATGAACGCGGCGAATTTCAACATCTCCGCCGAGAATTGTGCGCCCTTCGCGCTGCAAGCCATTGGTCAAAGATTGCGTAAAGGAATTGCTGGCGGTCATGGCGAACGTGCTGACCGCCAGACAAGCGAGCACGATGGAAAAGCCGCTCAAACCACCGCGCAATTCACGCAGCATAATTTTTGCGAATAAGGGCATTATATTTTCACCTCATTTAAAAGACCATTTTCCATGCGCAGCTGGCGATCGCATTTCTCGGCGAGGCTGAGGTCATGGGTGACGAGCACAAAACAAACGCCCGCTTCTTTTTGGCGCTGGAAAAGCAGATCGGTGATGAGGCGGGAATTGTCGGCGTCCAAATTGCCCGTCGGCTCATCGGCGAGCAGGATCGGCGGGGCGGCGATCATTGCGCGCGCCAATCCGACGCGCTGCTGCTCACCGCCGGATAATTGTGCCGGATAATGGTCAAGGCGCGCACCCAGACCGATTTCTTCCAATGCGGCGCGCGCGCGGCTTTGTGCATCCGCTGCGCCTAAAAATTCAAGCGGCAGCGCGGTATTTTCAAGCGCCGTCATTGTCGGGATCAAATAAAAAGACTGAAAAACAATGCCAATATGCGCGCCGCGAAAGCGCGCGCGCTGGTCTTCGCTCATTTCGGCCATATTCGCGTCCGCCACTTTGATCTCTCCAGCACTCGGCAGATCAAGGCCGGCCATCAGCATAATCAATGAAGATTTGCCCGACCCGCTCGGCCCGATAATTGCCGCCGATTCGCCCTCTTGAATGGTAAAGTCAATGCCGCGCAAAATCTCAATCGGGCCGGACGGCCCTCTCAAAGTGAACTGAACATCTTTCAACATCAAAGGAAACATGATGAAGCTATCCTTAACACAATTATTCACTCTATTCATGCTTCTCGCATTTTCATCTATGTCCGCGGGCATGTTTATGGGCGGCGCTCATGCCAAGACGAGGGTGCAAATTTTGATTTATGGCGACAGCCTCGCGGCGGGCTATGGCCTTCAGCCCACAGACGGCTTTGCGCCGCAGCTTCAGCGCGCGCTGGCGGCGCGGCGGATTGAAGCGGACATTTTCAACGCCAGCCAATCCGGTGAGACAACGGCAGGCGGCCTCGCGCGGCTGAAATGGAGCTTGGACGGCACACAGCCCGATATCATCATTTTGGAACTGGGCGCCAATGATGCTTTGCGCGCGGTGGCGCCGCAAAAAACACGCGCCAATTTGGAAAAGATGCTCACCCAGCTCAAGGCAAGACGGATCAAAATTCTGCTCGCGGGCATGCGCGCGCCGCCCAATCTCGGGCCGATCTATGGCAAAAAATTTGACGCGATCTATCCGGAGCTTGCAAAAAAGCATAAAGCGGCTTTATATCCCTTCTTTCTAGAGGGCGTCGCTGGACAAAGAAAGCTCAATTTGCGCGACGGCATGCATCCCAACACTCAGGGCATTCGCCGGATCGTCAAAGGCATTTTGCCCTATATTGAAAACATCATTTCCGAAAGGGAAAATAAAAAGGGGAAATAATGGAGCAGCGCAAATTGGGAAAGACGGACATCAACGTGTCCGCATTATGTCTGGGCACAATGACGTGGGGGCAGCAAAACACTGAGGCCGAAGGCCATGCGCAAATGGATTATGCCTATGATCAGGGCATCAATTTTTTTGACACGTCTGAAATGTATCCGGTGCCGCCCAAAGCCGAAACGCAGGGGCGCACCGAGGAGATCATCGGCACATGGTTTAAGGCTAGCCAAAATCGCGAGAAAGTCATTCTTGCGACCAAAGTCGCCGGACGCTCGCCGATGACGTGGCTGCGCGAGGACGGCGCGCGCACCGAGCAAAGTCGTGAACAAATTTTTGAGGCGGTGGATAAAAGCCTCAAAAGATTGCAGACCGATTATATAGACCTTTATCAATTGCACTGGCCTGATCGGCCCATGAAATTGTTTGGCGGGATGCTGGGCTATCAGCATATTAAAGGCTACAGCCATCCGATCGCTGAAATTCTCGCAGCGCTTGATGAATGTGTCAAAGTCGGCAAGATCAGACATATCGGCCTGTCCAATGAAACCCCTTGGGGGAGCATGACTTTTCTCCGTGAGGCAGAAAAGCACAATCTACCGCGGGTGCAATCTATTCAAAATGCTTATAATTTTCTCAACCGCACATTTGAGCTGGGCGGCGCGGAAATTGCGCTGCGAGAAAAAATCGGGCTGCTGGCCTATTCGCCGCTGGCACAGGGCTATCTGACCGGAAAATATCAAAACGGCGCGCTGCCGCAGGGATCGCGCAAACAGCTCTTCAACCGACTGCAGCGCTATGAAACAAAGGGAGCCAGCGCGCGCATTGATGATTATGTGGCGCTCGCCAAACAATATGGGCTTGATCCGGCGCAAATGGCGCTGCGGTTTGTCACCGAACGCGATTTTGTTACCTCCAACATTATCGGCGCGACATCTTTTGAACAATTGAAGATCGCCATTGCCAGCGCCACAATCGCATGGCCGGAGGAGATTGAAAAAGCCATCAGCGAGATTCATCTCAAACAGCCTAATCCCTGTCCTTAAGGCACGAGGAAAGCGCGAGGAAAGTGAGAGACTTGACTTGCGCGCGGCTCAACGGGCACAATAGAGCAATTTTAACGGGGACGATCTTAACGGGGACGATGATGAGCGAGCGGCCACTTTCACCACATTTGCAGATTTATCATCCATCAATGACGATGATAATGTCCATTGCGCACCGGCTTTCGGGCTTGGGGCTTTATGTGTGCATGGTGGGATTTGTGCTATGGCTGGCGGCGCTAGCTTTTGCGCCGGATTTATTCAATCAAGCGCAAATTTTAGCGCGCAGTCCCGTCGGTCAAGTGGTGATATTCGTCATTTGCTGGGCGTTCACGCATCATCTATTTGGCGGCTTGCGGCACTTTTTATGGGACACCGGACGCGGATTAGGGCCGCGCGCGCGCGAATGGCTGGCTTGGGGGACTTTCATTCTCGGCCTTGGCAGTGCGGCGGTGATTGTCTGGTGGCCTTCTTATCAAGACATGATCGGAATGTGGCTGTGAAACATCGCGATCTCGGCACAGTGCGCGGCGGCACAGCGCATTTCTGGCATCAAAGATTGTCTGGCATTGCCAATTTTTTCTTGGGCGCCGCTCTGCTTTTATCCCTGACATTTTATGGCCGCGGCGATCATGCTGATGTGCTCACATGGTTCGCCCAGCCTTGGATGGCGGCCATCGCTATGGCGTTTATCGTTTCAGCGACATGGCATATGCGGCTTGGCGCCAATGTCGTTATTGACGATTATATTACCACTGAAGGCCTGCGCCTATTCTTTCATCTGCTGAACATTTTCATCACGCTGGCGGTGATGCTCGTCGGCATTTTGGCGATGCTGCAAATTTTGTTTGGCGATGTCGCGCCGGTGAGTTCTCTGCCTGATGATCCTACAAATTCTTATCAAACGCCGAACGATCAAAGCGCTTATGAACAAACACCCGATGAGCGCGCACCGGAGACACGCGTGCCGGAGACACGCGTGCCGGAGACGCTTGTCCCACAGGCGCAGACACCATGAACACGATTCCTGCCTATTCTTTCATTGATCACGAATTTGACGTCGTGGTGATTGGCGCAGGCGGCGCGGGGCTCAGAGCGACTTTGGGCTGTGCGCAAGCGGGATTAAAAACCGCCTGTATCAGCAAATTGTTTCCGACAAGATCGCATACGGTCGCGGCGCAAGGCGGCATATCGGCAGCGCTCGGCAATATGGGCGAAGATAATTGGCGCTGGCACATGTATGACACGGTCAAAGGCTCGGACTGGCTAGGCGATCAGGATGCGATTGAATATCTATGCCGCAATGCGAACGAAGCGGTTTATGAATTGGAGCATTTTGGTGTTCCTTTTTCGCGCACGGAAGAGGGCAAAATCTACCAGCGCGCCTTTGGCGGCATGACGACGCATTTTGGCGAAGGCATTGCGCAGCGCACATGCGCCGCCGCCGACCGCACCGGCCATGCGATTTTGCACACGCTTTATGGCCAATCCCTGCGCCATCAGGCGAAGTTTTTTATTGAATATTTTGCGCTTGACCTCATCATGGATGAGCAAGGTCAATGCCGCGGCCTGACGGCTTTGTCGCTGGAAGATGGCACTTTGCATCGCTTTCGCGCGAGCATGGTGATTTTAGCGACCGGCGGCTATGGACGGGCTTATTTTTCCTGCACATCGGCGCATAGCTGCACCGGCGACGGCAATGCGATGGCGCTGCGCGCGGGCCTGCCGCTGCAGGATATGGAATTTGTGCAATTTCATCCGACCGGCATTTATGGATCGGGCTGCCTGATCACTGAAGGCGCGCGCGGTGAAGGCGGCTATCTCGCCAATTCGCAAGGCGAGCGGTTTATGGAGCGCTACGCCCCTTCGGCGAAAGACTTGGCCTCGCGCGATGTCGTCAGCCGCGCCATCACGATTGAAATTCGTGAAGGCCGCGGCATCGGTGCGGCGCGCGATCATATTTTTCTTCATCTTGATCATATTGATCCGGAAATTCTTGCCACGCGCCTGCCGGGCATCAGTGAATCGGCGCGGGTTTTTGCCGGCGTTGATGTCACGCGCGAACCGATACCGGTGCTGCCGACAGTCCACTATAATATGGGCGGCATTCCGGCAAATTATATGGGTGAAGTTCTCAATCCGACAAGCCAAGATTCTGAGGCAATTGTGCCGGGCTTGATGGCCATTGGCGAAGCGGCATGTGTATCCGTTCATGGCGCCAACAGGCTGGGATCAAATTCGCTTATTGATCTGGTTGTTTTTGGCCGCGCAGCCGCTCTGCGCACAGCGGAATTGTTGACGCCCAATATGCGCCAGCCCGATCTGCCAAAGGGCGCGGGCGAAGCCAGTCTGGCGCGGCTAGACCGCTTCCGCAACGCGCATGGCAGCGTTCCAACGGCGGAATTACGACTGCGCATGCAGCGCGTGATGCAGGAAAATTGCGCTGTCTTTCGCTCTGGCGATGTGCTGCAGCAAGGCTGCCAGCAAATTGCCGAAATTTTCGCCAACATAGAGGACATCGCCATTTCCGACCGCTCTATGATCTGGAATAGCGATTTAATTGAGACGCTGGAATTTGACAATTTGATCAGGCAGGCGATCGTGACCGCGCAGTCGGCGCTCGCGCGCGAGGAAAGCCGCGGCAGTCATGCGCGTGAAGATTTCCCCAGCCGCGATGATAAGAATTGGATGAAACACAGCCTCTCATGGCTTGACGCGCAAGGCCAAACGCAGCTTGCTTTGCGGCCCGTGCACGCTCATACTTTAAGCGACGATGTTGACTATATTCCGCCCAAAGAGCGGGTCTATTAATGTCTGAAAGGAGGATGATCCTATGGTGCAGCTAACCTTGCCGCGAAATTCAAAAATTACCGGTCGCGGGCGCATCTTTGTCGCGCCGGAGGGCGCCAAAAACATCCAAAGATTTCGGATCTATCGCTGGAATCCCGACAGCGGTGAAAATCCGCATATGGACATCTATCATGTTGATTTGGATGAATGCGGGCCGATGGTGCTTGATGCGCTGATCAAAATCAAAAATGAAATTGACTCAACGCTCACATTCCGCCGCTCATGCCGCGAGGGCATTTGTGGCTCCTGCGCGATGAACATTAACGGCGTCAATGGGCTGGCCTGCCTGCAGGTGATTGAAGATCAAAAAGGCACGATCACGATCTATCCTCTGCCGCATTGCGATGTCGTCAAAGACCTTGTTCCCGATCTGACTCAGTTTTACGAACATTATCAAAAAATAGAGCCTTGGCTGAAAACCAAGCCGCCCGCTGAAGGCGAACATAGGCAGTCGGTCGCTGAGCGCAAAAAACTGGACGGACTTTATGAGTGCATTTTATGCGCCTGCTGTTCAACCTCATGCCCCAGCTATTGGTGGAATGGCGAGCGCTATTTGGGGCCGGCGGCGCTTTTGCAGGCGCATCGCTGGCTGATGGACAGCCGCGATGAGCATACTGGCGAGCGGCTGGATCAGCTTGAAGATTCATTTCGCCTTTATCGCTGCCACACGATCATGAACTGCGCCAAAGCCTGTCCGAAAGGATTGAACCCCGCCAAAGCGATCGCCGAGATCAAAAAAATGATGGTGACGCGCCGCGCTTGATCGGCATTTTTCGGCATTTTCATGCGCTCGGTTTTTTTCAAAATTTATCAGGAGCTGGTTGCACAAAAGGAGCTGGACTCTGATCCCGACCAGCTCAATGCCGCTGGGCAGCTTGATGCGCTATTCTGCGCGCTGACGCGCAAAACCGGATGGCAATTCTGGCGCAGATTCAGCCGTGCTTCAAACCAGACTCAAAGCGTTTATCTCTGGGGCGGCGTTGGCCGCGGCAAATCCATGCTGATGGATTTATTCTTTGAGGCGCTGCCGATCGCGCATAAAAAGCGCGTGCATTTTCTGGAATTCATGCAGTCCATACATGAAATGCTGCGCACATTGCGTGAAGAAGAGGAGGGTGATCCGATCACGCCTTTGGCGCAGCGCATCGCGCAAGAAACGGATTTGCTTTGTCTGGACGAATTTCAAGTGCATGACATTGCCGATGCGTCCATATTGGGGCGGCTGTTCACCGCTTTGCTGGATCATGGCTTGATCTTTGTTGCGACCTCCAACCGCGCGCCAGATGATCTTTATCAAGGTGGATTGAACCGCCAGCGTTTTCTGCCTTTCATTGCGCTGCTGAAAGAAAAAGCGCAGATCGTTGCGCTAGGCGACGGACGGGATTATCGCCGCGAAGCGATGATGGGCGCTGAACGTTATTATATTCATGGCCCTGAAAAATTGGCCGCAGCGTTTCGGCGGCTCACGCATGGGCGCTCCGGCCCATGCTCCCTTGAGGTGCAGGGGCGGCAGATTCCGGTGCGGCAGCAGGCGATGGGCATTGCACAATTTCATTTTGATGATTTATGCGCCCGCCCGCTTGGCGGCGCGGATTATCTGGCTCTTGCGCGCACGTTTCACACGATCCTGCTTGACGGCATTCCAATCTTGACGCCGGAAAAGCGCAATGAAGCGCGGCGCTTTGTGCATTTGATTGACGCGCTTTATGACAATAATGTTTTGCTGATCGCGAGCGCGGCTGACCATCCTGACCAGCTTTATCCGCAAGGCGATGGCCGCTTTGAATTTGAGCGCACCGCTTCGCGGCTCACCGAGATGCAGTCATGCGATTATATGCCGCAAAAAGCGCTCTAGCCGCTAGCCCTGCGGCAAGATAACGATTTTGCCCTTCACTTTGCGCGCGGCCATATCTTGCAGCGCCTGCGAAGCCTCTTCAAGAGAATAGGTCTTTGATACGTAAGGCTTGAGCTTGCCTTCGCCATACCATACCGCCAGCTGGTTGAAATTTGCCTGATTGCGCTCTGGATAGCGCATCGTGAACGCCCCCCAAAATGAGCCGACAATCTGGCAGACTTTAAGCAAAGGCAAATTGAGCGGAATGCGCGGTATCTCTCCGGCGGCAAAACCGAGCACCAAGAAGCGGCCACCCCAATTTGTCGCGCGCAAAGCTGGCTCGGAATAATCGCCGCCAACGGGATCATAGACAACATCAGCCCCCTGCCCGCCGGTCAGAGATTTGATGTTTTCGGAAAACTCCTTTTGCTGTTCGCGCGATAATTTACCGGTCGGATATAAAATCGTCTCGTCGGCGCCATGTTCGCGACAAAGTGCGTTTTTTTCTTCGCTGGACGTAGCCGCGATGACACGCGCGCCCATCACTTTGCCGACCTCAACCGCCGCCAGCCCGATACCGCCCGCAGCCCCCATCACGAGCAAATTCTCGCCCGCCTTCAGCGAAGCGCGATCCTTGAGCGCATTCATCGACGTTCCATAAGCCATCAAAAAAACGGCTGCCGTCGTCATATCCATGCCGTCGGGAATTGGCTGGCAGCGCGTCGCATCAACGAGGGTTTTTTCCGCAAAGCCGCCAAAGCCGCAAGAACCGAGAACGCGCGCGCCAACTTGAAGCTGGGTGACGCCCTCGCCCAAAGCGATAACCTCACCCGCGATTTCACTGCCGGGCGAAAAAGGCGGCGGCACCTGCATTTGATATTTATTTTGAATTATTAACACATCAGGAAAATTGACCGAGGCCGCAGCCACTTTCACGAGAACCTGGCCTTTCTCCGGCTTGGGATCAGGCATATCGCCGACAACCAAATCCTCTGGCGGGCCATAGGCTTTACAAATAACAGCTTTCATCACCCTTTTCACACCTCCTCTTTATTGTTGCCAATAAACAGGTTATACAACAAATATCCCTATGCGCGAAAAAAAAGAGGTCTTCTATGATACGCATGATGATACGCATGATGATGCACATTCTGATCCCGATGGTCGCAGGAGTCAGCCTATTATGCCCGACGCTGTCATCCGCACAATCTGATCTGTCGGATGAGCTGCCGGAAGGCCATCAGAAACTTGGCCAGTCAGCTGACTGGGAGGCCTTTGCCTATATGCAGCAAGGGCAGAAAATTTGCGCTTTGTTCTCAAGGCCGGTGGCGATGTCGCCGCGCAAGCGGTCGCCGCGAAAAGCCTATGTCATCATCACGAGGCGTCCGGCGCAAGCGGGCGCAAAATCAAACAGCCGCGAAGAGTTCGCGATGGATGCCGGTCAAGCGCTCGTGCCCGACAAGCAGGTGATTTTGCGCATCGCGCAGGTGAAATTTCAGCTTTTTTCCGGTGCGAGCCGCAGCGGCGCTGAGGCGCAATGGGCTTGGCCGCTGAGAATAAAAGAAGAGCCGCGACTCATCGCCGCGATGAAAGCAGGCTATGATATGGAAATTCGCGCTGAACTTGAGAATGGCGAAAAAATTCGCGACCTTTATTCGCTGAGCGGCGTCAGCCGCGGCATCGCCATACTGATTGAAAACTGCCCTTAAACATTTTGATATATTCATGACAAAAAAAACATCATTCTTGGACATCACAAGAGACAATTTGACGCCGCATTTGGCCGCACTTGGCTGGCCGACGGCGCAGCTCGCGATGCGCAGCGCGCAGATTTGGCGCGGCGTTTATGTTGATGGCGCTGACAATTTTTGCAAAATAACAACTTTGTCAAAAGATTTCCGCGCGACCTTGAATCAAACATTTGATCTCGCGCGGCCAAAAATCCTCCACGCGCAAATTTCTCAAGACGGCACACGCAAATGGCTGCTGCAAATGCGGGATGGCGGCGCCATAGAAACCGTTTTCATCCCAGAGCAAGATCGCGGCACATTATGCCTGTCAAGCCAGATCGGCTGCACTTTGACCTGCCACTTTTGCCATACCGGCACACAGAGATTTTCGCGCAATTTGACCCAGAGCGAGATCGTCGCGCAGGTCATTCTTGCTCTTGATGAACTAGATGCTTGGGGCAATAAAGAGCCGCGCCAGATCACCCATATCGTGATGATGGGACAGGGCGAGCCTTTGCTCAATCTTGACAATGTGATTGCCGCGATCAAAATTTTCTGCGATGGCGACGGCCTCGCTTTTTCGCGCCGCCGCGTGACCGTCTCAACGGCGGGCATCGTGCCTGCGATCAAAAGGCTGGGGGAGGAAACCGGCGTGAAGCTGGCCATCTCCCTCCACGCGGCCAGCGATGCGCTGCGCAGCAAAATCATGCCGCTCAACAAACAATATGATCTTGCTGCTCTGCTGCAAGCCTGCCGCGATTATCCCGGCCTGATCAATTCCAAGCGGATCACTTTTGAATATGTGATGCTCAAAGACATCAATGACCGCAATGAAGACGCCCGCGCGCTGACTCGGCTTATCGCGGGCGTACCGGCGAAGATTAATTTGATCCCGTTCAACCCTTGGCCAGGCGCAAAGTTTGCGCCGTCATCGCCGCAGCGCATGGCGGCTTTTGCGGCGATCATTCACCGCGCAGGCTATGCCGCGCCGGTGCGGCGCGCGCGCGGTGCGGATATTATGGCTGCCTGCGGCCAGCTAAAAACCGCGCAATTAGGAAATGAGGCTCATGGCGCAATTTAAAAAAATTGTTCTCGCTTATTCAGGCGGGCTGGACACTTCGGTCATTTTGAAATGGCTGCAAGAAAATTATCGCTGCGAGGTGGTGCCGTTCCTTGCCGATCTGGGGCAGGAAGAAAACTTACAGGCCGCGCGCCAGAAAGCCGAAACATTGGGCGCACAGGAAATTTTTATTGAAGATCTGCGCGAGGAATTTGTGCGCGATTATGTTTTTCCGATGTTTCGCGCCAATGCTGTTTATGAAGGGCGCTATCTGCTTGGCACGGCGATCGCGCGTCCTTTAATCGCCAAAAAGCAGGTTGAGATCGCGCGCGCGCTCAATGCCGACGCGCTTTGCCATGGCGCGACCGGCAAGGGCAATGACCAAATCAGATTTGAGCTGACCTATGCAGCGCTCGCGCCTGACCTTGCGATTGTCGCGCCTTGGCGGCTCTGGGACATGACGACCCGCCGACAGCTTCTCGCTTATGCGCACAAGCACCAAATTCCTCTTGACGACAAGTCCGCGGAGACGCCGCCATTTTCGATGGATGCCAATTTGCTGCACCACTCAAGCGAAGGCAATGTTCTTGAAGATATGGAGGCCGAAGCGCCCGCCGAGGCCTGCCAAATCTCGGTCGCACCCGAACAGGCGCCGGATCAGCCTGCCTTTGTTGAAATCGGCTTTGCGCAGGGCGATGCGATCACGCTTGACGGCGAGGCTTTATCACCGGCCACATTGCTAAAAAAATTGAATCAGATCGGCGGCCAGCACGGCATTGGGCGCGTTGATATGATTGAAAATCGCACCACCGGCATGAAATCGCGCGGCGTTTATGAGACACCCGGCGGCACTATTTTGTGCCACGCGCATCGCACGCTTGAGGAAATCACTTTGGACGCCGGTGCCATGCATTTGAAAGACCAGATCATGCCGCTTTATGCCGAGCTGATTTATAAAGGCCTGTGGTTTTCTCCAGAGCGCGAAATGCTGCAAGCTTTGATTGACACCAGCCAAAAAAATATCACCGGCGCGGTGCGGCTTAAGCTCTATAAAGGCAATATCTGGCCGGTGTCGCGCAAGGCCGCAACACCCCTTTACGATCGGGAATATGCAAGCTTTGATGAAGCCGGACTTTCTTACGATCACAAAGATGCTGAAGGCTTCATTCGCCTCGCCGCGCTGCGACTCAAACTGCTTTACTGGCAAAAAAATCCGCGGCGTTAAAAATTATATCAGAAAAATTATAATTCCCCTGTCTGCTGCCAAAAGGCAGCACGCAAAGTATTGCTCATCAGACAAGCGACCGTCATCGGGCCGACGCCGCCGGGCACCGGCGTGATCGCACCAGCTATATCCACAGCCTCGTCAAAGGCGACATCGCCGATGAGTCGGGTGCGATCATTTTCCGTCTGGCGGTGAATACCGACATCAATGACAATCGCACCGGGCTTGATCCAATCGCCGCGCACGAGATGCGCACGCCCCGCCGCTGCCACAAGAAGATCAGCGCGGCGGCATAAGTCCGGCAAATTCTTTGTCCGCGAATGCGCAATCGTGATGGTGCAATTTTCGTGCAGCAACAATGAGGCCAAAGGACGCCCCACAAGAGATGAGCGCCCGATGATGACCGCATCAAGGCCGGTTAAATCGCGCCGCGCCTGCTTGGCCAAAAGCACGCAACCGGCGGGCGTGCATGGCCGCAGACCCGCAAGGCCAAGTGCCAACCGGCCAGCATTAGCCGGAGTCAATCCGTCAACATCTTTTTGCGGGTCAATCGCCGCAAGAATTTTATCTTTGTCCAGATGAGCGGGCAGAGGTAATTGCACAAGAATTCCATGTATATTTTTATCTTCGTTCAATTTTTGGATATGCGCGCGCAGATCCGTCTGTGTGGTATTTTGCGGCAAGGCAATGATCTGCGACGTCATGCCTAAAGTTTCGGCTTTTTTCTTTTTGGACTTGACATAGACTTGGCTTGCCGGATCATCGCCAACAAAGATGACCGCCAAGCTTGGCGCCACGCCAAATTTTTCCCGCAATCGTGATATATCTTTGGTGCAATCTTGGTAAATCAGCGCAGCGCGCTTCTTGCCATCAAGAAGCTGGGCGCTCATAGGGAGACCATCTGTGCATTAAAAAAAAGCTCGCGCAGAAGGTCATTGACGAACCAAAGCAATAGAATTAAAACGACCGGCGAAATATCAATGCCGCCAAGATCGGGCAGTACGCGGCGAATCGGGTATAATAAAGGCTCGGTGAGGCGGAATAGAACCAGCCTTATGGTCTGCACGGCGCGCGAATGCGTGTTGACGATGTCAAAAGCCACCAGCCAGCTCATAATGGCGGCGGCGATCAAGATCAAAATGTAAATATCAATGATGTTATCAATAAGATAATAAAATGCGCTCATGAGCGAGTTTTATACCCCCTTGAATATTCATGCAAGTTTCTTGCGTTAAAAATCATATCAGGGCATAAGATAAGACGATATATTGACCATATTTCATATAGGTTGAGGGAAATTTTTGGGGCCGTAGCTCAGTTGGGAGAGCGCGTCGTTCGCAATGACGAGGTCAGGGGTTCGACTCCCCTCGGCTCCACCATTATCGCTCAACGAACGCCCAGATATTTCTTTGGGCTCAAGCGAGCTTCACCGCCGTGCCATTCACCGCGACAACAAGCATGCCGTCGTGAATCACTTGATAATCAATATCAACGCCGACAATCGCGTCAGCGCCCATTTCAACGGCGCGCGCCTCAAGCTCGGCAAAAGCCTCGCGGCGTCCTTGCGTGAGCGCCTTTTCATAGCTGGCCGCGCGACCGCCGACAATGTTGCGAATGGACGCAAAAAAATCACGAAAAACATTGACGCCCATCACCGTCTCACCGACAACAATGCCCAAATAGGCGCTAATCTGAACGCCTTCAATTTGATATGTCGTCGTGATGATCATGGCCGCCCTCCCTCAGGCGCAAGCCAGATATGAAAAAATTTATCAAGCCAGCTTGTCATCGCGCGATGATGCAGCATATATTCAGCCAAATGACTCCAATAAGGCCGCGCGCCCGGATGCTGCAAGCGGCTATCTTCGTCTTTATCGCGCGCCAGCCAGCGGCGGATCGTCCGAAAGTTCACCTCAGGGTGAAATTGCAGACCATAGGCGCGGCGGCGATTCCAAAAAGCTTGAACGGGAAAAAACTCGCTGCCGACAGCCAGCATAGAAATGCTTTGATCATTTTGCGGCAGGCGAATGCCCTCGCGATGCCATTGATAGACCATCAAAGATGGTGAAAAAAGCTTTTCCCCATGAGAATTTTCCCCATGAGAGTTTTGATGCGCGCTGATCTTATAAAATCCGGCTTCCACCTGCCCCTGATTATTTTCCTGCACCGTGCCGCCGAAAACACGCGCGATCATTTGCGCACCCAAGCAAATGCCCAAAAGCGGCTTATTTTGTTTCAAAGCCTGTTCAACGAGCTGATATTCAGCAAGCAGATCAGCCGTTTCATCATTAGCGCTTTGCGGGCCGCCAAAAATGACCAGCCCCTGATAATCATGCAAAGACGGCAGCACATCGCCAAAAACGGCGCAGCGCAGATCAAGCCTCATGCCGCGCGCCGCCAGTGCGCGCCCAACGAGGCCGGGATCGGTATTTTGACGGTGCACACAAGCGAGAATCTGATTCATAATTCTCGTTATACTACATTGCGCTGATTCCGCCATCCACTTTCAACTCAGCGCCGGTCACAAATTTGGATTCGTCGCAGGCGAGATACAAAATCGCATAGGCAATGTCATCCGGCTCGCCGATGCGCCCCAGCGGCACCTGACGCGCGAGCTTTTGAAACAGCTTATCTTGGCCGCCCGCAGCCCGCGCCGCCATGTTTTGAAGAATGGGCGTGTTGATGAATGTCGGGTGCACAGAATTGCAGCGAATATCATAATTCTGGCGCGCACAATGCAAAGCCACCGATTTGGTCAGCAGCCATACCGCCGCTTTGGCCGCATTATAGGCAGCCATATTATGGCCAGCGATCAGCCCCGCAATAGAAGAAATGTTGACAATCGCGCCGGGCGCATGGGGCCGCATTAGCGGCAGAGCATATTTACAGCCTAAAAAAACGGAATCAGCGTCAACAGCCATCACATGCTTCCAGACTTCAAAGTCTGTCTCTTCCACCGTGCCACCGCCGCCAATACCCGCATTATTGACGAGAATGTTGATGCCATCCATCACGTCATTGGCTGCGGCCAAAGCCGTCTGCCATTGCTGCTCATCACAAACATCAAGAGCAACCGCATGAGCTTGGCTGCCAATATCTTGTGCAACCTTTTGCGCGCCCTCTTCATTGATGTCCGCGATGACGACGTGTGCGCCTTCGCGCGCAAAAAGATGCGCAGTCGCTTCGCCTAGACCCGAAGCCCCGCCGGTGATAAAAGCTTTTTTTCCGTCAACACGGCCCATTCAAAAATCAGCGCGATGTTTGACCAAGACGTATCTGCTGAATACCGTCTTCACCAAAAAGAATGATATTATCATTCGCGCCTTCGGCCAAAGCTGCATAGCCTTTTCTCTCTTTGCGCGTGAAAGCGCGAAAGCTTTTGCCATTATCACGACTGATGGCGAGCACACCATTGAGGCCGGTTAAAATGATCGCGCCATTAGAAAAGCGCAAGCCGTCCTGAAAAGATTGCTGCACTTTGCCCGTATCAAGCTGACGCCATGAGCGCCCGTCATTATCAGAGCGCCAAACATTGCCGCGCATCCCATAGGCCAAAACCGAATTGCCCAGCGGGATCATGCCCCAGAAAGACCCGTTATATCCGGTGGTCAGCGCGCGAAACGTCCTGCCGCCATTGGTTGAGCGATAGACAGCGCCATATTCAGCCGCGACATAAAGATTGCCGTTTGACGTCTGGATGATGCCGTTCAAATTTGCCTCAAAAGGCTCGTAATCGTCATTAGGATCGGCGGGGTCTTCAAACTCATTTTTGACGAGCGCGGGAGGAAATGGCCGCCATTTCCAAGTTTTGCCGCCATCGCTAGTGGACAGCGCCTGCCCGAAGGCGCCCAGCGCGATGCCGCGATTATCATCACGAAAATGAACCGCGAGCAGAGGAATCAAACAATTATCGCGCTCTTTTTTGCCACCGCAATCGCTAGGCTCATCAGCAAACGCGCGCGCGCGATTAGCTGAATCCTCAATGTCAGGATCAATATGAATGAGAGTCCAATTTTCTCCGCCATCTTCTGTTTTTAAGATGACATTATCCTGCCCAACAGCATAGCCGATATTTTTGCTGGGAAAATGAATCGCCGTGAGCGTTTGTGAAACCGGCACATGGCTCGCCTGCCGCCAAGTTTTCCCTTGATCATCCGAAAGCACAATATGGCCAAATGCGCCAACAGCAACAAGCCGCGTATCCGCTTTGGAGACATCAAGCAGCAATCTTTTAGAAACGATTTTGGAAGCCAGAGCCTGACGCGAAAACTCGCTCGCCGCCGCCTGGGGGGCGACGGCGAACAAGCAAAAGATGACAGTCAAGCAAAAGCTTTTTCTGTTCATTTGAAAGTTATTTTAGCGTTTGCCGAGACGGCGAATGGATGCCGGCGTATAGCGGCGAATATCCAATTCGTCGGCAAAATAGTTCAGCCCGTCAGTATTGTTGCGCAGAGCGAGCGCGACATAGCGGCCAGCCTGCAAGTCATAGACGACTTCACCTGATCCGCCGCACAGAGGCACTTCATAAAATTGCACTTGACGCATTTCCTGAACGCGCCACATTTCACCGCGGCTGTCATAGAGTTCAGTGGTTGCGATGCGCCATGCATCTTCATCAATGTGCTTGACGCGGCGCGAATAGACATGACGCGCGGTCGGTTTGAGTGTAGCTTCAATTGTCCAAACGCGATGGAGCTCATAGCGGGCATATTGCTGGTTGAGGTGGCGCGGCGTGAGCAGTTTGTTGATCGGTGCCAGCGCGGTCTGGAAATTATTGTAAGAGATGATTCGGTTGGATTTACCGAGGACAGTCCAGTTATATCTGTCGGGCGCGCCATTATATCCGTCAAAGCTGTCGGAAGTGGATAGCGCGTCGGAGTTGGTGCCCGGATTGTCATAGGCGATATTCGGGGCGCGGCGCACACGGCGTGTTCCTGGGGAATATTGCCATGCTTTGCGCGGCTCTTTGGCGCGATTGAGGCTTTCGTGCACGAGGATCACCGATCCTGCGGAACGCGCTGGCGCGATGGTGTTGGCGATATAATAGATGGAGATGTTGTTCAGACCTTCGGCGCGTTTTTTGGCGGGGTCGGACCATTGCAGGATGGCCTCGTCCTGAACGGTGATGCCTGTCCAAGCGCCGGACGCGGAAGGCGCGGCGGCGGTGAATTCGCGCGTAACCTTAAAGGAGCGATAGCGCAAAGTATGGTTCCAGATCATTTCCAGCGCACTGTTGGGGATAGGGAATGGCGTACCCATAATGCCTTCGGAGACGCCATTGCCGCTGCCGACCAATTGGCTCACACGGGCGTTGCGCTTATTGGATTCTTGGACGAATTTGGGATTGGTGCAAGCGCGGCGCGATTTATAGACCGGCATGGAGAAGGTATCATAAGTTTCAAGCATCTTTTTATAGCCATCGGTGAGCTGGGCGCTATATTTGCGCATATTGCCCGGGGTGATGGTGTAGAGGGGCTTGTCGCTGGCGAAGGGATCGGCGTGGGGTTTTCCGGAGCCGGGTCGCCAATTGACGCCGCGCGGGATTCCGGCGAGTCCGCCTGTCCAGGAGGGGATGGAGCCGGAACCGGCTTTTTCAGCGCCGATGGGCGTGAGATCGCGGCCAAGTCGAGCGGCTTGTGAAGCGGGCACTTCGGCGTAGGCTGTGCTGGCGAGCACCAGCCCTGCGATAAGTGCAGTTGAAAAGGTGATTTTTGTATAAGCTTTCATCTTTGTTCCCTCCTAAGAATTAAGCGCGGACATCTAATAGTCTATTGGCGTAAGCTGGGGCGTGTCAAGCGGGTATTTTCCGATTAAAACGCATAAGAAATGTTGAATGAGAATGCATCATTGCCTGAATTGGCGTTGTAGTCACCGCTGCCGACATCAAAGAAAGCGACATAACCTGCGGTCATTGTCCAAGTATTCTGGAAATTGGCTTGCAAAGACCAGTTCACCGTCAAAGTGTCCTCGCGCCAGCTATTGACCGGCGAAGGCGTGTTGCCTCTGACGCCATGGCGAACAGCCATTTGAGGCCGCAACCGCCATGCGGTGCCGAACACATTGTTGTAGTCCATGAAGGCCAAAACCGTATAGCCCATTGAGACTTCATCCGGTGTGCATTCTTGATTGCCCAAGCCATCTAGTCCGAGAATGCCGCCGAGCGGCAATTCGGTGCCAGAGCGCGTAATGCAATGTAGCGAAGGACCTTGAAGATTAGCTGCGCCGCGCGCGGAGGCGGCTGACGGCACACCGCTGAAAGCAACGAGGTTATATTCGACGAGGACCACCGCTTGATCAGCCCGCAAGAAACCAACGACCGGGTTGGAATTATTGTAAAGCGCCGTTGTGCCAACAATGTAATTGAACATATCAAGCTCAAGATGAGAGACCGGTTGATAAGCAGAATCAGGATCGGTTGCCAAAAGAGCTACATTGCTAACATTTGCTGTCGTGCAATTTCCCTGAGTGGCCATGCCATTAAGTGCGACAGCCACGGGGCCAAGCCCCCAATGGATGCATTGCGACCAGTAGACCGCAATGATCTGCTCGGTGACATCAACCTGCACAGGCTGGTTAGGCCGCCAGGAAAATTCGCTCTGCAACCCCCATTCCAGCCATGGGATCGTCGTATTGAAGCTGAATCCGATAACTTTGATGTTTTCAGGATAATAAAAATCAAGCTCTATATTGCCCTGCAAAGTGATATTTTCTGAACCAACACTCGGCAAGCCACCAGCAGGGGTATTGGTCGCCAACATTGGCCTCAATTCATCCGGGGTCACTCTGATGTTATCATAAACTGCGCAAACGGCATCAAACAGCGAAAGAGCATTATTTGCAACCACAAGCGTATCATCTCCGCTCCGCACACGCGCAAATTGCTGCACACCTTCTATACCACCGGGGAAATGCCGCGGGTCAATTTCATAGCCATCATTGCCTTGTAGCATCGCGATCGCTCCAAGGGTTCCCCTAGCAAGCATGGCACCGCCAATCTGAGTTGCAGTTATCCCCGGCGGCGGATTCGCCAGATCAAGGCTTGCCAAGGTAGCACCGCCACCAGCACAACCCAGGCCTGTCAACGCTTGAGTAGTGGCTGGACTCGTACCATCTTGAACAGCAAGTGTGATCGTTGGCCTGCCTGCTGATTTATACTGGACATAAGGCACACGCGCATGGACATTTTGATAGGAAAAATTGAATTCAATGCCGGGCAACGCAAAACCATCTTCCATGAAGCCGCCCATCATCGCGCCCATTGGCGGAAGGATATAAAGGCTGTCAACATAATAGCTGAGCTGAACGCCCCATTGGCCTTGATCATCGGCACTAGTGAAGTTGACCCGCGAAGTGTTAAGCTCACCCAATTGTAGCCGCCATTGTTCGGCGGTTAGGCGGTCAAACTCGTAAAAAGGATTGGCATAATGGACAGGAGTGCTCAATCTAGTGACATCACTGTTCTCTAGGCAATCAATCTGCGATGGTGCAACCGCGCTGAAGGCATCGTCACCGGCAAGCTCGCAATTGCGGCGGGTAGAGCTTGTCGTAGACGAGCCGGTCAGCCACAAAAAGCCGCCCTGCGGACTGCCGGGATTGCTGATATCATTGGTTGCCGTCGGCGAGCCGCCGACATCTAGATTCCAAATGGAGTGATGAAATTGGTAATAGGCATCCAGACCGATATCAAAAGGCAGGCCAATGGAGCCATAGACCATATATTCAGGCTGGATAATTTCTCTGATTTCTGCGCCCGCGCGCCGTGCTGACGGCACATCAATGACAATGCTCGCCGCAATGCCGTTCAGCGCAAAGGTCGATTCACCCCAATTATTGGCGGTCAATTTACCGACACGCAGATTAAACGGCAGTTCGCCGATGAAGCTGCCCAAAGGAATATCGCCATCCCAAGAGAAATAGCCATCTAGGATTTTGATGTCGCGGCCCAGCTCGCGCTTGGCAGCATCATCCGGCCCAACGCGCTCGTAAAAGGAGCCATCGCGCAAGACGGGGTCGGCATAGGCTTGAATGCGCGCAAAGACGGTGAAATCACCCAATCTGGTGGAGAGATCAGCCTGCATATCAGTCAGAATTTTAAGGGTCAAAGCGGTGAGGTCGCCTTTGTCAAAGTTGAGGTGGCCATCATCCTGATTTTGATTGCCAGCAAAGTTTTTATCGTCCGCATTCTTAAATCGCGCTATTCTAGGAACACCAGTTGCCAGAGGGTCCGTGGCCTGCGGGAGCGTAACCAAACAACCCACCTGTCCAAAATTTGTTGCGCCGCAAGCAGGAAGATCTCTGACATAATCAAAACCGCCATTGGCCGAAGATATCCAGGCTTGATCCCGACTCTTCGTGCGGACGGCAACACCCACAGACATTATAGTATCAACAGCCAAATTGATCTCACCGATGGCCGTATCCATTTTCGCAGTGACCGCTTTGGCGTCATCAACACCTGCCGCCATTCCCAATGTGGCAAAAAATGCCGCAAATGCTGTCGTGCGAACGAAAAAACGCTGGATTGTGTGCATGGTGCTTCTCCCCTGAATTTCCCCAAAATGACGGCCTTATGACCGCAGATATGCATTTCATAGAAAAAAGATATCCTTGTCAAGAGCATTTTTTGATTTTTATGTTTTTTCTTTTAGAAAAGATGGAAAAATTATGGTGCCGCTGGGGTGACTCGAACACCCGACCTACGCATTACGAATGCGCCGCTCTACCAGCTGAGCTACAGCGGCTCGCTTTAAGCCTTCCTCATAAACACGCCCAACAAGCGGCGCAATAGCAATAAAGCTCCGATCGCCAGCGCGATCAGCGCGATCAGCGCCGCCACCGACATATCAACCTGCCAGCCCAGCCAGCGCAGGGAAAGCGCCCCCGGATCCTCCGCCAGCGCGGCTGCGCAAATGCCGCCCAATATCGCCAAAAGCAATATCCATGTGATTCGCGCCCAGATCATTGTGCGGCGCTTTTTTCCTGCTTCACCGCCGCCGCCAGCAGATCGTGAACCTGAATGTCCAGCCGCACCAACCCGCCATCCAATTCCCGCCGCAAACGCACCTGCGCCAGCCATGGCCGCAAAACTTCATACACTAGCGACGCCCGCGGATCCGGACTGGATACTAATCCCTCCGCCTCCGCCAAAACAGCAGAAAAATCCGCCTCCGCTATCCGCGCCTCCATCCGCGACAAAACCGCAATCGCCTGCGCGCCGGTCATCTCGCCCAGACGCCGCACCCGCACAATCTCAAAGAAAAACCGCACTGCCCGATCCCAAAAACTCCCGGCAACACCGCTGCGCACCCGCGCTAGCGCCGCCAGCGCCGGAAACTCCCGCACCAATTTCTCGCGCGGCGCAATACCTCCGCGCGCCATATCCTCCATCTCGTCCAAAATTTTCGCGTCCGGCAAAAGCGCTTTCAACGCGCGCCGCTCCGCATCAAAAGCGCGACCGCTCAACGCCGCGCGCTTCAACGCCGAAAGCGCCAGACCCAAAAGCGCAAACTCACTCCCCGAAGGCGCTGCAATCTGACGCCCCAGCGCCGCTATGCGCTGCGATAAATCTTCCTTGAGCACCGTCAGCTCGCGCGCCGAGGCCAGCGCACCCGGCAAAGGTCGCGCCGCCAAATCTCGCTCAAGAACCTCAACGCGGCGCGATAAAGAATCCAGCTCCTTGCGCGCCTGCTGCGAAAATACCTCCACAGCTTCGCGCATCTCCTGTGTAACGCGCGCGGCCTCTTGCTCATTGGCTGCCTCTAGCTGCGCAAAGCGCGCGGAAAAATCTTTATAGATATTTTCACGTAAATTTTTTTGCAAATCCTCATTTAAATTTGGTGAATTTGGTAAATTTGGTGAATTTGGCAGCGCCGTTTCACTCACAGGCGGCGGCGCAGATTGCGACAAAAGCGGCAGCAAAGAAAATCCCAGCCACAAAATGCCCGCGCCCAAAATAAGCGCGACACCCACCAGCATCGCTTGGCGCAGACGCTCACGCCAAACCGCGAGATTAAATTTTTCGCTGATTGTTTTTTTCTCTTCCGTCATGGTGTCATCCTAACATGAAGCAATGAGTTCGCACATCGCCTCGGCGCGGCGCTGGGCGGCGATGCGAATGTTGCCAAATCCCAAATCCGCAAGCCGCTCCGCCGCCGCGCGCGCCAGACAGGCTGCCCAAACGCGATCTAAATATGCCGCTAGATCATGCCGCACAACCAGATCACAAAAAATTTCCGCCGCGCGCAAAGAAAAAAAACTGACAACGTCAATCATGCCGCTGCGAAACGCATCAATGATTTCAGGCGCTAGACAAGCCACCGCGCGCGCT
This sequence comes from Alphaproteobacteria bacterium, assembly GCA_965212075.1. Taxonomy (GTDB): domain Bacteria; phylum Pseudomonadota; class Alphaproteobacteria; order JAPOUT01; genus CBDBUR01. Next base: position 1,364,541 of record OZ243043.1, read on the forward strand.
TCATAAAGCTCGCAAACGCGGACCTCAAATCCGTGTTGCGCCAAGCAGCCGACCAAATCGCCTGCGCGATGACGGCCAGTTAAATATAACAGCGCGCCGTCCGCAGCAGAACGCGCGGCGATGACTTCACGCGCCAGCGAGGCCATATCCTCTTGCGCAGTCATAACCTGCGCAAAACCGGCGCGGCGCGCCTCTTGGCCTGTGGTTGCGCCGACAACAAAAATAGGCAGTGAAAAAATTTCCGGCGGCAGCGATGCGCGCAAAGCATTTGCGCTTGTCGCCAGCACCATCTGGACGCCGATCAAATTAGCTTTTATTTTTGACGCCGTATCAGGCACAAAAACAATTTCCGTCAGCGGATATTTAAGGCTGCGGCAATTTTGTCGCCGCAGCATTTGCGCAAAATCAGACGCATCCGGCTCAGGCCGTGTGATTAAAACAACCGCGTTCATAATGTTTATCCATAATATTTATAACGTCATTTCATTATTTCATTTCATTATTTCATTTCATTATTTCATTTCATTATTTCATTTCAATGCCGATTTTGCGCAGAAAATCTGCGCCGGCCTGCTGGGCGATATGCTGTGCCGCCGCGCGGCCTAGAGCCGCCGCCTCATCGCAAGAACCTTGGCGGGCATCAAAAAAACTCTGCGCGCCGTCGGGCGACAATAATTGTGTGCGCAGCAAAATGTCTTCGCCATCAAGCTGCGCCAATGCCGCCACCGGCACATTGCATGACGCGCCAAAACTTGCTGAAAAAGAACGCTCCGCAGTGACGATTTTTTCCGTTGCCGCATCATGAATGGTTGCGCATAAAGCGAGCATCGTGTCATCATCGCGGCGCGCCTCAACACATAATGCGCCTTGCGCGGCGGCGGGTAAAATCTCATTGGGCTCAAGCGCGCAGGCCATCTGTGCATGACCCAATCTTTCTAATCCCGACATGGACAGCAAAGCGGCATCTAATTCTCCGGCGGCAATTTTTTTTAATCTTGTGTCCACATTGCCGCGCAGCAAAACCGGATTCAGATTTGGGCAGATGAATTTAATCTGCGCATGGCGGCGCGGCGATGCCGTGCCGATCCGCGCGGCGGCGGGCAGATCACACAAATGGCGAAAAGAGTTTTTCGTCACGAGTGCATCGCGCGGATCACTGCGCGGCAAAATCGCCGCGATGGTTAATCCCTCCGGCTGGACGGCGGGCATGTCTTTGAGCGAATGAACAGCCAGATCAATCCTCCCTGACAATAAAGCCACCTCAATATCGCGAATGAAAAGATCTTTGCCGCCCAGATCGCGCAAATGACGATCAACGATTTGATCGCCCTTTGTGGTCAAAGCGACGATTTCAAAATTTTTTGCTGCATCTTTTTCTGAACCTTTTTCTGGCGGCGCAAAATTTGCGAAAGCGCGCACAACTATTTGCGCCTGAATGCGCGCAAGCGGGCTAGCGCGCGTGCCAATATGTATTTTATGTATTTTTTGATCTGTCATAATTTTTGATAAAGGGGTAATTTACAAAAATGAGTTATACGCAAATTTTGAAAAGAATATGAAAGAGCTTTTCGTCCTCGGCTTGGAAAGCAGCTGCGATGAAACTGCGGCGGGTGTGGTGCGCCGTCATCCGGATGGCAGCGGCGAGATTTTAGCGAACATTATCAGAAGTCAAGAAAAACTTCATGCGCCCCATGGCGGCGTCGTGCCCGAATTGGCGGCGCGCGCGCATATCAGCCATATGGACATTTTGATAGAGCGCGCGCTGCGTGAGGCAGGCGTGAATCTGAACGATCTTGACGGCATTGCCGCCACTGCCGGTCCGGGTCTGATCGGCGGCGTGATGGTCGGCCTCGTGACCGGCAAGGCGCTGGCGCTTGTTCACGACCTGCCTTTTTGCGCGATCAACCACCTTGAAGCACATGCGCTGTCGGCGCGGCTCGCACCCTTGCCTGACCAGATTGATTATCCTTTTTTGCTGTTATTAATTTCAGGCGGACATACCGCGCTGATTTCCGTGCTGGAACTGGGGCGTTATCACGAATGGGGATGCACAAAAGATGATGCGGTCGGCGAGGCCTTTGACAAAGCTGCGCGTCTATTAGGTCTGGGCTGGCCCGGCGGGCCGCGTCTAGAGCGCGCAGCACAGAAAGGCGATGAAAAAAGATTCGCTCTGCCGCGCCCCTTCTTTGGACAGAAGCATTGTGATTTTTCATTTTCAGGATTAAAAACCGCCTTGCGCCGAATCACTGAAAAGGAAATGCGCGGCGATTCAAATTCAAAAGATACTCAAAAGATCAACGGCAAGATTATGGATTTGGCCGCTTCGTTCCAGCGCGCCGCCTCAGATTGTCTCGTGGATCGCACATGTCAGGCCATAAACTGCCACGAAAAACTGCTCGCCCAGCTTCCAAAATATCCAAAATATATCGTGGCGGCGGGCGGCGTCGCGGCCAACCAAAAAATTCGCGAAAGTCTGCAAGATGTGGCGCAACAATGCGGCTATCAATTTCGCGCGCCGCCTTTATCCTTATGCACCGATAATGGCGCGATGATCGCCTGGGCAGGTGCTGAATATCTAGCGCGTGGGCAGAGCTCGGCGTTGAGCGCCGCGCCGCGCGCGCGCTGGCCGTTAATAAATGAAGGTTAAAAATTTAACTGAAGGCTAAAAAGTTTGCCCCCTCCCGATTCTTTAGGGGAAGGAGGGAGGGGGCGGTTCCGGCATGCTTGGGGGAATAGGCATTGCTCGGAGAAAAACCGGAGGACAGGGAAGGGAGGACATTTGTCCTCCGGTTCATAAGATAGGACATTACGATCGCAGAATATTCTGCGAAAAGGGGGGAGAGAGGTGTAATGTCCAACATGAAAATTAACTTTTCATGCTTTTTCTCGTGCGTCAGGTAATAGAGACGCTATATTCTGATGCGGCTTGGTTAGGCAACGAGCGCTGCCACTTCCAAAATAAAAACCGCGCCATAACCGGCAAGTGAGGCAATCACCGCGTAATCCACAATGGAACGCGCTTTGTGACCCACGGAGCGAAGAATATGGGTAGACTTTGTCATTTTTGTTTCTCCTTATTTGTCAAGTCTGAAGGGGGTTTTGCCCCCGTTTGTTTGTCTTCTTAAGGTTTATATATAGGGGATAACAAAATAAAAATCAATGAATAAAATGAAAAATATTCATTTTTTTTGATTTTTTTTCAATTTGATGAATCAGTAAAAAGTCTTGTTTTATTTGGAGTTAAGCTCTGACAGCGCAAAAGAAGCGCAAAAGAATCGCAAAAGAGCGGCATAAATCCGAGTTTTTAGGAGAAAAAAAGAAATTTTAAGAAGAAGATATTAAAGAAGAAAATATTATTGCAGAGTTTTAAGAGCTTTATTGGCTATTTGCCCATCATGCGGCTCTTCATGTAGCTCTTCGTGATGGTCGTGATCATTTTTGCTTTTTGGGTGGCCGCGCATGATCGCGCCCAATAGACAGCCCGCGCCCAGAGCCGAGAGAATCATCGCCAATGTCCCTTCAAGCTCGGTTTCAAGGCGCGAAAGCTGGTTATGAGGCGATCTCATTTGCGGCCATCGGAACCGGCTCACCAGACATTGAATGATTCGCGCGGCTGATTTTACGCAATCTAAGCGAAATTCTCCGGTTTTACGGCCATATTTCAAAATTTCGGCGAATAAATCCCTCTCCAGCCTGCGAATTTTGCGGCGAATTTCTGGCCGGTGTTCGCGCACAGCAAGAATCATTTCCCTCATGCGCGGTGCGGAGGCGAGCTGACGGAAAGTGACTCGTAGACCGGAAAACAAAAAGACCCTCAACTTATCTCGGGCCTTGGTCTTCTGGTTAACTTTTTTATGCATGTCCGTTATTATTTGGACTCCGTTGTCATGAAGGATGGCGGCGGCAATATCCACCTTGCTTTCAAAATAGCGATAGATATTGCCTGCGGACATTTTACAATCGGTGGCAATATCGGCGATCGTCGTTTTGCCATAGCCATAATGAATAAAACGTTCGGCGGCGGCATCTATGATCTGTGCGCGCGTCGCGCAGCCAGCGCGGTGCAGTCCATCCCCTAAATCTTTGCTACCCGCATCTTTTTTTGATTCTTTTTTTAAACCAAGCGTATTTTGAATAACGCTATGATTTATATTTTCATGATGTATATTTGATGCGACATCAATTGGGGATTTGCTCATAGTCTTTTTGCCTTTTGTTTTTGGATCCAAAAAACGAGTCTTCGCTTTTTGAATCATCCCGAAGTAGATTTTTAAAATTGGCCCCAATAATATAAAACGATTCAACAAATAATTCAAATATTTTTTATTCAAACAAGCTAGCTTCATGACAAAAAGAGAGAAAATCGGGATCATCGGCGCAGGCGCTTGGGGGACGGCTCTGGCAGTAAGGCTGGCACAAAACCACGATATCTTCCTATGGGCACACGAAAAAGACACTGTACAAGCGATCACGCAAAACCGCGAAAACCGCTTTTTTCTGCCTCAAATTGCTCTTCCGGAAACGATTTGCGCCGTTAATGAGTTTGCGGCTCTAAGCGATTGTCCGATCGTGTTTTTTGTGCCTCCGGCACAATTTTTGCGTGTTATTGCGCGCGCTGCTAAGCCTCATTTGCCGCGCCACATCATCGCCATCATCTGCAGCAAAGGTATTGAAGTTTCTCGAAATAACCAAGAAAGCGGCGCTTTGATGTCTGCGGTGCTCGCTGAAGAATTGCCCGAAGCGCAGACAGCCATCTTGTCAGGCCCGAGCTTCGCGCGAGAAGCCGCCCAAGACCTGCCACTTGCGCTGACACTCGCTGCCGAAGAGTCGGCTTTGCGCACCAAGCTAGTTAACTTGTTCTCAAAAAATGATTTTAGACTTTATCCCACCGATGATGTGATCGGCGCACAAATTGGCGGTGCGGTCAAAAATGTTCTCGCGATCGCATGTGGCATCATTGAAGGGCGCAAATTAGGCCAAAATGCGCGCGCAACGGTCATCGCGCGCGGTCTTGCGGAAACACGCCGCCTCACGGAAAAGCTAGGCGGCCAGCCCGCGACCCTGATGAGCCTAGCAGGCATCGGCGATATTGTGCTGACCTGCACATCGGCGGCATCGCGCAATATGTCTCTGGGCATCGCATTAGGCAGCGGGCAAAGCTTAAATGAAATCGTCGCTGCCCGAAAATCCGTCAGTGAGGGAATCCACACCGCCGCGAGTCTGCGCCAATTGGCCAAAAGACATGGCCTTCTCATGCCCATTTGCTTTGCCGTCCACGATATATTAAGCGGCCAGATCAGCATTGACCGCGCCATTGACCGCTTTTTTGAGAATGATATTTCTGAAACAGAAATCTAGAAATCTTCTCCAAAAATCTTCTCCAAAAACCTAATGAATTCGGAATGATGATCGCCTATAATAGAGCCGTAAAGGGAAGAAGGGAGTTCAGGCAAAATGAGCGAGGATCAGCATTTTCCGGTTCCGGTTGAATGGGCGCAGCGCGCCCAGATTAATCGGGAAAAATATCAGCGCATGTATCAGGCCAGCATTGACGATGCTGATGGCTTTTGGCGCGAAATGGGCAGGCGCATTGACTGGATCAAGCCCTATACCAAGATAAAAAACACATTTTTTTCGTCTTCAAAGGTGGAGGTGCAATGGTTTGAGGATGGCACTTTGAACGCCTGCGTCAATTGTGTGGATCGCCATTTAGCGCATCACGGCGATAAAGCGGCGATCATTTGGGAAGGCGATGATCCGACCCGCCATGCCGCGATCACCTACCGCCAACTGCATGAAGAGGTATGCCGCTTTGCCAATGTGCTCAAGGCGCAGGGCGTACGGCGCGGCGATCGCGTGACGATCTATATGCCGATGATCCCACAAGCTGCTTATGCGATGCTCGCTTGCGCGCGTCTTGGCGCGGTTCATTCTGTCGTGTTTGGCGGCTTTTCTCCTGAAGCTTTGGCCGGACGCATTCAAGATTGCCGCTCGGAATTTTTGATCACCGCAGATGAAGGCGTGCGCGGCGGCAAAACCATTCCCCTCAAAGCCAATGCCGATAAAGCGCTTGAAATGTCAACAGGGGTGAAAAAAATGATCGTCGTGCGCTCGCGCGGCGCGTCAATCAATATGACAGCCGGACGCGATGTCTGGCTTGATGACGAACTCGCCAAAGTGGATAAAGAATGTCCGGCGGAAGAAATGAACGCCGAAGACCCCTTGTTTATTCTTTATACGTCGGGCTCCACCGGCAAGCCCAAAGGCGTTCTGCATACGACCGGCGGCTATCTGGTCTATGCCTCAATGACGCATGAATATATATTTGACTGCCGCGCCGATGATGTTTTCTGGTGCACGGCGGATGTGGGCTGGGTGACCGGCCACTCTTATATTATTTACGGGCCGCTTGCCAATGGCGCGACGACGTTGATGTTTGAAGGCGTACCAAATTATCCCGATGCGTCGCGCTTCTGGCAGGTTTGCGACAAGCATAAAGTGACGATATTCTATACCGCGCCCACAGCTTTGCGCGCTTTGATGCGCGAAGGCGAAACGCCGGTCAAAAAGACCAGCCGCAAAAGTCTGCGGCTGCTTGGCTCGGTCGGCGAGCCGATCAACCCTGAAGCTTGGCTATGGTATTACCGCGTGGTCGGCGAAGAGCGCTGCCCGATCGTGGATACGTGGTGGCAGACCGAAACCGGCGGCATTTTGATCTCTCCTTTGCCCGGCGCGACCGATCTGAAACCCGGCGCGGCGACCAAGCCTTTTTTTGGCGTCAAGCCTGTCCTCGTTGATGATGAAGGCAAAACGCTCAATGGTGCGGCGCGCGGCAATCTATGTTTGGAAGATTCTTGGCCGGGTCAAATGCGAACAGTTTTTGGCGACCATGCGCGCTTCATTGAGACATATTTCTTGAAATTCCCGGGCAAATATTTCACGGGAGACGGCGCGATCCGTGATAAGGACGGCGATTATTGGATCACTGGACGCATTGATGATGTGTTGAATGTATCCGGCCATCGCATCGGCACCGCCGAGATTGAAAGCGCGCTGGTGGCGCATAAAAGCGTCGCGGAAAGCGCTGTGGTCGGCATACCCCATGAAATTAAAGGGCAGGGCATCTATGCCTATGTGACATTGAAGACAGGCTTCACGCCCGACGCGCAGCATTATGATATATTGAAGCAATGGGTGCGTGAAAAAATCGGCCCGATCGCCACGCCCGATGCCATTCAATTCGCGCCCGAGCTGCCCAAAACACGATCGGGAAAAATCATGCGGCGCATTTTGCGCAAAATCGCTAATGACGAAATCTCCGATCTGGGCGATGTATCAACATTAGCTGAACCCAAAGTCGTTGATGATCTCATCGCAGCGAGGCCGAGATTATGAGGAAAAGAGTCAACAGACGCGCATTTCATGCTATATATATTTCGCGAGAGGGGAAATTTTAAACACATGAATCAGATCATGATAGAAAAAAGATCGGGGAAAAAAAGATCGGGAGGCCGTCATGGTGCGCCGACCTGAAATTGCCCGCGCCGCACAGGCGCAGCCTGCCCCCGCGTCTGAAAAACAAAAAGCCGCCGGTGCAGACGTTGCGCAAAGCGAAATCGCGCCTGATGTCGCCGCCGCGGTGGCGAAAATCATTGAAACACACTCTTATGCCGAAGATCATTTTGAAACAAAACTGGCCGGCCATGCCGACTGGATCTTGATCAACCTCTTATTGCAAAACGACGCCGCCGGACGCGGCACAGTTGTCAAACATGTGATTGAAACCGTCGGCTGCTCCCCCGGCACGGTGCGCACAATGTTCCAGCGCTTTCATAAAGCGGGCTATATTGAGCAGCAGCAGCGCATAGGCCGCTCCGAGCTTTATCGGCCAACCGCCAAGCTCAAAAAATTTGTCACCAAATGGGCGCGCAATGCTTGGGCAAAATCCAATACAAAAACATGAATATTAAAGACATGAATAAAGACATGAATAAGGCAAGAGATTATTAACCATTTCTTGAAATGATATATCGGTATTCAGCCTCATCTGGTATGGATGAGGTCTACGCCACTCGATTGATTCGCAAAATTGATTCGCAAAAATCGAATAGTCTGACAAGATGCCGCATAAAATTAAAATCGCTCCATCTATCTTGGCCGCAGACTTTGCGCGCCTCGGGCAGGAAGTTGCCGATGTCTCGCGCGCGGGCGCGGATTTTATTCATATAGATGTTATGGACGGCCATTTTGTTCCCAATTTGACCATCGGCCCGGATGTCGTGCGCGCGCTGCGGCCTTTTTCCGACTTGACCTTTGACGTCCATCTGATGATTAGCGAACCCGATCGCTTTATTGAGGCTTTCGCCGAAGCCGGTGCTGATATTTTGACCGTCCATCCCGAAGCGGATCGGCATATTCATCGCACACTGCAAGCCATCCGCGAACTTAATTGCAAAGCAGGTCTGGTGCTCAATCCAGCGACTCCGGCATCTTGCGCAGAACCTTTGCTGGATATGGTGGATCTGATTCTGGTCATGAGCGTCAATCCCGGATTTGGCGGACAGAAATTCATCAAAAGCCAGTTGCGCAAACTTGCCGCGCTGCGCAAAATGATTGATGAAAGCGATTATGACATCATGCTGGAAATTGACGGCGGCATTAATAAAGAAACCGCGCCGCTTGCCATCGCCGCCGGCGCTGAAATTCTCGCCGCGGGCACGTCGATATTTCAAGGCGCGCGCGACCTCGCCGCCAACATCAGAGCCTTGCGCGGCGAAAGAGACGCCGCATGATCTGGCAGCGTAAAAAACAGGCGCCCGCTCTGTCCTGTCATTTGCAGGATTTGCGTCCTGCCGATCCGGCCAAAGCTGAAGCGATCGCCGCCGGTCATTATGCTTTTGAACATGGCGTGATGAATACCGGGCCTTATCTGCCTTTCGGTCTTCCCTCGCCCAGTGCTGAATGGGAAAGCGATCTGCACGGCTTTTCATGGCTCAGACATTTCTCCGCCCAGCCCGAAGATCAAGACCTCGCCAACCTTGCGCGGCATTTTGTCCGCGCATGGCTCGCCGAAGAAGATTGGCACAATCAAGCTTGGACCATGCCGGTCACAACACGCCGCGTGATCTCTTGGCTGACCAATGGAAAGATTCTCACTGAAAACATCGGCGATGGCGAATGGCAAATCCAACTGCGCAAAAGTTTGATTCGTCATGGAAAATTTTTGCTGCGCCGCGCGCGCGCGCCGCATGCTCATGGTGATACGCAGCTCAGCGCAGCGGTGGCGGTTGCTTTATTGGGGCTGACCTTGCCGGGCTATGATCACTGGCTCACGCGCGGCTTTGATCTCCTAACGCAGGAAATTCATACGCAGATATTGCCCGATGGCGGTCATGCGAGCCGCAACCCTTCGGAACATTTGACGGTGCTGTTTGATCTGCTGACATTAAAAACCAATCTGGCACAGCAAGGACGCCCCGGCCCGGATCGACTGGCCAGCGCCATTGATCGCATGCTGCCTATGCTGCGCTTTTTTCGCCATGGCGACGGGCGATTGGCTTTGTTCAATGGCGCGATGGAAGAAGACAATGATAGTCCGCAAGCCGCACTTGCTCATGATGATGCGCGCGGGCGGCCATTTGCTTTTGCGCCACATTCAGGCTACCAGCGTCTGACGGTTGGGCGCACACTCATTTTGATGGATGTCGGCACACCGCCACCGGGGCGCTATGCCCGCGCCGCCCATGCCGGATGTTTGTCGCTGGAAATGAGCTCGGGCAAACAGCGCTTTCTTGTCAATTGCGGCGCGGCCAAAGCGCAAAATGAAGAATGGCGCCGCGCCACGCGCACCACCGCCGCTCATTCCACCTTAACATTGCAGGACACCTCTTCCGCGCGGCTCGCACGGCGCTCCGGGCGGGTGGTGGAAGGGCCGGCGCAGGTGGACAGCCATCGCAATGAAAACCAGCAAGGCGTATGGCTTGAGGCCGGACATGATGGCTATGCGAAAAAGTTCGACCTCGTCCATCGCCGCAGGCTTTTCTTGAACCGCAATGGCAACGAATTACGTGGCGAAGATATGCTGCTGCCCGCGCCGCTGAGGGCGACCTATACCCGCTTTGGCCGCAGCCGCAAGAGCAGCCTGCAACCCAAACGCTTTACGGTCAGATTCCATTTTCACCCCGATGTGCGCGTCGGCGTGGCGCATAATGGCGCGTCAATGATCGCGCGGCTGCCCAATGGCGAAGGCTGGCGCTTCAAAGCGCAGACGCACACCGCACACGGCCAGACAAAAATGTGTCATTTGCAAAAACAAGACAGCATCTATCTAGGCAGCTCGCAAAGGCCGCGGCGCAGCGAACAGCTTGTTATTGAAGACCAGACCTTGCCGCAAGAAGCGCGCGGCGGGCCGGATGGCGTCGACATTGCCGCAAAAATTAACTGGATTTGGCAAAAAATCGATAAAGTCGCTTAAAAAACCGGAGGCGAGGTGAATCAAAAAAACGGGCGGCGGCGGGCTCTCATTTCCGTTTATCACAAAGACGGCATCGTTGAACTTGCGCGCGATCTCAATGATCTGAATATAGAGATCATCGCCACCGGCGGCACGGCCAAAACACTTCAAGCCGCCGAGATTCCGGTCAAAGAAGTTTCCGAGATTACGTCTTTTCCTGAAATGATGGATGGCCGCGTCAAAACATTGCATCCCAAAATTCATGGCGGCATTTTGGCGCGGCGCGACCTCGCCCATCATCTTGACGCGATGGCCAGCCATGGAATCGCGCCGATTGATTTTTTGATCGTTGATCTCTATCCCTTTGCTGAAACTTTGGCTTCGGGCGCATCGGAAGCTGAATGTATTGAACAAATAGATATTGGCGCACCGGCGATGATCCGCGGCGCGGCAAAAAATCATGCTTTTGTCACCGTCATCGTGGACGCTGGAGATTACCAAAACCTCAGCGATCATCTCAAAACACATCAAGGAGAGACCGCTTTGCCCTTCCGCCGCGCGCTCGCACAAAAGGCTTTCGCATGGACCAGCGCCTATGATGCGCAGATCGCTAATTGGCTAGAACAGATGATGGAACAAAAGCCAGAAGAAAAAGCAGGGGAAAAAATCGAAAATGTTCCTTATGTTTTGTCCGGCCATCTGGTGCAGAAATTGCGCTATGGCGAAAACCCACACCAGCGCGCAGCCCTCTTTGCGCTGCCCGAAAGAGCAAGCGGGATCGCGCATGCGCATCAGGAGCAGGGCAAAGCACTCAGCTATAACAACCTCGCCGATGGCGATGCCGCTTGGGCGCTCGTGCAGGAATTTTCCGAACCCGCCGCGGCGATCATCAAACACGCGAACCCCTGTGGCGCTGCGCTCGGAGATGATATACTTGCCGCCTACCTGCGCGCTCTGGCTGCCGACCCGACCAGCGCGTTTGGCGGCATCGTCGCGGTCAATCGAAAAATTGACGGCAGGCTGGCTGAAAAAATCACCGAAATTTTTACCGAATGCGTCATCGCGCCCGAAGCCGATGACGAGGCAAAAAATATTTTCGCGCGCAAAAAAAATCTGCGTTTGTTGCTGGCACAGCCTTCGCCTGCGGGACAAAAGCGCATCCATTCCATATCGGGCGGCTTCCTCGTCCAAGATGATGATGAAGGCCGGATTGACCCCGCCAAGCTGCGCGCAGTCGGGCGCGCGCCGTCAGCACAGGAAGAAAAAAATATGCTCTTTGCTTGGACGATCTGCAAATATGTCAAATCCAACGCGATCGTGCTCGCCGATGAGCGCGTGACATCCGGCATTGGCGCTGGACAAATGAGCCGCGTTGACGCGGCTCAAATCGCCGTCAGCAAGATGGGCCGCGTTGACGCGGCTCAAATCGCCGTCAGCAAGATGACAGAAATGACAGATAGGCCAAAAAATCTCCCAAAAAATCTCGTCGCCGCATCGGATGCGTTTTTCCCTTTCCCCGACGGCGTCGCTTTGCTCGCCCGCGCCGGTGTGCGCGCCATCATCCAGCCCGGCGGCTCGATGCGCGACGAAGATGTCATCAAAGAAGCGCAAAAACACGATATCGCCATGTGGCTCACCGGCCTGCGCCACTTCCGGCATTAGCGCAAATATGCTATAAGATATTGAATAAAGGGGGTGATCATGGCTGAAAATCCAGCGCAAAAATTTCTATCCATGCGGGGTGAGCCGCCTGAAAAGGCGAAGTTTTTTTGGTCGGGCGGCCCGATAGAGCTCGCCGAGCGCACTTGGTTCCAGTCAATGTTTTCCGGCACGACCGCCTTTGAAACCGATGAGGGCATCGTGCTTGTCGATTCCGGCCTTGACCGCCTCGCGCCGCAGATCGCCGAAACTCTGCGGACAAAAACCCAAGCCCCGATCCATACCGCGATCTTCACCCAAGGCCATGTCGATCATGCGTTCGGGCTCAAACATTTTCTAGCTGAAGGCCAGACGCCGCCGCGCGTCATTGCGCATAAAAAAATGCCCGCGCGCTTTGCGCGCTACCGCCTGACCGCCGGACATAATGTCGCGCTCAATGCGCGCCAATTTGGCGGCACTGCCGACGCCAGCCGCGATGATCCCGATGCGTTTAAATCTTTTCTGCAGCCGCCCGATCTGCCACCCAATATTCTCTATGATGAAAGGCTGGACATTGAAGTTGGCGGCGTGCGGTTTGAAATCCATCACTGCCCGGGCGAAACCGACGACCATAGCTGGGTGTTTTGCCCCGAGCGCAAAACGCTCTGCCCGGGAGATCTGTTCATCTGGGGCGTGCCCAATGCGGGCAATCCGCAAAAAGTTCAGCGCTTCGCTCAAGATTGGGCGTGGGGCTTGCGCACGATGGCGGCCTGTGATCCGGTGTCTATGGGACCGGGACATGGCGGGCCGGTCGTCCAAGACGGCGCGAAATTAAAAACCATGCTGCTGGAAACCGCCGACTTCCTGCAGACCATCCACGACCGCACCGTCGCGGCGATGAATGACGGCTCGCCGCCGCATGTCGATATCGTCCATGACGTCAAGCTGCCGCAGAGCGACAGCGCGTGGCTGCAGCCGGTCTATGATGATGCAGAGTTTATCATCCGCAACATCGTCCGGCTCTATGGCGGCTGGTGGACCGGACGGCCTAGCGAATTGAAGCCCGCGCCGCGCGCCAGCCTCGCGCAGGCCATCGCGCAGCTCGCCGGTGATGCCGAAGCGCTCGCAAAGCGCGCGCAGGAGATCGCCAAAAAAGGCGATCTGAGGCTGGCCTGCCACCTCGCCGATTATGCGCTCGAGGCCGAACCCGACAGCCAAAACGTTCAACAAATCACCGCCGCCATCTATGACCAGCGCGCCGATAAAGAAGACTCGCTCATGTCGATCAATATATTCAACTCAGCCGCCGCCTATGCGCGCGCCGGAAGGCCGTTTCGCTGATGGGCGCCTCGTCAAAAGATTTTGCCAAAATCTATCAAATGTTTTCCGCGCCGATCGCCGCAAAGCTTGACTGCGGACGCTATTGCGCGCCGCTCAATGGCGGACAGCCGGTCTGCTGCACGACGCAAAACGCCGTGCCGGTCGCCGATAATACCGAATGGCGGCTGCTCAAACAGCGCACCGATCTCTGGCACAAATTCAAGCCCTTTGATGCCGAAACCCGCGCCATCGTCAAAGATTTGCCCAAAAGCTGCACCGCGATTGAATGCAAGGGCGCGGCCTTTTGCGAGCGCGATAATCGGACTTTGGCTTGTCGAGCTTTTCCGTTTTATCCTTATTTCACGCGCGATCGGACTTTGTTCGGGCTCGCTTATTATTGGACGTTTGAGGATCGCTGCTGGGTGATCTCCAATTTAGGCGCGGTCGAGCCGGACTTCGTGCGCGAACATATTGCCGCTTACGAATATCTGTTCGCCAAAGACGAGGATGAAGAACAAGCCTATGTCGATAATTCCGCCGATATGCGCCGTGTCTTTTCGCGCTGGGAGCGGGACATCCCGCTGATTGGCCGCGAGGGCGGATTTTTTAAAGTGGAGCCGAAGAGCGGCGGGCGGATCATCAAAGCCCGATTGGAGGAATTCAAACCGCTCGGCCCTTACCGCTCGCAAGCGGCCTACCGCAAAGCGATCAAAGAAGAAAATGGCGATCCTCAAAAAGCACCCAACCTTCCCCACCAACATTAGGAGATCATCATGGTTTCAGCTCAAGCACACCCCAAAAAAACCGCCAAAGCTTTGGATAAAACAATGGCCTATGTTGAAATCGGAAAAGGCGATCCGATCGTTTTTCTGCATGGCAATCCGACATCGTCTTATTTGTGGCGCAACATCATGCCTCATCTGAAAGATCAAGGGCGCTGCCTCGCGCCTGATCTCATCGGCATGGGCGACAGCGATAAATTATTGCCGTCGGGACCCGACCGCTATCGATTCGTTGAACACAGGCAATATCTTGATGCGTGGTTTGACGCCGTCGGAATCAAACAGAATGTGACTCTGGTCATCCATGATTGGGGGTCGGCACTAGGCTTTGACTGGGCGCGCCGCCACCCAGAGGCGATCAAAGGGATCGCTTATATGGAAGCCATCGTGCGGCCCATCGCGTCTTGGGATCAATGGCCGGAGCAAGCGCGCCAAGTGTTTGAAGGGTTTCGCTCACCCGCCGGCGAGGAGATGGTGCTTGAGAAAAACATTTTTGTTGATATCGTGCTGCCAAGCTCGGTGCTGCGCACGCTCAGCGATGAGGAAATGGAAAATTACCGCAAGCCGTTTGCGCAAGAAGGCGAAGATCGCCGCCCGACTCTCACTTGGCCGCGGCAAATACCGATCGGCGGCGAGCCGAAGGATGTCGTTGAGATCGTCGAAAATTATGCCAGTTGGATGGCCGAAAATGATCTGCCCAAATTGTTCGTCAATGCCGATCCGGGCGCGATTTTAATCGGCGCGCAGCGCGACTTCTGCCGTCAATGGAAAAACCAAAAAGAAGTCAAAGTCAAAGGCTCGCATTTCGTTCAGGAGGATTCTCCCGATGAGATCGGCCAAGCGATTTCTAGCTGGCTCAAAGCTTAAGGCTCAGTGATTGAACGGGAAGCCTACGATTTGTCGGCAAAAAAATCCGGCCCGGTATGTTCGACCAGTTCAATCACATTGCGGTCGGGATCACGGATAAACAAAGACGTGATTCCTTTGAATGTGTGGCGTCCGGTAATGGCGATGCCCAGCCTGTCCATCAGTTTTTCGGCCTGCGCGGCGGATTGAATATGTAAGGCGATGTGGGTATAGCCGGAATATTTTTCGGCTTCATCCATCAGCACATTTTCGCCTATTTTTTCATTGGCCGGGCCGAGCAGATTGAGCACCACGCCGCTCGGATGCTGCAAAATCACCGGATGACCATGCTCAAAACCGCCATCGGCCATAAACCGATAGCCAAGATTTTGATAAAATGCGATGGCGCGATCGCGGTCGCTGACTCGAATGCCAACATGATCTATTTTTTTAATCTCAAGCACGGACAGCCTCTTTATAGAAAAAGGAATGAAATTATACTATAGTTTCTGAATTCGGTTTTTGAATTTATTTATTGGGAGGCACTGCCATGTTTGAAAAAAAATATTTGGGAAAATATCTAGATTTTGCATCGCGCGGGATTGTTCTCGCGGCGCTTTTTGTCAGCATGATCATTATCATTTTCGTGTTTCAGAATTTGCCCTATATCGGCGACAATCTCATTGACACGCAGCTGGGCTATGACCACGCCAAAGTCATGGCGCTGATGGAAAACTATGGCGCGGATGGCCGTCTATTTTATGCGTTCGCCAGCCCGACGCTTGATACGCTCTTCCCGCTGGTTTTTACGACCCTTTATGCAGGCGCGATCTGCGCGCTGCTGCCGATGCAGCGCCTCTGGCCTCTTGTTTGGCTCCCGATTGCGGGCGGCATCTTTGACTTGATCGAAAACGCGCAGATCGTTGCGATGCTCGTTCAATATCCTGAAATATCTCCGGAACAAGTAGCCGTTGCATCAGCGACCACATGGATCAAGTTCGGCCTTATCTGGACAAGCCTGCTCCTCATCGCGATTTTTGGCGCAGTGAAGCTGACGCGCTGGACGATGAATAGACTCCGCCAAGAATAGCGGATGAATCTATCCGGCGCTGGCTTTGAGGGCTTGGGCAAGATCGGCGATGATGTCGTCAATATGCTCAATGCCGATAGACAGCCGGACATAGCCCGGCGTCACGCCGGAGGCCAGCTGATCTTGTTCGGAAAGCTGGCTATGGGTCGTGCTAGCCGGATGTATCGCCAGCGAGCGCGCATCGCCGATATTGGCGACATGATAAAGCAGCTTCAGCGCATCAATGAATTTTTTGCCGACCTCAGCACCGCCCGCTAGCTCAAAGCCGACCAGCCCGCCATAACCATTACTTAACACCGCATCGGCGCGGGCGCGCATTTCGCCTTTCATCAGCGAGGGATAAATCACTTCGGTCACGTTTTTCTGCGCGGTGAGCCATTCGGCGACTTTTTGCGCATTATCGCAATGAGCGCGCATGCGCAGAGCGAGCGTTTCCATGCCCTGCAAAAACATGAACGCATTGAACGGACTCATCGCGCCGCCAAGGTCGCGCAGCAAAGTCGTTCTGGCTTTCAAAATATAGGCGATCGGCCCAAGCGGCTTGGCGGCCTGCGACCAGACCGCGCCATGATAAGAGGGATCAGGCGTGTTCAGCGCGGGCTGGCGCTCGGCGGCTTTTTCCCAGTCAAAATTGCCGCCGTCAACAATCAGCCCGCCAATGGAAGTGCCGTGGCCGCCAATATATTTTGTTGAGCTATAGACGATGATCGCCGCGCCATGGTCGAACGGGCGGCATAGGATGGGCGCAGCGGTATTGTCCATGATCAGCGGGATGTGGTGCGCGCGGCCAATCTCGGCGACTTTTTTGATCGGAAAGACCTGCAATTTCGGATTGGGCAAAGTTTCGGCATAGATGGCGCGGGTTTTGTCATCAATCGCATCGGCGAAGGCCTGCGGGTTGAGCGGATCAACAAAGCGGACGTCAATGCCCATATCTTTCATCGTATTGGAAAACAAATTCCACGTGCCGCCATAAAGATCGGTTGAGGAGATGACATTATCCCCAGCACGGGCGACGTTTTGGATCGCCAAAGCCGACGCCGTCTGCCCCGATGACAGACCGAGCGCCGCTGCGCCACCTTCAAGCTGGGCGATGCGCTGTTCAAGCACGTCGGTTGTCGGATTTTGCAGGCGCGTATAGATATTGCCCAGCTCCGAAAGCGCAAATAAATTCGCCGCATGGTCGGTGGAGTTGAATTGATAGCTGGTCGTCTGGTGTATCGGCACAGCGACCGAGCCGGTTGTCGGATCATGACGCCAGCCCGCATGCAAAACAATCGTTTCCGGTTTATCAGACGAAGACATAAAAGGTAAAAGAGATAATTATTCCGCCGCGGCGAGATGGGTGGGTTCGGCTTTGGCGGTTTTTTCGGCGAGGATTTTGATGACGGTCTTCACTTCCTCGCGATAGATTGACGGCTTGCCAACATTGAACGCAGCGCGGACATCTTCAAGCGATTGTGGCAATAAAGTTTCCCAATGCGCGGCGGGCAGCCATTTGGCGCGCTTGCCGAGGCGGAATCCTTCGCGCACCGCGGCCCAGCCTCTAACGTCGGGCGCTTCTTTGCGAAAAATCCGCAGACCGGCGGTGATGATCAGCAAGATGCCCCAATTGCCTAATTGGCGGAAGGTGAAAGCGAGCAGCGCCAATTCGCCGAGCGGGTCGCGGCCATAGCCGACCGTTATATGCCAGAGATCATGCGCATCGCGCTGGCGCATCTGGAAGTGATATTGTAGCGGCGGGACATCTCTTTCCTCGACGCCGCCTTCTTCGCTGGCCTGCACGAGGCCGTCGGCGCTGATCTGTTCTTTTTCGGTGAATTGGTAATAGCGCCGCCCTAGCGATCCTTCGGGCAGAGATTTGAGCCAGTCGCGATCGTTGAGATAACTAATTAAATCGCGTTCGGCGTTTTGGGTTTTGGCGGCGATCGGAAGTTTTTTGAAGCGCGCATAAGAACGCTGGCCGGATCGTCCGCCGAGCGCGCTCAAAATAACAAAAACTTGTTTTGTATCCTCCTTATCGGCGATGAGTTTGCGGACCGCGCGCAAAGCGCGCCGCCATTTGCCGATCGTTTGATGATGTTTCTCCGATGAAGTCATAATTTTTATAGGGCTTTTATGGCTTTTTCCTGTTTTCACTATATGGGCTTTGTTATATCACTGCAAGACACTTTTTTATTTGGAGCGGGCGATTACATTTCACTGGATCCCCGCTGACAGGCTAGCCTGTCGCAGGCAAGCCTGTCGCGGGGATGACGGAGAGGAGCGAGGAAATGGGGAACATAAAAAGCCCCCGTCATCCCCGCAAAGATCGGCTAGGTTTTCGGCGATTCTTCTGTCAGCGGGGACCCAGCGAACGGGCTTTATCAACGGAGCGGAAGGAGGGAGTTGATTATGATGCCTCATAGGATTTTTGGATGAGTGGTTTGGCACGCTCTAAATCTGCGTCTGACGACACAGCAATTTCTACATTGCCCGTGCCGTAATGTCCTATATCGCTCACATCACGGGTGAAGCCCGAAATAAACTCTTTTTCATCTAGATCAAGCTTAACGAAAATCAGGATATTACTTCTCTGGAGTTGGACGCAGGCGAAATTTTTAATGCGTTTGAAAGCGACATAGTATTTCAGAGGGCGTTCCTGCACATCATCACCCAGATCATTTAAAAAATCTCTGAGCGCCTCGAAGCGCTCTTTTTGGCTGCCGGTTGCTGCGGCGATAATCTCATTATGCTCCCTTTGGCTGAGCGGCATAGATGATCCAGAAGATTGGGATGGCTCAGAAGATTGGACTTGTGTTTTGCGGGTTGTGGCGGTCAGCAAATCCAGCATCAGCAAGTCAGCGCCAAATTTTCGATAGCGTATCAATTCTATATTACGGTTCATCTGCTTAATGGCATGCTCATCATAACGCGTGAAGTCTGCCGCCACACATAGGAGGCGCGGGGCAGACCAATCAATATCATAAGCCACATCTTTACTGATTTTGTTTAGCACTAATAATTCAAAACTCGCCTTGTGGTCCATAAGCCAATCCATATAAAACAAGCCCTGATTGATGATGTTTCCGCTAGCGTGGCGTTTATATTCTATAATGACCGGGCAATTGTTTTCATCCAGCCCCAGCGTATCCATGCGACCATCTGAGGTGCTGAACTCACTGGCAAGAAAGCGCACGCCAAAAAAAGTCTCGAGATTGTTCTCAATCAAACGCTGCAACCCGCGCTCTAATGCCGCCGCTGCTCCAGTGATTTCAGCCGCCGCATTTGCATTTGCATTTTCATTCAAACGAAAAAGTTTGATGTCGCTCATATAGCCTCTCCATATATTTACCTTGCCTTGCTCCATCAAGGTCAATGGAGCGGGCGATGAGATTCGAACTCACGACCCCAACCTTGGCAAGGTTGTGCTCTACCACTGAGCTACGCCCGCCGCTGAAAAGGTTATCGCCTCTCTCAGGCCTGATTTCAAGCACGAAATGGCCGCTAAAATATAGTCGTTAAAACTATGCTAGACTTAACTATGCCCAAAAGCTCGCTGCCTCAGATTGTTTCGATTTTTCCCCTGCCGCGCGCTCTGCTTTTGCCCAGCGGCACATTGCCTCTGGTGATTTTTGAGGCGCGCTACCTTGCGATGGTCAATGACGCGCTCGCCGCTGACCGCCATATCGGCATGATCCAGCCCAAAAACCCCGATGAGCCCAAGCCGCCGCTTTATGATGTCGGCTGTTTGGGGCGCATCACCTCGTTTAACGATACCGGCGATGGGCGCATGCTCATCCAATTGACCGGCATCAACCGCTTTTTTGTGGAGCAGGAGGTTGCGCAGACCATGCCCTACCGCCAGCTCAAAGTCTCCTACCGGCAATTTCCCGACGACCAGCAAACCGAGCACGATGAGCATCTGATCAACCGCGAAGCGCTCGTCTCGGTGCTGCGGCGCTATTTGAAAAAAAACCATTTGCAAGCCGATTGGAGCGCCATTGAACAAGCGTCAAATACGTTTCTTGTCACCGTGCTGTCCATCATCAGCCCCTACGGCATCGTCGAAAAACAGGCGCTGCTTGAAGCCAAAACATCGGCGGAAAGATGCGACATTCTCGTATCGCTGACCGAAATGGCGCTCGCACAAAATGACGGCGGCGAAAACGGCCAGCAAACCATACAATGAAGAAGAATGATAAAAAAATAGACGAAAAGCTGCTCGCCATTTTGGTCTGCCCGATCACGAAGGAAAATTTAATTTACGATCAAGAACATAACGAGCTGATTTCCGAAAAAGCCGGTCTTGCCTATCCGGTGCGCGATGGTGTGCCGGTTCTTTTGGCTGAAGAGGCGCGCAAGCTCGAAAGCCGCCCCGCGCCCGCATGAGTGAAAAAACGCCGCAGCTTTTTTGATAAAGCCAGCGCGTCAAGACACGCCGCCGCCGCAGAGCTGCTCAAAAAAGGAATGCGCGCGAGAAGATCAACCGCGCGCGCCAAAGCACCGGCATGGGCGCGGCGCGATTTTTGATAATCCGCCAGCATCACGGAAGAAAAAGCCGGAAGGCCCAGATAAATAGCCTCGCTTGCCATCTCCGCGAGCAAGCGGACATCTTCAACGCAGACATTCCAGCCTTGTCCCGCAAGCGGGTGAAGCTGGTGTGCGGCCTCGCCGATGAGCAATCTGTCCTTCTGCACCCAGTCTGACGAAAAGAAAAATTTTAACTGATGCGCCTCAACATTTCCGGCCAGCTCAACTTCCTGCCATGCGGCGGGCAGATGATGGCACAAAAATAATAAAAATTTTTCTTTCTCCAAACTGAGTAGATTTTTGGCAGTTTTATCTCGCCGCGTCCAAATGAAAACGCTTTGCTGATCGCTTAAAGGCAAAAGCGCGAGCGGGCCGCTTGGGAAAAAAAACTGCGCCGCCATATTTTTATGCGGCCCTAGCGGTCCTAAATGAGACAAAAGGCCGGTCAAAGCTGTCTGGCCATAGCTGCGCGGCTGGTAAAGATGAGATTGATCGGTGCAAATCGTTAAATCAGCTTTGATCGCCTGCTGGCTTGAATCTATGTGTCGCGCGCGCAGCGCCTCATCCAAGGCGGCCAGCAAATCTTTCTGCCAAACGATCCGGCCTAATGATGAAGCCGCGACATCCTCGCCGCTGACGATCAGGCCGGGCGTCCAAATATGAGGCCGGTCATTGGCCGCATAGATTCCAACACGATCAACCGGACAGCCCGAAGGCGCAATGCCAAACTGATCGAGGAAATCCAAAGTCGCCAGATTGAGCGCCAAAACCGGCCCATCCCGCTTGGCCTCATCCGTTGCGCGCCAAGAAATCTCATAGCTCTCACGGCCCCCAGCGAATTCATGCAAAGACTCATGCAAAGCCAAGGCCGCAAGCCGCGCGGTCGCGCCATGCCCCAAAATTTGAATCGTCTTTATCATTTGAAACCCATTATTTTAAAATCATGCTATATTATCGCCTATTGGAGGACAAAATGACTCATCAACCCTCAAAGATCAATCGCCGCGATCTCTTAAAAAGCGGCGTCGTGGCCGGAGCCGGATTGGCGCTAGGTGCTGCGTCGGCACAAGCCAAGACCCCATCGCCTTTTTCTCACGGCGTGGCGTCGGGCGACCCCCTTCATGATCGCGTGATATTATGGACGCGCCTCACCCTGCAAAATCAAAATAGAGCTGACGTCTCATGGCAGGTGGCCACAGATCCAAAGTTCAACAATATCGTGCAGCGCGGCGTGGCCAGCACAAATCGCGGCAAAGACGGAATCATCAAAATTGATTGCGATGGCCTTCAAGCTGGCACGGCCTATTTTTATGCCTTTCGTTTTGGCGGCCAAGCAGCCATAGGGCGCACCAAAACCCTGCCGCAAGGAAAGATCAAAAACCTCAAACTGGGCGTGGTGTCCTGCTCCAATTATAATGCGGGCTGGTTCACCGCTTATCGCGGGCTGGCGCGGCGCAATGATCTTGATGCGGTCATTCATCTCGGCGACTACATCTATGAATATGGCAGCGGCGTTTATGGCAAACATAAAGCGCGCGCGCTAGAGCCGCGCCATGAAATTCTCACGCTTGCCGATTATCGCACGCGCTATGCGCATTATCGCACCGATCCTGATCTGCAGGCGCTTCATGCGCGCCATCCGATGATCGCCGTCTGGGACGATCATGAAGTCGCCAATAATAGCTGGAGCGAAGGCGCGGAAAATCATGCCCCTGACAAAGAAGGCGTTTTTTCCGAAAGACAATTAGCCGCGCGCCAAGCCTATTTTGAATGGCTGCCGATCAGGCCGCGCGCGCAAAAACAGATCTATCGCCGTTTTGCATTTGGCGATCTCGCTCATCTAATTATGATTGACACGCGCCACGATCGCCGCGCTGCGCAGTTGGCGTTTCGCGCTTTTGTCAAACCTCCAAAAACAAAAAAAGGCCGACCCAGCTTTGACAAAAAAGCTTTTTTAAACGCATGGCAAAATCGAGCAAGGCGGATCATGTCGCGCAGTCAGGAACTTTGGCTGCGGCGCGCGCTGCGCGAGGCGGCGCGCGGTGCCGCATGGACTTTGATCGGCAACCAAGTCAATTTCACGCCCGCAATGATGCCTGAATTGGCCGATACAAAACCGCCGAAATTCTTTCAGCCTTTGGCGCAAATCAAACAGCTCGCCCGCGCTGCCGGATTGAACACTTTGCCTTTAAGTCTGGATTCTTGGTCGGGCTATCCTGCGGCGCGTGAAGCTTTGGAAAGGGCGATCAAAAGAGCGGGCAATCCGACAGTGATCCTGACCGGCGACACCCATCATGGCTGGGCGACGCCTTTCGGCGCAAAACCTTCTGAAAACCCCTTGGGCGCTGAGTTCGGCACGCCCGGCATTTCTTCGCCCGGACTTGAAAGCTATGTCAGCGATCAATATCGCGCGGCTTATGTTAAGAAATTTTTTGCGGCCAATCCCAATATGACGTTTTTTGACTCCGAACATCGCGGCTTTATGGTGGTTGAGATCACCCGCGCCAAAACTGATGTTCAGTGGTTTTGGGCCGATATATCGCGGCGGCGCGGACGTTTGACAGCGGGGCCGAAAATCTCGGTCAACCGCCGCCAGCCCGGAAGATTAATCCGCGCTTAAAAACTTTACTTAAAAACTTTATTTGCGGCGGCGCGCGGCGGCGCGGTCTTGGGTGGCGCGGTGGATAATATAAGCGTGGATCGCATTGACTTGTTTTTTGCTGAGCAGATCGCCAAAAGATGCCATGCCGCGCTCGGCTAGCAAGCCGTCGCGGGAGATTTTCTGGAAATTTTTGTGCGTCTGGCGGCTCATCAAGCGCAGATCAGGAAGCACACCAGACGATACAGCTAGCGCCCCATGACACAGGCTGCAATGTCCGGCAAAAAGCGTGCGGCCCTGCGCCAATGTGGATTTTGAGGCGCGAATCTTTGGCGGTCGCGGGATATTTTGGTCGCGTTTGACCGCTTCGGGCAATTTACCGTCTGCGCCCAGCTTAAAGACGAGCAGTTTGCCGTTATTTTCATATTGCGCTGAAATTGAGTTGGCCGGAGCCGCCGTTATGCCACCGGCACCGCCATAACCTGCCATCACAGCGACATATTGCTCGCCGTCAATCTGGTAGGTGATCGGCGGCGCAATGATGCCGGTCAGCGCCGGAAATTCCCAGAGCTTTTCGCCGGTCTCGGCGCGATAAGCGATGAAGCGGCCATCGCCAGTGCCTTGAAACACGAGATTGCCGCCGGTCGCAAGCAGGCCGCCATTCCAAAAATTTGGGTGCTCAATTTGCCATTTCGTGCGGCCAGTTTTCGGATCCCATGCGCGCAGATAGCCACGCTGACTCGCAAGCTGCTCTGGCGTCAAAGACTCGAGCGTTTTGGCATAATTTTTCCAATCAATGCCCAGATTCCACCAGCCTTTTTCCACGGTATATTCTTTCTTTTTTTTCCATTCTTCGCTGAGCGCGTAAACGCCGGCCAGTTCCTGCACGGGAATATAAACCAGACCGGTTTTGGGGTGATAAGCCATCGGCTGCCAATTATGCCCGCCCAAAGGCGAAGGCAAAACGAATTGGGTTGTTTTGCTGTAATCGGTTTTTTCATTTTCAACCGGACGGCCTGTTTCCAGATCAACATATTTTGCCCATGACACCGCCGCATAAGGGTCGGCGCGCAACAGCTCGCCGGTTTTGCGATCAATGACGTAAAAGAAGCCATTTTTCGGGGCTTGCATCAAAACTTTGCGCAACCGGCCTTCTATTTTTAGATTGGCCAAAATAATATGCTGCGTTGCGGTGTAATCCCAATTATCGCCGGGCGTGGTCTGGTAGTGCCACTTTAAGCGTCCGGTATCCAAGTCAAGCGCGATGATGGAGGACAAATAAAGATTATCGCCGCCGCCCGGAGAGCGAATATGGCGCGTCCATGGCGAACCATTGCCAACGCCGATATAAACAAGATTAAGATCAGGATCATAAGCCATGCTGTCCCAGACCGTGCCGCCACCGCCGATTTTCCACCATTCCCCGCCTTTCCACGTTTTGACGGCTTCTTTCATTTCGGGATGCTCAAAAGGCTGAGACGGGTCTCCCGGCACCGTCCAAAAGCGCCAGAGCATTTCGCCGGTCTCGGTATCATAAGCGCTGACATAGCCGCGCACGCCAAGCTCTGCGCCACCATTGCCAATCAAAATTTTATCTTTGATGATTCGCGGCGCGGCGGTAATGGTATAAGGCCGTTCGCGGTCAATCGTATTGACTTCCCAGATTTTTTTGCCAGTCTCGGCGTCAAGGGCGATCAGGCGGCCATCAAAACTCGCCACATAGACTTTGCCCTCCCACACCGCAACACCGCGATTGACAATATCGCAGCAGCCATAACGCGCCCAATGTCCGGGCACTTCAGGATTATAACTCCAAATCTCCTTGCCGGTTTTGGCGTCCAGCGCATGGACGATCCCCCAATTGCCCGTCGTGAACAGGCGGCCATCAACGACAATCGGCGAGGCCTCCAAGCCGCGCGTGTCGCCAGTTTCATAAGCCCAGGCCAGACCTAATTGCGCAACATTGCCCTCATGTATCTGCGCAAGCGGTGAAAAACGCTGCTCATCATAAGTGCGGCCATGCGCCAGCCAAGATTCCGGCTCACTATCAGCATTGATGATTCTTTTGGTGTTGATGTCGTAATCACCCTCGCAGCCGCCCAGCGCAAGCATCACAAACATCGCAGATATGAAGAATTTCTTCGCCAAAAACCCCTTCATCAAAAATTTTGACTTTTTTAATTTTGACTTTATTGACATAAATTACCTCCCAATTCCTGACTCCCCACTCTCTATGGGCTGATTCTGCCTCAATTAGACCATAGGCTCAAGAAAATATATCAAAATATATGCGTTTTACATTGGCCGATTATAGTGCTAGAACTTGGCCTCCGACTTAGAAAAATGGAAACACCCAAAGTTTAGGGAGAAAAAATCTATGGAAAAAGCTTTGCTCGGCGCGGATGTATTTTTTGTCCTTATCGGGGCCATCCTTGTTTTCGCCATGCATGGCGGTTTTGCCTTTTTGGAAGCGGGCACCGTCAGGCATAAAAATCAAGTCAATGCGCTTGTCAAAATTCTCTGTGATTTTTCAATTTCAGTTTTGGCTTATTTTTCAATCGGCTACGCCATTGCCTATGGGGAGCACTTTTTTCACGCCGCTGAAACGCTCAGTGAGAGTAGCGGGCTGGGCGTCGTCAAATTCTTTTTCCTAGCTACGTTTGCTGCTGCCGTTCCGGCGATCATTTCGGGCGGCATCGCCGAACGGGCGAAATTCAGCTCTCAATTGATCGCTGCGGGTGTTTTGATCGCGTTGATTTACCCCTTCCTGGAAGGCTTGGTCTGGAATGGCAATTATGGCCTGCAAGACACCTTTGAATCAGCCTTTGGCGCACCGTTTCACGATTTTGCTGGATCCATCGTCGTTCATGCAATGGGCGGATTCATCGCTTTGGGCGCGGTTTTGGTGTTAGGCGCGCGGCTCGGGCGCTATCATCCCGATGGCCGCGTGGTCGCCATGCCGCCCTCTAACATTGTTTGGCTGGCTCTAGGCTCTTGGCTGCTCTGCATTGGCTGGTTCGGATTTAACGTCATGACCGCCGCATCGCTTGAGGCAATTTCCGGCCTCGTGGCGATCAACTCGCTGCTTGCGATGGTGGGCGGCATTTTCGGCGGTCTGCTCGCGGGCAAAAATGACCCGGGATTTGTCCATAATGGCGCTCTGGCGGGTCTTGTTGCCGTATGCGCGGGGTCGGATGTGATGCATCCGGTCGGCTCGCTGGTCGTTGGCCTCGTCGCAGGCGGGCTGTTCGTCTATCTGTTCACCGCCTGCCAGAATCGCTGGCGCATTGATGATGTGCTCGGTGTCTTTCCCCTGCATGGTGCCGCTGGCGTCTGGGGCGGCATCGCCTGCGGCATTTTCGGTCAAAAAGCGCTGGGCGGCCTCGGCGGCGTTTCTTTCGCTGCGCAAGTCGTCGGCTCGCTCGCCATCGCGCTCTATGCGCTGGCCGCCGGACTCATCGTCTATGGCGTGTTGAAAGCCACCCTCGGCATCCGCTTGACCGAGGAAGATGAACAAATCGGCGCTGACCTCGCCATCCATAAAATCGGCTCTACGCCCGAATCCTCATCCGGAAGACACGCGTTCTAGAAGCAAATTTTAAGGGTAAGATTTGAGGTGATGAAGCTGATTCGCACATCATCTCGATATTTTTCACCTGCCCTTATGTTTGCCCTATATCCGCTGCCATGTTCGCCGATTTTTTAAAAGCGCCTTTTCTACAGCTCAATCAGTTGCTCGCCGACATCACGCCGGAAAAGGAGCCCATCGATCTCGCGATCGGCCAGCCGCGCCATGCGCCGCCCAAATTCGCCGACGACATTCTGACCGCTCATATTGCCCAAGGCGAACTGATTCAGTATCCGCCGACGCGCGGCATAGAGCTTTTGCGCGGCAACATTGCCCACTGGCTGCAGCGGCGCTTTGCTGTTGACGCTGATCTGAACCGCCATATTTTGCCGGTCTCAGGCACGCGCGAGGCTTTGTTTTTGATCGCCATTTGCCTTGCGATGCGATCAAAGAAAAAAGATCCGATCGTTCTTGTGCCCGATCCGGGCTATCAATGTTATCCCGCCGCTGCGCTGGGCATTGGCGCAAAACCGATATTTCTGCCCGCCAGCGCTGAAACAAATTTTCTGCCAGACCTTGAAGCGCTAGACGAAAAAATATTGCGGCGCGCCATAGCCTTTTATCTTTGCACACCGGCCAATCCGCAGGGCGCGGTTGCCGATCTAAATTATCTGCGCCAATGCGCCGCGCTCGCGCAAAAATATGATTTCACGCTCATTACTGACGAATGTTATGCCGAAATTTATAGCGATAAAGCCCCGCCCAGTGCGCTCAATGCTAGCACCCCCAATAAAGGCGCCCTCAATAAAAGCGGGCAGGATTTTCACAATATCGTTTCGTTTCATTCTTTATCCAAAAGGTCCAACGTGCCGGGGCTGCGCTCAGGCTTTTGCGCGGGCGATGAAGACATTATTCGTGCCTTCAGCACATTGCGCGAGCTTGGCGGCGTCGCCATGCCTTTGCCTACACAACATGCCAGCGCAGCTTTGTGGGCTGATGATGATCATGTTCAGCATAATCGCGCGCTTTATCAGCAAAAATTTGATCTTGCTGAAGAAATTTTCGGCAATTATGCGGGTTTTTATCGCCCCGAAGGCGGATTTTTTCTCTGGCTGGATGTCGGCGATGGCGTTGAGATAACAAAAACTCTCTGGCGCAAAAGCGGCGTGCGCGTGCTGCCGGGTGCCTATCTTTCACAAAACAATCATGGCGCGGGACGAAGCCATATTCGCATAGCGCTTGTGGCGGCGCTGGATAAATTGCAAATCGCTTTGCCGCGCATTAAAGACGTCTTAAAGGCTATATAAATGAATCAAAAAATGGCAGAATTTTTGCGGCGGCGATTGGAAGAAATGATCGGCCTTGCGCTGATCACTGGCGGCAGCGTGCTGGCCGCCGCTTTCGCGGGCTGGACGCCTTTTGAGGCCATCAACCAGCAAGCGGGGCAACTGCTCTTTTTGTTTGGTTTGGCTGGATGGGGCTTTGTTCTCATCTTTGTGAGCTGCGGCGGCGCGCTATTATGGCATCGTCCGCATGTTTGGCGCGGATGGCGCTGGGCGGCTTTTCTCTTTGCGATTTTGGGCATGTCTATATCTTTATCCCTGTCTACATCCCCATCTTCATCTCGGGGCGGGTGGATTGGACAACAAGCACGCCAGCAATTTCGGGAATTTTTTCCACAATATGCCGACCTGATTCAAACCTTCGCCGCGCCCGCTGTGATCGCGATGATGTTGGTTTTTATCACCGCACTGCCCATAGGCTGGCGAAATATTCTTTTTCACCGAAAAAAAACAGGATCTGAAGGAAGAAACAATCTCGCACCGCTTTTGAAAAACCTGCAAAGATCAAAGCCGCGTAATTTGTCAGCGCAAGATGCATCTTTCTATAGACAGCATATATTTTCAGACATGGCTGAAAATTTAAAAGGCAAATTTCTTATGATGTTAGCAGGATTGCAAAAGCTGCGCGCGCAAAAAAAAACAAATGATTTTCAGACTGAAACTTACGCCATAAAAACTTCATCTGAAAATGTTTCCCCCGAAAGCGCGTCTTCTGATCTTCCCCCGCCCAAAAACATACAAAGACGCGCGCTGCCGATCACGAAAAAACGCAAGCACAAAATATCCCATAAGCTGCCCAGCCTCGCGCTCATTAAAGCGCCGCACCAAAAAACGCGTTCGCGCAAATATGAAACCGCCGAGCTCGCCCAGCAATTAAACGCTGTGCTGCAAGATTTCAATATTCAGGGCGAAATTTTGGCGATCAATTCCGGGCCGGTGGTCACTTTGTTTGAATTCAAGCCCGCGCCGGGAATTAAATCTTCGCGCATCATCGGCCTTGCCGACGACATTGCGCGGTCAATGAGTGCTCTATCGGCGCGCATCGCGATCATTCCGGGCCGCAATGCGCTCGGCATTGAAATTCCCAACCCGCAGCGCGATGATGTTCACCTTGCGCATCTGATCGCAAGCGCGTCTTATAAAAACACAGATTTGAACTTGCCGCTGGTTTTGGGCACGACGATCGGCGGCGCGCCGATCATGGCTGATCTCGCCGCGATGCCACATCTGCTTGTTGCCGGCACCACCGGCTCGGGCAAATCGGTTTCCCTCAATGTGATGATCTTGTCCCTGCTCTATCATCTGCACGCCGATGAATGTCGCATGATTATGATTGACCCCAAAATGCTGGAGCTTTCGGTCTATCAAGACATTCCGCATTTGCTCGCACCGGTGGTCACCGAGCCCAAAAAAGCGGTGGCTGCGCTGAAATGGGTCGTTCAAGAAATGGAGGCGCGCTATCGCAAAATGTCAGAGCTCAATGTGCGCAACATCGCCAATTATAATCAAAAAACGCAAAACGCGGATGAGCATATGCCTTTCATCGTCGTCGTGATTGACGAAATGGCCGATCTGATGATGGTCGCCGGCAAAGACATTGAGGCAGCGGTGCAAAGATTGGCGCAGATGGCGCGCGCCGCCGGCATTCACTTGATCGCGGCGACGCAGAGGCCTTCGGTGGATGTGATCACCGGAACGATCAAAGCTAATTTTCCAACGCGCATTTCGTTTCAAGTCGCCTCGCGCTTTGACAGCCGCACAATATTAGGCGAAGGCGGCGCCGAACAATTGCTCGGACGCGGCGATATGTTGTTTATGATGGCAGGCGGCAAAGTGCAGCGCCTGCATGCGCCCTTTGTTTCCGACAGCCATGTTGAGCGGGTAGCCATTTTTTTGCGCCAAAACGGTCCGCCGCCCGATTATCTTGAGGAGATCACCCAAAATATTGAGCCGGAAAGCGGCTTTGCCGCGCAAGGCGGCGGCGGTGATGATGACCTTTATGTGCAAGCGATCAATATCGTCAGACAGAATGGCCGCGCCTCAACGAGTTTTTTACAACGCAAATTGCAAATAGGATATAACCGAGCTGCGCGCTTGATTGAGCGCCTAGAGGAAGAGGGCATCGTCTCGCCTCCCAATCACGCGGGCAAAAGACAGATATTAAATATTTCGGGACAATAATTCAATGAAAGGAATTAAATGAGGAGCAATCACAAAATTCATTTTCATAAAATTCGTTTTTTTCATGTCGGCGCGCTGCTGTTTGCCATCAGCCTCATCGCAACGGATCAAGCGGCGCGCGCGCAGCAAAATATCATCCAGCGCGTTGAAGCTTACATCAATGACATTAAGCATATGCAGGGCGATTTTGTTCAGCAAGGACCGGGTGATATTTCTCAGCGCGGAAAATTTTGGCTGCGACGGCCATGGAAAATGCGCTTTGCCTATGCGCCGCCCAGCCAGAGCCTCATCATCGCCGACGGCGTTTGGCTGTCTACGCAAAGCGATCGGACAGCGCCTGTGCAGCGTTATCCTCTTGGCGCAACACCGGCGCGATTCATTCTCGCGCCCAATTTGCGCATTCGGCAGGAAGCAAAAATTACCGACGTCATACAAAAAAAAGGCCGGATTCAAATTTGGCTCGCCAGCCGCGATGACAATCTGCCCGGACGGATTCAGCTGCGCTTTCGCCAAAATCCGATCACGCTTCAAGGCTGGACGATCATTGACGCGCAAGGCATGACGACAAAAATCTCATTGTCAAATGTTCAGCGTGGAATTTTTGCGAGCAATCATTTATTCTTCATGCAAGATTCACAGCCCTTCAAAAAACGCCGCTAGATATTAAACCTGATGAAATACATGATGAGATATATTCTGGCTGTGTGTCTGTTTGGCTGTCTTGGCCTCGCCGCTTCCGGCGAAGCTTCTGCGCGCACGCCATCGCTGCGGGTCTATAACTGGTCTGACTATATTGACAAAAACATCGTCATTGATTTTGAGGCGCGGTATAAAACATCGGTTGATTATCAAACTTATGAATCCATAAACGAGCTCAAAAAAACACTCGCGCGTCTTTCGCATATATCTGAAGAAGAAGCACCTGAAGAAGAAGCACCTGAAGAAGAAGCACCTGAAGAAGAAGCACCTGAAGAAAAAAGACAAGATTTTGATGTGGTCATCATGCCGGGGTTTTTGCTCAAAGGGCTGATTGAGCAAAACCTGCTCGCGCCGGTGCAACGACAGAGGCTTTCCAATGATCGGCATGTTTTTTCTCTTTTAATCAAACATTTGCAGCAAGTCAGCGCCGAGGTCGGCCAGACCGATATATTCGCCATGCCCTATCTGTGGGGAACTTCGGGACTGGCTTACAATGCGCGGCTGCTCAGCAAGCGGCAAACTGACTTTCCGCGTCAAAATTGGGATTTGCTCTTTGATCCGCGGCAGGCTTCTTTATTTTCCGATTGCGGCATCGTCATCGCAGATCGTCCTAGGGAAATTTTTCAAATTTTAAAAAATTATCTCGGCCTGCCGCCGCAATCATCAGCGCGGGAAGATATAACAAAGGCGGAAATTACTTTGCGCAAAATTCACCCCTATGTTGATGTGATGAACGGCATTGACGCCGCGAATGCGCTTGCCTATGGCGATGCGTGCATCGTCATGGCGCAAAGTCAAGAAATTTTCCTCGCCCAGCAAGAAGCGAAGACCATCGCGGAAGAACAGCAGGGCGCACGTCGCCGCCAAAAAAAACGCCTCCCGCAGCTTTCTTACAAATTCCCCCGCCAAGGCAGCCTGCTCTGGATGGACATTCTCGTCATTCCGGCAAAAAGCCCGAACAAATGGCTGGCGCATAAATGGATTGACCATCTGCTGAATGCCGAAAACAGCCGCCGCCTTGCCGAACAAACAGGCTTCGCCACGCCCAGCCGCGCGGCTTTCAAATTGCTGCCTCAAAATATGCGTTCAAGTCCGGTGCTTTATCCATCAACAAAAAACAGCAAATTGTTTATGGACCGTGAAACACTCGACGCCAACAATCTGCCTGATGACAGCATCTCCGAAGCCGAAGAGCGCGCCTGGGAGCGCTTCATAAACATTAGAAAATGAAAAACCTGACGCTGGCAAGCTGGAATATCAATTCCGTTCGGATCAGAACAAAACTCGTGCAAAAATTTGTTCGCCTGCATCAGCCCGACATTTTATGCCTGCAGGAAATCAAATGCACGTCCGATCAATTTCCCACGCAGGTTTTTCAAGATATGGGGTTTCGCCATCAATTGCTCAAAGGACAAAAAGCCTATCACGGCGTTGCGATTTTAAGCCGCATCGCGCTTAAAGAAAATGAGGATTTGTCTTTTGGCGGACTGCCACATGCGCGTCATCTTTCATGTCAATTTGAAACCTCTTCGGGAGCGATCAATCTGCATAACTTCTATGTGCCCGCAGGCGGCGACATTGCCGATCCTGACGAAAATGAAAAATTCGCCCATAAGCTTCTTTTTGTTGATGATATGACGCGGTTTTTCAAGAAACAAAAACCGCAGCGCGCGCTGCTCGTCGGCGATCTGAACATTGCGCCCGGCGAGCAGGATGTCTGGTCGCACCGGCAATTGCTCAATGTCGTCAGCCATACGCCGGTTGAAGTGGAAAAATTGAAAAAACTGATCCGCGGCGGCTCTTGGATTGATGTTGCGCGCAAATTCGTGCCGGAAGATCAAAAGCTTTATTCTTGGTGGAGCTATCGCGCAGGCGATAATTGGCGCAAATCTGATCGGGGGCGAAGGCTGGATCATATTTGGGCTAGCCACGATCTAGAATCTCATGTAAAAAGTTTTCTCATTGAAAAAAAAGCGCGCAGCTGGCAGCAGCCTTCCGATCATGTGCCGGTCATCATCAAGATCAAACTTTGAGCGCCGCTTTACGGAATGAGCTTATATCCGCCCGGCACTGTCAGCAATAGCGCGCTTTCGGATGGATCAGCTTCCATTTTCTGCCGCAGGCGATAAATATGCGTCTCCAAAGTATGCGTTGAAATGTTCGGGCGATAGCCCCAAATTTCATGCAGCAAAACTTCTCTTGCCACAGGCTGTTTGCCTGAGCGATAAAGATATTTCAAAATCGCAGCCTCTTTTTCTGTCAGCCTGATGTTGCGCCCCTCCATGCCGCATAATTGCTTTGTTCCGGGGCGAAAAATATAAGGGCCGATCTTAAAGCTGGCATGTTCGTTTTGCTCATGCTGGCGCAAATGCGCGCGCAGACGCGCGAGCAAAACTCCAAAACGAAAAGGCTTCGTAATATAATCATTCGCACCGGAATTTAATCCCAATATCGTATCGGCATCGCCGTCAGAGCTCGTGAACATGATAATCGGAATTTTATACCCCTGCCGACGCAAGGCCTGACACGCTTCACGGCCATCCATATCGGGCAGCTCGATGTCTAGCAAAACCAAATCAACATGATGTTCCTGCAAGTGATCCATGCCGACTTGGACTTCGCCAAAACCGACCATTTGAAATTCTTCATGAAGCGCCATCTGCTCACTCAGCGAATCGCGCAAATCTTGATCATCGTCAATGAGGAGAATTTTCTTTTCACTATTCATGGGGCAATCCTTTTTGTGAACTTCCCCCGCTCACAACCACCCTCGCAGAACAATGACATAAAATCATATTCTATGTATAGCTTTTTATGATTTATAACGGCTTCTTAATGGCTTTATCGTTTCACCTCGCAATTTTGTGATAAAAGCTTTTTGAAAAAACAGGAAGGGAATCGCTGAATTTAAGGGGTTTTTAGGAGGAAATGTGGGCATTTCTGGGAATGTGATTGAGGTCTGGGCGCAGGCGCGACAGGTTTGGGCGCGCTTTGAAGGACGCGCCTATCCAGCGATCTGGGGTCAAAATGGCGCGATTGAGGCGGCAGAAAAAAAAGAGGGGGACGGCAAAACGCCTCTCGGCCTCTTTGCTTTGCGCCGCGTTTTTTATCGCGCCGATCGCCTGACGCGGCCTCAAACCCGCCTGCCGCTGACCGCGCTCGCGCCCGACCATGGCTGGTGCGATGCGCCGGACGATCCAAAATATAATCAATGGGTGAGTCTGCCCTATCCGGCGCATGCCGAGACGCTTTGGCGCGAGGATCGGCTCTATGACATCATCATCGTCATCGGATTTAACGATGCGCCCGTGCGCGCCGGATTTGGCAGCGCGATTTTTATACATCTCACCGCAGAAGATGGCGCGCCGACAAAAGGCTGCATCGCGCTCGCGCCGGACGATATGCGCGCTTTGCTGAAAAGCGCCGGACCGGAAACAAAAATCCGCATTATGAGCGCACACCAAAAATGATCCGCCCCGGCCTGATATGAGTCGCGCCCAGCAAAATCGCAGCTTCAAAATCATGGCTCATGCCCATGCTGAGCGATGGCAGGCGATGACGCTGCGCGATCTGGTATAACAGCGCAAAATGCGGCGCGGGATTTTGATTAAGCGGCGGCAGACACATCAGCCCTTCAACCGGCAGCCCGCGCTCATTGCGGCAATAAGAAATAAATTCATCGGCCATTTCAGGTTCAATGCCTGATTTTTGCGGCTCCGCGCCGGTATTCACTTGAATGAACAGACGCGGCAAAGCACGACCACTTGCGGCGCGCTCAGACAGCCTATCCGCGAGCTTTTTGCGATCCAGAGTTTCGATCACATCAAATAGATCAAGCGCGGCGTCAATTTTGTTTGTTTGCAGCGCCCCAATCAAATGAAGCCTGACATCAGAAAATTCCTGCTTCAACGCGGGCCATTTTTCCTGCGCTTCTACTATGCGATTTTCTCCAAAAACACGGTGGCCAGCATGAAGCAAAGGAAGAATTTTTTGATGAGTCTGCCCTTTGCTCACGGCAACTATCTCAACAGGCGCTTCAACAGGCGCGCGCGCGCGCAATTCCTTTGGGCAGAGCGCCGCCAGTCGGCGAACGCGATTTTTTAAGTCATTCAGCCTCTCTGGTGCCGTTTTCCCTTGAAGCAGAGCGAGTTTTTGTTGTTTCATGTTCTGATGATAGCAAGAATCATAGCAACAAAATCATATTCTAAAATTTCGCGCGCCAAAATCACGTGTTCCCGAAACACTTCCAAAATCACAAAATTTCCAAAAGTCATCGCGCTCAGCGAAGACGGCGTTGATCCTTTTGAGCAATTAGACAATCTGCCTGCGGGTGGCATGTTTATTTTTCGCCATTATCATGCATCTAATCGCGCCATGCTCGCAAAAAGGCTGTTAGCGGTGGCGCGCGCTTCAAGAAAACAGCTGCGCGTTCTGATCGCCGGTGACATGCGTCTGGCCTATCATCTCGCTGCTGATGGCGTTCATTATCCCGAATGGCAGCTTCAGCGCCAAGGCCGCGTCTGGCGGCCAAAGCCCGATTGGCAAATTAGCGCCGCCGCCCATTCTTGGTCGTCTTTGCGGCGCGCAGCTCTGGCGGGGGTTGATTTTGCTCTTCTCTCACCTGTTTTTGACGCTGGCAAAAAAACCGCATCCGCACAATTTCTTCCCCCTTCTTCCCGCCCGATTTTGGGCATCTGCCGCCTTGCGGACTCTGTCCGCATGGCGCAAAAGATCGGCCTGCCGGTCTATGCTTTGGGCGGAATCACCCAGCCACAAATCGCGCGACGGCTCGGCGCAAGCGGCGTCGCTGGATGGGCGGGCGTGCGCGCTTTTGCTCTCAACGCCATTTCGGACTAAAACTATCATGTCAAATCAATCAAGGACTTCATCATGAGCTTCAACGCCAAAAAACACTTTAAACATATGATGCTCATTTCCTGCACGGCGCTTCTTTGTGGTGCACTTTTTTTATTGAATGGCTGTGCGAATAATCGCGATCTTGGACAGGCAAGCCAGTTTCAAGCCAATCCATTTTTATGGCGCGCCGCGCTTGAAGTGGTTTCTTTTATTCCGATCGCAACCACGGATCCGATCGGCGGCGTCATCACGACCGCATGGTATGCGTCTCCCCAGCGGCCCAATGAGCGCTTTCAGCTGACAATTTATATTCTTGATCGTGCATTGCGCGCTGATGCGCTTAAAGTCTCAGTGTTCCGGCAGACGCGCTCCGGCGGGCGAGGCTGGCAATCGGCCACGACGCGCATCGGTTTTGCGCGCGAGATTGAAAACCAAATTCTCAGCCGCGCGCGCGCTTTGCGCTTGAGCTATGAAACTTCGCAATGACGAACCAAAACGGGAAGACTCTGAACAGGAAACATCCGAACGAAGATCATCAGCCTGATGATCCCAAAACACGGGAGCTCTTTTGGCAGCATCAATGGGAGGCGCACAAATGCTTCGCGGCGGATGAAGGCTCTGATAAAAAAAAATATTATGTGCTTGAAATGTTTCCCTATCCATCGGGGCATATTCATATGGGCCACGTCCGGCTTTACACAATGGGCGACCTCATCGCGCGCTACCGCCGCGCCAAAGGGCTGAATGTTTTGCATCCAATGGGCTGGGATGCCTTCGGCCTGCCGGCAGAAAATGCCGCGCGCGAACATGGCGCGCATCCTTCATCATGGACGAAAAACAATATCGACGTCATGCGCCAGCAGCTAAAGCGGCTGGGCTTTTCGTTTGATTGGGCGCGGGAGATTTCAACCTGTGATCCCGATTATTGCCATCAGCAACAAAGGCTTTTTCTTGATTTTTGGAAGCGAGGGTTTGTCAAACGCAAATATGGCTGGATCAACTGGGATCCTGTGGAGCAATCGGTGCTCGCCAATGAGCAGGTTGAAAATGGCCGCGGCTGGCGCTCGGGCGCGCCGGTTGAGCGGCGGCAATTGACGCAATGGTTTCTGGCCATCTCCGATATGGCCGAAAATCTTTTACGAGGATTAGACACGCTGACCTCATGGCCGGAAAAAGTGCGCTTGATGCAGAGCAATTGGATAGGCCGCTCGGAAGGCCTGCTCTTGACGCTGGCGCTTGTGAAAAAAAATACCGATCAAGAAATCGGCGCATTGAAAATTTTTACAACGCGGCCCGATACGATTTTCGGCATGAGCTTTTGCGCGGTGGCACCTGATCATCCGTTAAGTGCGGCGCAGGCAAAAAATGATCACGAGCTTGCGGCGTTCATCAAAGATTGTCAGGCATCGCAGACTCTTGATCCGGATCGCATCACAAAAAAAGGCGCGCGGCTGAATGTTGACGCCGTTCATCCGTTTATCAAAAATTTTCGTGTGCCGGTTTATGCGGTCAATTTTGTGATGATGGATTATGGCGAAGGGGCAATTTATGGCGTCCCCGCTCACGACCAGCGCGATTTGGATTTCGCGCGCGCGAAAAATCTCAGCGTGCGGCCTGTGATCATTCCTGAAGGCGAAGACCTTGATCAATTCGCGATCGGCGGCGAGGCTTGGATCGGCGATGGCCGCGTTCATCATTCGGATTTTCTCAACGGCATGACCACACAGCAAGCCAAAGATGAAGTGATCGTGCGCGCGCAAGAGCTGAAAATCGGCCAAAAGCAAGTGTCATGGCGGCTGCGCGATTGGGGCATTTCGCGCCAGCGTTATTGGGGCTGCCCGATACCGGCGATCCACTGCGATCAATGCGGCGTTGTGCCGGTCGCTGAAAAAGACCTGCCGATCATTTTGCCTGAAGATGTGTCTTTTGACCGCGCTGGCAATCCGCTCGATCATCACCCGACATGGAAGCACACACCCTGCCCTTCCTGCGACAAGCCCGCGCGGCGCGAAACCGATACGTTTGACACCTTTGTTGATTCATCTTGGTATTTCGCGCGCTTTTGCGCGCCTCAAGCGCCGACGCCAACCGAGCAAAATATCAATGAGTGGCTGCCGGTTGATCTTTATTTGGGCGGCATTGAACATGCGATTTTGCATTTGCTCTATGCCCGCTATTTCACCCGCGCAATGAACGAAACCGGCCACCTCAATGTCAAAGAGCCGTTTGCTGCTCTGTTCACGCAAGGCATGGTGCGGCACGAAACTTACCAGAACGAACAAGGCGACTGGCTCGCGCCGGAGGAGGTCTTATGGAAAGACAATCAGCCCTTTCAAAAAACCAATCCGGAAAAAAAGGTCAAGATCGGCGCAAGTGAAAAAATGTCAAAATCAAAGCGCAATGTGGTGTCGCCGGAACAGATTGTTGATCAATATGGCGCGGATGCGGTGCGCTGGTTCATGCTGTCCGACTCGCCGCCTGAGCGGGATATTATCTGGAACGAAGGCGGCATAGCGGGTGCGGCGCGCTTCATCAAGCGCATTTGGCGGCTGGTGCAGGCAAGAAAAAAATTGATCGCTCCCCCCGACGCGCCGCCCCCCCCCCAACCACAGGAAACCAAGCCGGATAAAATCCGCGCTTTGACCGCAGCCGCGCTTGACGCCGTCACCAAAGACATTGAAGCCCTGCGTTTCAATCGCGCGGTAGCGCAAATTTACGCTTTCGTCAATCAACTAAGTGAAGTTGAACCCGAAGACGAGCCTATGTCAAAATATGCGCATCGCGAGGCGCTTAAAATTTTAATGCAGATGATCGCGCCGATGATGCCCCACCTCGCTGAAGAAGGCTGGCGCGCGCTGGGATATCAACAGCTCATCACGCAGGTGCTGTGGCCGGAGCCGAATTTGAAAAAACTTTCCTCAG
Organism: Alphaproteobacteria bacterium; assembly: GCA_965212075.1. Classification (GTDB taxonomy): domain Bacteria; phylum Pseudomonadota; class Alphaproteobacteria; order JAPOUT01; genus CBDBUR01. The sequence continues at coordinate 1,403,351 of OZ243043.1, forward strand.
ATCAAATTACGATCGCCGTTCAAGTTAATGGCAAAAAGCGCGCACTGCTTTCTCTTGCGCGCGAAGCAAACGCCGCCGACATTCGCGAAGCTGCGCTGGCCATTGATGCCGTGCAGCGCTTCCTTGAAGGGCGCGCGCCCAAAAAAGTTATTGTCGTGCCCGGGAGGATTGTTAATGTTCTGGTTTAACGCAATTTTTTTTCTTCTGGTTGCAGTTTTCTTTAGCGGCTGCGGTTGGCAGCCGCTTTATGGGCGGGGGCAAAACGAGCAGCCATCCAACATGCAATTTTCTTACATTGACATTGAGACATCAAAAAACAGCGCCGGTGAAATTCTGCGCACACAGCTTGAAACTTTGTTTCACCGCGCAGGCGCTGTTCGCAATAAGGACGCGGAAAACAATATGCGCTTGATCGTTGCGGTCAAGACCCAAGAACAATCAGTGCTTGTCCGGTTTGATGATCGCGCTACGCGGCGCAATTTTCTTGCCACCTCGTCCTACAGGCTCGTGATGAATAAAGGCGATAAAAATGTCCCGCTTTTTTCCGATCAATCGCAGGCGATCATTTCTTATAATCGCAGCACATCAGAATTTGCCAATTTAATTGCGCGGCGCGATGCGCAAAAGCGAGTTTTGAATCAATTGGCGCGCGCCATCAAACAGCGCATTGCGGCTTTTTTGCGCATGCAGGCAGACGATAGCAGAGATAGACGTAATAATGGAGATAGACGTAATAATGGAGATAGACGTAATAATGGAGATAGACGTAATAATGGAGATAAACGTAATGGCGAAAATCAAAGTCAATGACATTGACAATTTTTTGAAAAATCCTCCCGCCCGTTTTCGCGCGGCACTCATCTATGGCCCTGACGGCGGGCGTGTGCGGCTCGTGGCGCGAAAAATCGCGCAAAAAATCGCGCGCGATGATGCCAAAGATCAAGACCCGTTTAATTCGCGCAGCCTGTCGGCGGAGCATTTAATCTCTGAGCCCGCCTCTCTAACACGCGAGGCCGGTAATTTATCCTTAGGCGGTGGCCGCGTTGTCGTGCGCGTCTCACAGACCGGCGAGAGATGCGTTAAGGCAGTGGAGCAATTTCTCGCGGCAGATAATATACTGGGCTTTGTTATTCTTGAAGCTGGCCAGCTAACGCCGCGCTCTGCGCTGCGCCGTCTGGCCGAAAAAGAAAACAACATCGCTGCCATCGCTTGCTATGCCGACCAGCCTCAAGACATTGCGCGGCTGGTGCGGCAGAAGCTCAACCAAGCGCAGTTAGACATCGCGCAAGACGCGCTCGGTCTGTTCGTCCAAAAACTAGGTGCTGACCGCGCGATCACCGAAAGCGAAATTGACAAGCTGATCCTTTATATGGGCAGCGAGTCCAAACAGATCAGCAGTCAAGATGTGATGGCGGCGACCGGCGATATGGCGCTGATCGGCTTTGACGATCTGGTTGACGGCGCGGGCACCGGAAACATCAAACAAATGACGCGCGCTTTTGATCAGCTTCTCTCCACCGGACTTTCACCGATCGTCATCTTAAATGTCGCCAGCCGCCATTTTCAGCGCCTGCGCGCTGTGATCTCGGAGGTGGCCGCAGGTGCCAATGCCGTGCAAGTGATCAGCCGCCTTGCGCCGCCGGTTCATTTCACGCGCAAAGATGCGTTTATGCGCCAGTGCCGGATTTGGGATCAAAACAGCCTGCGCGGCGTGCTCAAGACCTTGTGGAGCGCAAATGCCGCGGCGCGCCATAACAGCATGGCCGCTGAAACTTTCTGCGGACAGGTTTTGCTTCAAATTGCGCGCCGCGCACAACGCGCTGCGTATAAATAGTCGCGGACAAAAATCAATTAAGAGATTAAAGAGATTAGAGATTAAAGAGATTAGAGATTAAAGAGATTAGAGATTAAAGAGATTATTGCCAAAATAAGCGCGCATGCGTATGATGTTTTGATATGAGCACGATCATCACAACGCAACAGAACATCACTTGGCGGTGGCCTAATTTTTCTCCCGCTGAGCTTGCCTGCAAATGCGGCTGCGGTCTTTTTCGGATGGAGGAGGCCGCGCTTGATCTTATCCAGCGTGTTCGCAATGATTTCGGCGCGGCGATCATAATCAATTCTGCCTGCCGCTGCAAGAAGCATTCAGCTGAAGCGCGCAAGACGACCATCGCGGCGCACCGGTGCGATGAGCCCGATCGAGGCGCATGGGCATTTGATATTTCTGTGCCAGATGCGGCGCGCGCAAATGAGCTTATACGGATTGCCGTTTATCAAGGCGCGCTCGGCGTCGGCGACGGAAGCGCGCGCGGCTTTATTCATATTGATAATTGGGATTGGCGCAGAGATGCACAAAAGGCGCGCTCCGGCCTTCCGACACGCTGGACATATTAGACAAAGTCATCAATCGGTAAGTTTTTTTGCGAGCTCTTCAATCTGGTCTAAAGTCCGATAGCGAATGCGCAGCTCACCGCCGCCATCTTTATGTTTGTGCAGCGAAGCGGACAAGCCAATTTTGCGCGAAAGGTTTTTGATAAAATCTTGCGTGTTGATATCGTGGATGATCGTTTTTTGCGGCAGCGCGCGCGCCAGCAAAGCGCGCGGCGCGGCGGCGGCCAGTTTTTCGGCGGCGCGCACCGAAAGATGCTCGCGGATGATTTTCTCCGCGAGCATTTCCGGCTCAGCAGCGACAATGAGTGCGCGCGCATGGCCTGCCGAAAGCTCGTTCGCCGCGATCATCTTCTGCACTTTGTCCGGCAAGTTCAAAAGCCGCATCATATTGGCGACATGGCTGCGGCTTTTGCCGATGGTCGCGGCAATTTCGGATTGGTCATGGCCGAAATCATCGCGCAGCTGCCGAAAGGCGAGAGCCTCTTCAATCGCGTTGAGCTCTGTGCGCTGGAGATTTTCGATCAAGGCCAATTGCAAAGCCTCTTGATCGCTCGTCTGGCGGATGATCACCGGCACTTGATGTAATTTCGCCTGCTGCGCGGCACGGAAGCGCCGCTCGCCCGCAATGATCTCGTAATGTTCGCCCTGTTCGCCGAGATCACGAACGAGAATTGGCTGAATCATGCCCGAAGACATGATTGACTGTGCGAGCGCGGCAAGGGCGTCTTCATCAAAGCTCTGCCGTGGCTGGAATTTTCCGGGCTTCAGCCGCGCCAGCGACACATAATTGATGCCGTTATGTTCCTGCTGTTCGTGATTATCTTGCGGCTTCTGCGCCGCGAGGATCGGGCGCGCTTGTGTTCTGGTCGTCTCGCGCAAGAGCGCGGCCAGCCCTTTGCCTAAAGCGTTTTTTTTTGGCGAGGCGGCCATCGATCAAGCCGCCTGTGCCGGACGCTCTGCGATCCGCTTCAAGAGTTCGCCCGCCAGAGCGATATAGGCCTGCGCGCCCAGCGAGCGATGGTCATAAACAAGTGCAGGCAGCCCATGCGAGGGCGCTTCGCTCAGACGGACATTGCGCGGAATGATCGTCTCAAAAACCTTATGGCCTAAATTTTCGCGCGCATCGGCGAGCACCTGCAGCGCCAAATTATTGCGCGGATCAACCATCGTCAGCAAAACGCCCTCAAGCTCTAGGCGCGGGTTCAGCGCTTCATTGGCTCCCTGCCGAATATCCTCAAGCGTTTTGAGAATCTGGCTCAGCCCTTCCAGCGCAAAAAATTCGCTCTGGAGTGGCACGATGACTCCATCCACCGCAGTGAGCGCATTTAAGGTGAGGATATTCAGGCCCGGCGGGCAGTCAATGATTATAAAATGGTAATCTTTCTGCGCGAGCGCTGCCAGAGCGGGCGCGAAAACAAAGGCCGGATGCGGCTGCGACGGCAATTCACCCATCAAGACCAGCAAATCTTCCGAAGCCGGTATGATCTCAAGCGCGGGTACTTTAGTTGCAAGCGCCTCAACCGGTCTGTCGGCAAACAAAAGCGCCGAGGAGCACGCAACCCGCTCAGCCGGATCAATGCCCAGACCCGTTGAGGCATTGCCCTGTGGGTCTAAATCAATCATTAAGGTTTTATATCCCGCTGCCGCAAGTGCTGCTGAAAGGTTAATCGCCGTCGTGGTTTTGCCGACGCCGCCCTTCTGGTTGGCGATCGCTAACGTCCGACAATTTTGCTTTAACTCAACAGAAGGAGAAGAAGAGGAATTCATATCAATTGATTCACTGATTCGCTTAATCAAGTGTCTGATATTTGCCGATTGGCGTCAATTATTTCTTTTATTTCTATTTCTTTTATTTCTTTAGGCGTTTCCTATCGTTTCGGTTATGTCCTCTTTTGTTTCATGTGAAACACCGGCCTTAACATAGACGAGCAGCGCCGCGAGCGCCGCCGGTGTGATCCCATCGATGCGCGCCGCCTGCCCCAGCGAGGCCGGACGAATCAAAGCCAGTTTTTCGCGCGCTTCCATCGGCAGGCTGTTGAGGGCGGCATAATCCAAATCCTGCGGCAGGCTGAGATTTTCCTCGCGCCGAAACCGGATAATATCAGCGCTCTGGCGTGCCAGATAGCCCTGATAGCGCGCCTGTGATTCAATTTCAGTGCGGATTCTGGGCGAGATTGCGGCCAAATCCGGCCAGATGGCGGCGAGCTTCGCCAATGTCATATCGGGCAAAGTGAGCAGATCCAAGACCGAGCGGCGGCGGCCATCTTGATTAACCAAAAATCCGCGCTTGACGGCCTGTGAGGGGGTCAGAGTTAAAGTTTCCACGAGGTTTTGCGCCTGAACCAGCTCTTGCTGGTATTTGCGCCAGCGCCCGATGCGCGCTACGCCGATAATTCCCTGCGCCAATCCCCATTCGGTGAGCCTCTGGTCGGCATTGCCCGGACGCAGATGAAGGCGATATTCGGCGCGCGCGGTGAACATCCGATAGGGCTCGCTGACGCCCTTTGTGACCAGATCATCGATCAAAACGCCGATATAGGCCTGCCCGCGGTCTAATATGGCCGCAGGCGCCTCCAGAGCCGCCTGCGCCGCCAGCGCGGCCCGCGCCGCCAGCGCGGCCCGCGCCGCATTCAGGCCGGCCATCAGGCCTTGTGCGGCGGCTTCCTCATAGCCGGTCGTGCCATTGATCTGGCCAGCGAAATAAAGGCCTTTCAGCCGCTTCGTTTCAAGCGACGGATATAATTCACGTGGATCAACATAATCATATTCAATCGCATAGCCCGGACGCAGAATCTTGGCCGCCTCAAGGCCGGGAATCGTCTCCAGAAAGGCCTTCTGGACACTTTCCGGCAAAGCCGTTGAAATGCCGTTGGGATAGATCGTGATATCCTCGCGCCCTTCCGGCTCAAGGAATATCTGGTGGCTTTCGGCATGGGCGAAGCGCGTGATTTTATCCTCTATGGACGGACAATAGCGCGGGCCGGTGCCGGAAATCTGCCCCGAATAGACCGGCGACAGATGAAGGTTCTCAGCGATGATTTTATGCGTCTTTTGATTGGTTGCGGTCAAATGGCAATTCATCTGGTTTCGGGAGAGCGCGCGCGTCATCAAAGATAGAGGCTCGGGCAGCTCATCGCCGGGCTGGGGCGTGGTGCGCGACCAGTCAATCGTGCGGCCATCAAGGCGCGGCGGCGTCCCCGTCTTGAGCCGCGCCATCGCAAAGCCCTGCTGGTAGAGTCTGCGCGCCAGCCCGACCGCAGGCGCATCGCCATGCCGCCCCGCCGGATATTGCCGCTGCCCGATATGAATCACGCCGCGCAGAAAGGTGCCGGTCGTCAAAATCACCTGAGCAGCATAAAATCTCCGCCCATCGGCGAGAACCACGCCCTCAACCTGATTTTGACCCGCCTGATTTTGGCCGGTCATGAGAATATCCTCGACAGCCCCCGCTCTGATTTCAAGGCCTTTTTGCTGCGAGAGCAACGCGCGGATCGCTCGTTTATAGAGCCTGCGGTCGGTCTGGGCGCGAGGCCCTTGAACCGCCGGACCTTTGCGCCGGTTTAACAGGCGAAAATGCAGACCGGCCAGATCTCCGGCGCGCGCCATGAGGCCGTCTAGAGCATCAATTTCGCGCACCAGATGCCCTTTGCCAACCCCGCCAATCGCCGGATTGCACGACATTTCACCGATCGTCTCTATTTTGTGGGTCAGCAATAAAGTCGCAGCCCCCACCCGCGCCGAGGCCGCCGCCGCCTCACAGCCCGCATGGCCGCCGCCAATTACGATTACGTCATATCTTTGGGACATCGTATTTTTGTTCATTAAAGTTTATCAACTCTGATCTAGCCCCATCTGCCAAAAATCGGCTTCAAGGCGGGTGGCGCGGGAGAAATGTTCGGAGAGCATATCAAACCGCGCCGGGGTCATGCGCTGCGCGGCGAGGTCATCCAATTGGCGGCAGGCCGCTTCGGCGACATTTTGATAATCCTCTGACGCATATTCCTCAATCCATTGGCGGTAGGGATTATCGGCCAGCGCGTTGGCGTGTTGGTGGGCGAGGGCCGCGCCGATCTCGGCATAGCCGACCACGCAGGGAGCAAGCGCCACCTGCAAATCCAGCAAATCACCGGCAAGCCCACATTCCAGCACATAGCGCGTATAGGCCATTGTCGCGCCCGATTCAGGAGTCTTTTCCATCCGGTCGGGATCAATCCCCCAGCCCGCGCATAATTTCCGGTGCAGCGCCATCTCGGTCTCCAAGATATTCACCACAGCCGAAGCCGCCTGCCTCATCTGCTCCAGCTCATCGCTCTTATAGACCGCCAGAGCATAAGCGCGCGCAAAATGCTTCAAAAACAAATAATCCTGCACCAGATAATGCCGAAAAGCCGATTCCGACAAAACCCCCTCGCCCAGCTGTCGGACGAATTGATGCCGCGTATAGGCCTCCCAGACATTTTTGTTAACTTCTTTTAACTGGTCAAATAGCAGCATAAATTATTCCCTTCTTGTTTCATGTGAAACAGCGAAGAATTATATACTTTACCCGCTGTCTTTTGGTTTTTCGCTTTTTGGTTCTTTGCTTTTTGAATTTTTACATTTAATCACCAAAAAGCGATTTTCGTGAGGATGGGCTTTATCAATTATGTCGTAGCCCTGCGGACAGGCTTTCCCCGCTGAGCGATAGCAACTAGCCCAAGATCGAACAATTGCAATATCGCTAGTGATCACATCACCACAAGCGATACTAAGTCCTTTTGAACCATCTGGCAGAATAGTGTCTACAGCAGCAGTGGCACACCCTGACAGCAAAATGGCAATCATTAAAGCGCTGATATTAAATAATTTTTTTCTCATTTTAATCCTTATTTATTATAAGACCAATTAAAAGAAATTATATATTTAACTCCCCCACATGATTTTGCTATATTAGGGAGCCTTGAAAATAAAAACAAGGAGATAAAAATGAGCAAAGGCAAGATCGGCCTTGTTGAGTTAATGGAGCTCTACCCAGACGAAGATGCCGCGAGAAACTATTTCATCAAACGCCTCTGGCTCGACGGAGCGATTTGCCCTCACTGCGGCCAGACGGATAAAATCACTGCTCGCAAAGATCATTATTTTCGCTGCCTGCCCTGCAAAAAAGATTTCACGATCCGCACTGGCACGATAATGGAGCGCTCACATATTCCTCTGCGAAAATGGATTTTTGCCATGTATCTATTGCTGACAGCGCACAAAGGCATTTCTAGCCTTCAGTTGGCCAAAGAGATAGGCATCACGCAAAAGAGCGCGTGGTTCATGCTTAATCGCTTGCGCGAGGCTTGCGCTGATAAAGGGGTAAAGCTTGATGGTGTTGTTGAGGCCGACTAAATGAGCAAAAAGCGCCCACCAAAATTACCGCCGGAATTTGATTATGTTGTTGAGCAGATCATGTCTTATCGGCCAACAAGAAAAAAACGAAACAAAGGTAAAAAAGATTCAAAAAGAAAATAAAAGCCCATAAGACAAAGTAATAGATTCAACAAAGTTGTATTTTTTTTATTTCTAGATATAGAATCCCGTTAACGATTCTAGGATCGTTAGATGAGGGGAGAGAGTCTACTTTCCACCGTCGATCTCTCTCTCTTCATCGCCTAACAGTGCGTGTGGCGGAATTGGTATACGCAGGGGACTTATAATCTCCCGGTTAGCAAACTTTGTGGGTTCGAACCCCACCACGCACACCACCAATCTCACCACGCTCAAGAGAATCGCTTAACAAAAACGAATCACTTCTGCAACATCATGTTCATAGAATCAATATCTTGTGGATTTGTGAATCTCCTTATCTATACTTATGAATCTCGTGTATATATATGAATCTTGAAGTCAAAAAAATAAACAAGCGGGGGAGTTAACTATATAATTCCCCAAAAAATCTGGGTCTGCCTCTTGACTTTTGATTCGAAACCTATCATATTGATAGTATGCAGGGTGGCTTAAAATGTCAAAAATAATCCCTTTCCCGAAAAAAGAAATGTCCCCCTCGTTAGAAAAAGTTAGACGGCTAGCAAAATCTAAACATGGGATTGATCTATCTGATCACGCTCGCGAGCGCATGAAAGAACGGGATGTCTCGCAAAGACAGATTATGGAAGTTTTACAAAAGGGAGATAAAGAAAAGGAGCCAGTAAAAGATGAACATGGAGCATGGCGACTCAAATTGAAAAGAAGGGTGGCAGGACGAACAACACAAGTTATTGTTGCTATTTATGAAAACAAACTCATCGTCATCACGGTTATATAGGAAAATGAAAATGGCTAATAAATATCACTACAAAGAATGCGGATTGGAAAATGTCTGGCTTCTCAACGGATTTTATTTTTCAAGAACACCCTATGGCAAAACGGTGCGTATTGAAAATACAGAAGGCTTGCACAAAACCATAGGCTGTTTACTCGCCGAAGAGCGAAAAAAACTGAATGGCCGCGAATTTCGTTTTCTGCGGCATGAATTGACTATGTCGCAAAACACCCTCGCAAGCCTTTTTGGGATCGGCGCACAAACCATCGCACGATGGGAAAAAAATGAAATAAAAATTCCCCGCGCAGAAGAGACGCTTATCCGCAAACTTTATCTTGAAAAAATGGGCAAGCGCGGCAGCATTAAAAAATTGCTTGATGAAATCGCTGACCTTGAAGATAAGATAGATCGCCTCACCTTTGAAGAAAAAAATGATGTTTGGCGAATTGCTGCATAAGCACGACTGAGGAAAGATTGATGGCGCTATGAGCTTTATTATTTGCCGATGCAGAATTCGGCAAATAATTTGTCAAGCATATCCTCTACGCCCACCCGGCCCGTGATCCGCCCCAAAGCCGCCAGTGCTAGCCTCAAATCTTCGGCGAGCAGCTCTGGCGCTTCAGCTTGGTGCGCGCGGCTCAACGCTTGATGGCTCTCGGTCAGAGCCTCGCGGTGGCGCGCGCGGGTAATCAAGGGCGAGCTGTTCGCTCCGCACAGACTCGCGGCGCGCTGGGTCAATAGGACTAATAATTCCTCAAGGCCAGATTTTTTCTCAGAAGCCAAACTCATTCGGACATCAGCCCTAGGATAATCATGATAGACCTCGCCTGATAAATCTATCTTATTGACGATGACCAGATCATCAGCCCCCGCCATAGCCATGGACATGGACAAAACGCGGCGGTTGAGCGCCTCGCCGACATCCGCCGACAACATCACCAGACGCAGATCGGCAGCCTCTGCCGCCGCGCAAGCGCGCCGCACACCTTCCGCTTCAATCTCGTCGCCGGTGTCCCTCAACCCCGCCATGTCGCTGACGACAACCGGCCAGCCCGCCAAATCAAGCGCCACCTCCAGCACATCGCGCGTCGTCCCCGCTTGCGGCGACACAATCGCCGCATCGCGCCTAGCCAGCGCGTTCAACAAAGTCGACTTCCCAACATTCGGCGCGCCTATAATCGCGATCTTGACCCCCAAGCGCAGACGCTCGCCGCGATGATCGTCGCGCAAATGAAACCCCATCTCTTGGCTGATTTCTTTAATCTTAATCAACAAATCCTTCAGCGCTGCCGCTTCATCTACTGCATTCGCCAATGCTTCATCGGGGAAATCCAGCCGCGCCTCAGCCTGCGCCAAAACACCCAGCAATCTCTCGCGCCAATTTTCATATAAAGCGCTCATCGCGCCGCCCATCTGCCGCACAGCCTGCCGCCTCTGCGCCGCCGTCTCGGCCGCCACCAGATCGGCCAGCCCCTCTATCTCGGCCAGATCGGCGCGTCCGTTCAAAAATGCGCGGCGCGAAAACTCCCCCGCCTCCGCCAAACGCAGATCAGGCAAACCGGCACACGCCGCAAGCAGCCCATCAATCACCGCCGCGCCGCCGTGAATATGAAACTCGGCAACATCCTCGCCGGTGAAACTCTTGGGCGCGGCAAAATAAATAACCAGCGCGTGATCAATGACCTCTTTTTCTTTTTCCTTTTCGTTTTTTTGAGGCATATAAAGCGCGCGCAGAACCACGCGCCGCGGCGGCGGCAGAGCCTGATCGGTTAAGCACTCTATCGCCGCGCCAGCCTGCGCGCCCGATAGGCGAACCACCGCAACGCCCGAGCGCCCGGTTGGCGTCGCGAGCGCATATATCGTATCCTTGCCGCTAGACATAACCGCAATATATCAGGAAAACTTTTTGTGAATCAGCCCGGCGCTAACCAGCTCGATCAAGCCAGCTCGCCCTATTTGCAGCAGCATAAGGATAACCCTGTCCATTGGCGCATTTGGGGGCGCGCCGCGCTCGATGAGGCGCGCGCCGCCCACAAGCCCATCCTGCTCTCCATCGGCTATGCCGCCTGCCATTGGTGCCATGTGATGGCTCATGAAAGCTTTGAGGATCAAGCCATCGCTGACATCATCAACGAAAACTTTCTGCCGATCAAAGTCGACCGCGAGGAGCGGCCCGATATTGACGCTTATTATATGGATGCGCTCCATGATCTCGGCCAGCAGGGCGGCTGGCCGCTCACCATGTTTCTTGATGAAAACGCCCAGCCCATCTGGGGCGGCACCTATTTCCCCAATCCCGCCCGCCAAGGCATGCCCGGATTTGCCGATGTGCTGCTCGGGGTCGCGAAATTGTTTCGTGAAACACCCGAACAGATCGCGCAAAATCGCGACGCGCTCAAACAGGCCTGCGAAACCAGAACCAAGCGGCGGCGCAGCGGCAGCCTCGCCGACGATCTGCCGCTGCGCATGGCCAGACAATTGGCAAAATCTTTTGATCTCGAAAAAGGCGGGCTGCACGGCGCGCCAAAATTTCCGAATGTGCCCATGTTGGATTTTCTTTGGCGCATCGGCCTGCGGCATGGCGACGATGATCTGAAAAAAATCGTCATAACAAGCCTTGATGCTTTGTCCCTCGGCGGAATCTATGACCATGTCGGCGGCGGCTTTGCGCGCTATGCGGTGGACGAAAACTGGCGCGTTCCGCATTTTGAGAAAATGCTCTATGACAATGCGCTCATCATTGAATTGATGACCGAAATCTGGCGCGAGACTCGGCAGCCAATTTATGCGCAGCGCGTTGAGCAAACGATTGGCTGGCTGCTGCGCGAAATGGCTGTCGCAGACGGCCTCGCCGCAGCACTTGATGCCGACCAGACCAACGAACAGGGCGAAAGCCAAGAGGGCGCTTTTTATGCCTGGCGCGCGCAAGAAATTGACGATCTCCTCGGCGCGCAGGCAGGTGCCTTCAAACAGGATTACGGCATCACCCAGCAGGGCAATTGGGAAGACGGCCTCTCAGTGCTTCATCTGCAAAAAGAGACGGATCAAAAATCAGCCCTTGAGATTCTTTTTGACCGAAGACAGCAGCGCCCGAAACCGCAGCGTGATGATAAAGTGATCGCCCATTGGAACGGGCTGATGATCACCGCGCTCGCTCACGCCGCTTGGGTGTTTGACCAAAAGGCATGGCTGGCCAGCGCTGAAAAAATCTTTGCGGCGGTCAAAAAGCGCCTCAATGATAAAAACAATAAAGATAAAAACAATAAATTAGCGCATAGCGCCTGCGATGGCCGGATCTGCCAACCCGCTTTCGCCGATGATTATGCCGCGATGATTATGGCCGCAACTTCGCTTCATCTCGCAACGCGCCGACCATCTTATCTCCAGACCGCTCAAGCCTGGTGCGAAACTTTTGATCTTGATTATTGGAGCGAAGAAGGTGGCTATTTTATGACGCCGCTTGACGCCGATGACGTTCCGGCGCGCGTCTGCGATGCCCTCGACAGCCCGTGGCCCGCGGCGAATGGGGTGATCTGGCGCGCTCATAGCCGCCTGTTTGCGCTGACCGGCAATCCAACCCACGCGCGGCGCGGCGCGGCGCTCGCCCAGAGTTTCGGCGCCGATGTCGCTAAAAATTTCCCCCGCCACGCTGGCTGGCTTTGCGCCCATGATCTCTGGTATCATCCCATGCAAATCGTGCTGATCGGAGAGGGGGAGGCGCTCAAAATGTTTGAAGAGGCTCTGCGCAATATCTCGCTGCCCGATGTCGTAATCATCAAATGCGCACGGGGAGACAATGTGCCGGAAGGTCATCCGGCTTTTGGAAAAACAGCGGATGATGGCCAGTCCGCCGCTTTCATTTGTCGCGGCAATCGCTGCCTGCCAAAAATCACAAACGAACAAGATTTCATCAAACAATTAAAAAAGGAGAGAAAATATGCCTAACACCATGTCTAACATCAATATCGCGGTTAATGATCAAAAAATGAGCGGCTATCTCGCTCTGCCGATCAAAACACCCGCACCCGGAATCATCATCCTTCAGGAAATTTTTGGCGTCAATCAAGTGATGCGCGACATTTGTGATCACTGGGCAGAGCAAGGCTTCGCTGCTCTATGCCCTGATCTTTTCTGGCGCATTGAGCCCGGCATTGATATTACCGACCAGACCAAACAAGAATGGGAAAAAGCTTTTGATTTGTTTGGAAAATTTAATGTCGATCAGGGCGTTGATGATATCGCCGCGGCGATCAAAACCTTGCGCAGCCATGGGGCCTGCAATGGCGCGGTCTGTGCTGTCGGATTTTGTCTCGGCGGCCAGCTGGCCTACCTCACCGCTGCGCGCACCGATATTGATGCCGCCATCGGCTATTATGGAGTCAATATCCAAAACCTGCTGAACGAAGCCGAAAATATCACTAAGCCGCTAATGCTTCATATCGCCGGAAAAGATCAGTTCGTCCCGCAAGCCGCGCAGAAAGAGATCATCCAGGCGCTGGAGCCGCATGCGCAAATTACGCTTCATCTTTATCCTGATCGCGACCACGCTTTCGCGCGCCAAGGCGGCGAACATTATCACAAGCAAGATGCCGAACAGGCCAATCAAAAAAGCTTGGCGTTTTTGCGCGCCGCGCTCAGCTAAGTGCGATGATTATGTGCGGTGATTATTTTGCACCCGCGTTTGGCGCGCGGTCGTCGGCGTGGTTTTGCGCTGGTCGGTTTTCATTGAATCAAAAAATTCGCGGTTGTTTTTCGTCTGCTTCATCCGACTGAGCAAAAATTCTATCGCATCAAGCGGCCCCATCGGATCAAGAATCCGGCGCAACACATAAATCTTCTGCAAATTCGCCGGATCCGTCAATAATTCCTCCTTGCGCGTCCCCGAGCGCAGCACATCAATCGCCGGAAAAATCCTCTTGTCGGATATTTTGCGGTCAAGAACAATCTCCGAATTGCCCGTGCCCTTAAATTCTTCAAAAATCACCTCATCCATGCGGCTGCCGGTGTCAATCAAAGCGGTGGAGATGATCGTCAGCGAGCCGCCTTCTTCAATGTTGCGCGCGGCGCCAAAAAATCTCTTCGGCTTTTGCAGCGCATTCGCATCAACGCCGCCGGTCAGCACCTTGCCCGAAGACGGCACAACCGTATTATAAGCGCGCCCCAACCGCGTCAGCGAATCGAGCAAAATCACCACGTCGCGACCGCTTTCAACAAGACGCTTCGCTTTTTGAATCACCATCTCGGTGACCTGAACATGACGCGTGGCGGGCTCATCAAAAGTGGAGGAGACAACCTCGCCATCAACCGAACGCTCCATATCGGTTACCTCTTCGGGCCTTTCATCAATCAGCAAAACGATTAGATAAATTTCCGGATGATTATGCGTGATCGCATGAGCAATATCTTGAAGCAAAACCGTCTTGCCTGTGCGCGGCGGCGCAACGATCAGCGCACGCTGCCCTTTGCCCAGAGGGGCAACAATATCAATCACCCGCGGCGATAGGCTTTCCATTTCACCTTCGCGCTCCATGCTGATCTTTGCCTCCGGATAAAGCGGCGTTAAATTATCAAAATGAGCTTTGCTGCGCGCTTCGCCGGGCTCTTGAAAATTGATCTTATGAACTTTGTTCAGCACAAAATAACGCTCGCCACTTTGCGGTGATTGAATTTCACCTTCCACCGTATCTCCCGTGCGCAGCGAGTGGCGGCGGATTTGTCCGGGCGATACATAGACGTCATCCAATCCGGGCAGATAATTCGCTTCCGGCGAGCGCAAAAAGCCAAAGCCATCTTGTAAAACTTCAATCACGCCCATGCCGATAATTTCGTCGCCCTGGCGCGCAAGCTGCTTCAAAATGGCAAACACCATATCTTGACGGCGCATCGCCGAAGCGTTTTCAATTTCAAGATCGCCGGCAAAAGCAAGCAATTCTTTCGGCGGCTTGGTTTTTAAATCACGAAGCTTGATTGTTTGCACGGCAGATCCTTTAAAGCTGAAAGGGGAGGGGTGGAGAAAAAAGTCTGGTCAGGACAATCGGCAGAGGCTGTCCCAAAAACTTGATGAAAGCCTATAAGCGAATTTCTGATGATTAAATTTCTGATCCAGCAAGCTGTTTTGATCAGATAAAAGACTATAATCACAAACGGATTTCATTGGCAACCTAAAAAACCCTCCTTAAAAAGGCTTCAAAACCACCAAAATCACGATGAAAATTGTCACAACCGGCGCGATTTCGTTGACCACGCGATAAAAACGCGGGCTGCGCGGACGCGCATCAGTGAGAAATCCCCGCCGCCAGCCCATACAGGCGAAATGAAAAAACGTCAGACTCAAAACAAGCGCCAGCTTAACCCAAATCCACCATAATCCCCAATCAATGAGTTCCGGCACAAAAAGCAGAAGCAAGCCAAATCCCCACGCACCGCACATGCTCGGCGTCGCAATGATGTTCAGCAAACGCCGCTCCATTTTGGCCAGCATCCCCGCGCGCGCCGCGCCGCGCGGAACATCAGCATGATAGGCAAAAAGACGCGGCAAATAATAAAGCGCCGCCATCCAAAAAATAACAAAAATAATATGACCGGCCAAAAGCCATAAATAAATATTTATTAAAAAATCAGTCATCAGAAAAAACATCCGTGCACGGAGACCCCGGAATATTTTCCGGACAGAGCAATTTTTCCGTATTTTGAGCGTTCAGGCTGGTGCAAGCAAGAGTCTCCAAACAAAAAATAAATTTTTCATGCGTCCCTAATGCGGGAACGCGAACATAATTTTTAAGCCCTGATGATCTGGCAATCTCGCCAAATTCTATATCAAGCTCAACGAGCGTCTCAACATGTTCTGAGACAAAGCTGATCGGCACAACAAAAATGGTTTCAACATTTTGGCTCAGCCGACGAATTTCGCTGCCGGTCTCAGGGCCGATCCATTTCAGCGGCCCGACACGGCTTTGATAGGCCAAGCTCCATTGCGCCACATCAAGATGAGCCGCTTGCGCAATATGTCTGGCCGTTAATTCCACCTGATTTTGGTAAGGGTCTCCTTCACGAATGATGCGCTCAGGAATGCCATGCGCTGAAAATAAAACATGAAATTTTCCAAGTTTCTTTTTAGATTTATTTTGTTTGATCTGGCTGCAGAGCAAATCCGCATGCGCAGCAATAAAATCCGGATGATCGGCCCAGCAGCATACAGCCTTAAAATTTGCTGTGAGGCGCGATTTTTTATAAGCGCGCCGCCAGCTGCGCAAAGATGATTCCGTCGTCGTCGTTGAATATTGCGGATAAAGCGGCAGCAAAATAATTTCTTCCGGCATAAACGCTTCAATCTCCTTCACCGCATCTTCAACAAAAGGATAAAAATAGCGCATCGCAATGAAAGTTTTGAAAAAATTTTTTTCGCCGGCATTATCTTGCGCAAGCTGCGATTCAAGAGCTTCAGCCTGTGCTTTTGTGTTCTGCAGCAAAGGCGAGCCGCCGCCGAGAAGGGCATAGTTTTTTTGAGCCGCCGAACGCCGCCGCCGCGCGGCAAGCCACGCTATCGGTTTGCGTAAAAAGGCGGGCAGGCGAATGATCAGAGGATCACTAAAGAGATTGTAGAGAAAGCCAAAAACATCTTTTTCGTTCTTTGGCCCTCCTAAGTTAAATAAAACCACAGCGATTTTTTTCGCGGCATTATCTTTTTCAATCACGATTTTTTCCAATCACGAACAATTTGTGTCAATAAAGCTATATTTTCAGGATTTGTCTGCGGTAAAATTCCATGACCTAAGCCAAATATCAGCGGCCTTTCGGATAAAACCTCCAATATATTTTCAGCTGCGGCGCGCATTTTTGATCCGCCGACGACAGCTAGTGTCGGATCAAGATTGCCTTGAACCGGAATGTGAACTTGCAAATGTTCGGCAATCCAGTCTAAAGGTAAACTGGAATCCACGCTGATCGCATCAATACCTGTCTGGCATGCATAATCTTCATAAAGGACCCCCGCATTTTTAGGAAAGCCGATAATGGGAATATCAGGATGAACGCGGCGAATGGCTTGAACGATCTGATAGGTTGGCTGAATTGAAAATAATTCAAATTCTTTAGCAGGTAAAACACCTGCCCAGCTGTCAAAAATCTGAACGACTTCAGCGCCTGCGGAAATCTGGCGGATAAGATGCTCGCTGACGGCAGACACCAAAATTGAAATGAGCCGCTTAAAAAGATCAGGCTGAGAAAAAAGAAAATGTTTGGCGGCTTCTTGTCCGGGCGTTGAGCGGCCAGCGATCATATAGCAAGCCAATGTCCAAGGCGCGCCGGCAAAACCGATCAAAGTCTTTTCTTCAGGCAGCTTTTCTCTCGTCTCACGAATCGTCTGGTAGACTGGCTCTAACATTTCAAATCTTGACGGCTTTAAGCTCTCAAGATCGGCCTGCGTCTCAATTGCCTCAAGACAAGGGCCAACACCTTTTTCAAAATGCAGCTTCTGCCCCAGCAGATAAGGGATCAGCAAAATGTCGGAAAATAAAATCGCCGCATCCAAATCAAATCGCCGCATGGGCTGCAGGGCAGCCTCAACGGTTAATTTTGGCGTCAAGCAAAACTGAACAAAATCAGGCTGTGCTTCGCGCAAAGCAAGATATTCAGGTAAATACCGCCCTGCTTGACGCATATACCAAACTGGAATTTTAGGGGTTCTTTCGTTTTGAAGTGTGGAAATAAAATTTTTGGTCATAAAATTTTTTATAATTCCTCTCTACTATCTAAAATATATGTAGTTGATTGTTGTTGGAGCTGTGATGAATAGGGATAAGTTATTTTGTTTGCAAATAAAGAAGAAAAAGAAAAGTGGGAGTTATTTCTGTTGATATTGTGGATAAAATTTTTTTTACCATATAAATATGGAAGCTTTAAAAATATCACCTGTGAGTCAAATCATCTTTGACGCTTCCGTCTGGGGATCATTTTAAGGACTTCTCTGAATGAATAGAAGCTGCCGTAGCGAATATTCTCTGGATTTTTTATGGGAAAAAGGTCTTTTTATCGCGATATCTTATGATGATGGGTTATATATAAGGGACTTTTTCCAGTAAAAATCATACTTATCAACATTATGGATATTTTGCACCTTCATCTTGTTTCAGATTCAACCGGTGAAACTTTAGATATGATTGCGCGCGCGGTCTGTGTGCGCTTTGAGGTTGTGCGTCCGGTTGAGCATATTTATGCGCTCACTCGCTCGCGGGAGCAGATTGAGTATATTTTAACCCAGATTGATGCGCGCCCCGGCATTGTGATGTCCACGCTCGTTGATGACGATCTGCGCGCTTTTCTTGAAGATCAATGCCAAAAACGCAATATCCCCTGCCTTGCGGTGCTTGACCAGATCGCTGAAAAAATTAGCGATTATCTGGGTGTGAAGCTGGCCAAACGACCGCCGGGCGGCCAGCATATGATGGATGCAGCTTATTTTCAGCGCATCAGCGCTCTGTCTTACGCCATGTCCCACGATGACGGGCAGCAGGTTGAGACATTGGATGAAGCCGATATCATTCTGCTTGGCGTCAGCCGAACATCAAAAACCCCCACATGCTTTTATCTGGCTCATCGCGGAATTAAAGCCGCCAATGTTCCGATCGTGCCGGGAATTGATTTGCCGCCATTTTTGGATAAGCTCGTTCATCCGCTCATCATCGGGCTTTCGCTGACGCCGTCCACTTTGGTGCAGATTCGCCGCAAACGCTTCGGCCATGATGTCGCTATGCCTCAACATTCACAATCGTCCGCTTATACTGATCCCGCACAAGTTGTTCAGGAAATCACTTATGCCAATAGGCTTTTCGCGCGGCAAAATTGGCCGATCATTGATGTCACTAACCGCTCGGTTGAAGAAACCGCTGCCGCCATTTTGAATCTAAAGCGTGAAGCGGACGAGGCAGAAAAATAAATATGGAGCTTTCTCGCGAGAAAATCATTTTAGCTTCAAAGAGCCTGTCGCGCGCGGCTTTGTTGTCCGCTGCCGGGTTTGAAAATTTGCAAATTCTGCCTTCGGGTATTGATGAGGATGAGATTAAAAAAAAATTTCCCAAAGATTTTGAAGCTTGCGCGGCGGCGCTCGCTGCGGCCAAAGCTTTGAAAATCAGCGCCCAGCATAAAAATGGCTGGGTCATCGGTGCAGACCAGATTTTGGTTTTTGAAGGCCGCGCCTTTGACAAGCCGCGCGATCTTCACGAAGCGCGCACATTGCTCAAATCTCTGCGCGGACATGCACATCAGCTGGTGGGGGGTCATGCGCTTGTGCGCGGCGAGAAAATTTTATGGCAGCATATTTCTCGTGCGGAGCTTACGATGCGCGATGTCTCCGATCAATGGCTGGAGGCCTATATAGAAAAAATGGGCGATCAGCTGTTATCTTGCGTGGGCGCCTACCAGCTTGAAGGTCCGGCGATTCATTTATTTTCTCGCATTGATGGAAATTATTTTTCAATTTTAGGCCTTGATCTTTTGCCCCTGCTGCAGGCTTTGCGAAATCATGGCGCGATTTTGTCATGACGGAGCAAATAAAACATAAGGCAAAACGCATCGCTGTGATTGGCTGGCCTGTTGAACATAGTCTCTCGCCGATCATTTTTAATCACTGGCTTGCTGAAAATGAGAAAATCGGCGCGGGCTTTCGCTATGAAAAAATCGCGCTGCATCCCAACCAGCTCGCCTCGTTCATTCAGACATTGCCGGAAAATAATTTTCTGGGCATCAATATCACCGTCCCTCATAAACAGGAGGCCTGCGCGCTCGTAGCCAAGATAGGTGGTGAAATAGATGTTCTGGCGCAAGAAGCTCATTCCGTAAATATGATCACAATGTTGCCCGATGGCCGTATCAAAGCCGGTTCCACAGACGGAATAGGATTTTGGCATCATCTGAAACAAACCGCCCCCGATGTGCGTTTTGATAAAGACATCGTTTTATGCGGCGCAGGCGGCGCGGCGGCAGCTTTGGCTTGCGCGCTGATGATGCAGGGCGCTGTGCGCTGGCGGCTTGTTAATCGCACGCAAGCGCACGCGAAAAAGCTCGCCATGCTTTTGCAAAAAATCAACAAAAACGCCAAAATCTCTATCATGGCCAAAATCTCTATCATGGATTGGGCAGAGCGACATCGGGCGCTTGAGGGCGCAGGTCTTTTGATTCAGGCAACCTCTTTGGGCATGGTCGGCCAGCCAGCGCTGGATTTAGACTTACGCCTTCTGCCAAAATCAGCGCCGGTGGCTGATATTGTCTACCGGCCTTTGATGACGCCTTTGCTCGCACAAGCCGCCCAGCGCGGCCATAAAGTGATTGATGGTTTGGGTATGCTGATACATCAAGCCCAGCCTGCCTTTGAAGAATGGTTTGCGATCAAGCCTAAAATCACAAATGAGCTGCGGCAAAAATTAGAAAAGGTTTTACGTTAATGCGGCAAATTCCAAGACTTGTTGTGACGGGCTCAATCGGCATGGGCAAGAGCACCACCGCGCGCATGTTTGCCGCGCGCGGGTGGCCGCTTTATGATGCCGATCAAGCTGTCCATAGTCTTTATATGAGAGGCGGCGCTGCCGTTGCGCCGATCGCGAAAATTTTTCCTGATGCCATTGAAAAAGATCAGGAGAAAGATCAGGAGAAAGATCAAGGGAAAGATCAAGTGAACCGCCAAAAACTCGCAAAATGTATTCTTGGTGATGACGATAAAGTCAAACAAGTTGAGGCCATCGTTCATCCGCTGACCCGCAAGATGCAGATGGAATTTGTTGAACAGGCCGAAAAAACTGATGCGCCCGGAATCGTATTTGATATTCCTTTGTTTTTTGAAACCGGCGGCGATAAATCAAGAGGCGTTGATTATATCCTCGTCGCTTCCGCGCCCTATGAAATTCAAAAAGAGCGCGCTTTGGCGCGCCCCGACATGACCGAAGAAAAATTTCATGCCATTCTCGCGCGGCAAATGCCGGATGAACAAAAGCGCGCGCAGGCTGATTTTGTTGTTGAAACCGCGCATGGAATGGCGCATGCTGAACAGCAGGTTGAGCAGATTTTAAAAGTCATTAAACAGGAAAAACTTTAATGCGAGATGTTGCGCTTGACGTTGAAACAACCGGCCTTGATGTTGCGAAACATCATCGCATCATTGAGATCGGCTGTGTTGAACTCGTTTCGGGACGCCGTAGCGGCAAAGTGTTTCATACCTATCTGAATCCGGCGCGCTCATCGTCTCCCGAAGCGCTCAAAGTTCATGGCCTAGATGATGATTTTTTGCGCGACAAGCCTTCTTTTGCTGATATTGCCGATATTTTTCTCGCCTTAATCAAAGATGCGCGCTTGGTCATTCATAATGCGGAATTTGATCTGGGTTTCTTGAACAGAGAGCTTGAACTCATCCAAAAGCCCAGCCTAAAAAATGACATCGTTGACACTTTGCTTGTCGCGCGTGAAAAATTTCCTAACCAGTCAAATAGATTGGACGCCTTATGCCAGCGTTTCGGCATTGATATTTCACAGCGGACAAAGCATGGCGCGCTTTTGGATGCGGGATTGCTCGCGGAAGTTTATATCGCTCTTTGCGCGGGCACCCAGAGCAGCTTGGCGCTGGTCGCGCCGCAAACTCCGCGCGCCGCCGTGCAACAGATCGCGCCAAAAAAATTACCCTCTCTGCAGCCATCTGTGCGATCAGATCAGGCAGATCAAGCAAGATTATCAAAAATCGTGCGGCTCACAAAAGAAGAAATTAAGTCTCATCAAGACTTTATAGCAAGAGCGCTCGGAAAGAACGCCCTTTGGGCAGATTTATACGATATAAAGAAAGATAATAGATAAAAGAGCTTTAAAGAATTTTGGAGGAGTTTTAGGAATCAGCCATGATGACAGTTTTTGACATTTTGCTTTTGGCGCTGGCCGTGGCGGCGGTATGGAAGCTGCGCTCGGTGCTGGGGCGGCGGACAGGCTATGAGCGTTCAACAAAGCCTGAGACAGCAAAATCTGAGGCGGCACTGAAAGATATATCTTTGCCGCCAAGCTCTCCTGTGCAGCAAAAGATAGCGCAGAAATATAAATTTCAAGACGGCGCTGAAGAAAAAATTGATGAAAGCGCAAAAGAAGGGCTGGCGGCGATTGTGCGCGCGGATAAAAACTTTACCGCTGAAAGTTTTCTGCGCGGCGCGCGTGCGGCCTATGCCATGATCATTGAGGCTTTTGCCGCAGGAGATATGGACAAATTGAAAAATCTCGCAAAACGCAATGTGGCCATGCGCTTTCAGTCTGAAATTGAGCGCCGCGCCGACAAGCAGCACGTCGTCAGCACGAAGCTCACCGAGATCAGCTCTTCGCGCATCACGCAGGCGTCGCTTGATCAGGAAGAGGCGCAGATCACCGTTGAGATTCACAGCCAGCAGCTTTCTTGGACCAAAGATGAAGAAGGCCGCATCATCGCCGGCGATCCCAACACGCCGCGCGCGATGAAAGATTTATGGACGTTCTCGCGTTCAGTCAGTGCAGAGGGCCCCAATTGGCAGCTTATCGCTACATCCGCCGGCGCTTAAAATGAATCCGCGGAAAGCCAAAATCATACGCAACACAAAGGAAACCCAAATCACCGCCGAGGTCAATCTAGATGGCCGCGGCGCCTACCAGATTGAAACGGGCATTGGGTTTTTGAATCATATGCTGGAGCAATTATCGCGCCATTCTTTGATTGATATTGAGCTTGCGGCCAAAGGCGACCTTCATGTTGATATGCATCACACAACAGAAGATACCGGAATCGCATTGGGGCAGGCGATCAGCGAAGCGCTGGGTGATTTTTCCGGAATCCGCCGCTATGGCCATGCGCTGATCCCGATGGATGAAACATGCACGCGAGTCAGTCTTGATGTCTCGCGCCGCCCGCATCTGAATTGGAAAGTGGGGCTGCCGCACGGCCAGCTCGGACAAATGGATAACCAGCTTTTTCATGAATGGTTTCAGGCGTTCGTTCTGTCTTTGGGCATGACGCTTCATGTTGAAGTTCTTTATGGCACGAACACGCATCATATCGTTGAGTCATGCTATAAAGGCCTTGCGCGCGCGCTGCGCGATGCGCTTGAAATTGATCCGCGTCAAGCGGGACTGGCACCCTCGACCAAAGAGGCGCAAACCGAAGCGCAAAAAATTGCACAAAATATTTCAACGAGTAAATGACATCCACCATCATTATTGATTATGGCTCCGGCAATTTACGCTCGGTCGCGCGCGCGCTGATGGCGGTGGCACCAGATGAGGCCGTTGAAGTCTCTGCCGATCCCGAAAAAATTCGCAGCGCCGCGCGGCTGGTTTTGCCGGGGGTGGGCGCTTTTGAAGCTTGCCGCGCCGGTCTTCATGAGCGATGCGGCCTTGTCAGCGCGTTGGTTGACGCGGTGCAGACGCGCCAAGTCCCCTTTTTAGGCATTTGTGTCGGCATGCAGCTCATGGCCGAACGCGGATTGGAATATGGCCATAGCGACGGCTTTGGCTGGATTCGCGGCGAAGCCGCCCCTCTTGAGCCAAAGGACGATAATTTGCCCTTGCCACATATGGGATGGAATAATTTGCAGCTCAAGAAGTCGCATCCTCTTTTTGATGGCATGGAGGGGCAAAATGTTTATTTTGCGCATTCTTTTGCGCTGAGGCATGTCGACAGCGACAACATCGCCGCCACCAGCGATTACGGACAGATTTTTGTGGCGGCGGTCGTTTGTGCGAATATGGTCGGCACACAATTTCATCCAGAGAAAAGTCAAAAAGCAGGCCTTGAATTGCTGCGCCGCTTCTTGAACTGGCAGCCGTGATTTTTTCATGATTATTTTTCCGGCGATTGATCTTAAAAATGGGCAATGTGTTCGTCTTGAAAAAGGCCGCATGGAACGCGCAACGGTTTTTCATCAAGAGCCGGTGGAACAAGCGCGCATTTTTGAGACTCAGGGATTTGCGTGGCTGCATGTGATCAATCTTGACGGCGCTGTCGGTCAAGACAATCATAATGCGCAACATAATGCCCAACATAATGCCGAAGTGATCAAAAAAATTTTGAGCGCCACAAAAATGAAAATTCAAATCGGCGGCGGCATTAGGACGATGTCAGACATTCGCTTCTGGCTTGAACAAGGCGCTGATCGGGTTATTTTGGGCACATTGGCGCAGCGCGCGCCCGACATTGCGCGCAAAGCTTGCCGCGATTTTCCCCGCCAGATCGTCATTGCGCTAGACGGCCAAGAAGGCTGGGTTGCGGTTCAAGGCTGGCAAGACATTAGCCGCGAAAAAGTGATTGATGCTGCGCAGCGCATCTCCGATTGGGATGCCGCCGCGATTTTATATACCGACATTGCGCGCGATGGCATGATGGTCGGCTTGAACATTGAAGCCACATCAGCGCTCAGCGAAGTCTGTGCGGCGCCGGTCATCGCGTCGGGCGGCTTGCGCGGCATTGAAGATATTGAAGCGCTTCTCGCGCATACATCACGCCGCCGCATTGAAGGCGTCATCGCCGGACGCGCGCTTTATGACGGCAGGCTGAATCCGCAGGATGCGCTGCGGCTTGTGGCATCATCATGCTGAAAACCAGATTGATTCCCTGTCTGGACGTCAAAGATGGCCGCGTTGTCAAAGGCGTTCGCTTTGTTGATCTGCAAGATGCCGGTTCGCCCGTTGAAGCCGCCGCCGCTTACGATCAAGCCGGTGCCGATGAATTATGTTTTCTTGACATCACCGCAAGCCATGAAGCGCGTCCGGCGATCTTTGATGTTGTCAAACAGGTGGCGCAAAGATGTTTTATGCCGCTCACCGTCGGCGGCGGCGTGCGCAGCGTTGAAGATGTTCAAAGGCTTCTGCTCTGCGGTGCTGATAAGGTTGCGATCAATACAGCGGCGATCACCGATCCCGAGCTCATTCGCTGTGCCGCGCAGCGTTTTGGCCGTCAATGCATTGTCGTCGCGCTTGATGCGCGCGAAGATAAAGCGGGCCGCTCCAAACGCTGGTCGCTCTGGACGCATGGTGGCCGCAAACCCACCGATCTTGACGCTGTGGCCTTTGCGCAAAAAGCCGTCGCTTTGGGCGCGGGGGAAATCTTGCTGACCTCTATGGATCGCGATGGCACCAAATCAGGCTTTGATTGCGACCTGACCCGTGCTGTCGCCGACCAAGTTCGCGTGCCGGTCATCGCTTCAGGCGGCGCGGGGCGGCGCGATCATTTCGTTGACGTGATAAAGCAGGGGCGCGCCTCCGCCGTGCTCGCCGCTTCTCTGTTTCACTTTGGCGAAGTCTCCATCGCCGAAGTCAAAGCCCATATGGCGGCGGCCAATATCCCGATCAGACCCCGATAAGCGCTGATTAAGATAAGATTCTTTTCCTCGTTCATGCTATTTTTTGAGCCCTAAACAGGCAAATCCTAAACAGGCAAATATAGGCAAATGACCCAGACCAAATCTGCAGATATTTTGGATGAGCTCTTTCTTCTCATTCAGGAGCGGCATGCTGATGATCCGGCAAAGTCTTATACCGCGAAAATGTTCGCGGGAGGACCGGCTTTGTGCGCGCGCAAGCTGGGTGAAGAAGCCGTTGAGACCGCCATCGCCGCACTCGCTGAAACGCCCGAACGCGTCGTTTCAGAATCGGCAGACCTGCTTTATCATTGGCTCGTTTTGCTGGCCGCCAAAGACATCGCGCCCGAACGCGTCTATCAGGAGCTCGCAAAGCGCATGAAAGAAAAAAATATGAAAGAGAATAAAAACTAAACTGATGTCGGCTCCGCATGAAAATTTTAGTTTAAGTGCCAAATCCCCTTGGCGGCGCTTTCCCGCTGAAGAATGGGAAAAGCTGCGCGAAAAAACACCCCTGCCGCTCACCGAAGATGATTTAGCCGCCTTGCGCGGTCGCGGCGAGACGGTTTCGCTTTCTGAAGTTGAGCAAATATATCTTCCGCTTTCGCGTTTTTTGAGCCTTCATGTTCGCGCCGCGCGCACGCTTCATCGCGTGACCAATGAATTTTTGGGCAAAAGCGAATCCAAAACACCTTATATTATTGGTCTGGCTGGCAGCGTGGCTGTCGGCAAAAGCACGACGTCGAGAATATTGCGCGAACTTTTGGCGCGCTGGCCAAATCATCCGAAAGTGGAGATCGTCGCCACTGACGGCTTTCTTTTTCCTAATCAACATCTTGAAGCGCGCGGCCTGATGCGCCGCAAAGGCTGGCCGGAAAGTTTTGACCAAGCCGCTTTGCTGAGCTTCGTCGCGGCGATCAAATCCGGCCAGCAAGAGGTGGCCGCGCCCTGCTATTCCCATTCATCTTATGACATCGTGCCCGATGAACAAATTCTCGTTCAGCAGCCCGACATCATCATCATTGAAGGGCTCAACGTGCTGCAGACGCCGGTTTTGACCGGATCATCAACGCCCGCTGCCGTTTCTGATTTTTTTGATTTTTCAGTCTATCTAGACGCCGATCTAGCCGCTTTGCGCCAATGGTATATTGCGCGCTTTTTTCAATTGCGCCGCACGGCTTTTCGTGATCCCGAAAATTATTTTCACCGCTATTCTTGTATTGACGAAAAAGATATTCTGAAAATCGCTGAAGATTTTTGGGACGGCATCAACCTGCCCAATCTGATCGCCAACATTTTGCCGACAAGGCCGCGCGCAGATTTGATCTTGCGCAAAAATGAAGATCATGCGATCCGCGAAGTCTGGCTGAGAAAATTATAAAGAAAAATTATTCGGCAGCCGCGCGCCATGAATTTGAACGACCGCGGCGGCAATTTTTGCGCCCAGACGCCCGCCTTCAACCGCGCTGTCGCCGCGGGCTAGACAATGAAGAAAACCTGCGGCATAAAGATCACCGGCGCCGGTCGTGTCAATCGCCTTGATATTTTTCACCGCGGCGACAAAATGCGGCGCTCCTCTGTCCAAAATCACCGAGCCTTCTTCCGACCGCGTCAGCGCCGCAAAAGACAGATCAAGTTTGGCGCTGGCTTTTTCAGCTTCGTCAAACGTGCCAACTTGATGAAAAGCGCAGATTTCCTGCTCATTGCCGATTAAAATATCAACAAACTCAGCGACAAATGCAGCAAGATTTTCGCGATGACGATCTACGCAAAGCGGATCAGAAAGATTCAGCGCGATTTGCGTGTTGCTTTGCTGCGCTAGCTTTGCCGCATACATGCCCGCTTGACACGCGCTGGCGGAATCCCAAAGATAAGATTCCAAATATAAAATCTCTGCCTGCACGATCAGCTTTTCGTCAATATCGTCGCAGACAATTCCCGTGCTTGCGCCGAGTGCCGTGCGCATGGAGCGCTGCGCGTCGGGCGTGACCAAAACAAGACAAACGCCGGTCGCTTGATCTTTGGCGACGCTTCCGGCAAAGGCAACCTTCTGTTTGTTCAAATCAGCAATAAAATCTTTTCCCTGCGCGTCGTCGCCGACCCGACCGATGAAGGCGGTTTGCGATCCCAGCAAGGCCGCGCCGACGAGACAATTTGCAAGCGCGCCTCCGGAGCTCTGCTGCGCCAGATGGATTTCGCGCTGCAAAGTTTTCATGTCTTCTTCGTCGGTTAAAGCCATATGGCCTTTGCCGATGTTTAACCGCGCAAGAAACGCATCGTCAACTTCGGCAATACGGTCAAGCAAAGCATTGCCTAGCCCGACAATATCGTAAATTTTTCCCTTCACCTTATATCCCCTCTTTCCTAAAGATTTTTTTGCGCAAAGCCGCATAAATTTTCAACGAAACATTCTTTACAGGAAGGCTGCCGCGCTTTGCAAATATAGCGTCCATGCAAAATGAGCCAATGATGGGCGTGCTGCAAAAATTTTTTCGGCGTGCGTTCCATCAAAGCCTGTTCCACCTCAAAAGGCGTTGCGCCATGCGCTAATCCGGTGCGATGGCTGACGCGAAATACATGCGTATCAACCGCAATCGTCGCGACGCCAAAGGCTATGCTCATCAAAACATTGGCGGTTTTGCGTCCGACGCCCGGCAAAAGCTCCAGCTCCTCGCGCGTGCGGGGCACTTTGCCGCCATGTTCCGCACAGAGAATTTCCGAGAGCCGAATGATGTTTTTTGCTTTCATGCGAAACAGACCGATTGATTTAACATAATCGCGCAGCTGGGCCTCGCCTAATTTGACCATCGCTTCAGGCGTTTTGATTTTTTTAAATAAAGGCTTCGTTGCTTGGTTGACACCTTTATCCGTTGCCTGCGCGGATAACACAATCGCGACCAGCAAAGTATAGGTGTTGATATGTTCAAGCTCGCCTTTCGGCTCGGGATTGGCTTTGGCGAGCCGCCGGTAAAAAGCGCTCACCCGCCGCGGCGGCATCAAGTCCGCCGGTTTTTCCTTTGTTCCTTTTTGTGCTTTTTTGACCATATTTTGACCTTTTCCCTGTCGCAACTTTGCCCTTTTTATGTGATATTGGCAATATAAAGTCCAATATCAGGAGGCCAACATGAAAAAAAATAGAAAACATCAAGTGCAATATCGCCCGCGGGAATTTGCGCAGGCCGATCTGCAAATTGATTATGGATTCCACCCTTCGCCCTTTGGGCAATGTCTGGTGATGGTCGCGCAGGAGGCGATTTTAGGCCTCGCTTTTGTTGAAAAAGGCCAGACTGAAAAAGATCAAAATGCTGTTTTTCAAGATATGCGCGCGCGCTGGCCGCAAGCGATCTACCATCACGCGCCGCGCAAAACCGCGCCATTCGCCAAACAGGCTTTTGCCAAACGGGCTTGTGATAACCGCAAGCCGCCTCTTTTGTTGATTGGCAGTGATTTTCAGAAAAAAGTTTGGAAAGAATTATTGGCGCTTCCTTACGGGCAGACAACAAATTATGGCGCTTTGGCCGCAAAGCTGGGCAGCCCGCAAGCCGCGCGTGCGGTTGGCCGTGCGGTCGGGCAAAATCCGATCTCTTGGCTCGTGCCGTGCCACCTTGTGCTGCGCCGCGATGGCGGCTTGGGCGGCTATCATTGGGGACTCAACATTAAGCAAAAAATGCTTAGCGCTTAATGATCTCGCCTTCATCGCTGAGGCAATAAATCAGCGGCTGGCCCGTCGGGATTTCAATTTTGACGATCTGCGCTGCTGAAATTTTTTCTAATTCCATCACCAAAGCGCGCAAAGAATTGCCATGCGCCGCGATGAGAATTTTTTGACCCTGCTGCCATAAAGGCAAAATATTTTTGCGATAATAAGGGATGACGCGCTCATAAGTGTCTTGAAGGCTTTCGCCGCCCGGCGGCCTTTCGGTAAAGCTGCGCCGCCATTGATGAACTTGCTGCGCGCCGAATTTTTTGCGCGCTTCATCTTTGTCCATGCCCGAAAGATCGCCATAGTCGCGCTCATTAAGCGCCCCATCTTGCACAACAGGTATGTTGTTCTGATCCATTTCCTTGAGAATGATTTCGCACGTGTTTTGCGCGCGCATGAGCGCAGATGTCCATGCCGCATCAAAAATAATTTTTTCAGCCAAAAGAAATTGTCCGGCGCGGTGTGCCTCCGCGCGCCCTTGATCGGATAAATCAACATCACGCCAGCCAGTGAAAAGATTTTGCGCATTCCAAAGACTTTGGCCATGCCGAATCAGCACAAGAATCGCTTTATCTTGAATCACGCGCGCATTCTATTTGATTCCGAGCACGTCATTGATCGTATAAAGTCCGGCAGGCTGAGCGCGTCCCCAAAGACAAGCGCGCAAAGCGCCTTGCGCAAAAATTTCCCGCGACATGGCTTGATGGGTGAGCGTCAAAATTTCATGATCTGCGGCAAAAATCACCTCATGTGCGCCCGCGATATGGCCGCCGCGCGACGCCGCAAAGCCGATCTGGCCTGTTTGTCTTTTCCGATCTTGGTGGGGCGCATGATGCGTCAAAACATCATCAAGCTTTTCGCCGCGCCCCAAAGCCGCCGCGCGCCCCAATAAAAACGCAGTTCCCGACGGCGCGTCAATTTTGTCGCGGTGATGAATCTCGCGAATTTCAATATCCCATTGATCCGCCACGAGCATCTCTGCCGCGCGCCGCACAAAAAACGCCATCAACGCAACGCCCAGACTCATATTTTCCGAAGCGATCACCGGAATTTTTTGCGCGGCTAGCTTCAATTGTTTTTTATCCTCATCGGTCAAAGACGTCGTGCCGACCACATAGACCGCGTCATGGCGCGCAGCAAGCGGCGCCAGCGCCGCAGCGCTGCCCGCGCGCGTGAAATCTATCAGACCGCAGCGCGGCGCGGCTTCAGCCAATAAAGCGGCGGGGTCATCCTTGATCGTGATGCCATAATTCTGCATCCCCAAAGACGGATGTGCGGCAGCTTCAACCAAACCGGAAAGCTTGACAGCAGTCTTTTTGGAAGTTTGCGCGGCAAGACCGGCAAGACATTGTCCCATACGTCCGGCAGCACCCGCAATGATGATCGGCATGGCTGACATGATCAACATCCCTATCAGGCAGCGCGGCTTGATTCAAGGCGCGCTCCGCGCACCTACGCGCGGACACCAGCTAGCGCGCTTGCCGCCCAAATAAAGGCGCGCCAGACCCGCTTTGATCAAGGCTTCGGCGACATTTTGGCCTTTTGCGGTAAAAACATCGGCTAGATAGCGGTGATATTTTCCCGGCGCGACATTGTGCAATAGAATTTCGGGCCGGTCGCTTCGTTTTTTGATGCCCAATATTTGTTTGAGTTTGTCGCGCGCACGCCGCGCCAGCTTTTTCTCCTGCGCGCATTTGCTGCGCAATTCCGGCGTATCTATGCCGCGAATGCGCAAATTGGCGATTTTCTCAAGATCGCTCCAGAGTTTGACTTTGGCTTTGAGCGTATCGCCGTCAATGACTTTCAAAACGATTGCGTCATAAATTTTTGATTCTTGAACTGATTTTGTTTTTGCTCCCGCCGGTGAAACGGTAAAAACGCAAATGATAAGAAAAACAAAACCAAATCTCATTTTCATTATCTCATTTTTATTTCGGTAATAATACGCGGTGGAAATTGTTAAAATTTTATTTTGACGAGCGAAGCTTATCAAAGATATTATGCGCAGCTTCAGCAAAGCTGTTGGTATGCGGCGTGTTCTTCTTCGCCAAACTGGCGCGCAATTTTTCCATCAATTTTTTTTGATCGGCATCCAAGCGCACCGGCGTTTCCACTTGAATGTCAATAAATAAATCTCCTTTGCGCTGGTCGCGCAGCCCGCAAATGCCATGGCCGCGAATCCGCAATCTTTTGCCGGTTTGGCAGCCTTCGGGAATCTTGACCGAAATTTTTCCTTCATCCAATGTCGGCACGCTCACCTCGCCGCCTAAAGCTGCAAGCGGCATGGAGACAGGCACAACACAAAAGAAATTGCGCCCTTCGCGATAAAAAATATCATGAGGTTTAATCTGAACGAACAAATATAAATCGCCCGGCGGCGCATTGCGCATGCCGGCGCTGCCTTTGTTTTTTAAGCGCATCTGTGCGCCGTCGCCAATGCCCGCCGGAATTTTTACCCGAAGTTTTTCCTGTCCCAGCACACGGCCCTGTCCGGAACATTGAGAACATGGATTGCTCATCATGCGTCCAGCGCCGCCGCATGATGAGCAGGTCTGCTCAAATGTCATGAAACCGCTTTGCCGTCGGATCACGCCTTGTCCATGACATTGGCTGCAGGCAACATTCTGCGATTCCCTGCCCGCGCCCGATCCTTTGCAGGATTTGCAGCTTTCTTCGGCGGCCAGCGAAAATTCAACCTCTGTGCCGCGCGCGGCCTGTTCAAGTGAAATTTCAACGTCATGACGCACATCTTCGCCGCGCTGCTCATATTGTTGGTGATGGCCGCCCATAAAATTATTGAATAGATCGCCAAAAATATCCGACATGGATGATGAAAAATTTTGGCTAAAATCAGCGCCAAAGGGATTTGCTCCAGAAGGATTGCCCTGCGCAAAGGCCGCATCGCCAAAGCGGTCATAGGCCGCGCGCGCCTGATCGTTTTTGAGCACATCGTAAGCATGGGAAATGCTTTTGAATTTTTCCGCCGCAGATTCATCGCCCGGATTGCGGTCGGGATGATATTGCTTGGCGAGCTGCCGATAGGCCTGTTTGATTTCTTCGGCGGAAGCGCTCTGCTTCACGCCTAATTCTTGATAAAGATCGGCTGCCATAAAATTGCCTTATCTTGCCTTATCTGTGCAGCGATCAATCACCGGATTTTTTCGTATCAGCGTCTGTTTCTTCAACCACTTCAGCATCTTCTATATCAGGATTTGCCGCGCCCTGACCCTCGGAACCATTAGCGCCATTGGCAGCCGCCTCTTGCGCAGCTTGCTGCTCTTTATACAGCAATTCGCCAATTTTCATGCTGGCTTGCGCGAGCGTATGGGTCTTGGCCTGAATGTCCTGTGCGTCGTCTGTTTTGAGCGCCTCGTCAAGCGCCGTGAGCGCCTCGTCAATTTTTTTGCGGTCATCTTCCGGCAGTTTGTCGCCTGCCTCATCCAGACTTTTGCGCGTTGAATGAATCAGAGCCTCGCCCTGATTGCGCGCCTCAATGATTTCCTTTTTCTTGCGATCTTCGCCTTCATGTTCTTGGGCTTCTTTGATCATGCGCTCAACCTGATCCTTATCAAGCCCGCCAGAGGCCTCGATCCTGATTTGCTGCTCTTTGTTCGTCGCTTTATCTTTGGCCGAGACCTGAACGATGCCATTGGCGTCAATGTCAAAACTGACTTCAATTTGCGGCATGCCGCGCGGCTGTTTGGGAATTCCCTCAAGGTTGAACTGGCCCAAAAGCTTATTGCCTTCGGCCATTTCGCGTTCACCTTGAAAAACCCTGATCGTCACCGCAGTCTGCTCATCGGCGGCGGTCGAAAAAACTTGCGATTTCTTCGTCGGAATCGTCGTGTTGCGGTCAATCAGCCGCGTGAACACGCCGCCCAAAGTTTCAATGCCCAGCGACAAAGGTGTGACGTCAAGCAGAAGCACGTCTTTAATGTCGCCCTGCAAAACGCCCGCTTGTATCGCTGCGCCCATCGCCACCACTTCGTCAGGGTTGCTGCTCGTATTGGGCGCGGTGCCAAAAACTTTTTTAACAAATTCACGCACCTGCGGCATGCGCGTCTGGCCGCCGACAACGATCACTTCATTGACTTCGCTTGCGCTCAAACCGGCATCGCGCAAAGCCTGCTCACAGGGGGCGCGTGTGCGTTCTACTAAATCTTCTGTCAGCGCCTCCAGCTTGGCGCGCGACAATTTTATCGTCAAATGTTTTGGGCCGGATTGGTCGGCAGTGATGAAAGGCAGGTTGATCTCAGTTTCCAACGCGGACGATAATTCAATTTTGGCTTTTTCTGCCGCCTCTTTGAGCCGCTGCAAAGCCAGCGGATCGCTGCGAACATCTATGCCCTGACTCTTCTTGAACTCATCCGCCAAATGATCAACAAGGCGCATATCAAAATCCTCGCCGCCCAGAAACGTGTCGCCATTGGTTGATTTCACCTCAAAGACGCCGTCGCCCAGCTCAAGAATGGATACGTCAAATGTGCCGCCGCCTAAATCATAAACGGCGATTGTTTTGGCGTCTTTCTTGTCCAAACCATAGGCCAATGCGGCGGCGGTGGGCTCGTTGATGATGCGCAAAACTTCAAGTCCGGCAATTTTGCCGGCGTCTTTTGTCGCCTGTCTTTGCGAGTCGTTGAAATATGCCGGCACCGTGATGACGGCTTGAGTCACCTTTTCATTTAGATAATTTTCCGCCGTCTCTTTCATTTTTTGCAAAATGAACGCCGAAATTTGCGCCGGAGAATAATCTTTATCATTGGCGCGCACCCAAGCATCGCCATTGCCGCTTTTGATGATCTCATAAGGCGCCATATCAATATCTTTTTGCGTGGTCGGATCGTCAAAGCTGCGGCCAATCAATCTTTTGATCGCAAACAGAGTATTTTGCGGATTGGTCACCGCTTGCCGTTTGGCGGGCAGACCGACGAGCTTTTCGCCGTCTTTGGCAAAGGCGACCATAGACGGCGTCGTGCGCGTGCCCTCAGAATTTTCAATGACGTGCGGTGTTGCGCCTTCCATAACCGCAACGCAGGAATTGGTCGTGCCGAGGTCAATGCCGATGACTTTGCTCATTTATATCTCCTTTTGTGGTTCTCTTTGTTTGAGCCCTATTTGCTCTCATTTTTGAGGGGATTAAGTCTACATATAGGCATGCAAGCGCACTTTGCCAAGATATCCTTGTTTTTAAAGTTTTCTTGGTTTTAGGGCTTTTTGGGCGGATTTTCCCGTGTTTCGGGAGTCTGCGCCTCAAGAGGCTGTGCTGCGCGCGTGACCCCAACCCGCGCTGGCCGCAAAAGCCGCGCGCCGATCATATAGCCATCTTCAATGATTTCCGTGATGGTTCCCGCCTCTGCTTTGGGGTCGGTTTTTTCAAAAAGCGCTTCATGCAGATGCGGATCAAACATCTGTCCGATCGCTTCAATGCGCACCACATGATGGCGCGTCAAAATGGCCTGCATCTCACGCAGAGTGAGCCGCACACCATCTTTGAGGCTGTTATCGGACTCCTCATCCAAAGTCGCGAGTACGCGGTTCATATTATCCAAAACCGGCAGCAGATCGCGCGCAAAGCTCTCAATTGCAAATGAGCTCGCTTTTTCCATTTCGCGGCTCATGCGCTTGCGCAGATTTTCCATATCCGCTTGGCTGCGCAAAAGCTGGTCTTTAAGCTGGTGTTTAAGTTCCGAGATTTGATCTTCCAAAGATGATTCTTGCTCTTTTTCCTCTTCCGCAATTTGCTGGCCGTTATTTTCTTGAGCGGGTTCTGTGTTCACGAGGTGCCTCCTTTAGGGTGCAGAAAATTTCCAATCATGTGCGCTGTATAATCCACGATCGGGATGATGCGGGCATAATTTAATCGTGTCGGGCCGATGATGCCGATCGCGCCGATGATTTGCGCATTTTGTCCTTCCGGCGCATCAGGGTCGCCGCCGCTTTGACGATAGGGACTCACAATCAGCGAAGACCCTGACAAAGAAAATAATTTCGTTTCCGCGCCAATAAAAATGCGCATGCCATCGGCCTCTTCAGCGCGGTCCAAAAGATTGAGCAATTCGGTTTTCGTTTCCAAATTATCAAATAATTCGCGCACGCGTTCAAGCTCATCAAGCTCGTTAATGTTTTCGAGCAGATGATTGCGCCCGCGCACGATCAAAGATTTTTTAACCTCTTGAGAATCTATTCCCGTCCAAACCGCGATCCCCGCTTCCACAAGGCGCTGGGTCAATTCATCAAGCTCGCCGCGCGCATGTTCCACCTCTTGGTCAAGCAATCCCTTAAATTCTCGCAGCGAATGCCCGCAAAGCCGCGTGTTGAGATAATTTGTCGCTTGTATCAAAGATGTCGGCGGCAGGCCCGGCGGCAAATCCATCAGCCGATTTTCAACGAGGCCATCTTCTGTCACAATGATCACCAAAGCTTGATCGCGCGACAGCGCAACAAATTCAATATGCTTCAGCCGCCGCGCCTCCAAATGCGGCGCGACAACGAGCCCAGCGCAGCGACTCAGCGCGGCAAGCATGTCGCCT
The DNA here is from genome assembly GCA_965212075.1 of Alphaproteobacteria bacterium. Taxonomy (GTDB): domain Bacteria; phylum Pseudomonadota; class Alphaproteobacteria; order JAPOUT01; genus CBDBUR01. Next base: position 1,438,610 of record OZ243043.1, read on the forward strand.
GCTTGTGCCAGCACGTCTTGCGTCGTTTCAGCGCCGACGCTTAACGTCTTTCCAATGCCGCGCTGTTCTTTATGTGAAAGATCCTCAATTTCCAAAAGCGCATCCACGAAAAGCCGCAAGCCCAAATCTGTCGGCATGCGTCCGGCTGAAATGTGCGGCGCGCATAAAAGCCCCAAAGCCTCAAGCTCAGCCATCACATGGCGAATCGTCGCCGCCGATAAAGGCAATTCCCGACTCAGCGCCGCTGAGCCGATCGGCTGCCCGCCGGAAAGCCAGTTTTGAACAATGCGGCGAAAAATCTCTATTGAGCGCTCGTTGAGGTCTTGCAGCGCAGAGGAAGGCGCGCAAAATGGCTTGCGTGATGATTTTTGCGGTGATTTCATCCAGTAAACTCGCTTATATTTGGCAGGTTAAATTTATATGTAGGAATTTACATCGGATAGGTCAATTATCCAAAAGCTTATCCAAAAGCTTCGAAATTAGAAGATAATAAGAATAAGGAGGATAAGCGCATATGACTCAACTCGCCGCTGGCACGCGGCTCGTCATCGCTTCGCACAATAAGGGCAAGGTCAAGGAAATGGCCGATTTATTGCGCGATTACCGGCTTGAGCTCATTTCCGCCGCCGATCTTTGTCTGCCAGAGCCCGAAGAAACAGGCGCCAGCTTCCGCGAAAATGCCGAGCTTAAAGCGCGCACGGCTGCGCAGCATGCGGGGTTGATGGCGCTCAGTGATGATTCCGGCCTTGCGGTTGACGCGCTCAATGGCGCGCCGGGGATTTTTTCTGCGCGCTGGGCCCCCGCGCCGCATGGCGGTATGCCGCGTGATTTCCGTCAAGCCTGTTTGCGCGTGTGGGAAAATATCCAAAAGGCGGACATGGATCATACGGGCGCGCATTACACAGCGCAATTTGTTTGTGTGCTCGCGCTCGCTTGGCCGCACGATAAAGTGATTTCTTTTGAAGGGCGCGTATCCGGCCAGATCGTCTGGCCGCCGCGCGGTGAATATGGATTCGGCTATGATCCCATTTTCATCGCCGATGGCCAGAAACAAAGCTTTGGAGAAATGAAGCCTGAGGACAAGCATAAAATATCTCACCGCGCGCACGCTTTTGTGCTGTTAAAAAATTATTTTGAAAAAAATTATTTTGAAATATGAGAAAATTGGCAATTTATATTCACTGGCCATTTTGTTTGGCGCTTTGTCCTTATTGCGACTTCAACGTCAAAGTCAAACGCGATATTTCCGATCATGAGTCTCAAAATTTCATTGATGCCATTGAGCACGAGCTGAACTTGCTTGCCGAAATGGCAGGCGATAGACATATTCCAAGCGTTTTTTTTGGCGGCGGTACGCCTTCTTTGATGCCGCCTGACCTTGTGGCAAAAATTCTTGATAAAATTGGAAAAACTTTTATCTTAGATCGCGATGCTGAAATCACATTGGAAGCCAATCCGGAAAATGCGGCGCAAGGTATTTTTTCTGCTTTTTGTGCCGCAGGCATCAACCGGCTTTCCTTAGGTGTGCAATCGCTCAATGATGACGCGCTAAAATTTCTGGGCCGCAAGCATGATGGCCACCAAGCGCGCTATGCTATAGAGCTTGCGCAGAAAATTTTTCCCGAAACATCCTTTGATCTCATTGCCGCGCGTCCGGAACAAGATGAGATGTCATGGCGGCAGGAATTACAAGAAGCTTTGGCGCTGGCGCCGACCCATCTTTCCATCTACCAGCTGACCTGTCCTGAAGGCACACTTTTTGGCCGTGATGTGCAGCGCGGACGTTTTTCTTTGCCTGACGAAAATCTCGCCGCGCGGCTTTACCTGCTGAGCGACGAGCTTTGTCAGAGCTACGGGCTTGCGCGCTATGAAATTGCCAATCACGCGCGTCCCGGCCATGAGTCGCGGCATAATCTAGCCTATTGGCATTATCATGATTATGCCGGATTGGGGCCGGGTGCGGCTGGCAGGTTGACGCTCGATTCACAAAACCTTTTTGTTGCTACGCAAACACCGCGCGCCCCCAAAACATGGCAAAGTTCAGCCAAAGACAATGATTTTTGGCACCATTATCAGTGCGCCGCGCTGAGTGCCAAAACGCGCAGCACCGAAATGCTGATCATGGGATTGCGCCTCGCGCAAGGCCTGTCTTTGGCGCGCCATCGCGCGCTCACCGGACAGACTTTAGATCAAAATAAAATCGCCGCTTTATCCGCGCAAGGCCTGCTGCGGCAAACGGCCAGCCATCTTTGCGCCACAAAAAAGGGCGCATTATTGCTGGATCAGATCACCGCGCAACTTGTTCAATAGAGCTATCTTCAATCGTAAACTCCTCCGGTGCTTCGGAGACGATTTGCCGCTGGCGGCGTTTGATTTCAATCACCGCCAGACCGCGCTCGGCAATTGCGCCCTTGATAAGCGTTTCACCCTTGCGGCGGATAGGAAAGCGGTAAATGCCGTCAATGCCAATAAAGCCGCCGGGCTGTGTGATCTGCTCCCACTTAAACGGCGGATCGCTTTGCTCGGCAAGTGCGCGCGCCAAGCCAACGCCGTCATAACCCAGCGTAACTAGCCGCGGAATCTGACGGCGAAATTCACGCTGCATGCGCGCTCTCAAAATTTCAGCATTGTCAGGCGGCGGCGCCGCAAACCGCGCGCCGTTAAGCGGCAATTCGCGGCCAAGCTTTGGGTCGTCCCATAATCCGGTGCCCAGAAAAAAAACCTGCCGCGACGTGATGTCAAAATTCGGCAGCAATTGCACCAAGCCGCGCAGCGACGCGCCGCCTTCGGCAAACAAAATCGCCTGATAGGGAATTTCTCCCAGCGCGTCGATTTTTTCGAGCCGATCAATATCGGCTTCAATCTGTTTGAGGCGAATGTCCGCAGGCACAGAATCTTGCTGCCGCCTTTGCGCGCGGCCACGCACAAAGCGACCGCGCTGCGTTTTGCGTCCGCGCGTTTTTAACTGCGTTTGCGCCCGCGCGCGTTCACGCTCCAAGCGGCGCATTTCCTGCTCGCGCTTCTTGCGCCGCCACGCATAATCCGCCAGCCGCCGCGCCGGCTCTTCGGCTTTGGAGATCGCTTCGGCGATCAAGGGCGGATAAGTTTCAATCGCGTGAATCTCAATGCCAAACTCATCCGCCGCATCCACAAACGCCGTGCGCACCAAACGGCCATAGGCCGTGCGCGGCAAAAATGCCGCCATGCGCCGCACATTCAATTTTTGCGCATGTTCAATCACACGCCGCACTTGCTGCGCGGGCGAAAATCCCAATAGATAAACATTGTCGCTGACAACGCGCTCATCTGATGAAAACGCAATCACCGGAGCCGGACTGCGCGCCGCAAGCGGCGCCACCGCGCGCACAGAGTTTGATAAAAGCGGCCCTAAAATAATATGCGCGTCTTGTGCTAGCGCGTCTTGCATCGCGCGGCGCGCGCCGTCGGGTGTGCCTTTGGTGTCTTTGGGAATTAACACCAGCCGCGTCTTGCCGCTGTCAAATAAAGCCATCTGCGCCGCATCGGAGATCGCCCGCGCCAACATTTGCCATTCTTTCTGCTGTGCGCCGAAAGGCAGAAGCAGCGCAACATTGATCGGCTTGCCCGTCGGCGGATTGCTGATCACCGCCACTTGCCGCCCCGCACAGGAATGCGCTGCCAGCAACAGGCTCAAAAGACAAAAAGCGCGCAAACAGCGCTTAAGATTTGCGCCAAAAGAGCTTATACTTTCTAAAAACATTTTTTGTCCTTTTTGATTCACGACTTTAGCGCGTTCTCACACAAATTCCTACGAAGATGCCCAGCAAGAAGATGCCTAGCAAAATGTCCGAGGATACCACGTCATCAAGCAAGCTGCCCGCCGGATTTTATGTCGTTGCCACGCCGATTGGCAATTTGCGTGATATCACTTTGCGCGCGCTGGACGTTTTGAGCGCCGCTAGCCTGATTCTCGCTGAAGATACGCGCCGGACGCGCAAATTGCTGTCTCATTATAAGATCAAATCGCCGCCGCTGCGCGCTTTTCACGATCATAGTCCGGCAAAACATATCAGCCAGCTCACAATCAAGGTCGGCGATATCGTTGACGAGGGCGGCATCGTCGCGCTGGTCAGCGATGCCGGAACGCCGCTCATTTCCGATCCGGGGTTTGCGCTGCTGAAGCCATTGATCGCGCTACGTGTGCCGATTTTTCCGATTCCCGGGCCGTCCAGCGTCATGGCGGCGCTGAGCATTGCAGGCCTTCCGGCGCATATATTCACCTTTGTCGGATTCTTGCCGCCGCGCGCCGCGGCGCGCTTGAAATTTTTACAAAAACTTGCGGCTTCACCACACACATCATCGGGCGCATCATCGGGTGCCATCGTCCTTTTTGAAAGCGCGATGCGCTTGACCAAAAGTCTGGCTGATCTGACAAAAGTTTTTGGCGCACAATGTCCGGCGTTCATCGCGCGCGAAATGACCAAAGCTTTTGAAGAGAAAAAACGCGGAACATTAGGCGAATTGCAAGCCTTTTATGCTCAAGCGCCCCAGCCCAAAGGCGAGATCACGATGATCATTGCGCCCTTTATATCTTCTACGTCTATGTCTTCTGCTTCTCAACAGGAAGCTCGGGAACAAAATGCTCAAAATCAACGCGCGCAATCTCTGTCGCCCAGCCAAACGGCAGCAAAAATCGCCCGCGAAACCGGCCAGAGTCGTCGGGTTATTTATGCGCAGCTCGTCGCGGCGAAAAAAAATGACAGAAAAATCTAATTTAACCAAAAAACGCGCGGCGGTAAAAAAAGGCCGCTTGGCCGAGAATCTGGCCTGTATGATGCTGATGGCGCGCGGCTTTCGCATTGTGGCGCGGCATTATCAACCCCGCCATCGCGGGATTGGCGCGGGCGAGATAGATATTATTGCGCGCAGGCGGCGGCTTGTCGTATTCATAGAAGTCAAGAGCCGCGCCGCGGGCGAGGTGAGAGAGGCGCTGTCGCCAGAGCAATGTCGGCGCATCATGCGCAGTGCGGAAATTTTTCTCGCACAAATGCCCGACGCGCAAAGGCCCGACGCGCATAAATTAACCGTGCGCTTTGATGCGGTGTTTTTCGGGCGGAATTTTTGGCCGCATTATGTCGCCAATGCTTGGCAGGAGGAGTGAAAGGGAGGGATGGATTGCAAATCGCGTTTCAAATAGATCCGGTGGAAAACTTAACCATCGCTGGAGATACCAGTTTCGCTCTGGCTCTAGAAGCGCAGGCGCGCGGCCATGATCTGTTTGTTTATCCGCCCGAAGCTTTATCGCAAATAGACGGGCATTTGGTGGCGCGCGTACGCAAAGCGAAATTTCAAGATGTGCAGGGCGATCATGCAAAACTTGACGCGCCGCAAAGGCGCGACCTCGCCGCATTTGATGTGATTATGATGCGTCAAAATCCTCCCTTTGATATGCGCTACATCACCGCGACTTATTTTCTTGAAATGATTTCCCACAAGACGTTGATCATTAACGATCCAGCATCGGTGCGCAATGCGCCGGAGAAAATTTTCCCTTTGCTCTTTCGTCAATTCATGCCGCCGACTTTGATCTCTTCAGATATTGACGAGATCAAAGATTTTCGCGCCGCCCAAGGTGCTATCGTGCTCAAGCCGCTCTACGGCGCTGCCGGCGAAGGCGTGATGCTGGTAGAGCCTCAAGACGTGAATTTTTTGGCCATGACCGCGATGATGCTGTCAGCTTACGGCCTGCCGCTGATCGCGCAAAAATTTATCCCCGATGTTCGCAAGGGCGATAAAAGGATTTTTTTGGTGGATGGCCAGCCTCTCGCCGCATTGAACCGTGTGCCGCCTGAAGGCGAACTGCGCGCCAATCTGCAATGGGGTGCGCGCCCCTTCCTTGATGAGATTACGCCCTCAGAGCAAAAAATCTGCGATGTGCTGTCGCCGGTCCTGCACGAAAAAGGCATCGTGCTGGCAGGCATTGATCTCATCGCCGACCATTTGACCGAAATCAACATCACCTCGCCCACCGGCATCCGACAGATCAAGGATTTGGGCGGCCCTGATATCGCCGCCATCGCCTTAGATGTCATTGAAAAAAAGGCCCAAGACCAGCGAGACCGCCAGCGATGATCGCGCGCGGCCATACCGTTGCCTTTCAAGGCGTTGAAGCCGGACTCGTTGATGTTCAAGTGCAAATTGGCCGCGGTCTGCCTGCTTTTACGATTGTCGGTCTGGCTGACAAAGCCGTCGCTGAAAGCCGCGAACGCATTCGCGCCGCTCTGAACGGCATGGGGCTCAGCCTGCCGCCGAAGCGCATCATCGTCAATCTCGCGCCCGCCGATCTGCCCAAAGAAGGCAGCCATTATGATCTTCCCGTCGCGCTTGCTTTGCTCGCGGCGATGGAGATTGTGCCCGTGCCGGTGATTCAACGCTTCATCGCGCTGGGCGAACTCGGATTAGATGCTTCTATCGCGCCGGTCTCCGGCGTTTTGCCTGCTGCGATCAAAGCCTATGAGGCGAAGCTCGGCCTGATCTGTCCCCACGCTTGCGGCGGCCAAGCAGCGTGGTCGGGATTGGACGTCAAAGAAGAAGGGCTTTTGATCGCACCCGAAAATTTGCTGCAGCTCGTCAATCATTTCAAAGGCACACAATTACTCGCCACGCCGCAGCGCGGCAAGCTTGTTCATGACAATGTTCATCAAGCCGACCTCAAACGAGTTCGCGGCCAAGAAAGCGCCAAGCGCGCTTTGGAAATTGCCGCGGCAGGCTGCCATAATATGCTGATGTCCGGCCCGCCGGGCGCAGGCAAATCTCTGCTTGCTGCCTGTGTGCCGGGCATTTCTCCGCCCTTGACCGCAAAGGAAGCGCTTGAAGTCAGCGTGATTCAAAGCCTGTCCGCACAGATGGACGCCGCTGATATGATAACCCAGCGGCCATTTCGCGCGCCGCATCATTCGGCGAGCCAAGCCGCGATGATCGGCGGCGGGCCGCGCGCCAAGCCGGGCGAAATTTCACTCGCACATAATGGCATTTTGTTCCTTGATGAGTTTCCGGAATTTCCGCGTCAAGTTCTTGATTCTTTGCGCCAGCCTCTTGAAAGCGGCGAGACATTGATCGCGCGTGCGCGTGCGCATATTGTTTATCCATCGCGTTTTCAGCTAATTGCTGCGATGAATCCATGCCGCTGCGGCTATGCGACCGATGCCTCACGCGCCTGTGGCCGTCAGCCGCGCTGCGTACGTGAATATCAAGCGCGCATTTCAGGGCCTTTGATGGATCGCATTGATATTTTTATTGACGTGCCGCCAGTTGAAATTTCCGAGCTCGCTCTGCCCGAGGCCAAAGAGGGCAGCGAAGATGTGCGCAAGCGCATCATACATGCGCGCGCCATTCAGCAGGAAAGATTTTCCGGCGCAAAATATCCGCTTAACGCTTTCGTTGCTGATGAGCTGTTTGAAACTTTTTTTAAGCCCGATCCCGCAGGTGCTGCGTGGCTCGAAAAAGCCGCAGAAAAATGGGGTCTGTCGGCGCGCGGCTATCACCGCGTGTTGCGTGTCGCGCGCACCATCGCCGATCTGGCCGGAAGCGAGACGATCGCCAAGCCTCACATCGCCGAAGCTTTGAGTCTGCGCCGCGACGCCGCAATGCCGCAAGATAAAACCAAAAAATCCGCGTGATATTAGCGGTTCAGATCAAATGCCGCGAGCGCAGCCATGTTGACAAGCTCGGTCACCGAACAGCCCATCTGCATGATCTGCACCGAATGAGTGAGCCCAACCAGCATCGGGCCAAAAACAGTCGCTTTGCCTAACTCCTCAAGCATCTTTGTCGAAATGCTCGCCGCGTGAATCGCGGGCATGATCAAAATATTCGCCGGGCCGGTCAGGCGGCAAAAAGGATAGAGTTTCATCACATTCATGTTCAGCGCCACATCAGCCGACATTTCGCCTTCATATTCAAAATCCACGCCAGCTTTATCAAGCAGCTCCACCGCGCGGCTCATTTGCTGCGCGCGCTCGCCCATCTGGTAGCCGAAAGTAGAATAGGCCAAAAACGCCACCCGCGGCTCATAGCCTAAGCGCCGCGCCACCCGCGCGCTTTCAATCGCAATCGCGGCGATCTCTTCTGCGCGGGGCATGTCGTGAACATTGGTATCGGCGACGAAAATTGTCCGCCCATCCGACGTCAGCAGCATGGAAATGCCCATCACTGAACGGCCGCCGCGCGGCTTCAGCGCTGTGCGGACATCGTCCAATGCCGCGCTGTAATTTCTTGTCACGCCGGTGATCATCGCATCGGCCTCATCAAGAGCCAGCTTGCACGCACTCAGCACATTGCGGTCAAAAAGCAGCCGCACGCAATCGCGCTTGAGCAGGCCGCGCCGCCGCAGGCGCTCATAGAGAAAATCCGCATATTCCGCCGCGTGAGGATGCTGCGGCGTGTTTTCTTCAATGATCAAATTTTCGGTGCCCGGCAAATCTATTTTTTTCATCGCGCGCTCAATGTCTTCGCGCCGTCCGATCAAAATTGGCTCGCCCAGACCCATATCACGAAAGGTCAGCGCACCTCTGATCATTTGCTCCTCTTCGCCTTCCGAAAAAACCACCCGTTTGGGATGTTCACGCACATGGCGCGAAATGGTTTGAAAGGTCGCTGCGATGGGATTATGCAATGCGGATAGACGCGCGCGATAATCTTCCATGTCTATGATGGGTTTGCGCGCCGCTCCCGATGCCATCGCCGCTTCCGCGACAGCCGGTGGAATCGTGTGAATCAAACGAGGATCAAAGGGCGCGGGAATGATATAATTTTTGCCAAAGTGCAGCCGCGTTCCCTGATAGGCATTGGCCACTTCATCGGGAACATCCGCGCGCGCAAGCTCGGCGAGCGCATGCGCGCAGGCAATCTTCATCTCCTGATTGATCGTGCGCGCATGAACATCCAGCGCGCCGCGAAAAATATAGGGAAAGCCCAAAACATTATTCACTTGATTGGGATAATCCGATCTCCCCGTCGCGATGATCGCGTCATCGCGCACCCGCGCGACATCTTCAGGCGTGATTTCCGGATCAGGATTGGCCAGCGCAAAAATGATTGGCTGGTCATTCATCGATTCAACCATCTCCTTGGTCAAAGCGCCTTTAACCGAAAGGCCCAGAAAAACATCAGCGCCTTTGATAGCCTCTTCCAAACTTTTAATCTCATTCGGATGGGCAAGCTTTTCTTTCCATTGATTCATGCCGACATTGCGCCCTTTATAGATCGGCCCATTGCGGTCGCATAAAATCAAATTTTTGCGCTTGAACCCCAAAGCCAGAGCCAGCTCCGCACACGCAATGCCGGCTGCGCCCGCGCCATTGACGACCATGCGGCTGGTCTCAAACTTGCGTCCGGTCAGATAAAACGCATTGATCAAACCCGCCGTGCAGATGATCGCCGTGCCATGCTGGTCATCGTGAAACACCGGAATGTCCATCAATTCACGCAGTTTTTCTTCAATGATGAAACAATTCGGCGCGCTGATATCTTCAAGATTGATCCCGCCAAAAGACGGCCCCAAATAGCGCACCGCCCCAATGAATTTCTCGCAATCCTCGGTATCCACTTCAAGATCAATCGCGTCAATGCCGGCAAAGCGCTTGAACAAAACCGCCTTGCCTTCCATCACCGGCTTGGCCGCCAGCGGCCCGAGATTGCCCAGCCCCAAAATCGCCGAGCCGTTGGAAATCACCGCCACCAGATTGCCGCGGCTGGTATAATCAAAAACGCGGTCGGAATCCTCGGCGATCATCCGCACCGGCGCCGCAACGCCCGGCGAATAGGCCAGCGACAAATCCCGCTGCGTTGACATGGGCTTGGTCGCCACAATCTCAATCTTGCCCGGACGGCCCTCCTGATGAAACCTTAACGCCTCCTCATCAGTAAATTTTAAAGACTGGTCATCATCACTCATGATTCACGCCTGCTCTCGCAATTTATTTTGTTGTTTTTGAAACCTTTTGGGATCGCTTTTCATCACGCCGATTTCCTTATAGCATGGCTTTATAGCATGGTATGTATAAGGTCTAAATGAATTTAGGGATTCAGAACTCTTATGTCCAAATCCACGCCGCAATCCGATGAGCCGCGCTCTTTAGAGCATCAGCTATTTGACGATCCGCAGCAAAAGCCAAACCCCTCATCACCGCCGCCTTCGGCAATCGTCACGCCGATGATGGCGCAATATCTGGAAATCAAGCGCGCTTACGACCAAGCGCTCTTATTCTATCGCATGGGCGACTTCTACGAGCTTTTCTTTGATGACGCCAAAATCGCCGCCGCCGTGCTGGACATCGCGCTGACCAAGCGCGGCAAACACTTAGGCAAAGACATCCCCATGTGCGGCGTGCCGGTTCATGCTGCGGAAAATTATATGCTTAAATTAATCCGCGCCGGACACCGCCTCGCTATCTGCGAGCAGGTCGAAACCGACGGCAAAAAACTCAAAAGCGGACAGCTCATGAAGCGCGAAGTCGTGCGCATGATCACGCCCGGCACGATCACCGAAGACAGCTTGCTCGCGCCGCGCGCGCATAATTATTTGCTCGCCATCGCGCCGCCGCCCACAAAAAAAATCACCGCGAAAAAAATCGCAGTAAATAAGGCAGCCTATGGGCTGGCTTGGGCGGATATTTCAACCGGCGATTTCCGCGCCACGATGGTCGAGGGCCATCATCTGCTCACCGAAATTGCGCGCATTGCGCCTGAAGAAATCCTTATGCCGGAAGGTAGTGTGGCGGCCTTGCCCGAAAATATGCGCCGTCCGATTGAAGGTTTTTCTTTGGCGGAAATTTCTCCCTCCGGCTTTGACACAAAAGCCGCCGCGCGCCGCTTGGATGATGCTTTGGGGCAGGCGGCTTCTTTATCTTTGGCGTCTTTCGCGCCTCAAGCTTTGGGCGCTGCGGGCGCGCTGCTTGATTATGTTCAGATCACGCAAGTATCGTCCAAAGCCGCTTTGCGCATGCCGGTCATTGAAGCGCGCGATGAATTTATGATGATTGATGAAGCTGCGCGCGCCAATTTGGAATTGACTCCGGCGCGCAATTCTGCGGACAAAAATTCGCTTTACGCGCTGGTTGATCGCACGTTCACAGGACCGGGCAGCCGCCTGCTGGCCTCGCGGCTGAACGCGCCTCTGCTGAGGCCAGACGCGATTGACGCGCGGCTTGATGAAGTTGATTTTTTCTTCAAAGAAAATGAATTTCGTCAAATCTTGCGCGCTTTATTGAAACATTTGCCCGATATGCCGCGCGCTTTGTCGCGTCTGTCTTTTGGCCGCGCCGCGCCGCGTGATCTCGCGGCCATCCGCGACAGCTTGCGCCGCGCCAAAAAAATTCTTGTTGCCATATCGTCATCATCTTTCACCGAAACCCTGCCCGGTAATTTGCGTCATGTCGCGCAGACATTGCAAAAGCCCGAAGCCGCACTCGCCGATAAATTGACGCGCGCTTTGGCTGATGAGATGCCGGTTTTGTTGCGACAAGGCGGCGTCGTTCGCGCCGGTTATGACGCCGCGCTTGATGCGCAGCGTGAGCGCGCGCGCGAAAATCGCCGCAAAATTATCGCTTTGCAGGTTGATTATGCGCGTCTAGCACAAATTAAGTCTTTGAAAATTCGCTATAATCATATGCTCGGCCATTATATTGAAACACCGGCGGCGGCGGGTGAAAAATTATTGCGCGCGCCGCTCAATGAAAAATTCATTCACCGGCAAACGCTCGCCAATGTTTTGCGCTTTTCCACCGAGGAGCTGGCACAGCTCGCTTCTGTTGAGCTGTCTTCCCAAAGTGTTGCGGAAGCGCGCGAGAAAGAAATTTTCAACGGCTTAATCAACGAAGTGCTCGCCGTGCGCGGCCAGATCAGCGAGGCGGCGCACAGCCTCGCTGTCATTGATGTCGCGGCCGCGCTCGCCGCGCTGGCCGGTGAGCAAAATTACGTTCGCCCGCAGATTAATGATGGCTGCGCGTTTGAGGTCATTCAAGGCCGCCACCCCGTCGTTGAGGCGGCGCTCGCCAAAACCCATCAGGCCGCCTTCATCGCCAATGATTGCCAGCTTGATCCCGTAAAGGATCATATTTGGCTCATCACCGGGCCGAACATGGCCGGTAAATCCACATTTTTGCGCCAAAATGCGCTAATCGCCATTCTGGCGCAGATGGGAAGTTTTGTGCCTGCCAAAGAAGTCAATATGGGGGTGATTGATCGTTTGTTCAGCCGTGTGGGTGCTGCCGACAATCTCGCTGCCGGACAGTCAACCTTTATGGTGGAAATGGTTGAAGCCGCGATCATTCTCGCACAGGCGAGCGCACGCAGCTTTGTCATCATTGACGAAATTGGCCGCGGCACCGCGACTTTTGACGGCCTCGCGCTGGCTTGGGCGATCGTTGAGCACATACATAATGCCACAAAATGCCGCGCTTTGTTCGCCACCCATTTTCACGAACTGACGCAGCTTGAAAAAACTTTGCCGCACATTGCCAATTACGCCATGCAGGCGCGTAAAACCGCACAAGGCATTGTTTTCTTGCACGAAATCGCTGCGGGTGCCGCACCCAGCTCTTATGGCATTCAAGTAGCGCGGTTGGCCGGACTGCCTTCACCGGTGCTTGCGCGCGCGGCGCAATTATTGGCTGAATTTGAAAAAAATGCCGCACCAAAAAATATGCCGCCGGAACCATTAGACTCATTAGCGCCATCAGAGCCATCCGTCGCGCCGCAAGAGGCTGTCCAGAAAAATATCAAAATGAAAGAGATTCTTGATGAATTTGATCCAGATCAGCTGACGCCGCGCCAAGCGCTTGACCTGCTCTACCGCATTAAACAAATTTATGATCAATAGGATCAAACATGATGCTGATTGACCGCGAACATTTTACCCAAAGCCTCAAGAAGACGCAAAGCAATCATGCGGCGCTCATTGATCTTGTCAGAAAAACGCGCGGTGAAGTTTTGGCGGCAGCGCAAAAAAATCTTGAAGAGAAAAATTTTCACGGCAATCAATGTGCGCGCGCCATCGCAATTTCTCATGATGTTATTTTGTCAGAATTATTTTCTTTCATCACACAAGATGTTTTTCCCTGCGCTAATCCGACAAAGACGGAAAAGCTCACTTTGCTTGCGACCGGCGGCTATGGCCGCGGCCTGCTCGCGCCTTTTTCTGATATTGATCTTCTATTTTTGCTGCCTTATAAAGCTACGCCATGGAGCGAGCAGGTCGTTGAATATATGCTCAAAATATTATGGGATGCAGGCCTCAAGATCGGCCATAATGTCCGCTCGGTTAAAAATACCGCAAGCGCGGCAACATTTGATATGATCGTCTGCACCGCTTTGCTCGATGCACGCCGCCTGAGCGGCGATGAGCCGCTCTACGAGTCTTTCCAAAAACAATTTGCTCACGTAAAACGCAAAATCACCGCCAAACGTTTTGTCAAAGCCAAGCTTGAAGAACGCGACCAGCGCCATTTGCAAGCCGGCCAGTCGCGCTATCTTGTTGAGCCGAACATCAAAAATGGCAAAGGCGGCTTGCGCGATTTGCAAACGCTCTGGTGGCTCGCCAATTTTTGCTACGGCGCGCAGGCCGGACGCGATCTGTGGCAGCTCGGCCTGTTCACCCGCGCGGAATACCAGCAATTATATAAATGCGAGGCGCTGCTCTGGGAGGTGCGCTGCCACCTGCACTTTTTATGCGGACAGGCGCAAGAGCGGCTTAATTTTCATTTTCAGCGCGGTCTTGCTGCGCGCATGGGCTATCAAAGCGCATCTCAGCGCCAGCCTTTGCTCGCTGTTGAGCAATTTATGAAATCTTATTTTCGCGCCGCCAAGCATGCCGGTGATCTGACGCGCATCTTATGCGCCGTTCTTGAAGAGCGCGAAGCCAAGCCGCGTCCGCGTCTGAGCCGCTTGATCGCCCGCGCGCGCGAATTGTCGCGCGGCAAAAAAAATAATTTTTTTGTTGATCGCGGACGGCTCAACATAAATCACAAAGAGGTGTTCGGCCAAAACGCAATCAATTTGCTGCGGTTTTTTCATATCGCCGCCGCGCATGATCTGAAATTTCACCCTGAAGCTTTAAGCCGAGTGCGCCATGCGCTGAAATATATCACGCCGACTCTGCGCCGCGATAAAACCGCCAACCAGCTTTTTTTGGACATTCTCACTTCACGAAAAAATCCTGCGCGCATATTGCGCGTGATGAATGAAACAGGATTGCTTGGCCGCTTCATCCCCGATTTTGGCCGCATCGTCGCGCAAATGCAGTTTAATATGTATCACCATTATACTGTGGATGAACATTTGATCCATGCGATCGGCCACCTCGCCGAAAGCGAGCAAAAAAGCGCTTCAAAATTAGCCGCGAAAGTTTTCCGCCAAATTGGCAAACAGCCTCTGGGCCGCGAAATTGTTTATGTCGCTGTGTTCACCCATGACATCGCCAAAGGCCGCAAGGGAGATCATTCGCAAGAAGGCGCCAAAGTCGCGCGGCAATTGGCTCTGCGCCTCGGCCTTGCCCAGAGCGACGCCGCAACCGCCGAATGGCTGGTTGAAAAACATTTGCTGATGAGCGATGTCGCGCAAAAGCGCGACCTTGCCGATCCGAAAACAATCAGCGATTTTGTCGCGCAAGTAAAAACCCTTGAGCGATTGAATCTATTATACGCTTTGACCGTCGTTGATATTCGCGCTGTCGGGCCGGGGGTCTGGAATGATTGGAAAGCGCAATTATTAGATAATCTTTATCAATTGGCTGTCGCCGAATTCGATCGCACACACCGCACACACCACGCGCCCGCGCGCGCGCAGGCCGCGCGCCGCCAGCGGCGCGAAGTCTCCGAGCAGATCGCCGACTGGCCGCAAGCCGCGCGCCGCGATTATTTGAAGCTGCACAATGATGCTTATTGGCTCAATGTCGGCATGAACACCCAGCTGCGCCATGCGCGCCTTTGGCAAGAATGGGGCGAGTCAACACCCTTCGCCTTTTTGGCCGAAGATATCCCCCAGCGCGCGGTCAGCGAGATCACGTTCATCACGCAGGATCATCCGGGTCTTTTTTCGCGGCTGGTCAGCGCGTTTGAAATTAGCGGCCTTTATGTCATTGATGCGCGGATTTTCACCGCCCGCAACGGGCTGGCTTTTGATACGTTCTGGGTGCAGACGGCTGAACGCAAAGCCATCTGCGATCAAGCACACATACAGCGCATTCGCGAAACCGCTGTCAAAGTTCTCGCCGGAGCGCTGCTGGTGCCGGACGAAATCAGCAAAAAACAGCTTTGTGATATGCAGGCCCAGCCTGCTTCGGTTTTTCAAATCAAGCCAAAAATTTCTTTTGACAATCAAGCGTCGGATGAACATACCATCATTGAAGTGGAGGGCGTTGACCGCGCCGGATTGCTGCACGGGCTCGCACTGCAGATTTTTCGACAAGGGCTGGTTTTATCGTCTGCGCATATCGCCACCTATGGTGAGCGCGTGGTTGATGTTTTTTATCTCAAAGATTCCACTGGACAAAAAATTACCGCCGCCAATCGGCAAAAAAATATCCGCGCCGCTTTGATGAAAGTGATCGCCATATAATGCGTTCATCTCTTTTTCGCTCATCTATAGTGATCGGCTCTGTCACTTTGATTTCGCGCGCGCTGGGCTTTGTGCGCGATGTCTTGCTCGCCGCGATCTTGGGCACCGGCGCGCAGGCTGACGCTTTTATTGTTGCGTTTCGTCTTCCCAATCTGTTTCGCCGTTTGTTTGCCGAAGGTGCTTTTGCTGCAGCTTTCATTCCTTCTTATATTGCGGGCGAGACCCATCAAGAGAGGAAAATTTTTGCCGGTCGGGTGTTGAGTCTGCTCTCGCTTGCGCTCGTTGTTTTGACCATTCTGGCTGAAATTTTTATGGAAGAACTCGTCTTTCTGCTCGCGGGAGGTTTTTCATCCGCGCCGGAAAAATTTGCGCTCGCCGTGCTATTTTCACGCATAATGTTTCCGTATCTGGTTTTTATGTTTCTGACCGCTCTTTATGGCGCTGTGCTCAATGCTGCTGGCCGTTTTTTGGCATCGTCTGCCGCGCCGGTTTTGCTGAATCTGATTTTGATCGTCTCTTTGCTCGCTGCATGGCTTCAAGGCGGCCTCGCCGGATTTTGGCTGTCCGTCGGCGTCAGCGTTGCCGGCATCGCGCAGGCCGTGATGATGTTTTTTGCCGCTAGCCGCGCGCAGCTATTCGTTTGGCCGCGGCGATTTCATTTGAGCCCGCAGATAAAAAACTTTCTTCTTCTTGCCGGTCCGGCGCTGGCTGCGGGCGGCGTAACGCAGTTAAATATCATCATCGGCACACGCATTGCCTCGTCGCAGCCTGCGGCGGTCGCGCATCTTTATTATGCCGAGCGGCTCTATCAATTGCCGCTCGCGGTGATCGGCATTGCCATCGGCGTGGCTCTGCTGCCCGATCTCGCGCAAAAAATCAGCGAACATCAAGCCGATGCCGCGCGCCGCGCTTTGCGCCGCGCTCTGGAAGGCGCAATGATTTTGACCTTGCCCGCCGCTTTGGGTCTGATCGCTGCCGCTACGCCGATCATCGCGGCTTTATTTGAATATGGCCGCTTCAGCGCCGCTGATACGCAAGCCAGCGCGCTCGTGCTGATCGGATTTGCGTTCGGCCTGCCTGCCTTTGTGCTGCAGCGAATTTTGTCGCAGGCTTTCTTCGCGCGCCGCGATACACGACGCCCGTTTCATTATGCACTGGCCGCCATCGCGCTCAATGTTGCCGCCAGCCTTGCGCTTTTCCCCTATTGGGGTGCGGCGGGCATCGCGCTGGCGACCTCTCTTGCCGCATGGGCGCATAGCGGCTTTTTGTTTCAGTACGCCGCGCGGCAGGATTGGATCGGATGGGAAAAAGCGCATTCCAAAAAACTGGCTTTCATTTTTCTTGCTGCTTTATTTATGGGCGCCGTGCTTTTTGTCATACAATCTATTTATGCGCTGCCCGCCGCAGGGCTGACGCGCATTTCTTATCTGGCAATGCTCGTGATTTTTGGCCTCGCAATTTATGCCATCTCCTGCCATATATTAAAATTGATCAACTGGTCCGATTTGAAACAGGAATTCCGCCGCTCATGACCGCAGCAAAAAATCTCGTCTATTCTGCCGTTCAGCCCACAGGCGCATTGCATCTGGGAAATTATTTTGGCGCGCTGAAAAACTTCGTCGCTCTTCAAGAGGATTATCAATGCATTTTTTGTGTCGCCGATCTGCATGCTCTGACCTTATGGAGCGGGTTTGATGATCTCGCCCGCCAGACCAGATTCACCGCTGCGGTTTTTCTCGCCTGCGGCCTTGACCCGAAAAAAAATATCATTTTCAATCAATCGCGCGTTGCCGCTCATGCCGAGCTGGCTTGGATTCTGACCTGTGTCGCGCGCTTTGGCTGGCTGAGCCGTCAAACGCAATTTAAGCAAAAATCCGACGCGCAGCGTGAAGAAACATCGGCGGGTCTGTTTATGTATCCGGCATTGATGGCAGCGGATATTCTTGCTTATCGCGCAACCCATGTGCCGATCGGCGACGACCAGAAGCAGCATTTGGAGCTCGCCCGCGACATTGCACATAAATTTAACACCGATCTCGCTTTGCGCGGCGGCGAAGATTTTTTTCCTTTGCCTGAGCCGATCATTCCCAAAGAAACCGCGCGGGTCATGTCGCTGCGCGACGGCACAAAAAAAATGTCAAAGTCGGACCTATCCGAAATGACGCGCATCAATCTGACCGATGACAAAGATATAATCGCCGATAAAATTAAAAAAGCCAAAACCGATCCGGATCATCTTCCGCAAGATGAAAAAGAATTAGCTGCGCGCCCTGAAGCGGCAAACCTTGTCGGCCTCGCTGCTGCTTTGAGAGATGAAACCATTGCGCAAGCGCTCGCGCGCCTTGGCGGCGCAAACTTTAAGCAGCTCAAAGATGAGCTCACTGAGCTTTTGATCGCGCTCATATGTCCGATCGGTAAAAAAATAAAAATGTATAGCCAAGATGAGACTCTGATCACGTCAATTTTGAGCCAAGGCGCAGAGCAAGCGCGGCATATCGCGCAAGAAAATATGGCGCAAATTCGCAAGTTAATTGGACTTTTTTAACGCCGACATCTTGTGATAATCTTATGCTCGTCAAGGAGACTAGATGATGCCCGCTGCCCAAGCCGATAAAAAATCTACGCCAAAAAAATTGGCGTCAAAAAAGAAGCCTGCCAAAAAAACCAGCACGCCCAAAGCCGCGCCTAAAGCTGCGGCAAAATCCTCTGCAAAAATCTCTTCCGGACCCGCACCGGATAAGTCTTTGAGCAAGTTCGTTGGCCGACCCGCAAGAGATTTTGAAGGCAAATTGCTGGTCGTTATTGACGAAACATCAGAAGCGCTCACGGCTCTGCGCTTTGCCGGCGTGAGCGCCAAGCGTCTCAAAAGCCGCGTCGTGCTGCTGATGGTGCTGGAGCCGGCTACCTCGCGCCACTGGCTCGGCGTTGAGAGCATCATGAAAGAGGAAGCCCGCGAAGATGCCATGCAAAAAATGCGCGCGCTCGCCAAAGATATTTTTGATTATGTTGGCATCACGCCCGACATCGTTATCCGCGAAGGCAAAAAATTTGAGCAATTGGCCGGTCTCGTCGGCGAAGACAGCCATATCACCACGCTTGTTCTTGGCGTGGCGCATGATAATACGCCGCAGCCTTTGGTTGCCAAATTGCTTTCGGGTGAACTTGAGGCTTTGGGGATTCCGGTCGTGATTGTTCCCGAAAATATCTCCGATGATATGCTGCGCAAAATCGCTAGAATCATATAAAGAATCAGGGAATTATATAATTACCGCGCCGCAAAATGTGATATAAAGAAATATGTTTATTCAAACCATGGAAACGCCAAATCCAGCGACATTGAAATTTTTGCCCGGCTGCGAAGTGATGCCATCGGGGCAGCTTAAAGATTTCCCAAACCGCGAAGCCGCGCAAGCCTCGCCTCTGGCGGCGCGGCTGTTTGATGTTGACGGCGTCGCCGCCATTTTCTTTGGCCATGATTTTATTTCTGTCACCAAGCAGCCCGCCGCCGCATGGCCGCAAATCAAGCCCGACATTCTCGGCGTCATCATGGATCATCTGACTTCCGGCCAAAAAATATTTGAACACCTTCCCGCATCAGCCCCGCGCCAAAAAGCCAGCGATGACGAAGAGACAGCTTCGCGCATTCGTGAAATTATAGACACGCGCGTCCGCCCTGCTGTCGCGCAGGATGGCGGCGATATTGTGTTTGACCGCCTTGAGAAAGGCATCGTCTATCTGCAAATGCGCGGCGCATGTTCCGGATGTCCTTCGTCAACCGTTACGCTGAAACATGGCATAGAAAATCTTCTGCGCTATTATGTGCCGGAAATTTCCGGCGTTGAGGCCAGCGAAGATCTTTAGATCACATGATTCGTCTAGCCATTGATACATCATGTGCGCCGCCCTCTCTTGCGCTGCAAAAAAAATCTTCTATGTTGCCGCGCTTTTTGAAAAAAGAGCGCGGCGGTGCAGAATATCTCATTTGCGAAATTAAAAATTTGATGAGCGAAGCTGATCTCGATTTTTTTGATCTTGATGAAATTTTGGTCGCGCGCGGACCAGGTCGGTTTATGAGTCTGCGCGTCGGATTAGCGGCGGCGCGCGGTCTTGGTCTTGCGGCCAAGCTTCCGGTCAAAGGCGCATCCACATTTGCGGTATTTGCTGCCGCCGTTCAAGCGCAGGCAAAAGCCGAAAATGCCGAGGTCATTTTGGCGCTCGCCGCCAGCACGATGGGCCGGATGATATTTCAATTTTTTACAAATGATCTATCGCCATGCAGTCCGATCAAAATTACCCGCGCGGATGAGTTGAACGCCTTGATGCGCACTCATGCGCAAAATCGCAAAAAAATTCATTTGACAGGCCAAGGTGGCGCTTTTACGGATTTATCTGTTCCAGAAATGTCCGAGTCCATCAAATTCACGCCGCTCGTCCAGCCGCTCGCCGAGATCATGCTGTCTTTGCCGCCCTCCTCACTCAGTACACCCGCTGAGCCGCTCTATCCGCCATCTTGAGGCATAAAAGATTTTTTTATAAAATAGCTCCCCAAAGAACAAAAGAACAAAAGAATAATATGTCATTTTTATCCCGCTCCACGCAAAAACGAGATTCGCTTGAAGCTCTGTGCATTAAAAAAGGCTTGCGCTTGACCAGCGCGCGCCGCGTCATCGCGCGTGTGCTTGAACGCTCTACCGATCATCCCGATGTTCAGGAAATTCATCGCCGCGCCTGCGCGCACAATAAAGATATTTCTTTGGCGACAACCTATCGGACTTTGCGCTTGTTTCATGAGATCGGCGCGCTCGATCGCCACGCTTTTTCCGCCGACACGATCAAAAACGGCACCAAAAGGCGCTGGCGCTATGAGCCGTGCGATCAGCATGGCCATTATCATCTCATTGATGTCAAAAGCGGCAAAGTGATTGAATTTGAAAATACCGAAATGGAGCGCCTGCAGAAAAATATCGCGCGCTCTTTGGGCTACCAGCTTGACAGCCATCGCACCGAGCTTTATGGCGTCGCGCTTCGGCATGAAGCAAAACGCAAAAAAAATTCAAAAAAATAGATTCAAAAAATACATTATGTCCAAATCTTTTTATATCAAAACCTATGGCTGCCAGATGAATGTCTATGATTCTGATGTGCTTAAAGATTCGCTGATCAGCCAAGGCTGGCAGGAAGCCGATATGCCGGAAAATGCCGATCTGGCCATTCTCAACACCTGCCATATTCGTGAAAAGGCCGCTGAAAAAGTTTATTCCGAAGTCGGACGGCTCAGAAAAATCAAGCTCACGCGCAGCAAAATGCAAATCGCTGTTGCCGGATGTGTCGCGCAGGCTGAAGGCCAAGAAATGATCGCGCGCGCGCCTGCGATTGATTTTGTTGTCGGACCGCAAGCTTTTCATCTTCTGCCTGAAATGATCTCTCATGCTGAAGCGGAAAGTCAAAAAAAATCTTCAATCGCAACAGAATTTTTAACCCATCAAAAATTTGCACATCTCGCGCTGGGCATGAAGCGGCAAAGTTCGGTTTCAGCTTTTTTAACCATTCAGGAAGGCTGCGATAAGTTTTGCAGTTTTTGTGTCGTGCCTTATACGCGCGGCCAAGAGGTTTCACGCGCTGTCGCTGATATTGTTCAAGAAGCCGAAAAACTGGCTGCTGGCGGCGCGCGTGAAATTATTTTATTGGGGCAGAATGTCAATGCGTTCAAATATCGCGCGCCGGATGGAAAAATTTGGAAGCTCGCCGATTTATTGAGCCGCCTTGCAGCTTTGCCGACGCTTCATCGCCTGCGCTATACAACCAGCCATCCGAAAGATATGGACGAAGCGTTAATTCAAGCTCATCGCGATAATCCAAAATTGATGCCTTTCATTCATCTACCGGTGCAATCCGGCAGCGATCGCATTTTGAAAAAAATGAACCGCCGCCATGACATCACCCATTATCGTGAAATCATTGCCGCTCTGCGCGCAGCGCGCGCCGACATCGCTTTGTCTTCCGATTTCATCACCGGCTTTCCGGGGGAGACAGATGAAGATTTTGCCGCAACCCTTGATCTGGTCAGGCAGACGGGTTTTGCGCAAGCCTATAGCTTCAAATATAGTCCGCGTCCGGGAACGCCCGCCGCGCGCGCGCAGCAAATCGCCGAGCCGATCAAGCGCGCGCGTCTGGCAGAACTGCGCGCTTTGCTCGACCAGCAGCAAATGGCGTTTCATCAAAGCCTCGTCGGGTGCCAGCTCGATATTTTGATGGAAAGGCCGAATATGGGCAAAAGTCCTTATGGGCAGTCTGTCCATATCAAAGAGATGCATAATAAAGGCGAACAGGATAAAGGAGAGATTATGTCCGTGAAGATCATCGCGGCAGCGCCCCATCATCTGACGGGCATCGCTGCATGAGTGTGCGCATGAAGCCCCTGAAGCCTCAAGGTTATAACCCTCACGCCCCAGCGTCGAACGGGCGCGCCGCCCAGCCATTGCGCAAAATCACGCCGCGCGGTGAAGCGCAAACGGCTTATCTTGAGGCGATGCGCAGCCATGATCTCGTCATCGCCACCGGACCGGCGGGCACCGGCAAAACGTGGCTGGCCGCCGCCGCCGCGGCGCAATCCTTGATCCGCGGCGATGTGGCGCGCATCATCATGTCGCGTCCGGCGCTTGAGGCCGGCGAGCGGCTCGGATTCTTGCCGGGCGATATCAGCGAAAAAATAGACCCTTATTTGCGCCCGCTTTATGACGCGCTCAGCGATGTTCTCGGCTTTGACGAAATGCAGCGCTGTATTCGCGCCGGTCTGATTGAAATCGCGCCGCTCGCCTTTATGCGTGGCCGTTCGCTGGCGCGCGCTTTCATCATCTTGGACGAGGCGCAAAATTGCACCCGCGCGCAGATGAAAATGTTCCTCACGCGGCTGGGACAGGGCAGTTGTGTCGTGCTCGCGGGCGACCCTAGCCAGAGCGACCTGCCTGCACATGAGCCGTCAGGGCTTCAAGAGGCCATAGACCTGCTCGCGCCGCTTGAGGATGTCGCCGTGATCCGCTTTGATGAGCGCGATATTCAGCGCCACAACCTCGTCAATAAGATCGTCCGCGCCTATAAAAATAAAACAAATGATGACAAAACGGCATGAAAATCGTAGACTTAAGTCAGGAGAATATGAATTTTCAAAAAACAGATATGCGGTCGGACAAAAGCTGCGGTGAGGACGATCCTCCAGATTTATCGTCCACCCCACAGCTTGTTCCTGCGCCACAGTTTGTCATTGACGTGATTCGCAAAAGCAAGCAGTGGACGACGCGCGAGGAAGCACAAGTGCGCGCCGCGGCGCAGAGCGCGTTTCAACATAGCGCATGCCAACATATAAGCGCATCATCATCTGAGATGTCGCCCCCTGAAATGGTAATTGTGCTTGCTGACGGCGCGTTCATTCAAACGCTCAATGCGCGATTTCGCGGCATTGATCGCCCAACCAATGTTTTGGCCTTTCCCGCCGACGAATCTTTTTTATTAGGCGATGTGTTTCTCGCGCGCGATGTTTTGCTGCGAGAAGCCGAAGAGCAAAATATCAGCCCTTATGCGCATCTCGCGCATCTGGCGGCGCATGGCACATTGCATCTTTTGGGGTTTGATCATGATGATGATCAAAAGGCTGAAATTATGGAAAGTTTGGAAGCCGCCATTCTCGCCAAGCTTGATTTTGAGAAGAGCTGTTAAATCAAAATGTCGCCCGCAAATCATTTTTCAAAAAACGGCGCCTCTTTGGGAGAGGAGAATGGGCGCAAAATAGGTCTGCTGGACTGGTTCAATAAATTTTTGCGCCGCTCGCCTCTTAATCGCGACGATCTCGTTGAGGGCCTCGCCGATGATGACAATGCACACGCCGACAGTTTTGATGATGATGAGCGCCGCTTGTTAAAAAATATTTTAACTTTGCGCTCCTGTCGTGTTGAGAATGTTATGGTGCGGCGCGCGCAAATTGACGCCATTGAGGCCTCCGCAGACCTTGAAAGTGTTCGCCGCACTTTTCGCGAAACGCAGCATTCGCGGCTGCCGGTCTATAGCGAGACGCTTGATAAGCCGATCGGCATCGTTCATATCAAAGATGTCTTTCGCCTTTTTGATCAAGATGTGGCTGAAAATTTTGATCTCAAAACCATCGTCAATCTAGCCTTGTTTGTGCCGCCCTCAATGAAGGCGGTTGATCTCTTGCGCAAGATGCAGTCCGAGCGGCTGCATATGGCGCTCGTGATTGACGAACATGGCGGCACTTCCGGCTTGGTCTCCATTGAAGATCTGGTTGAAGAAATCGTCGGTGAAATTGAAGATGAACATGAAAAGGAAAGCCCGACCACGCGCAGCTATATCTGCCGCCGCGACGGCACAATTGAAGCACCCGCTCATTTGCGGCTCGCCGCGCTGAAAGATGTGCTGGGGCAAGATTTAAGCGAGGACGGGCATATTCACGCCGATACGCTTGGCGGCTTTGTGACGACGCTCGCCGGACATGTGCCGCAAAAAGGTGAAAAAATTGAAACATCTTCAGGTCTCGTGATTGAGGTGCGCCGCGCCGATGCGCGCCGCGTGCGCTCGGTGATACTCCATCCTTTGCGCGCGAACAAAGAAGAAGCCGCCAAAGAAAGCCCTAAAGGCGCAAACGCGCGACAGCTTGACAAAATATCCCGCCGCCAAAATTAAAGGTCAAAACGCAGAAAATTTGATGACTCGGCTGCACCTTTATGCGCAGATGATCTCGCAGCTGAGATTGAGGGCGACGTTGAGTCTGGCATTCGGCATCGGGCTGCTGGGCGGCTTTTTTGGCCATGCACCATGGCGGCTTTTTGTCATTTTTGCCCTCATCGTGCCTTTGCTCGTCTGGATGCTGGATGGGCTTGCGCAAAGATATTCGCGGCCAAAAGATAAAATTTTGCGCGCTTTTTTGCTGGGATATGTTTTCGCTCTGGGATATTTTCTTGCGGGGCTTTACTGGATTGCGCATGCTTTTCTGGTGACACCTTTGGCACCTTTGGCGCCTTTGGGTGTTTTTGGATTAAGCGCCTATTTGGCCTTTTTTTTAGGCGCTGCCTTTGCCGCGAGCATCTGTATTTGGCCCGCAAACGGCGCGCGCTTTTTGAGTCTGGCGTTTTTCTGGGCGCTTGGCGAATGCGCGCGCGGCTTTGTGGCCACCGGTTTTGAATGGAATCTTCTTGCGCAATCATGGCTTGTTTCTGACGCGCTGGCGCAAAATTTTTCTTGGCTGGGCATTCATGGCGCGACTTTGGTGATGGTCGCGGTTTCGGCCAGTCTTGCCGCTTTGAGCGCAGAAGATCGCATCCGGCGCATCCGCCCGCCTTTGATCGCGCTGGGCGTTTTTTTTGTGCTTTGGGCGGGCGGTTTATGGAGATTATCCGCCGCGCCAATCACAGAGCCATCCGCGCAGGCTCCAGAAATCATCATCATCCAGCCCAATATCGCCCAGAGCGATAAATGGAATCCACGCCTGAGAGATCAGATCATCAAAAGATATTTCACAATGAGCGCGCAGGCCTTTCGCGCGTCAAAAAATAGCGCGTCAAAAGATAAATTGCGGCAAAAGATCATGGTCTGGCCTGAAGCGGCTTTGCCGGTTGACATTGAGCGGCAGCCTGATTTGCGCGCGATTTTAGCAGACATGATTCCCGACGGCGCGCTCCTGATTGCCGGTCTGCTGCGCTTTGAGCGCGCCAATAACAAAGCCTTCAATTCCGTCTATCTCATCACCGATCGAGGCAAGCTGCAGCAAGTCTATGATAAAAACCATCTCGTTCCCTACGGGGAATATCTTCCCTTTCAATCTTTGCTCGAAAGTTTAGGCCTGCGCCAGCTCACCGGACGGCGCGGTGGCTATTCCGAAGGGCATAGACGCAACCTATTGCATCATCAAAACTCGCCGCACTTCGCGCCGCTCATCTGCTATGAGATCATCTTTGCCCGCGAAGTCCCCGGCACCAAAACGCGCCCCGACGCCCTCATCAATGTCACCAATGATGCTTGGTATGGCCTATCCACAGGCCCTCACCAGCATTTTGACCTCGCTCGTCTGCGTGCCATCGAACAAGGCTTGCCCGTCATTCGTGCCGCCAATACTGGAATCTCGGCCATTATTGACTCCTATGGACGCCTGCGCGCGCGCCAAGCACTCGGGTCTCAAGGAGTCATTCGCGCGGCTCTTCCTCCTCCTTTATCACCAACATTTTATGCTCAATGGGGCGATTGGCTATTCATTGTTATTTTGATGTTGACGGCGGTGCTCATTATTTCACAAAAAAACAATCTATAGTTGTATTTTTCTTGAGACATATCATGCGCAATGCACAAGAATTTTTGTCAGGGATTTTTGTCAAAGTTGTTATTTTATTGTTAGTTTTGGTTGTATATCTAATCGGTAAGGAAATATCGGCGTGTGAAGTCTAAATAAGAAAGGTTTTAAATAAAAAATGCACGTGTATCAAGATAGGGAGACCTAAATATTATGCCTGATCCCATAGATGTTCATGTTGGCAATCGTATTCGCGAGCGTCGCCTTGTTCAAACCATGAGTCAGAAAGAATTAGGCCGAAAGCTCGGAGTGACATTTCAGCAGATTCAAAAATATGAAAAAGGCATTAATCGGATCGGTGCCGGACGTCTATTTCGGCTCACGTTCGCTTTGGGCGTGTCAATCGCCTATTTTTTTGAAGGAATGACGCCGAAACCACAACTTCTGATAGGTAAAATTGATGAATGCCCAGCGCCGATCATACAAGATATGAGCCATAACAGTGCATTGAGTTCTAAATATATGGAGGAGGCGAGAAAATTACTGCAGCTCTTTGATCAAATCGCCGACCCGCGCATTCGCGCGCAAATCATTGATCTCGCGCAAACTTTGAGCGAAAAAAGCAAAAAAACCATCTAAATCACCTAAATCACTGATTTCGCCTCTGAAAGTCTATTGACTTGAGTAGCCTTGCGGGGGAAAACAATTTTTGACAATCAGGGAGCCTAATAGGGAGAACAATATGCGCCAGGGACGCTGGCTTTTTGCGAGTGAATCCGTTTCAGAAGGCCATCCAGACAAAATCTGTGACCGGATTTCCGATTCCATCTTGGATGCCTATCTGGCAGAAGATTCTGAAGCACGCGTGGCGGTTGAGACGCTTGTCGCGCCGCACCGAATCGTGCTCGCCGGAGAAACGCGCTCCACCGCCAACATAGATGAAGCGCGCATGAGCGAAATCGCTCGCGAGGCCGTGCGCGATATTGGCTATGAGCAGGAAGGCTTTGATTGGCGCAATGTCAATGTCAATGTCTATGTCCATAAGCAATCAAGCGACATTTCGCAGGGCGTTGATGCGCGCGGCAATAAAGACGAGGGCGCAGGCGATCAAGGTCTGATGTTCGGCTATGCTTGTGATGAAACACCGGCATTGATGCCCGCGCCGATATTTTATGCGCATAAAATCCTCCGGCTGATGGCGGAAGCGCGCCATCGGGGCGAGACGCCTGCTCTTCTCCCTGACGCCAAAAGTCAGATTGTTGTTGTCTATGAAAATGGCGCGCCGGTCGGCGCGCAATCCATTGTCGTTTCAACCCAGCATAAAGAAGGCTTTGAGGCGAGAGAGACCGCGCGCAAATATGTGATGGCCGCGCTGCCGGAAAATTGGATGTGCGAAGAGGAGAATTTTCTTGTCAATCCGACCGGAAAATTTGTCATTGGCGGCCCGGTCGGGGATTCCGGCCTGACGGGCAGAAAAATTATCGTTGATACTTATGGCGGTGCCGCGCCCCATGGCGGCGGCGCGTTTTCGGGCAAAGACCCGACCAAAGTAGATCGCTCGGCAGCCTATGCGGCGCGCTATCTCGCCAAAAATGTCGTCGCCGCCGAGATGGCCTCGCGCTGCACCGTGCAATTATCTTATGCAATCGGCGTCTCCAAGCCTTTATCGCTTTATGTCGATCTGCATGGCACCGGTAAAATCTCAGAGGACAGGCTGGAATGTGTGCTGGGCAAAGCAATGATTTTAACCCCGCGCGGCATTCGCGAACATTTGCAATTGAACCGGCCTATTTATGCGCGCACCTCGTCCTATGGCCATTTTGGCCGCCCGCCCGAAGAAGATGGCGGTTTTTCTTGGGAAAAAACCGATCTGGCCGCAACCATTTCCGACCTTGCGTGATTACCAGCTTTACGGTCATCACCGCGCGCGCCGTTTGAGTGCGCGCCAGCGCGCAGCCCTAGATGAATTTTTGCCGCATTTTGCGCTTCCGGTAAAAGATGTTTCTGAAAATGAGCTTGACCCGCAGGATTTTTTTAAATTTCCGGTAAAAGATATCTGGCTGGAAATAGGCTTTGGTGCGGGTGAGCATTTATTGCGCATGATGCGCCGCCATCCTGATATCGGCTTCATCGGCTGCGAGGCTTATTTGTCCGGCATGGCGCGCTTCGTCGCCCAGCTTGACCCGCTTCACCATGATAAGGGGGATAAAGATAGAGGCGATAGAAATATTCGCCTCTATCATGGCGATGCGCGTGATATTTTGTTCAAGCTGGCACCGCAAAAGATCGGGCGGCTCTTCCTGCTTTATCCTGATCCATGGCCGAAAACCCGCCATTGGGCGCGGCGATTCATCCAAAGCGACATCATCAGGCGATGCGCGCAACTTATGAAGCCGGGCGCGCAAATTCATTTTGCCAGCGATGATCCAGTGCTCACAGCTTGGGTGCTTTCCCATATCATCGCCGACCCCGATTTTTACTGGCATGAGGGAGCAAATGTCTGCCGAAACCCATATTTTTTGGAGCAATTTTCGGAGCAGGAACAGCCTCTCACCCGTTATGAGGCCAAAGCCATCAAGCAAAATCGCCACCCATCACGGCTTGTCTTTTGCCGCCATCAATGATAGACGTGGAACGTAGAAAAATTTCCATGAATGTGTAGATTGAGTTGCTCTCGTCGATGCGATAGACCGCGCGGCGGGCAAACTCGCAGATGGAGGCCCTCATGGCCGAAGCCGTTAGCGCCAATAAATTAGAATTGCTTCGCGTCGCCGAAGCGCTCGCGCGCGAAAAAGGCATTGAGCGCGATATCGTCGTTGACGCCATCGCCGAAGCTATCGAAAAAGCCGCGCGCATGCGCTATGGCGCAGAAAATAACATCAAGGCCGATATTGATAACAAAACCGGCGAAGTGCGCCTCTCGCGGCTGCGTGAAGTTGCCGAAGAGGTTGAAGATGACGCTGTGCAAATTGATCTCGCTGCCGCCCAAAATCTTCATGATGGCGCGCAACTAGGCGATATGATCGCCGAAGATCTGCCGCCAATAGAATTTGGCCGCATCGCCGCGCAAACCGCAAAACAGGTCATCACGCAAAAAGTCCGCGAAGCTGAGCGCGAGAGACAATATGAAGAATTTAAAGATCGCGTCGGCGAAATTATCAATGGCATCGCCAAGCGCATGGAATATGGCCATGTCGTCGTTGATTTGGGCATGGGCGAGGCGGTCATTCGCCGCGAAGAATTATTGCCGCGCGAGACATTCCGCACCGGTGATCGCGTACGCGCCTATATTTACGACATTCGCCGTGAATCACGCGGCCCACAAATTTTTCTTTCGCGCCGCCATGGCGAATTTATGGCCAAGCTGTTTGCTCAAGAAGTGCCCGAAATTTATGACGGAATCATAGAAATTAAATCCATCGCGCGTGATCCGGGCTCGCGCGCCAAAATTGCTGTGATTTCCAAGGATAGCTCAATTGATCCGGTGGGCGCGTGCGTCGGTATGCGCGGCTCGCGCGTGCAGGCGGTCGTCAATGAATTGCAGGGCGAAAAAATAGACATCATTCGCTATTCACACGATACCGCCGATTTCATCGTCAAAGCGCTCGCACCGGCGGAAGTGGTGAAAGTGGTGCTGGACGAAGACATGAATCGCATTGAAGCCGTTGTGCCTGACGACCAGCTCAGTCTCGCCATTGGCCGTCGCGGACAAAATGTGCGGCTGGCTTCGCAGCTGACCGGCTGGACGATTGACATTCTGACCGAAGCAGAAGAATCCGAGCGGCGGCAAAAAGAATTCGTCGAGCGCAGCCAGCTTTTTGCCGAAGCGCTCAATGTTGATGATGTCATCGCGCAGCTTTTGGCTTCGGAAGGCTTCGCTTCCGTTGAGGAGGTCGCCTTCGTTGACATCGCCGAAATCGTTGAAATTGAAGGTTTTGATCAAGATACCGCAACCTCGCTGCAAGAGCGCGCGCGCGAATATCTTGAGGAACGCGACGCCGAATTTGACGAAGAGCGCAAAAATTTGGGCGTCAGCGACGAACTCGCCCAACTTGAAGGTGTTTCGCCAAAAATGCTCGTGATTTTTGGCAAAAATGACATTAAAACATTAGATGACCTTGCAGGTTTGGCGCGCGATGACCTCACGGGCTGGACCGAAAAAGTCAATGGTGAACGCAAAACCGAAGTAGGCATTATGGAAGATATTGGCGGCATGGATCATGACACCGCAGACGATTTGATCTTGCGCGCAAGAGTCGCTGCCGGTTGGATTGATTCACTGCCCGAAAATACCGAAGACACCGAAAACGCAGGGGGGGAAGCTGAAAATTCTGTTGAAGATGAAAATGATATTTTTGAAACTTCAGAAGCTGACGATGACAATGAAGGGCAACAACCTTAATGAACAGCAACTTTAAATTGAGAAGGCAAGAGCATGGCGGAAGACAACAATGCGCCTGAGCCAAAGAAAAAGGGGTCTTCTGGCAGACTGAGCGCGCCACCGCGCACAGGGGCACCGCCGCGCGCGCGTCCGGCGCGTTCAAGCAGACCGGTCATCGTTGAAACAAAACGTAGGCGAATCACCGCCACTTCACCTGCGCTAAAGAAAACAGCAGTAAAAAAGACGGAAGTTAAAAAAGCCGTTCCCGCAAAAACTGCGCCATCTTCTGCTTCCGCTGCTTCCGCCGTAAAAAAGAAAAAAGAGCAAAAAGAGCCCGCACCCGGCGGCGTCGTTTTACGACCGCTCACGCCGCGCGAAAAAGAAAGGCGCGCCAAAGCGCTCTCACAGATAAAAAAGCGCGAAGAAGAAAAGCGCGAAGAGGCTGAAGCCAAAACCAAAACCGCTCAAGTTGAAAAAGAGCGCCGCCAGCACGAAGAAAAGCAGGCCAGCGAACGCGCCGAAGCTCTGCGCGCGCAGCGCCAGCGCGAAGAAGAAGCCCGCCAGCGCGCGTCTTCTGAATCCGCACAGCATGCGGAAGTCGCTCAAGAAGCTGAAAAAAAACGCGCCGCGCCGCGCCGCGCCGCAGAGCGCAAACGGCGGCAAAGCAAGCTCACCATCGCTAATGCGCTCGATGATAGCGAGCGGCAGCAATCCCTTTCGGCTCTGCGCCGCCGCCGCCAGCGCGCCCGCCCCAGCGCTGAAAAAACCGAGAAGCAGCGCGTCGTGCGCGATGTCGTGATTCCCGAAACCATTCCGGTCAGCGAGCTGGCCGCGCGCATGGCGCTGCGCGTCAAAGAGGTGATTAAATTTTTGATGAGTCAAGATATCCTCGCCAAAGCCGACGATCATCTTGATGCTGATACGGCACAATTGGTCGCTGAGGAATTTGGCCATCGCATCAAGCGCGTCACCGAAGCGGATGTGGAAGAAGCGATTGACGTCCAGCCCGACCGCCCGCAAGATTTGCAGCCGCGCCCACCGGTCGTCACCGTTATGGGCCATGTGGATCACGGCAAGACCTCTTTGTTGGACGCTTTGCGGCAATCTTCTGTTGCCACAGGCGAATCTGGCGGAATCACACAGCATATCGGCGCTTATCAAGTGGAAGCCGCTTCGGGCAGAAAAATCACGTTCATTGATACGCCCGGCCATGCCGCCTTCACCGCGATGCGCGCGCGCGGCGCTAAAACCACAGACATCGTCATTCTCGTCATCGCTGCCGATGACGGCATTATGCCGCAGACCATCGAATCCATCAATCACGCCAAAGCCGCCAAAACGCCGATCGTCATTGCGCTGAACAAAGTTGATCTTCCCGGCGCGAACTCGCAAAAAATCACGCAAGAGCTTTTGCAGCATGACATCATCTGCGAAGCGCATGGCGGTGATGTGCTCGCGGTGGAAATGTCGGCCAAAACCGGCAAAGGCTTGGACGCGCTGATGGAAGCCGTCTTTCTCCAAACGGATATTTTAGAGCTCAAAGCTAATTCGGCGCGGCTGGCGCAGGGAGTCGTGCTGGAAGCGCGCTTGGATAAAGGGGCCGGGCATGTCGCCACTGTGCTCGTGCAGCGCGGCACGTTGCGCGCTGGCGACGTCTTTGTCGCGGGCGCGCATGTTGGCCGCGTGCGCCGCATGAAAAGCCATAGCGGCCAAAATATTCAAGAAGCACCGCCTGCTTGTCCGGTTTGGGTGACCGGCCTGTCCGATGCGGTGCAGGCCGGAGATTCCTTTGACTGCCTTGAAAGCGAAGCGCGCGCGCGCGAAATTTCCGAATATCGCCAGCGCAAAGAGGTCGAAGCGCGCACCGCCTCAAGCACGCCCTTATCTATGGAGCAGATATTTGCCGCCAAAGATCAGAAGCCTGAACTGTCATTCATTGTCAAAACCGATGTTCAAGGCTCAGCCGATGCTGTGATGCAGGCAGCCGACGGCCTCGGCAGTGAAGAGGTCGCGATTAAAATTGTTCATGCGGGCGTCGGCGAGGTGAGCCTGTCGGATGTGACCCTCGCTGAAACCACCGGCGCTGATATTGTCATGTTCAATGTCAAAGCTAGTGCGGCGGCGCAAAAGGCCGCGCGCACCGCAAAAGTTCATATGCGCGCTTTTGAAGTGATTTATAATTTGATTGATGCGATCAAAGAAAAAATTGCCCATCATTTAGGGCCTTTGCGCCGCGAGACGATTTTGGGACAGGCAGAAATTTTGCAATTGTTTGAGGTTGGCAAGAAAAGTATTGCGGCGGGCTGCCGCGTCGGCGAAGGGCAGATCAGAAAAAGCGCGCAGCTGCGCATTCGCCGTGAAGATGTCATCGTTTATGACGGCACGATTCAAAGCCTGCGCCGCTTTAAGGATAATGTTGAAATTGTCGAGGTCGGACAGGAATGCGGCATCACGCTTGATAATCCGCCGCCGCTCGAACAGGGCGACCAGATTGAATGTTTCTCAGTTGAATTTATTGAGCGCCCATTAAATTAAAGCGAATTAAAGTGAATTGACCGTGAAGCCGCATCATCCAAAAAACGCGCCCACCCATCGCCAGCGCCGCGTTGCGATGATTGTGCGCCGCGCTTTGAGCGATATTTTGCGCGCGCAAGATTACCTGATGACCATATCCGAAGTTTCTCTCTCGCGTGATCTGCGCCACGCCGATATTTTTATCGCACCGTCTTTTGAGGAAAATCAGGCGCAGCAAAACAAGAAAATAGCGCGCCTCATTCAAGAAGTGCCCAAATTGCGCGCCAAGCTCGCCCGCGCGGTCTATTTGAAATATGTTCCCGATCTGCGCTTCCATATTGATAATTCTTTTGACCATGCGCAGCGCATCAATGTTTTGCTGTCGCAAAATCAATTTAAATGACAGCCGCGGACAGAATCAACATTTCCGGCTGGCTGGCTTTGGATAAACCCGAAGATATCTCTTCGGCGCGCGCGGTCGCAGAGGTCAGAAAAATTTTTAACGCAAAAAAAGCCGGCCATGCCGGCACGCTTGATCCGCTCGCCACCGGCCTGCTGCCGATCGCTTTGGGCGAAGCAACCAAAACGGCGTCATTTTTAACTGATGGCGAAAAAATCTATCGGTTTACTGTGCGCTTCGGCCTCGGCACGGACAGCGATGACAGAAAAGGCAATATCATCGCTTCTAGCGAGGTGCGTCCCAGCGATGAGCAAATTCAAGCCCAGCTTCACCATTTTATCGGCGCGATTGACCAAATACCGCCAATTTTTTCCGCGCTCAAAAAAGATGGCCGCCGCGCCTACCAGCGCGCGCGTGCCGGAGAAAGCTTCGCGCTCGCCCCGCGCCGCGTGCGCATCAACGATTTGCGCCTCCTCTGCCGCCGCGATCGCGACCATGCGGTGATGGAAATGCGCTGCCAAAAGGGGGTCTATGTCCGCGCTTTGGCGCGCGATCTAGGGGAAAAACTCGCTTGTCCGGCTCATATCGCGCAATTGCGGCGGCTCGCGGTCGCCCCGCTCGGCGAGGCCGACATGATTGTCTTGGACAAGATCAAAAAAATCGGGCATAGTGCATCTGTTTCCGGTCGCCAGAGACTCGACGCCTTGCTGCTGCCTCTGGAGACCGCGCTGGAAGGCTTGTCCAAAATCATGATCTCGTCAGAACAGGCGGATCTTTTGAGACAAGGACAGGCTGTTCCTCTCAAGCAAGATGCAAAAAATGCCGGCCTCGTTGCCGCGCAGCGCGTTCTCGCTATGATGCCAGATCATGCCGTTGCGCTTTGCCGCTTGAAAGAGAAGATGATCGCGCCGGAACGCGTTTTTAATGTCCAACACATTAAAAACATTTGAATTGAAATAAAACAATTAAAATAAAACAGAGGAATAAATTGGAAATAACATCAATGTCCATCACAAAAGATAAAAAAACTGAGCTGATCCAAAATTTCGCCCGCGAAAAAAATGATTGCGGATCGCCGGAAGTGCAGGTCGCTTTATTGAGCGAGCATATTAAAAACCTCACCGAGCATTTTAAAATTCATAAGAAAGATCAAACATCCCGCCGCGGCCTGCTCAAAATGGTTGCGCGGCGGCGCAAATTGCTCGACAGCCTCGCGCGGTGCGACGAAGCGCGCTATCGCGACATCATTCAGAAATTGGAGCTGCGCCGCTAATGTCTATGTTCAATATCATCAAAGAAGAAGTGGATTTTGGCGGCCGCACGCTCATTTTGGAAACTGGCCGCATCGCGCGCCAAGCCCAAGGCGCGGTGCTCGCAA
The DNA here is from genome assembly GCA_965212075.1 of Alphaproteobacteria bacterium. Classification (GTDB taxonomy): domain Bacteria; phylum Pseudomonadota; class Alphaproteobacteria; order JAPOUT01; genus CBDBUR01. The sequence goes on from OZ243043.1 coordinate 1,473,171, forward strand.
CCTATGGTGAAACTTCGGTGCTCGCTGCCATCACCTTCGCGCGCGAACCGAGGCTCGATCTGAGCTTTTTTCCGCTCACCGTCAATTATGTTGAAAAAACCTATGCCGCAGGCAAAGTGCCCGGCGGCTATTTTAAGCGCGAAGGACGCCCCACTGAAAAAGAAACCCTCGTCTCGCGGTTGATTGATCGTCCGATCAGGCCGCTCTTTGATAAAAATTTCAAACACGAAACCCAAGTGGTCGCGACCGTTTTATCGCACGATCTGGAAAATGATCCAGACATTGTCGCGATGATTGCCACATCCGCCGCACTGGCGATTTCCGGCGTTCCGTTTGCCGGCCCGATCGGCGCGGCGCGTGTTGGTTATATTCACGATGAATATGTGTTCAATCCTTTGGCACACCAGATGGATGAAACCAAACTGGACCTCGTTGCCGCAGGAACGCGCGATGCAATTTTGATGGTTGAATCACAGGCGAAAGAGCTCAGTGAAGAGATCATGCTCGGCGCGGTGATGTTTGCGCAGCGCGCCTACCAGCCGGTCATTGATGTGATCGCGCGCATGGCCGAAAAAGCGGCGCGGCCAGCGTTTCAAGTGGCTGCAGACATGACGCCTGAAAATCTGTCAGGGGATATCGCCGCAAAAATGGAAAATGATTTTATCGCGGCCTATCAAATTTCTGAAAAAACCGCGCGGCAGGCAAGACTTGATGAGTTGCGCCAATCTGCGGCTGAAAATTTTGCGCCCGAAGGCGAGGGGGCTGTTTCAGAAGATGTAATTTCAAGGGATATGGTGCAGGGAATCGTCAAAAAGCTTGAGAGCAAAATTCTTCGCGGTGATGTTCTCGCGGGGACAAAAAAGCGCATTGATGGCCGCGCCGTTGATGATGTGCGTCCGATTGAAGCGGCGGTCGGTATTTTGCCGCGCACACATGGCTCGGCTTTGTTTACACGCGGTGAAACACAGGCGCTTGTCGTCGCCACTTTGGGCACCGGCGAGGACGAACAATTCGTTGACGCGCTTGAAGGCACGTATCGCGAGCGCTTCATGCTGCATTACAATTTTCCGCCTTATTCGGTCGGTGAAGTGGGGCGGGTCGGCTTTACCGGACGGCGCGAAATTGGCCATGGCAAGCTGGCATGGCGCGCGCTGCGCGCGGTGCTGCCTTCGGCTGAAGAATTTCCCTATACTTTGCGCATCGTCTCGGAGATCATGGAGTCCAACGGCTCGTCATCCATGGCGACCGTATGCGGCGCATCTTTGGCGATGATGGATGCCGGTGTGCCTCTATCCGCGCCAGTCGCGGGCATTGCGATGGGACTCATCAAGGAAGGCGAAAACTTCGTCGTTTTATCCGACATTCTTGGCGATGAAGACCATCTCGGCGATATGGATTTTAAGGTCGCAGGCACGCAAAAAGGCGTCACGGCGCTGCAGATGGATATTAAAATTACCGGCATCACCGAAGACATTATGAGACAGGCGCTTGCGCAAGCCCATACAGGGCGCGCGCATATTTTGACCGAAATGGCCAAAGCGCTCAATGAAGCGCGCGACGAAGTCGGCGAATATGCGCCGCGGGTTGAAACCATCAAAATTGCGCCCGACAAAATTCGTGAAGTGATCGGCTCCGGCGGCAAGGTCGTGCGCGAAATTGTTGAAACAACCGGCGCGAAAGTGGACATTAGCGATGATGGCACAATCAAAATTTCTTCCAGCAATGCCGATTCCATTCGCCGCGCCCAAGAATGGATTAATTCCATCGCCGCCGAGCCGGAAGCCGGTGCGCTTTATGAGGGAACGGTCGTCAAGACGCTTGATTTCGGCGCTTTTGTCAACTTTTTTGGCAAGCGCGATGGGCTGGTGCATATTTCTCAGCTGAGTGAAGGGCGCGTCAACAAAGTGCAGGATGTCGTGCGCGAAGGCGATCGTGTGCGCGTCAAATGTGTCGGCTTTGATGATCGCGGCAAAATCCGCCTGACCATGCGCGGCGTTGATCAGGATAATCTGTCCAAATAGATTATTTTTTCGCTAGCCGTTAAATTTTTTGAGCGCTAAACTTCCATTGGTGCCGCCAAATCCAAATGAATTGGATAAAACGCAGTTAAGCTCAACATCATCGCGGCGCTTGCGCACAATCGGCACATCAGCAAATACCGGATCAAGATCTTCAATATGCGCTGAAGCGCAGATGAAATTTTCCTGCATCATAATCAGCGCATAAATCACTTCTTGAACGCCCGCCGCGCCCAAAGAATGGCCGGTCAGCGCCTTGGTCGCGCTGATCGGCGGCATGTTTTCGCCAAATACTTCACGAATGGCTTCAATTTCTTTCTCATCGCCGATCGGCGTTGAGGTCGCGTGGGGATTGATATAATCCACTTGATCGCCGGTATTTTTGAGCGCTTGCTGCATGCAGCGCGTCATGCCTTCCGGCGCGGGCTGCACCATGTCGCGGCCATCAGAGGTCGCGCCAAAGCCGACAATCTCGGCGATGATCTTGGCACCGCGCGCTTGCGCATGTTCCAAACTCTCAAGCACCAGCGCGCCGCCGCCGCCCGCAATGACAAAGCCGTCGCGATTTTTGTCATAAGGCCGTGAGGCGCAGTCCGGACGATTGTTAAACCGCGATGACATGGCCGACATCGCGTCAAACAAAACCGATAAAGTCCAATCCAAATCTTCGCCGCCGCCGGTCAGCATCACATCTTGCTCGCCCCATTTTATTAATTGCGCAGCATGGCCGACGCTATGCACAGACGTCGCACAGGCCGACGAAATGGAATAATTCACGCCGCGAATGCCCAAAAGAACAGATGGCGCCGCCACCGTCGTGCTGGACATGGCTTTCGGCACCGCCGTCGGAGATACTTTTTTCGGGCCGCGCTCTTTTGTTGTTATGGCGTTTTCAACAATCGTGCGCGTGGACGGCCCTCCCGATCCCATAATGATGCCGGTGCGATCAGATGTGATTTCACTTTTTTCAAGCCCCGCCTGCTCTAAAGCCTGCAGCAGTGATAAATAGCCCCAAGCTGTGCCTTCGCCCATAAAGCGCCGCGTTTTGCGATCAAGCGCCTCTTCAGGCGAGAGCTGCGGGCGCGCATGAACGTGGCAGCGAAAGCCCAATTCTTTATGATCTGTCGCGCTGCTCGTGCCAGAGCGCCCTTCATAAAGGCTCTGCGCAACCTCGGCAACATCATTGCCGATGCTTGACACAATTCCCATGCCGGTAATGACAACGCGCTGCATTATTGAACCTCCATGTCTTTCATATCTTTATCTTTCATATCTTTATCTTTCATGTCTTTGTCTTTCATGTCTTTGTCTTTCATGTCTTTTTCGTTTTTGACATCAAACAGACCGACGCGCAAATCTTCCGCGCGGTAGATCACTTCGCCATCAGCAAGAACGCGGCCATCAGCAGCGCCCATCACAAGCCGCGACGTAAGAACGCGCTTGAAATCAATTTTGTAAACCACTTTTTGAATATCCGGCAAAATCTGTCCGGCAAAGCGAACTTTGCCGACACCCAATGCACGGCCAGATCCTTTCGCACCCGTCCAGCCAAGAAAAAATCCGACCAATTGCCATAAAGCATCAAGACCCAAACAGCCGGGCATCACGGGATCATCTTCAAAGTGACAGGCAAAAAACCATAAATCCGGATTGAGCGTCAGTTCAGCTTCAATAATGCCGCGGCCATATTTGCCGCCGTCAAGGCTGATTTTGGTGATGCGGTCAAACATCAACATGGGCGGCAGCGGCAGGCGCGGCCCGTCGGCGCCAAACAGCTCGCCGCGCCCGCAGCGCAAAAGGTCCTCATAGCTGAAAGAGGCCATATGTGCATAGGCGGATGAATTAAGTTGATTAGTCAATGATGCCCCTTACAAAACGTCCCTCAGATAAGATTTAGCGGGAATTTTAGCATGAGTGAAAATTTGTTGCACGATTTTCTCAGCATGTTTATAATTTACCGAATTCAAAGAAGTAAATTCAGGGATGTTTTTATGGTCATAAATCCAAGTCAAAGCGCGAAAAATACGCAAAAGGACGCGCCAAACCATATAGAAGAAGCATGCCGTCGCCACGGATTGCGCATGACACGCCAAAGAGCCGGATTGTCGCGGCTGCTTTGGACCGGCAAAAATCGCCATGTTTCCGCCGAACATCTCTACCATGCGGCGCATCACGCTGGCCTGCGTCTGTCTATGGCGACTGTCTACAATACGCTCAATCAATGGGCGTCAATCGGCCTGTTGCGCCGCGTCGCGCTCGATGGCGGTGCCGTTTATTTTGACACCAACGTTTCAAACCATCACCACTTTTATGATGAGGCCGAAGGCCGACTCATTGATGTGTCCGAGCATAAAGTGAAGCTCGCCTCTCTGCCCGCACCCCCAAAAGGCATGCAAATTGCCAGTGTTGATGTGATGATTAGGCTTAAGTCTGCGAAAAATTAGCTTGTTTTGATAATTGCGGGGAATCTTGCGCTATTGTTGGCGCTTGATGAGAGGATAAATCATGAATGGTTGGATGACGCCCATTCAACGGATTGTTCGGATCCCAGCGCAGATGAACAAGACGGCTGCGCCAATACAGACTATCATAAAATAACATGCGCCCGACGAGAGTCTCGCCTATTTGGACTGCCTGTTTGATGATCTCCAGCGCCTGCATCGCGCCGAGAACACCGCACAAAGCGCCGAGAATGCCCGCATCACAAGCGGGCTGTGCTTCTATTTGTGTGGGGGGCATAAAGCAGCGCCAGCTCGGACGCGGCGCGCCAGTTTCATCGCGTTCAAAAGCGCGAAAGGTAGATAATTGTCCGTCAAACTGGTTGACGGCTGCTGACACGAGAGGCTTTTTGGCAAAATAGCAGGCATCATTGACCAAAAGACGCGTGGCGAAATTGTCCGAGCCGTCGGCGATGATGTCATAGGCGGAGATGAGTGAGAGCGCATTGTCTGCCGTCAAGCGCGCTTTGTGCGCGATGATGTCAATTTCCGGATTGAGCCGCAATAAATAATCGCGCGCGCGCTCGACTTTTGGGCGGCCTACATCTTCCGTTCGGTAAAGAATTTGCCGCTGCAAATTGTCAAGCGTGATGACATCATCATCAATGATGCCTAATCTGCCAATGCCGGCGGCGGCTAGATAAAACAAACAGGGCGCGCCCAAACCGCCCGCGCCAATCATCAATACGCGCGCTTGTTTCAAGCGCAACTGACCCGCGCCGCCAATCTCTTTGAGAAAAATATGGCGCTGGTAGCGCGTAAGCTCACCATCGCTGAGTCGCACCCCGCTAGCCTGCCTGTCTGACTTTGTCATTAAGATTGTCAAACAACGGCGTTGATAGATAACGCTCGGCAAAAGACGGGATGATCACGACGATCATTTTGCCGTTCATGTCTTGGCGCTGTCCCACCTCAATGGCCGCCGCCAAAGCCGCGCCCGACGAAATGCCGCCCGTAATCGCTTCAACCCGCGCCGCGCGCCGCGACATCTGAAAGGCCGTTTCATTGCCGATCGGAATGATTTCATCAATGAGGCTCACATCCATGTTATCCGGCACAAAGCCCGCGCCAATCCCTTGAATTTTATGCGCGCCGCCCGCGCCGCCCGACAAAACCGGGCTGTCTTCAGGCTCTACCGCGATCATTTTTAGCGTCGGCTTGCGTTTTTTTAATACGCGCCCGCAGCCGGTGAACGTCCCGCCCGTGCCGACGCCAGAGATGATCACATCCACTTTGCCGTCCGTATCGTTCCATATTTCTTCCGCCGTCGTGCGCGCATGAATTTGCGGATTCGCCGGATTGGAAAATTGCTGCGGCATCACCGCATGAGGCAAGTCTTTGAGCAATTTCTCCGCATGCGCCACCGCGCCTTTCATGCCCAGCGCGGCGGGCGTCAGTTCCAGCTCGGCGCCCAGCAGAGCCAGCATCTTGCGCCGCTCAACCGACATGCTTTCTGGCATGCATAAAATCAGCCTGATCCCCTTCGCCGCGCACACAAAAGCCAAAGAAATGCCAGTATTGCCCGAAGTCGGCTCCACGATGATCGTATTGTCTTTGATCAAGCCGCTTTCTTCAAGTGCTGCGATCATCGCTGCGCCGATGCGGTCTTTGACGCTCGCAAGCGGGTTGAAAAATTCAAGCTTGGCAACAATGTCCGCGCCAACATTCAGGCCGTCCAGCAGACGCGAAAGCCGCACCAAAGGCGTGTTGCCGATCGTATCTATGATTGATTCATAAATTTTTCCCCGCCCAATTTTTTCCGAATCCATCTGCTTTCTCCTTAAATATGAAAATCAGCTTCGTTAAAATTCTTTGCGCGCGGCGATGCCAGATCATTTTTTTCCGCCTGCGATTTTAAATCTTCTAGTGTGATTTTATCCAGCCGCTCCATCATTTCACGAGTGAGCCGCGCGCATAAAGGTTGAATGATCTGCTGCCCCAAAGATGATGAGGTGATCGGCTCCTGTTTTTTTTGTCCGTCTTTTTCATTGCCGCTTTCATCGGCTTGATCCAGATGGCGCAAAATCTGCCCCAAAGTGATGCGGCGGCGCTCACGCGCCAGCCTATAGCCGCCGCGCGGGCCGCGATGGCCGGTTAAAATGCCTGCTTTGACCAGATTTTGCATCACGCGTTCCAAATAGCGCTTCGCCACACCCTGCCGCACCGTTAGATCCGACATGGATACCGGATCAGGCCGCGCATGAAGCGCAATATCCAAAATCGCCTCTAATGCGCATAATGCTTTTTTGGAAAGATAAATCATCTCGCTTCAATTCCCGTTGAGCCAAAGCCGCCTGCGCCTCTTTCGCTCTGCGGCAGCTCATCCACTTCGGTGAACGTGCAGCGCATCACCGGCGCGATGACCATCTGCGCGATCCGCGTGCCGCGCATTAAGGTGAATGAGTTCTGCCCTAAATTCACGAGCGCGATCATCACTTCGCCGCGATAATCGGAGTCAATCGTGCCGGGCGCGTTGGCGAGCGTGATCCCGTATTTTGTTGACAGGCCGGAACGCGGCCTGATCTGCGCCTCATAGCCCTCCGGCACCGCGATCGCAAAGCCTGTCGGCACCAAACATCTCTCTCCCGCTGCCAATTCTATATCCGACGCAATCGCCGCCGATAAATCCATCCCCGCCGCCTGCGCGCTGGCATAAGCGGGCAAAGGCAAACCCGCGCCATGCGGCAGACGCCGCACCGCAAGCTTGATCATATTATTCGCAGTGCGCATCATTATTTTACTTTTTTGCGCGCGCGCGCAAAATAAGCCGCCACGCGCCCCGTCAATTTTTGCGCCACGTCTTTTTTGCTCATAAGCGGCCACGTCTCTTCATCCGTGTCGCTGATGAAAATCACTTGATTGGTTTCACTGCCGAAAACATCTTGAGAAATATCATTGGCGACGATCCAATCACATTTTTTTGCTTTCCGTTTTTGCTGTGCCGAGCTGATCAGGTTTTCAGTTTCAGCGGCAAAGCCAATGACCAGATCAGGGCGGCTTTGATGATGCGCGATGGACGATAAAATGTCCGGATTTTGAACCCATGAGAATTTCGGTGTTTCGCCATTTTGCTTTTTTATCTTTTGCGCTTGATGATCAATGCGCCAATCACAAACGGCGGCGGTGCAAATGGCAATATCAATTTTGTTTTCAGAGCGAAGTGCTTCATCACAAGCTGCCATCATGTCGCGTGCGCTTTCCACCTCATGCGTGATGACGTTTTGCGGCGCGGGAAGATTGACTTTGCCGCTGATCAAAATAACACGCGCGCCGCAATCACGCAAAGCTTCGGCAATTGCATGACCTTGTTTGCCCGATGAATGATTGGCAATATAGCGCACGGGATCGATCAGTTCGCGCGTTGGGCCGGATGTGATCAGCGCCGTTTTGCCTTTAAGCGATATATTTGGCGCTTCGCCGCCGCCGCGCTGTTCAATCAGCGCGATGGCCTTTTGGGCAATCACGTCAGGCACCCGAAGCCGCCCGGGGCCATATTCGCCGCACGCCATCTCGCCAACCTCCGGCTCAAGAACATGAATGCCATCTTTTTTTAATTGCGTTATGTTTCTTTTGGTCGCTTCGTGAGTCCACATGCGCCAATTCATCGCTGGCGCGACCATGATTTTTGTGTCAGTCGCCAAAAGCAGAGTCGTAGCCAGATCATCGGCCAGCCCCTGTGCCATGCGCGCAAGCAAATGTGCTGTCGCGGGCGCAACCAAAACAAGATCTGCGCCGCGCGATAATGAAATATGATCCATTTCAGCTTCATCCTCGTCGTCAAATAAACCCGTGCGCACACGATGGCCCGACAAAGATGCAAAAGATAAAGGCGCGACGAATTTTTCAGCACCCGGCGTCATCACGCATTGCACCTCAAAGCCTGCGCGCGTCAAATGGCGCACCACATCCAGACTCTTATAGGCGGCGATCCCGCCGCCCACGATGAAAACGATGCGCCCCGTCAAAACTTTTTTGTCATCTGCCATAATTTTATCTCTATTTTATCTCTTACGCCAATTTTACACAAAAAATAGGGGGTTTAAATAAAAATTGAAATTATCTCTATAAGTTTAAAAACAGCTTAAATAACAGCGCACCGATCATCCCTCCGGCCAGCAGGCCGACCACCAGCGCCGTCCAGCCCGCGCGCGCTTGACGCGGCGGCGGCACAAGCGCCGGATCTTGTGATGCGCCGATCGTGCGTTCGGCCTCGTCAAGCCATTGCGGCACAATGCGCCATAGACGCTGCGCCGTTTGCGCTGCTTGTTCCGCCATGCGCGGCGGCGCAAATTCGTGCTTTTGCCAAGTCCCCAGCGCCGATGCCGCAATGTCCCAAATGTTAAGCTCAGGATCAAGGCGGCGCGCAAGCCCTTCAGCGCTGACCATTGTTTTTTGCAGCAGCAATAATTGCGGCTGGGTGCGCATTTGAAAATTTTCTGCCGTTGCAAATAATTGCCACAATAATTCGCCCATGGAAATATCCTGCGCCGTTTTGTCCAAAATTGGCTCGCCAATGGCGCGCAGCGCTTGCGCAAAAGTTGCGGCGTCAGTGTTTTTCGGCACATAGCCGGCGTAAATATGTTCGCGCGCCGCCGCGAGATAATCGCCATTCGTTAGCCCTTGCAAAATCCACGCCATAGCTTGACGGTCTTTTTTCTCAAGCCGCCCGACAATGCCAAAATCCACCATCGCGATGCGGCCATCATCGCGCACGAATAAATTGCCGGGATGAAAATCAGCGTGAAAAAAGCCATGCTCCAATGCTTGGGTTAAAAAAATCGTCAAAAGCCGTTTGGCAAGCTGAGGCAAATTATGTCCGGCTTTTTGCAGCGCAGCGACGTCATTGATCGCTATGCCTTCTACCCATTCGGTTGTCAAAACTTGCTCCGAAATTCTCTGCCAGTCAGGGCGGGGAATGTAAAGATCCGCCATATCTGCAGAATTTTCAATCATTTCAGAAATGGCCGCCGCCTCCATGCGCAAATTCATTTCGTACAAAGTGGTCGTCTGCAAGCTTTCAAGAACCGCTGTTGGCCTCAAGCGATCTGCGCCTGCATGATGTTTTTCTACTTTTTCAGCGAGCCAAAAAAAACTTTCCAAATCTTTTAAAAACTTTTTCTTGATGCCCGGGCGCAAGACTTTAACCGCTACATGTCGGCCAGACAGATCGCGCGCTTGATGCACTTGTGCGATGGACGCTGCGGCGATGCTTTGGCCAAATTCAGAAAATAGCGCATTGATGTTCTTGCCAAAATTATTTTCAATTTCAGCCTCAGCCTCTTTTTGAGAAAAAGGCGGCACTTTATCGTGAAGATGGGCTAAATCCTGCGCCAATTCTACACCGACAATATCAGGCCGCACCGCAAGAAACTGCCCCAGCTTGATATAAGTAGGCCCGAGGCGCATCAGCGCGTCTGACAAAGGCGCTGAAGATGACTTTTTTGTCCCCTTTTCTCTTTTTTTAGGGCGGCGCACAAAAAAAAGCGCGCGCAGCCAAAAAGGAAATGCGCGGCGCAGATCGGGCGGCAGAGCGGCGGCCACCAAAGCCAAAACTTTCGCCGCCCGCGTTAAGCGCCATATATGAGATAAAGCGCGCATGTTAAACCCGCCAGCCCGAATAGATGACCGCAATGCCGCCGGTTAAATTGATGAACTGAGTCTTTGCGAAGCCGACCTCGCTGATCAGAGCGGCGAATTCTTCTTGCGGCGGGAATAGACGAATGCTTTCGGTGAGATAATCGTAAGGCGCGCGATCGCCGGTAATAGATTGCGCCAAGCGCGGAATGATTTCGCGGGAGTGAAAATCGTAAGCGCCGCGCAAAAGCGGAAGCGCGCAATGGCCGAACTCAAGGCACAGAAAACGCCCGCCGGGAGTCAATATGCGCAGCGCTTCCCGCAAAGCGCGCCGCCGGTCTTTGATATTTCTGATGCCAAAAGCCATCGTGCATCCTTGCACCGACATATCAGCAAAGGGCAGGGCTTCGGCAGATGTCCGCAGGATCACCGCGCGCCGCTTTATCGCCAGAGCCTGCTGTGCGCGCCGCTTTTGTGCGCCCGCGATCATATGCGCATTGGGATCGCATAAGCCAACATGAAGATTTTGATCTCGCGCCAGCGCGCGCCACGCAATATCTCCCGTGCCTGAAGCGAGGTCGGCAAGCCAGACTCTTGAAGATGCGCGTGGAATCATATCCACAAGGGCATTTTTCCATAAGCGGTGCAGCCCGCCTGACATCAGGTCGTTCATCATGTCATAGTGCCGCGCCGCGCGCGTGAACACTTGATTGACGGTCATGCTCGGTTTGGCTGCCATGATGAAACAAGATAGCATGAGACTCTAACCCAAGAAAAAAAGATAAGAAAAAATTGCCTGAATTGCCCGAAATTGAAAGCCTGCGCCGCACGCTGACGCCTTTAATTGAAGGACGGCGCATTGATCGCGTCATCACGCGGCGGCGTGATCTGCGCTTTCCGCTGCCGCGCGGCTTCGCGCAAAAACTCACGGGAGGCCGAGTTTTTTGCCTGTCGCGGCGGGGCAAATATTTGCTGGTTGAAATCAGCACTCAACATGATGCTGAAAAAAATGTTCTGCTCATTCATCTTGGCATGTCCGGACGGCTGGTCATGACGCGTCAAAAACCGCCTTTGCGCCACGATCATGTGATTTTTCAGCTCGGTCAAAATCAGCTCACTTTTCACGATCCGCGGCGTTTTGGATTTATGGATCTTTTCCCTTCCGCCGCCTGTGCGCATCATCCGCGTTTGGCGATTTTAGGCCCTGAGCCTCTATCTTCAGCTTTCACGCCCAAAATCCTCACCACACGGCTTGCGACCAACAGCACGATCAAGGCCGCGCTTTTGAATCAGAAAATCGTCGCCGGTTTGGGCAATATCTATGTTTGCGAAGCGCTTCATGCCGCCCGCTTGGCACCCGACCGGCGCGCCAACACGCTCACATTGGCCGAATGCCGCCGCCTTCACAAAGCGATCCAAAGCCAGCTCAAGCGCGCCATCAAAGCTGGCGGCGCCACTTTGCGCGATTATCTCAATGCCAAAGGCCAGCCCGGCGGGTTTCAGCATCAATTCCATGTCTATGCGCGCGCCGATTCCCCATGCCCCGCTTGCGGACAGACCATCAAGCGCATCACCCAGGCCGCGCGCGCCACCTTTTTTTGCCCCTCTTGCCAGAGGCGCGGCAAAAGGTCTATATAGACGTCTCGTTAGCAATAAGACCCAAAAATCTCGAAGAATCTAGAAGAATTGAAGAATTATGGCCAATACATCGTCAGCGAAAAAAATGATCCGCAAAATCAATCGCCGCACGGAGATTAATCAAAATCGCCGCTCGCGCATCCGCTCCTTCGTGCGCAAAGTTGAAGAAGCCATAGACGAAGAGCAGCCCGATGCCGCCCAGCTCGCGCTCAAACAAGCGCAGCCCGAAATTATGCGCGGCGCTCATTTCGGCATCTTTCATAAAAATGCCGCCGCGCGCAAAATATCCCGCTTGACCCGACGCATCCGCCAGCTCGGCGCTAGCAGCGATTCTGAAAATTAAACTCATTTTAAATCGCGTCAAATCACGCCGACAATTTTTTGCAAAACGCAAGACCGGCTTTTTTCAAATCAAAACTCCGAGTGCAAATTCTTTAATTTAGAAAAGAAAAATGCCTTTAGAATCAAATTTTGTCTTTTGTTTGCAAAATGATTTTAATCTTATGTCAAGAGCGTTTATTCTATTGCGTTTGGCGCAGCACTCGGATAACTTGAATTTGAATTTGGGAAGTGGCTAATTTTCACGGCTAATTTTCCGAGTTCTCAAAAACAATAATAAACTAATCTAATAAACTTATCTTTGTTTGGTTTTGAGGCGGTGTCCTTTGATAAGGCCGCGCGTGGGAGAGGGGGCCGAAATGAAATCTGTGGGCAATGTCATCAAGAAAATGAAGGGGGTGTCGTTATGAATCATAGGGATGGCGCGGTCATAGATGTTTCGGCGCGGCAATGCTGGGAGAGGCTTCAACAGGAGAAAAAAAGCGTCTTAATTGATGTGCGCACACAGGCCGAATGGACCTATGTCGGTGTGCCCGATCTGACGCCTTTGCAGCACGAAGATTTTCAACAGCCTCTTTTTGTGCAGTGGCGGCATTTGGGCGCGCCGCAGCCGGATCCGAATTTTGCTTCATCTTTGACGGCTTTGCTCAGCGGTGAGTCGGCGCAGCCTTTGTTTTTTTTATGCCGCTCCGGCCAGCGTTCGCGCGCCGCCGCCGAGGTGATGGCGCAGCAAGGCTTTTCCGCCTGTTTTAATGTCGCTGACGGATTTGAGGGCGGCGTAGATAAACATGGTCATCGCGGGCAAAAAACCGGCTGGAAGGCCTCAGGGTTGCCTTGGAGACAAACATAGCAAGTAAACACAGCAGGCAAACATGGCAGGCAAACACGGCAGGCAGGCATAAAATTAAACAGAAAATTTTAATTGCAGATCAAAAGGGGGCAGGAGTTAGATGACAAGAAATAAATCAGAAATTTCTGATGAATATCAAGACAATATCAGAAAAAGTCCTGAAGAAGGGCATAAAGAAAAAGGGGAAGGAAAAAGAGAAGAAAGAGGTTTTGAAGAATGGTCTGCGATCTCGTCTGCTTTGCGCGAGACCCTTGGTGCCGCAAAGTTTGAGCGCTGGCTGGCACCGCTCGCTTTTGGCCGCATTGATCATGATCGCGTCATTCTTTATGCCGCAACGAAATTTCTTGCCAATTGGATCAGTGATCATTACGGCAATAGATTGCGTCAGCATTGGCAGCAAAAAATCCCCTCAATTCTTCGCGTGGATATTGTTCCACGCGCTGATCTAGCGCAAAAATCTGCGGCGGGATCTGCGTCGGCGATGAAGCCGCCGACAGCCATCGCGAATGCGCCCGCGCCGGTGGAAACGCCGCTTGATCCCCGATTGGAATTTGAAAATTTTATCATCGGCGATGTGAACAAACTCGCTTATCATAGCGCGCGCGCCACCGCCGAGAGCTGCGCGGGCAGCCTTTCGGATGGGCTTTTGCATCACGGGCCTTTATTCATTCATGGTGATATTGGGCAGGGCAAAACGCATTTGCTTCATGCGATCGCCAATTTTTTGCGCCGCACTGCCGGAAAAAACACCGGAAACAATGATCGCGCGCCGCGCCGCGTGATGAATCTGTCCGCCGAGCGATTCCGATATCACTTTATCCGCTCTTTGCGCCGCGATGATATGATGGCGTTCAAACATATTTTTGGCGATATTGATGTGCTCATTATGGACGATCTGCAATTTTTGTCAGGCCGCGCAACGCAAAACGAATTCTTTCATATACTCAATACGATCCATGACAATCGCGGCCAGCTCATTTTGGCGGCGACGGCGCCGCCCGCCGCACTGGATAAATTGGATGCGCGCATTCGCTCAAGACTTGGCGGCGGTCTCGTCGTTGAGATTCATTCCGCCGATAATGCGCTCCGGCTTGATTTCCTGCGCGCCAAATTGCGCCGCCTTTCACCCAAGATAAACATCTCGCCGCTGCTGCCCAGCTTTCTCGCGCAGCACATCACTTGCAACATTCGCGAGCTTGAAGGCGCCCTCAATCGGATCATCGCTCATGCGCATTACGCTTCAAAGCCCGTTGACATCGATCAGGCGCGCCTCATCCTGCGCGATCTGCTGCAGGCCGAGCAAAAAAGAATCACGATCAGCGACATTCAGCGCAAAACCGCCAAATATTTTGATATCTCGCTCACCGATCTTCTGTCGGCGCGGCGCCAGCGCGCCATTGCGCGTCCGCGCCAGATCGCGATGTTCCTCGCCAAGCAGCTCACGCCACGCTCATTACCCGATATTGGCCGCCGCTTCGGCGGACGCGACCATACCACCGTCCTTCATGCGCTGCGCCGGATTGAAGCTCTGATCGCCAGCGATCGCCGCATTGAAAGCGACGTCGCCGCCTTGCGCCGCCAATGCCAGAGCGTCTCAGCCAAAGACGCAGCCGAAGATAGGCAGGATCAGCAGGAGCCGCCTCTGTCTCATTTTTGATATACCCTTTTCAGCCATTCATGGCAGACTCACAAAATAGCGAATCACCAAAAGCGCCAGATTAGATATAAAGGTAAAAATGAAAATCACCATTGAACATAGCGCGCTCATCAAAGCTCTGGGCACGGTTCAGGCCATCGTCGCCGGACAAACACGCACTTCGGTGCAAATTTTGAGCCACGTAATGATCGAGGCCGCTGACAATATATGCACCTTGACCACGACCGACCTTGAAATGCAGGTCAAAAATAGCCTGCCCGCCATCGTCACCGAAGCCGGACGCATCACCGTGCCGGTGCAGCTGCTCTTTGGCATCACCCGCGCTTTGCCCGAAGGCGCGCAGGTAGACCTCGCGCTCGGTGAAGATGGCCAGCTCACCCTCAAAGCGGGCAAATCGCGCTTCGCGCTGCACACTTTGCCCGCCGACGAATTTCCTGATCTTGCCGCTGGCGCGTTTCCTCACGAATTTGCCTTGCCCGCCGCCGCTCTGCGGAATTTGATTGAAAAAACCCGCTTCGCCATTTCCACCGATGAGGGGCGCTATTACCTCAATGGCATTTATTTTCACCAGCCTAAAAAACCCAAAGATGTGCTGCGCGCCGTCGCCACCGATGGCTACCGACTCGCTCTGTGTGATGTCAAATTGCCCGAAGGCGCCGACGCTTTGCCCGGCGTGATCGTGCCGCGCAAAACCGTGGCCGAACTTCATCGCTTCATTGAAAATAGCGAAGAGCCGGTCACCATCAATCTTTCAAAGACGATGATCTGCTATTCATGTGAAGGCATGACGCTGACATCAAAAATCATAGATGGTTCTTTCCCTGATTATGCGCGCATCATTCCTGAGCAGAATGAGAAAGTTTTAACTATCGCCAATAAAGATTTCACTTTTGCTCTGCGCCGTGTCAATGCGGTTTTTGTCGATTCACCGCCGATGAGCACGCCATTGATCAAGCTTGCGCTTGATAAGAAGAAACTTTCTTTGTCCGGCGTTTGTTCGGGGCGCGGCTCGGCGCATGAAGATATTGATATAGATTATGAATCTGAGGCGATTGAAATTGGATTTAACCCCGATTTTCTGCTTGATATTACCGAGCGCATCGGCGAAAAAGTGCGCGTTGAAATGGCATCACCCGATGTCGCCGCAATTTTGCGCGACGCCGCGCCGCAAGAATCTCAAAATGAAAATTCCGGCAATACGCTTTATGTGTTGATGCCCATGCGTGTCTGATCGCTTTATGCTGTCGCCTGCGCGCAATTTACATGCTGATTCCGTCGGCCAGCCTATCTGGTTTTCTCAATTGAAGCTGACAGGATTTCGCATTCATCAAAAATTTGATCTATCTCTGCCGTCTTGCGCACCGGTTGTTCTGACCGGTCCCAATGGCGCGGGCAAGACTTCGTTGTTGGAGGCTTTGTCTTTGTTCGGACCTGGGCGCGGCTTGCGGCTGGCGCGCAACGAAAAACTCGTTCATGACGGCGACCAGACATCAAGCCAAAAATCTGGATGGCACGTTGCCGTCAAAATGTTTTGCCATGAAGCGGAATATCATATCGGCACGGGCTGCGTGCGCAAAGCGGACGACCGCTATAGCAAAGACCCGCGCCTCGCGCCGCGCCATCTGCGCATGAATGGCCGCCATATCTCCGCAGCTCATCTTGCGCGTCATGTCAGATTGTTCTGGCTCACCCCCGCTATGACGCGCTTATTTGGCGAAGGGTCGCAGCGCAGCGCACGGCGGCGATTTATTGATCGGATCACGATGAGCTTTTTCCCCGATCACGCCGACCATCTGATTTTTTTTGAGCGCGCGCGCAAAGCGCGCCAATCTGTTTTGGCGCAATCTATGGCCGCGCCGCGCCGCGCTGATCAATGGCTGGCCGCGCTTGAAACGCAAATGGATGCGCATGGCACAGCGATCGCCCATGCGCGCCACCAGACGATTGAACAGCTCAACACCCATATGGAGCAGCTCAAGCCCGAAATGTTCCCCGCCGCAAAATTGGCAATGATCGGCGATTTTGAAGAGCAATTTAAAGTTCAGGGGGCGCAAGCGCAAGACACGTCTTTTTATGCCGCTGCCCTCGCGCAGCGGCGCGCCTTTGACGCCGCCGCGCGCCGCGCAACATTTGGGCCGCATTGTGCGGATATGGATTTGACGCATCTGCCGTCGGGCTTGAGCGCGCTGCATTGTTCGTCAGGTGAGATCAAGGCTTTGCTGGTTTCTCTTGTGCTGGCTTCGGCGCAGCTTGCCGTTCAGCACAGCACAGCGCGCGCCATCATCCTGCTTGACGAGATCGCCGCGCATCTTGACGAAACACGTCGCTTTGGACTTTTTGCTGCCCTCGCAAATTTTCCCGCACAGATATGGATGACCGGCACGGATCGTGCTATATTTGCACCGCTGGCCATGGACGCGCACTTTTTCACGATCGCGCCGGGCTCAGCGCATCCAGGATGAAAGGATTAAATTGAATGCCAGTAGCGGCAAAAAAAATAGCAGCGAAAAAAACGGCAAAAAAAGTGGCGGCAAAAATCGCTAAGCGCAAAATTGCACCCAAAAAAAATCCGTCAAAAAAACTCGCCCCGCCGGTTTTAACAAAAAAAGCGCATAAAGCGCAGGCCGCATCCAATTATGGCGCGGAATCGATCAAAGTGCTCAAAGGGCTGACCGCTGTCCGCCGCCGCCCGGGCATGTATATCGGCGATACCGATGACGGCTCCGGCCTCCACCACATGGTCTATGAGGTCGTTGATAACGCCATTGATGAAGCGCTCGCTGGCTTTTGTGATCAAATTGACATCGCACTCAATGAAGATGGTTCCGTCACCGTGCGCGATAATGGCCGCGGCATTCCGATTGACATTCATAAAGGCGAGGGCGTATCCGCGGCGGAAGTCATCATGACCCATCTGCACGCCGGTGGAAAATTCGACGAAAAATCCTATAAAATTTCCGGCGGCTTGCATGGCGTTGGCGTTTCGGTTGTCAATGCTTTGTCGTCATGGCTGGAAGTGCGCATTTGGCGCGACGATAAAGAATATCTCTTGCGCTTCAAAGATGGCAAAACCGAAACCCCTTTGACTGTGTGCACCAAGAAAACAGCTAGCGACCAGCCACAGGCACATGGAACAGAGATTACATTTATGCCATCGGAGGAAGTGTTCTCAATGATGGTCTTTGACCGCGCTACGCTTGAGCGCCGCTTGCGGGAATTAGCTTTTTTGAATTCAGGCCTCAAAATCATTTTGACCGATCAAAGAAAAAGCAACGGCAAAGACAATAAAGTCGTAGAATTATTTTATCAGGGCGGCATCGCTGCTTTTGTTAAATATCTCGATCGCGCGCGCAAATCGCTTTTTGCCGAGCCGATCTTTTTTTCAGGCGAAAAAAATCACGTTGCGGTTGAGGCTGCGCTGAGCTGGAATGAGGGCTATCATGAAAATGTCCTCTCCTTCACCAACACGATCCCGCAAAGCGATGGCGGAACCCATCTCGCCGGTTTGCGCGCCGCTTTGACCCGCACGATCTCTTCCTATGCAGCTCAAAACACCAAAGCCGGACGCGAAAAAATTTCGCTGCAAGGCGAAGACATACGCGAAGGTTTGACGTGCGTATTGTCAATTAAAGTGCCCGATCCAAAATTTTCAAGCCAGACAAAAGATAAATTGGTTTCTTCCGAAGTGCGTCCGATCGTTGAGGCCATCGCCACTGAAGGCCTGATCTCATGGCTTGAAGAAACCCCGAAGGCGGCAAAATTAGTCGCGGCGAAAATCCTCGACGCCGCGCGTGCGCGCGACGCCGCGCGCAAAGCGCGCGAACTCGCGCGGCGCAAAAATGCTCTTGATGTCGCCAACCTGCCCGGCAAGCTGGCCGACTGCCAAGAGCGCGACCCCGCGCGCGCCGAGCTTTTCATTGTTGAGGGTGAATCGGCGGGCGGATCGGCCAAGCAGGCGCGCCATCGGCGCTATCAGGCGGTCTTGCCGCTCAGGGGGAAGATCCTCAATGTTGAGCGCGCGCGGCTTGATAAAATGATCGCCTCTGAACAGATCGGGACTTTGATCACCGCGCTGGGCACGGGCATCAGAGATGAATGTCGGCTTGATAAATTGCGCTATCACAAAATCATCATCATGACCGACGCTGATGTTGACGGCGCGCATATCCGCACTTTGCTGCTGACATTTTTCTATCGCAATATGCCTGAGGTGATCGGGTCGGGCTATCTCTATATCGCGCAGCCGCCGCTTTATAAGGCCAAAAGAGGTGCGTCCGAGCTTTACCTCAAAGATGAAGCCGCATTGCAGGATTATCTTTTGACCTCCGGCCTTGACAATGCGGTGCTGACGCTCGCCAAAGGCCAAGAGCGCGCAGGCAAAGACCTCGCTTTGCTTGCGCGGCAGGGGCGCGAGATCGCTCATATTCTTGATAATTTGCCACCCGCGCTTCCGCCTTATATCGCTGAACAAGCCGCGATCGCAGGCGTGTTGAAAATGCCCAGTCCTGCCAACATCAAAAAACTCACCGCACAGCTCGCCGCCTTTAAGGGCATGGATGAAACCAATTGGAAAGTTAAAATCGCTTCCAATGGCGGCAAGAATATCCATCTGAAGCGCATGACCGGCGGCGCGGAAGAGGAAGTTTTTATCACGCCGCAAGACCTCGCGACCGCGACGATCAAAGCGCTCGTGCTCGCTGTCGGCAAGGCCGAAACAAAAATTTACCAAGCGCCCGCCACATTGCGGCGCGCGCCTCCCGCAAAAGGCAAAAAGAAAAATAAAACGCAAGAGGGAAAACAAGAGGGCGAAGAAGATAATCATCCCGATTTGTCGTCGTCGTCGTCCGCGGTCGCGGTCGCGTCCAAGATGTGGGTCGTGCGCTCGCCCAGCGAGCTTTACCGCAATCTGATCCAAGCCAGCCGCGAAGGCCTAACCCTGCAGCGCTATAAAGGATTGGGCGAAATGAACGCCGAACAATTATGGGAAACAACGCTTGATCGCGATGCGCGCTCGCTCTTGTGCGTGGAGATTCACGAAGCCGAAGAAGCCAACCAGCTTTTTGAAAATCTGATGGGCGATGTGGTCGCGCCGCGCCGCGAGTTCATCCAGAAAAACGCGCTGGAAGTCGTTAATTTAGATATATAAATTTTAAAAGCTAGATGTGAGCTTAAAGCTGGCGATGGTCTCGGGTTTTGGCTTGAGCGATAGATTGAGCGATAGATTGTCAGGCCCGGCAATATCAACCTCGCCCCTCACGCCGAAAGCCCGCGTGAGCGAGAAAGACGCTTTCATCTTGCCTAATCTGTAGTTCATTTTCGCAGTGATCTGGTGAGTGTGGCCTGCCGCCTTGCGCACGAGAGAGCCTGAAGCGCGCGTCATCTGGCCAAAGACAGACTGAACATGAAACCCGACATCAGCCTGCTTGCTCAAAAAACCGCCTAAAGACCATTGATGGC
This sequence comes from Alphaproteobacteria bacterium, assembly GCA_965212075.1. Taxonomy (GTDB): domain Bacteria; phylum Pseudomonadota; class Alphaproteobacteria; order JAPOUT01; genus CBDBUR01. The sequence goes on from OZ243043.1 coordinate 1,493,202, forward strand.
CCAGCCGCGCGATGATCGCGTAAGTGTCGCCGAAAGTGAAATCACCGGTGCCGTAAGAGCCAAAGAAACCATTCGCCTCTTGAGACAATGCTAGCGCGATATGCTCGCTCCAGATGAAGCCCATCACGCCGTCCGGTGTGGCAAAGAAGCCTGAAATGTGATCCGGCACAATCGGCACAAAAGCCGCGCCGCTGCTCTCGGACAAAAGGGAAGTGCGGCCAAACTGGTCGGTCAGGCGAAAAGATGAGGCCGTGCCGCGCAATGACAGCCCGCCCGCGATGACTTCATCCGTGATCGGATTCCTTAAAGCGCCGCGCTCGTTAAACAGACATTCAACCGAAAAGACACCCTGCCCGAGGTCTGGATCAGCCTCTTCTTCCGTCAGGATGGTGCCCCAAGGGGCCAGGGAGCCGTCGGCATTGACCGGGCGGGCGCAGAAGAAAGCCAGTTCAATCGTCTGGCGGCTGGTCATGGCCGGCCAGAGCGCGCGGGCGCTGGCCAGCGAAGCGGAGACCATCGGGGTTGAGAGGGAAGTGCCAAACAGTTGCGTGATTTGGCCATTGCTGTCTACGAAATCAAAAAAGAAGGGCGCCGCAACACAATATCTCCTGCCGATCCCGCAGGCGGTTGCCCGTAAAGCCCGTGTGCGGCCAGTGCGGTCGAGGCCGGTGACGATCAAAGCGAGCCCGCTCGCGCCATATCTTACGATGTCGGGTTGACCAAAGGGGAAAACGCCAGCATTTCCTGCTGCCGCAACGGCAGCGACATTTTGTGATACAAGATCCTCTAGAGGAATTAAGCCTTCAGAAGCGAACGCGTTAGCGCGAGAGATGCTAATAATATCTCGGCCTGCGTCAATAAGATCGGAAACTACAAAGGAAGAGGGAACTCCGTTCTCATCGGATCTAATAACAGGTTCAAAAACAGGATCAATCGGGCCGAAGGAAAAAGTTTGGGCAGCCTGCATGACCCAAACTCCATGCTGTCCGAAATCACCGATCTTGATTCGGCTTGGGATGGTGGAAGAAACGCGGGCGCGTTCTTGCCAGAGGCGGGTGAAGCCCGGCACTTTGTCGCGCAGGCAGGCCCCCCTATTGCTGCCCGGCAGGCCCGCAGCCGGACATTCATTCATACTGCCGCCGCCGCCGCTGCAGGCGGCCAGAGCAAGATACATAACAGAAAAACAAAGAACCCGGATCATATTGTTCCCCTTCTTCCCCTCTCCTTTTTTATAGTAATCACAGGCTTGATGAAAAACAATAGGGCGCGGAAGGCGGGCACCCCGCAGGGCGATGAAGACCTGATTAGAGCAAGGGGGGCGGAGGAGCCAATGCTGGAGGCTCCTCTTCCTGCCGGTCGGGTCGGGGCGCAGCGGCAGGGACGCCTCCAGCAGGCTGGAGGGCAGCCATTGTTTGAATCAGCAGTTCAACCAATCTTTGCTCTTCGGCGGCGCTTCTGGGCGCATCGCCGCTCTTGCTATGAGGATTATTCCGCAGCGGCAGCGGCGGCGACTTCTTTGAGCGCATCGCTGCGCGTATTGAAGTTGATCGTCTGCAGATATTGAATGCCCTCTTCGGCGATGTCATCGCCGACCATGTGGTCGCCTTCGCTTTTCAGCTCTTCCAGATCAACATAGGTTGAATAAAAAGAGCTCGTGCGCGAAGTGATGATGCCCGCATTGAACAAAGTCTTGACCAGCACCCGAAAGATGTTCGTGCTTTCTTTCATATCTTCGCGGCGTTTTTCATCGCCAAAGGCTTGCATCATTTCCTCATGGACGACATTCCAGTCAAGGCCGAGCGGCGCGTAGATCGCTTTTTTCTGCGCAGGATTGACCAAATTGAACAGCAAAGTCTGGAAGCAATGCGCCGCCCAATCTTCAATCAGGTTGCGCTCCTGTTCATCCAGCTTGGGGATCGTCCGATCCGCCCAGATCTTGCCGAACTTATGATGAAAGGCCTCATCGGTCATCACCAATTGCATGAGCTTTTTCAAAAGCGGGTCGTGGGTATGGCGGTAGAATGTCGCAAACGCGCCCATCGCCAAGCCTTCCACCAGCAATTGCATGCCGACCAGCTTCTTATAAACTTCTTTGGCATTGACAATCTCAACGAGAAGATCGGCCAGAGTCTGGCCGCATTGAAGAGGCTTGCCCCAGCGCGCTTGAATATAGCGGCTGAAGCCGGTTACATGGCGCGCTTCTTCGCGCGCTTGGTTGGCCGCATATTCCTGCGCGCCCGGATCTTTTAAAATGTGACACAGGCTCGCCGACAAAGCCAGCGCCCCCTGCTCGCCATGCAGGATGTTGCTCAAAGCCCAGCGCGTGCTCTGGTTGCCCAGCTTGATCTGATCTTTCCGCGACAATTTCTGCGCGCAGGGAAGCTGCAATTCCAAAATCATCTCTTCGGGCATCAGCACCTCGTTTTCAAGGTCAAAAGGCTCGCTGAAGTCAATATATTTGGCGTCAAGCGGATCCCAGAAATGGTCGTGGGTCGCAGAGATGATTTTGTCAAAAGCCGTCGAGCGCTTGCCGTAGCGATCCACTTCAATCATCGCGCCGAAATCAGATGGGTCAACAGCCTCATAGGCCGCATCTTTTGTAATTTGCTTCGTAATTTCCGTTGTCATATCAAAAACCTCCTTTGATGAGGGTTGAATTGTATATTTTTTGACCCTGAGAGTCAAAATATCAGCGCAGAATCCGTGAAATGGCCGCTAGAGGCCATTATGGTTAAAAACCTTGCTTTTTGGGTTTTTTCAGGGCAAAACAATAGATACATCTGTGGGGAGCAGGGGGAAATATGGTTAAGCGACTTGAAAATCTTATCTTTGGCTTGCGCCTGCCCATACTTGTGGGGCTTTTGGCCTTTACAATCTATGCGGGCTACCAGGCGACCGGGCTGCGGCTCGATGCCGGTTTTGAAAAAAGACTGCCGCAAGGCCATGAATATATTGAAACTTTCACGCAATATCGCGAGCAATTGTTTGGTTCCAACCGGATCATCGTCGTGCTGCAGACGCGCGATGACACGATCTGGAATCAGGATTTTTTCCGCACCTATAAAAATCTTTCCGACGAGATTTTCTTTCTGCCCGGCGTCGCGCGCCATACGGTGACGTCTTTGTGGACGCCCAATACGCGCTATCTCGAAATCACTGAAGAGGGCATCAATGCCGATGATGTGATCCCCGGCACCATCACGCTGAACAGCATGGATGATGAAGCGCTCAAGCGCATCGAGAATAATGTCATCCGCGGCAATTTTGTTGGCCGCCTCGTCGGGCGAGAATTCAGATCGGCCATGGTGCGCGCCGAACTGCTCGAGCAAGATCCCAAAACGCAAGAAAGATTGGATTACTTTGATCTCGCCGCCAAGCTGGAAGAAAAAATCCGCGGTAAATTTGAGGATGATAAATATAAAATTCTCATCATCGGCTTTGCAAAATTGATCGGCGATATTGGCGACAAAGCGGGTGCCGATGTTTATGACGCCGCCGCAGACGCGCCTTTGCTTGAGCGCTTGCTGGATAAATATGGCGTTGTGCAATTTTTCTTCACCACCGCCTTCCTGCTGACCGCGCTCGCCCTTTATCTTTATGCCCGCTCAATCATTTTATCTTTTGTGACCCTTGCCTGTTCGCTCGTTTCGGTGGTGTGGCAGTTCGGCATTTTGCATTTCTTAGGCTATGGACTTGATCCGCTCGCCATCCTCGTGCCGTTTTTGATTTTTGCCATCGGCATCAGTCATGGGGTGCAGCAAATCAATCTCATCACCCAGCAAATCGGATTGGGCAAAAGCAGCGAGGAAGCCGCCCGCACCTCTTTTTCCGGACTTTTGATCCCGGGCTCCATGGCGCTGATCACCGACCTCGTCGGCTTTGGCACGCTCTATATTATTGATATTCAGATGATTAAAGAATTATCCGTCGTCGCCTCCATCGGTGTGGCGCTGAAGATCGTCACCAATTTGATCATGCTGCCTTTATTGGTCAGCTATTTCCGCTTCGGCGCCGGTTTCTCCGAGCGCGTCGCGCGCGCGCGCGATTTTCGCCTCAAAATCATGCGTTCTTTGGGCTTCATCGCCAATCCGCGCATCGCGCCTTTCGGCTTAGCGATCATCCTTGCGATTTTTGCCGTCGCCGTCTTCCAAAGCCAAAACCGCCATGTCGGCGCGCTGCATCCTGGGTCACCCGAACTGCGGCCCAATGCGCGCTATAACGTTGATAGCCGCGAAATCGCCGACAAATTCGCGCTGGGGCTCAACCTGCTCACCGTCATCGTGGAGACGCCGCGCGAAGCCTGCATCAAATATCCCTATCTGAACTATCTTGACCGCCTGTCATGGCATATTGACAATATAGACGGCGTGTCGCTCGTTTTATCTGTGCCCTATGTCGCCAAACAGACCGCCTCAGGATGGAGCGAAGGCAATCTCAAATGGCGCGCCATCCCGCGCAACCGCTTCTCGCTCGTCCAAGCCGTCAATGTGATCCCGCCGCGCGGATCAGGGCTTTACAACCCCGATTGCAGCTTCTTGACTCAATTGATTTTTCTTGAAAATGCAAAAGCCAAAACCATCAGCAAAGTCATTAACGGAATCAAAGATTTCCGCGAGAAAAATCCTGCGCCCTATCGCGATGTCGCCATCGCCACGCAAGAACCCCTAGGGCAATTGCCCAAAAATTTGCCCGACAACATCACGATGGCTCTCTATCGCGACACTGATGATAAAATCATCATCACTTATGAGCCTAACAAAATCTCCGCTGAAAATATCGTCGCCGATCTCAAAGCAAAGAATGTGCTGGTCACAACAAGTGAAGATGCTGGCGTGAAGATTAGATTGGCTGGCGGCAATATGGGCGTCCAAGCGGCCATTGACGAAGAGGTCGAAGAAAGCGAATTGCCCATGTTGGTCTATGTCTATATGGCGATCATCGTGCTCGTCGTGCTGACCTATCGCGATTGGCGCGCGGTGATCTCATGCTGCCTGCCGCTCACAATGGCGACCTTCCTCGGCTATTGGTTCATGTTAGCGCTTGAAATCGGCCTGACCATTTCCACGCTGCCGGTGATGGTGCTCGCGGTCGGGCTGGGCGTCGATTATGCGTTTTATATCTATAACCGCATCCAGTTCCACCTCGCTGAAGGGTTCGACATCGTCGTGAGCTACCGCAAGACGCTCGAAGAAACCGGCATGGCCGTCGTCTTCACCGCCATCACAATGGCGATCGGCGTTTCCACTTGGGCTTTCTCCGGCCTCAAATTCCAAGCCGATATGGGCCTGCTGCTGACCTTCATGTTCATGACGAATATGTTGATGACCATCACCGCTCTGCCCTGTCTGGCCGTCGTGATGGATATGGTGATCCCGCGCCGCGGGCAAGTCAAAGCGCCCAGCAGCACCTTGTCGCATTAGTTTGGCGCAATTAGCGCAGCGCAAGGTTTAAAATTTTCTCAAGCTCGCTGAGCGCTTGATCGGCACTTGCAACTTTGATCGTCGTCATGCCGAGCGCGCGCGCCGGTTTGAGATTGATGCCCAAATCATCCAAATAGACCGCCTGATGAGGCTCAATGTTGAGCGCGTCGCAGGCCATCAGATAGATTTTCGGATCAGGCTTGCGCAGGCCAACTTTGGACGATTCGATCACATGGTCAAAGAGATCAAACACGAAGCCCATATTGAAGCCCATATTATTGTGCGCGACATTAGCGGCGTTATCGTCATTTTGGCGGACATTATTCGTGATGCAGCCGGTCGCCAAACCCGCGGCGCGGCATTTCTTGAGCGCTTCCACCATTTCAGGACGCAAAGCCCCCGACAACAGGGCGATCACATCGCGGCCCGGCACTTCATGGCCGCGCGTCCGGCTTTCTGCGGCGAATTTTTTATCAAATTCATCCAAAGTGATTTCACTGCGCTCAAGCAGAGCCCAAGCGTTATTGTCGGGATTGCTGGCATTGATGGAGCGCAGAAAATTATCCGGCAGATTATTTTGCGCCTCGTAAAGGTTGAACGCTTCAAACGGGCTTGTCGTGAAGACGCCGCCAAAATCCCAGAGCACGGCGCGAAAGTTTTTGCCGCTCATTTGTTTCCCCCTTCTTTCTTGCTGCGAGATTTATATCATTTTTGCCTGCGGAAGGGCAAGCGCAACAAAGACAAGAGAGCGACATCGCGTTCGTCCTGCGCGCCGATGGCGTGCTCTTCGCCCACGCTGTAATGAATGCGCGTTTGAAAAAGACGATCCCAGAAAGAAAATAAAGTCCCGTAATTGCTGTTGGTGTCGGCGGTTTTAGGGTGATGGTGAATGCGGTGCAGCTCCGGCGTGATGATGATGCGGGCAAGCCAGATATCCACTCTCGCGCGCAGCCGCCAATTGCTATGATGAAACAAAGTGAAGGCCAGCAGCAAAGATTCAAATAAAATAATCGTTGAAAGCGGGATCGCCAAAATCATAATGACCGGCGCGCGCGCTGCCGCCGAAAGCAGCACTTCGCCAAAATGAAAGCGCAGAGCGGTCGTTGTGTCCAGCGCCTCATCCATATGGTGGGTCTTGTGGAAGCGCCACAAAAACGGCCATTCATGGTTGGCGCGATGCCAGAAATAAATCCATAAATCCAGCAAAATGATATGGGCCGGCACGAGCGCCACCGCCATTGTCATCGCCATCGTTTGCGGTGCCTCCCAAAAAGCGTTGGCGGCGGCCAGAGCGGATAGAGGCAGGACAATCAAAGGTGAAAGCACCGCATTGATCGCCCAAAAGCTCATATTTTTGATGATGCGCGCTGCGCCATAAAGCCGGTTGCATAACAAAGCGGCATAGCGCCTTTCCAGCGCGAACAAAGCCCCGAACAAAGCGAGGCTCAAAGTTATTTTCGCAATAAGAACCGGATCAAGCATAAGCGCGCTGAAAAAAATCAATCATCATCTTCATAGTCTCCATCTTCATCGTCTTCTTCATTTGGATCCCAATCTTCAGCATTAAGATTTTTTATGCGGTCTCTGAAAGCCTTATCAAATAATTCTAATTTCTCTTTGAACCAAGCATATTGGCTTTTCCAGCCAGTTTCGTCCGTAGGATCAATGTCGTTATATAAGGTAATTCTAGACTGCCTTTTGTTTGGTGAGCTTATCCAAAGCAATTTTCCTCCAATTTCAGTTCCTATTGCTTCTTTTTGTTTCTGCAGCAAGCTAAAGAAGGGTCTGACTTCTTTTCCCCTGACTATCAAATTAATACCAATTCGCCTTTTAGTGGTATCCATGAATGCAGTCAGTCTAAATTTAGTTCTACCTATGCCAAAGTCATACCAATGACGCGGTCTGGGGGTGCGGATTTTTAATTGGGAATTTTCCTGTTCAAGAAAATCTGAAAACTCTGTCCAATAACGGAGTTGCATAGCCATTGTTTTAGTTATTGGCTGTTCACTTGTTTGCGCAATGGTTTTGCTCCAATCATTTGGCTTGGAAATGGTATTAAATTTTGGTGCTGCGATTGAATCACCGATTTTCCATAGTTCCACTTCCAATCCAAAGAAGCGAAAGTCATCGCCGGTTATGCTGTTTAGCCAATCTAGCGCCGCGCGATGTTCTTCCGTAAATCTGTCCGCAATCCAAATGATCGTCACCGCTTTAAGGCCAGCGGCATAAGTTAAAAGCTGGCCTAGATGTCTATGGTCTGTTTTTTCTATTTGGTTTTCAATCAGCACCCATGAATCATCGGCTGTATCTTTGCAAAGAATATCGGCACGGAACGGACCAACACCTTTTTCCTTTTCTACGAATTCAAGCTCTATGCCAATGGCATCACCCAAAATTTTTAAATTTTCTTCTTGAGCAAGCCAAGGCGTGAAATCACCGGCTTCTGTTTTCCATACATCGCGCAAGTTCACGCTTTCTAATTTTCCGAGTTCCTGTGTCATCATCAATTCCCCTATTCCCTGTATTATAATTGCGACTAGCGGCTAGCCAACACCTCGAAGTCAGTCGGTTTCAAAGTGATAGTCCAGACCTTGTCTGGTGCAGACTAGTCTGGTGGCGCGCCCGGAGAGACTCGAACTCCCGACCTGCGGTTCCGTAGACCGCCGCTCTAATCCGACTGAGCTACGGGCGCGTTGTATTCTTATAGGCCATAAAACTCACGATATGAAACCCAGCCTTTAAGGCTCTGCGCCGCCCAGATGCCGCGCCCGACCGCGCGACTCACGCAATCGGCCGCGAGCGCCCCGAGCCGCGCAACCTCCAAAGCCCTGACACCGGCAAGAGGCCGCCGCGCCGTCGCGAGCACAAAGACGCTGTCGCCATCAAACGGAGAATGCGCAGGCCGGATCGCCCGCGCGAGGCCGTCTTGCGCCATGATCGCGATGCGTTTGGCCTCGCTGGGCGTCAGATCCGCATTGACCGCAACCACCGCGAGGCTCGTATTTTGTCGCGCCGCCGCCCCCATTTTGGTGTTGGCGAAAATATCCTGCATATCGGGCTTGCGGTCATCGGCCACGCCGCCCATTTCATCAAAGACTTCATAGTCAGCCGCCCAGAGGCGCTGCGTCCCCGGTTTGACCACCGCCCCGAAAGAATTGACCGCGACCAAAGCGCCGACCTGATAGCCGCCAGCAATGAGCGCCGACGCCGATCCCAGCCCGCCTTTGACAGAGCCCGCCAGCGCGCCAAACCCCGCGCCGACATTGCCCAAAGCAAAATCGCCGCCATCCGCCGCCGCGCAGGCTTTTTTGCCCAGTGCGTAATAAGGCGGCGTCTCGCCCCAATTTTTGTCGCCGCCATTGGCGAGGTCAAATAAAATCGCACCCGCGACGATCGGCGAAGGCGGGACGTTCTCCATCAGCCGAAAGCCTTTGTCCTGCGCGCCTAGCCAGTCAGTGATCGCCGAACCGGCGGCCAGCCCATAAACCGACCCGCCCGATAAAAAAATCCCATCCGCCGCATCAACAAAGTTCTCCGGCGCCAGCGCATCGGTTTCGCGTGTGCCTGGGCCGCCGCCGCGAATATCACAGGCCGCAACCGCGCGGTCATCGGCCAGCACCACGCTCACGCCGGTCGCGATATTCTCGTCATGCGCGTGGCCAATGCGCAACCCCTCAACATCGCTGATTAAATTATGCCGACCTTGCTGCCAATCCATAATATACTCCTCTATATGCCTATGATCTCTCTTATATATGGTTTGCGCGCCATTCTAGCAAAACTTTTGCTGCTCACTTTGCTGGCCTGCACGGCAGACACGCCGTCGCGTGATACGCAGTCGCGTGATACGCCGCCGCGCGCCGGAATGATCGCCGCCGCGCACCCGCTCGCCGTTGATGCCGGTCTGGCCATGCTCGCCCGCGGCGGCAGCGCCATCGATGCCGCCATCGCGGTTCAGGCCATGCTCAACCTCGTCGAGCCGCAATCGTCGGGCATTGGCGGCGGAGGCTTCCTGCTCCACTGGGATGAAAAACAGCAAAACCTCTCCGTCTATGATGGCCGCGAAACCGCGCCGGCAGGAACAAAGGCCGATCTGTTTATGGACAAAAACAACCAGCCGCGCTCTTTTATTGAAGCGGTGCTCGGCGGCCAATCGGTCGGCGTGCCCGGCCTTGTTGCGATGCTTGCGCGCGCCCACGATCATCATGGCCGCCTGCCCTGGGCCGATCTGTTTGCGCCTGCGATCAAGCAAGCCCGCCGCGGCGTAAAGATCAGCCGCCGCTTGGCGCAGCTCATCGCGTTTGACCCGTTCTTGAAAAAATCATCGGAGGCCAGAAAATTATTTTTTCGCCAAACCGAGTCCGGCCTCGCGCCGCGCAAGCAGGGGGACGTTTTCAAAAATCCTCAATTTGCAGACACATTGACTTTGATCGCTGATAAAAAATTAGACGGCTTTTATCGCGGGCCGCTTGCTGAAAAAATCACGCAGGCTGTCGGCGGGCGCAACGGATTTTCCGGCCAAGACCTTGCCGCCTATCGGACAAAAATGCGCGATGTTATATGCGGCGCTTACCGGAAATATAAAATCTGCGCGATGCCGCCGCCTTCATCGGGCGGAATTACTTTGCTGCAAATTCTGGGCATTCTTGAACATTTTGACCTCGCGCAATATAGGTCCAATAGCGCGCAGGCGATTCATTTGATTTCAGAAGCCAGCAGGCTCGCTTATGCTGATCGCGGCCATTATATCGCCGACCCCGATTTCTTCCCCGTGCCGGTTAAAAAAATGCTCGCCCCTGATTATCTGCGCCAGCGCGCAGAGCTGATCAATCCGAAAAAAGCGCAGGCAAAATTTTCTGCCGGACATCTGCTCACTCCGCGCCCGCCATCGCAAGATGAGCGCGCGCTGCCATCAACGACCCATATCAGCATCCTTGACCCGCAGGGCAATGCGGTTGCGCTGACCTCGTCCATTGAAGGGCCGTTCGGCAGCCACATTATGGTCGGCGGGTTTTTTCTCAATAATGAGCTGACCGATTTCTCATTTCGCCCGCAGCTGCGCGGCCAGAAAATCGCCAATGCGCCAGCCGCCCATAAGCGGCCTCTTTCTTCCATGACCCCGACTTTCATTTTCGCGCCCGATGGAAAATTGTTTGCCGTGATCGGCTCGCCCGGCGGGCGGCGCATCATCGCTTATGTCGCGCAGACAATCATCGCGCTCATTGACGGGCAGAAATCCATGCAGGAGGCCATCGCGCTGCCACGCCACACGGCGCTCGGTGCAGCCAACCGCCAAGCCGATATGATCGAAGTTGAAAGCGGCACCCAGCTTGAAAAAATTATCCCGCAGCTTGAAGCTCTCGGCCATCGGGTCAAAGCGGTCAGTTTGGTCTCCGGCCTTCATGGAATCAAAATCACAAAAGATGATGTCACTGGCGGCGCTGATCCGCGCCGCGATGGCAGCGTGAAATCTTTTTCAAAAACGTCAGACTTGGGAAGGCGCTAAAGGCAAAATCAAAAGAAAGGCAGCGCCTTGCTGGCTGGCCTCAATGCTTAAATTCCCGCCTGAAATGCGCGCCAACTCACGCGCGGTCGGCAGGCCCAATCCAAAACCGCGCGGTTTGGTTGAACCCATAAAAGGCGTGAACAAATTTGCTCGTGCGCGCAAAGACAGGCCGGGGCCATCATCTTGGATTCTAATATAGGCCAAGCCATCAGAGCATTTTGCAGAAAAGGTAATATGACCCCCGCGCGATGACATCGCCTGCACCGCATTGCGTCCGAGATTGAGCAGAATCCGGAACACATGTTGAGAATCTGCCCATATTTCTAGATCAGCGGGAATTTGATTGATCCAGTGAATCTCCTTGTTTTCTGAAGGGCTGGCCGTTTGTGCGGCTTCCTCAGCCAGCGCGCGCAGCTTTATTTGACGCGGATGGACGGCTTGCGTTTTGCCATGCCCATATTCAAGAATGTATGTGCATAGATCAATCGCCCGATTGAGAGACGAAATCAATCGCGGCATGATGCGGTGGACAATCGGGTCTTTGCTTGCCGCGAGACGCTCGGCGAATAATTGCGCGCTGGATAATATATTGCGAAAATCATGATTGATCTTTTTGACCGCAAGACCTAATCCAGCCAAATGCGCTTTTTGATGCAAGGTCTGGCGAATCCCCGTTTGCATGTCGGCTAGAGCGGATTCAGCATTTCTAATCTCTTTGATATGGGGTTGGGGAACAATGACGTTTCTTATATCTTCCGGATCATTTTGAAAATCATACATGTTTTGACAAAGCTTTTGCAGCGGGTGGATCAGCAAGATGTGCATGATCGCGAACAAAAACATGGTAAAGATCACAGAAATGATCAAAAACCGGATCAGGAGCGCATAAAAATAAGCGCGCATATTGTCAGACAATGCGCGGTCATTGATGAAAATTTCAATTTGGCGCAGAGGATTTGATTTTGGCGCGCCGATCACGTGAACAATCGCGCCGCCGCCGAAAAGTAAAATTTCTGCCGTATCAAGCAGACGCGGCCATAAGAGGCCATTGTTCAAATGAATGGTCTTCGTCACGCGCGGAAGCGCGCGGTTAGGAATATAGATATTTTCTTCAGCAATAAAGAGCGCCGCCGCGGGAATGTTTTTGAGAATATGTTCGTGCGCCGCGCGCGGTGCGGCTGGTGGCAGGCTGGCTATATGCGCCGCATTGATGCGCGCTTCAAGCCAGATCGTGCGATAATCGTTTAAAGATAAAATCGCCGCCGCCGCCAAGCTCATCACCAAAAAAATTAGTGTGGGCACGAGAAAGCGTAACGCAAAGCTTTTATGCCAGAGAGAGAAATTTGACATTAAAGTTGGCATTATCATCATAATTTGCGCTTTATATCATGTTTTGCGCAAAAGAACAATGTTTGCCTATAAATCAGCTCTTATCACGAATTTTTTTGATCACAACCGGCAGCAAAGCCACCAAAGCCAAAACACCCAATGCGGCAAGAATTTCCGTTGTGACCAAATCAGCAGGATTAGGCGTTGCCATGCAATCTAACTTCTGTCCGGTTTTTTGGGCTTTTTCAACGCACATCTCATAGATTTGCTGCTGTTTGACCAAAATAGAATCCAGCCCCGCGCCAAGAAACGCAAATGCAAAACTGCCCGGAATGATGCCAATAAAAGTGGCTACGATATAAGTGGATAAAGGCACGCCCAAAAGCGCCGGTGCCAGATTAACGAGCCAAAATGGAAAAACCGGCATCAATCTTAAAAATAACAGGTAATTGAAGGCATTTTCGGCAAAGCCCGCGCGCAGGCGCTGAAGCGCCGGGCCGGCTTTGCGCGCCAAAGGTTCTCCCAGCGCGGTTTTGGCGATGAGAAAGAGGATCACCGCGCCGCTCGTCGCGGCAACCAGAACGAGGAACGTGCCCAGCCACACGCCGAACAAAAATCCGCCGCTGAGCGTCAAAACTGCGCCGCCGGGCACGGATAGAGCGACCACGCCGACATAAATCAGCACAAATAGGCCGATAGCGGCGAAAAAATTATCAGCAACAAAATCTGACAAAGCGCCCCTATTTTCGGCCAATACCGCCAAGCTAAAATAATCTGCCCCACCAGAGGCAAAAAATGCAATCATCAAAGCCACCAAACCAGCCAACAATGCTAGTCGTGGTAGGGAAAATTTGCTCTTAGAGCTTGGCGTCTCTTGATTTGTCTCTTGATTCATAAGCGTAATTATAGCCAAAATCTATTGACCTTGTCTTTTTCTTTATTTATGACCTGTGCAGGAGACCTGAGATCATGAAAAGGACTTATCAGCCAAGTGTGCGTGTGCGCAAAAAACGACACGGCTTCCGTGCGCGGAAAGCTACGCGCGGCGGACGCCAAATTCTCGCGCGGCGCCGTGCCAAAGGACGACGGAAACTCTCGGCCTAAAATCACGCGCCTCAAAAAAAGGCGGGATTTTCTCTCTTTGAATAAGGGCACGAAAGTTTTTTCTGCAAGTTTTGTCTTGCAGGCGCGGCAGCGCCAAGGGGATCAGGAGCCTGAGGGCATTCGCTTCGGATTGACCGCATCGCGCAAAGTCGGCAATGCGGTCGCGCGTAATCGCGCCAAACGGCGCTTGCGCGCCGCCGCCGCAGAAATCCTATCCGCTCACGCCACCCAAGGCTGGGATTATGTCATCATTGCCCGCAAAACAATTTTGACGTATGAGTATAAAAAATTGAAGCAGGACTTAACGCGCAGCTTAAAAAAGCTCAAATGCGCCAAAAGCCCAAAAAACCAAAAACAAGACGGGCTGAAGGAATAGATCAAAGTGCCTCAAGATCAAAGAAATTTTTTACTCGCGCTCGCTATGTCGCTGCTGGTGATTTTTGTCTGGGAGGTTTGGCTCTCGCCCGCGCCGCCGCCGCCGCCGACACCGCCTCGTTCGGAAACAGCACAACAAAATCCGGCTCTACGTGCGCCGCAATTATCGCGCGCACCGCAATCATCACGCACACCGCAGGGCGCACTGCAGGGCACGCCGTCTCAAAGAGCGATTTCGCCGCAAGACTCGCCAACATTATCTGCACGTGTGCCTTTGCAAAATTCTCTCCTTTCAGGATCAATTCGCCTGCCGGGCGCGATCTTTGATGATCTTTTGCTGACGAATTATCGTGAAAGCCTCGCCGCGCGCGCACCGCCCGTCAAATTTCTCAAGCCGCGCGCTTACCAAGCGCATTTTGGCTGGTCAAATCGTTCCGGCGAAGTGGTCGGCGCGTCAACGAAATGGCAGCGCGTTGGCTCTGCCGCGCCGCTTTCGCCCGCGCAGCCTCTGACGCTGATTTACCGTGATCAAAAAACCGGCCTCACCTTCCGGCGCGAAATCTCGATTGATGAAAATTATATGTTCACGATCACGCAATCTGTCGCTAACCAGAGCGGGCAGACATATCATCTTTCCGCCTGGGGCGCATTGTCGCGCCGCGGGCAGCCCGAGACGTCAGGCTTTTATTTGCTTCATGAAGGCCTCATCGGCTTCTTCTCCGATGATGGACTTGAAGAGATTGATTATGATGATCTTGAAGATGAGCCTGAAATAAAATTCAACAGCCAGAAAGGCTGGCTGGGCATCACGGATAAATATTGGGCGGCGGTTTTGATCCCCGATCCGCGCCATAATTTTACCGCGCGCTTTACGCGCAGCAATGCTCCCGACGCTGAAATTTATGGCGCTGATTTTATCTCCGCGCCTGTGGCGCTCGCCGCGGGCGGGGAAATTTACCAGACTTTGCGCTTTTTTGCTGGCGCAAAAAAAACCGATCTCATTGATGGCTATATGGAAAATGTTCCAATTGAAAGATTTGATCTGATGATTGATTGGGGCTGGTTCTTTTTTATGACCAAGCCGTTTTTTTTGCTGCTTGATTATTTTTCAAAGCTCACCGGAAATTTTGGCATCGCGATTTTGATCGTGACAGTTTTAATCAAGCTGGCATTTTTCCCGCTCGCGAACAAATCCTACGAGACGATGGGCGCAATGCGCAAAATGCAGCCCGAAATTGAAAAGCTGCGCGCGCGTCATAAGGGCGATATGATGGCGCAAAATCGGGAAATTTCTGAATTGTGGAAAAAGCATGACGTCAAGCCGATGATGGGCTGTCTGCCCATGCTGCTGCAAATTCCGGTTTTCTTTGCGCTTTATAAAGTCTTGTTTGTGACGATTGAAATGCGTCATGCGCCATTTTTCGGCTGGATCAAAGACCTCTCGGCGGCTGATCCGACCTCTTTGTTCAACCTGTTCGGCCTGATCCCGCTTGCGCTGCCCAGCTTTCTGCTCATCGGGATTTGGCCTTTGCTGATGGGTGCGACGATGTTCGTCCAGATGCGCTTGAACCCGCCGCCGCCCGATCCGGTGCAGAGGAAAATCTTCGCTTGGATGCCGGTCGTCATTACGATTTTGCTCGCGCAATTTCCGTCCGGACTTGTTATTTATGCCACGTGGAATACGATTCTCTCAGCCCTGCAGCAGGGAATCATCATGAAGCGGCAGGGCGTTGAGATTGATCTTTTAGGCAATTTGGGACTCAAGAAATTTGGATTAAAGAAATAATGGCATCACAAGAGGAAAATTTGGGCGCAGCGCAGGCGCGGATTCTCGCCGAAGCTCTGCCCTTCATGCAGCTCTATGATGGCTGCGTCGTCGTGATCAAATATGGCGGTGCCGCGATGAGCGATGAGCGGCTCGCTGCCGATTTTGCGCGCGATGTCGTTTTGCTGCGTCAGAGCGGCGTGCGTCCGGTGATCGTGCATGGCGGTGGGCGGCAGATCAATGATATGCTCGCGCAGTTGAACATCAAAACCGCGTTCCGCAATGGCTTGCGCATCACCGATCGGCGCACCGCTGAAGTGGTGGAAATGGTTTTATCCGGACATATCAATAAGAAGATCACCGATGATATAGGCCGCGCCGGAGGCCGTGCGGCGGGCATTTGCGGTCGCGATGGAAAATTGATGCAAGCCAAAAAGCTAGCCGCCACCGAAAATGAAAAAGATGATCTAGGTTTTGTCGGCGCGCCCGACAAGATTGAAACCGGCATCATTACGACTCTTCTGGACGCAGGCATGATCCCTGTCATCGCGCCGACTTCGTCGGATGCGCAGGGGGATATTTACAACATTAATGCTGACACCGCCGCCGGTGCGATCGCAAGTGCGCTCGCGGCCACGCGCCTCATTTTGCTGACCGATGTCGCCGGCCTGCTTGATCGCGACGGCTCACTTGTGCCCCGACTCAGCGCTGAAAATGCCCAGAGCCTGATTGATAGCGGCGTCGCTGCTGATGGCATGCGGCCAAAAATCGCCACCTGTATTGATGCCGTGCGCCAAGGCGTGGACGCCGCTGTGATCCTTGATGGCCGCAAGCCGCATGCGCTTCTACTAGAATTGTTTACCGCTCACGGCGTCGGCACGATGATTAAGCTGCAATAATGAAACCCCTAATGAAACCCCTAATGAAATCCCTAATGAAAACCCTGATGAAAATTTTGGTTAAATCTTCTGTCAAATTTCTGGCGCTGATTTCCGCATTTGTTTTTATCGGCGCGACGCAGGCTGCGGCGAAATTTGAACTCTGCAACGAGACCAGCCACGTGCTCGATGGCGCCATTGGCATCAAAGAGCCGAAAAAAGGCTGGGTCGTCAATGGCTGGTTTCGCCTTTATCCCGGATTTTGCGAGGAGGTGATTCAAAAAAACTTGGCGCAAAAAGTTTATTATGTTCATGCGCGCTCGGCACCGCAGCATGCCGGTTCGGTGCGGATGTTTGGCGGCAGCAGATTGTTATGCGTCGGCGCTGAGCGGAAAAAAATCAACATCACAAGCCATGTGCTATGCCGTGAAAAAGGCCACGAAAAAACCGGCTTTGCACGGGTTGAAGTCCATGGCCGCCATTGGAAGAAGGTGTTTCGCCAAACCCAGCCTTTTCATTCGCGCAATCATGCGATGGTCGCCGGTGTTCAGCGCTTGCTGAAGGAAAATGGCTTTGAAGTCGGCGATGTAGACGGCTTCTGGGGCAAGATCACGCGCCGCTCCATCGTTGAATTTCAGCGCCTCGCGCAGCTGCGCCCGAATGGCGTCATCAATGAGCGGTTGTTTGAGGCGCTGCTCGCGGGCGCGCAGAAAAATCTCGGCGTAACCATAGGATTGAAATTATGCAATGAGACCAAACATTTGGTTTGGGCCGCGGTCGGCTATCGGGCGATCAGCGGTGATGCCGGATTCCGCAATCCAAATTTTGAATCAAAAGGCTGGCTGCGCATTTTGCCAAAAAAATGCGCAATGATGCTGCGCGAAAAACTTGGACAGCCGCGCTATTATATTTATGCTGAAGCTGTCGATCATCACGGCGCAGGTGTGCACACCTCATCGGGCGCGCCGCTGGCTTGGTTCGGCGATTTTTCAATGTGTCTGACGCGCCTGCAATTTCGCATCGCCGGTCGCGCGCGCTGCACCCAGCGCGGGTTTGAGGAAGTCGGCTTTCGCCGCATTGAAACGCGCGGACGCGCAGGCTGGACAGAATATTTGAGGAATCCGTCATGACGCCAGAACAAGCACAGGCAAAGATCAATGAAGGGTTTGATGGCCGCGATGTTTCTGAAAAAAACCTTCGCGCCGCGATAGATTATGCGCTTGACGGGCTAGATCAAGGGCAGCTGCGCATCGCAGAAAAGCGCGGCGGGGAATGGATCACCCATGATTGGCTCAAAAAAGCGATTCTGCTTTATTTTCGTTTGACAGAAAATCAAGAAATTATCAGCGGCGGCGGGCAAATTTGGTGGGACAAAGTGCCGTCAAAATTTACCGGCTGGCGCAAGCCGCAATTCGTCAAAGCCGGATTTCGCGCCGTGCCCGGCGCGATCGTGCGGCGCGGCGCGTTTATCGGCAAGAATGTCGTGCTGATGCCCAGCTTCGTTAATATCGGCGCTTATGTCGGCGAAGGGACGATGGTGGATACATGGGCGACAATCGGCTCGGCGGCGCAGATCGGCAGCCATGTTCATATATCGGGCGGCGCAGGCATTGGCGGCGTGCTTGAGCCGGTGCAGGCGCGTCCGGTGATTGTTGAGGATCATTGTTTCATCGGCGCGCGCTCCGAGGTTGCGGAAGGCGTCATCGTGCGCGAAGGCGCGGTTTTGTCTATGGGTGTTTATCTGACCGCATCAACGAAGATCGTTGATCGACAAAGCGGTGAAATTTTTCGCGGCGAGGTGCCGCCTTATTCTGTCGTCGTGCCGGGCTCTCTGCCGGGAGGCGCGGGCGCGCCTCATCTTTATTGTGCGGTCATCGTCAAGCGCGTGGATGCGCAGACGAGAGCCAAAACCGCCATCAATGAAATTTTGCGCGAGGCCTAAGTGAAAAAAAAATCTGAAAAAAGTTCTTATGCTAAAAAAAGTTCTTATGATGGTGCGCCCGAAAATGCTGTGGCGCTGGCACAGGCGCTCATTCGCTGCCAATCAGTGACGCCGAAAGATGATGGCGCGCTTGATATTGTGGAAGCCCATCTGAGCGCGCTGGGCTTTGTGTGCCACAGGCTCGTCTTTGGCGAGGTGGAAAATGTCTATGCGCGTCTGGGCGAGGGCGCGCCGTTTTTGTGTTTTGCTGGCCATACCGATGTCGTGCCGGTCGGCGATCTGGCGGCGTGGGATTATCCGCCTTTTGCTGCCGAAATCGCTGATGGACGGCTCTATGGCCGCGGTGCTTCGGATATGAAAGGCGCAATCGCCGCTTTTCTCGCCGCCTGTGCGCTCTATGTCAAAGATAACCCGAAGCCCAAAGGCTCGCTCGGCCTGCTGATCACCGGCGATGAAGAGGCCGTCGCGATTGACGGCACAAAAAAAGTCCTGCACTGGATGACCCAGCGCGGCGAAAAAATCGATGACTGCCTTGTCGGTGAGCCCAGCAATCTCAACGAAATGGGTGAAGCGATCAAAATCGGGCGGCGCGGCAGCATCAATATGGATTTAGCCGTCTATGGACAGCAAGGCCATGCGGCCAATCCGCACCTTGCCTGCAATCCTGTGCCGGTGATGGCGCAGCTTGTCGCCCAGCTTGATGCGCATCGCCTTGATGAAGGCACCGAAAATTTTATGCCCTCCAATCTGGAAATCACCTCTGTGGATACCGGCAATATGGCGCGCAATGTGATCGCGGCTTCATGCCGGACGCAATTTAATGTGCGCTATAACCACCTGCAAAGCCCCGAAAGCCTTGAACGGATTGTCCGGCAAATCGCCGATAGAACATGCAGCCCTTATAAAAAAATCCGCTATGAGCTTGACTGCCAAAATAATGGCGATCCTTTTTTGACCGAACCTTGCGCTTTTTCCGATCTCGTGCGCGATGTCGTCCAGCAAAGCACAGGCCGCCTGCCGGAAATGGCAACCAGTGGCGGCACGTCTGACGCGCGTTATATCAAAGATTATGCCCGCGTCGTTGAGTTTGGCCTGACCACGGCGACAATTCACAAAGTCAATGAATGGGCTGATGTTGATGATATCAAGCAGCTCGTGAACATTTATCTGGACATCATCGCCCGATATTTTGCGGAATGAAGTTTAGGGAAGTTCACGCCGTGCTCTCCCAAAGGCTGGCGGCGTTTTTGATATTGTCTTCATCGCCATAGATGCGGCAGAGCCGCTTTTTGGGAATTGAGGCAACAATTTCTGATATGTCTTTAATGTCGCGCGCCTCGCCTTTTTGATGTCTGTTGATTTTGATTGGATCGTCCTCTTGCGCATCGACGCCATAGGCGGTGATTTCCGCTTTATCAATGAGCAGCGCGCCTTGATTTTCCTGCTCTTCAATGAGGTTTAAAAATCTCTCCAGCCGCTCGCCCCCGTTTTTTTGTCCCGCCGCCATTTGTCCGGCGTCAAAGGCTTTATAAAATTGCCGCGCGCGGATCGCAAAAGATAAAGCGCGCAGTTTTTTATTTTTGGCCTTGCGCGCCATTTCATCCAGCGCCTGCCAGATCGTCATATCATCCAGCGCCAAATAGGCTTCAATGGATTCTTGCGCATAATATCTCGTGAGCGGATGATCTTTCACCAGACCGCTTTGCTCCGGGTCTTGGGCGAGGTCATATAAAATCTCGGCCAGCATCATTTCCGCCGCACGACTCGTCTTGTGCGTATAGACGAGAATATAAAGATTATAGCGCGCAAGCAGATATTCTTCCGCATTATGCGCGCTTTTGTGATTGAGATAAAACGCGCCATCATCTGAAACTTCAAGGCAATCAAGCAGCCAGTCGCAGTCAAAGCCGCCCGAACCGATGCCGCTCATATAGCGGTCGCGGCGCAGATAGTCCAAGCGATCGGCGTCAAATTGACTTGACACAATTGAGCCATAAAGATCTCTCTGCCCTTTATGCGCAATCATATTGATGACGTCTTCCGCCAGTCCCTCCGCCGCGAGCGCGTGTGTAATGTCAGCATCATTTCTTATGATTTCAATCGTCCATTGTTCATGAGATTTTTGTTTCTGCTTCAGCCGCCGCGCTTCGCTGGTTTCAAACGCATGGCTGAACGGGCCATGGCCAATATCATGCAATAAAGCCGCAATCTGTGCAGCTTGTGCGCGCTGCGGGTTAAATTTTTCGCCCAGTTGCCGCGCCATCACTTTCGTCAGGCGGCGCGCCATGTGAAATACGCCGACCGAATGTGAAAAACGGCTATGAGTCGCCCCCGGAAAAACAAATTCCGCAAAGCCTAATTGTTTGATTCGGCGCAAGCGCTGCAAGGATGCCAGATTGAGCAAAGTCCAAGCAAGCCTGTCGGTTTCATCCCGATGGTCAAACGTGATGAGGCCGTGAATCGGATCAAGAATTCTCTGGTCGCGGTTGATCATATTGTTTGACCTGATGTTTGCTGGGTCTCAAAAAGAAATGGCTCGGCAAAAGGCGATGATGCCGCATAGGGTAAAGGATAATCAATGCGCGCAAGGTAAAGCCCTGCAGGCGGCGCGAGCGGCGGGCATAAAGCGCGGTTGCGCGCTTCGCGTATTTGGGTCATTTGCTCCAGCGGCATTTTGCCCAGCCCCACAAAGGCAAGCGCGCCCACAAGCGAGCGCACCTGATGCTGCAAAAAAGATTTTGCCGAAGCGCGAATGATGATGAGTTCGCCCTGCCGCTTCACCTCAAGCGCTTCAAGCGTTTTGACCGGCGATAAAGCCTGACAGGCCGCCGCGCGAAACGTCGTGAAATCATGCCGTCCGATCAAAGTTTTGGCCGCTTGCGCCATTTTATGCGCGTCAAGTTTTTGAGGAATATGCCAGGCGCGCGCCGCCATCAAAACCGGCGGTGCCGCGCGATTGGCGATGATATAAACATAATGCCTTTGGGTCGCGCTGAATCGCGCATGAAATTCTTGATCGGTTTTTTCCGCCGCCAAAATCGCGACTTTCTGCCCGCGCAGGTGAAAGTTCATCGCGCGCGCGAGTTCGTGCGTCTCTTTGTCTTGATCCAGATCAAAATGCGCGCATTGCGCAAGCGCATGAACGCCGCTATCGGTGCGTCCGGCGCCATAAATCGCCGCGCGCGCACCGCAATAAGCGTTGAGCGCATCCGCAAGCGCATCATGCACTGCGCGTCCTTCTTTTTGCGTCTGCCAGCCGCAAAAATCCGTGCCGTCATATTCAATGATTAAACGATAACGCGGCATTTTTCGGGACTGAGCGGAAATCCTAAAAGGAAAGCGTCAATATCCATAATTTTTTTACCCTCACGCTGCAAGCGCAGCAATTTGACCGCGCCGTCGCCGCAAGCAATGATCGCCTGCTCGGGATCCAAAATCTCTCCAGCGGCGGCGCGGGTTTTATTCTCGGCAAGCGCGGCGGCCAGCAGGCGAATCCTGATCTGCGTGTCGCGCCATTTGACCAAAAACCAAGCGCTGGGACGCGGTGCCAGCGCTCTGATTTGACACAGAATGTCTTTGGCCGGATTGCGCCAGTTAATTTTTTCATCTTCCGCAGTGAGGCGCGGTGCCATAACCTTTTGGCTGTCATTTTGTTTTTGCGGCTCAATCTTGCCCGCCGCAAAATCTTCCAGTGTCTTGACCATCAACGCTGCGCCTTGATGAGCGAGTTTTTCACGCAATTGTCCGGCATTCATATCATCAATGGCGATTTTTTGCTGCGCGAGAATGTCGCCGCTATCCACGCCTTCATCCATGAGCATAATGGTTGACCCCGTTTGCCGATCGCCCGCCATGATGGCGCGCTCAATCGGCGCTGCGCCGCGCCAGCGCGGCAATAAAGAGGGGTGAAGATTCAAACAGCCCAAGCGCGGAATGGATAAAAATGCTTTCGGCAGAATCAGTCCGAAAGCGGCGACAAGCGCCGCATCAATTTTTAAATCAGCGAACAATTTTTCTTCCTCAGCTGTGCGCAAGGACGCCGTTTGTCGCAGCAGCAATTTATGCTGCTGTGCGTAATCGGCAATGACACAATGCTGTTTGGACAGCCCGCGCCCTGATTTTTGCGGCGGCTTCGCATAGACCATCATGATTTGATGATGAGCGGCCATCAAAGCTTTCAGACTTGGCAAAGCAAAATCCGGCGTGCCCATAAATGCCAGCCGCAATTTTTCAGATGTCATTAAAGCAGCACATGATGAGCCGCCGTGCGGTCGGGCTGCTCAAGCTTGGCGCGCCGCGCCGATTTTGTGAGCTTCTTCAAGACAAGATCACGCTTGAGCCGTGAAAGGTGGTCTATGAATAAAATACCTTCTAGATGATCCATTTCATGCTGAATGCAGGTGGCGAGCAAGCCATCGCAGTCAAGCTCCTGCTGCGCGCCATCATAATCCAAGAAGCGCACCCGACATTTTGCCGGACGATCCACATCATCAAAAAATTCCGGCACGGATAAGCAGCCTTCAGTGTAAGACGCCAATTCCTCTGAGTGCCAGATAATTTCCGGATTGACAAAGTAAAATGGATGAGAGGTTTCTTTTGCGCCGTCTTGATCCTCACGCCCTAAATCCTCACGCTCTAAATCAATGACGATGATTCTCTTGTCAACGCCAACCTGAATCGCCGCTAGTCCGATGCCGCTAGCGTCGTGAAGCGTGTCAAGCATGTCATCCATCAATTGCCGCTCATCGTCGCCGACGGCAGCAACAGGCACCGAAACTTTGCGCAATATCGGCGAGGGTAGGGTGATTAAAGGTCGTATAGCCATATGTCAAAGATAATCAATATTCCAAAAATAATCAATATATCCAAATATAACTAATATAAGTGTCTGATTCAAGATTCACGCCGTCATTAAATTTTCAGGGAAATTTTCAGGGAAATTTTCAGGGAAATTTTCAGGGAAATTTTCAGGGAAATTTTCAGGGGGATTATTTTGGCGGTGAGGGCATATTGTGTGCGAGCACAATATGCCGCAAATCTTTGAGCGCGCGTTCAATCGCCTCAAGGCGCGCGGCGATGTGATCAAGGCGGGCGGGGATATCTATATTTTGATCTTCAGGAAGTTTTTGCACGGCACCGCGTCCGGCATGTTCGCGCAACTCTGTCTCTGAGACATCAAGAAAGCGCGCCGCTTGCGCCATCTGCTGCGGCGTCATGGTGCGCTGGTCTTTCCAGATCATCGCGAGTGCCGCATCATCAATGTTGAGCGCGCGCGCGAAATCCGCACGGCTTTGGCCGCGCTGCGATAATTTTTGTGTGAACCAGTGATCGTCAAAAAATAGCGGCATGATCTTTGTGCTGAATCTTTGTGCTGATTGTCGTGGGT
This sequence comes from Alphaproteobacteria bacterium, assembly GCA_965212075.1. Classification (GTDB taxonomy): domain Bacteria; phylum Pseudomonadota; class Alphaproteobacteria; order JAPOUT01; genus CBDBUR01. The sequence goes on from OZ243043.1 coordinate 1,516,907, forward strand.
GTCGTGCCGGTTGGATGTTAGCTATTTTTCTGTTCTGTCTCTTCGCTCTTGACTTTCGGCGGCAGAATGACGCGTCCGCGCCATACGCCGGTCGCCGCGATCATGTGATGCGGTCTATGAAGCTCGCCGCTTGCCTGATCTTCCGTCCAGACGCCGTACACATGGTGATGGCCGGAACGCCTCTTGCCGCGGCGCGCGCGGGATACTTTTTTACGTGGAACTGCCATAGCCTTTGATAGCAGAAAAAAAAATTTTTGTCAGCTAAAAATAACCTGCTCATAATGCTTAAAAGCGGTATCCATAGCGGATGCCGACATTGGTTAGGCCGGTATTTTCGGGGCAGGCATCGATAATGCTCTTGGCGTTGGAGGCATGTTCAATGGTCGTCATGATCCGATGATGGCCGCCGAAAACCAGACCCAAAGACGCGCTTTCGTGAAGAAGCCAGCGGCAGCCTAGGGCATTAAATCCATCATCGTTATTCTCTCGCCGACCGGTATGAACCGCTATATCCAGCCCCAGTGTGATGAAAAAAGGCGCGATGATGTCAAAAATCTCAAATGTCAGTCCGGCATAAAATAGGTCGGTCTTCCTCAACAGGGATATTGATGTGCCGAGCCGCGGCCTGATGTTTTGCGGCCATAATTTGTAGGGCAAAGGCGGCGCTAAAATTTCGCTATTGAAGTCAAACCCGCCTTCCTTATTCTTGCTGACAAAAGATAAAGAATCTAACCCGTGATTATAAAACCCCAGCCTGATTTCCCATCCCCGTGCGCTCGGCTGGCGTTCTGTTTTGGCTTTGGCCGTAGCAGGGTTGAAAATATATGAAGCTAGAAATAATAAAAAAATTACCTTTGAGATTATGTGCCAGATTATTTTTGATGTTTTTTGGGCACCCATTTTTCCTCTTTTCCGGATGATGCGCAGCGCGCCATGATGAATAGCAGGTCGGATAAGCGATTGATGTAGCGCAGAGTCTCATCGCCGATTGTCTCGCAGGCTTTAAGCGATGATATTTGCCGCTCGGCGCGCCGCGTGATCGTGCGCGCGAGATGAAGCGCCGCCACCCCCGCCGCGCCGGCAGGCAAAATGAAAGATTCAAGCGGCGGCAGGTCTTCATTGAGGCGGGTGAGGTCTTTTTCCAATCTTTTCGTATGATCAGAGCTGATTCGCAAAGTCTGCGCGCTGCTTACCCCCTCTTGAGGCGGTACGCACAGATCAGCGCCTAGATCAAACAGATCATTTTGAATATAAGCCAAAATGGCGTCTAAATCCTGATCGTCCAGAAGGGCGCGCGCCAGCCCGATGACGCTGTTGGCCTCATCAACCGCGCCATAGGCCTCAACGCGCAGATCGTGCTTGGGGCGGCGCTGGCCATCGCCCAAACTCGTCGTGCCCTGATCGCCGGTCTTCGTCGTGATGGATGTCAATCTGACCATAGCCCCATTATAGCTTGCCAAGCGGGCTGATACATATAAATCTATAGTCAACCTATAGGAAAGCTTAAAATCATGAATCGCCATATCGGAAAATCCCGCTTTCGCGAAAGCACGCATGAATTGATGAATGCGCTCAATGTCTCCATTGACTTTGACCGCCGCCTCTATCGGCACGATATTGCCGGATCGCGCGCGCATGTCAAAATGCTCGCGGCCACCGCCATCATCTCTGACGAAGATAAACAGGCGCTGCTCGCGGGACTCGATAAAGTGGAAAGCGAAATCGCTTCAGGCACATTCACCTTTTCGCGAGATTTAGAGGACATTCACATGAATGTGGAAGCCGCATTGGCCGAGCATATCGGCGCTGAAATCGCCGGACGCCTGCACACAGCGCGTTCGCGCAATGATCAAGTCGCCCTTGATTTGCGGCTTTATGTGCGTGAGCGCATTGATGCGCTTGATGAATGTCTTGCGCAAATGCAAATAGTTTTGGCCGAGCAGGCGCGCGCACATTGTCAAACGATCATGCCCGGATTTACCCATTTGCAGGCGGGGCAGACGGTGGTGTTTGGCCATCATTGTTTGGCCTATGTGGAAATGCTGGCGCGCGATCGTGCGCGCCTGAAAGATGCGCGCGCGCGCATGAATGAAAGTCCGCTGGGTGCCGCGGCGCTCGCGGGCACGAGCTTTCCGATTGATCGCGATATGACCGCGCGAGAACTCGGCTTTGATCGCCCCGCAGCCAATTCGCTGGATGCCGTTTCTGATCGGGATTTCGTCATTGAGACTTTGGCAGTTCTTTCTTTATGCGCGATCCATCTGTCGCGGCTGGGTGAGGAAATTGTTTTATGGACTTCGCCGGGGTTTAATTTCATTCAGCTCAAAGATGAATTCTCAACCGGTTCGTCCATCATGCCGCAAAAACGCAATCCTGATGCCGCTGAATTAGTGCGCGCCAAAACAGGCCGCGTGGTTGCCGCTTTGGTGGATATGATCGTCGTGATGAAAGGGCTGCCGCTCGCTTATGCCAAAGACATGCAGCAAGATAAAGAAGCGATTTTTCTCGCTTTGGATGAAGTGGAGCTTTGCGTCGCGGCGATGACAGCTTTGGCAGCCGGATGGACGGTCAATCAAAAGGAGATGCGCCAGATGGCCGCGATGGGCTATCCGACCGCGACAGACCTCGCCGATTGGCTAGTCGCGCAAAAAAACATTCCATTCCGGCAGGCGCATTCCATCGCGGCGGCGCTCGTTGTTTTGGCAGAAAGTCGCGGTGTCGCGCTGGACGCGCTGGAGGAAAAAGATATGCAAAAGGTTTCTCCTCTGATTGACAGCCATGCAAAAGCTGTGCTCGCCATTGACCGCTCTGTTGCTTCCAAAACGTCTTTTGGCGGCACCGCGCCGGATAATGTCCGCGCCGCCGCGCAGACATGGCTGGACAGGCTTACATCATGAGCGCAAAAGTAAAAATATTTCGCTTCTTGTGTTGCAGCGCCTTTTGTGTGCTGTTGTCGGCTTGCGGTCGTGCAGGTGCGCTGGTGCCGCCGCCCGATCATGTCCAGCCGCCGCCCGCTCATGGTGAAGTGCAAAGCTCCGGTCAAAATCGGCGCGGCTCCATTTTGCAGAAAATCCGTCCGCCACGCACAGCGCCTCTACAAAAATCCGTGCAAAAACCTGCGCAGGAAACTTCACCGGAAAAAAAATGAGCATTTTTTCTAGAAAAAATCACGTGCTTTATATGGAAGATGTGGCTTTGCCCGATATTGCCGCTTGTGTCGCCACGCCTTTTTATCTCTATTCGGCGCGGGCTTTGCGCGAAAATTACCGCACTTTCGCCGCCGCTTCCGGCGCGCGCGCTACCATCGCTTATGCGGTGAAGGCCAATGGCAATCAGGCGGTGTTGCGCTGTCTTGCTCTGGAAGGTGCGGGCGCCGACATCGTTTCCGAAGGAGAAGGCCGCCGCGCTTTGGCCGCAGGCATCAATGCCAATAAGATATTTTTTTCCGGCGCAGGCAAAACCGGCGAAGAATTGCGCTTTGCGCTCAAACATAAGATCGCGCAAATCAATGTCGAATCTGAAGGCGAATTGCGGCGGCTTGAGGCGCTGGCCGCTCAAATGAATTGCCGCGCGCCCATCGCTCTGCGTGTCAATCCAAACATCGCCGCAGGCGCGCATGACAAAATTTCTACCGGACGCGCTGGAGATAAATTCGGCATCGCTTTTGATGATGTGCAAACCCTCTATCGCGCTGCGCATCAAAGCCGCTGGTTTAATCTGCATGGCCTCGCCATGCATATTGGCAGCCAGATCTCCGATGTGGATGTTTTCGCGCGCGCTTTTGCGCGCATCGGTGAATTGACGATGTCCTTGCGCGCCGCTGGTTTGACCGTCCAGCGAATTGATTTGGGCGGCGGGCTTGGCATTGAAGGCCCGCAAAGCTTGGATAAACATATTCAAAATTATGGCCGTCTCGCCGAACAATTTTCGCAAGAATTTGACTGCGATGTCGTGCTGGCTCCCGGACGCGCGCTTGTTGGCGTCAGCGGCTGTCTGGTGGCTTCGGTGATTGAAGACAAAACTGCCGGCGATAGTAATTTTTTGATCATTGACGCGGCGATGAATGATTTTCTTCGCCCCGCCCTTTATGAAGCGCGCCATCAGGTTGAACCGGTGATTAAAGAAGATGAAGATCGCCAAAAAAAAATCTATCAAATCGTCGGCGCTGTGTGTGAAACCGGCGACATCATCGCGCGTGATATGCCGCTCGCGCCGCAAAAATCCGGCGCGCTCATCGCGATCATGCAGGCGGGAGCCTATGGCGCGGTGCTTGCGTCAAACTATAATGGCCGCCTTCTCATCCCTGAAATCATGGTGCAGGGCAGCCGCTTCGCCGTGATTCGCCCGCGTCTTGACTACCAGCAAATGATCAAGCTGGATTGCGTTCCTCACTGGCTTGAGAAGGAGCAAAAGCCAGTCCAATGAAGTGGATTCAATGAACTTGATTAAATGCGATATGGTTGGCATGCGCTATGGCAGCGGCGACGAAGTGCTGAAAGACATTCGGTTTTCGCTGGAAGAGCGTGATTTTTGCTTTTTAACCGGACCTTCCGGCGCGGGCAAATCAACTTTGCTGCGCCTGTTGTTTCTTGCGCAAAATCCGACCCGCGGATTGATCACTTTGTTTGGCCGCGATGTCGCCACGCTGACGCGCAATGAGCGCGCGAAGCTGCGCCGCCGCATCGGCGTTATTTTTCAGGATTTTCGCCTTATTGATCATGCGACGGTCTATGAAAATGTGATGCTGCCGCTGCGCATTGCCGGACAGCGCGAACGCGATTTTCGCAAAGATGTCCGTGATCTGATTGAATGGGTCGGCCTCGGCGATCGGCAAAGCGCTTACCCGCCAACTCTATCAGGCGGTGAAAAGCAGCGCGTGGCGATCGCGCGCGCGATTGCCGCGCAGCCCGATCTGGTGATCGCTGATGAGCCTACCGGCAGCGTCGATCCGATTATGGCCGAGCGGCTGCTTCATCTTTTGACCGAGCTCAATCGCCTCGGCACCGCCATTCTCATCGCTACGCATGATTCCAAGCGCGCGTTAGAGTTCAAATCACGAGTCTTGCATTTGGAAAATGGCCGCCTGATCGGCGGCGCGGCCAACTATGAGGAGTCCAGCTAATGGCCAGTCCGGGCTTTGATCTCGTGCGCATGCGCGCCCCCGTCACGCGGCCGCTTGTTGCGGTCGCGATCATTATGTGCTATCTCGCCGCCTGTGCGCTCGCAGGCGCTATGGGCATCGGACGCTGGGTCAATATCTGGCATGATCAGGCTGTGCTCAAAATGAGCATTTATATTCCCATCGCTGAAGATGATTTTGAAGCCGTCCGCCGCGCGGAAAAAACCGCTCAAGTGATGGCATTTCTCAAAAAAGATCCCGCCATTGCCGCCGCGCGCCTTGTGCCGGAACAGGAAATCAACGCTTTGCTCGCACCTTGGCTGGGTGAGAATGCCAGCGCTGCTCATATACCTGTTCCCGATCTCATTGATATTACTTTGAATAAGAGCGCTTTTATTGATCAAAAGGCGCTCGCGCAAAAAATCAAAGCCTTGCTGCCGACAGCGCAGCTTGAAAATCACGGACGCTGGCGCGATGCCATTGGCCGCTGGGCTTTGCTGTTTCAAATCTTAGCCGGTTTGATTTTGCTCGCCGCTTTGGGCTGCATGGCCGCTATTGTCGCGCTGGCCGCGCGCGCTACGATTGATGTCAATCGCGAATTGGTCAATATCTTTCATTTGATTGGCGCTGAAGATTCTTTCATTATTTCTTCTTTTCGGGGATATTTTTTTCGCCTCGGTCTGGTCACGGGATGTATCGGCGTGGCGGGGGCGGCAGTCAGTTTTTTTCTGGCTACGCAGATTTGGAATTTTGTTCCCGATTCTTTGAGCCTGTCGGCGATTAACATTAAACTTGACCCGATTGATTATGCCGCTTTGATTTTGATCCCCGCTTTATCTTGCTTGATCGCCATCGTTGCCGCGCGCCAGCAAGTGGCCAATCATCTCAACGAACTGCCATAAAGTTTTAATGATGTTTATTTTTCTGCGATCCATTGTTTTTAATTTTATCTTTTACGCCACCGGCGTCTTATGGAGCATTCTCGGCCTGCCGCTGCTGCTTCTGCCGCGCTCTGCCATGCATGCCTATACTCGCTTTGGCGCGTGGCTGGTGTTGCAGGAGATGCGCTATATTGCGAGGATCACCTATCAATGCTACGGCATGGACAATCTTCCGCAAGGCGCGTTTTTGGTTGCCAGCAATCATCAATCCATGTGGGAGACGGTCACAATGCCTTATATTTTGCCGGGCATGAATTTTGTCTCCAAAAAAGAATTATTCTGGATACCTTTTTTTGGATGGAATTTGTGGAAAGCGGGAGACATTTTCATTGATCGCACATCGGGATTATCGGCTTTGCGCCATTTGGTGCATCAAGCGCAAGGCAGCATCCTTCGCGGCCGCAAGCCTCTGATTTTTCCGACCGGCACGCGCAGCACACCGGGCGCGCGGCTTGAATATCGTTCGGGCGTGGCCGCGCTTTATAAGGATTTGAATGTGCCTTGTGTGCCGGTCGCGCTGAACTCCGGTGTTTTTTGGCCGCGCCGATCTTTTGTGCGCCATCCGGGCTGTGTGCAGATTCATTTTTTGCCCGCACTGCCGCCCGGTCTTGATCGGCGCATATTTATGAAAAAACTTGAAGCTTCAATTGAGGAAAAAGCATTAGAGCTTGCGGCCAAAGTCGGGCGCTGATGTTTCTTGTCCGGCGCGAACGATTTTCGCGCGGATATTGCGCGTGCGTGAGAAAAGCTCCATCAGAAAATCGCCGTCCGCTGTGTCAATGGCGGCGCGCAATTTGTTCAAATCGCCAATAAAGTGGTCAATCATATCCACCACAGATGCCTGATTGCCAAGAAGAACATCACGCCACATAAGCGGATCGGACGATGCCAGCCTTGTGAAATCACGAAAGCCGCCGCCGCTATAATCAATCACCTCTTTTTCCGAAATATCACTGACATGTTCAGACGTCGCCATGATTGCCCAAGCAATGACATGAGGCAAATGGCTGGTCAGCGCGAGCACATAATCATGATGCGCCGGTGTCATCAGTGAAACTTTTGACCCCGCCTGCTCCCAGAATTTCTTGACCCTGTCAACGGCTTCGCCATAGCCCGCATCGCGTATGTCCAAAGGCGTGATGACAACCCAGCGCTGCTCAAACAATTCAGCAAAGCCCGCGTCAGGGCCGGAATGCTCGGTTCCGGCAATCGGATGGGCGGGCACAAAATCAACATGATCGGGCACATGCGGCGCGATCGCTTTGATCGCTTGCGCCTTGAAAGAGCCGACATCGCTCAAAATAGCGCCGCTTTTTAAGTGATCTTTGATGTCACGCGCGATATTGCCAAAAACGCCGGGCGGTGTGCATAAAATAACAAGATCGGCCTGCGCCACCGCTCGCGCCATATCTTCGTGAACTTCATCAATGAGATTTAATGCGCGCACGCGCGCACGCGTCTTTGTAGATGGCGTCCAGCCATCAATATGTGCGCAGAGCTTTTTCTTGCGTATGACGCGCGCTAGAGATGAGCCGATCAGACCCAGCCCGATCAGCGCGACGCGATCAAAAAGCCGATCACTCATGCTGAAGACTCCTTAAAGGCCATAAAAGAGTCCATGAAGATTTTGAGCTGTTTGACAAGCTTGCGATTATCATGCGCTTTGCCGATGGTCGCGCGCAGGCACGCAGGCAAATGATATTCTTCCATGCGGCGCAAAATCAAACCATTTTCACCTAAAAATCGCCACGCCGCCCGCGCGGTTTTTTTATTTTTGAATCGCAGCAAAATAAAATTCGCCGCCGAATCTGTCGCGACAAGGCCGAGCGGCGAGAGCTGATCTTGAAGATAGTTTTTCCATATCTGGTTATGGCGCAAAGCTTTTTGCGTCCACGCCATATCGTCAAATGCCGCAAGGCCGGCGGCCTGCGCGGGCGCGGATATGTTAAAAGGCTGGCGAATGCGGTTGAGCGCATCGGCGATTTTGGGCGGCGCGTAAGCCCAGCCCAGGCGCAATCCGGCAAGCCCATAAACTTTGGAAAATGTCCGCGTCATAACGATGTTCTTGTGATTGCTGACAAGCGCTATGCCCGCATCATAATCATTCTGCCTGACATGTTCCGTATATTCCGCATAAGCAGAGTCAATGACAAGCAGGATGTGCGGTGGCAATTTTTTGCGCAGAGTCTTTAATTCGTCCAAGCCTAGATAAGTGCCAGTCGGATTGTTCGGATTGGCCAAAAAAACGATCTTGGTTTTTTTCGTCACACATTTGATGATGGCATCAATATCAGCGCGAAGGTTTTTTTCCGCCGCTGCTACGGGAACGCCTCCCGCCGCTCTTATCAAAGTCGGGTAAAGGCAAAAGCCATGCCGCGTGTGAATGCCCTCATCGCCCGCGCGCAAGGCCAGTCTGGTGAGCAGCTGCAAAAGATCATCCGAGCCTGCGCCGCAAATGATCTGCGCGTCATCAAGGCCAAAGCGGCGCGCGATTTTTTGGCGCAGCAATAAAGCCGAGCTCTCTGGATAGATCGCCATATTTTGATGCGCGCGCTTAAAGGCGCTGACCGCTTTGGGGCTCGGCCCCAAAGGCGTTTCGTTGGACGATAATTTGACCGCGCGCTTAACGCCGGGAAAGGCTCTGAGTCCTCCTTGATAAGGCTTGATCTTGAAAATCTCTTTATGAGGCGTAAAGCGCGTCATGGGTCTAATGGCCGCGCATAACAGCCGAGAAAACGCCCCGAAGGCGCGCGCTCGTCATCGGGCAGAATAAAACCCCTCACCTCCACAATGTCTTCGTCCCGCGCATAAAGCGATACATCATCGCCTGAGTCTTCAGGCATCATATTGGCGAGCACATAAAGCGGGCAGATCTTGTCGGCGGCGATGAAAGGCCAGCGCGCCACAATATGAGTCTCAACTCCCATAAATTGCCACCACGGAGCCTTCAGGAAATCATTTATATTAACGCTGATTAATCCAATCATCGCCGCATGATTTTTCATGTGAGCAAAAAAATCTTGCACATTCCCCGTGTGGATGATCTGCGCTCCCGCTCCCGCCCAGCTGCGCGCACAGACAAAAGCTTCAGCTTCTTGATCGCCCGCCGCCGCAACAATGACCGGTAGCTTATGCACGCCTTGCTGCAAGCGCAAAGAAGCCGAGATCACTTCGCGCCAAATCTGAAACAGAGCCGCCAGCTCCATATCACCGCGATGCGCCGCCGCCCGCTGCCTCATCAGCTGCGCCTCACGACCGGGGCGGTAGGTCGGCATTTCCTGCGCTTCACCCTTTTTCAATTCCCCCTTTTTTAAGGCGGCCAATTCGTGCATATAATCCATGCGTGCGAGCAGTGCCTCGTGCAGTCGCGCGTCAATCATATCAATCTCAGCGCGAATCTCAGACAGACGCTGCGCCGCCAGTGAAGAAGATGGTGAAGAAGATATTGGAGAATTTGGTTTCATGCTCTGCTATTCTTAAAGCGGCTTGCACAAAAAAGAAAGAGAGGGAATAAAAAAGATCATGTCCGCCAATAAAGCGAAAAATGACGCGAAAATAGATGAAAAAAGCGCCCAAGATACCAGCTTGAGCGCGCATTTTGATCAAAGCGCCGCGCTGCCTCTTGATTGCGGCGCGCGGCTTGAATCTTTTGATGTCGCTTATCAAACCTATGGCCAGCTTAACGAAGCAAAAAACAATGCGGTTTTGGTCTGCCATGGGATTACCAGCGACCAGCACGCCGCCAGCCCTCATCCGGTGACCGGCAAGCCGGGGTGGTGGTCGCGCATGATCGGCCCCGGCCTCACGCTTGATACCGATAGGCTGTTTGTTATCTGCGCCAATGTGATCGGCGGATGTATGGGGTCTACCGGCCCGCGATCCATTGATCCCGCAACCGGCAAAGCCTATGGGCTGAGTTTTCCGAATCTCACCATTTCCGACATCGTGCGCGCGCAGGAAAAATTAATCAGCCGTCTGGGCATTGAGCAATTGCTTTGCGTGATCGGCGGCTCTATGGGCGGCATGCAGGTCTTGCAATGGGCGGTCGGTTTTCCTGAGCGCGTTTTCGCCGCCGTGCCGATCGCGACCGCGGCGCGTCATTCGGCGCAAAACATCGCATTTCACGAAGTCGGACGCCAAGCGATCATGGCTGATCCTGAATGGCAGAGCGGACGCTATATGGATCATGGCGCCAAGCCGACCAAAGGTCTTGCGGTCGCGCGTATGGCCGCGCACATCACCTATATGTCGGAAATGACTCTGGCAAAAAAATTCGGACGCGATCTGCAGGATCGCGGCAATTTATCCTATGGCTTTGATGCCGATTTCCGCATTGAGTCTTATTTGCGCCATCAGGGCATGAGCTTTGTTGATCGCTTTGACGCCAATAGCTATCTCTATCTGACGCGCGTGATGGATTATTTTGATCTCGCTGCCGACTATGATGGTCATTTGATCAAAGCTTTTGAAAATATCAGCGCGCGTTTTTGTGTGGTGTCTTTTACCAGCGACTGGCTTTTTCCGACCGCCGCCAGCCGCCAGATCGTGCGCGCGCTCAATGCGGTGGCGGCTGATGTCAGCTTTGTTGAAATCACCACCGATCGCGGCCATGACGCTTTCCTGCTAGATGAGCCGGAAATGTTTTTGACTCTGCGCGGCTTCATCCATGCCGCCGCGCGCGCGAAAGGCATCACGCCATGAATGCCCAAGTTGCGCCGCAGCGGATTGATCTTGAAATCATTGCCGGTCTGGTGGAGAAAGGCAGCCGCGTTCTTGATATTGGCTGCGCCAATGGCGATCTGCTCATGCTGCTGGAAAAAAACCGCCAAGTGCGCGGCTGCGGCATTGAGCTGAGTCAAGCAGGAGTCAATGCTTGCGTTGCGCATGGGCTGAATGTCATTCAAGGCGATGCCGAAACCGATCTGGCTGATTATCCCGATAGCGCCTTTGATTATGTGATTTTGAGCCAGACCATTCAGGCCATGCATGCGCCGGCTTCGGTGCTCAATGATATGCTGCGGATCGGGCGCTATGCGATCGTCTCCATGCCGAATTTTGGATTCTGGCGGGTGCGGCTCTACCTCTTATTCCATGGCCGGATGCCGGTCAGCGGGATTTTGCCCTATCAATGGCATGATACGCCCAATCTGCATCTCTGCACGATCAAGGATTTCGTCAATTTATGCGCGCATATGAATCTGACCATCGGCAATTTTTTGCCTCTATCTTCTGATAAGATAAGGGCTGGACAGCGCGGCGCGAACTGGCTCGCCGAGCAGGCGATCTTTATTCTAAAAAAAGGAGACGCAGTATGAAAGTTCATCAATTTCCTTGTCTGATGGATAATTATGGCTATCTGATCCATGAGGCCTCGTCGGGCATGACGGCGGCGATTGATACGCCCGATCCCGATCGCATCACGGAAGAGCTCAGCCAAAAAGGCTGGCGGCTGGATTTTATTTTCAACACCCATCATCATTTTGATCATGCGGGCGGCAATTTGGAGCTGAAGGAAAAAACCGGCTGCCGGATTTTCGGACCCGCCGGAGAGCAGGATAAAATCCCCGGCCTTGATGTGCCGCTCAAAGACGGCGATCGCGTCAAGCTAGGCAGCCAAGAAGCGGTGATATTTGATGTGCCCGGCCATACTGCGGGGCATATCGCCTATTATTTTGCCGATGCGAAGCTGGCCTTTGTCGGCGATACTTTGTTCGCGCTCGGCTGCGGCAGATTGTTTGAAGGCACGGCGGCGCAAATGTGGAACTCGCTGCAAAAATTGATGCGTCTGCCCGATGACACAAAAGTTTATTGCGCACATGAATATACGCAGGCTAATGCGCGCTTCGCGCTCAGCGTGGAGCCGAACAATTCATCTTTGATCAGCCGCGCCGAAGAGATTGACGCTCTGCGCGCAAAAGATATCCCCACAGTGCCGACCACGATCGCGCTTGAAAAAGCCACAAACCCTTTTTTGAGGCCGATGAGCAAAGATCTGCAAAAAACATTGAACATGGTCGGCGCGCAGGAAGTTGATGTATTTGCCGAAACCCGCAAGCGCAAAGATATGGCGTAGATCAAAAAGGCCGCCGCTGGCGCATCGCATCGGCTAAAGTGCCATCATCTAAATAATCCAACTCGCCGCCCATCGGCACACCGCGCGCCAGCCGCGAAAGTTTGATGTCATGGCCGCCAAGCCGCTCGGCTAAATAATGCGCTGTGGTTTGGCCATCAATCGTCGCATTGGTGGCGAGAATGATCTCGGTGATCGGCGCCGCCGCGCGCGCGATGAGCGGCTCAATATGAAGGTCATCCGGCCCGATGCCGTCCAGCGCATTGAGCGCGCCGCCCAGCACATGATAGCGGCCACGATGCGCCATCGCGCGCTCAAGCGCCCAGACATCGCTGGTATGTTCAACCACGCACAGACTCGTCGCAGCACGGCGCGGATCGGCGCAAATCTCACATGGCGTCTGCGTCGAGACCATGAAGCAGGTCTCGCAGGCGACGATTTTGGTCTCAAGCTCGCCCAAGATTTTATGTAAAGGGGTTAGAAAATTTTCTTTATGGGTCACGATATAAAGTGCGGCGCGCCGCGCTGAGCGCGGCCCTAGCCCGGGCAATTGAGCGAGTAGGGAAATCAGCATTTCCAATGGCGCTGATCTCATCTTGCGCGCTTTGGCGGCGCATCAATGATTTCAGCGCCCGGAAAATGCTCCATCACTGCTTGAACAAAGGGCGCTTTGTTCTCTTCTGCTGCGGGTGCGGCGGGCGCTGCGGACGCCGCTTTTTGCGATAATTTTTCCGCAAGTTTTGCCGGACTGGGCAAAGTCTGGGCATGGCAGAGCCGAATAATCGCCATCTCGGCGGCGGCGATCGGGTTGGGCGCAAAGCGCGTCTCTTCCAGCCCTTTGAGCAGCATTTGCCAAATCAATGTCAGACTCTCAAGAGAAATTTTCTCCGCCATCTGACCGGCGCGCGCGCGATCAGCGCTTGCCAGTTTATAATCTTCCGCCGTCTCGCCCGCCAGCTTGCGCCGCGTCAGAAAATGCGTGACCTCAGCAAGGTCAGCCAAAACGATTAGCGGGTCGGCACCATGGTCGTAGCGGCCTCGCAAATCGTCCAGCGCATCTAAAGGCGCTGCGGAGGCGATATGGTCAAACAGATCAAGAATTTCTGCGCGTCCGGCGAGACCCAGCATGTCTTGCGTATCGGCTTCGGTGATTTTGCCGTCGCCATGCGTGATCGCTTGGTCAAGCAGCGAGAGCGCATCGCGCGCAGCGCCTTCAGCCGCGCGCGCCAAAAGAAGCAGAGCGGCCTCTTCTCCGTCAAGTTTTTCTTCTGCAAGCACTCTTTTCAATAAAATCAAAGTTTCATCCAGAGTGAGGCGGCGCAGATCAAAACGCTGACAGCGCGACAAAACCGTAACCGGAACTTTGCGGATCTCGGTCGTCGCAAAAATGAACATCACATGATCCGGCGGCTCTTCCAAAGTTTTCAGCAGGCCGTTAAACGCCGCCGTTGACAGCATATGCACTTCGTCAATGATATAAACTTTCTTGCGCGCCATCACCGGACGATAGGCAATGCTGTCGATGATTTCGCGAATGTCGGCGATGCCGGTGCGCGACGCCGCATCCATTTCAATTACATCCACATGGCGCGACTCGAGGATATTGCGGCATTGATCGGTCATCTGCGGCATTTTGATGCCGGTTGCAGCGCTGGCATCGCTCGGATCAACATAATTGACCGCGCGCGCGATGATCCGCGCCGTCGTCGTCTTGCCGACGCCGCGCATGCCGGTCAGCATGATCGCATGCGCCACCCGATTGCGCTCAAACGCATGTGCTAGAGTGCGCACCATCGCATCTTGTCCGATCAGCTGGTCAAAATTGGTCGGGCGATATTTTCGCGCAAACACCCGATAGGACACCGCGCCGTCATCTTGGGACACCGCGATCTTTTTCGGCGGCGGCGATTCCGAATGGGGCGAATCGTCGCCATCATCGGGCAGTAATGATTGCTGGGCTGCGGTCATTGGGGTTTCCCCTCCATCTCGTGCCGATTATAGCATGGCCAAAACGCGATCGCCAAAATACTCTGCCAAAATACTCTGATTGCGGCAATATGGCGTTATGTCAGATTTGCCCAACATCTTTGCCAATAATCCACTCAACCGCGCAACCTACCGCCGCGATAAATCAGATTGGATCAAAGCCGCATATAAGTCAGGATTGATTTTGCCTTTATGGCGCGGACAGGTTTTTGTTCCCGCCCGTGCGCAGACTTTAGGCTGGCTGCGCTCCGGTCTCATTGAGGCCGACCAGCAGATCGGCATGATCTTTCTCGGTGTTGATTCAAAAGATCGCCCGCATTTCGTCTGTCCGCTGCCGGACAGCCCTCATCCAGAAGAAGAGGGCGCGTTGGCGGGGCTCGGCGCATTTTTGGATGTGCGCGGCCTCGCCCTTGAGCAGAAGCTTTCGGCAGGAGATTTGGCCATCGCCGCGCAGGCGCGCGCGCTGGTTGAATGGCATGGCGATCATATCTTTTGCGCCCGCTGCGGACAAAAAACCGCGCCGATTGATGCCGGTCATAAGCGCTATTGCGCGTCATGTGAAAAAGAGCATTTCCCGCGCACAGACCCCGTCGTGATTATGATGATCTATCATGGCGATAAGGGGTTTCTTGGGCGGCAGAAAAACTGGCCAAAGAATTTTTATTCGGCTTTGGCTGGTTTTATTGAGCCGGGCGAATCAATAGAAGAGGCAGTCATCCGCGAAAGCTGGGAGGAGGCTGAGTTGGATATTATCAAAGTCGCTTATCATTCAGCCCAGCCTTGGCCCTGGCCCTATTCTTTGATGATCGGCTGTCTGGCCGAAGCCAAGCATGAGGAGTTCAAAATTGACGGCGTTGAGCTGGAGGATGGCCAATGGTTCACGCGCCCTATGTTGAAGCAAATGCTCGCGCGCGCTCCCGATGCGGCAGCGCAAATTCCACCGCCTATGGCCATCGCGCATCGGCTGATTGATGCTTTTGTGAAAGCCGGTTAATTTTTTTTGCGCATTTGCGCGCGAAACGGGCTTTCGCGATACGTGCCGAGAATGGTGATTGTCTCGCTGAAAAATTTCAGCTCGTTCATCGCCTCAATGATATTTGGCTGCTGCGGATGGCCCTCAATGTCGGCGTAAAATTGCGTGACATGAAACGGATATTCAATCTGGCCGCTCTCGAGCCGGATCATATTGACGCTATTGGAGGCAAAGCCGCCCAGCGCCTTATATAGCGCTGCGGGCACATTGCGCACGCGAAAAATAAAACTGGTGATGACGCGATCCTGCAAAGATGTCTCTATAGGCTGGCGCGCCAGAACCAAAAACCGCGTTATGTTATGCACCTGATCTTCAATATGATCGCGCAGCACTTTCAGGCCGTAAATTTTAGCTGCGCTTTCAGGCGCGATCGCGGCCTGTGCGCGGTTTTGCGTTTCGGAAATTTCGCGCGCCGCACCCGCCGTGTCGCCGGTCGCAATGGGGGTGAGCCCCATCTCACGGATGATCTTGCGGCATTGGCCGAGCGCCATAATATGGCTATAGACAAATTTAAGATCAGCCTTTTGCGCATCCGGCAGGCCGAGCAGCGCATAAGAAATCTGCTCAAAATGTTCGCCGACAATATGCAGCCCCGATTGCGGCAATAGATGATGAATCGCCGCCACGCGTCCGGCAAGAGAATTTTCAATCGGAATCATCGCCATCTGCGCTTTGTCTTGCGCGACAGCCTCAAACACATCTTCAAAGGTCGGATAAGGCTGAGGCTGCATATCAGGCGCGTAATTGATCGATGCACGGTGGGAGTTCGCGCCCAGCTCGCCTTGAAAGGCGATCATGTTTTTATCTTTATTCGGCATTTTCTGCTCCCATCACTTTGCGCGCATAAGCCAGATCAGCAGGATTGTCTACAGATAAAGGTGGCCGGTCAATGATCGCGGTGTCAATCTTCATGCCAGCGGCCAGCGCGCGCAATTGTTCCAGATTTTCGCGCCGCTCCAGTTTTGACGGCGGCAGCGAGGAAAATGTCTCTAAAGCCGCGCGCCGCCACGCATAAAGTCCGATATGACCCCAGATCACGCCTGCACCCGCAGGCACAAGATTGCGTGAAAAATAAAGCACACGCGCCTTTTTTGGATCATTTTTTTGGCCATCTTTTTGATTAGGCGTCTCATCAAAATCGGCGAGCACAGCCTTGACCTGATCAGGATTATGCTGCTGGTCTTCATCAGCACAAGGTGCCACAAGCGTCGCCAGCGCGGCATCGCCCGAGACAAGCACTTGATAACAGGCGCGAATCGCTTCAGGTTGAATGTTCGGCATATCACCCTGCAAATTGATGACCACGTCATATTGGCGCTGCCGATCAATCTCGGCCAGCGCCGCAAGGCAGCGATCTGAGCCCGAAGGCAAGTCCGACGCGGTCAGCACCGCGCGTAAGCCCTCTTTTTCCGCCGCTTCGGCGATGGCCGCGTCTCCGGCGGCAATCACTACCGGCGCGATTTCCGCCGCCGCCGCCCGCTGCGCTACATGAATGACCATCGCCCGATCGCCGATCAGTGCTAGCGGTTTGTCCGGCAAGCGCACGCTCGCCATGCGGGCGGGGATGAGAATAATCGGATTTGGCATGCTTGCACCTTGGCTGCTTTGTCTTTAGAGTGTGCCCACATTATCATTTTTTGCAGATAAAACCGACGATCGATCAAAATCTTGGGGATCAAAATCTTGGAGCCAAAATTTTGGAAAGCTTTGAATTGAATAAAATTCTGGGTGGAATCCTTTCTGCTCTTTTTGTGATCACGCTCGTGCGGCTGGCCGCAAGCGCAATCTATGCGCCGCCGCCCGTGACCGGCATGACCGGCCCGCAAGTGGCGGCGATCGTCCAATCCGTCGCCGCACCCGAAAAGCCTCTTGAGGAGCTCTTGAAAACCGCCAGCCTCGAGCGCGGCCAGCGCGTGTCTAAAAAATGCGTCTCCTGCCACACTTTTAATCAAGACGGCCCAGACCGCATCGGCCCTAATCTGTGGAGCATCTTGAACCGCGAGGCCGGCACCAAAAAAGACTTCGGCTATTCCCCCGCAATGAAAAAACATAAAGGCAAATGGGGCTATCAGGAGCTCGCCGCTTTTTTGAAAAAACCACGCAAATATATCTCCGGCACCAATATGAGCTTCGCCGGTCTGCGCAAGCCCGAAGATCGCGCGGCAATTATTCTTTATCTGCGCTCTTTGTCCGATAAAAAACCCGCTCTGCCTTAAAATATCGCCTTAAACCTTCCTGTCTTAAATCTTATGGTGAAATTTGCCGCGCTGATTTTGTTTTTTATCGCGCCTCATTTATGGGTGGGGGTGGTCGGCGCTCAAGCCGGACAAGATGCGCGAAAAGCGCAAGATGCGCAAAAGCACGGCCTATCACTTTTCGGCGATCTTAAATATCCAAAGCAGTTCAAAAAATTTTCCTATGTCAATGAGAACGCCCCGAAGACCGGCAAGCTGACGCTCGGCACACAAGGCGGGTTTGACAGTTTAAACCGGTTCATCATTAAAGGGCGTCCGGCGCAATATCTCTCTTTGCTCTATGATACTTTGATGAGCCCCAGCCTTGATGAGCCCGCTTCCGCTTATGGTCTGGTGGCGCGTTCGGTGGCGATCGCCAAAGATCAAAGCCATATGACGTTCACATTGCGCAGCGAAGCCCGCTTCCATGATGGCCAGCCCATCACCGCCGATGATGTGATCTGGACGCTCAAGACGCTTAAAGCCGCTCATCCATTTTACGCCGCCTATTATCGCAATGTCCGCCGCGCTGAAAAATTATCGCAGCATCAAGTGCGCTTTCATCTTGATCGCGGCTTCAACCGCGAGCTGCCATTCATTTTGGGTCAATTGCCGGTCTTGCCGAAACATTATTGGCAGCAGAAAGATCGCGATTTTATGGCAACGTCGCTGACACCGCCTTTGGGCTCCGGCCCCTATCGTGTCGCCGCGGTTGACGCTGGACGCGCCATCACCTATGCCCGCGTCAAAAATTATTGGGGAAAAAATCTGCCGGTCAATGTTGGGCATCATAATTTTAATGAAATCCGCGTTGAATATTTTGGCGATGATTCCATTGCCTTTGAGGCATTTAAGGCAGGCACGCTGGACTTTCGCGCCGAGAGCCGCGCGGCAAATTGGGCGATCGGCTATCAAGCGATCGCCGCCAAGCGCGGTGCGGCGCTCATGCGTGAGATGATCAAAGAGAAAAATCCGTCCGGTATGCAGGCATTCGCTTTCAACATTCGGCGCGATAAATTTTTTGATCCGCGCCTGCGCCAAGCGTTTAATTATGCATTTGATTTTGAGTGGATGAATAAGAACTTTTTTTATCAATCCTATGACCGCACACAGAGCTATTTTGAAGGCTCTGAGCTTGTCGCCAGCGGGCTTCCCTCCAAAGGTGAGTTGAAACTGCTTGACAAATGGCGTGGCCAAATCCCTGATGCAGTGTTTGCGCGCGCTTACGCCAATCCGAAAACGGATGGCACAGGCCGCCCGCGCGCCAATCTGCGCCGTGCCCGCCAGCTTTTGCGCGAAGCCGGATGGCATATCAAAGACACTAAGCTCGTCAATGTCAAAACCGGTGCGCCGCTTGGCGTTGAGTTTTTGCTCGTCGCGCCCGCCTTTGAAAAAATCGCACTCGCTTATCGGCGGCAACTCAAAAAATTAGGAATTGCGGCTAGAGTGAACATCGTTGATCCGGCGCAATATCGCAATCGGCTGCGCGATTATGATTTTGATATTATCATTCACACTTTTGGGCAGTCGCTCTCGCCCGGCAATGAGCAGCGCGACTTTTGGAGTTCTGAGGCCGCAAAACTGCCCGGAGGCCGCAACCTCATCGGCATTCAAAATCCCGCAATTGACGAACTGATTGAACAGATCATCGCCGCCAAAGATCGGCCTTCGCTCATCACCGCCTGCCGCGCGCTTGATCGGGTTTTGCGCGCCTATCATTATGTCGTGCCGCAATGGCATTTAGCATCACAGCGGATCGCTTTTTGGAAGCCGCTCGCTCATCCGAAAAAGCTGCCCGATTACGGGCTGGGCTTTCCGGCGATCTGGTGGAGCGAGGGGAGCAAAAAATGAATCTTCGCCGCGCCGTCTTCAGTTTGAGTTTTTTCTGCGGTCTTTTTTGTGTGCCTCTCGCCGCAGGCGCGCAGGCGCGTCATGGCCTGTCGGTTTTTGGCGATCTCGCTTATTCCGCAGATTTTGCCCATTTTGCCTATGTCAATCCGCAAGCGCCGAAGGGCGGGCTTCTATCACAGACCGGCGCGCCGTCAAGGATTCCCAACGCCTCGCCGCTGACCTTTGACAGCTTCAACGGCTATATCCTCAAAGGCAATGGCGCGCAAGGGCTCGAGATGACCTCTGATAGCTTGATGACGCGCGCTTATGATGAGCCCGATGCCGTCTATGGTCTGGTCGCGCAAAATGTTCTTTTGTCCAAAGATGCGCGGCGCGCTTTGTTCACTCTGCGCCCGCGGGCGCGGTTCCATGACGGCGCGCCTTTGACCGCAGAAGATGTCGCCTTCTCGCTGATGTTGCTGAAACAAAATGGCCACCCGCTGATCGCAAGCCATTTGCGCCATCTAGAGTTGGCTGCAGCTGACCCAAAAGGGCGGCTGCGGCTGCGTCTTTCGGCACAGGTCAAAACCCGCATTGAGCGCATGCGCTTCTGGCTTCTGATCGCGCAGCTGCCGATCTTTTCTAAAACCTATTATGCAAAGCATGATTTCACCAAAACGACATTGATGCCGCCTTTGGGCTCCGGTCCTTATCAGGTCAACAAATTCAAAGCGGGCCGCTTCATCACCTACCAGCGCGTCAAAAATTACTGGGCGCGCGATCTGCCGGTCAATAAAGGCCGCTGGAATTTTGACCAGATCAAATTTGAATATTTCCGCGATCGCAACAGCGAGTTTGAAGCCTTTAAGGCGGGCGTCTATCAGCTGCGCGAAGAATACACGTCTAAAGTCTGGGCGCGCCAATATGATTTTCCCGCCATGCTTGATGGCCGCGTCAAAAAATTGAAGCTGCCCGATCGCACGCCTTCAGGCGCGCAGGGCTGGTTCATCAATATGCGGCGGGAAAAGTTTCGCGATCTGCGTGTGCGGGAAGCTTTGGGTCTCGCTTTTGATTTTGGCTGGACCAACCGCAATCAATTTTATAACATCTACCGCCGCACTGAGAGCTTTTTTGAAAACTCAAAAATGAAGGCGCAAGGACGCCCGCACCGCAAGGAGCTCGCCCTGCTCGTGCCTTGGCGTGAAAACTTGCCTTCATCCGTGTTCGGCACGGCGATCGAAGCGCCGCGCTCTGACGGTTCAGGCCAAGATCGCCGCCTTCTGCGCCGCGCGGCGCAATTGCTCAAAAACGCCGGATGGGTGATCAAAAATGGCCGCCGCCAAAATAGCCAAGGCCAGATTCTGACAATAGAATTCCTCAATGACACGCCAAGCTTTGAGCGCATCGTTCAGCCTTATATAAAAAACCTTCGCCTGCTGGGCATTGAGGCCGTCTTGCGTATTGTTGACGCGGCGCAATACCAGCAGCGTCTGCGCCAGTTTGACTTCGATATCACCACCCGCCGCTACACCATGCCCAGCACGCCCGGCATTGAATTGAAAAATTATTTCTCTTCCGCGCTCGCCCATGTGCCGGGAAGCCTCAACATTTCAGGCGTTGAGCATAAAGCGGTTGACGCTTTGATCGCGCGCATCATTGCGGCTTCCTCGCGCGCCGAGCAGCTTTATGCCGTCCATGCGCTCGATCGCATCCTGCGCGCGCTTTATATTTGGGTGCCGCAATGGCATAATGTCAGCCACCACATCGCCTATTGGGATATTTACGAGCGCCCCAAAAATAAGCCCGATTATGCGCGCGGCATTCTCGATACATGGTGGGCAAAACCATCTGCGCGCGCCGCATCAACAAACCCCGCGAGCCTTGAGCAAAAATGACCGCCTATATTATTCGCCGCCTCGCTCTCATGGTGCCGACTTTGTTCGGAATCCTGCTCGTCAGCTTCACGGTCGCGCAATTTGCGCCCGGCGGGCCGGTGGAGCGAATCATCGCGCAATTGACCGACAGCCAAACCTCAGCAACTTCGCGCTTCACCGGCGGCGGCAGCGAAACTTATAACGCGCAAAGTGATGGAAGCGGACTCTATCGCGGCGCGCAGGGACTCGATCCGGAATTTATCCGCCAGCTTGAGCGCCAATTCGGCTTTGATCGTCCGGTGCATGAGCGCTTTTTTATGATGATCTGGAACTATCTGCGCTTTGATTTTGGCAAAAGCTATTATCGCGACCAGAGCGTCATTGATCTGATCATTGAGAAGCTGCCTGTCTCCATATCGCTTGGCCTCTGGACGACATTGCTGACTTATTTAATTTCAATTCCCCTCGGCATCGCCAAAGCGCGCCGCGCGGGCACAAATTTTGACAGCTGGACCAGCATCGTGATCGTGATCGGCTATGCGGTGCCCGCCTTTTTGTTTGCGATATTTCTCGTCGTGCTTTTTGCCGGCGGATCATTCTGGGATCTATTCCCTCTGCGCGGCTTGGTTTCGGAAAATTGGGACGCGCTTTCATGGCCTGCGCGCATTGTTGATTATTTCTGGCATTTGGCTTTGCCGATTGCCGCTTTGGCGATCGGCGCGTTTGCGACGACCAGCCTGCTGACGCGCAATGCTTTTTTGGATGAGATCACGCGCCATTATGTGGTCACCGCGCGCGCGAAGGGCGTCGGCGAGCGGCGGATCTTATATCATCATGTGTTTCGCAATGCGATGCTGATCATCATCGCCGGATTCCCCGGCGCTTTCATCGGCGCATTCTTTACCGGCGCGCTGCTCATTGAAACGATATTCTCATTGGACGGGCTGGGCCTTTTATCTTACACCGCGATCATTGATCGCGATTATCCGGTCGTTTTTGCCACGCTTTATATGTTTGGCTTGCTGGGTCTGGTCATCACTTTGATCTCAGACCTCACTTATAATTGGGTTGATCCGCGCATCGATTTTGAGTCGCGGGAATCATAGAAGATCGGCAGGAAAATCATCATAGAAATCTTTATGAAAACAATTAGGAAAATTTTTAAAAAAATCACGCATCCATCGCCTTTGACCCAAAGGCGCTGGCAGGTTTTCCGCGCGCACCGGCGCGGCTTCTGGTCTTTGGTGATTTTCCTCATCCTGTTTTTGACAACCCTGTTTGCCGAATTCATCGCCAATGACAAGCCTTTGATCATTTTCTGGCAGGGCGAATTTTATGCGCCGGTTTTTGCTGCCTATCCGGAGACCGCCTTTGGCGGCGAATTCGCCACCGAAGCCGATTATCGCGACCCCTATCTCAGCGCTTTGCTCGACAAAGCGCCCGCCGCGTGGATATTGTGGCCGCCCATCCATTACAGCTATGACACGATCAATTTGAACCTCCCGCAGCCCGCCCCCGCCCCGCCTGACGGCGAAAACTGGCTGGGCACCGACGATCAAGGCCGCGATGTGCTCGCGCGGCTGATCTATGGCTTTCGCATCTCGGTTCTGTTTGGCCTGACGCTGACGATTTTCTCTTCGCTCATCGGCATCGCCGCCGGCGCGGTGCAGGGCTATTTCGGCGGCTGGACCGATCTGATCTTCCAGCGCTTCATCGAGATTTGGACAAGCGTGCCGCAGCTCTATCTGCTGATCATCATCGCGGCGGTCATCGCGCCCAGCTTCTGGATCTTGCTGGGCATTTTGATGCTGTTTAGCTGGGTCGCGCTGGTCGCCGTCGTGCGCGCCGAGTTTTTGCGGGTGCGCAATTTTGAATATGTGCTCGCTGCGCGCGCCATGGGGCTTTCGGTTGCGCGCATCATGTTTCGCCATTTGCTGCCCAATGCGATGATCGCCGCTTTGACGTTCGCACCGTTTATTCTCAACGCCTCGATCACGACATTGACCTCTCTGGATTTTTTGGGCTTCGGGCTGCCGCCCGGATCGCCGTCGCTAGGCGAGCTGCTCGCGCAGGGCAAGAACAATATCCATGCGCCGTGGCTGGGGCTCGCCGGATTTTTCACACTGGCTCTGATGCTCTCGCTGCTGGTTTTTATCGGCGAAGCGGTGCGCGACGCTTTTGATCCCCGTAAAAACTTTGCGCAAGAAAGAAAATAAAGAAAAATAATGACTTCACCCCTGCTTGACATCAAAGACCTCAGCATCGCTTTTCGCTCAGCCGATGAGCAGATCGATGCGGTCAAAAAAATATCCCTGACCATCGAAGAAGGCGAGACGGTCGCTTTGGTCGGCGCGTCGGGCTCGGGCAAATCGGCGAGCGCTTTGTCGGTTTTGCAGCTCTTGCCCTATCCGACCGCCAGCCATTCTTCGGGGCAAATCCTCTATAAAGGCCGCGACATTATGACCGCCTCGCCCGATGAGCTCCATCATCTGCGCGGCAGCGAGATCGGCATGATCTTTCAAGAGCCGATGAGCTCGCTGAACCCTTTGCATAATATCTCAAGCCAGATTGAAGAAGCGCTTGAGGAGCACCAAAATCTCAACAAGCGGCAGCGGCAGGAAAAAACCAAAGAGCTTTTGCGCGATGTCGGGCTCGATTTTTCTCAAGAGCGGCTGAAGGCGTGGCCTCATCAATTGTCGGGCGGACAGCGGCAGCGCGTGATGATCGCGATGGCAATCGCCAACAACCCCGATCTGCTGATCGCCGATGAGCCAACCACCGCGCTCGATGTCACCGTGCAGGCGCAGATTCTAGACCTGCTCGCCGATCTGCGCAAAAAAAACCAGATGGCGCTCTTTTTGATCACCCATGACCTCGATATCGTCCGCAAAATGGCCGACCGAGTCTATGTGATGGATCAGGGACGCATCGTTGAAACCGGCGACACCCAGCGGGTTTTTGACAATCCGCAGCATGCCTCTACCGCGCAGCTCATTGCCGATATTCCCTCCGGCGCGCCGGTGCCGATCGCCGCCGAAGTGTCCCCAATAATTGAGGCCGATGATCTCAAAGTCTGGTTTCCGATCCGCAAGGGCGTGCTGCGCCGCGCGGTTGATCATGTCAAAGCGGTTGATCAGGTTTCGCTCAAATTGCTGGCCGGACGCTGTCTAGCGGTGGTCGGCGAATCGGGCTCCGGCAAGACCAGTCTGGGGCTTGCTCTCTTGCGGCTTGCCCGCGCGCAGGGACTCATCCGCTTTGACGGCCAAGACATCAGCCAGCTCTCCGCCGCCCAGATGCGCGCGATCCGCCCCGCAATGCAGATCGTGTTTCAAGACCCTTATGGCTCTTTGTCGCCGCGCATGACGGTCGGGGAGATCATCACTGAAGGCGTGCAAGTTCATCACAAAAATCAGCATAAAGAACCGCAAGATTATCGCGCGCTTGCCGCAGAGGCGCTCGCCCAAGTCGGGCTGGACGGCAACATGCAGGATCGCTATCCGCATGAATTTTCCGGCGGCCAGCGCCAGCGCATCGCAATTGCGCGCGCGATCGCTCTCAAGCCGGCCTTCATCGTGCTCGACGAGCCAACCTCCGGCCTTGATATGTCGGTTCAGGCGCGCATCGCCACTCTGCTGCGCCAGCTGCAGGAAAAATACCAGCTCGCTTATTTGTTCATCAGCCATGACCTCAAAATCGTCCGGACTTTGGCGCATGACATCATCGTGATGAAAAATGGCCGCGTCGTCGAGCAGGGGAGAGCTGATGACATATTCAACAATCCGCAGCAGGATTACACCAAAAAACTCATTTCCGCCGCTTTTGATCTAGCCTTTTCATCGAGGTGATCGCACCCGCGACATTTTGAATGCGCGCTTGCGCTTGAGACAATGGCTCCTTCGCGACAGACATATGAAACGCATTGGCATGAAGCAATATATCTTCATCAAGCATGATGCCGACATGTGCTTTCCAAAAAACCAAATCGCCGCGCCGCAAAGGCGGCTTTATCTTTTGGCCTAATTGCTCTTCCTGCATATCGGAATCGCGCGGCGCGGATATGCCCACAAGCGCGAGCGCCAATTGCACCAAAGCCGAACAATCAATGAAGCTGCGCGTATCGCGTCCGCCCCATAAATAAGGCACGCCGATCAGGCTCTCTGCGACCGCCACAAAATCCGGCGCGGGGTCATCTATTTTTCGCAGATGCTGCGAAGGGATAAAGCCGCCGGACTTTGCTTTCGCAAAGGAATTCACCACTCCATCAACCGCGATTTCAGCGCCCATGCCTAAAATCATCATATTTTGCGCTTTGGGCGAGGGTTGTTTCAAAATCATCGTCTGGCGAACTGAGACGATATGGGTCGTTGCGAGCAGTTTTTTTTCACATCTGTCGGATTTGAGATAGCCCACATAGCCATCTTTTGCCGCCTGCCCCCAAGCCCAGCCATTCTGCTCATCATAAATTTCAAAAACTTCGCCGAAACATAATTGCGTCTCGAGCGGCGCGTCATCTGACGGCTCTTTCTTCAGATCGGCAACCGGCGCTTTGATGCGCACTTTGATGCCTTCAGCGAATTTGGGGGCGTCAATTTTGCCTTTGAGGTGCGCGGCGGCGAGATCTTTGCGCCAAGGGTGAATGCGCGGATCAATCATTTTTGATTAGGCGCTTTGTCAGGAGTCAAGCGCAGCGCCTTCAACGGTGATCCGGTGCATCAGCCGAAACTTTCCCTGATAATCATTGAGCGCATAATGCCATGTCGCGCGATTGTCCCAGAAGGCGATCGAGCCTTTCTGCCAGCGAAAGCGACAAGTATGTTCGCCGCGCACCGCATGGGCGTAGAGGAAATCCAGCAAAGGCTTCGACTCTTCCGGCGTCCAGCCTTCAAAGTGCAGGGTGAAGCCGGGATTGACATAAAGCGCTTTGCGGCCGCTATCGGGATGGGTGATGATCACAGGATGAACCGAATCTTGAAGTGCTGCGTGCGCGTTGCCGATCCGCGTTTTGATGTCATCCTCGCCGAAATATTTGGCCTGTTCGCCAAACACATGGCGGCTGGAATGAACCGCGCGCAGGCCGCGCAAAGTTTCTTTGAGCCCGTCCGACAAAGTGTCATAGGCCATATACATATTGGCAAACAAAGTGTCACCGCCGCAATCGGGCACCTCAAGCGCATAGAGGATGGAGCCCATCGCCGGTTCTTGGTCGTAAGAATGATCGGTATGCCAGCCGCCGCCAATGTTGATTTTTTGCTCCTTCTCCTTGCGCACTTCGGCAATCTGCGGATGGCCTTCAACCGGCGTGAAAAAGCGGTTGATCACAATCTTTCCCCATCTCTGCGCAAAGCTGACATGATCTTCCGGAGCCAGTTCCTGATCGCGGAAAAAAATCACGCCATAGTCAAAAAACGCCCGCCGAATTTCAGAAAAATCCCGGTTGGATAAATTGCCCGCAAGATCAACATTCAGAATCTCGCAGCCTAAACCTCCCGATAGGGGCTTCAATTCAAGATCGCTCATATATGCCTCCTTTAGACTTTGCCTATATTATACCTGATTAGACGAGACCTTTTTCTTCAACTTCGCGGCGATAATGATGTCCGGCGAAAAAGTAATGTATCGCCGCCCAGAGCGTCATCATGGAAACGCTCAAAAGCGCATAGCGCAGAGAATCCGTGCCAACGCTCGGATTGAGCAGATCGCTTATAATGCCAACGAGCTGCGGTCCGGCGCCCAGCCCGATAATGTTCAAGATGAAGAGCAAAATCGCCGCCGCCATCGCGCGCATATGCAAAGGCGCTGATGATTGAATCATCGCAAAGGTCGGCCCTAGATAAAACGCGCCCAAAATAGAAACCGGCGCATAAGCCCATAAAGCAGTGGTGAGATCGTCGGCGAGGTAAAAAACAAAAATTCCCGGTATCGCCGCCAGCTTCGCACAAGAGACAACCCATGCGTTCCAGCGCAGGTCTTTTTGTGCCAGATAATCGGCGAGCTTGCCGCCAAAGAAAGCGCCGATGCCGCCTAGAATGCCGACCATCGGCGCTAAGATCAGGCCGGCCTCGGCCACGTTGATGCCGTGCGAGCGGATCAAAAAGGCCGGCACCCAGATCACGCTGCCATAGCCGACAAAAGCTGTGAGTGTGCAGCCGAACGTCAAGTGAAATGAAGCGGGCGATTTCATCAAATGCGCAAAGCCTTTTTTGATCGAGCCTTTCTCCATCGGCGGCGCGCGGTTTTCGGAATGGCCGCGCGGCGGCTCGATCAGCGTGAAGCGCACGATCAGCGCGATCAGCAGGCCCGGCAGGCCGACGATTAAAAACGCCCAGCGCCAGCCAAACTCTTGAGCAACAAAACCGCCGATTAAAAAGCCGAGCATCACGCCGATATAAACGCCCAAAGCATAAATGCCCAGCGCGCCCGAGCGCTGTTCGGGCGGATAGAGATCGGCGATCATCGCATGCGACGGCGGCGACGAGCCCGCCTCGCCCACGCCCACGCCGATCCGGCAAAGGGCCAGTTGAATGAAGCTCCCAGCAAAGCCGCATAGAGCCGTCATGCCGCTCCAGAGCGTGATCGCCAGCGCGATGATATTGCGCCGGTTGCCGCGATCAGCCCAGACCGCCACCGGCAGCCCAAGCGTCGCATAAAATAACGCAAAGGCAAAACCCGATAAAAAGCCCAAAGCCGTATCAGAAACTAAAAATTCCTCTTTGATAGGCTGGATCAAAATGCCCATGATCTGCCGATCAACATGCGACGAGGTATAGACCATCACCAGCACAAACAGCGCATAGCGCCGATAGCTGGCACTGATCTTCATTACTTGTTCGCTCATAATCGCCCCCCGATTATATTTTTCTGGAGATATTTCCCAAGACGGTGATTTTGATGTAAAATCGCAAAATTGGCAAGAATTATCTGCTCAAAATAAAGGAGGGCGAATGATGTCGGAAGGGTTTAGAGGAAAATGCCTCTGCGGCGCGGTGAGCTATCAAGGCACTGCGGCGCCGGAAACGCTGATGAAATGCCATTGCCGCGATTGCCAATATATTTCCGGCGGCGAGGCTTCGACGCTGGCCGCCGTGGCGAAAGATGCGTGCAAAGTCTCGGGCCAGCTCAAAGCCTATACGGTGGCGGGCAAATCGGGCAGAAAAGTCACCCGCAAATTCTGCCCCGAATGCGGCACACATGTTATCAGCGAAGCCGAAGCGCAGCCCGATATGATCTTTATCAAAGCGGGCACGATGGATAAAGACGCATCAAAAAATATGAAGACGGCGGTCGTGCTCTGGACCGACAATGCCAATCCCTGGGCGCATGTTGACGGCGAGCCCGCGATGACATTTCCGACACAGCCGGGCTAGGCCCGCTTGAAGCCCTATAAAAGAGCAAGAAGGGAAAACGCAAGAAATGAAAGCGCAAGAAATGGAAGCACAAGAATATGATTATATCATTGTCGGCGGCGGCTCGGCGGGCTGCGTTTTGGCGTCAAGGCTTTCGCAAGACCGACAGACGCGCGTCGCGCTCATTGAGGCCGGGCCGCCCGATAAAAGTCCAGCGATCCATATGCCTGTGGGCTTTGGGTTTCTGACAAAGCGCTCGCCGATCAATTGGCGCTTTGAGACGATTCCGCAGGCGGGCTTGAATGGCCGATGCGGCTACCAGCCGCGAGGCCGCGTGCTGGGCGGATCATCTTCCATTAACGCGATGGTTTATATTCGCGGCCATAAAAATGATTATGATCATTGGGCCGCACTCGGCAATGAAGGCTGGGACTGGAACAATATGCTGCGCTATTTTCGCCGCGCTCAAAATCAAGAGCGCGGAGAAAGTGATTTCCATGGCGTCGGCGGGCCGCTCAATGTTGCTGATCTGCGCGCGCCGTCTCCGGCCAATCAAATGTTTCTTGAGGCGGCGGAAAAATTGCAATATCGCCGCAATGATGATTTTAACGGCGCTGAGCAGGAGGGCATCGGCTATTATCAGGTCACGCAAAAAGATGGCAGAAGATGCTCTTCCGCCGCAGCCTATTTGCGCATAGCCGAAGCGCGCGAGAATTTGGATATCCTCACCCACGCACACGCCGCGCGCATCATTTTTGAACATAACCCGCAGTGTCGCGCGCGAAGAATAGAGATCATCAGAGATAAGAAAAAAATCACGCTTTCGGCCAGACGCGAGATTATCTTATCCGCCGGCGCATTCCAGTCGCCGCAGCTTTTGCTGCTCTCAGGCATCGGGCCGGCGGCGCATCTCAAAGAACTGGGCATTGATGTCGTTCATCATTTGCCCGGTGTCGGAGAAAACCTCCAAGACCATATTGATTATGTGTTTTTATGCCGCACGAAAGGCAATTCAGATCTGTTTGGCTTTTCACCCCGCAGCTTCAAGCGGGCCGCCAAAGGCCTCTGGGATTATCTGCGCCGCCGCGATGGCGCGATGACGAGCAATCTCGCCGAATCCGGCGGCTTTGCTTCGTCCAGCGCCGATCTCACGCAGCCCGATCTGCAATGGCATTTTGTCATCGCGCCGATCAATGATCATGGCCGCAAAAATGTTTGGGCGTCGGGCTTTTCCTGCCATGTATGCCTGCTGCGGCCAAAATCGCGCGGCCATGTGCGCCTGCGCGATCGCGATCCTCTATCCGAACCGCTCATTGATCCGGCTTTTTTCAGCGCGCCGGAAGATTTGGACGCGATGGTCAAAGGCTTCAAAATGACTCGGCAAATCCTTGAGCAAGAGCCTTTGGCGTCTTTATGCACAAAGAAAATCTTCCCGCCGCAAGAGCCGCAAAATGACGAAGAGATCAAAGAAGAATTGCGCCAAAGAAGCGATACGGTCTATCACCCGGTCGGCACATGCAAAATGGGCGCAGACGGCGACGATATGGCCGTGCTCGATGACCAATTGCGGGTGCGCGGCGTGGAGGGCTTGCGCGTCGTTGATGCGTCCATCATGCCGACCCTCGTCAGCGGCAACACCAACGCGCCGACCATCGCCATCGCCGAAAAGGCCAGCGATTTAATCACCAGCTATCAATAAATCTCTTTTTTTTCGGCCTATGTTTGGCCGCCGCCGCCACTTTAAGGCCGCTGGTAATCCATGCGCGGCTGTCGCGCGGGTCAATGATCGTATCAATCTCCAGCATGGACGCCATAGACAGAGCTTTGCCCTTCTCATAAGATTTCGCAACGAGGGTTTCAAATAATTGCTCCTGCGCTTCGGGCGTTTGCTGCGCGTCCAATTCTTTTTTGAAGCCCAGCCTCACAGCGCCTTCAAGTCCCATGCCGCCAAATTCTCCGGTCGGCCATGAGACGCAAAAAAACGGCGCAGCAAAACTGCCCACCGCCATCGCCTGCGCGCCCAGCCCATAGCCTTTGCGCAGGCAGATCATAAAGACCGGCACATCCATGCTCGCACCGGCAAGCATCATGCTTGAAGCGCGCCGCACCGCCGCCTGTTTTTCGCTCTCAGGGCCGACCATAAATCCCGGCGTGTCGCATAAAGAAATCAAAGGCAGGTCAAACGCATCGCAGAGCTGCATGAAGCGTCCGGCTTTTTCCGCCGCCGTTGCATCAATCGCGCCGCCTAAATGCATCGGGTCATTGGCGATCAGGCCGAGCGCGAGACCCTCGACGCGGATGAAGCCGGTAATCATCCCGACGCCATAATTGCGGCGCAGCTCCAGAAAAGAGCCCTCATCACCCAGCAGCTCGATCGCCTTGCGCATATCATAAACGCGCTTGCGATCTTCAGGAACCACATGGCGCAATAATCTCTGGTCAGCCATTGACCAATTTTTGCGGCGGCCTTGAAAATAGCCCAAAAGATTTCTGGTGAGCCGCACCGCATCTCCCTCATCCTGCGCGACCAGATCAACCACGCCGTTTTTTGACTGGACATCAATCGCGCCGATTTCAGTCGGCGCATAGCGGCCAAGTCCGCCGCCTTCAATCATCGCCGGACCTCCCATGCCGATCCACGAATTTTTTGTCGCAATCGTCACATCGCTGCAGCCAAAAATCACCGCATTGCCCGCAAAACAAAAGCCGGAATTGACCCCGATCCTCGGCGCGCCGCCGCTCGACGCCGCATAGGTCGCAAATGTTTTAATGTCCAGTCCGGCGACCGAAATGTCGCCCATATCGGTGTCGCCCGGCCTGCCGCCGCCGCCCTCAGTGAAAAAAACCACCGGCACGCGCCAGTGCTGCGCCAATTCCAAAACGCGATCGGTTTTCTTATGATTGAACGAGCCCTGCGTGCCCGCGAGCACGGTGTAATCATAAGCCAGCACCGCCGTCTGGGTTTGCTCCGGCTCAAAAAGATCGCCATTGACCGCGCCAAAACCGACGACGATGCCATCAGCGGGCGTGTTGGCGATCAGATCATCCATGCTGCGCCGCTTGCGCTGCGCGGCGAGAGCAAACGGACCATATTCAATGAATGAGTCCTTGTCGCATAAAGCGGTGATATTTTCGCGCGCGGTGTGTGCGCCGCGCTTGCGCCGCTTGGCGACGGCTTCGGGCCGCGCTGCGTCCAAAGTTTTGGCGCGCCGCGCTTCAACTTCAGCAAGATCGGGGCGGATCGCTTCAAGGTCAATCTGTTCTTTTTGCGCCGCTTGCTGGCTGCCGCCCTCAGTTTTTTGAATGAACAAAATTGGCTGGCCTTCTTCAATCACTTCGTTGAGAGGGGCGGCGATCCGATCAACCCGTCCGGCATGAGAGGCTAGAACCGAATGCTGCATTTTCATCGCTTCCACAATCGCGACTTCCTGTCCTTGCTGAACAAGGTCGCCGACCTCAACATGGATGGCGACGACCATGCTCTGCAGCGGCGCGGATATTATATTCACATTTGGCTTAGAATGAGACATGCGGGAATTATATAGCCAATTCGCCTCGCTGGATTAAAAAGTCAGCAGATAAGGATAGGCGACATAATCCCTGAGTGCTTGTAAAAAGCGCGCGCCGACCGCGCCATTGATCGCGCGGTGATCGCATGACAGAGTCACGCGCAGTTCGGTTTGCTCTATGATTTCGCCCTTGACGCTGCGCGCGAGGCTTTTCTGCGCCGCCCCGACCGCCAAGATCGCCGCTTGCGGCGGATTGATGACCGCAGTGAATTCTTCTATGCCGAACATGCCTAGATTGGACACCGAAAAACTGCCGCCTTCATATTGGCTGGGCTTGAGTTTGCGCGCCGCCGCCAATTGCGCCAACTCCTTTATTTTGGCGGAAATTTCACGCAGCGATAAAGTTTCGGCATGGGGCACGATCGGCGTGATCAGCCCGTCGGGCAGAGCGACCGCCACGCCGATATCAGCGTGCTTATGCTGCAAAATCGCCTCATCGGCGAAGGAGACATTGACTTCGGGCGCTTCCATTAAAGCCAAAGCCGCCGCGCGCACGATAAAGTCATTGACCGAGAGTTTTTCATTTTTATCCGCTAGAGCTTCATTGAATTTTTTTCGCATCGCCAAAAGGGCGTCCAGCGGCAGCGCCATCGTCAGATAAAAATGCGGAAGCTCCTGCACGGCTTGAGTCAGCCTTTTGGCGATCGCTTTGTTCATCACGCTCAAAGGGCGTTCAATATAATCCTCTTTTTGATAAAAAAGTCTGGGATCGGGCAGGGCGCTGACCGCAGCGGCAGGCGTGGGTGCAGGAGTATGCAGATGAGCGCGCGCTTTTTCAACATCGCGCTTGATGATCCGGCCATCAGGCCCGCTGCCGGAAATCGCCGCGAGATCAATTTTTTGCTCGCGCGCCATCTTACGCGCGAGCGGACTGGCAATCTGGCGCGTGTCCATTTATCAGCTCCGGTAGCAGACTTTTTGCACCGCCGCGCAGATTTGGCGGGCATGGGGCAAAGCGCGCTTTTCAAGATTTTCAGCATAAGGCATCGGCACATCAGCGCCCGCCACCTGCAAAATTGGTGCGTCTAGCGCGTCAAAGGCGCGGCGCGAAACCCGCGCGGCCAATTCCGCGCCGATCGAACAGGCCGGCCAGCCTTCTTCAACGGTGACCATGCGGTTGGTTTTCTGCACCGATGCAATAATGCGCGTTATATCCAGAGGCCGCAAAGAGCGCAGATCAATGATCTCCGCCGATATATTGTCTTTTGCTAATGTCTCCGCCGCCTCAAGGCAGCGCAGCAGTCCGCGCGCATAGCTGACCAAAGTCACATCTTTGCCTTCACGCAGAATGCGCGCTTGGCCGATCGGCAGCACATAATCGTCCCAAACGGGGACTTCGCCCTTGCTGCCATAAAGCAATTCATGCTCCAAAAAAATTACCGGATTAGGATTGCGAATCGCCGCTTTCAAAAGCCCTTTGGCATCAGCCGCCGAAAACGGAGCGAGCACGATCAAGCCCGGAATATGGGCATACCATGACGCATAATCCTGACTATGCTGCGCGGCAACCCGCGACGCCGCCCCATTCGGCCCGCGAAACACGATCGGACACGACATCTGCCCGCCCGACATATAGCGCGTCTTGGCCGCTGAATTGATGATCTGATCCATCGCCTGCATCGCAAAATTGAACGTCATAAACTCAACGATAGGCCGCAGGCCGGTAAAAGCCGCGCCGACACCCAATCCGGCGAGCGCATGTTCGGTGACCGGCGTATCAACAACGCGGCGCGCGCCAAACTCATCCAACAGCCCGCGCGTGACTTTGTAAGCGCCTTGATATTGCGCAACCTCTTCGCCGATCACGAAAACATCTTCATCACGGCGCATCTCCTCAGCCATCGCGTCGCGCAAAGCTTCGCGCACAGATTGCGTGATCGTTGCCGTGTCTGCGGGCAGATCAGGATCAGCCGCCTGTTGAAGATCAGCCGCCCCTTCGTCAGGGTGGGCAGAAATCTCCGGCGCGGAAATTTCTTTTTGGGTTTCTTTTATCGATTCAAGCTCAGACTCTTTAATGTCGGATTCATCCTCGCCGTCAAGCAGCAAAACCGCGATCACTTGATTGACCGGAATCGCATCCGGCCCGGCCTCAACGAGCAATTTGCCGATGCGGCCCTCATCAATCGCTTCAAGATCAATCAAGGCTTTGTCGGTTTCAATCTCGGCGATGATGTCGCCGGACTGCACTTGATCGTTTTCCTTGACCAGCCATTCAACAAGCCGCCCTTCTTCCATCGTCGGCGACAAAGCCGGCATCAAGATATTCACCGGCATTAGCCGTCTCCCGCTTCGGCGAGAATGTCGGTATAAAGCGCTTCTTCATCCGGCAGCGGACTGCGCTGCGCAAACGCAACCGCTTCAACAATAATTTCATTAACATGCGCCTGCATTTTTTTGAAATCATCTTCGCTCACAAGATCGCGCTCAATCAGGCGGCTTTTGACGATCGTCAGCGGGTCCTGCTCTTTGCGCACCTGATCCACTTCCTCGCGCGTGCGATATTTGGCCGGATCCGACATGGAATGACCGCGATAGCGATAGGTGCGCATCTCAAGCAGGAGCGGCCCAGAACCGCCGCGCACCTGTTCAACCGCTGCCGCACCGGCTTCATAGACGGCTTCCACATCCATGCCGTCTATTTGCTTGCCAGAGATGCCAAAGCCCTCGCCGCGTTTGGATAGATCTGTCTGTGCGGTGGAGCGCTCCAAGCTTGTCCCCATCGCGTAAAGATTGTTCTCAATAATATAAAGAACCGGCAGATTCCACAGCTTCGCCATGTTGAAGCTCTCATAGACCTGCCCCTGATTGGCCGCGCCATCGCCGAAATAGACCAAAGTGATCCGGTCATTGCCGCGATAATGATTGGCAAAGCCGATCCCCGTGCCGATCGGGACTTGCGCGCCGACAATGCCATGGCCGCCATAAAAATTTTTGTTGACCGAAAACATATGCATCGAGCCGCCTTTGCCGCCCGAATAGCCTTCGCGGCGGCCCGTCAACTCGGCCATCACGCGCTTCGGGTCCATGCCGCAGGCCAGCATATAAGCATGGTCGCGATAGCCGGTGATGACCTGATCCCCCTCGCGCACGGCCTTTTGCATGCCGGTGACGATCGCCTCTTGCCCGATATAAAGATGGCAGAAGCCGCCAATCTGTCCCATGCTGTAAAGCTGTCCGCAGCGCTCCTCAAAGCGCCGGATGAGCGCCATATCATGCCAGGCCTGCTTCAAATCAAGCTGTGCCGATGTGCGGACTTTACTTTCAGTCATAATCCTGACAAACCCATGATTTATAATATATAATATACTCCATAATATTGGAGGCGCAAAAATTTTCTATATGAAATTTAAAGGGGAAGGGTGAGGATATGGCAAAAGCGATTTTGGTTTTAATTTGTGTCTGCCTGTTAGGCGGATTCGGCGACGCGGCAATGGCGGGCACAGCGGCAGAGCAAGCCATCAATGTTCCTGAAAGCCTCTTTGACAAAGTCGGCGACAATAGCGGGCGCGCGCCTTATCAAGTTGATAGCCTCGCAGGGATCGCGGTGGTTTTGCTCGCTTTGCTGGTGGCCGCGACTCTTAATCACGCTCGAGCTCACATACGCGTGATCGGCGTCGCTTTGGCATCTTTGATGTGCTTTGCGTTGTTCGCCGCGCTGATCGCGTTTGATTTCGCCGGTGTGTTGGACAATCCCCGTCCGGCGGTCTTGCCGGTTGATGATGTGAAGCCTCTTTTTTTGCGCCTTCAGGCTTTTGCCGCTTTAGCCGCCGGAATTTTTCTCATATTTGTAACGATCTGGCAGACGCGCCGCGATGACGAGCTCGTGCTGACCGCTAGCAATGAGACAACCCGCTATGGCCGCGTCTCGCGCTATCTCCATTGGACCACCGCGATCACTTTTATCGCGCTCGTCCCGATGGGCCTGTTCATGACGATCCTCCCCGAAGACACTTTCTACCGGCATGGATTTTACGTCGTCCATAAATCTTTAGGCTTTACAGTTTTGCTTTTGGTGCTTGCCCGTCTTTTTTGGCATTATCGCAATCCGCGCCCCGCGCTTGCGGCGAGCCTAAAAACTTGGGAGCGGCGTCTGGCGCATAGTGTCCATGTTCTGTTTTATGTATTCATGATCGCCTTTCCGGTGAGCGGATTCATCATGTCCACCTATGGCGGCAAATTATCTCACTTTTATTTCTGGGATCTGCCTTTATTTTGGCCGCCCGATCAAGATGCGATCATTCCGCCCGGGCTCATTCACAAAGTGATTCTGCCTTATATTTTTTATGCGCTGATCGTGCTTCATATTCTCGGCGCGATGAAGCATCAATTCATTGACAAACAGCCGGACGGCTTCCGGCGCATGGTAAGCTAAATAGTGAGTTGATATGACAAAAAACATCTATATGCTGCTGGCGATTTTGGCGAGCGCGGCTGTTTTGCATTTTGTGCCGCCGGTCAAAGTCTATCTGCTGACCACATGGCCGATTTTTGGGCTGGGCTTTGGCGCGGCGATCCTTCTCTTTCTGCTCGCGGATTGGCGCGAAAACCGCATTGAAACCACCGCCAAATGGCACTGGCTCTTATTGGCCATCTATACTTTGCACCAGTTTGAAGAGCATGGCGTCGATCTGTTTGGCCGCGCCTATTATTTCATCACCTATGCGAATGAATTTCTAGCGCTGCAGGGCGCCGATGCGCCGCAGCTCACGCCCTTTTCGCTCTATCAGATCAATACTTTGACAATCTGGATCGGCTTTGCCATTGCGATCTGGGCGAGCCAGCGCTTCACTTGGCCGGGCTATTTTGCCGCCGCCCTTGTATTGACGAATGGCCTGTTCCATATCGGACTCGCGCTCGGACGCTGGGAATATAATCCGGGCGTGATGACGGCGATCATTTTGTTTCTGCCGATCTCTTTGCTCTATTTTAAGGAGGTTGTGCGCGCTAAAGGCTGGCTGCCTGCGCTGATCGCAATTTCTTTTGGCATTTTCGGCCATTTATTGCTGAGCGCGCTGATCGGCCTCGGCGAGGCGTCAGAATCTCTGTCTTTATTTGTCTGGATGAGCTTGGCGCTCACACCTTTGGCGTTGAATATCATCTGGCTGAAAATCAAACCGCCGGCCTAGCGGCGCGTTGTCTCTTCATTATCAAGCCAGTCGCCGATCAAGCTGAAAGTGAGTTCGCGCGCAATTTGCCTGATATAGGCGCTGCGCGTCGGGCGGGCGGCTTCAAAACCGCCATCACGGCCTAGCGCGAATGACGGCGCGGGACGCGCGCGGCGATAATCCCCCTCGCTGATGGCGGCGGCAATTTCGCCGCGCCCCTTTTTGTTTCTTTTAACCTCACGCAGGCTGGCCTGCACGATAAAAGTCTCTTTTGATACGCTGGAAACATTCAGCATAATCACGATCTTTGCCGCGCTTCGCTGCGCGGTGAATTGATTGATGCCATATTTTTTGAAATGGCGGCGCATAGCGTCTTGAAAAATGGCATTTGCGCGCGGCGCGAATTTTTGCAAAGACTTTTCTTCCTTCCATTGAAACATCATCGTCGGGCGGCCAATTTCACGATAGCGCAGGTGATAAAGGTCTTCAGCCGCGCGCCGCACCAAACCTAGACCCGGACGCTCCACCAAATGAGATTGCGCCGCACTCTTCCAGCCCCGCGCCACTTTTTCCGGCACACGCGTGAACACATGAAATGTGCATGAGGTTTTATCATGCCATTCACTGATGGCTTCAATGCCAGAGGCGTTGAGGTCGGTGATAGCTTTGGCAACCGCTTCTGCGCGTATTTCTTTCGTCGTCTCCAGAACGACTTGACGCGAAAAAATTCTCACCGAAACACGCTGCGCAATATCGGCGTAGGCTGCCGCCAGCGCGTCTTTGCGTCTTTGGGGCAAGCCTTCTATGTTGGATGAGGCTCCCTTGCCGTAATAATAATCTTTGGGCAGATTGAGCTCAAAAGCGGTTTTGTTGATCCATGGCGGCGGCTTTGTGGCGGCTTGGCCGCCTATATTGCAGGCCGCGCGCGGGCTGAGGCTCGCGCAGCTTGATAACAACAGGCCGAACAGAGCCATATATGCCATATATAAAGGCGCGCACATTTTTTTATTGATAGATGACGTCATTTTGTCCAAAGCTTTTAAATGTATAAGAGGGCGAGGTCCAAGTTTTCGCGCCGGTTTCAAGATCAAGCAGCCAGAAAGAAATCAGCGTTTGTGTCTGGCGAATGTCCTGCCGGTTGATTTTATCATCGGAAATGATGCGGCCCGCGAGCAAATAATCTGCGCCTAGTTTTTGCGCGCGACATTTGCGCGCCGCCACCGCACCGGCGATCAAACGGCGCTTAATGTCAACAAAGGCGATTTTGCGTCCGGTGAGACGAAGCTGCTTTTCATTTTCCCGATCATTGAAATGATCGCGAAAGCCATTGACGAAAAGATCAAAATTAACGCGTTCAGAACTTTCATTGTCAAGCTTTTGCGGGTCAAGCATGATGCGCACCGGACAATCATCTTTGCTTTGATAAACGGTTTGTTGTGAAAAGAAATTCCTCATATCGGCAATGATGTTTTGCGCCAAAGTTGAAAAGCGATCGCGGCCAATGCCCGTTGAGGATGGAGTCTGCACCGATGCGCCATCCGCTGCGCAGCTGAGAAAAATAAAGGCGGCGCAAATCATCGCGAGATTATTGGCAATAAATCTCATCAGCGCCGCTCTTGCTAAGGTTTTTTGACCATGACCAGATGCGCTGGCCGGTTTCCAAGTCAATGAGGCGCAGAGCGACCTGAGTCGTCTGCTGCCGAACTTGTCCTTTTTTCACCTCAAATGCTGAAATGCGCCCCGCCATGCGATAATCAGCGCCGGCGATTTTATCAACCAGCCCCAAAGCGCCTTTGTCCACCGCGCCTTCGCGCTTGAGCTGGCGCTCTTGGATGACGCTGTTGATGTCTTCGCGGCTGAGAAAAGCGATCTGCTTGCCCGCCGCTTTTTGCAAATTCGCCGCAAGCTGGTCGGTGATCATATTGAGATTGATCGCTTGAGAAGTCTCGTTGGTGAAGAGTTCGGAATCCACAATAATCCTAAGCGCGCGGCGCTCTTTGATTAAGCCGGGATTTTTTTTGAGAAGAGAGTCTTGGAAATCTTTGATGACGCCGCGCGAAAGACGCGCAATGTCATGCCCTTCAAGCCCTAGACATCTCAAAGGCCCTGGCTGGTCAACGGCGAGGTCGCGCACTACAAGTCCTGCCCCTTTATCGGCGCAAGCTGACAGACTCACCGCCAAACTCAACAGCAAAAATTGCCGCGCAAATAATGATTTTATTTTCCTTTGAAAGGCTTGATTAAACATATTAGCGGCCAATCGGAATTACGCGATCAGGTTTTTTTGTTTCAAAAGCGGGCACAGCGCGGCCAATGTTGGCGTTGATGAATGTCGGGTCCGCATAAACATAATGCCGCCCTTGATATTGGACGCCGCGTGCACGCACATTGTCAAGCTGCACCGCGGCGGCGAGATGACCGTGCCAGAATACCGCTACAGTCTTTCGTTTCAAAATATTCGTCGTCAGCCAGCCAAACAGCGCGACGCGATCCTCGCAATCGGAGAGCGGCGCATTGAGCGTCTCTTCGCCGAAAAAATAATCCTCCCGCCCGATGCGATCTACGTCATTTTGGTAGCGGAAGGATGTCTGCACGAAGCGCAGAAGAAAATTGACCGCGCTTGCCGGATCATCCTTCGCCAATGACGCGGTGATCGGCGCAAGCTGCGCTTTAAGCGCTTGCGCCGCTTGGCGCGATAAAGGCGCGTCAACAAAAACGGAAAAATCCGATAAAGGAAATTCCGCCATATAATCCAACATTGCGCGATTCACCGGAACGTCAAGCTGAAAAGCGCGCCCGCCAAAAGAAAACCGCAATTGGCGATTTTTTTTTGCATCCGCCTGCCAGATCAGAGGGGCTTGCCGCATTTTCAAATTAATGGGGCGCTCTAATGTCTGGCGATTATCTTCGGGATAAGTTTTTAATTTTTGTCCGACCGCAAAAGTTTTTTCACCGCGCAGCGCAACAATATAATAAGGGGTGCGATTTATCAGCAATCTGGGCGTTTCAAATATGGTTTGCTCTGAAGCAAACAGCACGACCGCCTGTGTTTTGCCGAGAGCCAGCCGCGCATTCATTTGTGATAATTTCACCATCTGCCAAATCCAGAGCATGCGCGCCGCCGCGCGATCGGGAAATAAAGCGCGCGCGGTTTTGTGAAGCAATAAAACATAGCCCCAATCATTCAAAACCAATTTGCGCTGCACTGCGCGCGCCTGCGTGATGAACGTCATCGCCGCTTCGCTTGTTTTATTCCAATAATTTCTTACATCTTCCTCTTGAATTTGATCATTCTTGGGCATCGCCTTGATCAGCAGGAGAGGAACTTGAAATGTGGCCGCGCTTCCCCACAGATCAGTTTTGAGGATCATCACATCGCGCTGCGGTGGAAAAGCGGGCAAAGTCGGCGCGGCGCGGCGCTGCCGCGCTTGCGGCCATTGCGGTCGCGGAAGTTTTTTGGCTGAAGGGTCTTGTGGGCGCGGCAAGGGTTTGATTCTGCGCGGCTTGGACTTGTGGCGATAGAGGTTTTGTGTGCCCGCTTTGACTTCAAACTCCTGCCATTTTTTTTTGATGAGGCTGGAAAAATCTT
The DNA here is from genome assembly GCA_965212075.1 of Alphaproteobacteria bacterium. Taxonomy (GTDB): domain Bacteria; phylum Pseudomonadota; class Alphaproteobacteria; order JAPOUT01; genus CBDBUR01. Next base: position 1,557,600 of record OZ243043.1, read on the forward strand.
TATTGCGCTGCCGCATATCTGCAGAAAAAGCGCCGCGCTTGAGCTGAGTTGGAGATTGACTATCTTCGAATCTATGGTCAAAGCGCTCGCGTTTTGATTTTATATCGCCCGCGCTTAAGCTGATCGGAAGTGCTAACGAACCAAGAATGAGTAGAGGCGGCAGGCCGTATTTTATCCATGAGTCCATCATGGCCTGCTTCCTGCGGCTTTGAAAACGTAGATTATTGAATAGCTTTTTCACGCTCTTGAGCGAGCTTTCTAGCGCCTTCTAGGCCGATATTTTTCTTGGCCTCGCTGATGCGCGCCAAACCATCATCGATTCTACGCGCTGCTGCCGCGTCACCACCGCCAGCAAGAATGGCTTCTTTCAGTTCCTGATATTGTTGATTGCCGTCTATATTTTTTTTGAAATCATCATCTTTGATGCCGACAATAACAAACATTTCTTTGCTTTCGGGGTCGATCGCGCGGCTATAGGGGCGCGAACCGGTGAGAATGCCCTCCGAAAAGCTTTGAATCATCTGTTCAATGGCACTTTGGGAGCTGGCTCCTTGGATTTGCTGCTGAAGCAGATTTTCAACGCGCACCGAAATCTGGCCGAGCAATTGACTTCTGCCACTTTGAACGGCGACGTTTTTTTGCAGCGATGGTCCGGCGGCTAATTTTTTTGCCCGACCCACAGCCCATGTCACATCGCTTAATTGAGTAATATTCAATGTCTCGTCAAAATTGCATATCCAAGCGGGTGCCTTTGATCCATCTGAAAATGTGCATTCGGAGAGCAGGTTGATTTCATCTGTTGTGCTGCATGCGGCGACGAACAAGGATAAAACGGCGATGATAGTTTTTGATTGGATATTCATGATGTTGTCCTCCTAATTTTTAACCGATAAAAATCCTAAAATAATCTGACGACAAAATCAAGAAAAGAATCATTTTTTATTATGGTTGAAGCTTTGATCGCGCAGCCATAATAGGCGGCACCGGCCTTTATTGGCGGTGAGAACGGCCACCTGCCTTTTATGAGCTCCAACCCAGTTAATCAGGCGCGTCAGGGAGGGATCATGCCCTTTGAGGCTTCGCGCGCGCGCGGGCACGGTGAAGCTGCCTAGATAGATCCGGTGCGGCAAAGAGCGCCAAGTGCGCGTATCGGCAACTGCGTTGATCATGCTCCCCACCGCATGGCTGGCCGCGCCGACGGCAACCGCGCTCGCACCAAAAACTGATAGCACAGCGGCTACCCTAGCATCGTCTACCGCTGCCGCCATATCGAGCGCTACCAACCCGGCCCCCAAAGCCACATTGCCGACTTGTTTTGCGGTTTTTTTGCTCTCGCTCTGCGCTTTGAGATATTCATCAAATGTTCTGTTGCCGCGGGTTGTCGCTTGGAAGTCCAGATCGTTGGCTTGAAACAGGCCAAATCGGGAAGGCCGCCATGTGCGCTGAACCGGCGTTACTTTATGCGCCGCATAGATGAGCTTTTCGCCATATTGGCCGGTGGTGAGTTTGAACGGCCCTTCGCCCAATTCGGCGATGACGAGCAGATTGTCGCTGCGTTTCGGATTTTTTGTCGGCATGAATTTTTTGGCTTTGGCAAAATCTTGTTTTGATCGAGAACTGCCGACACAGCGCGCCGCCCATCCGGCGAGCCAGATGGAGCTGGCAAAATCCTGCCGAAAACTCTCATTGGCCGACAGGGAATCTTGCAGCAGCGAGGCGCGAAAAGATGCCCGCGCATTTTGATACTCGCCGCGCGCGAGGTCAATGATGCCCAAATAATGAAACACCATCGCGCGCTCATGAGTTTCGCCAATGAACAATTTGTCTGATTCCTGACGAAAGGCCGAGCGCGCTTCTTGCGCTTGCGCGCTGTCGCCATAGATGGTTTCGACCGCGCTTGCGGCTTGTTCAAACATATTTTTTGCCGATCCGATCTCGCCTTCGGCGAGGGCTTTGGTGCCGCGCTCCATATTCAATAGAGGCTGGTCCTGTTCATTTTCTTTTTCGTCATAATCTTCTTGATGAACACAGGAAAGATAATCATCCGCGCTAGAATGCCAAGGGGGATGTTGTTGATCACATTCAATGCGCATATATTGCAAAAATTGCGGATCAGTTGCGCAGGCTGATAAAAAAATCGCGAGCAGGCCGAGCTTCAATAGAGAGGATATATTTTGACCTCTCACGCAAGCGCTCCGGTGCGGCTGAGGGCGCGGTTCGCCGGATCAATCAAAATGCCCGGATTGAGAATGCCGGCCGGATCAAAATGCGATTTTGCCGCGCGCAATCCTTCGCGAAAGAGCGGGGGCATTTGCTGGTCATAGCCGCTGCGATGGTCGCGGCCAACAGCGTGATGATGGGTCACCGTCCCGCCGAGCCCGACGACGACCTCATTGGCGGCTTGTTTGATGGCGATCCATTTTTCGAGCATCTCCGGCAGATCGCCTTTTTTTGTCCCCAGAGCGGTGAACGAAAAATAAGGCGCCGGGCCGTCGGGATAAATATGCGTGAAGCGGCATGAGAGCACCACATCATCGCCGGTGATGCGCTTGATCTCATTTTGCATTTTTTCGCGCGCGCCGTGATAGAGGTTGTCAAAATCTGACCAGCTAATCGCCGTTTCAAATGTGTCGGAGATCAGACCCAGACGCGTCGACAAATTGCGATAATAGGGCATGCGGATAAAAGTATCCCGCCATGAGCCCATCGCACCGGCGAGATGAGAAGAATCTTTAGGAGAAGAATCTTTAGGAGATGATTTTTTTTCTGGTTTTTCTTCTGTGCCGCCATGATCTTTTGCGAGCTCCAAAGCGCGCGCGAGCCACGCCTCGGTGGGGTGGTCGGCTGATTCAAAGCCTAAGAGCAGAACCGGCGTCTCGCCGAGGCGGTTGCCCCGCGCCTCTGCCGCATCGAGCAGGCGGCAATTGGTCGGAAACAGCGCCGATTGCGAAAGCGCGCGCACCGCGGCGACGGCCTGCGCCATCTCGGCAAAATGTACGCTTGCCGATGAGCGAAAGCGCGGCCTGTTCTGCAGCCGCACCCACGCTTGGGTGATCACGCCCAAAATGCCTTCCGAGCCGATGACCCAGCGATCCGGCGAAGGCCCAGCGCCCGAGCCGGGCAGGCGGCGCGTCTGCATCACGCCATTGGGCGCGACCAAGCGAGTCGATTCGACGAAGTCATCGATATGCGTATAGACCGACGCATAATGGCCGCCCGAGCGCGTCGCAATCCAGCCGCCCAATGTTGAGAACGCAAAGCTCTGCGGAAAATGCCGCAAGGTCAAATCGTGCTTGCGCAAATGGCTTTCGATCTCCGGACCGATGGCGCCCGCTTCGATCAGCGCGGCACGGCTCGTGTGGTCAATCTCTATGATGCGGTTGAGATATTGCAGGTCAAGCGACACCGCGCCGTCATAGCCATCACCGACATCGCCCTCAACGCCGCCGCAGACACTCGTGCCGCCGCCATAAGGGATCACCGCGATATTGTTTCTCGATGCCCAGTCCAGCACATCAATGACATTCTGCTCATTGCGCGGAAAAGCGACAAGGTCGGGCGGGCAGGGGATTTTGCGCATCAGCATCCGCACCATGTCGGGGAAAGATTTGCCGAAGCAGTGGATCAGGCGATCATAAGGGGTGGCTGAAAACAAATCTTCAAGCGCTGCGGGCGGCTTGATGCGCGGCGCGGGCAGATCCATTTCATCTTCTGTCGGCGGCGCGATTTCTTTTACCAGATCGCCGGCGCGCCGCGCCACAGATTTGCGGATGATGGCTTCTTCTTCCGCGCGGAGCGCTTCGTCTTCATAGCCCCAGCCCCAGAAAAGCAATTTTTTGCGCCGTGATAATGTTGCCGACATGATGTCCTCCCTTATGATGAAATAACTTAAACAGGCTTGTCGCCGCTGATCGTGATGCGAAACATGATGCGTTCAAATGCGCGGTAATCATCAACCGCATAATGCTGCAGGCAGCGATTGTCCCACATTGCGACCGAGTTTTCCTGCCAGGCAAAGCGGCAGCATAGATCGGGGCGGCTCGCGCGCTCGAAAAGATAATCAAGCAGAGGCCGCGAATCTTCCTCCGTCATATCTTTGAAGCGGGTCGTGAACATCGGGTTGACATAAAGCGCTTTCTTGCCGGTTTCAGGATGGGTGCGCACGACAGGATGTTCCACCTCATCAAAGATGCTCTCGCTCCATTGATATTTCATCGCCGCTTTGCCCTCATATTTTGCCTGCGTCTGCGGCGCGGTATAAGCATAGCGCGCTGAATGAATCGCGGTTAGACCGGCGAGCATTTTTTTCATCCCCGGCGATAAAAGCTCATAGGCAAGATATTGATTGGCAAATAATGTGTCGCCACCATAAAGCGGAACCTTTTTGCCCAACAGGATCGTCGCCATGCTGGGCTGCTCAAGAAACGAATTATCCGTATGCCAGCCCGTGCCGAACTCGGCTGACGCCCCTTCAGGCTTGACAACTTTGATGATCTCCGGATGTTCGTCCATACCCTCCACAATGGGGTGGCGCTCGAGCGCGCCGAAGCGCCGCGCAAAGGCAAGCTGGTCGTCCAGACTGATGGTCTGGCCGCGAAAAAACACCGCGCCATAATCAAGAAAGGCCTGATGGATCGCGTCAAACGCGGCATTGGAGAGATCGGCGCTGAGCTGCAGGCCGTCAATCAGCGCGCCGCAAACGCCGGTGAGAGGTCGGATGGAAATGTCTTGCGCGGAGTTCATATCGCCAAGTATAGGAGGCCGACAAAATATAGTCTATAGGCCGAAAAAACACTAAACTGCTTTGATGATGGCTGATGAAAATGAAGGCTTTCCAGCGCCGATCTTGGCACTTGATCAGGGAACATCATCGAGCCGCGCGCTGATTTACGCAAGCACGCCGCGCCCGCAGATCGCGCAGCAGGCTCTGGCCTCGCTGATTCCCAAAGGCCGCAATGGCTGGGTTGAACAAGACCCCGAAGCGATCTGGCAAACGAGCATGGAGGCCGCGCGGGAGGTTTTGAAAGCGCATCAAGGCTCTGTGGCCGCTTTGGGGATCACCAACCAGCGCGAGACGACGATTTTATGGGATCGCAAAACCGGCCAGCCAATTTACAACGCCATCGTCTGGCAGGATCGCCGCACCGAGCCTTTATGCCAAACTCTGCGCGATGAGGGGCTGGGCGCGATGATCGCTGCGCGCACCGGCCTTTTGATTGATCCTTATTTTTCGGCGACGAAGATCAAATGGATTTTGGACGAAGTGGAGGGCGCGAAAGAAAAAGCGGCGCGCGGCGAGCTGGCTTTCGGCACGGTTGAATCTTTTTTGATCTACCGCCTGACGAAAGGCCAAGTGCATGCCTGCGATGCGACCAATGCGTCAAGAACGATGCTCTTTGATATTCACAAAAGCGCATGGGACGATGATCTTTTGAACTTGTTTAACATCCCTCGCGCGATTTTGCCGGAGGTGCGCGATAGCGCTGATGATTTCGGCCAAGCGCATGATCTTGTGCGCGGCGGCGCGCTGCCGATCACGAGCGCGGTGGGCGACCAGCAGGCTGCGGCGATCGGGCAGAATTGCCTCAAGCCCGGCCAAGCGAAAAGCACTTATGGCACCGGATGTTTCCTGCTTGTCCATACCGGCGCGCGCGCGCCGCAGCCGCAAAAGGGGCTGCTCGCCACGACGGCCTATCGCATTAACGGCGAGAGCGCTTATGCGCTTGAAGGCTCTATCTTTATGGCTGGCGCGATTGTCCAATGGCTGCGCGACCGGCTTGGCCTGATCACAGATGCGCGGCAGTCGGAAACTTTAGCCGCGCGAGCCGCGCAGGCTGAAGGCGATGTTTATTTTGTTCCCGCGCTGATCGGTCTGGGCGCGCCCTATTGGGACGCGGCGGCGCGCGGCGCGTTTTTTGGCTTAGCGCAAACGAGCGGCGCCGCGGAGATGGTGCGCGCTTGTCTGGAATCGGTTGGCTATCAAACCCGCGATCTGCTTGACGCAATGACTGACGTAATGACTCAAGAGATGGCTGATCAAGAGAGCAAGCTGGCAGTTCTGCGCGTTGATGGCGGCATGGCGGCCAATGATTGGCTGATGCAGTTCATCGCCGACATAACGGGCATGGCGGTGGAGCGTCCGGCTGATATTGAAACGACGGCGCGCGGCGCGGCCTTGCTCGCGGCTTTGGGCGCGGGACTTTATGACTCTCTTGATGCCGCCGCCGGAAGCTGGCACAAAGACGCGCAGTTCACGCCGAATATGGATCAAAACCAGCGCGCGAAAAAACTCAAAGGCTGGGATGAGGCGGTCAAAAAAGTGCTGACCGGAAACCGAGCATAAGTGCTATATTAACGCAGGGAGCTAATTAAAGGATTCAATTAAATAAGGTAAATAAGGTAAATAAGGACGGGGATATGACATTCATTCTGCATCATTATCAGGCATCGCCATTTTCGGAGAAAATTCGCGCAATTATGGGCTTCAAAGGGCTGGACTACCAATCGGTGCTGATTCCGCCGATCATGCCCAAACCCGATCTCACAACGCTCACCGGCGGCTATCGCCGCACGCCGGTCATGCAGGTTGGCGCCGATATTTATTGCGACACAAGGCTGATCTGCCGCGTGATCGACCGGCACCAGAGCGCGCCCGCGCTCTACCCTGAGGCGATCAGCGCGGCGGCGGAAACGCTCGCGCAATGGGCCGACGATCATTTTTTTCAACTCGCCGTCGCTGTGATGTTCTCGCCGCGCGGCATAAAGGCGTTTCGCGCGCAAATGTCAGACGAGCAGATGGCGGCGTTCATGGTGGATCGCGAAAAAATGGCGACCTCAGGAAAATATCCATTGCGCAGATTAGAACCGGCGATCGCCACAAACTATTTCACCGTCTATATGAAAGCCTTTGACGACCAGTTCGCCAAACAGGACTTCATTTTCGGCGCGCCGACCATCGCCGATTTTGCGCTTTATCATTGTGTGTGGTTTGTCGCGAATAATTCGGGGCTTGCCTCTGTCATGGAGCCTTACGCCCATATCCGCAAATGGATGGATCGGATCAAAGGCTTTGGACAAGGGTCGCCGCGTGAAATCACAGCGGCGCAAGCGGTTGAGATCGCCCAGCAGGCCGCGCCGCAAACACAGATTCCAGCAAGCGGCGGCGATCGGATCAGCGTCATTGATACAACATTGGGCATTGATCCGGTGGAAGGCCGGGTGGTAAAATTAGCCGATGATGAAATCATCATCCACCGCACCAGCGATCGCGCCGGAGACGTCCATGTTCACTATCCGCGCATCGGCTACCAGATCATCAACCTTGAAGGAGACTCAGCATGATTAAAGTGATTGATATAATGTATGTCCGGTTCCGCGCGCCTGATCTGGAGACGATGAAAAACTTTTTGCTCGGCTTCGGTCTTTTGGAAAGCGCTGCCACCGACGAGGCGCTTTATATGCGCGGCTATGGCTCTGATTTTTGCTGCCACATTACCGAAAAGGGCGAGGCCGAATTTGTCGGCTTGGCTCTAGAAGCAGGCAGCGAAAAAGATTTGCATGACCTCGCGGCGAGCGAAAACCTCAAAGTTGAAGAGCGCGCCGAGCCGGGCGGCGGCAAGCGCGTCGCTCTGCGCGACCCCGATGGCTTCTTGGTGGAAGTGGTGCATGGCATCAAAAAATTGCCGGAACAAGATATCGCCATTGCAAGCCGGCATAATATGGACGGCCATTATGGCCGGTTCAATGAGCGCATCGCCAAACATCAGGGCCCGTCTCATGTGCGGCGGCTCGGCCATTGCGTGCTGGGCGTGAAGGATTATCAAAAAAGCGGCGCGTGGTATCGCGCCCGCTTCGGCCTGCTGGTCTCGGACGAGGTTTTTCTCGTCGATGAAAATGACGTGATCGGCGCCTTCATGCGCTGCGATCGCGGCGATATGCCGGTTGATCATCACACGATATTCCTCGCCGGACTGGGCGAGTCAAAATTCAATCATGCGGCGTTTGAAGTGGAAAATATCGACGATCTGATGCGAGGCCGCGCCGCGCTGGAAGAGATCAACGCGCAGAAAGTCTGGGGCGTCGGGCGGCATATATTGGGCAGCCAAGTGTTTGACTATTGGCGCGACCCGTGGGGGCATATGATCGAACATTGGACTGATGGCGATCTGTTTGATGCGTCCAAAGCGCCGAGCCGCCAGCCCGCCACCGAGCTTCTCGGCACGATCTGGGGCCCGCCCCCGCCGCCCGACATGGGGTGATGAGTTTTATTCAATTAGAGTTTTTAGAGATGTTTTTCGCATAATGCGTCAAGAGGGCAGATTTCACATTTGGGATTACTGGGGCGGCAAAATTTTCTCCCAATCTCCCAAAGCTCAGGATCGATTTCTCCCGGATATTTCGGATGCAAAGAGCGGGCTTTATACATAACGATCTCTTTGTTTACCTTGTTAATTAATCCCGTGCGTTTGAATATCCGCTGAATATGAACATCGGGTGAAATGTCTATAGCCATTTTGTCGGAAACGGGAATCTTAAATACCCTCACTAGAATATTCGCTGCCATTGTTGCGACTTTGATACCAACACCATCAAATTCTAAAAAACTGCATACAATATCACCGCTAGGCTTGTTTCCCTGCCAAATACGATCAGCCCTTCCTTTATAGACTTTATCTATTCGTTCTATCCCACGTATGAAGCGCTCAGCCATTTTATTTTTATGTCGGTGAAGATTGCCTTTAACAAACAGGTTCCTTATTTCTTTTTTTGATTTTAAGAGCTTATTTAAATCAAAACTTCCAATGCCTTTAAGATTTTCAACCCCGTTTTTTATTTTAGATGGGATTTGCCATGCTCTTTCTGCAGATATTTGCACATCCATAATACAAGCTAGAACAAAGGCATGCGGGTGATTTTTAAGATCAGTGATGAGCTTATATCTGTATAAAATAGAATCTCCATCTGTTTTTAAAGAAAGCAGTTTTTTAACAATTGCTTTTTCTGTCCTCTTATCCATATTTATCATCCTCCCTTTTTTATGCTCGCTGTCTGCAGCCGCCTTATTGAACACATATAGTTTACCTGAATTGAACTGACAAGCGCGCTGTCTGTGATATTTCTTGATTATTAGCGAAACCTAGCAAAATCTAGCAAAATCGGGAGAGGGTCTGGAGCGGGCATGACCTCATCTCACCGATATGATTTTTTATATATTGGCTTTTTTCTTGTTTTTCTTACCGGGCTTTTGATGCCGTTAACGGCCAAAGCAGGCATCGTGCGCGATATTCAGATCATCGGGCAGATTGATACGCAATATGATTTTGTTGATGCCGACGATAATCGCAGCCTCATACCGGCCTTTGGCGATCCTGACGGCGATGGCACCGACGCATATTTTTTAGCGCCCGTTCCTGCTTTCGCCAATACGAGCGAGATTCTGCTCCGGCGGCTCAGATTTGGGGTTGATGCGAAGTTTGCGGGATCTTTTCAGATAAAAATCGTGGGCGCGCTGGATCTCAAAAATAGTTCTGGACCAGCGCCCTATGCCGATCGGCGCGATCTTCTCGATCAGGCATGGGCCGCATGGCGCGGCGAGATCGGACATTTGCGGATCGGCTATGCCAAGCTGCCTTTCGGCAGGGAGAACCTCACGCCTGCGACCGAGCTGCTGGTCATTGAGCGCTCCCTTGCGACCAACTATTTCACCGGCGTGACGCAATGGGGCGGAGTCGAGGGGCGTCCTTATGGCTATGTCTGTACGCCTTTGGGGCTGGGCGCGCGCGGGGTCTCTGTATTGTGGGACGGCGCGCTGGCCGGTGTGAAATATCATGTCGCGGCGGCGAGCAATATGTACAATCCGTTTGGCGGCGAGGCGAGCAACCGGCGGCAAGATTGGGGCATTTATGTCGGCTTGGCGCACGAGCAAAAAATCGGCGCCATGTTTTATGATGTTGGCATTAATGCGGCGTGGCACTCGCAGGGCGTTGCCTATTTCCCGATTCAGCAGCAGCGTTTCGCCGAGCTTTACGCGCTGAACCCCTATCTCCAATTTGACTATGACCGCTTTCGTTTGCGGAGTGAATATTTTTACGCCAGCGCCAAACATGGGCAGTTTATCACAGGCGGCTTTTATGATGACGGCGCGCCCGACCGCGCCGCCGTCGCGCCGACTGCCAACAGCCATGGTGTCAATGTTGTGGTGGATTATGATATCTTTAAAAATCGTTTCGCCCAAAATCTTTTCTCAATTGTCGGGCGCTACAGCTTCCTTGATACTGGCGGCGCAGGTTTTTCAAGCGGCTTTTTTTCCGATGTGATCGCCGGCGCGCCGCAGCCCCTTGAGACAAACAATTTCGACAGAGGCTACGCGCTTTATGGGGGTCTGGTCTATCGCCATGATTTCACCTATGCGACCGCGCGGTTTTCCTTTGGCTATGAGTTTGTGCGTTCTGACAAGGATCTATCATTCCGCCAGCTGATCGACAGCGTTGATGCGTCAAGCGAACTGGACGCGCGGGCACCCGGCCTCATATCGGCTTCTGAGGTTGATATTCATAGCATTAGATTTCGCGTCCAAAGTTCCTTTTAAAGCGCCCGATAACTTGCCCAATAATTTTATTGATTATGCTCCATTTGTGAATTATAATTGAGTGGATTCAACCCGTTTAAGAGGAGGGCATAAAGATGATTATGCGTCCAGAGCAAATTTTGACAAAAGAAGTTTTGGACTGGCAGGGGCTGCATTTGCTCCACTTTTACTCATCCATTTGCTCGCAAAAGGTGCGCATTCTCCTCAACGAAAAAAATATGGCATGGACGTCTCATCTTGTCGACCTCGTCAAACAGGAACATGTGAGCAAATGGTTTTTGGGGATTAACCCGCGCGGAGTCGTGCCGGCCTTGGTGCATGACGGCGTCGTGCATGTCGAAAGCAATGAGATTATGCATTATCTTGACGGCCTGCCGAGCGCCGCGCCGTCTTTTTTTCGCACCGGCGATGAAAAAGAACTGGAGGCAGAAGATCAAATCCATAAGGATATCCGCAATCTGACGATGGGTTTCGCTATGCCGAAGAAACTGGTCGTAAAATCTGAGGAGACCCTCCAGCGTTATGAGACGCAAGGCGTTCAGGATGAACAGCGCCAAAAAGAAGTCGCATGGTGGCGCAGCTTTGCGCAGCAGGGCGTTACGCGCGAAGCCGCTCAAAGATCGGCAGCGAAACTCCGCGGTTCTTTGGATCACATTGAGGCGATCTTGGACGATGATTTCCTTGGCGGCCAAGCGCCTTCAGCGCTTGATGCTGCCTGGTTCATCAACACGGATCGCCTGCAGCGCGTGGGTTATCCGTTTAAGCTCTGGCATCCAAAGCTGGCACTTTGGTTTCAAAGGCTCAAACAGCGCCCCGCCTTTCACAAAGAAATCCAAACGCCTTTGTTAACCAAAACCGTTTCGGGTGTCTATAAGTTTTATCGCAATTTGCTCGGCACAGGGTTTCGGCATTGGGTTAAACCATAATTGGGTTAAACCATAAAGGCCAAAAATTATTCTTGTTGATTGGCGCGGAGATTATCCATTCAGACCGATGAGGCCGCCCGCGCAGCATCCGCAGATCGCTGGCCGCGAGGAGAAAGAGCGCCGCGTGTTCTGAAAAAGCTGCGCTGCGCGCGGTGAATATGTTTGTTCTTTTGGATTAATGTCTTCGGCGAGCTCTCGCGCTTTTTTATTTTGCTGTCCTCTATATCCGGTGAATATCTGGAAAGAGTGGGTGTTGATCTTTGTTGTGATTTCAATGGCGCTCTGATCCACCACGCGCCAATTTGGATATTCCGCGCCGTCGCAGAATATCTTGACCTTTTGCGGATCCGGCAGGCGCGCAGCGCGAAAAGACGTTTCTTGATCGCATTTTGCGGGATCGCCCGCGAAAATTGTCAATTGCAGCATGCCGGAGTTTTTATCGTTAAAGGCCTGCGCGACTTCAAGAATCGGGTAGTCAATGTTCTCAATCTTTGGCGCGGCGAATTTTTCAAGATTAGGCTGGCGAAACATTTTCTGCCACGCGCCCGCTTCGCCGACCTCGGCGATCATCGCGAGTGCCGATAATTGCCCGCGCGGCCAATTCTCGCCGAATTGAAACCAGAAGCCGAATTCCTCACCGGCCTCGCCGAAATGGCGCGGCTCAAAATTCCGCTCGGCATAATCGCGCAGGCGCGCTTCGGTCACATAATCGCCGAACTCTTTGGCAACCGCGAGACCCAGCGCGGCAAAGCGCGGATCGGGCAGCTCAAGCATGGGGCTCGCCGGATTGTCCCACTGCAAAAATTTGACCGCAGCGCGGTAGAGAAATTCAGCGAAGACCGGCTCCTGCGGCATCATGTAGAAGGAGAGCGCCAAGCCCATATTCGGCCCTGTCACCTGCAAATGATCTACCAGCGGGTCATAATAAAGCGCGCACCATTCAAGGCTGCCATCCTTGGCGATGCCGAAATATTTTTCCTTCGTATGGCCAAGCCAGTCGCCATAAACATGATGCGCCTGCTTGTTGAACACCGCATCATAAAGCTGCAGCCCCAAACCCGCCGCCGACAAGCAATAAGGCCAGATTTTCGTGTTTTCGCAATGCGGCCCGATCGGGTTTTTGCGCCACTGGCCGGTCAGATGTTCAACGAGCCGGTGCTGCGTCCATTCAAAGCGCGCGCGCTTGACGCCCGCTACCTGAAACGGCGCGCCCCATTTATCCTCGCCGGTCACATAGGCATGCAGCGACTGCACGAGATTCAGCCAGCCCTTAAAAAAAAGATTGCCATCAGCGCCAATCGGATCAGGCTGCAGCCCCCAAGGCTCAACGCCGTTGGCGACCCAGCCCGGCGTGTCATAATTGCCGACCAAATGTTCGGGAATGAGCAGCGCAACCCATTCATCTGGATAGGATTTGCGGCGCGGATCAGGCCCGAACTGCGTCAGCCAGTCAATCGCCGCCCAATAGGTCAGATGACGCTCGGCCAGTCCTTCAAGGATTTCCGCATAGACCCCGCACCATGCGGGGGTTTGATCGGCCATCAGCCCCAGCGCGTAGCTGGACTCGGACAGATCAAACCGCGCAAAGTTGAGCATCGGCTCGGTGGAATAGCGATCCCACCATTCATGCGGCTCGCCATCCTCCGACCAATCATCCGCGGTTGTCGCTTTGCGATGAAGATGACGCAGCCATCCGATCGCGCGCTTGTTCAGGCGGGGATATCTGTTGCGTATTTCTGGTGCAATTTCTGGTTTAAGGCGCATATCTCACGCTCCGTTTTTAATATCACGAAAAGCATATCATAACCGAAAAATTCTTTTTCAAGAAAACTTATTCACTCTTGCTTCTTAAATGCCATTTTTCAAATATGAAAAACCAAATTTTTGGCGGAAGAAAGGAAAAAAGACATGGATGCAAGAAGAAGAATAGAGTGTGATCAGATCAATATGAGCATTGATTTTGCTAGGGGTAGCTTGCGCGGTAGACAGAGAGAGTTGCAGGAAGCAAAGGATGAAATGCAGGATATTAAGGATAGGATTCGTGATACAGAAGAGGTGCTCAAGAATGCTCCTGATGATCATGTAGCCAGTGATGTGCAGAAACAGATCAATCAGTTGAAGCGGAGCGAAAAGCAAATTGAAGCTCGCATTGCTGAAACAGAAAATGCCATCAAAAGTTTGAGCAGCGAACTATCAAAACTCAGGAATGAATATACTATGCAGGGTTGTGGGCAAGATCGATTTGCATAAACGCCTATCGATAAATATCTGTTGAGTTGCATGTGGCAGAGAAAAACGTATACCACAGAAGTGGCTTCAGGTCTGTCTGAATCCGTGTTTTGATGATGATCTTTTGCTCATCGGTTAGCTGGCGCGAAAGCCTGTCATAGCGTTTCTCCATGGCAGGGGGTAAGGCCTCTTTTTGTTGAAAGAGCGTCAAAAAATGATATTCCATATCTGTCGGCAGAGACATCAAAGCAGGCTGTTTGGTAAAGTTTAATATGTCTTGGATAGCTGGCATGTATATTTTTCTATTGAGGGCAAGATACAAAATCTCTGTAAGGGCTTTACACCTATCGTAGATTTGTTCTTCTCGTAGCGTTTTTGGAGGGTATGCGCTTCTTTTTTCTTCGTGAAACTCAATCCACACAGGCTTTGCGGAAATTTTATAGCGTTTTATATTATCAAGAGTCCTGTGCAATTTTTTCCACACTCTGCAATATCTGAAATCTCTTGTATGGATTTCAACAATGTTTTTTTCAAAAAAAAGAATAATATCGCTTCTTTTAAAAGCCTCTTCTAGAAAGGGATAGAGTTGGAGAAAGCCATTTTTTGATAAACGAGCAATGGTTTGACAATCGAGCGCTTTCAATGCGGCATCATATTTTACTTTTTGGGTTCGGGTTAATCCGTCTCGAAAAGTTCTTTTTAAGTATGGGCGCCAAGGATTATTCTGCTGCAATCTTTTATTGTCGGCCCGATATGCTTTTTCCCATTTACGGCGGGAAGAATATTGATAAAAAGCTTCACGCTGTTTTTTTCTTTCTGCCTTTTCTTTATCAAACTGATTGAGAAAATCCGCAAGCCTTTCATCAAGCCTTTCATCGGCATAGACTGATGATGAATCACCGCCTAGACCAAAACTTACGCCTATGATGAAAGCAGCTATAAAAATTTTATTTTTCAACTTCTTTTGCTTCCTCATTTGATTTGGGCGTATTCAGTCAATATATGATGCCACAAGTCTCTTTTGGGAGATAGAGCGGGCAAGCTCATGTCCTGTTTTTATGCTTGTCCGAGACCCCACAATTGTGGGCTCATTCGCCAGAGACAAAACACCACCTCGACGGCGTGGCGGAGGGAGGGGGATTCGAACCCCCGAGACAGCGCAAACCATCTACACGCTTTCCAAGCGTGCGCCTTCAACCACTCGGCCACCCCTCCGTTAATCTTTTCATAAGAGTTTATTGCGCTATAATCAATCACACCAAACAATCATGTGAGATAATAATGTTTATGCAATTTGCTTCTGTTTTTTTTGCCGCTTTGGCGCTCTGGGCTTTGTTTTATGACTATATTCTGCGGGCGGGCGATGTCATTTTGCTCACCGGCGAGGCGTGGTTTGCGATCTCGCCCGACAGCATCAATCTGGTTCAGGCCGTGATTCAGCGCTATATTTACCCGCCTTTATGGGACGATGCCGTTCTGCCGATTTTGCAAACGCCATTTTGGATCGTCTGTGCGGCGTTGGGCGGCTTTTTTGCGCTGATCTGGGGCGTGAAGGCGCGCCGCCGCCGCTATTATTAAAAGCAGCCTTCGCTGCGAGCAGCCCTCGCTGCTAGCCGCGCGCTTTGAGCGCTGCGCGTACGCCTTCGCCATAAGCGGGATCGGCTTTGGAAAAATGACTGAGCTGCAGCTCAATGACCTCTTGTGAGACGCCCTGCATCGCATCGGCGACATTGTTGAACAGGCGCTGTTTCTGATCATCATTGAACAGGCGGAATAAATTGCCCGGCTGCTGGTAATCATCATTGCCTTCGCGGTGATTATAGCGATCGGCGTCGCCGGAGATTTTCAAAGGCGGCTCGTCAAAAGCCGAGTCCTGAACCGGCCCGTTCATTGTGTTGGGCTCGTAATAGGCATCGGGATTACCGACATCGTTTTTGAAAAACCTCATCGCGCCATCCTTATGATAATGGACGGCAGGAGACTTCGGCGCATTGACCGGCAAAGCTTCGTAATGGGTGCCTAGGCGATAGCGATGCGCATCCGCATAGGAAAAAATCCGCGCCTGCAGCATTTTGTCCGGCGACCAGCTAATCCCCGGCACGATGTTGGACGGCGAAAAGGCCGCCATTTCAATATCGGTAAAGTAATTGTCGGGATTGCGGTTGAGCTCAAAAACGCCGACATCAATCAAGGGATAATCCGCATGCGGCCAGACTTTCGTCAGATCAAACGGGTTGAACGGCATCTTGTCGGCATCTTCTTCATTGATGACTTGAATTTTTAAATCCCATTTGGGAAAATCGCCGCGCTCAATGGTGCCGTAGAGGTTTTCTTGGTAAGTCTCGCGCGACTGGCCGACGATCTTCGCCGCCTCCGGATTGGTGTGATGCTTATGTCCCTGCTGCGTCTTGAAGTGAAACTTGACCCAGAAGCGCTCATTCTTTGCGTTGATGAAGCTGTAAGTATGGGAGCCATAGCCGTTCATGAACATCGGCGCGGTCGGAATGCCGCGATCCGACATCAGGATCGTCACTTGATGAAGGCTCTCGGGCGATTGCGACCAGAAATCCCACATCGCATGCGGCGAGCGCAAATTGGTTTTCGGATGGCGCTTTTGGGTGCGAATGAAATCGGGAAACTTATAAGGATCGCGGACGAAAAACGTCGGCGTATTATTGCCGACCATATCCCAATTGCCTTCTTCGGTATAAAACTTCAGCGCAAAGCCGCGCACATCGCGCTCAGCGTCGGCGGCGCCCAGCTCACCGGCGACGGTGGAAAAACGTGCGACCATCTCGGTTTTTTTGCCCACTTCGGAGAACAATTTCGCCTTGGTATATTTTGTAATATCATTCGTGATTTTCAAAGTGCCGAATGCGCCCCAGCCTTTCGCGTGGACGACTCTTTCCGGAATGCGCTCGCGGTTTTGGTGGGCGAGCTTTTCAATGAGCTGGTAGTCTTGCAGAAGCAACGGCCCGCGCCGTCCTGCGGTGAGTGAGTTCTGGTTGTCGCTGATCGGCGCGCCCGCGCTCGTGGTCAGTGTTGACGCATTCTTTTTGCTGCTGCTCATTAGGAATCCTCCCAGATTGGTTGTTCGCAGTTTGATATTTAGAACGATTATAGACTAAATTTTGCGCCGCAAGTCAAGCCTCATGAAGATATAAAAAGTCAAATTCTGCCTTAAACATCTTATAAAATGTTTTAGGGGCGCATTGATAAAACGCTGTTAATTCTTGGATTTTTCCTCTGCGTCAAGCGGCCATTCGCCCAGCGAATCTGGATATTTTCAACTTTGGCGGCATCATTGAGGCCGAACGAAAAAACCGGCGGCTGATCAACCGTCAGGCCTTGCGCGCTCGTAATCTGTCGGCGATAGGTCTTTGCGCCCGCTTTGACCGTGATCACCGCGCCGAGCGACAAAGCATCGTCCGGCACGCGGACGGCAATATAATTGCCTTTCGTGCGGTTCAACAAAGCGCGCGCTGCGCCGTCGGAATTGATCCAGATGAGGTCGGTGCGGCCATCCCCGTCAATGTCGGCCAGCAAGGGCGAATGGCCATAATAGAAGTTTTTGCCCTGCTCATTGCCGGATTCATAAAAAGATGGCAAAGATGGCAAAGCTTTGGGGTCGTTGAGCATGATTTTCCCCGGCAGCTTTGCCAGCCAATGAACCGGCCAATTGACATAATTTTGCCCGCCCGCCATATCGAGCGCGCCGTCATAATTTAAGTCTTCAAAGACCACGCCCCAGCCAAAGCCGACCTCTTCCAGTCCGGCCTGCCGCGTGATGTCCGTGAAATTGAATCCGCCATCATTGCGCATCAGCGCCCAGCTTGGGTTAAATATCTGTCCGTCTTTGAGGTCGCCCTGCAACAGCCATGACGGAATCGAAGAGCCTGAATTGGAAAAAAGAAGATCCACATCGCCGTCATTATCTATGTCGCCCAGCGCGATGCCCATCCAGAAGCCAAATCCGGTCTTCAGGTCTATTGCCTCAAATTTTTGGCGGCCTCTATTTTTCAACACTTCAACCTGTGCGGTATTATGCGCAAGGATGAGGTCTTGCTTGCCATCGCGGTCTAAATCAGCCGCTGCCGTGGTGAATGTATTTTGCTTGCCGCGCGTCATCGGGCTGGTGATGTCGGTAAATTTCAGGCGGCCATCATTACGCAATAATATGTTATAGCGCAAATGATCGGGATCATTATAAGTCGTTGAGCGAAAATGCTCGCTGTCAATGAAGGCGCTGATATATAAATCAACATCGCCGTCGCGCTCAACATCAATCGGCGTGATGCCTAGCACGACCGAATTTTTCATCAAATTCAGCGACAAGGGCTTGCGGCGGAATTTTTTTCCTTCAGTGAGGTAAATTGATACGCCATTATTGCGCGAGACGATCAGATCAACATCATTGTCATTGTCAATATCAATCGCGAGCGCGCCATAGGTGGCGCTGGGATCGGAGAGTCCAGTGCCGACTATTTTATTGACGAGCCTGCCATTCTCAAATGCGAGCAGCGCATCGTCTTGACCCTGCCCGCCGCCGACAAAAATCTCAAATCTGCCGTCGCGATCTATGTCAATCGCTGCCGCGCCGACCAAATGATAGCTGCGATCATCATCCCAGCGATGTGTGAAATCCACAGGAATTTCGTGCAAATCCAGCTTTTTAATGTGGGCGGGCAGGGCGTCTAAATCTTCAATCTGCAATAGCAGGGTGCAACCGCTCAGCAGCGACAACATCATGCCCATCATGCCCGCGCAAAAAATGCGTAGCGCCATGGAACAGGCTCCCCGTCTTGACGTCTTGAAAAACCTATTCGCCGCTAAAGAGGCCTCTGAGCCAATGCCCAAATTGTGCAAAATAAGACGCGCCGCCATCTTCAACGATCTCGGTGACAACAAAAGGTTTTTTATGTCCTTCAGTAAAGCCAACATCCATGCGCAGCAATTTATTGTCTTTGCCAACAAAAATGAAATTATCTTTGGTGATTGTCGGCGCGACCATCGCGAAGATTCTATTATCTTTGGTCACGAGCGCTTTGGGGGCGAGATGTTCTTTTTTTGCAAGATCAAGCACCGGCCCGGCGCGCTTTTGCAATTTCGCTGACGAAATGATTTGTCCGCCAATCTCTTTGCGCAAAGGCACAGGATCACCTGTGGTTGCGAGAACGATCAACGCTTGCGAAGCTGTGCCTTTTGCCATCGGCATATCGACTTTTGTGCTGGCACACGCCGCGAGAATGATCGTCAGCGCTAAAGCAGATTTAGGGGCGGGCTTGTAAAAATTTTTGATGTTCATGACGCAAATCTCCATTGAAGTTGAATATGAAATATAAAAACTAATTTTAACCCTATTTCATTTGGAAAATCAAGGTGAAACAATCTTCATCTCATCACGATAATGTTAGCCCCTAATGCTAGCTGCTATGAGGCTATCACGCATTTTTAATCGTCAGCCCGCCATCAACGGGGATGGTCGCGCCGGTCAGATAGCTGGCGGCGGGCAGCACGATAGATAGAGTGATGTGGGCGACTTCTTCGGGTTCGCCATATCGTCCGAGCGCTGTGCGGCGGCGCGCATATATTGCTTTATGCTCGTCGGGTATGTTTTGCGTCATGCCGGTATGGATCGGTCCGGGACAGACGCAATTGACGGTGATGCCCTCGCGGCCCAGCTCAACGGCAAAGGCGCGGGTCAGGCCGATGACGCCATGTTTGGCCGCCACATAGGCGCTATTGCCGCGGGTGGCGCCCAGCCCCTCGGTGGAGGCGATGTTGACGATGCGCGGCGACCGGCTTTTTCTCAAATAAGGCAAAGCCGCGCGGATGAGGCGCTGGTGTGCTGTGAGCAAAACATCAAAGGTTTTTTCCCAAGATTGCTGGTAGTTTTGTGCGTCGTCAATCGCGCCGCCGAGCGCTATGCCCGCATTGTTGATGAGAATATCAAGCCCGCCAAAATGATCGGCAATCTGCGTGATTTTTTTAGGGATGAGCTTTTCATCAGCGACATCAAGGGCGAGAGGCAGCAGAGCGCCCTGTAGATTTTTTGGTAGATTCTCTGCTGCCACCTCGCAGGCGCTCTGGCTGAGATCGGTGAGGGCGACATTTGCCCCCTGCTCTGCGAAAAGCCGCGCGGTGGCCAGCCCCATGCCGCGCGCCGCGCCGGTGATCAGCGCGGTTAAGCCCTCAATAGACCTGCTTGAAGACCTGCTTAATGCCATATTTCCCCCTCATTTTGACTATAATATATAGATCAAAACAAGTTGAGTCGCTAATCAAAAGGGGCTAAACTTTGGCGACCAAATTATTTGGCGATGAAATTATAGGAGGCTATATGACTCATCATTTTGACGTTTTAATTGTCGGCGCGGGCCTGTCGGGTATTGGCATGGCGCACCATCTTACGGAAAGATGTCCTGACAAAAGCTATGCGATCCTTGAAGCGCGCGCTTCTATGGGCGGCACATGGGATCTGTTTCGCTATCCGGGCATTCGCTCCGACAGCGATATGCATACGCTGAGCTATAATTTTCACCCTTGGTATGGCGACAAATCACTCGCCGACGGCCCGTCCATTCTGGAATATATTAAAGACACCGCCCAGCACGACGAGACTGACAAAAACATTCACTATAACTGCAAAGCCAAAAGCGCCACCTGGTCAAGCGAGAATGCGCGATGGACTGTGGAGGCGACAAGAACCGATACGGGCGAAAAAGAAATTTTCACCTGCAATTTTCTGCAAATGTGCGCCGGATATTATTCCTACCGCGAAGGCTATAAGCCCGCCATTGCCGGTCAAGAGAGCTTTCAAGGCGAAATGCTCTATCCGCAGCAATGGCCGGAAGATTATGATGCGACCGGCAAGCGCATTTTGGTCATCGGCTCGGGTGCGACAGCGGTGACGCTCGTGCCGGCTCTGGCTGAGACCGCCAAGCATGTCGTGATGCTGCAGCGCTCGCCGACCTATGTCGTCTCGGTGCCCGACAAAGATATCATCGCGCATTTTCTGCGGCGCATCATGCCGCTTTCATGGGCGCAGAAAATCACGCGCTGGAAGACCATCAGGCTTGAAAAACATATTTACGAATTATCGCGCGAAAAACCGGAAAAGGTCAAAAAGCAAATCCTGAAATGGGCGCGCAAAAAGCTCAATGATGATTTTGACATTGATAAGCACTTTTCGCCCCGCTATAATCCGTGGGATCAGCGCATGTGTTTGATACCCAATGACGATCTTTTTGAAGCGATCAATGAAGACAGGGCTTCGGTCGTCACCGACGAGATCGATACGATCACCGAAGCGGGTGTCCGCCTCAAATCCGGCGAAGAGATTGAAGCGGATGCCATCGTCATGGCGACTGGCCTGAATGTCGTGATGCTCGGCGAGGTCGCCTTTGACGTTGACGGCGCGCCGGTCGATTTTGCCAAAACCTGGATCTATAAAGGGCTGATGTATTCCGGTGTGCCGAACCTCTCGGGGACTTTCGGCTATATCAATGCGTCTTGGACTTTGCGCGCCGATATACAAGCGACGTTCGTCTGCCGCCTGATCAACCATCTCGATCAGATCGGCATGCGCCAAGCCACGCCGACATTGCGCGCTTCGGATAAAAATATGCAGCCGCGGCCCATCATTGAAAACTTTTCCTCCGGCTATATCCAGCGCGCCGTGCCTTTAATGCCGCAGCAGGGCGATCGCGCGCCGTGGCAAAATAAGCAGAGCTACAAACATGAAAAGCCGATCTTAGTCCAACAGCCCATTGATGACGACGCGATGGCCTTTAGCCATCCGGTCGATTCTTTGTCTGAGGACCGCCAGCCGCCGCGCGCGGATGGCGCACCGAGGATCGGGGACAATTCCAGCCAGCGCCGCATGGCCTCAGACCCGCCCGCCATCACCGCAGCGGAGTGATTACGACACCTATTCAAGGAGGAGGATATTATGTTTGAATATACTTTCGCTGAAGTTTCACAGCAATCGGATGCCCAGCCGCTTTTATTGTCGCTCTGGCTGAACTGGCTGACTGCGGTCAATTTGCTTTCCGTTTTATTTGTGCTGCGGCGCGTGCAGGCGCGCTGGGTTCTCGGAGCATATGTGGTGATGATAGCGCTGAACATACCTCTCGCGCTGATGTTTGGCTTCGGCAAAGCGCTGGCCATCCCGCATTTGCTGGTCTGGGTGCCGCTGATTTATTATCTGGCACAGGAGTGGCGATACCAGCGCCTCCAAGACAGCGCGATCTTCAAAACATGGATCGCCGCTGTGATGGCGACCAATCTGATCTCGGTGGTTTTTGATCTGCGCGATGCGGCGCAATTTTTGGCCGGCGACACCGCGCCGATCAAAGCCGATATGGCGGATGTGCCTTATATAACTTTTGCGGCCATCATTGCTTCTTTGATCGCTTTGTTTGTTTATCTGCGCCGCTCGCCGAGCCCCGCCGCTTAAACGACGCGCAGCTTCATATTGGATAGGTGAACGTCATCGCCGCTCTGGGGCAGGCCGAGCTCTGCCGCGCGGCGGTAAAATTGCTCGCGCCCCTGCGGGCTTGCGGTTAAATCAATGCCGGTCAGGCCGTCCGGGCGGCTTTTGTTGGAAGGCACAAAGCGCAAATGCGCCTGATCCAAATCAATCATCATCATCTTGTCTTTTTCATAAGCGGGCAGATCAAGCAGCTGCGACCAATGTTTGGCAAGCTCAGCCGGATTGGCAGCGCTCATTTCGGCGGCGGCAAAATGCCCGATATGATTTTTGTTATGATTTTTATTAGGCAAGTCCGCCCACGCCTCACCCGCCCAGACCCAGCGCGAAAAAGGCTCGCGCCAATTTTTACCCCCCATACTATCAATGGATAAAATCGCGCCGCCGACATCGCGGGGATGAAAATGCGTGGCGATGACATTTTCGCGCGCCTCACCGCCATCAACCTGCCAGACCGGCCTGACACCCAGCTGGGTGATATGCTGGCGCGGGCCGCGCGCATCTTCGCATTGCAGAATGACCATATAGCCGCCCTCGCCTTGGCGCTCAAGAAATCTCCCGCCCGCGGTGTTGGGCTCGACCGGCGCGACCACTTCGAGAAAATCGCCGCCGAGCATCATCAGGCCATTGGCGAGGCCAAACTGAATAATGTTCGGATCGCGATAACAGACCGGCACATCCAAGAGAGCCGTGAGCTGCCCCAAAGAGGCCTCAAGATCGCGCGCGATCAAACAAATCTGTCTTAATCTCATTATGTTTTTCATATTTTTCACCATATCATTGTATATAGAACGAAGTGTTTTGTGAACTAATCAATCGGAGACATGGCTGATCGTTTTTATCGATAAATTTTCAGACGGATCGCATAAATATCGCTGTGCGCGGCCCTCCTATCCTGACAGATTGATCGCCGAATTAGCCCAGCGCTCCCCCGATCTGTCGCTGGCTTGGGATAGCGGCACCGGCAGCGGACAGGCGGCGGTTCAACTCGCGACGCATTTTGACAATGTCTACGCGACCGAGCCCAGCCAGCAGCAGATCGACAATGCCCAGCCTCATCCCAATGTGAAATATGCGGTTGAGCGGGCTGAAAATCCGTCTTTATCAGATGACTCGGTGAGCCTCGCTGTCGCCGCTCAAGCGCTGCATTGGTATGACTTGCCTAGATATTTCAATGAAGTGAGGCGTGTGCTGAAGCCGGGCGGCCTGCTCGCTGTTTTTGGCTATGATTGGTTCTTCATCAACGAAAAAATTGATGCTGTAGTAGAAAAAGCGATCTTGGCGCCGCTGAGGCCTCATTGGGCAGAAAACAATCAATTGCTTTGGGACGGCTATCGCACGATTAAATTTCCTGATGATTTTCCGGAGCATGAATTAGCCCTCCCGCCATTTGCGATTCATCTGCGCTGGTCTCTGGAGGATCTGCTTGCCTATGTGCAGACATGGTCGGCGGCGCGGAAATTCATTGATGTAGGCAATCCAAATTTTTTTAGTCAAGTGCGCGCGCAGCTGGCTGAAGTCTGGGGCACTCCAGAGTGCCAGCTTGACGTGGTCATGCCGATTCATATCCGTGTTGCCAAGCTCAGTTAGTTCGCTTCCATCAAAGGATATGAAATAAAATGAAAGATCATTGACAGGCGAGCGGCTTCGGCATAGCCTTTCAATATCTTAAATGGGGAGGATTTTATGTTAAAAATATTCGCTTTCACTCTTTTTGTTTTTATCGGCCAAGTCGCAGCCGGACAGGCGCTTGCGGCACCGAAATTGCCCCCAAAATTGCTTAATGGCAAACTGACCGCGCTTGGTTCAGATCCGTCAGGCAATCGCGCGGGAACCATTCCGCCATGGACGGGCGGCATCACAAAGCCTCCTGCGGGCTATGTCAAAGGACAGGATCATATTAATCCGTTCGCTGCTGATAAGCCCTTATTCACGATCACCGCAAGCAATATGAATAAATATAAAGGCAAGCTGTCGGCGCTGCACCGCGCGCTTCTGGCCAAATATCCGGCCAGCTATAAAATGCGCGTTTATCGTACGCGCCGCTCTTGCGCGCTGCCGGACTATGTCTATCAGGCAACCAGAAAAAATCTCACACAGGCAAAATTGACCGACAAGGGCAATAATGTTGAAGACGCGCTGATGGGCGTTCCGTTTCCGTCTCCGAAATCGGCGGTAGAAGTTTATTGGAATCACAATTTCCACTTTCGCGGCCATAAATATGAAGCCGAAGTTTCAGGCGGCACGGTCTATCCCAATGGGTCAATTGATCGTTTCGCGCGCCGCGATCGTCGTTTGTTTTATTATGCTGACCCCGAAATGAAATCTGCCGCCGCGCTGAACAATGATCAATTCGTATGGCGCATGGATATGACCGCGCCGTCGCGCAGCGCCGGATCAATTATGTCCATGACCAATACGATCAACCAGCTCGCCAAGCCGCGCAATGGATTTATGTATGATCCAAGCTTGCGTCGGATCAGCCGTCCGCCGCCCAATGCAACCCGCTATAATTCCCCTATGGGATCATCAAACGGCATGAGAGTCTCGGACGATCTGTTTCTCTATAACGGCGCGCCGGATCGCTATGACTGGAAATTAAAGGGGAAGAGAGAAATCTATATCCCCTATAATGTCTATGACGCGACGACGCGCAATGCCAGCTTCAAAAAATTTCTAACGCCAAATCATTTGGAACAAAGTTTCATTCGCTATGAACTCCACCGCGTCTGGGTGATTGAGGCGACGCTCAAGCCCGAATTCAAACATGAATATCACCGCCGCGTTTTCTATGTTGATGAGGATAGCTGGATCATGACGATGGCGGACATTTACGATAAAAATGACAATTTAATTCGCGGACAGGTGGGCTTCATCAAAAACTATTACGAACTGCCCGCCTGTGTTCAGGAATTTGATGTCATGTATCATTTGCAGCTTGGCCGCTATCATGTTGAAAATCTCAAAAACGAATTTGGCCCTGCCAATGTGGATGCCGATATTGATAGATCTGATTTTGGGAAAAACAGCATCAAAAGATCAATACGCTAGGTCGGCAGGTGGGCGAGATAGCGGCGTCCCACTATTTTGAGTCGGCATGATTATTTCCCCTTTTGAACTTCCCGCAAGTTCCACGAAAATTCTAACTATCAAGCCGCGAGCCTGTCAACCCTATGCGCTCCCGCAACAAATCAGATATTATGTTCCTGTATGACGGCATTTTTAGAATCCCCCTCTTTCTAATTTATGACACTCAATCGCATTAAATACATTAAAGTCGTTATATAAGTCACAAACCCTGCTTCTAACGCTATCAGAAACCAGGCTGTTGTAGTAAAAGATACTTGAAATAAGAAATAAGGTGATCTTTGTAAAATTGGAGTATGCAACAAGCGGTATGAGGTTAGGACAAGCAGGAAAATAGCCATAGGCAGCGATGTTAACACAAAACCAAAGAAAAATTCACCTACGCCATAATATTTTGCTTCCTCGCCCTCAAACATCGGACCGTAAACTCTAAGGAACACTCCGAAAAAAAGTCCAGGTAAAAGACCAAAGAAAAGCAATAATGATTTACGCAGCCACTTCCACCACATACTTATCTTATTACCTACCTGCTGGCCTCTTGCCGCCTGTGTCTGCGGGAAAACATTCCACAGCAAAAGAAGCAAATAAACGCCCACCGTCATTATATCCCAAAATAATGTTATAGGAAAGCCGTAACCTGCAAGATTTCGCGTGATCACCAAGAGGAACAGCACCAATGCGAGGGGAGAAAAAGCTATTAACTTATTATTTCTAAGTTCTAAACTCATCTTATCACTCCTTTGCCGATGTCTTGCCGCATGTGCCTTTGGAAAAACATTCCACAGCATTGGCCACCCAAAATAAACTGGCGAGACTAAAGACATGATTTTCCCCCTTTGAACTTCCCTCAAGTTTCATGAAAATTCTAACTATCAAGCCGCGAGCCTGTCAACCCCATGCGCCGCCGCGCGGTGATCGTGTCGATGGATGTTCTCACCGCTGCCTTAAAATAATATTTTCGTGAATCAGGTCGGTTCAAAAATAAAAATTTCTAAAAACCCCAGAAATCAGCCAAAAAAACCTTATTTTTTTGCATAAAAGGTATTGAATTTTTTTTAATCATGATTAAACTTTGTTTATGTTAGCTGAAAAGAAAAAAATGACCGCCAAAGAAGGCGCACCTAGGCGCGGCGCAAAATCCGCTGCCGCGCGCAAGCGGCCCCCCGAATGGGAGAAAGCCCGCCATGCGCAAAAACAAATTAAACGCGATGCCATCCTTGATATCGCGCTCGCAGCACTCCACGAAGAAGGCTATCACGGAACCTCGCTCAGCGATATCGCGCGCAATCTCGGCATGACCGACGCCGCACTTTATTATTATTTCAAAAATAAAGCCGATCTCGCCTCCGAATCTGTGCTCGCCAGCCATAAGCGCGTCGCGCGCTGGCTCGATGAGGCCGCGAAGCAAAAAACCGGCCTCGCGCGCATTGAAGCCTTCGTGCGCGTCGCCGCCGAGGGCATCGCGCAGCAAAAAATCTGGATCCCCGCCACCGAGCCGCAATGGATCACCGCGCCGCTCCGCGCCAATCTGCGCAAGCAAGGCCGCCTGAACCTCGAGCGCATCTCATTATTTATCAGCGAAGGCATTAAGGATAAAAGCATCATGCTGTGCGAACCAAAAGCCACCGCTGCGATGATCGCCGGTTCGCTCTTCTTCATGCGGAGCTGGGCGCCTTTCGCGACCCTGCTCGGTGCGAAACCCGGCGGCCTCGCCGAAACGGCGGCCTATTTTGTTTCGGGCGCGCTCGCGCGCGGCAAATTGTCCGACATTGCCAGCACGCTCACCGCCGCTAAATAAACCTCAACACAAACCAAAAATACCAAAAATAAAAACAAAGGAGACCATCATGTCAGCAACCGAAAATATCGACCCTTCTTTTGAAGACACGATTGATAATATAGAAGACATCTCTGCCGAAACAAAAGAACGGCAAAACAAAACACAGCGGCCTTCTGCCGTGCTGATGTTCACAGAGGGTGTGCGCGCGCTGTGGGACCTCGGCGCACTCGCCCCGTCCGCCGCCGCTCTGTTGAGCAGCGCGCCGCGCGGCGACAACCATCCGGTGCTAGTCCTTCCGGGCTTCATGGCCAGCGATAGATCAACCTATATTCTGCGCAGCTTCCTGCGCTCGCTCGGCTATAAGGTGCATGGCTGGGGGCTAGGGCGCAATCGCGGCCCGCGCGACGGCATGGTCGACAAGCTCGGGGCGCGCGTCAACGACCTCTATAACCGTTATGACCGGCAGAAAATCACGGTGATCGGCCAGAGCCTCGGTGGAATCTATGCGCGTTTCGTCGGTCATCGCGCGCCCGACAAAGTGCGCCAAGTGATTATGCTCGGCGCGCCTTTTGCCGGAATCAAACGAACCGCGCGGCCCGTGCAGGCTTTGTTTGAATGGTCATCCGGCATGACTGAGGAAAAAATCGATCCCGAGCTGCGCCGCCAATATACCGAGAACCCGTCAGTGCCATCCACGGCGATCTATTCAAAGCTGGATGGCATTACCCATTGGCGCAGCTGCATCCATAAGCTCGCCGCCGGTGAGAGCGCGGCTGACCAGCAGATTGAAAATATAGAAGTCATGAGCAGCCATGTCGGCATGGCGGTCAATCCGACGGTGCTCTATGCGGTCGCTGACCGGCTCGCTCTTGACGAAGGTCAGTGGCGGCCTTTCGCGCAGAGCAAAGCCAATTCGCGGTTGGTCTATCCCAAGCCCGAGCCGGTCGAGCAGGTCAAAGAAAAGCGTAAGAACTGAAATAAAGCTGAAATTAAGACAGCTTGCCGTTATTACCGCTCGCTGCCGAAATTACCGCCGCGCCGCTCTCCTCAAGACCCGAAGGTGATAGAGATATTTTTTCTTTCTCCTCGCCTTTCGCCGAATCCTTCGCCGCGCCCTTCTTCGCCGTTGATTTCTTTGCCGGTATGTTGCCCGCTTCAATCTCGCGCAGAGTGGCGATTTTGACCATATCGATGACCGTATGGGTGCGAGTTTCTTTGCCCAGCACCGCGCGATGCAACTCACGGAAAGATTTATAGAGCGCTTCGACAAAGACCGTCGGATCGGACATCATGGAGCGGCAGGCGGTGCAGGAAATCGTGATCGCGCCCGCATAGCTCTGAATCGCGATGAGCATCCCCTGATTATGGACAAGAGGCCCTAAGCCAAAGGTCACCATTAGCCGCGAGCCGCCCATATAAAGCGGAACCTGCGGGCCAGGCACATTGGTGATCACCAGATTGGTCGGCATCGGCGCATAGTTCGCCCAGCCGCCGCCCGATAAAGCGCGCGCGCCCAGCGAAACCATCGCGGGCAGTGCGAGACCCGACAATTCCGAAACTTCGCGCTCACCGGCGGTTTTCAGCACCTCTTTGGCCTGTGTCTGGCTTTGTGCGACAAATTGCAGCCGCTCAACCGGATCGGCAATATGCGTGCCGATCGCCGCCGTCATGGAGCTGACCTGATTGCCCCCCGTCATCTTCTCATCCTCCGTGCGGACATTGATCGGTATCATCGCAACCATAGATTCTTGCGGCAGCTCCTTCTTGTCGAGCAGATATTGCCGCAGCGCGCCGCCGCATACCGTCAGCACGACATCATTGATTGTCATCTTGGCGGCGTTCTTAATGTCGCGAAAATCGTTGATGTCAAAGACGCGCGCGTCAAAAACGCGGTGCGGCGAGACCTTCGTGTTGAAGCGCGTCCGCGGCGCGGAGACCGGCATTTTCAATTTGCCCTGCAAGACGCCCTGTCCGGCGCGCAGCATGCCCGGCAGCGCTTTGGCCATCACCTGCCCCGCGCGAATCGGCGAGGTCAGGCCGTTGAAATAAGCGCGCGCCAATAATTCCGCGTTGGTTGGCTCCGACTCGCCTTTCCACTGATCGGTAGCCGTCGGCGCTTCATCGTTCGGATTCAATGTATGCATTGCCCTCGTCATCGCCGCGCCGGTCGCGCCGTCAATCGCCGCGTGGTGGATCTTCGTGAAAACGCCAAAACAGCCCTTCGGTAAAGACGTTATATTGTCCAGACCCTCAATGATGTAGGACTCCCAGAGCGGCTTTGACATGTCTATGCCCCGCGAGTGCAGCCGCGCAATCAAAATACATAATTGCTGCCAGTCGCCCGGCGCGGG
The DNA here is from genome assembly GCA_965212075.1 of Alphaproteobacteria bacterium. Taxonomy (GTDB): domain Bacteria; phylum Pseudomonadota; class Alphaproteobacteria; order JAPOUT01; genus CBDBUR01. The sequence continues at coordinate 1,587,052 of OZ243043.1, forward strand.
CAGCGCGATATGGCGCATATGAAATTCTATGTTGAAATTCTCGTCCTCAACCCACCAAGGGTGATCAATATCGCCCGGCACCCTGATCAAGCGGCGACGCATATTCGGCACCAAATGCAAAGTCTTGTTCATCTCGTGCAGAATGTCCTTATGACTCAACACATCTTGATTCTGGTTGCGCTTGCGCTCAGCCGGAACCGTTGACGGGTCATAAAGCGATAGTCCCGCGACGTGCATATATTGGTTGCCGCTCTCCAAATAGGCGAACATGGCATCTAGTGCTGATAATTGCTGCATCGTTCTTCCCCTATAGTCTCGTTTCTTTAAAAATCTCCTCAATAGAATGATTCTACGTAGCATTAAGATTAAAAAACAAGAGCTTATGCGAGAAAAAGTGAGAAAAAGTGCAAAAATTTTAACAAGAAAACCCCTGAAATCAGGGATTCTGAAAAAAACCCCTCCCCAAGCCGAAATCGTGTGATTCTCGGCCTGAGAAGGGGGAGGGAGCGGGGTCAGCGGGAGGGACTCGTCTTGTTGTTATTGGCCGCTCCCTATGACTTGCCGTTATGACTTGCTGCCGGGGCGCATTTTGGCCAGACGGCCAGCGACGTCTTTCTGGACGCCCGACATCACCGAGCCAATCTCGCGCGTCTGCGCCACTTGACGCTTCACCGCATCCACAGTGAAACGGCCATAAATCGCCATTGATTCCTGTGGGTTTTTGGCATCGGCCATCTGGCGCAGGGTCGCGAAATATTCGTCCGCATTTTCCTGTGCGAAATCAATCTGCATTGCGCTGATCTCCTTCCAGCTCTTGGCCAGAGAGGAGACAAGGCCTTTCGCTGCCTGTCCGGTGGTTGCTTTGGGCGCGGCCTTTTTGGCCGCTTTTCTCTTTGTGGTCTTCTTCGGTGCCATGATGATTTTCTCCTGAAAGTGGGGGTTTTTATGTTTCGTGATATATCCTATATGGCACTGGTTTCACATTATGTCAAGAATTTTTTTAATGGAAATTAAAAAAAATTAAGCCATGTTTTTAGCGCTTTATATCTTTCAACCATAAGCTCATCATCGCGCAAATGGGCCTTCTTTCGTTCATGAAACATTATCTTTGATCTTAAGCATGACGCCCGAAAAATCTAGCTGTGATAATCCCTGCGCGTCCATCTCGGCGTAAATCGCCTCCGCATGTGTGCCGAGCGGCGTCGCCGCATCAACGCCGCCCGCCGCGCTCAGCGCTAGACGCAGGTCTTTTAACATCATCGCCGCGGTGAATCCCGCCTGATAATCCCGATTGGATGGCGCGGCTGGCACCGGACCGGGTGCCGGACAATAAGACGTCATTGACCAACATTGCCCCGATGCTTTGGACGCAATTTGATAAAACACTTCCGCTTCCAGTCCCAGCCGCTCGGCCAGATTGAACGCCTCGCACGTGCCGATCATCGAAATCGCCAGCAGCATATTATTGGCGATCTTCGCTGCCTGACCATTGCCCGCCCGCCCGGCATGAAAAACATTCTTCCCCATCGCCGACAAAATCGCCGCCGCCTGTTCATAAGCGTCGCGCGCGCCGCCGACCATAAAGGTAAGCGTTCCCTCCTGTGCTGCCGCGACTCCGCCCGAGACCGGCGCATCAACAAATTGAAGTCCTTGCGCCTCGGCCTGCGCCGCCGCGCGGCGTGCATCTTCAACCGCAATGGTTGAGCAATCAATCAGCAAAACGTCCGATGACACCTGTTTCACCACGCCGCTCGTGCCAAAATAGACGTCCAAAACATGCGCGCCCGCCGGCAGCATCGTGATGATCGCCTCAACGCCGGACACAAGCTCGGCGAGATCGGCGCAGGGCAGGGCACCCTGATCAGCCGCGCGCGCCACCGCTTCAGCGCTCACATCAAAGGCGCGCACCTGATGGCCCGCTTTCACCAAATTCGCGCACATGCCCGAACCCATATTGCCAAGCCCGATAAAGCCAATGTTCGCCATCAATCTATCCTCCTTCCAAGAATGTCAATTCACCTTCATCTAAAGGCGCGAAAATCTCGCTGATCATATCATCCGATATTTGCGTGAGATGTTCCGGCGACCAGCGCGGCTGGTTGTCCTTATCAATCAGCAGCGCGCGCACGCCCTCGCGAAAGTTAGGATGGCGCACAAGACGATTGGCAATGCGATATTCCATGCGCATCGTCTCGTGAAAAGATCGATGCGTAGCACCTTCCCGCAATTGACGATGCGCTACTTTCATACTCAGCGGGCAATTTTTCTTCATCAGTGCAAGCTGGCGCTGCGACCAATCCGTGCCATCCGCTTCCAGTTTTGACCAGATCTCTTCAATGATATCGCTCGTGAATATATTTCTAATTGACGGCAGATGAGCTTGAAAGCTGGGGGCAGCCTGTGGTTGAAGCCCGTCAAGCGCTGTGATGCCCAGCGCCAAAATCTCCGCCGTCAAAGACGCAAGCTGCGCGCTTTCAATAAAATGCGTCCCGACCCCTGCGGCAAGCACGTCGAGCCCTTTGAGTCGTGTGCCGGTCAGCGCGAGCCAGCTCCCCAATCCGCCGCTGCTATCATTTTTCAGGCGCGGCAGAAACCAGCCGCCGCCGACATCGGGGAATAATCCGATGCCGGTCTCCGGCATCGCAAAGATCGTCCGCTCGGTGATGACACGCGCGGCGCCATGAACCGATATGCCGACGCCGCCGCCCATCACGACACCATCCAGCAAAGAAACAATCGGCTTCGGATAAGAATAAATCAGCGCATTTAAGCGATATTCTGCCGCAAAGAAATTTTTCGCCGCTTGGCCGTCGCCCTCAACCGAGCGCACAAGCGCATGAACATCGCCGCCGCCACAAAAGCCGCGTGTGCCTTCTTCATGCGTAATCAAAACGGCCTCAATGTGATCATCATCGCGCCATGCCAATAAAGCTTCGGTGATTTTCCCGCACATTTCGGTGGAGAGCGCATGCAGCACTTCGGGCCGGTTGAGAATGATCCGACCGATCCGGCCTGTAGCGCTGATCACCACTTGAGGTTTGCTTGATGGAAGCGCAGTCAATTACGTGTTCCGAATAAATGTCGCGCCGTGATCACGCGCATAATCTCATTGGTGCCCTCCAAAATCTGATGGACGCGCAGATCGCGCACGATGCGCTCAATCCCATATTCCGCCAGATAGCCATAGCCGCCATGAATCTGCAGCGCGTCATTGGCCACCTTGAAGCCGATATCGGTCGTAAACCTTTTGGCCATCGCGCAAAACATCACGGCGTCAGGGTCTTCGTCATCAAATTTGCGCGCGGCCTCATAGAGCAGGCTGCGCGCCGCCTGAAGCTCGGTCGCCATGTCGGCAAACTTAAACTGCGTCGCCTGAAATTCGGCGATGAGCTGGCCAAATTGCTTGCGCGCTTGCGCATAAACAAAGGCGCGATCAAAAGCCTCCTGCGCGCCGCCCAGCGAACAGGCCGCAATGTTCAGCCGTCCGCCATTCAAGCCCGCCATCGCATAGTGAAATCCTTGCCCCTCCTCGCCGAGGCGGTTTTTCACAGACACGCGGCAATCATCAAAACGAACGATCGTCGTCGGCTGAGCACGCCAGCCCATTTTCTCCTCCCGCTTGCCAAACGACAGGCCGACGCTGCCTTTTTCAACCAGAAAAGCCGAAATGCCGTCCGCGCCGTCATCGCCATCACTGCTTGTGCGCGCCATTACGAGATAGACATCGCTAAATCCGCCGCCCGAGATAAACATTTTCGCGCCGTTCAAAATATAAACATCGCCATCCCGATCGGCGCGTGTCTTCAGCGACGCAGCATCCGAGCCTGCTTCGGCTTCGGTCATGCAATAGGAAATTATCTTCTCACATGATGCTAGTTTAGGCAGCCATGTTTGCCGCAGTGCATCATCGCCGAAGCGGTCAATCATGCGCGCCGCCATATTATGTATTGACAAAAACGACGCATGAGACACACAGCCTTTGGCCAATTGCTCAAAAATCAGCACCGCATCCAGCAGGCTCAGCCCTGAGCCGCCGACATCCTCCGCAACATAGATGCCGCCAAAACCCAGCCGCCCCAATGCCTGCAGCTTGTCGCGGTCAAGATATTCGCCGCGATCCCATTTTTGCGCATTAGGACGAAGATGATCTTTGGCAAATGAAGCCGCCATATTGATGATCGCTTTTTGCTCGCCGGTTAAGCTCATCGTGAGGCTCATTGATCTTTGAAATTCGGCTTGCGCTTTTCCAAAAACGCCTGCATGCCTTCTTTTTGGTCTTGTGTGCCAAATAGGCCGTGAAATAGCCGTCGTTCAAAACGCACACCCTCACTGAGGGGCATCTCAAACGCGCGCGCGACAGCCTCCTTCGCCGCCATCAATGACGCAATAGAATAAGACGCAAGCTCTTGCGCTATGTCTTGTGCGGCCGCCATCAGATCTTTATGCGCAACAAGCCGACTGACAAGACCGGCGCGCTCAGCTTCTTGGGCATCGATCATGCGGCCAGTTAAAATCAAATCCATCGCCCTCGCCTTGCCGATGGCGCGCGCCAGCCTCTGTGATCCGCCCATACCCGGCATCACGCCCAGTTTGATCTCAGGCTGGCCAAACTGCGCTTTATCAGAGGCGATAATAATATCGCACATCATCGCAAGCTCGCAGCCGCCGCCCAGCGCAAAACCATTGACCGCGGCGATCAGCGGTTTGCGGCAATTTGCGATGCGATCCCAGCCAGCAAAATAATCATTGATAAACATGTCCGAAAAACTCTGCGGCGCCATTTCCTTGATGTCAGCACCGGCCGCAAAAGCGCGCCCAGCGCCGGTCAAAATACTGACGGCAATTTTGGGGGAGCGATCAATCTCCGCCATAGAGGCAGCAAGCTCGCTCATCATTTGGGCATTGAGCGCGTTGAGATCGTCAGGACGATTAAGCGTGATCAGCGCAATGCGCGCGCGTGTTTTAACTTGAATGGTTTTATGCTTCACCCTTTTCCGCTCCCATTTTTGTTCCCATTTCCGCTCATCGTTGGGATGATGAAGGCCTGATCGCCAATATCGCTTTTATCACCTTCGGGCCAGCGCTGCGTGATGGTCTTGATTTTTGTCCAGAAGCGCACACCCTCGGTGCCGTGCTGGTTGACATCGCCAAAGACCGAGCGCTTCCAGCCGCCAAAACTATGATAGGACACCGGCACGGGTATTGGCACGTTGATCCCAACCATGCCGACTCGCACTTGTGTGGCAAACGCGCGCGCCGCACCGCCATCGCGCGTGAAAATTGAAACGCCATTGCCATATTGATGATTTGACGGCAGCGCCGCTGCCTCTTCCAAAGTTTCGGCGCGCACGACCTGCAGCACGGGGCCGAAAATCTCCTCTTGATAGGATTTCATAGACGGCTGCACATGATCAAACAAAGACGGCCCGATAAAGAATCCGTTCTCATATCCCTGCAAAGAGCGACCGCGCCCGTCAAGCTTGAGCGCTGCGCCCTCATCGACGCCCATCTGGATATAATTTTCGACGCGCGCTTTGTGCGCCGCAGAAACCACCGGGCCATAATGCGCGTCGGGATCCGTTGATATGCCGACTTTCAAACCTTGCGCCGCAACCAGCATGCGCTCAACAAATTCGTCGCCGGTCTTCTTGCCAACCGCCACCGCCACCGGCAAGGCCATGCAGCGCTCGCCCGCCGAGCCATAGGCCGCGCCGACAATATCCTTCACCGTCTGGTCAAGATCAGCGTCGGGCAAAATCACGCCGTGATTTTTCGCGCCGCCCATCGCCTGAACGCGCTTGCCCTGCGCGCTCGCCGTCGCATAGACATAATGCGCAATGTCCGACGAGCCGACAAAGCTCATCGCTTGAACATCCCGATGCGCCAGCAGCGCATCAACCGCAGCCTTGTCGCCATGCACGCAATTGAGAACGCCCGCAGGCGCGCCCGCTTCCATCATCAGCGCAGCGAGCCTCACCGGCACGGACGGGGCTTTCTCCGAAGGCTTCAAAACAAAACTATTGCCGCACGCAATCGCAACCGCAAACATCCACATCGGAATCATCGCCGGAAAATTGAACGGCGTGATCCCCGCGCAAACGCCGACCGGCTGGCGCATTGAATAGACATCAATGCCCGGCCCAGCGCCTTGCGTATATTCGCCCTTGAGCAGATGTGGAATGCCGCACGCAAACTCAACAACCTCTAGCCCGCGCTGCAGATCGCCTTTGGAATCGGCGATCACTTTGCCATGCTCGCTCGACAGCAGCGCGGCAAGCTCATCCATGTTCTGCTCGAGCAGCTCCTTAAACGCAAACAGAACGCGCGCGCGCCTTTGCGGATTTGTCGCCGCCCAGCCCGGCAGCGCCGCTTTCGCCGCCTGAACCGCGTCATCCACCTCGCGCGCCGTCGCAAACGACACCCGCGCCTGAACTTCGCCCGTATTCGGATTATAGACCTCGCCAAACCGAGCCGATCCGCCAGCCGCCTGAGCCCCGTTGATAAAATGGTTGATCTCACGCATTCAATTGATCCCACACATTCACTTGCCCTCCGTGATCTTATTTTAATCTAAATCATCGCCGAATATATGTGATTTTGACAAATTCTTTGACAAATTCGGGGCATAAACTTTGTTTGTCAGACGGATTCAGGACGGCTCTAAACCTTATGCGCATATCGAGCGCATATGGCGGCACGCTCGATCGGACTCATCAAATTCGCAAGAAATTAGGCTATACAGGCATGTAGCAAATTCGTTCTAGACCCAGATTGGATACAGACAAAAACTTCCTCAAAATAACCCCCGCATGAAACCTAACCCATCTGTTTTAAACAAGCAGAAATAAGAACCAGAGCACTCCCCCATTCTTTAAGAGCCTTTCTCGCCTTTTCCTGATCTAAAGGCTTGCCATCGTTATGCGCGATATAGTGATTGCGAAATTTATTTACAGAATCAATTTGACTTAATAATTTATGCGCCCCGGAAAAATTAAAAGCTTTCTTGACACTATCAAATATACCATCGAGATGACGATGCTCATTGAGAGCATAATCTAAACAATCTCGGAATCTGCCTAACGGGGATTGAAGCCTGTTATAAAGAATTCCTTTCCTCAAAGAATGGACAAGTCTCTCGTAATGATGGCGGCGACCTTCCGGAAGAGAGGACAGATCAGGAGAAAACCAAATATCTTGCTTTATTCGATCGCTTGGAAGTCTATCGCGTAATGGCTGCAGAATTAATGTGCTTGCTAGAGAATCAAGCACATTCAAAATAGGTTGAAAGGCTGGTGCCAAAGAAATTTTCTCTTTCTCAATAAAAGAGAATAAAACTAGCGCCTGTCTGATAGCCTCCAATGATTCACCAGTTAGAACTTCCCTAGCTTCTTTACCAAAAAACTCAACGACTGCATCACTTTCCACCAATTCTTTGTCATGCCCCACCAATTTATAGCGAATAAAAATCACTTCGCTGCTGCCTCGCTCCTGACGAACATTGCCCACAATAAATCCTGCATTTATCCATGACGCAGCTTGAGGGCGGTTTTTTACATTACTTTGATTAGCCCACCACGCTCTATATTTGTTAGACGATTCCGGCAATGAGATACCAATAATATCCTCAACCTCTTTGAAACTGAGCGTTAGTCTGTCTTGAGAAGCAGGAAGATTTTTAAGGTGCCTCTCCAAAGGTTCATATTTAGAGTGTGATGTTCTTGTCATTACATTTTTCCTTCCAGATTCTTGAGCCATAGGCTGAGCGCTTTAAGATAAGCGCGGTTAAAAATAAAAATCAATATGCTCATCGTGCGGAAAGTGATCTGCCCGCTGCTTAAAAGAACGCGCGCGCGCCTTTGCGGATTGGTCGCCGCCCAGCCCGGCAGCACCGCCTTGGCCGCCTGAACGGCGTCATCCACTTCGCGCGCCGTCGCAAACGACACCCGCGCCTGAACTTCACCCGTATTCGGATTATAGACCTCGCCAAACCGATCCGATCCGCCAGCCGCCTGAGCCCCGTTGATAAAATGGTTGATCTCACGCATTCAATTGCCCTCCGCGCTCCTATTTTAACTAAATCATCGGCAAAAACAATAAACGGGAAGTGGGAATTAATCTCACTTCCCATCCATTGAGGAAACCTTTCTCCAGCGTCTGCGCCCAATAACGCGCAGAAAATTGAAGCCGAATGTGCGCGGCTTAATGTGCGCGGCTTGTTTAATTCGCTCCCGCGGCAAATCTGCCATAGTTTTTATGTATATAATTCCAAAATTTGTTATTCTAAATACGCTTTTATCATGAGCATGGGAGGGTCAAAAATAAGCGCGATGAGGATGATTCTTTTCATTTTTTTGTTTGCGGGATTGTCCGCACAGCATGCGCAGACGGCTGATCTATCCAAAATCCAAACGAGGGAGCTGGAGGCGCTCGCGGCCAACACCGCCTCGCAAAGGCGCGTCAACGAGCTTGATGACACAACGGCGAAGCTGGTCTCCGAATATCGCGCGGTGATCGCGCAGATTGAAAGCCTCAAAAAATATAACGCGCAGATGAATCGCTTGATCACCGCACAGCGGGAGGAAAAAACCGACATTCGCGCGCAGATCAGGCAAGCGGGGACGATTGATCGCCACATTATTCCTCTGATGCACAAAATGCTCAGCGCGCTGGCGCAATTTGTTGAATTGGACGTCCCCTTTTTGCGCGCGGAGCGCAAAGCGCGGATCGAGACTTTGCGCCAGGTGATGGATCGCTCTGACACGCAGCCCGCTGAAAAATTTCGCAAAATCTTGGAAGCTTATGAGATTGAAATGGAATATGGCCGCACGATTGAGGCATGGCAGGGCGTCCTGCCGCAGCCGATTGAGGGCAAAGACATCACAGTGGATTTTATGCGCTTTGGCCGCCTGAGCTGGGTCTACCAGACATTCAATCAGGATCAAACGGCTTTATGGGATCAGCAAAACAAGACATGGCTGCCGCTTTATGGCTGGTCGAGCGATATTCATCAAGCGGTGAAGGTCGCGCGCGAGCAGGCACCGCCATCGCTTTTGTTGCTGCCGATCAAAGAGCGAAAAAAATGAGGTTAGTGAGTTTCATTTTATTGATCTGCTTTGCGCTTCCGGCCTTTGCTGCAGAAGCGCAAACGCCGGAACTGACGCTTGAACAGCTCCTCAAACAGGTTGAGCAGAGACGCTTTGAAGAAGACCGTGCTAATCAAAAGCGCGAAGCTGAGTTTCTGAATAAAAAAAATCAGCGAGCCAGACTGCTCGTGCAAGCAAAAGCCGCGCTCAAAAAGCTGGAGGCGCGCGCGAAGAAGCTCGAAAACGTTTTCAACGAAAACGAGCTACAGCTCGCGAAGCTGACCGAGCAACTTACCGAGAGGCTGGGCGCTTTTGCCGAAATGTTTGGCGTGATCAAACAAGCGGCGGGCGAGACGCAGGGGCAGCTCAACGCGTCTTTGATTTCGGGCGAGCGCAAAGATCGTGCCGAGCAGCTTGAAGGACTTGTCAAAGCAAAAAGGATTCCGACCGTTGATCAGATTCAAACGCTCTGGCAGATGATGATGGATGAGCTGGTTGTGCAGAGCGTGATTTCAACCTTTGACGGCATCCTCGTTGATGGTGACGGGCAGGCGCGGACGGCGCAAATCACGCGCATTGGCGCGTTTGTCGCGATGCATGACGGGGAATATCTGGATTATTTGCCGGATACGCAGCAATATAGATTGCTGGGGCGGCAGCCTGCGGGGAAGTTTCTCGATGCCGCCGAAAATGTTGAAGGGCGCGCAGCGGACGAGATCATCACGGCGGCGATTGATCCGGCGCGCGGCGGTATTCTTGCGCTGCTGGTGGAGACGCCCAGCCTTCTTGAGCGCGTTCAGCAAGGCGGTCTTGTCGGCTATACGATTATTTTGATCGCTTTGTCTGGCATGGCGTTGGGCGTCTGGCGGTTTTTGGTTTTGACGCAGGTGCGCGGTGCGGTCAATGTGCAGGCGGCGGATCTGCAAAATCTGTCGGATCACAATCCGCTAGGCCGCGTGCTGGCTTCTGTTGCGGGGATCAAAAACCTTGACGGCGAGACTTTGGAGCTCAAGCTTCACGATGCGACTTTGCGCGAACTGCCGGAGCTTGAACATTATCTGCCTTTGGTAAAAATTTTTGCAGCGATCGCGCCTTTGCTGGGGCTGCTCGGCACGGTGACCGGCATGATTTTGACGTTTCAGGCGATCACTTTATTTGGCACCGGCGATCCGAAATTGATGGCCGGCGGCATTTCGCAGGCTTTGGTGACGACGGTTTTGGGCTTAATCACTGCGGTGCCGCTGATTTTGATCCACGCGCTGGCCGCTTCGCGCGCGCGCGAGATTCAGCAAGTTCTTGAAGAGCAGGCCGCCGGATTGATCGCGAGCAGTGTCAAAGGATAACCAGATCATGAATCAGATCATTGAGACTTTTCTGACCTATCTGGGAGCCATTTCCTCTCTGCGTGATTTTATGGAGCTGGGAGGCCCGATCATGTGGGTGATTGCGTTGAACAGCTTTGTTCTCTGGGCGCTGATTTTGGAGCGGCTTTATTATTACAAAGTCAGCGCGGCGCGCGACATCAGCCAGCTTGAGGCGGATTGGAGCAACCGCCATCATTATCGCCTATGGCAGATAAAATATATCCGCACGGCGATGATGTCTGAACACCGGATCAAATGTTTTTCGCAGCTTTCGCTAATTAAAGGTCTGGTAGCGATTTTGCCTTTTTTGGGCCTATTCGGCACGGTGGCCGGCATGATCGAAGTGTTTGATGTGCTGGCACAAACCGGCGCGTCCAATGCGCGTGCGATGGCGTCGGGTGTTTCCAAAGCGACTCTGCCGACAATGGCGGGCATGGTCGTCGCACTTTCGGGGCTGTATTTCAGCGCGCTGCTCGAGCGGCAGGCGGGCAAAAATATGAACCGATGCGAACATATATTGCAGGAGTCATAATATGCGGATGCGCAGGCGGTCAGCTTTAGATGAAGACAGCGCGATTGATATGACGCCGATGCTGGATGTCGTGTTCATCATGCTGATTTTCTTTATCGTCACGGCGACGTTTGTCAAAGAGACGGGCATTGATGTCACGAGGCCGGATGCGGAAACGGCAGTCAAACAGACCAAAGTCGGCATTTTGATCGCGATTGATGAAAACAACGAAATTTGGATCAATCGCCGCAAAATAGATCTGACCGCACTGCGCGCCAATGTGGAGAGATTGCGCGCGGAAAACCCACAGGGTAGCGCGGTGATTCAAGCCGACAAAGTCGCGCGCACCGGAATTTTAGTGGACGTGATGGATCGCCTGCGCCAAGCGGGCGTTCCCCGCATATCGATTGCGACCGATGACAAAAAGTGAACTTTTACAAAATGATCCCCTAACGCCCTTAATGCGTAAAGGCATTTTCATCAGTCTCGCGCTGGGGATTACTTTTGTTCTTTTTATTGTGATGCAGATTTTGGTGACCGGCGACAATGCGAGTCTTGAAGAAGCGGCGGCCAATGCGCAGATAGATTTTGTGCGCATCAAGCGTGATGAGGGCCTCAATACGAAAGACCGTAAGCCGCTGCGTCCACAGCAAAAAAACAATGAGCCGCCGCCAAAGATAAAACATCAAAAGCCGCCACTACCACCGCCCGGGTCTTTGGCGAAGGCTTTGCCCAATGCGGGGCGGCTGTCTTTGATGAACAATCTTGAGGCGCCGTCTGACGGGGAGATTTTGCCTCTGGTGCGTGTGCTGCCGCAATATCCGGCGCGCGCGCTCAATCGCGGCATTGAAGGCTGGGTGCTGCTGGAATTCACCGTCAGCAAAGCGGGCATTGTTCTCGCCCCGCGCGTGGTGCAGGCTGATCCGCCGACCATTTTCAACCGCGCCGCTCTGCGCGCTGTCAGCCGCTGGAAATATAAGCCCCAGATCGTCAACGGCAAGCCCGCCGATCGCACGGGCGTCCAAACAGTGATCGTGTTTGAGCTGGAAAAATGAAGCGGCGTTTTTTGAGAACATTTTTTATCGCCTTCTGTGCTTTATGTTTGACGGCAGCCTCGCCGCCGCCGAAGCCGAAAACGCGGCAGGTTGAAACCCTAACCCAATTCACCTATGACGAAATCACCCGCGCGCAGGAATCATCGTCAAAAGGCCAGCATAAAAACGCCATGTCTATTCTTGATGTCTTGTTAAAAAGCGAGGACGTCAATAATTACGAGCACGCGATCATTTTGCAGCAAAAAGCGTTTTTGTGGATAGAGATGGAGAATTTTTCTCAAGCGACGAGGTTGCTCAAGCAGGCTATGGCGCTGGGCGCTTTTTCCGAACAGGCTTATCTCAATGCGCTGTTTAATCTGGCGCAAATTTATGCGGCCAGCGAAAAATATAAAGACGCGATAGAGACGCTCAATCAATGGATGAAGCGCGTTGAGACGATCTCGCCGCAGGCTCATGCTTTGCTCGCACAGGCTTGGGCGCTTTCGGGTGATCTCAAGCGCGCGACGCCTTATGCCGAAAAGGCGGTCAGTGCCGCCAAAAATCCGCGCAGAAACTGGCTGCATTTGCTGGCCAGCCTCTATTTGCAGCAAGACCTTTATCGCAAAGCTCTGCCGGTCGCCGCGCAGGGGGTGAAGCTTTATCCCCGTGATCGGATTTTTTGGAGCCAGTTGGTCGGGCTTTATGCGGAGCTCAAACAATTTAAGAAATCTTTTGCTTCGCTGCGGACGATGCACCAGCTTGGCCTGTTCACGAAGTCTGCGGAATATAGGCGGCTTGCGCAAAGTTATTTGTCCTATGACGCGCCGATACCGGCGGCGCGCGTTCTTGAAGAAGGGCTGCGCAAAAATCTGGTGGAAAAAAACGATGAAAATTACACTTTGCTGGGCGACGCTTGGCTGTTAGCGCGCGAATGGAAAAAAGCCATTGCAGCGCTTTCCAAGGCAGCGCCTTTGGTGAAGCATGGCAAGATTTGGCAGCGTCTGGGCAATGGCTATATTGAAGATGAGCAATGGAAAAAAGCTGAGCAGGCTTTTGAGCGCGCTTTGGAGAAAGGCGATCTATCCGATGAAGGCCGCGTTTGGCTGCTTTTGGGAGTCGCGCGCGCGAAGCAGAAGAAGAACGAACAGGCTTTTACCGCACTCGGGCGGGCGATTGAATATGACAAAACGAGCTCAGAGGCCAAAGCGTGGATGGATAATCTTCGCGCCCATCAAGAATAAGTTAAAAAGCGCAGGCATTATTGATGGCGCGCGCTGCGGGGGTGCGCGGCAGCGAGCCGTTAGGCGAGCACGAGCGCCATAATAAGCGCGCGTTGCGGGGGTGCGCGGCAGCGCCGTTAGGCGAGCGCGCGTGCCATAATAAGCGCGCGCTGCGGGGGTGCGCGGCAGCGAGCCGTTAGGCGAGCGCGCGTGCCATAATAAGCGCGCGCTGCGGGGGTGCGCGGCAGCGAGCCGTTAGGCGAGCGCGAGCGCCATAATCGTGGCGGTGGAAGCAGGTGGGAGATAACTTTTCTTTGGGGGCAAATTCCCTGTTTAACAGGGAATTAAATGTTCAAAAACAGGGAAATCTTAATTGAAACAATGAATCACATTTGCTCTTTATCTTTTGAGTTTCAATAAATCGCGCGCGACGACCCAGCGATGGATTTCAGTCGGGCCGTCATAGATTCTCATTAATCTGATTTCGGAGGCCATCATGTGGAGGGGCAGCTCGCGTGTCATGCCCATCGCGCCGAAGACTTGCATCGCATGATCGAGGACTTCCCACGCCATTTCAGTGGCGAAGGCCTTGACCATAGAGATTTCGACGCGGACATCCAAGCCCTGATCGGCCTTGCAGGCGGCGTGGTAGGCCATGAGTCTGGCGGCGTGGATGCGGGTGGCGGCATCGGCGACCCACCATTGGATCGTCTGCCGCTCGGCGAGGGGTGCGCCGAATGTCCGGCGCTGCGGTGCGTAATCACAGATCATTTCGAGCGCGCGCGAGGCCTTGCCGATGCACCATGAGGCCATTTGCAGCCGCCGGGTCGCGAGCCGCAATTGCATCGGCGCGAAGCCTTTGCCTTCCTCGCCGAGGAGGTTGTCGTCGGGGATGAAGCAGTCATCGAGTTCGAGTTCATAGGTGGAGATTCCGCCGATCATCGCGATGCGTCGCGCGATATTAAACCCTTTCGTGCCTTTATCAATAAGGAACGCTGATACGCCGCGTTTTATTTCTTTATCGGTGACGGCCATCAGGATTGTGAAGTCGGCATCGGCGGCGCGACTGATCCAGATTTTGCGGCCATTGATGACCCAGCCATCATTTTTTCTGACAGCCTTTGTTGTCATCGCTGCCGGATCAGCGCCCGCGCCGGGTTCAGAAATAGCCATAGCCGAGATCGTCTTGCCCTGCGCGTAGGGGAGCAGGTATTTTTCGCGCTGCTGCTCATTGACCGTCGCAACGAGCATTTTCAAATTGGGTGAATCGGGCGGGAGCAAATAGGGCGTGATCGTGCGCCCTATTTCTTCGTTCACGCCGATCATCGCCTCAAGGGACAGATCGCTGCCGCCACATTGTTCGGGGGCGTCTAGTCCCCACAGGCCGAGTTCGCGCGAGCGCTCGTCGAGTGGCGCGCGCTCTTCGTCTGTGAGCGCGCGGGGCTGGCCTTCGGCCTCGCGTGCGAGGATGGCCGCCTCAAGCGGGTGCAGCTCGTCGCGCACAAAGCGGGCAACGAGATCTTTGAGCATTTTATGCTCTTCGCGAAGGTTAAAATCCATAACCGCCTCCCTTCATGCGGGCGATCATAGCAGATTTGCGTGATAAGAAAGGGGGAAAAAGATTAAACAATTTGGCCGATTATGCCTATAATTATAAATTATTATCATCATAAAGCGTGTCTAAAACGTGTCTGGGGAGGTAAAAATGAATCTGGATTTAGCAAGCACTTCTTTGTTGGCTCGGATGGCTCTAGAGGGTGTGCCCCCGATAAACGAAATGAATCCTGTCGCGGCGCGCATGGCTTTGTCCGAGATCGCTAAACTTTATCGCCCTGGGCCGGAGATGAAAAAAGTCACTGAGGTCAAAATAGATGTCGCGGACGGTCTATCTATCCGCGGACGTATTCTCCAGCCTGATGAAGCGCCGCGTTCAGTCCTTGTCTATTTTCATGGCGGCGGCTGGGTTCTCGGAAATATTGACGAATATGAAACGCTTGGACGCCAGATCGCACAGCGGACGCGTTCGGCGGTCTTGTTGGTTGATTACCGCAAAGCGCCTGAGCATCAATATCCGACGGCTGTAGAAGATTCATGGGCTGCGGTTAAATGGGCTGACAAAAATCTCGCGCATATTGCCGGAAAGCGTGTGCCTTTAATTGTCGGCGGCGACAGCGCTGGAGGCCATCTCGCAGCCATTATGGCGCAGCGCTCTAAAGCTGAACAGGGGCCAGAAATTTCACTTCAAGTGCTGGTCTATCCGGTTACCGACGCGGCGATGGATACGCAAAGTTATAAAGATCCCCAAAACCAGCTTATGCTCTCGGCGGATCTGATGAAGTGGTTTTTGGATCATTATGTTCCCAATGATAAAGATCGGACACATCCGGATATGTCGCCATTGCGCGCGCCGGATTTTTCTGGACTGCCGCCAGCCATTATCTTGACGGCAGAGTTTGATATAGTGCGCGATGAAGGCGAAGCCTATGTCGAAAAATTGCGCAGCGCAGGCGTGCCGGTCGTGCATAAAAGATTCGAACGGCAAATGCACGGCTTCTTTGCCATGCCGGGATTATTGCCGGCCGCGGCCAAAGGGCTTGAATTTATCGGCGAACAAATTGACCGCCACCTGTCTAAACCGTCCCAGATTGACGCTGTTATCGTTGGGGCTGGTTTTGCCGGCATGTATCAGCTCTATAAATTGCGCGCGCAAGGCTTGAAGGTTCGCGTCATTGAAGCCGCCGACGATGTTGGCGGAACTTGGTATTGGAACCGCTATCCGGGCGCGCGTTGTGATGTTGAGAGCATGGCCTATGCCTATTCATTTTCTTCCGAACTGGAGCAGGATTGGCAATGGACTGAAAGATATGCGACCCAGCCGGAAATTTTGCGATATGCCAGTCATGTGGCGGATCGTTTTGATCTTCGCCCGGATATCACTTTCGGCACAAAGGTTGTGCGCGCCATTTTTGATGAAGATGAGAAAAAATGGGTGGTTCACGCGGATAACGGCGAGACGATCTCGGCGCAATATCTGATCATGGCGACGGGATGCTTATCTATTGCCAAAAAACCCGACATCCCCGGCGCTGATAAGTTTCTTGGCGCCACCTATCAAACAGGCCATTGGCCTCATGAAGACGTAGATTTCACAGGCCTCAAAGTCGCTATCATCGGCACCGGGTCATCGGGGATCCAGTCAATTCCTCTGATTGCTCAACAGGCAAAAAAGCTGGTCGTTTATCAGAGAACGGCAGCCTATTCCGCCCCCGCTTTGAACCGGCCACTCAGTAATTTAGAGATCTCAGAAATGAAACAAAATTACCCCGCCTTTCATGAAGAGGAGCGTGTGCATGCGATCGGCCTTCCCAACCCCACTCGCCAATTGGATTCGGCTCTAGGGGCAAGTGAGGCAGAAAGAAAAAAACGGTTTGAGAAGGCTTGGGACATGGGTCTGCTCACGGCGTTCGCATTTAGTTTTGGCGATATTGCAAGCAATGAGGAAGCTAATGAAATGGTTGCGCAATTTTTTCGCGACAAAATTAAGGCAATTGTCAAGGATCCGGAGACAGCAGAAAATTTGCTGCCCCATGCTTATCCCTATGCCACAAAGCGGCCATGCCTTGACTCGAATTATTATGAAACTTTCAATCTGGATCATGTCTCGCTTGTCAGCCTCAGAAAAAACCCGATCGAGCGCATCACGCCAAAAGGCATACGCGCAAAAATCGGCGAAGGGACCGGCGAAGAGGAATTTGATGTGATCGTTTTTGCCACCGGCTTTGACGCTATGACCGGCGCTCTCACAAATATTGATATTAGAGGCATTGACGATGTTTCACTAAAAGATAGGTGGACCGATGGCCCCCGCACCTATCTTGGGATTGGCATATCAGGATTTCCTAATTTATTCACCATCACCGGTCCATCCAGCCCCTCTGTGCTCTGCAATATGTTCGTCGCGATTGAACAGCATGTTGATTGGATTGCCGATTGCATAAAATGGCTTCGTGAACGGGATTTTTCAAGCATAGAGCCCACAATTGAGGCCGAAGATGAATGGGCTGTCCATACGGAACAAGTCGCAGAGATGACCCTCTATCCGAAGGCAGATTCTTGGTATATCGGCGCAAATGTTCCGGGAAAATCTCGCGTTTTCATGGCCTATGTTGGCGGCTTTGGCGTCTACAGCTATGTTTGCGCTCAAATCGCCGCGTCAGGTTATACAGGCTTTAAACTGTCTCCCGCGCCCAGCGCATAAAACATTTATCTGCGAATATATTCTTCGCTATCATAAAGTCGGCTGGAGTGGATATGCGTTGCCATTGCCTAAAAGTTGCGCAATGAAAGCGGTGCAGAGCCGTGAATAAACGCCCCGCAATTGCCGGTCATTCCGCCTTATTCGCCAGAGACAAAACCCCGCCCCCAGCCTGTCTGGCGGCACCACTCGTGGCCGCGCCACTCGTGGCGGAGAGGGTGGGATTCGAACCCACGGTGCGCAAGCGCACAACGGTTTTCGAGACCGCCCCGTTCGACCACTCCGGCACCTCTCCTGATTGAGCGAAAGTCATATATGAAAATCATATATATTGTATAAAGCAAGAAATAGCGCTGGAGACCAACATGAATTTTGATATTCCCGAAGATATTCGCGATTATCTTCAAGAATTGGATGGGTTTATTCGCGTGGAGATTAAGCCGCTGGAGGCGCGCGACGATAATGTGCGTTTCTTTGACCATCGCCGCGAGGACGCCCGCACCGATTGGCAGCGCGGTGGCCTCCCAAATGAAGCGTGGGAGGCTTTGCTCGCCAAAGCCCGCCAGATCGCCGATAAAGCCGGACATTATCGCTACGCGCTGCCGAAAGAGCTAGGTGGCTGCGATGGCACCAATCTCGCGATGGCGATCATTCGCGAACATCTCGCCGCCAAAGGGCTGGGGCTTCATAATGATTTACAAACCGAGCATTCCATCGTCGCCAATAATGTCGGCGCTCTGCTGATGCATGCCTATGGCACAGACGCACAGAAAGGCTTTTTTTTGCAAGATATGCTCGCTGGAAAAACTGGCTTCGCGTTTGCGATCACCGAGCCCGAACACGGATCCGACGCCACTCATATGGAGACCCAAGCTGTGCGCAAAGGCAATAAGGACAATAAGGGCGAGGGCTGGCTCATCAATGGTGAAAAAATTTGGAACACCGGCATTCACAAAGCGCCTTATGATCTGGTTTTTGCGCGCACCAGCGGGCAGGCGGGCGATGGTCATGGAATCACCGCTTTTCTCGTGCCGACCGACAGTGAGGGGTTCACCGTCGGTGAAATGTTGTGGACGTTCAATATGCCCACCGATCACGGCCATGTGATGCTCAAAGATGTCGCGGTGCCTGATGAGGCAGTTTTTGGCGAAGAGGGGCGGGGGCTTCAGATCGTTCAGCATTTTTTTAATGAAAATCGGATCAGGCAGGCGGCGTCCAGTTTGGGCGCGGCACAATTTTGCATTCGTGAGTCCGTGGCGCATGCAAAACAGCGCAAGCCTTTCGGCAAGCCGCTTGCCGTCAATCAGGGAATTCAGTTTCCGCTCGTTGAATTACAGACTCAGTGCGAGATGATCCGCGCGCTCATCCATAAGACCGCGTGGATGATGGATGCCTATGGGCCGTTCAGTGTCTCTGATAAAGTGTCCATGTGCAATTATTGGGCGAATAGATTATGCTGTGAGGCGGCTGATCGCGCCATGCAGATTCATGGCGGCATGGGATATTCGCGCCATAAGCCGTTTGAGCATATTTACCGTCATCATCGCCGCTATCGCATTACCGAAGGCGCTGAAGAAATTCAGATGCGCCGCGTCGCGGGCTATATGTTCGGCTTTATGTCGCAAAGAGCGCCGAAAGGGGTGAAGGAATAAGGCTGTTTGATGATTGATGCGCTGTATAGCTTTCTGCAAAAACATATTGAAAAGTTTGAACGACTCATCTCTTGTGAGCGTCTGTCAGGCGGTGCCAGTCAAGAAACCTATCGTCTGGCGGTCAAAATCGGCGGGCAAGAGATCAAGATGGCGATGCGGCGCGCGATGCAGCGCGAGATTGACGGCCAGCCAAAGCAATCGCTTTTTGGATCGTCGCCCGGGCTTGCTGTGGAAGCGCGCCTGATGCAGATCGCGCGCGAACATCGCGTCCCCGCGCCTAATGTCTGCGGCGTGTTTTCACCGGAAGATGATCTGGGCGAAGGGTTCGTCATGGAATGGCTTGACGGCGAAACTTTGGGCAAGCGCATTCTCTCTTCGCCGGTTTTGGATGAAATCCGCCCGCAACTCGCCTTTCAATGCGGAGAAATCCTAGCGCGCATCCATGCGATTGACACCGAGTTAACCGGATTGGATCGGCATTTGATAAAGCAAACACCGCGCGCCGCGCTTGCGCATATTGACGCCATTTATCAAAGTTTTGATACGCCGCGCCCGATGATTGATTACACCGCCGCGTGGCTGAAAGATCATTTGCCCGCCGCGCCGCCTTTGACTTTGGTTCACAATGATTTTCGCAATGGCAATATGATCGTCGCGCCTGAGGGCATTGTCGCTGTGCTGGATTGGGAGCTGGCAGCGATCGCTGATCCGATGTGCGATTTGGGCTGGCTATGCGCGAATTGCTGGCGTTTTGGCCGCAGCGATCACCCTGTCGGCGGTTTCGGCTTTTATGAGGATTTATTTAGCGGCTATGAATCTGTCTCCGGCAAAGAGGTGGATCGCGCGCGCGTCAAATTTTGGGAAGTGTTTGGATCATTTCGCTGGGCGGTGATTTGCTTGAGCATGGCGCAGCAATGGCTCTCTGGCGCAGATAGGTCTTTGGAGCGCGCTGCGATTGGCCGCCGCGCATCGGAAAGCGAAATTGACTGCGCGAATTTGCTCATCGCAGGCGGCATTGACGCCTTTGATGAAACGCGCGAACCTTTAGGTCTTGATATGCCGGAGTCGGAAGAATTGCTGATCGCGGTGCGGGATCATCTGCTTGCTGAAAAAGAGTCATCTTCATCAGCGCGCGCGGGGTTTATCGCGCTCGTCGGCGCCAATGCGCTTGATATTGTGCTGCGCCAACTCCGTATGGGGCAGGCGCATCAAACATTGGAGCAGAAAGCTTTGGAAAAAACCCTTAATCAAAAAGGCGCTCTGTCTGAATTGCGCTGGACGTTGATTCGGCAGCTCAGAGAGGGTAAAATTTCCCTTGATGATGAAAATCTGAAATTTTATTTGCGCAACCAGACCGCGCGGCAGGTAATGATTGACCAGCCAAATTATTCAGGCCTCAAAACGGCCCGCAAAATGAGCGCAAACTAAAGCTAACAAATTAAAGAGTGAATATGCTTTCTGAAACATTTTTGAGCGAAGAGCAAAAGTTATTAGATCAGCTTGATGACATTCTCACGCGGCTGAAAAAAGCCGGTGCGGATGAAGCCGAAGCGGTGATCGGCGAGTCGATTTCTTTTGATCTGCAATGCCGTCATGGGCAGATCATTGACACCGATCATGCGGAAGGGCGTGATGTTGTGCTGCGGGTTTTTATTGGCAAGCGGCAGGCGGGTGTGAGCGTCTCTTTGGATAGCCTGCAGGATGTGGATGAACTGGCTGCGCGTGTTGTGTCAATGGCCAAAGCGACGCCGGAAGACCCTTATTGCGGTTTGGCTGCGGAGACAATAAAAATCACAAAGAATGCGGGGCAAGACCTTGATCTTTATGACACAAAAATTCCCCGCCTTGATGATCTCAAAGCGAACATTCTTGCTATGGAAGAGTTAGCACTTGCGCAAAAGGACATCACCAATTCAGAGGGTGCGCAAGCCGGATGGTCGCTTTCACAGATTGCGCATATGACGAGCGGTGGTTTTTATGGCGCGCAAAAAACGAGCGGTTATGGTCTGTCTTGCGCGGTGCTCGCTGAAAAAAACGGGGCGATGGAGCGCGATTATGCATTTTGTTCAGCACATCATGTAGAAGATATGGAAGCGCCGCATAAAATCGCTATGGAAGCGGCTACGCGCGCCGCTGCGCGTTTAGGCGCACAGAAGCCCAAATCCTGCACCGCTGCGGTGATTTATGATCCGCGCGTTGCGCGCTCTCTGCTCGGCCATTTTGCTGCAGCCATTTCCGGCGCGGCGGTTGCGCGCGGCTCCTCGTTTCTCAAAGATGATCTCGGAAAAATCATCTTTCCTGAAGCGATTGACATTATTGATGATCCCTTTCGTGTGCGCGGATTGCGCTCGCAGCTTTTTGATAGCGAAGGCGTCGGCGGTCAAAAGCGCCGCCTCATTGATCAAGGCCGATTGACAAGCTGGCTGATGGATTGGCCTTCAGCACGCCAGCTCAGCCTAGCGAGCACAGGCCATGCGGCAGCAGCGCCCGGCAGTGTGCCGTCGCCGTCGCCGACCAATCTGTGGATCGCGCCGGGTGCCGCCTCACCCGAAGAGCTGATCGGTGAGATAGATCACGGGCTTTATGTCACCGAATTGATCGGATCCGGCGTTAACCCTGTCACCGGCGATTACAGCCGCGGCGCGGTCGGATTCTGGGTGCAAAAAGGCAAAATCACTCATCCGGTTAACGAAATCACCATAGTTGGCAATCTAAAGTCCATGTTTGCTGATCTAACTGTCGGTAATGATCTGCTTTTGCGCTATGGTGTGGATACGCCCACGCTCAAAGTGGCGCAAATGACCATCGCTGGCGCATAATGGCTCCCCCGCAGGAGTTGAGAAAATAAATCATGGTTGCATTTGTTAACAAAGAATATCGCGCAAGCAAAAGAATATCGCGCAAAGTCATGTCGCGAAAATCCGCGGCAAAAGAACACATGCTCACAGATGGCCGACTTAAGGGGCAAAAACGAGGTGTGCTGTCTTTCTTTAAAAGACGCCAGTTTCAAGAAGGGCTGCAGGGAGAAGATCTCGCACAAAAAAAAGCGGAGTCCAAAAAAGGAAACAGCATTTTCCAAACCATGCGCATCGCTATGGGCATGTGGCTGTTGCCGCATTGGAAGCTCATGGCGGGCGCGATTCTTGCAAGCATTTTCGTTGGCCTGTCAACGGGAGCTTTGCCGATTTTTATACAATTTTCTATTGATATTTTGTTTGACCCTGTCAGCCCCGTGCCGCTGATCGTGATTTCGCTTGCGGTTTTTTCAATTCTCGCGACACGCGCTACGTTTACTTTCTTGGGGAATTTTTTAAGAATTTATGCGTCTCAGCGCATCACTGCCCAAGTTCAGCATCATATTTTTCAGAACCTTCTTCGTTCTGATTATCATCAGGTCAGCTCAAACCATAGCGGCAGAATTTTATCCATGGTGATGAATGAGGCAAGAATGGTTGAAACTGTGATTGGCTCCACTTTTATTAATTTTACGCGCAACGCCATCACGTTGCTAGGCATCTTTGGCTCTATGTTTGTGATTAACTGGCAGCTTGCTTCTTTTGTAACCATCATGATGCCTTTGGTAATTTTATCCATGCGGTTTTTTGGCCGCCGCACAAAATCTTCGTTTCATAAAATGATGGACAAAACGGGAGATTGGAGCTCACATATTTTGGAAATCGTCCGCGGCATACGCATCGTAAAGGCTTACGGCACAGAAGAGCGCGAAATCAATAGATCAAGCCAAAAGATCGGTTCAATGATCCGCAATTCCATGCGTGTGCAGCGCGCGAAAATAGCCTCTAGTCCCATAGCAGAACTGCTTGTTGGGATTGGCATGGCCGCGATTTTCTTTTATGTCGGCTATGAAGGCCGCGCGGGCAATTTTTCACAAGGCGAGCTTGTCGGCTTTATTTCTGCGATGCTGCTGATTTATCAGCCTCTAAAATCTATTGTGATGCTTCATGCGACTTTGCTCGAAGGCATTACGGGCACACAGCGCGTTTTAGCTCGGCTGAACAGAAAGTCGAAAATTACTTCTCCTCCTCGTGCGCCGCAATTGAGAATCGAAGAAAGTGATTTACAAGATCGCATTCATTTTAACAACGTGCATTTCAAATATCCGGGAAGCCATGTGCCTGCGCTGAGAGGCATTGATCTGCGTATCGGCGCTGGTGAGGTGGTGGCGCTTGTCGGACGTTCCGGAGGCGGCAAGAGCACGATCCTGAATTTGCTTCAGCGTTTTTATGATATCAATGACGGGCAGGTATGCATTGATGGGCAGGATATTCGCAAAGTGCAAATTGATAGTTTGCGCCGTTCAATGTCGCTTGTCTTGCAGGAGGTTTTCTTGTTTGACGACACAATTGCTGCCAATATCTCTTATGCCAAAGACGAAGCCTCGCTGGATGAGATTCAAAACGCTGCGCGCATTGCCAATGCGCATGATTTTATTATGGCATTACCCAATCAATATGAAACGCACATTGGTGAAAATGGCGCCCTGCTTTCAGGCGGACAGCGCCAGCGCATAGCGTTTGCGCGCGCGGCTCTGCGTGCTGCGCCGATCCTGCTTTTGGATGAGCCAACGTCTGCGCTTGACTCGGAATCCGAGCAAGCCATTCAGGAAGCTATGAAAAAATTATTCACCAGCCGCACCGTGCTCGTCATTGCACATCGCCTGTCCACCATCATGAGCGCTGATAGAATTTGTGTTTTGCAGGAAGGCCAGATCATTGAAGTGGGCAGGCATCAGGAACTCATTGCAAAAGAAGGCGCTTATGCACGGCTTTATAATATTCAGTTTCCCGGCCATCACAATGAGACGAACAAAAGCTTGAAACATGTGGTCTGATGGCGCTTTTGTCTTTGACTTTTTATCGTCTCATTTTTTGGATCACAACGCCGTTCTGGGGAATTTTTTTACGCCGCCGCGTGCGCCGCAATAAAGAAGATTCTGTGCGCTGGCCAGAACGGATGGGAAAAACCTTATCACAAAAGACCTTCAAGCCTGATGCCAAGCTGATTTGGATCAATGCGGTTTCGGTCGGTGAGTCTTTGGCGGTGCTGCCTTTGATGAACCGTCTGCCCGAAATATGCGGTGCGAGCGTCAATATCCTTTTGACCACGGGCACCCGTTCCGCGGCGCAGCTGATGGCGATGAAATTACCGGCGCATGCTTTTCATCAATATGCGCCATTGGATCATCCGCTTTATGTGCGGCGTTTTTTAACGCGCTGGCAGCCAAATATGGCGATCTGGGTTGAGTCTGAATTATGGCCGAACATGATCGTGCAAACGGGCAAAAGAGGCATCCCGATGGCGCTGGTGAATGCGCGGCTTTCGGCCAAGTCGCTCAAACGCTGGCTTCAACATCAGCGTCTGGCGCGGTTTTTGATGATGCACTTTGATCTCTGCTTGGCGCAAAATGAAATGACGGCCAAGGGGCTGGCTCAATTGGGCGCTCAGAATGTCATGGTCGGCGGAAATTTAAAATATGATGCGCCGCCGTTAAGCGCAGATCAGGCTGAAATTGATGCTTGGCGCGCTGTGCTTGGCGCGCAACCAGTTTTTCTCGCTGCGAGCACACATCGCGGCGAAGATGAGATCATTGCATCGGCGCATTTATCCGCCCGCACACAAGGATACCAGTTGATCACGATCATCGCGCCGCGCCATCCTGCGCGCAGCGCGGAGGTGGCTGAAAAAATGCGTGCGCGCGGCCTCACTGTGATCTGCCGCAGCGAGGCCGAACGGCCAGAAAATCTTCCCGACATATATATCGTGGACAGGCTTGGTGAGATGGGTCTTTTTTATCGTCTGGCCTCCATCGTATTTATGGGCGGTTCGCTGATCGCGCATGGCGGGCAGAACCCGCTTGAGGCGGCGCGCCTTGACTGCGCGATCATGAGCGGAAAACATGTATTTAATTTTTCGGACATCTACCGGCATCTTTCAAACATGAATAGTGTTGATATGGTGACGCCAGAAACATTGGCAGAAAATTTGTGCCACTTGCTAGATAATCCGGAGCGTGTGCGTGTGATGAAATCTTCGGCGCGCGCGGCGACAGAAAAGCTGGCGGGCGCGCTGGATCACACGCTCGCGCAGCTTGCACCGCTGGTGCTTGCACCGCTGGCGAAAAAAATGTCAGATAAAAAATAAATGTGGCGCGCACCGAAATTTTGGCGGCAACGCAATTTGGTGAGCCGGTCTCTTTTGCCATTTTCAGCTTTATATGGCGGGATGGTTCGCTATCGCCTTCGTCGGCCTGCGCAAAAAGCAGATGTGGGTGTGATATGTGTTGGCAACATCACCGTCGGCGGCGCGGGCAAAACGCCCAGCGCTTTATTTTTAGCGCGCCTGCTGCAAGACATGGACGAGAGGAGTTTTATTCTTACGCGCGGCTTTGGCCGCCGCGCGACCGGCCTATGCCGCGTGGATGTCGCGCAGCATGACGCCCGCCAAGTCGGCGATGAGGCTTTGATGCTGGCCGCCTATGTTCCGGTGATTGTCGGCAAGGATCGCGTGGCGGCGGCGCGTTTAGCGATCGCGCAAGGTGCGACCATTCTTGTGATGGATGACGGGTTTCAAAATCCGTTTTTGCATAAAAATTTATCTTTTCTTGTTGTTGATGGCGATTATGGTTTAGGCAATGGCTATATGCTGCCCGCCGGCCCGTTGCGTGAACGGCCAAAAGACGCTTTGTCGCGCGCTGACGCGGTCATCATGATTGGCGGTGATCAGGTGGCGGGCTTAAACCATTCTCTGCCGATTTTTCATGGTCGTATCAAGGCGCAGGAAAAACTCCTATTTTCCAAACCGGTGATTGCTTTTGCAGGCATAG